>NZ_JAPVOJ010000001.1:1022500-2320757 GCF_027157905.1 Agrobacterium sp. LMR679 | reverse complement strand
AGGGAGATCGATTTGAGCGACGATCGATCATAATAACAATATCATGATATTGTTATTATGATCGATCGTCGCTCAAATCTGATCTCCACTCCAATCAATTCCATCTCACTCATATAGTTTCCGCACACAACCATTCCCCTGCCATATCGACAATTTCAATATAAAAATCATATATTTACACGCTATCGTCCCGCAATCCGCAAATTGCAGGTCGTAAAACAAGATTCTGGCCACGGATTTTCATCCGCCCTCAAATATTCCTATACAATTCAATGCAGCATATATTTTTATATGTTTCTGCATATATATATATAAATATATGTTTATGGGATCCTCCCGGGTCGAAGGGGTACTCCCTCTTCACCTCGATTTCCAAACTCAAACTCTTCTTATGGTTGTGTAAATATTGCTTTTTGTGCCTACGATTCATAATCTTCGCCACCCTTCGCCTCATCAGGGCTGTATCTGCACGAGCTGCAAGAACGTACATCTCATAAAGACCCATTTGAACACACCTTTCCTATCACGCGACGCAGTTGCGACCGTGTCTTGAGCTTCATCTCTTTTCCCATCAGCCTTTCAGCTCAATGGGCATTGCAACGGGGCACTGAAAATTGCCACCTGGGGAAATAAAGACACTTATCAGTGCCCCACATCAGTGATTTATGCCTGTCAAAGCCTGTCCTTCAGCCAATGCATTTCGAAAAGATAGAGAGGCCCACCACAAACCCAGTCCATCTCTCCTCCGTTCATCCCCACAGGACTTTCACTGTCAGACCCCGAATGTGAGAGTAGTCGTCTCCTCTCACACCGGTGCCGATTCAACGTAAACCCGGAACGTCTCCCGGTTCATCGCGGAACAGAAACATTATAGATCAGGCAAAAAAGGCGAGGATGAACGGGGAAGTAAAAACTTGAAAACAGAGCGTTGAAAAATTAATTTAAAAATATTCGCAAACCAACAGTTCAAAATCTGTTGTGTGTCAATCAATCTCTCGTGTGCCAGACTTTATTTTGGTCGCACCGATCAAAACCTCATTCTGTTTCGATCGGAATAATGTCGAAACACGGCCTGCATTGTCAGCCTCGTCCGCATCTTCAATCCATGGCCAAACCAAAGGCAGAAGGCCATCAATAGGCCCCTCTGTGCCTATGCTATCGATCATAACGTACCAGCGATCACTTTTCGTGGTGTATTTGTGTTTTCTGCCAAGGGCAGCAGCGGCAGCGTGACTTTGTTCGGAAACGTCCAAGGTCACTGCATAGGTAAGCCCCCGCTTTTAGTAAGAATCGAAAACGCTTTAATCGCATTTCTTGTCTTCGCGACCTCGTCCCGAAGCATTGCAATGTTTCTACCGACCTCTTCAAGTGCACTCTCCGAAAATTCATAAAGCTCGATCACAACCGCAGCAATCTCCGGAGGAGCATTCCTTAGCTCCGAAAGAAGTTCCGCAATCAGCGGAATTTTTATCAACTCCAATACACCCTTCGGCCGCTCTGGCTCTGCGCCCACGTCCGCAGAAATCATATAATCGTCCACAACCGTAGCAAAGTCCCGGTCGAGCACCATAAAATCCGCCTCAGGCATTAGCGCGAGTTTCGCTCTGATATGGTAACCAAGGAAATTGTATTCGCTGTCCGACATAATGCGATCAAAAACATCGCCGCGCGCCTTCAAGTAAAACAACATCTCGATTGGCGACGGTAACATACGCGATACGCAATCAAAAACGCCGATATCCCAAATAACCGGCGCTGGATCACCTCCTTTTCGATCAAGCATGGATCGTGACAGATTAGTAACGGCCGGGAACATATCGCTAAGTAACACAACCGGAAACAAGCGAGGGAATTTGGGTAAGTTAATAATTTTTCCGACAGCATCGATACACTGAGCCCCCGCCTTAATCAGATCGCAACTCGACAATGCTTGCTCAAATGGATCCTTGATGGCACCGTTGAAATCTCTTCTCAGCGCTTCAGGATCTCCTGCGCGCGCTTTCAGCGTAATACGCTTGGATTTTGCCTGCAAAACCAAAATAAACTCGCCATACCGGACAAGAACGTCAACTTCCTCGCCCTTGTTACCTTTCGCACCCGGAAAACGAGCATTCAAAAAGACATTTTCCTCCCCAAAAATCCTCCGCATTACGTGGGCTGCCGTCGTTTCCAAAAATAAACCACGGTTTATGGCCGCTTCGTCGCCGTAAGCTTTATCGGCAACCATCCAGTAAAACGGACTCTCGTAGATGCACTCCATCAACCGATACTGGCTAGGTACATAAAGAAAATCGCCAAAATCGATCAACGGTGCAATAGAAACATCATTAATGGAGAATGGAGTATCGAAACCCGAATTAGAGCCCGAAACAGGCGTAGCAAACTTGGCGATGAAACTATTGACCTTCCCGCCAAATTTCTTGCGCAAGACAGCTTTTGAGATAAGTAAGCTGTTGGTGAGGTCGCCGTTGTTCAGTGTTTCGCCCGCCATCCGTGCGCGGCCAATAGAATCCATCTGAGCTGTTATCTGCTCAACGATGAAAGTCCCAATCTCAATCATCGGCCGTACTGAGAGACCCGCATTTTGCAACAACCAGATGCCGTCGGCTTTGTAGCGGTGTCTCGCAAATTTCGCGAACTGGTGAATATAGAAGCTCGACGCGCCATAATATATCGCCTCTCGTGCAAACATACCCAAAGAGACCGGACTCTCAAGAAATTTTTGGGATTCCGGGTCAAACGCCGATGCAGCATCTGCATTGATCCGATCATGCAACTCACGCAACAAGCGATCCGCTCTCAAAGCAAACTTAGATGCTGCTTTAATATTAGCATACGTTACATCACCGAAACTCTGGACGAGTAACCCTAACATGAGCAGTAATTCGTTGGTATTAAGCTTGTCCGTCGACCACCTTTGAGAAGGGGGATCGATAACCTTCCCTTCCTTTAAGTCGACGTTTTGTACCCAATCGCGATAAATAATTTCAGAGATATCGTGCAGCGCGCCCTCAGATTGCGCAAGTGTTCTCAAGTCTTCGAAAATGACGTCCATCGATCTTGGCGATGTATCGATCATGGTCACCCCTCAACGCATGGGTGGGAATTTCACAGTAATCTCTCATTGAGATTCAGCTTAAAATAAAGCGGATACGAAACATAATAATTTTTAACTAAAATAGTAACGGCATTCGCGAATGCCTCTCAACAGAAAAGTACTTGAACCAATCGATAGGCTCTCCAGAAATCGTATCGGGCGAGAATCCCTCGACAAAGTAGTTATTTTGACCACGTATCCATCTCAACGTTTCAGCGTCATCGAACAGCGCATTGGAGAAATCACAATCAATAAATTCATGATACACCTCAAATTCTTTCGAAGTCCAAAAGTCCCGTATCCGAGTAATATGACATTCACTAAATTTACATGTATCAAATTCCGCACTAAATATGACATTTTCGCAAGCTTCAAACTTAACGTTACGAAAATTGTGCTTCTCATCCTCCAGTCCAAATTTCCAATCGAGCCCCAAGAAACAACCGTCAACATAAGTTACATTCTTCACACCGTGAAGTAACTTCCATCGTATTTTAGAATTTACTGCCTTAAATCGTGTCCCTCGATCCGAATAGCGCCCAATACTCGCGCCCCTTTTTAGCGCCCGAAATGCCTCTTCCTGATACGTGTGCTCATGAGTGCTACCCATTTCACGTTGAACCAAGTCTGCTATCAGGTTCATTGCTTGGATCGCAAACTCTTCATCATCACCCATGACCAAGACAGCTAGCGTCGAGATTCCTGCGGAGACGTGCGACTGCTTTTCAATTTCCCCAACAAGTTTTGCACCCTCTTGGAGAAGTTTCGCCTTACTCTCTCGCTCGGAAAGGTGAAGTTGACTCGCAGCCAGATCAGCCTGACGTGTTGTAATCTTTCCGCGCCAGTTAGCTGTGCAGTATGTCACAACTGCAAAAAGGGCGACACCGAATGGAGTAAATAACTGAACTTTCCACAAATCATCTTTATCAACCCCGCCATCAAATACCCACACCGCCACGACAATAAATATTAATAATGTAAAAATGGCAGAAGTTACGGACAACATTTCCCAATTTTTCTCAGAAATACTGGGGTATTCGTGGGCTATTTGATTTTTTTATATTCTTTTCCCACCATGTTTTTGTACACTTTCTTGGATAAAACCGTAGGCTCTAACCGGTTAGATAATGCCTCTAGCATCGAGCGCCATGAGATCTTCTCTCAAGCGTACGGCCATATCCATCCGCTCGTGCAGAATACTCATCACGCCCAAGTCGCCGATATCAAGCTTTCGAAAAAACAGGTAATGATGCTGATACCGGCTGAAATAAGCCTCACTCTTGAGGTCACCGGGGACGGCAAGTCTTTGGGGAAGACGCCGCCATAGCACATGGTTGCCGCAAAGGTGCTGCAAATGCGCGTGCAGGCCACGTATATAGGTCTCAGCCTGCGCTTCACCCCAAGTATCCACGGTGTCGCGCCAGATTTTATCCTGTTGGGCGTCGGCAGGCGCATAAAAGCGGTAAGCTGCCATAACTAACGTCGTTTGTTTCGACCGACTACATCGTCAGCAGAGACAGCTACAAATTCGCTGTCATCCGCACGCATGGCGAGAGCCAGTTCCTTTTGCAACGCATCCCACGCCTCGTCGCGGGTTTGCAGGTCCCGCCGGATAAGCGCTCGAATATATTCGCTCGCATTCTCATAAAGGCCGTTATCACCAATCTGCTGCTGGATGTGGTCTTGCAGCGCACCGCTGACTTTGACGTGAATACTACCTGACGCCATAGCATTTCCTTTCGCTCTCCTCGATTATGAAAAGCGTAGCATATATTGTCAATATTCATCACAGCGCATGGCGTCATGAGGAGAAGCCCTTCCGTCCACTCATGGGTCGATTGGAAAGGCGAAGCCCGCCTTGACGCGGTCCATGACGACCATCGTCTTGAACCCCTTGATATCGTGGTTCTCGTAAAAGAACCGGCGGGTGAAGGCCTCGTAGTCCTCCATGTCCTTGGCCGTGATAACCAGGATGAAATCGGCATCGCCAGTCACATAATAACCGATCATGACTTCCCGCGTGGCGCGAATGGCGGCTTTGAAACGGTCGACAATATCGGCCCTTTCCCGCTCCAGCGAGACGAGAACGATCATGGTGATGCCACGTCCGACGGCCCTGGGCGAAACGATTGCCACATCGGCTTCGATCACCCCCTCATCACGCAGGCGCTTCAACCGACGCTGGCACGCGGTTGGCGACAGGTTGACGATTTTGGCCAGCTCTTCCGATGTCAGGCGATTGTTCTTCTGCACGGCGTCAAGCAGCGCCCGGTCGGCTCGGTCAATCTGTGTCATGCGGGATTCCTGCATCTGGATGTCGAACTAAGCATTATTCCTGCGTCGAAGCGTTCTTAAACGCAGTCAATCAATCATGCAGCGCAGTTAAGCTTCTGGCAAATGAAAAGGGAACTTGCCGATGGAAGCTATCGCCAGCGCAGCGCTTAAAAACCTTCACCGACCGGAGCTGATCGAGCATCGTGCCTTTCTGGACGGGCAATGGGTGGCGCGCAAGGAGACGCTGGGCGTTGTCGATCCGGCAAGCAGAGATCATCTGCTCGATGTCTCTTCCTGCTCCCTGAACGACGTGGACGCCGCAGTCGAGGCTGCTGGCAGAGCATTTCTCCGGTGGCGGGACATGCTGCCCGTGGAACGCGGCGATATCCTGCGGACATGGGGCCGGCTGATGCGTGACAATGCCCGCGACCTCGCTGTTATCATCAGCGCCGAACAGGGAAAGCCGCTTGCGGAATCGCTCGGCGAAATTTCCTACGCCGCGGCCTTTCTCGACTGGTTTGCGAGCGAAGGCGAAAGATCCTATGGCGAGACAATTCCAAGCCACCTCAAAGGCGGCAATCTTTCCGTGCGGATGCAGCCGATAGGCGTTACGGTGGCCATCACGCCCTGGAATTTTCCCTCAGCCATGATCGCCCGCAAGGCCGGCGCGGCCCTTGCTGCGGGCTGCACGATGATCGTCAAACCGGCGCCTGAAACCCCGCTTTCGGCGCTGGCACTGGCGAAACTGGCGCAGGAGGCGGGCATGCCGGCGGGCGTTTTGCAGGTTCTGCCGGGTGAAGCCGCGCCGCTCGCGCGCCGCCTGCTGGAGCATACCGAGGTGCGGGCATTTTCCTTCACCGGTTCGACGGAGGTGGGACGACTCCTCCTCACGCAATCGGCGGCGACCATCAAAAAAGCCTCGCTGGAGCTTGGCGGCCACGCACCCTTCATCGTCTTCGCCGATGCGGACCTGTCCCAGACCGTGAAAGGCTGCCTCGCCGCCAAATTCGCCACATCGGGACAGGACTGCCTTGCGGCAAACCGCATCTATGTTCAACGCGGGCTTTATGACCGTTTCATTGAGCGGTTTGCCGATGCGACCTCCAGACTGACCGTCGGCCATGGCCTTGAACCCGGTATCGACATCGGGCCGATGACACGGCCGTCCGTCGCCGAAAAGTGCCGTCAGCAAATTGCGCAGGCGCTCTCTTCCGGCGCGCGCCTCGTCTGCGGCGGGCAGGACAGCCCGCTCGGCGGCAATTTCGTCACCCCCACCGTGCTGGCCGATGTGACTGACGACATGCTGATCGCGCGCGAAGAAACCTTCGGTCCGGTTGCCGCCATCCTGCCCTTCGATGACGAGCGGGAGGTGGTCCGCCGCGCCAATGCCACGGAGATGGGGCTTGCGGCCTATGTCTACACCAACGATCTCGGCCGGGCGATGCGCCTGACGGACCAGCTGGAATACGGCATGGTCGCCGTCAACACGCCGAAATTCACCGGCGCGCCCATTCCCTTTGGCGGCTGGAAACAATCCGGCCTTGGCCGCGAGGGCTCGCGTCATGGCCTCATGGAATATCTCGAACCCAAATATGTCTGCTTCGGCAACCAGGCTGCCTGAAAGGAACTCGCCTATGACCATGGACATCAAAAACATCGCGGAAATGGATCGAAATGCGGTTCTGCATCCCTTCACGCAGCTGAAGGATTTCGCCAGCGGCAAACTCGGTGAACCGACCATCGTCGAAACCGGCAAGGGCATCCGCATTCAGGACGCGCATGGCAAGCAGCTGATCGATGGCTTTGCCGGTCTTTATTGCGTCAATGTCGGTTATGGCCGCACCGAGGTGGCGGAAGCCATCTCCCGTCAGGCCTATCGGCTTGCCTACTACCATTCTTACGCCGCCCACACGACGGACGAACTGGCGATCCTTTCCGACCGGCTGGTAAAGATGGCACCCGGCAAGATGAGCAAGGTCTTTTACGGCATGTCGGGCTCGGACGCCAATGAGACCCAGGCGAAGCTCGTCTGGTATTACAACAACCTGCGCGGCAAGCCGCAGAAGAAAAAAATCATCTCCCGCGAAAGGGGATATCACGGCTGCAGCGTGGTTTCCGGCTCCATGACCGGCATGAGCTTTTATCACGACCACATGGACCTGCCGCGCGCCGGCGTGCTGCACACCGGCGTTCCGCACCATTATTGGGGCGCGGAGGCCGGTGAAACCGAGCTGGAATTCTCAAAACGGCGCGCCGACGAACTGGAAGCCCTCATCCTGCGCGAAGGCCCTGACACCGTAGGCGCCTTCATTGCCGAACCGGTGCTCGGCACGGGCGGCATCACGCCGCCGCCGGAAGGCTACTGGTCGGCGATACAGGATGTTCTCAAAAAATACGATGTCCTGCTGATTGCCGACGAGGTGATTACCGGCTTTGGGCGTACAGGCTCCATGTTCGGCTCGCAGCACTACGGCATCGAGCCGGATTTGATCACCGTCGCCAAGGGCCTGACATCGGCCTATTTCCCGCTCTCCGGCGCCATCGTAGGGGAGAAAGTCTACAGGGTCATGGAGGAAGGGGCGGATCGTGTCGGCGCATTCTCTCACGGCTACACCTATTCCGGCCACCCCATCGGTGCGGCTGCGGCAAATGCCGTGCTCGACATCGTCGAAAAGGAAGACCTTCCCGGCAATGCGCGGGCCGTCGGCAGCTATTTTCAGGAGCAGTTGAAGGCGAAGTTCGCGCAGCTTCCAATCGTTGGAGAGGTGCGCGGCGTAGGCCTGATGGGCGCCATCGAATTCGTGGCCGATCGTGAAAAGAAGACGCGTTTTGCCCCCGGTCTTACGGTCGGTGCGCGCGTTTCGAAGGCGGCGCGCAACGGTGGTCTTATTGCGCGCGCCATGCCGCATGGCGATATTCTGGGCTTTGCACCGCCGCTCGTCACAACGAAGGCGGAGGTGGATGAGATCATCGCCATCGCCGAAGCGGCCGTGCGCAGCGTCATGGATGATCTGGTGCGGGCTGGCGAAAGAATTTGACGCCAACCGTGGCGTTCAACGGTCACAGCTGCTGCCCATTCCGACAGCAATGACGTGACAACTGCGCCTATTTGCGGCGCAGTTGTCATCTGCGCTGCATAAGGCTTCATCTTTTCGCAGAAGCATGCATAATGTCATGAAATTACCTTCGTCGAAAACGAGACAATTTCATGCGTCGTCAAGCCAATCCGCTCAGCTCCGATCCGGTTTCCGCAACCAAACCGGTGGCGTGGCGGCCAACTCTCGCCAAGCAGAAAGGCGAAACGAAACATTCCGCACTGACGGAACGCATCATTGCCGATATCGACGCCGGTGTCCTGAAGCCAATGGACCGTATGCCGACCCACCGCGATTTGGCCCGCGAACTCGGCCTTTCGGTCCAGACCGTCAGCCTCTCCTACAAGGAGGCCGAGCGGCTGGGTTATCTCAGCGGCGAAATCGGCCGCGGCACCTTCGTGAAGACGCGGGTGACGGACCGGGCGGGCCGCATGATGCTCGATCACAGCCCGACCGAGGTACTCGATCTCTCCATCATTCGCGGCGTTTATCTCGACGACCATGAAAACGCCTCGCGCGCTATGCTCCGCGAATTGGCCGATGGTGACAATTCGGGCTTCATGCGCCCCTGCCGGCCGGTAGCGGGCCTCGACAGCCATCGAGAAACCGCCCGGATCTGGCTTGGCATGATGGGCGTGACCGCCGGCGCGGAGCGTATTCTCGTCACCAATGGTGCTGCACACGGCATTTTCCTTGCCTTGAGCTGCATTATCCGCTCGAACGACGTGGTCCTCTGCGAGAACCTCACCGACCACGGCATTATCGGCCTGTCGAACATTCTGGGCTTCAGCCTCAAGGGCCTGCCGACCGACGAAGAAGGCATTGTGCCAGACGCGCTGGAGGCCGCCTGTGCAGCCGGTGGCGTCAGGGCGCTGGTGCTCATTCCCACCCTCAACAATCCCACCGGGCATGTTTCCGGTGCTGCGCGCAGACGGGCGATTGCCGCGATTGCCGAACGGTACGGCGTCTTTGTCATCGAGGACGAAGTCTATCGCCCGATCATCGAGGATGACCTGCCATCCATCACCGAAATGCTGCCCGATCTGGGCTTTTTCGTCACCAGCTTTACCAAGACGGTGCTGACCGGGCTGCGCGTCGGTTATCTCGTCGTGCCGCCCGCCTATTCCATCCGCGCCGCCTCCATCCTGCGTGTATCGAGCTGGAGCGGAACCTATCTCACGGCCGAAATCGCCACGCGCTGGGTCGAAAACGGCACCGCACGGCGGCTGCTGGATGTCCAGCGCGCCGAAGTGCGTGCGCGGCAAAGGATCGCCACGGACATATTGGGCGACCATATCGCCTCGAGCCACCCCCTCTCCTTCTGCGCCTGGCTGAAGGTTCCACCGCGCTGGACGGAGGACGGCCTGGTGCGCGCGCTCACAAACCAGAACGTCGCGGTCACGCCGTCGGAACCATTCATTGCCGGCCCCGGCCATGGCGGCGGCATCCGCATATGCCTCGGCGGTCGCCTTAATCACTCAAGCCTCGTCAAAGCCTTGACCACCGTGCGGCAGACCTTCGAGCAACTGCCGCCAGTCTACGATATCGGTTCAATCGGCTGAGGCAGCTGCCCGAAAATCATTGAATCATTACAATATAATAATTGACATGATTTTACTTCGCTCTCAACATGACAATCATGAAGAGCGAAAACCTGTCCATATCCGCCGATAAAAACCTGCTTCCGGTCTCACTGGCCGCGATAGAGCGGGCGGCGGTGCGGCTTGCCGGACAGGTGGAGCGAACACCGCTTGTTCGCTCGGACAATCTGTCCGAACGCTGCGGTCATCCCGTTCATCTCAAACTTGAAACCCTTCAGCCCATCGGCGCCTTCAAACTGCGCGGCGCGATGAACGCCATACTCTCGCTTGACGAGGAGGCACGCAGGCGTGGCCTCGTTACGGCCTCGACCGGCAATCATGGCCGCGCCGTGGCCTATGCGGCCAGCAAGCTCGGAATTCCCGCCACGATCTGCATGTCGGCGCTCGTACCGGCGAACAAGGTTGAGGCGATCCGCGCGCTCGGTGCGGAGATCCGGATCGTCGGCAGGTCACAGGATGACGCGCAGGAGGAAGCGGAGCGCCTGACCAAGAGTCTCGGCCTGACCGCAATCCCGCCATTCGATGATGCTGACGTCGTGGCCGGCCAGGGCACGATCGGCCTCGAGCTTGTCGAAGACATGCCGGGACTGGCGACGGTGCTTGTCCCTCTATCCGGCGGCGGGCTTGCGGGCGGTATCGCCGTTGCGGTGAAGGCGCTGAAGCCACGGGTACGGGTCATCGGCATTTCCATGGAGCGGGGTGCGGCCATGCAGGCGTCGGTCGCAGCCGGCCGGCCCGTCACCGTCCGGGAGGAAGAAACGCTGGCGGATTCGCTGGGCGGCGGGATTGGACTGGAGAACCGCGTGACATTCGCGCTTTGCCAGGCGCTTCTCGATGAGATCGTGCTGGTTTCCGAAGACGAGATCGCAGCCGGCATCCGCCATGCGGCGCGCGAAGAAGGCTTGACGGTGGAGGGCGCGGGCGCCGTTGGTTTCGCTGCCATCCTGTCCGGCAAGATCGATATCAGCGGCCCGACTGCCATCGTCGTGTCGGGCGGAAATATCGATCCGGCGGTCCACAGAACGATCATCGACGGGGGAGCCGCATGAGCCGCATCACCATCCTGACCGAAAAAGACCTGCGGGCTGTCGTGAAGCTCGACCTTTCCGCTGTCGACTGCGTGGAGCGGGCCTTTGCGGCGCTCGCAACGCAAGCCGTTGCCATGCCGCCGATCCTGCGGCTCGATATTCCGGAGTTTCGTGGCGAAGTGGATGTGAAGACGGCCTATGTGCCGGGCTTTGAGGGTTTCGCCATCAAAGTCAGCCCCGGTTTCTTTGACAATCCGAAACTCGGTCTGCCCAGCCTCAATGGCCTGATGATCCTCTTCAGCGCAAAGACCGGACTGGTGGAGGCCCTTCTCCTCGATAACGGCTATCTTACCGATGTGCGAACCGCCGCGGCCGGTGCTGTCGCGGCGCGGCATCTGGCCCGCGAAGACGCCTCCGTCGCCGCGATCTTCGGGGCGGGCATGCAGGCACGTTTGCAGCTTGAAGCCCTGATGCTGGTGCGCCCGATCAGATCAGCGCGGATATGGGCGCGCGACCATGACAAGGCCAAGAGACTTGCGGGCGATTTCGCCAGCGAACACGCCATCGAAGTCACCGCCATGGCCGATCCGCAGGCCGCCACGCGGGGCGCCGATATCGTCGTTACCACCACCCCCGCCGAAAAGCCGATCCTCTTTGCCGACTGGCTGGAAGAAGGCCAGCATCTGACAGCCATGGGATCGGATGCCGAGCACAAGAACGAGATCGATCCAGCCGTATTCGCCAGAGCGCGCTATGTCGCAGACCGCATATCGCAAACCCGCATTCTCGGTGAGTTGCATCACGCCATCGCCGCAGGCCACGCCGCGTCGGATCAGCACTTCGCCGAACTTGGGGACGTCATTGCCGGCAAGGTGCAGGGCCGCGTGTCAAGCAAGGACATCACCTTTGCCGATTTGACCGGCACCGGCGTGCAGGACACGGCCATCGCCAATCTCGCCTTTGCCCGCGCAAGGGAAGCCAAGAGCGGTCAAACCATCGAAAACAGCGTAAAAATGGGAGACGCAGCGTGAGCGTAACGCTGAACTTTACGCGCGAGGAATATGCCGCGCGCCTGTCCAAAACCCGCAAAGCCATGGAAAAGGCAGGCATCGACCTGCTTGTCGTCACTGACCCGTCCAACATGCATTGGCTGACCGGCTATGACGGCTGGTCCTTCTATGTGCATCAATGCGTGCTGGTGCCGCCAGAGGGCGAGCCGATCTGGTACGGCCGCAAGCAGGATGCCAACGGCGCCAGGCGCACAGCCTATCTCGCCCAGGACAATATCATCGGCTATCCGGATCACTACGTTCAATCGACCGAACGGCACCCGATGGATCTGTTGTCGCAGATCATAGAGGAGCGCGGCTGGTCCGGCCTGACGGTCGGCGTCGAGATGGATAATTATTATTTCTCGGCCGCCGCCTTCGCGTCTCTGCAGAAACATCTGCCGAACGCCCGTTTCAAGGATGCCGCCGGTCTCGTAAACTGGCAGCGCGCGGTGAAAAGCCCGACCGAACTCGACTATATGCGCAAGGCCGGCAAGATCGTCGAGCTGATGCACAAGCGTATCGTTGATGTCGTTGAGCCGAGCATGCGCAAATGCGATCTCGTGGCCGAAATATACGATGCCGGCATTCGTGGAACCGCCGAATTCGGCGGCGACTATCCCGCCATCGTGCCACTGCTTCCTTCGGGTGCAGACGCGTCCGCGCCACATCTGACATGGGACGACAAGCCGATGCGCTCAGGCGAAGGCACTTTCTTCGAAATCGCCGGCGCTTATCGCCGTTATCATTGCCCGCTGTCGCGCACCGTCTTTCTCGGCAAGCCGACACAGGCGTTTCTCGATGCGGAAAAAGCAACGCTTGAAGGCATGGAAGCCGGTCTTTCCGCAGCGAAGCCGGGCAACACCTGCGAGGACATCGCCAATGCCTTTTTCGCCGTCCTGAAAAAATACGGGATCATCAAGGACAACCGCACCGGCTATCCCATCGGCCTCTCCTATCCGCCGGACTGGGGCGAGCGCACCATGAGCCTTCGCCCGGGCGACCGCACGGAGCTGAAACCCGGCATGACATTCCATTTCATGACCGGACTGTGGCTGGAAGACATGGGCCTCGAAATCACCGAAAGCATCGCCATCACTGAAACCGGTGTCGAATGCCTTTCCAATGTGCCGCGGCAACTCTTCGTGAAAGGCTGAGACGATGTTGAAGACCGCGCTTCGCCCCTCACCGATCACGCCCTCCGTCGATTTTGACGCTAAGGGCGTGCAGCACGGTCATCTGCGGCTGCCATACAGCCGCGATGACAGCGCCTGGGGTTCGGTGATGATCCCGATCTGCGTCATCGCCAATGGCGAAGGGCCGACAGCGCTTTTGACCGGCGCCAATCATGGCGACGAATATGAGGGACCGGCAGCGCTCTTCGAACTCGCCCACACGCTCGATCCGGCAGACGTGAACGGGCGCGTCATCATCGTGCCGGCGCTCAACTATCCGGCCTTTCGTGCGGGAACACGCACCTCGCCCATCGACCGGGGAAACCTGAACCGCAGTTTTCCCGGCCGCCCTGACGGCACGGTGACGGAGAAGATCGCCGACTACGTGACCCGCCATCTGATACCGCTTGCGGATATCGTTCTCGATTTCCATTCCGGCGGCAGGACGCTTGATTTCCTGCCCTATGCCGCAGCCCACGAATTGCCCGACAAGACGCAGGAGGCCCGGTGTTTTGAAGCGGTGGCGGCTTTTGCTGCCCCCTATTCGATGAAGATGCTGGAAATCGATGCCGTCGGTATGCTCGACACGACAGTGGAGGAGATGGGCAAGGTCTTTGTCACGACCGAACTCGGCGGAGCCGGCACGGCGAGCGCCAAATCGATCGACATCGCCCGGAAAGGCACCGTCAATCTGCTGCGCCATGCCGGCATCCTCGCCGGCGCACCGGCACCTGCGCCAAGCCGCTGGCTGGACATGCCATCCAGCGATTGCTTCACCTTTGCCGAAGACGACGGGCTTGTCGCCTTTGTCCGCGATCTGGGAGACGCGGTCACGGCGGGTGAAACTGTAGCCCGGGTTTATCCCGTCGGCAAAACCGGCCTCGCGCCGGTCGATTACCGCGCCTCCATCAATGGCGTGCTTGCCGCGCGCCATGTTCCCGGCCTGATCAAGGCCGGCGACTGCCTTTCCGTCATCGCCACGGTCACGGAGAATACCTAGCCCCAAAAATCATCGTGAGATCCGAAAACGGACCACGTAACCCAACCAGAGGAGTAAGAACATGCGTATGACCAGACTTGCCGGGCTTTCCGCCCTAGCCCTCACCATCGGCGTGACATCCGCCAGCGCCCTGACTGTCGAGGAAGTCAAAAGCCAGGGCTATATCCGCGCCGCCACGGCCAATGAAGTGCCCTATTCCTACATGCAGCCTGACGGCACCTCCGCCGGCATCGGCCCCGATGTGGCCAATGCGGTTCTGAAATCGATGGGCATCGAGGAGGTCAACTGGACGGTGACGCCCTTTGGCACGCTGATCCCCGGCCTCAAGGCCCGTCGCTTCGATTTTGCGGCCGCCGAACAGAACATCTCGCCCGAGCGCTGCAAGCAGGTCGCCTTCACGGAACCGAACTCGTCCTATGGCGAAGGCCTGCTGGTGAAGAAGGGCAATCCGAAAAAGCTCACCACCTATGCCGATATTGCCAAGGACCCCTCGCTGAAGGTGGCCGTCGTGTCGGGCGCCAACAATGTCGACTTCCTGCGGGCGGTCGGCGTCAAGGAAGAACAGATCGTCTTCATCCCGGCCAACGCCGATGCCATTCCGACCGTCCAGAGCCGCGCCGATGCCTACGCCGCCACGGAGCTGACGGTTTCGGAACTCGCCAAGGGGCAGGCCAATGTCGAGCAGGTCAAGCCTTTCACCGACCCCGTCGTGAAGGATGCGCCAGTGCGCAATTACGGCGGTTTCGCTTTCCGGCCGGAAGACAAGGAGCTGCGTGACGCTTTCAACGCCGCGCTCGTCGAATTCCGCAAGACCGACGATTACAAGAAAATCCTCGCCAAATACGGCCTGTCCGAACAGAGTATTGCGGCGGCGGCCGAAAAGAAGGTCGCCGATCTCTGCGCCGGCAAATAATGCCAGCCGGCGCCCGGCCATAACCGGGCGCCGTTCCTCGGGAATTCGGGAAAACGCCAGATGGACATGACCGCCTATCTGCCGATGTTGTGGCAAGGCGCCGTCGTCACCATGACGATTACGCTCGCAGCCCTTGTCGTCGGCACGGTGCTCGCCTTTTTCTTCGGCATTCTGCGCGTCGAGGGTGGACCGATCCTGTCGACCGTCGCGCTTTGTTACACGGAAGTGTTCCGCGGCACCTCGCTACTGGTGCAGCTTTTCTGGTTCTATTACGCGCTGCCGCTGGTCGGGCTGAGCTTCGACCCGATCACCACCGGCGTGCTGGTGCTTGCCGCCCATGCTGGCGGTTATGGCGCCGAGATTGTGCGCGGCGCGCTGTCCTCCGTCTCGGTACAGCAGCTGGAGGCCGCACGAGCGCTGAACTTCACACGGCTGCAGACGCTGTTTCGCATCTCGCTGCCGCAGGCCGTTGTCGAGATGATGCCGGCCTTCGGCAATCTCGCCATCGAAACGCTGAAGCTTTCCTCGCTCGTGTCGCTGATCTCGATTGCCGACCTCACTTTCGCGGCGCAGTCGATCCGTAACCTGACGCTGGATAGCGCCAGCATCTATTCGATCACGCTGCTTTGTTATTTCGCGATGTCGCTGATCCTGATGGTCGTCATCCGGGTGATCGAACGCTTCGTGCGGCGCGGCAACGTCTTCCCGCGCACCCGCCATTCGTAAGGATATCCTGTCATGATGTATGGTTACGAATGGGACACGACCACCTGGCTCACCTACACGACCTCCATCCTGCCCATCATCCTGATCGGGCTTACGGTAACGCTGAAGGCCGCCGCCGCCGGTTTTGCCATTGCGCTGGTTCTGGGGCTCGTCTTCGCGCTGCTGCGCCGCAGCCGCGTCAGGATGATCTCCTGGCCGACCGCGCTGATTGTCGAATTCCTGCGCGATACGCCGCTTCTGGTGCAGCTGTTCTTTCTCTATTACGTGCTTCCGGATTTCGGCATTGTCCTGCCGGCGTTTCTGACCGGCGCGCTGGCGCTCGGCCTGCAATATGCCGCCTATACGTCCGAGGTCTATCGCGGCGGCATCGAGGCGGTGCATCACGGCCAGTGGGAAGCGGCGACGGCGCTCAATCTCACACGCATGCAGACCTACAGGGATATCATCATCCCGCAGGCCATTCCGCGCATCGTTCCGGCCATGGGTAATTATCTCGTCGCCATGATCAAGGAAACGCCGGTGCTTTCCGTCGTCACGGTTCTGGAAATGATGGGGCTTGCCAACATGATCGGCGAGCGCACCTTCGAATATCTGGTGCCGCTGACGCTTGTGGGCCTGATCTTCCTCCTTCTGACCATAATCTGCTCGGCAGGCCTCAGCCGCCTGCAAAGGGCGCTTCCAAAAGCAGGAATACCCTTGCGATGACCAACAACACCAACCAGCCACTGATCGAATTTTCCGATGTCACAAAACGCTTCGGCATTCTGACGGTGCTCGACCAGTTCAATTTCAGCGTGGCGAAGGGCGAAAAAGTCACCCTCATCGGCCCTTCCGGCTCCGGCAAGTCAACCGTTCTGCGCATTCTCATGACGCTGGAGCCGTTCCAGGAGGGAAAGCTGACCCTTGCGGACATGTCCTACCATGAGCCAGGCGGCAAAGGACCTTTCAAGGCCTCGGAAAAACATCTGCGCCAGATCCGCAACCACGTCGGCATGGTTTTCCAGAGCTTCAATCTCTTTCCCCATATGACCGTCCTTCGCAATATCGTGGAAGCGCCGGTGCGGGTTCTGGGCATCGGCCGCGCAGAGGCGGAGGCGCGCGCAGTCGAATTGCTGAAGATGGTCGGGCTGGCGGACAAGAAGGATCATTATCCGGTGCAGCTTTCCGGCGGGCAGCAGCAGCGTGTCGCCATTGCCCGCTCGCTTGCCATGCGTCCGCGTGTTCTGCTTTTCGATGAGCCGACCTCGGCGCTCGACCCGCAACTGGTGGGCGAAGTGCTGTCCGTCATCCGCGACCTGGCCCATGAGCATGACCTGACGATGCTTCTTGTCACCCATGAAATGCGCTTTGCCCGGGAAGTCTCGGACCGCGTCTGTTTCTTCGACAAGGGCCGCATCTGCGAACAGGGGAAACCGGACGAGATTTTCGGCCAGCCGAAAGAAGATCGCACACGCGAATTTCTCGCTTCCGTCTTGCGGTGACCCTCGCGCAATCAGTCAGCGGCGGAGGACAGAAGCTTTCCGTCCCTGCCCTGCACGATACCATGCGACGGAACCGGTGGGGCATCGGCAGCCGGCAGGGGCGGGATTATCAACCACGCACCGGGATAATCCTTGCGAAGATGCCGGGGATTATAACGAATATTGCTTCCGGCGGCATGGTGAAGCGTCCCGAGCGTTGCGTCTTTCGACAGGACACCTCTTTTGATCTCGTGGAGTTTTCGCTCGCCATCAAGGGCAAACGTTGCTTCGGAAAGATCGAAACTGTCGATGTGGACGGTCTGGTCCTGAGCCGTATCGAGAACCCATCTATCGGAATCGACGAAGCCATCGGTATAGACATTGCCGGTGGAGGTGCGCAGGGACGTGCCTTTCGGCACGGTGATGCCGTCAACAACATTGCCATCGGAAAGAGTGCAGTTGCTGAAAGCGGATATGCCGCCATCGGGCGAAAGATCGAACTCCACCGGGTGTGTCGCATCGCAGCGCCAGCCGCTCTGGTTGGTCACGCCGTTGCCGGTAATCCGCATGGTCTGCGGGGTAAAGCCCACCGTTTCGTAATTCTCGTTGGTTTTTATCGCGATATAACGGGCGATTTCGACGGCATCGATATCCGCCACCCGCACCGGATGCGGAAACACGGCCCGATCGAAGGCCTCCCTGTCGTTGGCAATGGCCAGTTCGAGTTTCGTGCCTTTGGGCATGTCGATCTGGCCGAGGCGCGCCGGCTCTAGCAGCTCCGGCCGATGGCTTGCCGCCCTCTCTTTGTCATAGGCGCGCATCTGCAGATAAAAATCACCGAACCGAAAGAGGGTGAAAAGCGCGACGGCAGTTACCAGCCCATAGGGCAGGATCATCGGGCGCTTCCAGCGGCCTGCCACATATCGTACGAACAGCAGGAGCGTCCAGACGATCCATATGAGGGTCGTGATGAGCAAGAAAGCAAGGAGAAGCAGCGCTTCGACGGACGGGAGTGCGACAGGGATCATGCAAACCAATGGTCTTGGGCGGATCGTTTTGATCCCGAAGAGACATCAGTGCTTTAGCCCACAAGCGGTTGTCTTTTCAACTCGGCGATGGCCGACAAACATGGCAGTGGCTGCCCGGGCGACAGATGGCCGCCGCCCGGTCAGTGCACTTATGGGTCTTCAGCCGCCAAGGACGAAACGGGAGAATGCCAGGGCATTGCGGGCATCCTCGTCCATTTTTGCGAGGTCGGCGCCGCCGCTGAGATCGCGCCACACCTTGATGTCGGAGCCGATCGTACCGCCGGTCTTGACGAAAGGCTCCATGACGACCGCGCCGGTGTAATTGATATCGCGAAGGGCGAGGCCGATTTCGTGCCAGGGCATTCTGCCCTTGCCCGGTACGCGGCGATTGCTCTCGCCGGTATGGAAATGCCCGAGCAACGGGCCGGCCGTGCGGATGGCTTCGCCAAAGCTGTCTTCCTCGATATTCATGTGGAAGGTATCCAGCATGACTTTCACGTTGTTCTTGCCGACATCCTTGACGAAAGCGACGCCTTCGGCCGCCGTGTTGAGAACGTGGTTTTCGAAGCGGTTGAGGACTTCGATACACAGGTTGATGCCGAGATCATTGGCGAAATCGGCGATGCCGTGAATGCCTTCGACGCCGCGCGCATAATCGCCCGCCTTGTCGACAGGCTGCGAATAGTCGATTGGCCAGTAGGAATGCAGCGCGCCGCCGATGGTGTGGATGTCTAGCTTGGCGACATTGGTAAGGGTGCGTTCAAAAAACGCCTTGCCGGCTGCACGAACCGCGGCATCCTCTGACGACAGGTTCTTCGTTTTCGAAGGGCCGATGCCGGCGGTGAGGATGATGCCGTTATCCTTTGCGCTCTGCCTGATGACGGCGAGTTCGGCGTCGCTGTATTCATTGATGTGGTGGGCGGCGACTTCGATGATATCGAAACCGAGCTTGGCGACCTTCTCGATATAGGGGCCGAACTTGGCGCTCCACTCATGTTCCCAGTAGGAGTAATAGATGCCGTGTTTCATGGGGGTCTCTTTCGCTTTTCTGTTTCGCTTGACTTTGGATAGGGAGGCGCAGCCCTTCAGGCAGCTTCAGGACGCGGGACCGCTTCCCGGATTTCCGATGCGAATATCCGGCTCCGTGCTTGTCGATGTGATGAAGCGGCCGTTGGGGAGATCGTTTTCCTCCACCTTCCGGTTGATCTCGTCCTCGCCAAGACCGAAGCTTCGCCAGCGGTCCCGCAGCCGCGCGCGCAGATCGTCTTCGTCGACATCAACGAAAATCGTGAGATCGAAGATCGGCTTGAGACGATCCCATGGCGACTGGCCGGCGAGGAGATAATTGCCTTCGCAGACGATGATATCGACGGATTGCGGGATCAGGCGGCCGCCGGCGCGGGCGATTTCGATGGCGCGGTCAAAGACGGGGACGGCAACGACATCGTCCTCATTGGCCTTCAGACGCTCAAGCATGTGGCGCAGGCCGTGGGCATCGAACGTATCGATGGCGCCCTTGAAGGCACGGCGCTTCATCTCTTCCAGAACGGCATCGTCATAATGAAAGCCATCCATAGGAAACAGTGCAGCCGATACGCCTTCGCCTGCGTTCAACGCATCGACCACGCATTCGGCAATGGTTGATTTTCCCGATCCGGGGGCACCGGCAATCGCAATCATCACACGCCGGCCCTTTGACCCTTCCAGTCGCTGGAGGGCAAGGCCCGCAATCTCACGGGCATTATCGTCAATAGTGTTCAAGGTGCTTGCCCCGATAATGAGTGCTTTCAGAAAATGCGGTACTGGTTCGCCTTGTCGCGCAGGAATGACAGTCCCCTGTCGAGAACCTCATCGGCGCTGGGCGCAACCGGCCGCCAGGTGGAAATCGCACCGGCCATCTCCCTGGGCATCGCAGCGAAGCTTTCGAGCGTCAGCACACCCTTGAAGCCGATGGCGGCGAGCGCCGAAAACACCTCGTCCCAGGCAACATTGCCGCAGCCCGGCGTGCCGCGGTCACTTTCCGACATATGCATGTATTTCAGATGGTTGCGGGCGGCGATGATGCCATTGGCGATGCCCTTTTCCTCCATATTCATGTGGAAAGTATCGAGATGGATGAAGATGTTGTCGGCACCGATGCGCTCCACCAGCGCCACCGCCTGTTCGGCGGAGTTGAGCAGATGGTTCTCGTAGCGGTTGACCGTCTCGATGCCGAATTGCAGGCCTAGTGTTTTTGCGTGGCCGGCAGCCCGCGAAAGCGCCCTTGTCAGATTGTCATATTCACCCTGTTTCGGCGGAAATCCGGTTCGCTCATTGGTGCCACCATAGGTAACCCCCGTCAGAGCCTCCGCGCCCATTTCTGCGGCCTTGTCGAGCGCGGCATTCAGATGGTCGATTGCCGCATCGGGACGTATGGACGCCCAGGCGGGCTCCGGCAGCACCAGCGAGCAGACGGCGCGCAAACCGTATTTCTCCAGCAGGGCGCGCGTGTGTTTTGCATCGACGGCAGGGATATCGATAAGCGGAATCTCGATGAAATCCTGACCGTAATCCGCAGCAGCGGCGATGGACCGTCTGGCGTTTTCGTGGTCCCATTTGAGAGACCACATCATTGCGTGAACACCGAAGCCTTTCACGTCATACCTTCTTTCTGAGAGATGCGAAGTAGCTTGAAAACAGGCCGCGCGCCGCCATGACGACAATCATCAGCACGCCCCAGAGCGCCGTTGCCAGATGCTGGTTGGCGCCAAGAAGATTGAGGCCGGATGACAGCAGTTGCAGAACGATGAGCGCGACGAAGACGGGCAGGACACGACCGAAGCCGCCGAACGGATTGATGCCGCCGAGAAAGGCCGCCAGCACCGTGATCAGCAGATAGGATTCCCCGTGGCCGACACGGACGGAGTTGAAACGGGCAAGCATGATGATGCCTGCAACCGCGCACATCAGACCCGAGAGCGTGTAGACGAGAACCTGAATCTTGCGCGTATTGAGGCCGGAATACCGCGCGGCTTCGATATTCGAGCCGATCATCAGCAGGCCGAAGCCGAGCTTGGTGCGCGTCAGCAGCACATGCCACAGCCCGACGCAGGCGATGAAAATCAGAAGCGGGATCGGCAGACCGAGAAGCGTGCCGTGACCGAGCGGCGCCATATAGGCGGGGAAACCGGAAACGTCTCCGCCACGGGTGAGAAACTCGCCAAGGCCGCGCAGAAAGATCATCATCGACAGCGTCACCAGAATGGGGTGCGCGCGGGTATAGGCAATCGCCGCTCCCGTCATCGCTCCGGCAGCGCCGCCGGTGGCAAGTGCCGCAAGGCAGGCGAACAGGAATGCGCTCGGTGGCGCATCAACCCCGCCATGGGCCTGCAACACCCAGGCTGCGGCGAGACCCGACAGATTGGCGGCGAAGGTGACGGACAGATTGATGCCGCCCGTCAGCAGCGGCAGCAGCATCGCCAGTGTCAAGAGACCGAGTTCCGGCAGCTGGAAGGCGACCGAACCGAATGTGGCGAGCGAGAGAAAGTTATCGGCAAAGGTTCCGAAGATGAGCATGACCGCGATGAAGGCAATCACTGGCCCGGCCATGTCGGCACCGAAAATCGCGTTGAATTTCCGAACGAGACTGTTCATCGCTGTGCGCTCCCCTTCTTCGCGGATGTCCGTAAGGCGCTCGGCAGGAGCTTGTCGAAGCGGGTGGAAGAGAGCGTGATGGCGATGAGAATGATGGCCCCGACGATCATCTTGAAGGCAAAGGGAGAAACGCCCATCAGGTTGAGGCCGTTCTGGGTGATGGACACCATCAGCACCCCGAGCACACAGCCGATGACCGACCCCTTGCCGCCGCCAAGCCGCGCGCCGCCGAGAACGGTTGCGGCAAGAACATCCAGCTCGCGGCCATAAAGCGCGTTCGGCACCACCTCCTGCGCATAATGCGCCTGCATGAGCCCGGCAATGCCCGCCATCAAGCCAAGCCAGCCGAAGGAAATGTAGTGCATGGCGCCAATATTGATGCCGAAGCGGCGTGCGCCTTCCGGATTGTCACCGAATGCATAAAGCTTGCGGCCGACAGTGGTGCGCGAAATCATGAACCAGGTGGCGACACAGCAGAGGATCATGACCACGACGGGCAGCGTCAGCTCGACCCACGAACCATCGGACATCTCGCGCTCGTAAAACACCACGCGCGTCGACAGCCATTCCGGCAGGTCGTAGATCGACACGCCCTTGGTGAAGAACATCAGCAGCCCGAAGAAGATGTTGAAGGTGGAGATGGTCGCAACAATGGAAATGATGTTGAGCCGCCAGACGAGGAAGGCGTTGACGAAACCGAGACTAAGGCCAACCGCGCCGGCAATGATGAAACCTTCCGCCCAGTTGCCGCCGCCGAGCGCATTGAGCGCCAGCACCGTCACATATTGGACGACGGAGGCCGCGACCGCGAAGGAAATGTCGATACCGCCCGAGATCAGCACCACGAGCAGGCCGACCGCAAAGATGATGTTGACCGCCGAGACATTCAGCACATCGAAGGCATTGGAGATGGTGAGGAACCGGTCGGTGGCGAATGACAGTCCCGTGCAGAGCAGCACCATGACGACAAGCAGTGTGAATTCGGTTGTATGTCCGAGAATGAGCCTACGCATAGATGGCGGCCTCCAGTTCGGTCAGCGACAGGCGTCGCGGATCATAGGTGGCGTGGAACCGGCCTTCGACCATGTGGATGACCCTGTCCGTATTGAAATAAACTTCCGGCGGCTCGTCGGAGATCACGATGATCGAAAGACCTTCTGCGGCGAGCTTGCGGACGATTTCGAAGATGCCGGCGCGTGCGCCGACATCGACCCCCACGGTCGGCGCATCGAGGATGAGGATTTTCGGTCCGATGGCCAGCCACTTGGCAATCGCCACGCGCTGCTGGTTGCCGCCCGAAAGCGTGCGGATCGGATCTTCCGGCAGGCCGATCTTGACGCCGAGCGCCGAAATCCAGCGGGAAACGACATCCGCCTTTTTAGACGGTGAGATCAGGCCGCCGCTCAGCAGCCGGTCGAGCGAGGCCATGACCAGATTGTCGGCAATGGACTGCGGCTGGTTGAGACCAAGCGAAAGCCGGTCTTCGGAAAGATAGGCGACGCCCGCCCGGATCGCATCGCGGTTGGAATGAAAATCCACCTTCTTTCCATCGATGAGCATTTCACCCGATTGCGGCCGATGCATGCCGAACAGTGTCAAAGCCAGTTCCGTGCGGCCGGCTCCCAGAAGGCCGGTAATGCCGAGCGTTTCTCCCCGCCGCAGATCGAACGAAACATCCTCGAACTCGCCGGCCCGGCTCAGCCCGCGCACCGAGAGAACGACGGGCTTGTCATCGTGATCGGCGGCGATGACGGCGCTGTCGAAATTGCGGCCGGTCATCAGCTCGGTCACCCGTGACTGGGTCATGCCTTCAACGGGAAAGACACCGACAAGCGAGCCGTCTCGCAGCACGGTGATGCGGTCTGAAATCTCAAGCACTTCCGCAAGGCGATGCGAGACGAAAACAACCGCGACACCGGAGGCCGACAGGTTGCGGACGATGTCGATCAGGTAATCGGTTTCAGACTGCGTGAGCGACGCGGTCGGTTCATCCATGAAAACCAGCCGCGCTTCCCCGACCAGCGCGCGGGCAATCGCCACGATCTGACGCTGGGCGATGGGCAGTTCCTTGAGCGGCTTATCAAGATCGATCTCGACGCCGAGCCGGGCCAGCGCCTTTTCGGCAGCCTGTTCGATGGCGCGCTTGTCGACCAGCCCGTATTTTCCATTCACCGCGTACTGGAAGCCGATATTTTCAGCCACCGTCATTTCATCGAACAGCGCCAGATCCTGCCAGATCACCTGGATGCCAAGCGATTGCGCAAGCGTCGGGTTCATCGCGGCTATCGGCTTGCCGTCGAAATAGAGTTCAGCATCACTTTGGGGCGTGTAAACGCCCGTTATGACCTTGATCAGCGTGCTCTTGCCGCAGCCGTTTTCGCCGGCAAGGCAATGCACTTCACCCGGATTGACCTCGAAAGAAACACCCTTCAGGGCGCGGACGCCGCCGAAGGTGACTTTGACATTTTTGAGGGACAGGAGCGGTTCTGCGCTCATGATAATGTAAATCTCCTTCGCCGCGGCAGCATTGCAGACGTGGCGCTCGGCATGTTTTTCCAGATGAGACGTCGCGCGAGTATGACACCTCGCGCGACGCCCTTGGCCTTGGGGAGGATCAGAGGCCCATGGAAACGAGCTTGTCGATGCTTTCCTTGTCGATCTTCAAAAGCTGGTCGACGACGATGGTGTTACCCTCGGGATTGATGGTGCCGAGACCTTCGATAGTGTCGCCGGCCTTGGGTGTCTCGCCCTTGGCGATACGGTCGGCGAGCGTGATGAAGACCTCACCGGCCTGCTTCGGGTTCCACATAAAGCCGCCCGTCAGCGCGCCCGACTTGATGAGCTTGGCGCCCTGCCCCGGCGAGAACGGGCCGATGACGAAGACCTTGCCATCCTTGCGCCGCTCTTCGACGGCGCGTCCGGCACCGATCGGCCCCTGCGAACCGAAGGCGAGGAAACCGCTCAGGTCGGCATTGGCGGACATCAGGTCAAGCGCTGTCGAACGGCTCTTGTCGAGGTCCTCCGCCACGCCGTAGCGATCGCCGACGAGCTTCATGTCCGGATAATTGGCCTTGATATAGGCGATGGCGGCATCGGCCCAGGCATTATGAAGCGGAACGGTGAGCGAACCGACGAAGACGGCATAGGAGCCCTTGCCGCCCATCTTTTCAGCCAAGAGCTTGCCATGCGCTTCGCCGAAACCCTTGGCGGATGCCAGTTCGAAATCCCAGTCAGCGCCGAGCTGCTTGGGCGATTCATGGGTGATGACCTTGATACCGGCGGCCTGGGCCTTTTTCAGCACCGGCTCCAGCACCTTTGCATCATTCGGCACCACGCCGATGAAATCGACCTTCTGGGCAATCAGATCCTCGATGGCGCGGACCTGCAGGGCGGGATCGGCGCTGGTCGGGCCGACCATGAAACCGTCAACGCCGAGCTTCTTGCTCTGCTCCTTGATACCGGCCTCCATGGCGTTGAACCACGGAATGCCGCCGATCTTGACGACGACGCCCACCTTCGGCCCTTCGGCAAAGGCGGTGGACGAGAGCAACGCGAGCGACAGGCCGACCGCTGCAGCAATAATTTTCTTCATGATGTTCCTCCTCAAAAAATCAGGCAAACGAAACCCGCCGCAGCCATTTTTCATCTGGCGCGTTCAAAATTTCTCATCTCGCTTATTCGAGACTCTCCCTTGCCACTCCCACAGCAACCATCTTGCACAATCGATATTGCCAAGTTGCACAATCGATGGTGCAATAACCATATCATGAAGCTCCCTTCCGTCAAGGGGACGCGTGCTCTAATAATCGGAATCAGTTGGGGAGATCACAGTGACGGGCATAAGTTCCAAGAAAGCCACCATTTATGACTTGTCGATATTGTCGGGTGCATCAGCTTCGACAGTGAGCGCCGTGTTGAACGGATCGTGGCGCAAGCGCCGGATTTCGGAGGAGACTGCCGACAGGATTCTCTCGCTCGCCAAGGCACAGCGCTACACCACCAATCTTCAGGCCCGCGGTTTGCGGAGTTCGAAATCCGGCCTCGTCGGGCTTCTGGTGCCCGTTTATGACAACCGGTTTTTTTCCTCGATGGCGCAGACATTCGAGGGGCAGGCGCGCAAACGCGGCCTGTCGCCCATGGTGGTCTCCGGGCGACGCGATCCCGAGGAGGAACGGCGCACCGTCGAGACCCTGATCGCCTATTCCATCGATGCGCTCTTCATTGCCGGCGTGACCGATCCAGATGGCGTGCACCAGGTCTGCGCCCGCGCGGCGCTGCCGCATGTCAACATCGACCTGCCCGGCAAATTTGCCTCCTCGGTCATTTCCGACAACAGGAATGGCGCGGAAATACTGACATCGGCGATCCTTGCCCATGCGAAAAAAAGCGGGCCTCTTGGTCCCGATGACGTCATCCTGTTCGGCGGTCATGACGACCACGCCAGCCGCGAGCGTATCGACGGCTTCCACGCCGCCAAGGCCGCTTATTTCGGGGCGGAGAGCGGAGACGATATCGAGATCACCGGCTATTCACCGCATATGACGGAGCTGGCATTCGAACGCTTCTTCGAGCGCAGGGGCCGCCTGCCCCGCTGTTTCTTCGTCAATTCATCGATAAATTTCGAAGGCCTGCTTCGTTTCATGGGGCGTCATGACGGCGAGGCCTTCGGCGACATCGTTGTCGGCTGCTTCGACTACGACCCGTTCGCATCGTTCCTTCCCTTCCCGGTCTATATGATCAAACCCGATATCGCGCAGATGCTCGAAAAGGGTTTCGAACTGCTGGAAGAGAACCGGACCGAGCCGGAAGTCACCATCATCGAACCGAAGCTCATCCACCCGCGAACCGCTCTCGAAGGCCCGCTCGACGACATATGGGACCCGGTTGCATTGCGGCGCATGGCCAAATGAACGCGCAAAATCCCGCTTGACCTCAAGCGCGCTTGAGGTCGTACCGATTGCATGGTGCTTCACCATCGCAACGGGATAATGATGATCGAAAAACTCATGAGGATGCTGGAAGACGGACGGGACAGTCCGCTCCTGCGCTTTTCAATCGCAAAAACGCTCAAGGCGGCCGGGCAGTTCGAAGAAGCCGCGCTTCATCTCCAGGAGGTCGTCCGGCAGGATCCCGGCTATTCGGCGGTCTGGGCCGAACTCGGCGAATGTCGCGCGCGGCTGGGAGATGACGAGGGCGCAGTTGCGGCATGGGTGGAAGGCATCGCGGTGGCCGTCAGGCGTGGCGACATTCAGGCAAAGAGGCAGATGGAGGTTCGGCTGAAACGTTTGCGGTCACGCGCCCAGAAGGGCGTCAGTTGATAAGGCGCGTATCGCGGCCCTATTCGCAATATCTTTCGCTGCAGCTCAAGGCGCCCCCGAGCGACAGGCATGTCTTCCGTCTAAGTCTTCTCTACGTTTCCAAGCTCGCTCAATATGGCAATCAGCTGCGGCGCCGTTTCGCGGATTTCCTTGAGATGGATCGCGCTCAGATGCGCCATGACCTGCTCGGCCTTTTCCGTCAGCTGTAACGTCTGACGGCGGCGATCGGCAGGGTCTGGTTCGCGCGTGATGAGGCCGCCGCTTAACAGACGACCGGCGAGCTCGGTTGCCGAATGGGGCGCGATCAGCAACCGTTCCGCAAGTAATCCCACCGTCATGACCTCGCCCTCCGGCAAGCCCTTGATGGCGAGAAGCGCCTGATGCTGCTGCGGCGGCAGGCCCGCCGCCTGCGCGGCCGAGGTGCTGAAATCCATGAATTTCTTAAGCGTGTGGCGAAAGACGGCAAGCGCCTCATATTCCGATTGGGTCGGCAATGTCATATTTCGCAAGCCCTTATTCTGTTCGCCTCTCATTCTTCTTTAGCCCGACTATCCGCGAATGAAAATCGCCGGATATTTTGAGAGATTACAAATCCATTGATTTATATCGTATTACGACATATTTATCGCGCCACTATTTTCGTGCACCCAAGGATAAGCCGTTGACCCAAGCCTCTTCACCCTCCAGATCAAGTCAATTCGACAGCGGTTTTCCAAGGCGGCAAGCCGGAGATTTCACGACGGACAAACGCGTGCTGCTGCTGATCGCCATGGCATGCATCGTCGGCTCGCTCGGGGCCCTTGCCGCATGGCTTCTGGTCAGCCTCATTCAGCTTGTCACCAACATTGTCTGGCTTGGCAGGTTCAGCACGCACGAGGTCAGTTTCGCAGACATACATCCTTCCCTGTGGATGGTCGTGGCGCCGGTCCTCGGCGGTATCGTCATCGGGCTGATGGCCCGTTTCGGTTCGGAAAAAATCCGGGGGCACGGCATTCCGGAAGCGATTGAGGCCATTCTCATCAGCGGCAGCCGCATGTCGCCGAAAGTGGCGCTCCTGAAGCCTCTCTCGTCCGCCATTTCGATCGGTAGCGGCGGGCCCTTCGGCGCGGAAGGCCCGATCATCATGACGGGCGGCGCGATCGGCTCTCTCTTTGCGCAATGTTTCCACATGAGCAGCGCGGAACGCAAAACCCTGCTCGTGGCAGGCGCCGCCGCCGGCATGACGGCGATCTTCGGTTCGCCGATCGCCGCTGTCATGCTCGCGGTCGAACTCCTGCTATTCGAGTGGAAGCCGAGAAGCTTCATACCGGTGGCAGTCGCCGCTGCGGTTTCGATTACCTGGCGGCCGTTCTATTTCGGCACCGGTCCGCTATTTCCCACGGATTTCGCTTATGACCTGCCATGGTGGGGGCTCGCGCCCTGCGTCCTGATCGGCGTGCTCGCCGGCCTGCAGTCCGGATTGATGACTATATTGCTCTACAAGATCGAAGATCTTTTCGAAAAGCTCCCCATCCACTGGATGTGGTGGCCGGCGCTCGGCGGCCTCGCCGTCGGCCTCGGCGGCCTGATGGAGCCAAGAGCGCTCGGCGTCGGTTACGACATCATTGCCGACCTTCTCAATAACCATATTGCCGCTCAGGCCGTCCTCACCATTCTTCTGGTCAAGTCGGGAATCTGGCTCATCGCCCTGTCCTCAGGCACATCCGGCGGCGTGCTCGCGCCGCTTCTCATCCTCGGCGGATCGGCGGGTTATCTGACAGGGACATTCCTGCCCGGCGAACCCGCCCTCTGGGCGTTGCTCGGCATGGCCGCCATGATGGGTGGAACAATGCGCGCACCGCTGACCGGCATCTTCTTCGCAATTGAGATCACTGGCGATCTCAGCACCGCGATCCCGCTCATGATAGCCACCGTGGCCGCCTATTCCGTCACCGTCCTTTTGATGCGGCGCTCGATCCTCACGGAAAAGATCGCCCGGCGCGGCCAGCACATCACACGCGAATATGCGATCGATTCCTTTGAGCTCACCCGTGCGTCCGAGATCATGATCCGCAAGGTCGACACGCTGCCTGCCGGGATGACGGTATCGCAGGCGATTTCCTTCTTCACCGGCTCGCAGGAAACGCACCGGACCTATCCGGTGGTACAGCCCGAGGGAACGCTGGTGGGGCTTGTGTCGCGGGCAGACATTCTCTCCTGGCAACAGGAGCAGCATGGCGGCGAAGAAACATTGGCCGACAGGCTGGCTGACCGTGAAATCCCGGTTGCGCACGAAAACGACCCCGTTGGGTTGATCGCCGACCTGATGCTTAGCGCCGACACGGGCAGGATCGCCATTGTAGACAAGTCCTCGAATAGTCTCGTCGGTCTCGTTACGCGCAAGGACCTGCTTCATCTGCGCCAGGCGCAGCAGAGGTCTGAGCAGGAACGGCAACCCTTCATCGGAACGGCAATGACAAATCGCCGCCAGCCTGCGACGACGCCCTGAAACAGGGCAGACCTTTCCGCTCGCCCGCATGGCACCCGAAAGCGCCGGCCCGCCTCGATGAGACGGGCCGGGCATTTTTACGGCTGCGGCTTATCGGATCGCCAGAACCGATAAAGCTCGGCGACATTGCCGCTGGTCATGAGCGGCATTGCCGCCTTCAGCCGCGCCGCCGGCCAATCCCACCATTTCATCTCGAGCAGCAGGGCGATGTTGTCGTCATCGAACCGCTTTCGGATCGTTTTTGCGGGATTGCCGCCGACGATGGCATAGGGTTCGACATTCTTCGTCACCAGCGCCCGCGTTCCGATCACCGCCCCATCGCCGACCGTGATGCCGGGCATGACAATGGCTTCCGAGCCTATCCAGACATCGTTGCCGATGACGGTATCGCCCGCCGGCAGATAACCGTTGCCGGCGTTCTCGAATTCCGGCACCTCCGGCATGAAGAAGAACGGGAAGGTGCTGATCCACTCGTTGCGATGGCCCTGATTGCCGGCCATGATGAAGGCGGCGCCCGAACCGATCGAACAGAAGCTTCCGATCACCAGCCTGTCAGCGCCTTCATCCGGCAGCAGATAACGGGCGCAGTCCTCAAAACTATGGCCGTGATAATAGCCGGAATAATAGCTGTATTTCCCGACCACGAGGTTCGGGTTCCTGACCTGCTTGTCAAGCGTGATGCCCCGGAACGGGCTTTCGAAGTAATTTTCCATTGGAGTAATCTCACTGCATATGTTCGCATTCGCTTGCCTTCAGACAAGCCGACGCCGAGCGCCAAGCCTGTCGGCTTTTCGCTCGATGCTCCTCGCGCTTCGGCGGGAGCTAGATGCAGGTGATACTCGATGCTTTTATCATTCAGTCTGGTTACCGCAAAAAGAGGCCAAGGCCAAGCCGAGACGTGTCTTCAGTCTCCAATGGCCTGGTCGGAGCACTGCAGACCCATAAAAAACAGCGGGGATTTCTCCCCGCTGTCCGCGTTCATTCGGCATTTTCAGTGCATCGCCAGCGCGGAGCCTGTAGCCCACGCACGGCGATAATCACGGCCTCAGTAATGGACCGACTGCGGATCGATCGGCGTTACCTTCGGCGGGGCAAACTTCGTCAGGTCGATCCCTTCGACGGCAGAGCGATATTCCTCGATGCTCGGCGTGCGGCCGAGGATGGCCGAGAGCACAACGACCGGAGTGGAGGCCAGAAGCGATTCACCCTTCTTTTCAGCCGTATCTTCCACCACGCGGCCCTGGAACAGCCGGGTGGAGGTTGCAAGAACGGTGTCGCCCTTTTCGGCCTTTTCCTGGTTGCCCATGCACAGGTTGCAGCCCGGACGTTCGAGATAGAGAATGTTCTCGTATTCCGTCCGGTTGGTGGTTTTCGGCTTCAGATCGTCGAACTCGAAGCCCGAATATTTCTGCAGGATTTCCCAGTCGCCTTCCGCCTTCAGCTCATCGATGATGTTGTAGGTCGGCGCGGCGACGACGAGCGGCGCCTTGAACTCGACCTTGCCTTCGGACTTCTCGATGTTCTTCAGCATCTGGGCGACGATCTTCATATCGCCCTTGTGCACCATGCACGAACCGACGAAACCGAGATCGACCTTCTTGGTACCGCCGTAATAGGAGACCGGGCGGATCGTATCGTGGGTGTAGCGTCGGGACACGTCGTTGTTGTTGACGTCGGGGTCGGCGATCATCGGCTCGTCGATCACGTCCAGATCCACGACGACTTCGGCGAAATATTTCGCATTGTCATCGGGCTTCAGCGCCGGCTTTTCGCCGGAGCGGATTTCGGCAATGCGCTGATCCGCCTTGGCAATCAGTCCCTTGAGCGTCTGGGCGGGGTTGTCCATGCCCTTGTCGATCATGATCTGGATGCGCGACTTGGCGATCTCCAGCGACTCGATCAGCGTTTCGTCCTGCGAGATGCAGATCGACGCCTTGGCCTTCATTTCGGCCGTCCAGTCGGTGAAGGTGAAGGCCTGATCGGCGAGCAGCGTGCCGATATGCACTTCGATGATGCGGCCCTGGAAAACGTTGTCGCCGTGCTGCTTCAGCATCTGCGCCTGCGTGGCGTGCACCACGTCGCGGAAGTCCATATAGGGCTGCATCGTGCCCTTGAAGGTGACCTTGACCGATTGCGGGATCGGCATGGTCGCCTCGCCCGTTGCCAGCGCCAGTGCGACGGTGCCGGAGTCAGCGCCGAAGGCAACGCCCTTGGACATGCGGGTGTGGCTGTCGCCGCCGATGATGATCGCCCAGTCATCCACGGTGATGTCGTTCAGCACCTTGTGGATCACGTCCGTCATGGAGTGATAGGCGCCCTTCGGATCGCGCGCGGTGATGACGCCGAAATTGTTCATGAAAGACATGAGCTTCGGAATATTCGCCTGCGCCTTCTTGTCCCAGACGGACGCCGTGTGGCAACCGGACTGATAGGCGCCGTCCACCAGCGGCGAAATGACGGTGGCCGCCATCGCTTCCAGTTCCTGCGCGGTCATCAGACCAGTCGTATCCTGCGAGCCGACGATGTTGACCTTGACGCGAACGTCGGAGCCGGCGTGCAACACCTTGCCAGGCGTCACGCCAACGGCGTTGCGGTTGAAAATCTTCTCGACGGCGGTGAGACCCTGGCCTTCGATGGAAATTTCCTTGTTGGGTGCGAAGACCGGAGTGGTCTCGACACCGAGCGTTTCAGCCGCGAATGTCTGGAGCTTCTTGCCGAAGACGATAGCGTAAGAGCTGCCGGCCTTCATGAACTCCATCTTCTGGGGCGTGAAGGAAGAGGCGATATCCACCAGTTCCGTGCCGGCCTCGTCGCGCAGCTTGCGGTTCCTGGCGTCGATCTTGAGGACGGTGCCGGTCTCGACCGAATATTTCTGCTCGAGGATCGGGTTGCCATCGTTGTTGAGGATCGGCTTGCCGTCTTCGCCGAGCTTCTTCACCCAGTTCTTCAGGTTGATGCCGATGCCGCCCGTCACATCGACGGTGGTGGCGAAAATCGGCGAGATGCCGTTGGTGCCTGCGACGATGGGGGCGTAATTGACGAAGGGCACATAGGGGCTGGCCTGCTTGCCGGTCCACAGCGCCACGTTGTTGACGCCCGACATGCGCGACGAGCCGACGCCCATCGTGCCCTTTTCGGCGATCATCATCACCCGCTTGTCCGGATGCTGCTTCTGCAGCGCGACGATTTCCGCCTGCGCTTCCGGCGAGATCATACACTGGCCGTGCAGCTGGCGGTCCGAGCGCGAATGCGCCTGATTGCCGGGAGACAGGAGGTCGGTGGAAATATCGCCTTCGGCGGCAATGAAGGTGACGATCTTGATCTCGTCTTCGACATCCGGAAGCTTGGTGAAGAATTCGGCCTTGGCGTAGCTTTCCAGCACGGCCTTGGCGATGGCGTTGCCGGCCTTGTAGGCGTCGCGCAGGCGGAACATGTCGGCATCGTAAAGGAAGACCTGCGTCTTCAGCACTTCGCCGGCCTCAGTGGCAATCGCAGCATCGTTACCGAGCGCGATATCGAGCAGCACCTTGATCGACGGGCCGCCCTTCATGTGCGACAGCAGCTCCAGCGCGAAGGAAGGCGTGATCTCCGGCACGACGACTTCGCCGAGGATGATCTGCTTCAGGAAGGCCGCCTTGACGCCGGCGGCGCTCGTGGTGCCCGGCAGGGTGTTGTAGATGAAGAATTTCAGGGCATCAGCGCGGTGCTCGCTGCCCGCATCCTTGATCAGCTCGATAATCTCGGCCGTCAGTGCACCGTCATCGATCGGCTTGGGCGCGAGACCCTGTGGTTCTCTGCTTTTGATTTCAGCCAGGTAATCCAAGTAAAGGTTCATCGCAATCCCAACGTCATGATGTCTATGGGGCCGAACACAGCGTCACCGAACGGTACTGTTGATCGGCCCGGGTTTCTATCGATTTCGAGTACGCCAACCGGGGCCGGCTGACAAGATGTCGCATTTCAGTAAAAAACTCGTAGACGGGATTTAGCGTCGATCCTGTGCTTTGCAATCGCGCCGCGACACTTTTGATTGTGGCGCCCACTGCATTTCAGCCAGTGGTTTTTCAGGCATTCGCCATTAAGGATTTATTAACCAAATCGGTACGAGTATTAGATTATTCTAATTACCCGTTATTGGCGTAATTCCATGTTGCGCACCGAAAAATCAGCAGCGCAGCAGCTTGGGGAGGCAGCATGAAGTTTGCAGCATCAGGCTATCTATTATCGTTTGCGGCGCTGGTTCTCACGCCGGCATCGGGCGTCGCGCAGGTCGCCACGACGAATTTCAACGTCCAGATCACCATTCAGGCGGCGTGCCAGATCAATTCCGCCGGTAACCTCAATTTCGGCACCAATGGCGTGATCGGCAGCAATATCGATGCGACCAGCGATATCATCGTGCAATGCACGGCCAGCACACCCTTCAGTCTGGGTCTCAGCGCCGGCGCCGGCTCGGGGGCGACGGTCGCCAACCGTCTGATGACATCGCCTGCGGGTGCGACCATTTCCTACTCGCTTTATACGACTGCGGCACATAGCACGGTGTGGGGGAACACCGTGGGAACGGACCGGCAAACGGGAACCGGAACCGGGGCGCCGCAGACATTCACTGTCTTTGGGCGCGTTCCCGCCCAGACGACACCCGCGGTCGGCGTCTATACCGATACGGTGACGGCCACGCTCAACTACTGATCGCCACAGGGAGGATCGCGCATGCGTGTTTTTACCTTAGCGGCTGCGTTTTTTGCCGGTTTGAGTGTTTCACCTTCACAGTCTGCCTCGCTACGGGTCGCACCCGTGCTTCTGGATCTTAAAGCGCCCACCGCGGCCTCCAGCCTCCGCATCTGGAACGATGCGAAAACCCCGATCAACGTTCAGGTCAGGATATTCCGCTGGACCCAGCAGAATGGGCAGGACGTCTATACGGCGGCGCAGGACGTCGTCGCCAGCCCGCCGATGACGCAACTGAAGGGAGGCGCGGAAAACCTCATCCGCATCGTCCGGCTTTCCAAGGCGCCGCTTCAAGCCGAAGAGAGTTACCGCGTCATCGTCGACGAATTGCCACCGGCGGGAAGACCGCAATCCGGCACGGTCAATCTGGTGGTGCGCCACTCCATACCCGTTTTCTTCTCACCCGCCTCCACAGGCGATGCGGAACCGGCCTGGAAGGTAACGCCGCAGGGCAATGGCTACCGGGTCTCGGTGTCCAACACGGGCGCAAAGCGGATAAGGATCGCCAACCTGATGCTTTCCGGCAGCAACGGGCAGGCGATTGCCCGGCAGCAGGGGCTGGTGGGATATGTGCTTGGCGGATCCGCCGCAAGCTTTGTGGTTCCGGCAACGGGCGGCAAAAAAGGCGGCGGCACGCTGAAGATTTCGGCAGACAGCGAAGGCGGCCCCGTCAATGCGACGGCGCGCGTCTCGGGCGGCTGATCTCGCCGTTTTGACGATTGCCGCTCTGACGGTCATTTCATCGGGCAGTTTCTCCGTGGCGCAGGATATTCCCCCTGCGGCGCAACCGGCCTCTTTTGCCGCAAAAGAAGCGGGACAGTTGCAGCTCGAAGTCTACATCAACGATGTTTCGACAGAACTGATCGCCACATTTCGTCAAAACGACGCCGGATCGTTTCTCATCGAGCCGGAACAGCTCACGAATATCGGGATTTCCCCGGTTGAGAGCGCTGCCGGCGATGATGGCTGGATCGATGTTTCCCGGTTGCCGGATGTGGTGGCGCGTTACGATGAAGGCAGCCAGTCCATGCATTTCACCCTGCCGATGGCGGCGCGGGCGAACAGGGTGATCGACGCCTCCGGCAAGATTGCGCAGGAAGAAGACGAAGAGACCCGGGAAAAGGCCACGAGCGATTTTGGAGGTCTGGTGAATTACACGATCTACGGTTCCTCCGGCGGCAACAAATGGTCGGATATCGCCGATTTCAACGGTGTCTCGGCCCTTTTGGAAAGCAGGGCCTTCGGTCCACTCGGCGTGCTGTCCTCATCGCAGGTTCTGAGCACGTCCCGCCTGTCGGAGTTCGATACCCAGCGCCTCGATACCACGTGGAGCTATTCGGACGAGGACACGCTGACGAGCTATCGGGCCGGCGACCTCATCACCGGCGGGCTGAGCTGGACACGCCCGACACGGCTGGGCGGCCTGCAGATACGCCGTAATTTCGACCTGCGGCCGGATATCGTCACCATGCCGATGCCGGAATTCGCCGGTTCCGCCGCCGTGCCCTCCACCGTCGACGTCTATGTCAACAATGTCCGCCGCCTGTCGCAGGATGTTCCCGAAGGGCCGTTCTCGATCACCAATCTCCCTGTCATCAGCGGCGCGGGCAATGCGCGGCTGGTGGTGCGGGATGCGCTGGGGCGCGAAACCGTGTCCGAAACGCCCTTTTATGCGTCACCGGACCTGCTGGCGCAGGGTCTCATCGATTTTTCGGCCGAGCTTGGCTTTGCCCGGCGCAATTACGGAACCTCGTCTTTCGATTACGATGACAAACCGCTGGGGTCTGCGACGCTGCGTTATGGCGTGTCGGACAGTCTGACGCTGGAAGGCCATGCGGAAGGCGGCGAGAATTTCTACAATATCGGCTTTGGCGGCGTCTTCACCCTTGGAGCGCAGGGATTGGCGGCGGTTTCGGGCGCATCGAGCCGCTTTGGCGCGGAAAGCGGTTATCAGCTTTCCGCAAGCGTCGAAGCGGAATTGCTGGGGGTAAAATTTCACGCGCGGTCGCAAAGGACATTCGGCGATTATCACGATATGGCCTCCGTCTCCGCCGACCTGTCCGATATCCGCACGGTATCCGGGCTGCTGAGCGCGCGGCCGCCGCGTGCCCTCGACCAGATTTCCGTTTCCACCCCGCTCGGTTTTGATGAGACCAGCCTCAATTTCTCCTATACCGAACTCGAAACCTTCGATGAAAGACGATCCCGGCTGCTCGGCCTTTCCGCCACGCGGCCGTTCGGCGAGAACGGCAATATCTTCATCACCGCCTATAAGGATCTCGAGGACAACAAATCCTACGGCATCTTCGCGGGCCTCTCCTGGTCGTTCGGCGGCGGCGTCTCCGGCTCGGCCGGCATGTCGTCGGATGCGGATGGATATTCGCTGACGGCCGAGGTCGGCAAATCCGAAGAGCAGGCCGAGGGAAGTTATGGCTGGCGCCTGCGCGGCTCGACCGGCGGCAACGATATCGCTTCCGTTTCCGGCAGTTACCGCGGCAGCGCCGCACGCGTTTCGGCCGGCGTCGATCAATTCAACCGCACGACGCAGGCCTATGCGCAGATCGAGGGATCGATCGCGCTCGCCGGCGGCGATGTCTTTGTCGGCAACCGGATCGATGACGCTTTCGCCGTGGTGGATGCGGGCGCGCCCGGTGTCGATATCCTTTTGGAAAACCGCCCCATTGGCCAGACCAACCGCCGCGGCAAGATATTGCTCCCGAACCTGCGTTCCTATGACGTCAACAACATCACGCTCGACCCGAGCAATCTTCCGGTCGACGCCCGCATCGACCGGACGAAACAGACCGTCAGGCCGACGCAACAGGCCGGCGCGGTGGTCAATTTCAAGGTGGAAACCGAGGGTCAGGTAGCGCTGGTGACGCTGAAAGACGAGAACGGCGAATTCATCGAAACCGGATCGACCGGCAAAATCGACGGCAAGCGCGATTTCATCGTCGGTTATGACGGACAGGCCTATCTCGACAATATCAGCGAAACCCATCGGCTGCGCATCATGCAGCCGACGAAGGGCGAATGCGAAGCACAGATCACCCTCCCCTCTGCTGGCAACTCACGCGCAACTTTCGAAACCCTATGCAGGAGCATCCAATGAAGGTCCTGACCCGTGCCGCCCTTGCCATCGCCGCTTTCCTCCCGGCTTCACCGGTACTGGCGCAAAGCTGCACCTTCAGCATGTCGGACATGAATTTCGGCTTCGTCAATCTTGCAAGCGGCAGCGCCGTGGACACGACGGCGACATTGTCAGTCACCTGCTCCAACCCCCTGTCGCTGGCGCTTTCCATCCGCATCTGCCCCAATATCAATGCCGGAAGCGGCGGGCAGTCGGGCGGCATCCGTCGCATGCTTCAGGGCAGCAACATCCTCAATTACCAGCTTTACCAGAACTCGGCGCGGACAACCTCATGGGGATCGGTCACGCAGCCCGCACTCGGCTCGCCTCCGCCAATCGACATGGCGCTGCCGCTCCTGATCAACACCACGAGCCGCACGGTCTATGGCCGGATCATCGCCGGTCAGGCCTCGGCAGCGCGCGGCCTTTATCTTTCCAGCTTCGCCGGCGCGGAAACGAGCTTCACCTATACGACCTTTACCCTGCTTGCACCGAGCTGCTCTTCCGTGAACCAGAACCCCACGCAGGTGCCGTTCAACGTGTCGGCCGCAGTGGCGCCCACATGCATCATCTCGGCCCAGAACATCGATTTCGGCAGTCATGGCGTGCTGAACACGGCAGTCAATGCGACTGGAGCGATCAATCTGACCTGCACCACCAATCTGAACTACAGTGTGGCGCTCAATGGCGGACTGAGCAACAGCCCGCCAGCCGCGCGCCAGATGGTGCAGGCGGGCGGATCGATAACCTATGGTCTCTACCGCGATGTGAACCGCACGAATGTCTGGGGAAGTGCGGCGGGCGAGATAGCCACCGGCACCGGAACGGGCAGCCTGCAGACATTGACCGTCTATGGCCGCGTCCCGGCGCAGAACACGCCAGCGCCGGGAAACTACTCCGATACGGTCGTCGTGACGGTGAACTACTGAGAAATCGAACGCATCTCTGACTTCCCAAGTTCAAGCCGCCGATCGATACCAATGGCGGCGAGGAACGCCTCATCGTGGCTGGCCACGAGCAAGGCGCCATCATAGGCCTGAAGGCCAGCCTCCACCGCCGCGATGGAATCGATATCCAGATGGTTGGTCGGCTCGTCGAGGATCAGCAATTGCGGAGGCTGGGAGCCTCCCAGAACACAGGCGAGACCGGCCCTGAGCATCTGCCCGCCCGAAAGCGTTGCAACGATCTGCAAGGCGGCATCGGCACGAAACATGAAGCGTGCAAGCGCGGAGCGGCAGGCATTCTCCCCGGCCTTAGGGTTAAGCCGAAGGAAGTTGTCGCGGATTGACAGGCTCGCATCGAGCAGGCTGACCTGCTGGTCGAGAAACACGGACTTCACCCCGACATGCACCGCGCCTTCGAATGGCGGCAAGTCCCCCGTGATCACCGAAAGCAGCGTCGTTTTTCCAGACCCGTTCGGACCGGTGACGGCAACGCGTTGCGGCCCGGTGATCTCGAAGGACAGATCGCGAAGCACGGGGTGTTCGGCCCGATGCCCCGCGGTCAGGTTCTGCAGGCTGAGCACGGTTTTTGTCGCGTGCAGCCCGCTGGGCGGCAATGTGACACTGACGCCCTGCAGGATTTCGATCCGCTCACGCGCCGTCTTCAGGTCTTCGGTCGCCTCGGCCGTCAGGCGGCTGGCCAGATTGGCGTTGTCGCCGCTCGTCTTTTCGGCACGCCTCTTCATCGCACCGACAAGGATACGGGGCATGTCTCCCCTCGCCGCTTTTGCAGCACCCCTGCTATCGCGGCGGGCCTTGCGCTCCAGCGCCTCCTGCGATCTGCGTTTTACCTCGGACAGACGTTTTTCCGCATTCGCGAAGTCCTGTTCGGCGGCGGCCAGTTCCAGCGCTTTTTGTGCGCGGTAGTGGCTCCAGTTGCCGCCATAACGGGTGGCACCGAGCGTGGTCATTTCCACAATCGCATCGAGGGTTTCGAGAAGCTCCCGATCATGGCTGACGACGATCGCTCCACCGCGCCAGCCCGCCAGAAAATCGGCAACGAAAATGCGCCCGTCCCGGTCGAGATTGTTGGTCGGTTCGTCGAGGATCAGGAAATCCGGCGCGGCATGGATTTGAGCCGCAAGTGCGGCCCGCGTGCGCTGTCCGCCGGACAGCGCCGAAAGCGGCGTGGAGGGCAAGGCGTCCAACCCGACCTGCGCGAGCGCCCCGGCAATTTTCTCCTCCAGCATCCAGTCGATGTCTTCAAGCTCTTCCAGAGTGGCCGTTCCCGCCTGCGCACGGGCAAGCACCTCCAGCGCCTCACGCGCTTCGAACAGGTCGGCGACGGTCTCGTCGGACACGACCTGCACGCTCTGGCGTAGAAGATTGACGCTGCCCGAGACGGAAACCGCGCCCGCGGACGGCGACAGTTCGCCGGCGATCAGTTTCAGGAGCGTCGTCTTGCCGACACCGTTACGCCCGACGAGGCCGGTGCGTTCGGGTCCGAAGCGAAGATTTATGTTAGAAAAGAGCGGATGACCGTCAGGTGTCGACCACGAGAGGTCCGAGAGAGTGATGGAATGCGGCATGGATATGGGTTCCCCTGATGACAAGGCGTTGCGGCTTTGTGATCGGGTGGAAATCCATGGTTCACCGTCCTGTTGGTGTTGCGCAGAACACGCCATTACGCGAAAAAAGCGGCGTGTTCGTGGCGCGGGGTCAATGTTCGGGAAGGGAACGCCGGGAGTATACCCCCCGGCGTTTCGTTTTTTTCAGGCCACCAGGCCCTTGGTCAGCTCCAGCGCCTGCCGTTCGAACAGCCGACGGTAGATGCCGTCATTGAGGCGGATCAGCGCCTGATGGTCACCCTCTTCGACAATCCTGCCCCTGTCGAACACCAGCAGCCGGTCCAGCGCCCTGACCGTGGAGAGCCGATGGGCGATGACGAGCGTGGTGCGGCCGACCATCAGCCGTTCCATCGCCTGCTGGATCTGCACTTCGCTTTCGCTGTCGAGGCTGGAAGTGGCCTCGTCCAGTATCAGCACCGGCGCATCCGCAAGGAATGCACGGGCGATGGCGACACGCTGACGCTCACCGCCGGACAGCTTGACACCGCGTTCACCCACCATCGTCTCATAACCCTTGGGAAGGGACATGATGAAATCATGGGCGCTGGCCTGTTTCGCCGCCTGCTCGATCTGACGCCGCGTGGCATCCGGCCGGCCATAGGCGATGTTTTCCGCCAGCGTGCGGTGGAACAGGATGGGTTCCTGTTGCACGATGGCGATCTGGCCGCGCAGGCTCGATTGCGTGACCCCGGCGATATTCTGGCCGTCGATGCGGATCGCGCCCGACTTGATGTCGTAAAGCCGCTGGATGAGCTTGACGAAGGTTGTCTTGCCCGAACCGGAATGGCCGACCAGACCCACCCGTTCACCCGCCTTGATGGTGACCGAAAAGTCATCGTAGAGCGGCGTGGGATGCGCGCCATACTGGAAGGTGACGTGATCGAAGACGATCTCGCCCTTTCCGATCCTGATCGGCCCTGCATCCGGCCTGTCTTCGATGCCGAGCGGCATCTTGTCCAGCAGCACCAGCTCTTCCATGTCGTTGACGGCGCGTTGCAGGTTGCGAATATCCTGCCCCACATCGCGCAGATAACCCTGCAACACGAAGAACATCGCCAGTACGAAGGTAATGTCGCCCGGCGTCGCAAGCCCCTTTTGCCACATGATGAGGCCCGTACCCAGAATGCCGGCCTGCATGGAGACCATCATGAAGCTCTGGATCGTGCCGTTCAGCGTGCCACGCTTCCATGTCCTGCGCGTGCGGTTATCCCACTTCACCAGCACATGGCCCAGCCGCGTTTCCTCGCGGGTCTCGGCACCAAAGGCCTTGACCACCGAATTGCAGCTGATGGCATCTGCCAGCGCGCCGCCAAGTCTGGTATCCCAGGCATTGGCAAGCCTTGCCGCCGGCGACACATACCCCATGGAAAGGCCGACGGTGACGCCGATATAGATCAGCGATCCGAGACCGACGATCAGGCCCATGACCGGCCAATAGCTGCCGAGCACGATGGTGGCGCCCACCAGCATGACGATAGAAGGCAAAAGCGCGACGAGCAGCAGGTCGTTTAGCGAATCCAGCGCCCACATGCCGCGCGTGATCTTGCGGACCGTGGAGCCGGCGAAGCTGTTGGCATGCCAGTCGGTGGAGAAACGCTGCACCTTGTGGAAGCCGTTATTGGCGACATCCGCCATGATCTTCAGCGTCAGCCGGATGATGCCGTTGAAGATGAACCAGCGCAGCACCACGCTCACCAGCCCCAGCGCCACCACGATGACGAAGGCGCGCAGCGCCTTGCCCGCGCCGTTGCCGGCCCCGGCGCCATCGGCAATGGCATCGACGATCTGGCCGGAAAAGACCGGCACCATCACTTCGGCCAGCGTGCTGGCAATCACCAGAACGATGATGAAACCCACCAGCGCCGGCCGATGACGCCAATGGTTGAAAACAAAGCCGAGCACATGTCGATAGGCATCGGCGCGGAAATCGAGCTTCTTGCGAGTCATTTTTACCAGCCCAGCGCCCTATAATCGGCGACCGGTCCTCAAAACGGAAGTTGGATGGCACAGCCCGGGCGGGAGACGAAGTGATCCCGTCAGATCAATCGGGCTATGGGGGAAGTAAAACCGCATGTCGGGCGCGCTCAAGGCGGGCCGCGAATGGATATGACCTAGTGTCGGGTCATTCCCTGCGGGAGGGTTTCGAAGAATGCTGGTGTCATGCAACGCCTCCCTTTGTTCGATCTGACGCGGTAATGAGATTTGTAACTCAGCGGTTGAAGCTTGCCAAGCGGGTTTTTGCAACCGGCTGGTGAGTGATGCGGAAACGCCACACCGGCTGGGTGCGACACTATAAATCGTGGCCGATGCGATAACGGCATCGGCCACGATTTCGTCAGGTCGTTATTTCCGTCCGCAACCGGCAGGACGTGCGGCGGAAAATCGCGATGGTATCTGCCGTTACCGGTCAGTCCATCTGCACATTCGCATCCTTGACAACCGGTCCCCACTTGGCGATTTCCGCCGCAACGTGGGTTTTCAGCTCATCCGGCGAAGAGGCGACGATCTTGGCGCTGAATTCCGCCATGCGTGCGGCAACCCCCGGATCGGCAAGCGCCTTCTTGGCGGCGGCATTCAGCTTGTCGACCACCTCAGCCGGTGTGCCGGCAGGCGCAAAGAGTGCATTCCAGGTGTAGGTCTCATAACCCGGCACCGTCTCGGCGATTGTCGGCAGATCCGGGAAGGACGAGGCGCGCTCCTTGGTCGTGACGCCGAGCGCCCGCAACGTGCCGGATTTGATATGTCCGGACGAAGAAGGCAGATTGTCGAACATGATGGAAATCTGGTTGCCGAGCAGATCGTTAAGCGCCGGGCCTGCGCCCTTGTTGGGAACATGCTGCATGCTGACACCGGCCATGCTCTTGAACAGCTCGCCGGAAAGATGCAGCGGGGTGCCATTGCCGGAAGAGGCATAGGCGTGTTTGTCCGGCTCGGCCTTCAAGAGAGCAATCAGTTCCGCCACGCTGTTGACGTTGAGCTTCGGATTGACGACCAGCACATTCGGCACCACCACGAGCAGCGAAACCGGCGTGAAGTCCTTTTCCGGATCGTAAGGCTTGGTCTTGAGAATAAGCGGGTTGAGGGCGTGGGTGGCAACCGTGCCCATCAGGATCGTATAGCCGTCGGGATCGGCGCGGGCCACGCGGTCGGCACCGAGATTGCCGCCGGCCCCGGCGACATTTTCAACGACGATCTGCTGGCCGAGCTCATCACCCATCTTCTGTGCGATAACACGCGCGACCACATCGGTGGAGCCGCCCGCCGCGAAAGGAACGACCAGAGTAATCGTTCGATCGGGGAAGCCCTGCGCGACCGCAGCCGTTCCCAGCATGCCGAAAGAAACCGCCGCAGCGGCAAGTTTCAGCACCATGCGCCGTTTTGAAGACCGGTAAATCATGAACCCTCCTGTAACATGGCCTCCTCGCCATGGGTGCATAGTAGCTAAAATGCACCTCAGGGCAACCCGCAGGCGGCCGGCCGCTCCCGGCATGTTTCAGGAGAAAGAGGATCGTTATGATTTCAGGCGCTCTTCGACGACCCGCCAGTTGACCAGCTTGTCGAGCACGGCGCGAATATGTTCGGCCTTGCGATTTTCATAATCGACGTAATAGGCATGCTCCCATATGTCGATGCCGAGATAGGCCGGGCGACCGACAGCGACGGGATTTTTGCCGTCCTCATATCCGATCAGTGCGAGCCGGTCGTCGTCGCCGCGCGTCAACCAGACCCAGCCGGTGCCAAAGACCGTATCGGAAACATCGACCGCGCGTTTGATGAAACCATCATAGCCACCGAAGGTCTCGTCTACCGAAGCGGCGAGATCGCCCGTCGGCCGGTTCGGCCCGCCCGGTACGAACTGATCCCAATAGGCAACATGGTTCCACGCCTGTGCGGCATTGTTGAAGATCTTGACGTCCGCCGCCTCTTTCGATTTGGCGGATTGCGTCACGATATCCGCCAGCTCCATGTCGGCATAGGGCGTGCCGGCGGCAAGCGCGTTCAGCTTGTCGTAATAGGCCTTGTGGTGTTTTCCATAATGAAGACCCACCGTTTTCGCCGAAATCACTGGCGCGAGATCGGCCTCGGCGAAAGGAAGTTTGGGCTGCGTCAAGGGCAGCGCGGCACGCGCGACGTGCGGGCGGGGAAAGATTGCAGCGGCGGCGGTTGCTGCGCTGGCGGTGAGAATGGTGCGTCTGGTGATGTCCATCGTATCCTCCTTATGAACGGTGATACGGCACTAACCCCGAACTGCCGTCCGGGTTTCCTCACATTGAATGCAATTCTGTCTAAGGCCGTGCGGATTTGCAGCAGGGACGCTGTATTCACACCCTTCCCAAGGGCGAACGGACCTCACCGGCCCATATGGAAAAGGCCCTCCCGACGCGGAGAGGGCCTTGCCCGATCAGTATCGATAATAATCGCGACGGTCGCGGTAGTCGCGATAATCTCTGCGGTCGCGCCACTCACGCCATTCCCGTCTGGCCTGACGCTCGCGCCATTCACGGCGAGCTTCCCAGCGGTCGCGCCGGTCCCAGCCGCGCTCATAACGCGGTCCGTTCGGACGGCAATAGCCGCGCGGGGTCAAATGGAACCCGCGTCCGCAGGCATAATCCACCTTTTGAATGTGGGATGCCGAAGGTGCGGACGGTTGACCGACAGGCATGGCGTTGGCGCCGGTGCCGAACAGGGCGCCGAGAATTAGTCCGGCGGTTAGAATCATCTTGCGCATCTTATCTCCCTCCTTGTGGGATGAGGGGATTTAGCGCCCGGCCGGGTGAACTGCGGCTGAATGAATCGTGATCTTTTCGTGGCAGCAGGCCACAGTTGCGCCGAACATTCCGGCCGCCGGAGGGAACCCTGCGCAGCTTTGGACATTTACCGGTGCAAGCCAAAAAATGGGAGAGCACCAATGGATTGGAACCGCGTTGAAGGCAACTGGAAGCAGATGAAGGGCAAGGTCAAGGAGCAGTGGGGCAAACTCACCGACGACGACCTCGACGTCATCAACGGCAAGCGCGACCAGCTCGAAGGCAAGATTCAGGAGCGCTACGGTTACGAAAAGGACCGGGCCAGGAAAGATATCGACGACTGGTATGGCCGTCAGCCCTGGTAAGACGAGACCCCGCTTCGGCGGGGTTTTTCTTTGCGAAAAATTCTTCGGTCAGCTGGCAAGGGCCAGAACAAACGCGATGACGATCAGCAAAGGCCCCATCCACCTGAAGTGACGAACAACCGGCGGCTGATTGACCGTGTTTTTTGACAGCGGCAGATAACCGAAGCCGACACATGTCATCCACAGGCCGGCACAAAACATGATGAATTCGTCGATATAGGCTGCGATCATCGCTCCCCTCCCTCCAATGCTGTTGCGATCACTCTATCTCCCCGGCAACGCCTTTAGTAGGGCCTGCTTTCGAACGGCCACCCGGACAGAGCGTGCCGGCAATGCCTGTCGGCAGCAACCGTCACGAAAGCGTTATGGAAAGACATTAGAACCGCCGCCGGCCCGTTCAAAAAATGCACGGCTGTGCAACGACCGGCCAGAGCCTTCCCCATCTTTCCCGGGGCCAGCGCTCAGCAGTTCCACTCGCGCCGAAAACATCGGAGACATAGATGAAACGCCGCACCTTTATGATGTCCGCCGCAGGCGCCGCCGCCGGTCTCGCCCTTGCACCGCGCATGAGCTTCGCCGCTCCGGGCACGATCGACTGGTACACCAGTTCGGATACGAATATCCTCGATTTCTGGTCCAATACGATCAAGCCCGCCTTTGAAGCCGCCAATCCCGGGCTGAAGCTCAACCTCGTCGATGCCGGCGACAGCGCCGGCATCACCGCCATCGGCGAACGCGCCATCGCCGCAAAGCAGACGGGCACCGATCCGCAGGCCGATTATTTCGAAACGGCCGATCCGCTGCTGCCCACCGGCGGCATCGATGCCGGCATCTATGTGAACATGGCGAAAGCCGGCCTCTCCAACTATTCGCGCGTCAATCCGCTCGCCATCCGCAGCGAATACAGCCTGCCTTATCGCGGCAGCCAGGTTCTGCTCGCCTATGACACCGGCAAGCTCAAGCCGGCGGATGCACCGAAGACCTGGGACGAGCTCGTCAAATGGATCAAGGCCAATCCCGGCCAGTTCGTCTATAACCGTCCCGACAAGGGCGGCTCCGGCGGTAACTTCGTCCGCCGCGCCATCCATCAGGCCAACGGTCTCGACCCCAAGGCCTTCACGGTCGACAATTACACCCAGGAAGCCGGCGACAAGGCTCTCGGCAAGGCATGGGCGCTGCTCAAGGACATCGCACCGTCGCTCTATGACAAGGGCGCATATTCCTCCGGCAACACGCAGTCGCTGCAGCTGCTTTCGCAGGGCGTCGTCACCATGACCCCTGTCTGGTCCGATCAGGTGCTGAAGGCCATCGATCAGGGCGTTCTGCCGCAAGAAACCGGCCTCGTCCAGCTTCAGGATCTGGCGCTTTGCGGTGACTTCTCGCGCGCCGTGGTGCTTGCCAACGGCGCCAATCGCGATGCTGCCCTGAAGCTCGCCAATTTCGTGCTGTCGGAAGAAATCCAGGGCGCGATCCTCACCGAACTCGGCGGTTTCCCCGGCGTTTCCTGGGACCATGTGTCGGCCGACCTGCGCAAGCGTTTCGCCGACATCATCCCGCAGACCATTCCGACCTTCCCGGCCGGCAAATGGGAAACCGCCATCAATGACGGCTGGTATCGCAACGTCGCTCCCAACGTCGACCGCAAGTCGTGACCGAGATTGCAGAAGGAGCGGTTCGCCCGCTCATCGACAATACGGCAGGCAGGAGGCCAGTCGGCCTCCTGCTCGTCGCCATCCCCGTGTTCCTGATGATCTGGCTCGTCATCTGGCCTGCCATCAACGCCATCGGCCGCACCGTCTGGCGCACCGGAGCGAACGGCGAAACGAGTTTCGATCTTTCGAGCTACGGCTTCTTTTTCTCGGACCGCTACAGCCTCGACAATCTTGCCGTGACGTTGTGGACGACAATGGTCTGCGCGATCCTCCTGCTCGTAATCTGCCTGCCGATCGCGCTCTACCTGCGTTTTTCGCAAGGCCGCCTTTCGGCTTATGTGCAGGCGCTCGCCATCTTCCCGATGTTCGTGCCCTCCATCATCCTCGCCTTCGCCTTCATCCGCGTTCTCGGGCCCAACGGCATGGTGGACATATTGCTCAATGCGGTCGACCTGCCGAAAATCCGCACGCCCTATCTCACCCCGTGGGGGCCGGTCATCGGTCTTGTCTGGGACAATATTCCGCTGACCGTTCTCATCCTGCTCGCGGGCCTCGGCAGCGTCGCCAACCAGTCGGTGGAAGCGGCGCGGGATGTGGGCGCAAACGCGCTTCAAGTCTTCTGGCACATCATCCTGCCGCGCATTTCCAATTCCATTCTCGTGGCGCTTTCCTTTTCGGTGCTCGGCATTTTTTCCTCCTTCACCCTGCCCTATCTTCTCGGACCGGCCTCTCCCGAAATGCTCGGCCCCTTCATGCAGCGCACGCTGCGCGAAGTGCAGGACCCCATCGGCGCCATGACCCAGGCCGTCATCGCTTTCGGTTTCTGCATCGCATTCGGCCTGTTCTACGTGCGTTCGGTCGCGCGCAACCAGGGGAAATGACATGACAATGCTGACGCGGGCGCGAGCCCGCATGGATTGGCCCGGCATATTTTTCGCCACCCTTCTCACCGTCGCCATCGTCGGGCCGCTGCTTGTGGTGGGCACCTGGGCATTCACCGAGGTCTGGCGTTTTCCCAACGTCATTCCCCAGCAGTTCGGTTTGCGCTTCTGGGGCCAGACGCTCGGCCGCGCCGATGTGTGGAATGCGCTGATGCTGAGCCTGCGGCTGACGACGGTGGTAACGCTGCTTTCGGCAGCGATCTGCCTTCCCGCCGCCTATGCCTTTGCGCGCATGAGCTTTCCCGGCCGCAACCTGCTGTTCTTTTCCTTCCTTGCCGGCCACGCCTTCCCGAAATTCGGGCTTCTGGTGGCAATCGCCGCCATTTTCCTGCAGCTCAACCTCATCGGCACCTTCTGGGGCGTCGTTCTCATCCAGCTCGTCGGCACGCTGATGTTCATGATCTGGATTCCCGTGGCGGCATTTCAGGCCGTCGACCGGCGCATGGAAGAGGCGGCCCGCGATGTCGGCGCCAGTCCGCTCAGGGTCTTCTGGTCGATTACGCTGCCGCAGGCGGGACCGACCATCGCCGCCGCCGTGCTGCTGAGTTTTGTCGGCACTTTTTACGAGACGGAAGGCGCATGGCTGATCGGTGCGCCCGGCATCCGCACCATGCCGGTGCTGATGATCAGCTACATCAACAACCAGATGGTCATCCAGTATGGCGCGGTTCTGTCCGTGCTGCTCTGGGTGCCGTCCTTCATTGCCCTCATGTTCGCCCGCCGCGTCATCGGTGGCGGCGCATTCGCCCGCGGTTTCGGCGGTTAGGAAATCATCATGTCCGTACTTCACATCCGCCAGGTCACGAAAACCTATTCCGGCGGGACAAAGGCAGTCGACAGCTTCTCGCTCGATGTCGCCGATGGTGAACTCGTCTGCCTTCTCGGCCCCTCCGGTTCGGGCAAGTCGACGCTGCTGCGCATGGTCGGCGGTTTCGAGCAGCCGACGGGCGGGCAGATCACCATTGATGGCGAAGATGTCACCCACCTGCCGCCAGAGCGGAGGCCGACCGGCATGGTGTTTCAGAGCCACGCGCTCTGGAGCCACATGAACGTCTTCAAAAACCTCGCTTTCGGCCTCAGGCTGCGTCGCATGCCGGCTGCCGTCATTAGAGAGAAAGTGGAGGCCGTGCTCGAACTCGTCGGGCTTTCCGGTTATGGCGAGCGCGCCACCGGCCAGCTTTCCGGCGGCCAGCAGCAGCGCGTGGCGCTCGCGCGCTCGCTGGTTCTCGAACCGAAAATACTCCTGCTCGACGAACCCTTCGCCAGCCTCGACCAGCATCTGCGCGAGCGGCTGCGGGAAGAGGTCCGCGATATTCAGCAGCGTCTCGGCATCACCACGCTGTTCGTCACCCACGGGCAGGACGAGGCGCTTTCCATGGCCGACCGCATCGTCGTGATGGCGAACGGCAAGACCGAACAGATCGACCGGCCGAATGTGATCTATCGCGAACCGCAGACCCCGTTCGTCGCCGGCTTCATCGGCACCATGAACCTGATAGAGGGCGCGGTTTCAGACGGAAACTTCATGCGCGCCGACTTCACCCTGCCGCTTCCGGTCTCCGACGGACCGGCCATTCTCGCCGTTCGCCCGGAAGCCATCGACCTGACGATTTCCGAAACGCCGGAAGCAAGTGTGCATCGGGTGACGGATTACGGGACCCATGGCCTTGTCGACCTTGATCTTGCCGATGGTACAAGGATCAAATCCATGGTCGCCCACCCGGATATGTTCCAGACGGGACAGGGCGTACAGATTGCGCCCCGTGCCGTCACGGCCTATCGCGACAACCGCCCAATCTACCGGAGCTGACATGAACCAGCCGATCCTTATCGACCGCGACGGCCACAGAACATGGCTCAAATGGCATCGCGCCCGCCGCCGCGCTGACGATCCGGTCTTTACCGGCGAGCGTATCATCGAGGCGATGCGGCTCGGTGCAAGCATCGAGGTCGATCTCGTCATCCATGCCGATCACGGCTGCGCCGTTTTGCATGACCGGACGCTGGAGCGGGAGACCACCGGCACCGGCCGGGTGCGCGACACATCCGCAGCCACCCTGCGTCAGCTCCACCTGCGCGACAATGACGGCCAGCCCATCGATGCGAAGGTAATGCTGCTCGAAGACCTTTGCGCCCTGCTTGCCGAGGGCGCCGTTCATCCCGACGCCCTGCTCCAGCTCGATTTCAAGGAAGACCGGCAGGCGCTTACACCGCAGGTGGTCGCCGGTTTCGGGGCGAGCGTTTCGCCAATAGCAAAGTCGGTGATCCTGTCGGGCGGCGATTTCGACGCCATCGCCACGCTGGCCGGCTCAACCCCCGGCCTTCGCACCGGATATGATCCCTGCCACCGCGGCACGCTAGCTGCACTGAAGGCAAGCGGAAACTATCTGGGCTTCATCGAAGACGCCCTTGCCACAGCACCCGATGCCGACATGATCTACCTCGCCTACGAGATCGTGCTTGCCGCCGAGGATGCCGGCGTCGATATCATCGCCCCCATCCATGCCGCCGGCCGCCGTGTCGACGCCTGGACGATCAACAGCGTCACACCGCAATCCATAGAACAGGTGAAACGCCTCCTGCGGCTTAAGGTGGACCAGATCACCACCGACGATCCGGAAGGGCTCGCCGAGGTTTTCAGCCGATGACAGTCAATTACAGCACCATCCTCGACCATATGGTCGCCACCGCCCGCGAAGCCGGCGCATTGACGCTCGACCATTTCAGGCGCTTCCGCGAGATCGAGATCGGCGTCAAGGGACCGGGGGACTTCGTTTCCGATGCGGACAGGGATTCCGAAACGTTGATCCGCGAACGCCTGCTCGGGCAATATCCGTGGGGACTAACCGGCGAGGAATTCGCGCCCGTCGAAGGGGCGGATCAGGATCACCGTTGGCTGGTCGACCCCATCGATGGCACCACCAATTTCATCTTCGGCCAGCACTATACCATCACCATCGCGCTTCGCCGCGGCAATGAAACGATCTGCGGGCTGGTCTACAATCCCGTTTCCGACGAGATGTTCACCGCGATCAAGGGAGACGGCGCCTATCTCAACGGCGAGCGCCTGCGGGTCAATGCCAGCACCGATGACGCCCTGATGTGCGTCGGCACGGGCCTGCCCACGCCCAATCTCCAGCTTTATCCCGGCGCCTATCAGCGCCTCGACGCCATTCGTGCGCCCATCGGCGCGGTCCGCGTGGTCGGCAGCGCCGCCAATTCCTGCGCTTACGTCGCCTGCGGCCGGCTGACCGGCTATTACGAGGAAACGGGCTTCGTGGACACGGCGGCCGGCATTCTGCTGGTGCAGGAGGCTGGCGGCATCGTGACCGACTGGTGGGGCCGCGGACCGGAGTTCTATGAGAAGACCGGCACGCTGATCGTCGCCAATGCCGCGACCCATGCCTATCTCATGGAGCACCTGCGCGGCGTTCCGCCCAAGAACCCCGCATAACGGCTTCTTCTTCGGAGCATCCATGCCGCAGCAATCGTCTCAGGCCACCTGCACCAGGTGGCCGGGCGAAACCGTCCTGTAGTTTCGCGTTGGTGCTTCATATCCCATGGCACGTATCGGGCTTTTTAGCTCGTCATTGGATATGCCGCGCCTTATCCCGCGCCTTGCCGGATCGGGCACCGGCACGGCGGCCATCAGCTTTTTCGTATAGGGATGCTGCGGATTGTCGAAAACCGCCGCACGCGGGCCGATTTCCACGATCTCGCCAAGATACATCACCGCCACACGATGGCTGACACGTTCCACCACCGCCATGTCATGGCTGATGAACAGGAAGGCCAGATTGAGGCTCTGTTGCAGGTCGAGCAGCAGGTTGCAAACCTGCGCCTTGATCGAAACATCGAGCGCCGAGACGCTTTCATCGGCGACGATAACCTTCGGATCGAGCGCAAGCGCACGGGCAATGGCGATGCGCTGGCGCTGGCCGCCCGAAAATTCATGGGGGTAGCGGCTGGCCATATCGGCGGACAGACCCACCTTTTCGAGAAGATCTGCCGTCTTTTCCTTCGCCTGTCTGGTGCTTCCCAGCTTGTGCTTGATGAAGGGCTCGGAAATCGCCGTGCCCACCGTCATGCGCGGATTGAGCGACGAGAACGGGTCCTGAAAGATCATCTGCACGGATTTGCGCATATTGCGCAGGCCGACCGTATCGAGCCGCATCACGTCATAACCGTCGAGCGACACGTCGCCGGCCGTCGGCTCCACAAGCCGCATGATCGAGCGGCCGGTGGTGGATTTTCCGCAGCCGGATTCACCCACCAGCGACAGCGTTTCCCCCTGAAACAGATCGAAGGAGACGTTTTCCACCGCATGGACTGCGCCCGTCTGGCGTGCCAGCAGGCCGGAGCGGATGGCAAAACGCGTCACAAGGTTTCGGACCGACAGAACCGGCGTCTGCCCGCTCGCAACCGTCCCCGCCACCTCCTGCGGCTCGCTCGAAAGGCCGGTTTTCATGTCGAGCACCGGAAACCGTGTCGGCCATTGCCGGTCGCGCATCGAGCCGAGCTTCGGCACCGCTGAAAGCAGCGCCCGTGTATAGGGATGTTTGCCACGCTGGAAGATGTCCTCGGTCGGTCCGGTCTCAACCTCATCGCCGCGATACATCACGATCGTCCGGTCGGCGATTTCGGCCACGACGCCCATGTCATGGGTGATGAAGAGAACGGACATGCCCTCCTCTTCCTGCAGCAGCTTGATCAGATCGAGTATCTGGCCCTGAATGGTGACGTCGAGCGCCGTCGTCGGCTCGTCAGCGATCAGCAGTTTCGGCCGTGAGGCGAGCGCCATGGCGATCATCACGCGCTGGCGCATGCCGCCGGAAAACTGATGCGGATATTCGTCGAAACGACCGGAGGCGTTTGGAATGCGAACCTTTTCCAGCAGCCGCACCGTCTCCGCCCGCGCCTCCTGCTTCGAAAGCCCCTTGTGCCGGATGAGCACTTCGGAAATCTGGCGGCCGATGGTGAAGATCGGATTGAGCGAGGTCATCGGCTCCTGAAAGATCATCGAGATATCGTTGCCGCGCACGCCGCGCATTTCTCTTTCGGAAAGCGCAAGAAGATCGCGCCCGTTGAGCAGCACTTCCCCCTCGATCCGGCTGGAGGCCGGGGCAAGCAGGCGCATGAGAGACAGCGACGTTACCGATTTACCGGAGCCGGATTCGCCGACAATCGCGACGGTTTCGCCGGGCGCGACATCGAAGGACACGTTGCGCACGACGCTCTTCCAGGCGCCATCGACGAGGAAGGAGGTGGTGAGGTTACGGACGGAAAGGACGGGTTTTGTCTCCATGGTGTCACCGCCCCACCGCATAGGCCTGCATCAGCCGCGGTGTTGCGGCCGCGCGAAGCAGGCCGTCCGCATCGCGGCGCGCGGCTGTAAGCCGCCCGACCGACCATGCATCGGCAACCGTGACGCGGTGCCCGCGACGGCGAAGCTCCTGCAGGGTCGCTTCGCCCACGGTGCTTTCCACGGTGATTTCACCCGGTGAACTGGTGCGCGGATAAAACGAGCCCGGGAAATGCGCGGTGTGGAACAGCGGCATGTCGATGGCGGCCTGCAGGTTCTTGCCGTGATGGGCATATCGCAGGAAGAAGGGCAGTTGCCACTGGTCCTGTTGATCGCCGCCCGGCGTGCCGAACACCATGGAGGGACGCCCCTGATGAAGCGCAAGCGAAGGCGTCAGCGTGGTGCGCGGGCGTTTGCCCGGTGCAAGCGAGGTCGGCAGGCCTTCCTTCAGCCAGAACATCTGGGCGCGGGAATTGAGCGCAAAACCGAGGCCGGGCACGATGGGCGAGGATTGCAGCCAGCCGCCCGAAGGCGTGGTGGAGACCATGTTCCCCCAACGGTCGATGACATCGATATGCACCGTGTCGCCGCGCTTCTCCGTCAGATGCGACATGGTCGGCTCGTAGACCGTGCCGGTGCCGCTCATCTCGGCCAGCATGGCCATGGTCGCGTCCACCTGCTTTTCGTAACCCGGCACGGTACCGGGGCGCAGCTCCAGCGAGGCCTCGCCGCTTATCAGCGCACGGCGTCCGGCATTGTAGCCTTCCGACAGGAGATATTCCGTCGGGATCTGGCCGAATTCAGGATCGCCGTAATAGACCTCGCGGTCGGCATAAGCGAGCTTCATGGCTTCGACGATGGTGTGGATGAATTCGGGACCGGAGGGGTCCATGGCCGCAATGTCGAAGCCTTTCAGAAGCGCAAGCGATTGCAGCAGAACCGGACCCTGCCCCCAGGCGGGCGTCTTGGCGATCGTCCAGTCCTGATAGTCGAGCGTCTGCGGCGCTTCGACGGTCGCGCTCCAGTCCGCCATATCCTGCGCCGTCAGCACGCCCTTGTGCCGTGCGCCGCTGGCATCCATGACTTCCGCCGTCCTCACGTAACTGTCGATAGCTTCCGCAACGAAACCCCGATAAAAAGCGTCGCGTGCCGCCTCGATCTGGTTTTCGCGGCCGGAGCACGCTTCGGCTTCGGTGACGATCCGCTGATAGGTTGCGGCCAGAACCGGATTGCGGAAATTGGCGTGAGGCTCGGGTGCCGCGCCGCCCGGCAGCCATGTCTCATGGGATGTCGGCCATTCCTTCTCGAAGAAATCGGCCAGACCCTTGATGGTGGCGGAGACGCGCGGCAATGTCGGATGCCCGTGCTCGGCATAATAGATGGCGGGTTCCAGCACCTCGCGCACGCTCATCGTGCCATAGTCGCGCAGCATCAGCATCCAGCCATCGAAAGCGCCGGGAATGACGGTGGCGAGCAGTCCGTCGCCGGGGATCAGCTTCAGCCCTTCCGACGTGTAATGTTCAATCGTCGCACCGCTCGGGGCCGGGCCCTGTGCGCAGATGACTTCGACCTTGTCCTTCTGCTTCGAATAAAACACGGCGGGCATATCTCCGCCCGGACCGCACAGATGCGGCTCGACAATCTGCAGGACGAAACCGGTGGCGACGGCGGCGTCGAAAGCATTGCCGCCCTTTTCGAGGATCGCCATGCCGACGGCCGACGCGATCCAGTGGGTTGAAGTGACGACGCCGAAGGTGCCAAGGATTTCAGGGCGTGTGGTGAATTCATTCATTCGGATATTCCTTGTAAAAGATCATGCTTCGCGCGGATCGAGCGCATCGCGCAGGCCGTCGCCCAGAAGATTGAAGCCGATGACGACGAGGAAGATGGCGATGCCGGGCCACATCGTCATCCACGGCGCCTGGCTCAAGAAATTCTTCGCGGTATTCAGCATCGAACCCCAGGAGGGCGCCGGCGCCTGCTGGCCGAGGCCGAGGAAAGAAAGGCTCGCCTCCGCGATGATGGCGGTCGCCACCGTCAGGGTCGCCTGCACGATGATGGGGGCGAAGACATTCGGCAGGATGTAACGCGTCATGATATCGATGTGGTTGAGTCCGATGGACCTTGCGCCTTCGACATAATCTTCGGTCTTGACCGCCAGCACCTGCCCGCGCGTCAGCCGCACGAAAATCGGCATGGCGGAAAGGCCGATGGCGATCATCGCATTGGTGAGGCTCGGACCGAGGAAGGCGGCAAGCGCAATCGCCATGATGAGAAACGGCATGGCCAGCAACGCTTCGGTGATGCGGGATATGATCATATCCACCCAGCCGCCGAAATAACCTGAAATCAGGCCAAAAGGCACGCCGATGACCACGGCGATCATCACCGAGACGACGCCCGCCATCAGCGAGGCGCGGGCGCCATAGATCATGCGGGAAAGGATGTCGCGGCCGAGATCGTCGGTGCCGAGCCAATGGGCGGCCGAGGGCGCCTTGCGGATGGCCGACCAGCTGGTCGCCACCGGATCGGCAATCGGCAGGATCGGCGCGGCGATGGCAAGTGCGGCGAAAAACAGCACGATAACCATGCCGACAAGCGCCGATTTGTTGCGCTTCATCTTCTTCCAGGCGCGGCTTTCCTGCCGCGTCGCCGCTACGGAGAGGTTTTGATCGAGAACGGTCATGATATCGGTGCCTCAGATCGTCGCCCTGAGGCGAGGGTTGAGCAGGACATAGGCAATATCGGCCAGAAGATTCATGAGAATGAAGCCGACGGCGGTGCAAAGAACGATGCCCTGCACGACGGCGTAATCGCGGGTGAACACCGCATCGACCGTCATCTTGCCGAAGCCGGGAATGGTGAAAATCTGCTCCGTCAGCACCGCCCCGGCCAGCAATTCGCCGAAGAGCAGCGCCAGCAGCGTGATGACGGGCAGAAGCGCGTTGCGGAAACTATGCGACAGGATGATCTCGCGCGGCGAAAGACCCTTGGCGCGGGCGGTGCGGATATAATCGGAACTGAGCACCGCCACCATCGCCGAACGCGTATGGCGCATCAGCGTTGCCGCAAGCGCATTGCCCAGCACGAAGGCCGGCATGATCATGGTTTCAATGGAACGCACGGGATCGACAAAGATCGATTCATAACCGGATGCCGGCAACCAGCCGAGTTTGACCGACACCAGCAGGATCAGCATGATGCCGAGCCAGAAATTCGGGATGGAGAGGCCGGAAAGCGCCACGATATTGGCCGTGTAGTCGATCCACGTATTCTTCTTGACGGCGGCCAGAATGCCGATGGGAATGCCGATGACCATGGCAAAGAACATCGCCATGACAGCCAGCTGAATGGTGACCGGCAGCTTCTGGCCGATCAGTTCCAGCACCGGCTGGTTGGTGCGCAGAGAAATACCGAAATCGCCCGTCACGACGCCGCCCAGCCAGTTGACATATTGCAGCGGCACAGGGTCGTTGAGGCGATATTTCTCCCGCAGGAATTCAATCGTCGCCGGATCACGCTCCTCGCCAGCCATGGCGAGCACCGGATCGCCCGGCAACAGTTTCTGCAGCGAGAAGACGAAGATGGAGATGATCAGAAGCGTCGGGATCGCGACCAGCAGTCGCTTGCCGATATAAACAGGCATGGCATGGCCCTCTTTCGTGCCAATTCGTGAGGGCCGCACGGCAAGGCCGTGCGGCGCATCCGAAGCGTTCAGTCCTTGGAGACGCCGAGAAGGCGGATCATGCCATCCGGCGACGGCGCCCAGCCCTTGACCTTGTTGGAAATGGCATAGGCATAGGGCTGGTGACCGAGATAGATGATCGGCATGTCATCGTTGAGGATGACGCTTGCGGCATCGTATTTTTCCTTGCGCACCGCATCCTCGGTCGAGGCGCGGGCCTCGTTCAGCAGCTTGTCGACCTCGGGATTGCAATATTTCACATCGTTGATGCCGCCCTTGCAGGTGACGAACTGATGCAGATTGCCATCCGGATCGATACGTCCCGACCAGTCGGAACGGCTGAGCTGGTAGTTGCCGGCCGTCTGTTCGGACAGAAGAGTCGCGAATTCCGTGGCCTTCAGGGTGACGTTGAAGCCGGCCTCGGCCACCATGGACTGGATGACCTGCATCATCTGCGTCTGCGTTGTGTTGTTGGCGTGCTGAAGCTCGATATCGAGCTTTTCGTAACCCGCCTCCTTCATCAGTTGCTTGGCCTTGTCGATATCGCGCGCCGGCACGGCCAAGTTCTGGTTGAACCACGGGCTTGTGGGCGGGAAAGCCTGATTGCCTGCCTTGGATGTGCCCTCGAAGACGATCTGGCCGATCGCTTCCCGGTCTATCGCATAGGAAAAGGCCTGACGCAGGCGCTTGTCCTTGCCGAGCGGATTATCCGCACGCGAACCATTGTTGATATTGACATACATGGCCATGTAGCCCGGTCCGATGACATCCGCATAGGTCAGATTGGCGTCGTTCCTGACGGACTCGGCATCGGAGGCCGAGATGCGCTCGGCGATATCGAGGTCTCCGGAGCGAAGATTGGCAAGCTTCACCGTCGTATCGGGGATCGGCAGATAAACAACCCTGTCGACCAGAATTTTGTCCTTGTCCCAATAATCGGCGAATTTCTCGAGCACGATACGGTCCTGCTGGATGCGCTCGACGAATTTGAACGGCCCGGCGCAGACCGGCTTCGAACCGAAATTCGCGCCCAGTTCCTTGGCCGCCTTCGGCGCAACGATCATTCCGGCACGATCGGAAAGCTGCGCCAGCAGCGTAACATCTGGTGTCTTCAGGGTGAATTTGACGTCCAGCGGCCCGGTGGCCTCGACCTTTTCGACCGAGGAAAGCTCGCTCTTGCGGCGGGATTCCGGCAGGGTCATGTTGCGCTCGATGGTGGCGACGACAGCCGCCGCATCCAGTGTCTCGCCGTCGTGGAATTTCACGCCGTCGCGGATTTTCATCGTCAGCACCTTGCCGCCCTCGGACCAGGCCCATTCGGTGGCAAGCTGGGGAACGATCTTCATGTCCTGCGAGATGTCGACGAGCTTGTCGCACATGGCGGTATAAACGATACGCCCGACGAAGGTGCGCGATTGCGCAGGGTCGAGAACGTCGGCGTCATCGTTAAGGCCGATGCGCAATTCGGACGAAATGGCCGGCGTGGACAGGAATGCACCGGCCAATAAGGCCGCGGTCAATGTCTTGATTTTCTTCATGTTCTATCCTCTGGTCAGGTTATCTTTGTTTTTTCATTGGCCGGTCCTGAAAGGCCGGCAGGTCTGCTCTGCTGCTTATGAGGCCGGCGTGAGCGGATTATCGGCATCGCCCGTGCTGCGGGCGGCGATCTCTTCGCCGGTTTTCTCCTCCAGAAAGCCGAGCGAGGTGGCGCGGATCAGCCTTTCCTGATGCATAAGAAGGTGCTGGCGCATCGCTTCGCCGGCTCTTGCGGGGTCGCGGTCGGCGATGGCATCGACGATCGCTATGTGCTGCTCGAAGGAAGCCTTGCCGTTCGTACCGCTGCGGCGCGCCAGTTCCCGTATCGACTGCCATGCATCGTCCTGGCGAATGCGGTTGACGACATCGAAGATGGACAGGAACAATTTATTGCCGGCGCTCTGGGCAATCTGGCGGTGAAGCGAACCATCCCACAACTCCTTGGCGTCGGCATCCGTGCTCTGGCCGGTCTTCTGGACGAGGGCGCGCATGCGTTCCACCTCGGCGGGTTTGGCGCGCATGGCCGCAAGCTGCGCCAGTTGCGGCTCGATGCGCAGGCGCACTTCCATGATTTCCATGATATCCGTGCCGGCGACCAGTTCCGTCACCTGGGCGGACCAATCGTCCGGTTTTTCACCCACAAAGGTTCCGGCCCCCTGCCGCCGCCAGATCAGGCCCTCGGCTTCCAGAACCTCCAGCGCCCGGCGGATCGAACGGCGGCCGACGTTAAAAGTCTCCGCAAAGGCCCGTTCCGTCGGCAGACGCCCATCCCTCGCGAGATGATTCGCCTGAATATAGTCACGCAACCGCGCCAAGGCGTAGTTGGAATTGTCGTTAGGGCCTGCTGCCACGCCGCACCATTTGTCTGAACCAATCTGATATTGGTTCATTTGGTGAGAAATTTTGCCGACGTCAAGCGCATTTTTGAGCGACGATTTTTCACGCTCAAAATATGGGCATGTGGCGTTTTTTTGAAAGTGAAGTGCGGCGCAGGCGCATGACGTTCTCACCTGCCCTGTGCTCCTCAAGGCCCGATGGAAAGCCGGATGCGTCCCGACAGGCGCTCTCCGGGCGGGATGATCCTGACACCAGACACTTCCCGCTGCGTCTCCGGCACGCCAAGCGCTCCGGCAGCCATGGAAACGGGCTCGAGGCAAAGATAGCGGTCCATGCGGTGAACGGCGAGATGGCCAAAAATAGGATCGGCCTCGATCCGCAGCGAAAACCTGTCAAATTGCACATGTGCATTTGACCAGTCGGTATAATGCAACGTGTATCCCGTTGCAGCGGGAATGGCGGCGTTGTGGCGAGGGACTGCCGGCTGGCCGGTCGGCACGTTCTGCGGGTCCAGCGGATATTGCAGCCTGGCATCCGTGCGCGCGTCGCAACCAAGGCCGGCGGCCAGATAGGGATGCCATCCGAGCGCCATCGGCGCGGGCACGTCCGCCAGATTGGTGATCGACAGGTCCACGGTGAGGCCGGTGTTTTCAAGCAGAAAAGACTGTTCGGCGCGGAAGGAAAATGGCCATTCCCCGTCAGCCTCATAGTCGAGTACCAGCCCGGCCCGATCGGAAGCCAGATCGGAAATCTCCCATGCGCGCCGGTGCGCAGGCCCATGCATGGCATCCGGCGCAAGGGCCGGATGTGGCAGGAGGTCATGGCGGATGCCGGCATGAACGAAGGAGCCGCCATAAAGGCGGTTGTGATAAGGAAACAGCGGGTATGCGCCGGCGCGCGGCCAGTTGAGCGGCTCGAAACCGTCCTCACCCGTCGGCACCAGAATATCGCCGTGGTCGGCATGGTGCAGATGGGTCATCCTGCCGCCCCATGCGGGGCGCAGGCGGGCCGAAAGCGGCCCGCAGCTTATCGCAACCGTTTCAGGCAAAGGCATAGGATCCGTCAGGCCGTTTTGGCACCCGTCTTTGCCAGTGAACATAACCATCTTCCTGCATGGCTTTTTCATCCATCTCGACACCCCAGCCGGGGCGATCCGGCCTCAGTTCCAGATATCCGTCCTTCGGCAGATAGGGGTCGACGACATAACGGGTTTCATCCTCGCGTTTTTCCAGATCGGTACCGCCATAAACGTAGCATTGCCCTTTCGGCAGTCGGTATTCGAGAATACGGAAATTCTGCTGGGCAGCGGAAAAATGCACATTGACGGCGGTGGCAAGCGGCCCCATCGGGTTATGCGGCGCGATGCTGACAAAATGGGCTTCCGCAAGCGTAGCGATGCGGCGCATCTCCGAGATACCGCCGACGACGCAAATATCAGGCTGGATGATATCCGCACCCTTTACCTGAAGAAGACGCAGGAACTCATTGCGATTATACAGACTTTCCCCTGTTGCCAGCGTGCAGTTCAGTCCCTGTTTCAGGTCTCCCCACATCTCGATGTTTTCCGGACGCAAAGGCTCCTCGAAGAACAGCGGATCATAAGGGGCAAGCGCGTTGCCAAGCTGGCGGGCGGCCGCGGGTTCGAAAATCTTGGCATGGGCATCGAAGGCAATGTCGTAGTCGGGCCGCACGGTCTCGCGAAGCGAGCGGAAATATTCGGCCGAACTGCGCACCACCTCGCCCCAGCGATGCGCGTGGATGTCGAGGCGCCACGGGCTGAGCTTGAAGGCCGTGAAGCCCCAGTCTTCATTCAGACGATCGAACTCTTCCTTTGCCGCCGGCGCGTCCGGAGCCGTGTAGACCCCGGCATAGACCTTGATACGGTCGCGCACTTCGCCGCCCAGCAGTTTGTAGACCGGCACCCCCGCCGCCTTGGCGGCAAGGTCCCAGAGGCAATGGTCCAGCGCCGAGATGGCCGAAAGGCCGAGCGCGCCGGGCGGAAAGCGGTTCTGCTGTAGAAGGAGGTTATAGAGATATTCAACCCGCGTCGGGTCCTGCCCGGAAAGGAAGCTATAGAGGTAATCCAGCACCGGCGGCAGGGCGAGATCGGGGCCGTGATTGTAACATTCACCCCAGCCGGTCAAACCGTCATCGGTATCGAGAGCGACGATGACACGGGGGCGGTCCTTGTCGCGGGTGACGAATACCCGCATGCGATCGATTTTCATGCTTCAGTCTTCCTCATGAATTGCAGCGTGCAGCAGGCCCTGCGTTATCGCGCGGCGGCCCCGTTCTTGACTTCGGATGGTTCGACGTAGCGGAATCTGCGGGTGCGGTCCCGGTCGCGCGGGTCCGGGCGCGGAATGGCGGAAAGAAGCGCCTGCGTGTAGGGATGATCCGGCGCGTTGCAGACTTTTTCGGCGTCTCCCACTTCCACCAGCTTGCCGCGATACATCACCCCGACGCGGTCGCACATGTAGCGGATGACGCCGATGTCGTGGCTGATGAAGATATAGGCGAGACCCAGCTCGTCCTGCAGCCGCATCAGAAGATCCAGCACCTGGAACCGCACCGAGACGTCGAGCGCCGACGTCGCCTCATCCGCCACGATGATGCGCGGCTTCAGTGTGATGGCGCGAGCGATGCCGATACGCTGGCGCTGGCCGCCGGAAAAGGCGTGCGGGTAACGCTCACGCCCGGCTGGATCGAGACCCACCTGCTCCATCAGGGCGCAGACACGCTCATCCAACTCCCTGCCCCTGGCAATACCGTTGACCAGCAAGGGCTCGCCGATGACCTGCGCCACCGTCATGCGCGGATTGAGCGAGCCGAACGGGTCCTGGAAAACCATGCGCAGCTCACGCCGTGCGGCTTTCAGCTCGGCGCCGTCGATCCTGGCCAGATCGACCACGCTGCCATCTGCCCGGCGATAGAGCATCGCGCCGCCGGTCGGATCGTAAAGGCGCATGATGGAGCGGCCCATCGTGGTCTTGCCGGAACCGCTTTCGCCGACGATGCCGAGCGTCTCGCCCGGCAATAACTTGATCGACACGCCATCCAGCGCCTTCATCTCGCCGAAATGCATGGAAAGGTCATTCACTTCGAGCACCGGCGCGGCCGTGAGATCGAGCGGAGGCCGGGCAAGCCGGATTTCCGCCTTCTGCTCCAGCTTCAGCACGGAGCCGATCAACATGCGGGTATAGGCGTCCTGCGGGCTGTGGAATATCTCATCCACGGTTCCATATTCCTTGGCGACACCATGGTGCATGACCAGCACGTCGTCGGCAATCTGCGCCACCACACCCATATCGTGGGTGATGAACAGCACCGCCATGCCGTGCGCCTTTTGCAGTCGCGATATCAGGTCGAGGATTTCGGCCTGTGTCGTCACATCGAGCGCCGTCGTCGGTTCGTCGGCGATCAGAAGCTGCGGCTTGCAGGCCAGCGCCATGGCGATCATCGCACGCTGGCGCATGCCGCCCGAATATTGGAAGGCGTAACGATCCAGCGCCTTTTCAGGATTGGGGATTTCCACCTGCCGCAACAGCTCGATGGCCTCGGCCCGCGCCTGTGCCTTGCTCATCTTCAGATGCAGGCGCAGGACCTCGGTGATCTGGTCGCCGACCGTGTGCACGGGTGAAAGCGACGACATCGGCTCCTGAAAAATCATCGCGATGTTAGCGCCGCGCACCGAGCGGATGGCCCGGCTGCGCGGATCGAGCTTTGCGAGATCGAGAGACGTGCCGTCGGCGCGGTTGAGGATGATCGACCCGGACGCGATGCGGCCGGGGCTGTCGATGATCTGCAGGATCGAACGGGCGGTGACGGATTTGCCGGAACCGCTTTCGCCGACGACGCAGAGGGTCTTGCCGGGATCGATGGAAAAAGACAGATCGTTGACCGCCCGGAAAACGCCGTTTCTGACCGGAAATTCGGTGACCAGATTGCGGACTTCAAGCAGCGGCTTGGCTGGCTTCATGGAGAGAATGTCGCTCATCCGGGGCCCTCACTTGTTATAGGGGTCGGCTGCGTCGCGCAGGCCGTCGCCGAGCAGATTGAGCGCCATGACGGCAATGACGACCGCCACACCGGGCAGGAACAGCCAGGGTGCTGTCGCTATCGAGCGGATATTCTGCGCCTCGCGAAGCAAAACGCCCCAGGAAATCGTCGGCGGTTGAAGGCCGAGACCGAGGAAGGACAGCGATGTTTCCGCAAGGATCATCGCCGGAACCGCAAGCGTGACCGAGGCGATGATATGGCTCGAAAAACTCGGCAGCATATGACGGAAGATGATGCGCCCTTCCGGCACACCATCCAGCCGGGCCGCGGCCACGAACTCTTCGGTTCTGAGCGAGAGGAACCGGCCGCGCACGACGCGGGCAAGCTGCGCCCAGCCGGTCAGGGACAGGATGATGGTGATCATCATATATTGAAGCGTGGCAGGCCAGCCCTGCGGCAGGGCGGCGGCCAGCGCCAGCCAGATGGGAATGGTGGGCAGCGAAAGCACGAAGTCGATCACTCGCTGCATGACGAAATCGATGCGGCCGCCGTAATATCCTGAAATGCCTCCCAGAACGACGCCGAGCAGCAAGGAGAAGAACACGCCGACAAGACCGATGGACAGGGAGACCTGCGCGCCCTGTACCACGCGGCTGAAGACATCGCGCCCGAGACGATCCGCGCCGAAAAGGAAGAGCGGGCGCGTTTTATCGGTGGAGGCCAGCAGGTGGATATTTGTGGTGAACAGGCCGAATACGGAATATTCGTAACCGCGACCGAAAAGCTGGACCGGAATTTTCTTAGCCGTATCTTCGACGAACACCGCCGCCAGCGTTTCAGGATTGCGGGTCAGCTTCAGCGGATAATAATGCAGCCCGAGCGAGAAACCCTCGGTCGTATCGATGAAATGGACGCGCTGCGGCGGATGGAAGGTGGCGCGGGCATTCTGCAGCACCGGATCGTTGATGGCGAAGAAGCCGGGCACCAGCGCGACGATATACATGGCGATGGTGATGAACAGGGCGGCCATGGCCAGCTTGTGGCGCTTGAAGGCCCACCAGATGAGTTGCCACTGCGAGGCGACGGCGGCGCGGTCCTGCCGGGCATTGGTGGTCATGGTGATATCGCTCATGGCGCCCTCCTATTCGAGCCGGATGCGCGGATCGACCAGCGCAAGCAGGATGTCGCTGATAAGCGATCCGATCAGCGTCAGCGCGCAGATCAGCAGCACGAAAGCGCCGGCGAGATACATGTCCTGCGCCATCAACGACTGCAGAAGCAGCGGTGCAGCCGTCGGCAGATTGAGCACGATGGCGACGACCACGGAGCCCGAAATGAGATTGGGCAACAGCCATGTGATGGTGGAGATGAACGGGTTGAGCGCAATTCTGAGCGGGTATTTCGTCAGCAGCTTGAACTCGGACAATCCCTTCGCCCGCGCCGTGGTGACATAGGGCTTGGGCAATTCGTCCAGCATATTGGCGCGCATGACGCGGATGAGGCTTGCGGTGGAGGACACGGCAAGGATGGCGACCGGCAGCCAGATATGGGCCATGAGGTCGATCATCTTGGCAATGCTCCAGGACGCCGTTTCATATTCCGCGGAAAACAGCCCGCCGACATCGGCCCCGAACTCCACCGCCGCGACATACATCAGCACCAGCGCCAGCAGGAACGAGGGTATGGAAAGGCCGAAAAAGGAAAAGGCAGTGAAGAGATAATCGCCAATCGAATATTTGCGCACGGCGGAGAAGACGCCGATGGGAAGCGCGATGGCCCAGGTTGCGAGAAGGCTTGCGATGGCCAGAACCAGCGTCAGCGCCATGCGCTCCCAGATAAGCCCTGAAACCGGCTGCTGCCACTCGAACGAAATGCCGAAATCGCCGCGGCTGACGATGCCCCATATCCATTTCAGATATTGCACGATCATCGGGTCATCGAGGCCGAAACGTTCGCGCAGCTGCGCCGCCGTATTGTGGTCGATGACTTCGTTGGAAGCGGCCAGTGTGGCGATATAGGTCGTCACATAGTCGCCGGGCGGCAGCTGGATCAGGACAAAGGCAAGGAAACTGACGGCAAACAGGGACGGTATCATCCACAGCAGGCGTTTTACGATAAAAAGCAGCATGTCGTTCTCGCAATCACATTGTGCCGCACGCGCCGCCCTCCACTAAGGAGACGGCTGTGGGTGGTCGAAACAACCTGAGAGGCGTCGCCGCGTTACGGCAGCGACGCCCATGTGGCGGTGTCAGCTTGTGAAGGTGAACTGTTGCGGCAGCGCCGGGCCGGGATTGGGCCAGGTCCAGCTGTCGGGTTCCGTTTCCGGCACATTGCGCAGATTGTTGCGGATGATGCCGAAACCGCCCACCGCAAGGCAGAGGCCGATTGTCTCGAATTCTTCCGCCGCAATGTCGAATATCTGCTTCATCTTCTCGCCGCGCTTGGCAAGGTCGGCCGTCGAGCGCGCCTCATCGAACAGCTTGAAGCGCTGCTTCTGGCTTTCCGGCGGCTCTTCGCCCTTCTGGCCATTCGAGGTGTACCAGAGCGCCCACGGAATGGCATAACGCGACCCCTGCGGATGGAAGGCGAAGAAATCGCGCGGATCGAGCATCGGATCGAGACCGCCGGGACCGGGCCAGACGGCGGCATCGTGGGCGTTGTCATCGCCGCGTGTATAATAGAGCGCGCGTTCGATGGTGTTGACCTTGATGTCAACGCCGATCTGCGCCCACTGCGCCTTCACCAGCTCCAGCGCATCGACCAGATCGGGATAAAGCGTCGGGATGACGTCGATAGAGAAGAAAACGGGCTGGCCGTCAGGCCGCAACCGCATGCCATTGCCGTTCTTCTTGTCGTAACCGGCCTTGTCGAGAAGCTCGTTCGCCTTGTCGGCATCGTATTCGGTGAATTGACGCGCCAGCTTTTCATTGTACCAGGGATGTGTCGGACGCGGCCCGGCCTGATAGCCCTCGCTCTGACCGAAATAGACGATGTCGATGATTTCCTGCCGGTTGAGCGCGATGGACAATGCCTGACGGAACGACTTGTCGGCGAACATCTTGCGCATCGCCGGGTCTTTGTGGGTGATGTTCAGGTAAATCTGGCACTGCTGCGCGGCAGACGGCACCAAAGTCAGCAGGCGATAGTCACCCTTTTTCATGTTCTGCGACAGGGTCGGCTTGTTGGCGAGTACGCTGATATGGCGCTCCTGAATGTCGATCTTGCCGGAAATGACGTTCAGCATCAGCGATTCGACATCCTGCGAAATGCCGAAATTGATTTCGTCGATATAGGGCAACTGGTTGCCTTCGGTATCGACTTGCCAGAAGTAAGGGTTGCGGGTCATGACCACGCGTGTCGCGCCGCCGGAATAAGGTTCCTTCACCACCCATGGATCAAGCGTCGGCTTGTCGACATTCGACCAGCGGGACGGAATTTCGATATCGCCGCATTTGGCACGGAACAGCTCTGTCCAGCTCGAAACACCCGCAGCCTTCACATCGGCATCGAGCGCCGTGTTGTATTTCGGCAGGAACTTGCTGCAATAGTGCTTGGGAAACAGCGTCGGATGCTGGCCGAGCGGCGTGGCGAGGTTTTCGAGATAAAGCGCATTCGGCGCGGCGAATTTGAACTTTACCGTGAAATCGTCGACTTTTTCGACATCGACCGCCTTGCCGGCCACGGAAAGCTGCGCTGGCGTCGCGCTGTAAAGCTCCTTGTTCTTGATGCAGTCCTCGATGGCGAACACCACGTCATCGGCGGTGAAGGGGTGGCCGTCCGACCATTTTGCGCCCTCCAGCAAATGGAAGGTGAATTGCGAGGCATCGTCGTTGACTTCCCATTTCACCGCAAGGTTCGGCAGAACCTCGGTGAAATCCATGTTCCAGCGAACCAGCCCCTGATTGCCGACCATGCGCAGGATGCCGTTATGGTCCGACGAACCGCGCAGGCCACGACGCAATGTGCCGCCATAGGTGCCGATTTTCTCGTGCGGCGTCACCACCATCGGATTTTTCGGCAGGCGTTCGGCCAAAGGCGGCAATTTGCCGTCCTTTACCAGCGCCTCCAGTTCCGGCGCCTGCTTGCCGGCAGCAGCCCGCGCCGAGGTCCCGATGACGGAAAGGGCGGCGACGCCGCCAACACCCGCCATAAAGGTTCGGCGCGTTACGCCCAGTGAAAATGCTTCGCCATCGCGCATCGACAATCCTCCCAAAAAATCACCGGCAGCGAGACGGCTTTCACCGAACCGCGACGGCCCTCCCGGCCAGCCAGCACGCCGATCCTCCATCGGCAGGCGCAGACCATATTGGCGTTTTCAGATGATTACAAGTATTGACAGATTTTTACATCTTTTTTATTTGTAGGCCGGTTTTCAGGATCAGGCTTGAAGAAAAAATCGGTAGGACAGCCCCCTCGCGCACAAAAAACCCGGTATTTCTGTTGCGATTGAAATGCAGGAAACCCATTAACTTCAGCGATTTGCAACGGAAGGGCTGCTGATGGACAATCACACTGCATCTGCCGCCGCTCGAGGCGAGACTCGGCTGAGCGACATCATCTACGAAAAAATCGTCGGCATGATTTCGGACGGGCGGTTTCCCGTGAACGAGCGGCTGCCATCGGAACAGAATCTGGCGTCGCTGTTCGGCGCATCGCGGCCGGTTGTGCGGGAAGCGCTGGAGCGGCTTCGGAACGACGAGCTTATCGTTTCGCAAAAGGGATCCGGCTCCTATGTACGCCAGCAGCCGGATTCTTCCGTGTTGCAACAGGTGCCGGTCGGCTCGCTGGCCGACGTGCAGCGTTTTTTTGAGTTCAGGGCCGGATTGGAGGCTTCCGCGACTGAGCTTGCGGCGCGCAACTGGCAGGCCGCGGACAGGTTGCGGATCGAGCAGGCGATTGCCGCGCTGGAACAGTGTCTCGAGCGCAACGATCTTGGCGCTGAGGAAGACTTCGCCCTGCACGAAGCCATCGCGAAGGCGAGCCATAACCAGTTCCACATCACGGTGCGGATCTGGTTCAAACCCCATTTCGCCATCGGCCAGTCGGTGACACGCAGCCTCAGCCTCAAGCGGACGCCGCAGCATGTGCGCGAAGTCCAGAACGAGCACACGGCCATCGTGGAAGCGATTTTTGCGCGACGCGAGCAGGCCGCGCATGACGCGATGAAAGACCACATATTGAAGGCGCGCGCCCGCATGTTTCAGGGCGTCGGCAGTTAAGCCACACCCTGCAATGTCGAAAACAGAATCATAAGGGGCGGATGAGGGAGAGGAACCAGTGAGCCAGCCGCATATCATAGAACCGAAGCTCCGTTCCCTGATCGATACCCCGCTGAAGGTCGGCGAATCGCCTGCCTGGGATGAGCGCACAGGCGACCTGTGGTTTGTCGATATTCTCGCGCCCGCCATTTTCCGCCTGCATCCCGGTGGAAAACTCGACAGATACGACATGCCCGCCCAGGTGGGCTGTCTCGGCCTTTGCGACAATGGGTTGATTGTGGCGGGCCTCAAGACCGGCGTGCATCTTCTTAATCCCGCGAGCGGCAAGCTCGATCTTCTGTGCGACCCGGACGACGGGCGGCCCGACAGCCGCCTCAACGACGGAAAAGTTGGCCCGGACGGCCATTTCTGGGTGGGGACCCGCGACGAGGCCGCGATACAGACAGGCAATGCACGCCTCTATCGCGTCGCCCCGGATGGCGGCATCGAACGCATCATCGATGGCGACATGTTCACATCGAACGGGCTTGCCTGGAGCCCGGACGGCAGACGCATGTATCATTCCGACAGCAGCGGCCTCATGTATCAGGCATTCGATTTCGATGTCGCGACCGGCAGGCTCGGCACGGCCGAACGCCTGCACGATTTCGCGCCGGATGAAGGCAGGCCGGACGGTGCGGCGACCGATTGCGAAGGCTGTTACTGGAGCGCCGGCGTTCAGGCGGGACGTCTCAACCGCTTTTCACCGGACGGCGAATTGTTCGAGGTCTACCGGCTGCCGTTCAGGGGGCCGACCATGCCCTGTTTCGGCGGTCCCGACCTCAAGACGATCTACCTCACAAGTCTCGTCACCGAGACGGACGGAATAACCACCGCAGGCACGGTTGTCGCATTCGATGCCCCGGTCGCCGGCACGCCCGTTCACAAATTCTCCATCTGAAGATGACTTTTGATCCTAAGGAACCCAGTTGATGACGACATTCGATTTTCGCCAGGCCCTGCAGGGTATCTCCGGCGTTCCGGTAACGGCTTACGATGCAAGCGGCGAAGTGCAGACCGGTGTCACCGCCGAGGTTTACGCCCGCGTCGCAAAGGCAGGCATCCACAATATCGTTGCGGCAGGCAATACCGGCGAATTCTACGCCTTGACGCCCGCGGAAATTCTGAAGGTTTATGAGGCTGCAATAAAAGGCGTCGGCGGCAAAGCCCCGGTTACGGCGGCGATCGGACGCTCGCAGCGCGAGGCCCTCTCCATGGCGCGTCAGGCAAAAGAAATGGGCGCATCCGCCGTCATGTCGCATCAGCCGGTCGACCCTTTTGCAGCCCCGCAATCGCAGATCGACTATTTTATCGGCCTTGCGGAGGGCAGCGAATTGCCGTTGGTCGCCTATGTCCGGGCGGACGGCTTTTCGGTCGATGACATGGTAAGGCTTGCCAGCCACCCGAATGTCGCCGGCATCAAGTTCGCGACGACCGACATCATGCTTCTGTCGCGCGCGATTGCCGCTTCCGATCCGAACGGCGCTCTATATGTCTGCGGACTGGCTGAAAGCTGGGCGCCTGCCTTCGCGGCGGTTGGCGCGCGTGGTTTCACATCCGGTCTCGTCAATGTCGCGCCGCAATTTTCCCTGCAGGTTCATGACGCCCTGACGGCCGGCGATTTCCCGACCGCACGGAAGATCATCGAAAAGATCGAATTGTTCGAACGGCTGCGGACACGATATCGCAACGGCGCCAACGTGACCGTGGTGAAGGAAGCCATGGAAATTCTCGGGATGAAGGTTGGCCCCGTTCGCGCCCCGGGACTTGCCCGTCTGGACAAAGAAGATCGCGCAACGCTTGAAGGACTGCTTGCCAGCTGGCGTTGATGGACGCCATACCGGCAAGCTGCACGTTTTCGCTTTAATCAGATCATATGCCGGCCATGAGCCGGCATATGCTTTCCGGGCCGATGGACGCTCAGCCGAAGAGCGCAAGGCTGCTTTTCACGGTAACCCATACGCCCCACAGAAGCGGAATACCGACAGCAACCCAGGCAAGTGCCGCCTTGGTGTCCAGCCCGCCACGCCCGATGCCGAAGGAGCCTGTCGGGCCGGCATTGGCGGCCGCCGTCTTTGCCTGCAGCGTCGCGACCTCCGCATCCGACATGAACCACCTGTCCGAAAGCGGCCGCACGAAGGCATTGGCCACGAGGCCGATCGCCAGCATGCCTGCCAGAATATACATAGTGCTGGTGTAGAGCGCGGGTCCTGGCGCCACGCCCGCCGCGATCTGCGCTTCGCGAATGTAGTTGACGACGACCGGACCGGCGATGCCCGCAGTCGCCCACGCCGTCAGCAGGCGGCCGTGGATTGCGCCGACGAACTGCGTGCCGAAAATATCTGCGAGATAAGCGGGAATGGTCGCAAAACCACCGCCATACATCGACAGGATGATACCGAAGGCCAGAACGAAGAGCGCCTTGTTGCCCATCGTCGCAAGCGTCGGCGCCAGCGCATAAAGAATGATGCCGAGAATGAAGAAGCAGAAATAAGTGTTCTTGCGACCGATCTTGTCGGACATCGACGCCCAGAAGAAGCGGCCGCCGATGTTAAACAGGGAAAGCAGCCCGGTGAAACCGGCAGCAATCGCCGCAATCTGCGCCTTCTGCCCGGCATCGAGATCCGCAAAGCCAACGCCGGGTAAGCCGATCAGCGAGCCCGCGAAGATTTCCTGCAGCATGGGCGAGGCCATGCCAATGACGCCGATACCCGCCGAAACGTTGAGGCACAGCACCGCCCAGATGAGCCAGAATTGCGGCGTCTTATGTGCATCGCGCAGATGCACATGGCGATGGGTTATCATGGCGCTTTTGGCGGAAGGCGCGGTCCAGCCTTCCGGACGCCAGCCCGACGGCGGAATGCGGTAACCGAAAGCGCCCGCCATCATGAAGACGAAATAGATCATGGCCATGACCACGAAAGTCTGCCAGACGCCGACCGAAACATCCGTCTTGAAGTTGTTCATCAGCAGATTGGCAAGCGGCGCACCGATCATCGCACCACCGCCAAATCCCATGATGGCCATGCCAGTCGCCATGCCGCGACGGTCCGGGAACCATTTGATCAGCGTCGATACGGGCGAAATATAGCCAAGGCCGAGACCGATACCACCGATGACGCCGGCGCCCAGCCACATCAGCCACAGCTGGTGCGTGATGACGCCGATTGCCGCCACCAGAATACCGCCGCACCAGCAGCAGGCGGAAACGAAGCCGGCCTTGCGCGGCCCCACTCTTTCCAGCCAGCCGCCCCAGATGGCCGCCGAGCAGCCGAGAAGAACGAAGAAAAGCGTATAGATCCAGCCGAGATCGGCCACGCGCCAGTTGCACTCAGTGGTGAACAGCGCACCCAGAAGGGTGAGGCTGGAGCAACTGGGGTCCGTGGTCGGCAGCGCCTTCGACAGCGGCAGCCAGAACACGCTGAAGCCATAGGCCATGCCGATGCATAGATGAATGGCAAGGGCCGCCGGCGGCACCAGCCAGCGATTGAAACCCGGTCTTGCGATTATTCGTTCGCGGTCCAAAAACCCGGCTTGCGCCGCCTCTCCCGCTGTCGCACCTGCTACTGCCATTGACATTACCTCCCTCGTGGATGTCTGGACATGTCACGTTCGCCCCGCCGGGCGAACACCGATATCGCCGAACGTCCCCCGTCCGGCCGAAAGTGTGATTTTGCGGTCGCGCCGCTCAAGCCCCTGTGCTTTCCGGGACGCTCGGTTCCGAAAGGGACTCACCCGCAATTGGTCCTTTGCCGCCCGGCGCGCCCTTGGCGTCCTCGCCGAGCCCCACGGCATCGGCCGCCGGATCGTCGGGCCGCTTGATCTTCTTCGAAGCGGCAAGCACAAGCGGCAGAAAATCACCGGCCCCGGCATCCACCATCTCGAAGAACCGGCGTCGCATGCGCGGTTCCCAGAATTTGTTGATGTGGGTGGCGACACCTTCGATGCGTATATCTTCCGGCTGCGACAGAAAGAATGTCGCGATCTGGTTCGCCATTCTCACCAGCTTTTCATCGGTGTGGTTGAGCAACATGACCTCTTCCCCCGCGCCGGCTGCCGGCCGACGCCTCTGTGTGTGACAAGGCCGGGCGCACCCGGCCCTCCTTATTCCGCCGCTTCGAGCTTGCCGCTGATCCGCCGCGAACGGCGGCCAAGCGCGTCATATTCCTCCTGCCATTCCGTCGGCCCGTTGGAAGGCGATACCTGCACGGCGGTCACCTTGTATTCGGGACAGTTGGTCGCCCAGTCGGAGAAGTCGGTAGTGATGACGTTCGCCTGCGTGCCGGGATGGTGGAAGGTCGTATAGACCACGCCCGGCGCCACACGGTCGGTGATCAGCGCCCGCAGTGTCGTATCGCCCGACCGGCTGGCGAGCTTGATCCAGTCGCCATCCTTCACGCCGCGCTGTTCGGCATCATGCGGGTGGATTTCGAGCCGATCCTCCTCATGCCAGACGACGTTTTCCGTGCGCCGTGTCTGCGCGCCGACATTGTATTGCGACAGGATGCGGCCGGTGGTGAGCAGCAGCGGGAAACGCGGCCCCGTGCGTTCGTCCGTCGCCACATATTCGGTGCGGATGAACTTGCCCTTGCCGCGCACGAAACCGTCCACATGCATGATCGGCGAGCCATCCGGGAATTTCTCGTTGCAGGGCCACTGCACCGAGCCCTTCTCCTCCAGATAGTCGTAGGAAACACCGGCGAAACTCGGTGTCGTCGCCGCGATCTCGTCCATGATCTCGGAGGGATGCGCGTAATTCCATGCAAGCCCCATGGCCTGCGCCAGCTTCTGCGTCACTTCCCAGTCGGCATAACCGTTCTTCGGGGACATGACCTTGCGCACGCGGTTGATGCGGCGCTCGGCATTGGTGAAGGTGCCGTCCTTTTCGAGGAAGGTGGAACCCGGCAGGAAGACATGGGCGTAATTTGCCGTCTCGTTCAGGAAGAGATCGTGCACCACGACACATTCCATGGCGGCAAGACCGGCCGAAACGTGCTTCGTGTCCGGATCGGACTGGAGAATGTCCTCACCCTGAATATAGATGCCCTTGAAGCTGCCATCCACGGCCGCATCGAGCATGTTGGGAATACGCAGCCCCGGCTCGTTGTTGAGCTTCACGCCCCAGAGTTTTTCGAAGATGTCGCGCGTGGCATCGTCGGAAATATGCCGATAGCCCGGAAGCTCGTGCGGGAAAGACCCCATGTCGCAGGAACCCTGAACATTGTTCTGACCGCGCAGCGGATTAACGCCTACACCGGGGCGGCCGATATTGCCGGTCGCCATGGCCAGATTGGCGATTGCCATGACCGTCGTAGACCCCTGGCTGTGTTCGGTGACACCGAGCCCGTAATAGATGGCGCCATTGCCACCCCTGGCATAAAGGCGTGCAGCGCCACGCACCTCTTCCGCCGGCACGCCGGTGAAGCTTTCGGTTTCTTCCGGGCTATGCTGAGGTTCGGCGACGAAAGCGGCCCAATCCTCGAATTCCGACCAGTCGCAGCGCTCACGGATGAAGGCTTCGTTGAACAGCCCTTCCGTGACGATGACATGCGCAAGCGCCGTCAGCACCGCGACATTCGTTCCGGGCTTCAGCGGCAGGTGGAAAGACGCCTCCACATGCGGCGTGCGGACGAGATCGATACGGCGCGGATCGATGACGATCAGCTTCGCGCCCTGGCGCAGCCGCTTTTTCAGCCGCGAGCCGAAAACAGGATGCCCATCGGTCGGATTGGCGCCGATCACCAGCACCACATCGGACTGCTCGACACTGTCGAAATTCTGCGTGCCGGCGGAAGTGCCGAACGCCTGGCCGAGACCGTAGCCGGTCGGCGAATGACAGACGCGGGCGCAGGTATCGACGTTGTTGTTGCCGAAGCCGGCGCGAATGAGTTTCTGGACGAGGAAGGTTTCTTCGTTCGTGCAGCGGGACGAGGTGATGCCGCCGATGGATTCCCGGCCATATTGGCCCTGAATACGCCGGAACTCCGACGCGACGTGGGAGAAAGCCTCCTCCCACGTGACTTCCCGCCATGGATCGCTGATCTTTTCGCGGATCATCGGGTTGAGAATACGGTCCCTGTGGGTGGCATAACCATAAGCGAAACGGCCCTTGACGCAGGAATGGCCGCGATTGGCCTGCCCGTCCTTCCACGGCACCATGCGCACCAGCTCTTCACCGCGCATTTCCGCCTTGAAGGAGCAGCCGACGCCGCAATAGGCGCAGGTCGTGACCAGCGAATGCTCCGGCTGGCCAATCTCGATCACCGATTTTTCAGTAAGCGTCGCCGTCGGACAGGCCTGCACGCAGGCGCCGCAGGAAACGCAATCGGAATCGAGGAACGCCTCATGCGCGCCGGGCGACACACGGCTTTCGAAACCGCGCCCTTCGATCGTCAGCGCGAAGGTGCCCTGCACTTCCTCACAGGCGCGCACGCAACGCGAGCAGACGATGCATTTGGAAGGATCGTAGGTGAAATAGGGATTGCTTTCGTCCTTCGGCATCCAGCGCGCGTTAAGATCGCCATCGCCGGTGCGGGCCTTGACGTGGTTGTCGCCTTCGTAACCGTAACGCACATCGCGCAGGCCAACGGCACCGGCCATATCCTGCAGCTCGCAATCGCCATTGGCGGCGCAGGTCAGACAGTCGAGCGGGTGATCGGAGATATAAAGCTCCATCACGCCCTTGCGGATCTGCTTCAGCCGTTCCGTCTGCGTGTGCACGACGAGACCGGGGGCGACAGGCGTGGTGCAGGAGGCGGGGGTGCCGTTGCGACCCTCCACCTCGATCAGACAGAGGCGGCAGGAACCGAAGGCATCCACCATGTCGGTGGCGCAGAGTTTTGGAACATCGATCCCCGCTTCGCGCGAGGCGCGCATGATCGAGGTTCCCGCAGGCACAGTCACCTGCCTGCCGTCGATGGTGAGCGTCACCATGTCCGTTGCGTGGGATTTGGGGGTTCCATAGTCGAATTCTGTCACAAGGGCCATGGTCTTACTCCGCCGCTTCAACACGTGGGGTGGGGGCAAAATCATCAGGAAAATGCCGGAGTGCGCTCATGACGGGATAGGGCGTGAAGCCGCCGAGCGCACAGAGCGAACCGAATTTCATGGTTTCGCAGAGGTCTGCGAGGAGCGCCGTATTTTTCTCCCGCTCGATGCCGAGCGCGATCCTGTCCACCGTCTCGACCCCACGTGTGGAGCCGATGCGGCATGGCGTGCACTTGCCGCAGCTTTCGACGGCGCAGAATTCCAGCGCGAACCGGGCCTGATGCAGCATATCGGCGGTATCGTCGAAAACCACGATGCCGGCATGGCCGATCAGGCCACCGGCGGCGGTGAAGGCTTCATAGTCGAAGATCGTATCGAACAGCGAAACCGGGAAATAGGCCCCGAGCGGACCGCCCACCTGCACCGCCTTGACGGGGCGGCCGGTGATCGTGCCGCCACCGATATCATTGACCAGATGCCCGAGCGGCAGGCCGAAGGCGGTCTCATAGAGCCCGCCATGCCTGATGTTTCCGGCAAGCTGGATGGGGATGGTGCCATGCGAGCGGCCGACGCCGAAATCGCGATAAAACGCCGCGCCGCGATCCATGATGACCGGAATGGAGGCGAGCGAAATCACATTGTTGACGACGGTGGGCCTGCCGAACAGGCCCTGCAAAGCAGGAAGCGGCGGCTTGGCGCGCACGGTGCCGCGCTTGCCTTCCAGACTGTTCAGAAGCGAGGTTTCCTCGCCGCAGACATAGGCGCCGGCACCCATGCGCACTTCGAGATCGAAGGCCCGCCCGGAACCAAGCACGGACGGGCCGATGATGCCTTCGCGGCGGGCGATCTCGATCGCCTGCTCCATGACCTTGATGGCGTAAGGATATTCCGAACGCGTATAGATGAAACCTTTCGTCGCGCCGACGGCGAGGCCGGCAATCGCCATGCCTTCGATCAGCACGAAGGGATCGCCCTCCATGATCATGCGGTCGGCGAAGGTGCCGCTATCGCCCTCATCGGCATTGCAGACGATATATTTCTGGTCGGCCACCGCATCGGCGACGGTCTTCCATTTGATACCGGTCGGGAAACCCGCGCCGCCGCGTCCGCGCAGGCCGCTTTCGGTCACTTGCGCAACGATATCGGCCGTCGCCATGGCGACGGCTTTTTCGAGGCCTTTCAAGCCCTGATAGGCGCGGTAATCCGTAAGCGACAATGGATCGGTAACGCCGCAGCGGGCAAATGTCAGGCGCGTCTGGCTTTTCAGGAACGGGATGTCCTTCGTCGGCCCGAGACAGAGACGATGCTCGCCGCCGGTGAGAAAACCCGCTTCGAAAAGCGAAGCAACGTCGCTGGCCTTGACCGGCCCGTAGGCAATACGGCCATGTTCGGTGCGCACTTCCACCAGCACTTCAAGCCAGAGCATGCCGCGCGATCCATTGCGGACAATATGCACATCGAGATTGCGGCTGGCCGCCTCGCGGCCGATCGCTTCGGCGACACGGTCTGCGCCAACGGCAAGCGCGGCGGAATCGCCCGGAACAAAAACGGTGACACTCATCGGCGCGCCTCCGCCAGAATGTCGCCAAGACAGTGCTCGTCCAGTCGTGCGTGAAGTTCGCCATCCAGCATCAGCGCGGGCGCCTGTGCGCAAAGCCCGAGACAGAAGACCGGCTCCAGCGTGACGGAACCGTCGGCTGCCGTTTCGTGCCAGTCAAGGCCGAGCCGGGACTTGATGGTGTCCGCAAGAGGCTCGCCACCCATCGACTGGCAAGCCTCGGCGCGACAGAGCTTCAGCACATGCCGGCCGGACGGATGATCGCGAAAATCAGGATAGAAGGTCACGACGCCATGGACCTCGGCGCGCGATATATTCAGCGCGGATGCAACGATCTGCTTGGCGCTTTCCGGTATGTAGCCGAATTCTTCCTGCACCGCATGCAGAATGGGCAGCAAAGGCCCCTCCAGGTGGAGAAGTTCGTCAATGATAGCGGAAACACGGGCCGCCTCATCTGCGGCAACCGCACGGATATTCATAAGCCAGTCCTCCCAAACCGACAGGGGCAGGTATGGCGAGCGGCACATGTTTCAGTGTCAGCGCAGCCCCTGCATGGTTCGGGAGAATGGCGAGGTCGGCCGGATCAGGTCAATAATGTGTTTTCGTCAACCGATAGGAAATTCCTATCAAAAGCCATCGCCGCTGCGCGCTGACGCGCCTCATGAAGAAGCGCGGAAACGAGCGGCGTGTGTGGTTCGCGATAGGTCGCGATCAGCCCCACCAGATGTTCCGCATCCGGTTCGGTAATCGGTATCATTCTGATCTGCTTTGGAAAACCGAATGATTCCGCTATGTTACGCGGCATTATTGAAGCCCATTGTCCGGTTCGGATATGCGAAAACAGCACAATCATGGAGTTGGACTCCAATGTCGGTTTCACCTCTACGCCCGCTTCAGCCATATGCTTATTGATGATGCGGCGGTTCTGCATATCCGAAGTCAATAGGCATAACCTAAGACCTGAAACCTGCTTCCAGGTAACGCTTTCCTGATCGGCGAGCGGCGTTCCGGCCGCTGCAATCAGGTGATATCGCTCCGAATAAAGCGGCACCGTGGTCACTCGGCCAAGGGGTTCATTGTCGAGATAGCTGATTCCCGCATCGATCTCGAGGTTTTCGATCTGGCTCAGGACCTGAAGCGAGGTGCGTGACGTCACGGAAAAGGTCACGTCGGGATGCCGGGCCTGAAAGGATTCCGTCAATCGCGGCACCATCGCAAGCGCCGTCGGAATGACCGCAAGGCGGATGTGGCCCGCCAGACCCTTGCGCGCCGCCCGCATTTCCTCACGCATGGTGCGCGTATCGGCGACGATGCGACGCGCCCATTCCAGAACACGCTGGCCCTCCGGTGTCAGCCCCTGATAACGCGCCGCACGCACCACAAGAACGACACCAAGCTGGTCCTCCAGCTGCCGGATCGCGGCCGAGAGACTGGGTTGGGAAACGCCGCACTCCTCCGCCGCGCGGCCAAAATGCCCTGCGCGCGCCAATGCAATGAAAAATTCCAGCTTGTCGATCATGCGTCCTCCCGCGTCGCTCGCGACCCTGCGGATGGTGCGAGCAGGAGAACACTAGAACGAGGCGGGGAAGCCCGCAAATGGATGCCGTTGTTTTCCTGAAATCGCACGGGGTGGCAAGACTGGGTTCCGTCAGGCGCGGGCAGTCATGGGCGTTGACGTTCGGTCAACCACTCCAACCGCACTGGACGCAGCTTATGACGGCATTGACCCATCCGTCGTTTCGCCTCCTACCGCACAGCGCCTGGAAGCGAGACCAATCGTCATCGCCGCCTCGATGCCCTGCCCTCTCATTTTCTCGAGTTTGCGACGGCAGGCGAAAGGTATTCAGCGCTTCAGCCGCAAGAACCGTCACTCGCCATCCGGCTTAATGAAGTCGGTCATCGCGGGCGCCTTGAGAACGAACTGGCGATCCGAGCTGATGTAATTATCGGCATGCAGGCGCGCAATCGGCTGATATCGGTCCGGATCGACATAACGCCCCTCCGCATCGAGGCAGTCCTTGTGGACATGCATGTGCACTACCTCGCCCAGGACAAGGGTACGGCGCGGATAATCGATCAGGCGCTCCACACGGCATTCGAAGGCGCAGGGCGATTCCGCCGCAAAGCTCGCATCGATCTTGCTGCAGGGCGTGGCCGTCAGTCCGGCAATCGAAAGTTCATCAACTTCGCTGTCGAAGCCGAGGCCGCAGACGAGCATCTGTTCGGACAGAGCCATATCGACCATGTTGATGACGAATTCGCCGGTGCGACGAATATTGGCCATCGTATCCTTCTCCTCGCCCGTCACACGCGGCTGGATGCCGAGAACAACGATCGGCGGATCATGGGAGAAAACGTTGAAAAAGCTCATCGGCGCGGCATTGTTGTGGCCAGCGGCCGAGCGCGTTGTGACAAGCGCTATCGGCCGGGGACCGATAAAATTGGTCAGCAAGCGATAACGGCTCTGCGGCTCAAGCGCGGTAAAATCGAATTCCATGGGAGCACCTGACTTATTGTATACAATAATATTTCATATTGCAGACAATTACTCAATCGCCCTGATCACGGGATAGCCGATTTTCCTGCATGGACATTTGGGGGAGCAAAGGAAGAGTAGCAAGCCCGCACGCATTCTCCAACCAAATGGACGAGCCGCCATCCACGCATCGACTATAATCGCAAAAACTCCCCGGCCTGGAGGGGTCCGGGGAGTAAACCTGACATCATGTCAGAAACTTTGACTGGAGCTAGTTACTCACCCGTTCGGAAACGGGGTGGATCTGAGTTGTCTAACCCTACTATGCTTTTTGTAGACTATTAGAACGAACGCTGCAGGCGAACGAAACCGGTCCACTGGTCGCCAGCGCCGCTGCCGATGCCGCTACGAACGCGCTCATTGCCGTCAACGCTCTGGTAGTTAACCGAAACGAGCGTGGAGAGGCCGGAAGTGATCTTGTAGCCAACTGCTACACCAGCGCGCCATGCATCGCGGTCGCCAGTGAACTTGCCGTCGGTGCCGATATCGAGCGTACGGAAGTACTGAACGCCGGGGGTGATGGTCAGTTCTTTGGTCGCCTTGATGGCGTATTCAGCAGCAACGGACCACTCGGACTCTTCGTAGTATGCGTTGGCGCCAGAAGCCCAGACGCCTGCGAGGCCGAACGTGCCCGGGCCAACATCAGCGGTGATGATCGCACGGATCGCACCGTTTTCAGCGTCGGTGTCGTAACCGCCGAGCAGGTTAGCCTTAACGCCGCCGAACTTGGCGCCGATGATGGCGCTGACGCCGACATTGTTGTCGCCCTGGCGGTTCTGCGTCGTCCAGTTGAGCTGGTTTACGCCCAGATTGTTGCGCTGGATGGTCGTCGTGCTGCCAGATGTTGTGATCGAGTTACCGGCGATAACACCTTCCAGTTCTTCAACGGCAACACCAGCGTAGAAGGAACCAGCGTCATAGGTGTAACGGATAGCATTCAGACGGGTCTGGTTCGAGCTGAGGTTATCGACTTCACCAGAGAGACCGTCATCCCACCAGTTATAGTAGAAACCGACCTTCAGGCCGCTGATTTCGATGAAAGCCTGGTCAAGAACGACAGCGCGGCTGCTGTCCTGGTCGGCCTGGCCACGGAAACCGAAGTAACCGCGCAGAGCGCCGAGCTCGGTGTCCGAACGCGTGTCGACGTTGAACTGGGCGCGGGTGAAGGAATCCCAGTCGGACGTGCCGGACTGGTCACGACCGAAGTCGGTCTGGAAACGGATGTAACCGTCGAACTTCAGGCAGGTTTCGGTGCCGGGGATGTAGAAGAAGCCGGTGCCGAAAGCGTCGCAGACGCGAACATATTCCATGGGCTCGGGCTCGGCAGCGACGATGGCGTCAGCGGCCTGTGCGCCGGATACTGCTGCGAGAGCCGCAGCGGAGCCGATCAGAAGGCTCTTGATGTTCATTTGTAATCTCCAGTCAAAAATTTTTCAACGAATGCGCAAATTTGAGGGCTGGTCTTTTCCCTGCCGCCCGCTTCCCTGCGCTGATTCAGCAAATGACAGAAGTTGCGGCAGACTCGCAATTTAAATCGACGGAATACAAATACAGACAAAGTACGCAATTCAGTCTCGTAGTAAAATTACAACAATTCAATAGTTTAAAATATAATATTTCTTATTATTATTTCAAAATAATGGAATTAATTACTTTTAAATACTATCTTCAATTACTAAATTATAAGACACAAAAACAACAAACGCTCCCGTTCCGTCCGGATCGGGAGGCGTCAGTACTCGCGGGCATGGAGAAGCAAAGTGGTTTTCATCGAGGAACAGGAAAGGACGCAGGCGGCAAAACGTCCGCCCGGCCTCTCCCGGAAAGCCATATCTGGCCGATCTGAAACAACCGGTCGCCCGAGGCGGTCTACAGGCGGTCTTCGGGTAAGCCGGTCGCGAATATCGTCGTCTTCGCCAGCATGTCTTCTATCGCCTCTGCCGGTACCGGGCGGCTGAAGTAATAACCCTGACCGTAGGGGCAGCCGGCATCACGCAGAAATGTCGCCTGCTCGCCGGCTTCCACACCTTCGGCAATGACATCGATGCCAAGAGACCCGGCAAGCTGGATCATGATCGAGACGATGGCGCTGTCCTTGGTCTTTTCCGGCAGGTGGGTGAGAAACGAGCGGTCTATCTTCATGCAGGACAGCGGGAATGTCTTGAGCATGCCGAGGCAGGAGTAACCGATACCGAAATCATCCAGCGCCAGGCTGACACCCATCTGTTTGATGGCCCGCATGATCCGCACCGATGTTTCGACATCCTGAATGATGAGCGTCTCGGTGATTTCGATTTCCAGCAGGGATGGCGCAAGGCCGGTTTCCTTGAGCACCGACCTTATCTGCTGCACCAGCCCGCCCTGAAACTGCCGCGGAGAGATATTGACCGCCATTTTGACGGGCGACAGGCCGGCCGCGGCCCATGCCTGCGCCTGACGACAGGCCTTTTTGAGAATGCTTTCTCCGAGTTCGACGATCAGGCCGGTTTCCTCCGCAAGCCCGATGAATTCCGCAGGACCAAGCAGACCTTCCGTGGGGTGCTGCCAGCGCACCAGCGCCTCCACGCCGCTGATCCGGCCGCTGAAAAGATCGACCTGCGGCTGGAAGTGCAGTACGAACTCGTCCCTCTTTACCGCCTTTCGCAATTCCTCGATGCGGGTGAACTTCTTCCTCAGATCATCCGCCATATTCGGGGTGAAGGTGGCAATGCTGTCGCGACCGGTATGTTTGGCCTCATACATGGCGAGATCGGCCGCCGCGACGATTTCCGCCGTGGTTTCCCCATGTTCCGGGAAAAAGGCCATGCCGATGCTGCATGTGACCTTGATATCGTAATTGCCGATACGCAATGGCTGCGAGACAGCGGCGCGGATGCGCTGCAGGCGGTTTTCGACATCGTCCCTGCGCTCTTCCAGAATGATGACGAACTCGTCGCCGCCCACCCTGAGAACGAGATCGTTCTTCCGGAGGCTTTTCGCAATGCGCTCGGCGGTTTTCGACAGCAACGCATCGCCGATGCTGTGGCCGAGCGTATCGTTGATCTGCTTGAAATTATCGAGATCGAGAAAACCGATACCGACCCTTCGGTTCGCCTTTGCCGCAGCCGCCAGTATTTCCGGCAGTCTCGTATCGAGGAAACGTCGGTTCGGCAGCCGGGTCAGCATATCGTGGTCCGCCAGGAAGGCGATATGTTCCGCCGCCCTTTTGCGGTCGATCGCCAGCCCCGCCATGCGCGCTGCCGCGCCGATGAATTCCACCAACGCCGCCTCCGGCTGGCGGCCGGCCAGCATGCACCAGACGAAACCATGCGCCTTGCCTTCGCTGGCGGGAATATCGAAACTAAACGCAATATTTTCTGCCGGATGGATAAGGCTCTCAGGATCGCTGACGCTGGAAACAAGCGCGGCCAGCCCCACCTGCTGCGCCAGTGCCGGCGAGGCATAAACGGAAGGCTCCCCTTCCGCCGCATCGAACACCCGCACCGCGCAAGCCAGTCCGGTCGCGAGATTTTCGATGGCCTTGACGAACTCCTCGAGAAAATCCTCGATACGCGCCGCCGCGACGATCATTTCCAGAATATGCGCCTGCGCCTGAAGCAGTCTTTCTGACGCCTTTTTCTGGGTTATATCCCGCGAGGCGCCGACCACGCCGATGATGTTGCCGGCCTTGTCCTTCAGCGGCACTCGCGACATCATGAGCCAGCGATCGATATCGCCGCGCATGGCGCGTTCCTCGTAACCGAGATCCGGTTCGCCGGTGCGCATCACCCGCGCCTCGGTATCGGGAATGCCGGCGCGCCGCGCCGCTTCACCGTTAATATCGTAGTCGGTGAGCCCGATCAGTTGCTCGACCGTGTCAAAGCCGTTTTCGGTGACGATGGCGCGATTGGCGAAAAGAAAGCGCCCTTCCAGATCCTTGGCATAGATAAAATCCGGCACGTGGTCGATCATCGCTTCCAGAAGCGCGTGCCGGTCGGAAGGATTGGTGTTTTCGCTCATGTCAGGAGTGGCGGATGGCGTGACATCGCGCTTTTTTCGCGACATCCGGTTCTCTTCGGGTGTCTTCGGGCCTTTGGAACGCACCTCTCCGCCTCATCATTTTATAAGGAAGCAGAATAGTAGGATTATACGTATTATATAAATATGAACAACGGCGGGAGATTGCCGGGAAACCCGCCTTTTGCAGCAGCCTGCCTGAAGCCCTGCCGGCCTCAATCGAAACGGCGCAACCGAAGCTGCGCCGTCAAAACGACAGGCGGCAATTCGTTGCCCGTCACACCACCGGCGTCGGCAGTTCTTTGCCGGCAAAATGGGCATCGAGATTGGCGAGAACGAGATCAGCCATGGCGCGGCGCGTCTGGTGCGTGCCGCTGCCGACATGCGGAGCGAGCGTGACGGTGTCGAAGGCAAAAAGCGCTTCCGGCACGCGCGGCTCATCCTCGAAGACATCCAGCGCCGCGCCACCGATCGTGCCGCTCGAAAGCGCCTCGACAAGCGCCTTTTCATCCACCAGCGAGCCGCGCGCCACGTTGACGAGCACGCCCTGGGAACCGAGGGCCTTCAACACATCCGCATTGACGATATGGCGCGTTTCGGCGGTTGCGGCGGCGGCGATGATCAGCACATCGCAATTGGCGGCCAGCGCCTCGATGCTGTCATAATAGTTATAAGCGACATCGCGGCGATTTCTGGCGGTATAGGAAATCCGCGCATCAAAGCCTTCGAGCCGCTTTGCGATTGCCTGGCCGATGCGCCCGAGGCCGAAAATACCGTAACGGCGGCCGGCGACGCGGGTGGAAAGCCCCATATCGCCCTTCAGCCATTGCCCCGTGCGCACATGCTGATCCGCCTGCGGCAGCTTGCGCGCCTGCGCCAGAACGAGACCGAGCGCGAGGTCGGCAACATCGGCTGTCAGCACGTCAGGCGTATTGGAGACGCGGAAACCGCGTTGTTTGGCATCAGTCAGATCGACCTTGTCGAAACCGACGCCGTTGATGGCGACAATTTCAAGATTGGGAAGTGCGGCGCCGATATCCGCCGGCAGGCCGATATGGCCGCCGGTGACGACGCCGCGGATTGAAGCACCCTTGTCAGCAAGGAACGCCGCCTTGTCAGCAGCCTCGAACAGGCGATGCACGGTGAAGCGCTGCGCGAGTTCTTCTTCCAGTGCCGGGATGAGCGGGCACAATTGCACGATTTCAGTGGTCATGAAGTTTCCTTTGCGCCGGTGAACTACTTCACATCGGCCTTGACGAATTGCCGGAGTTCCGGCGTTTGCGGGTTGGCGAAGAGTTCGGAGGAACGGCCTTGCTCCCAGATCTTGCCCTTGTGCATGAAGATGGTTTCGGTCGCGACGCGGCGCGCAAAGGCCATTTCATGGGTGACGAGGATCATGGTCATGCCGTCTTTGGCGAGGTTTTCCATCACGGTCAGCACTTCCTCGGTCAATTCAGGGTCGAGCGCCGAGGTCACCTCGTCGAACAGCATCACCTTCGGCCGCATGGCGAGCGAACGGGCAATCGCCACGCGCTGCTGCTGTCCGCCGGAAAGCTGATCCGGATAGGAATCGAATTTCTCCGAAAGGCCGACGAGTTGCAGAACTTCGCGGGCAATATCCTTGGTTTCCGATTTCGCCACATCCTTGACGATGCGCGGCGCGAGCATGATGTTTTCGCCGACCGTCAGGTGCGGGAAGAGATTGTAGCTCTGGAAGACGATGCCGACATCGGTGCGCAGCTTGCGCAGCGCCTTGGCATCTTCCCCGATGGCATGACCAGCGATTTCGATACGGCCCGAATTGATCTTCTCCAGCCCGTTCATGCAGCGCAGCAGCGTGCTTTTGCCCGAGCCGGAGCGGCCGATGAGGGCGAAGACTTCACCGCGGCCGACCGTCAGCGACACGCCTTTGAGGACTTCCAGAGCGCCAAAGCTCTTGTGAACGTTTTCAACGATTACTTCCGGCATGAAGCCTCCTTTCCAGCCAACGTGACAGCTGGGACAACGGGTAGCAGACGACGAAATAAAGCACGGCCACGGCGACGAAGACGCGGAACGGCTGGAACGTGGCATTGTTGATGAGCTGCCCCGCTCTCGCCAGTTCGACGAAACCGATGATCGATGCGATGGACGTATTCTTGACGACCTGAACGGCAAAACCGACGGTCGGCGGTAGCGAAATGCGGATCGCCTGCGGCAGGATGACGTAGCGATATTGCTGGGCGCGGGTCAGCGCCAGCGATTCCGACGCTTCCCATTGCTGCTTCGGCACCGCCTGGATGCAGCCGCGCCAGATTTCCGCGAGGTAACCCGATGTATAGATCGTCATCGAGGCGCCGGCGGCAAAGAGCGGCGGCAGTTCCAGTCCGGCAAGGCTGAGGCCGTAATAGGACAGGAACAGGATCATCAGCACCGGAATGCCCTGGATCACCTGGATATAGGTGCCGGCGGCAATGCGCAGCGCCTTGAAATTCGAGGTGCGGGCGAGCGCCACGAAGAAGCCGACGATGCCGCCGCCGATAAGCGCAATGATCGTCAGAAGCACGGTCCATTGCAGGGCGGTCAGCAGGAAGCCGAATTCGTTCCAGCCGAAAGTTCGAAGAGTCATGACTGCACCTCCGGCATGGCGGTCATCGTCTTGCGGGCGACGCGGCGGCCAAATAGCCACATGCCGACAAGGGCAAGGATGAGCCGCAGCGAAAGCGCCAGCGCAAGATAGATGAGCGTGACGACGATATAGACCTCGAAGGAGCGATAGGTCTGCGATTCCACGAAGGCTGCGGCGGCCGCAAGCTCATGGGTGGAAATGGCCGAACATATGCTCGATGCCAGCATCATCAGCACGAACTGGCTGCACAGCGAGGGATAGACCTTGGCGATGGCGGGCACGATGATGACGTGGCGATAGATCTGGTACTTGGTGAAACCAAGCGCTTCGCCCGCCTCGATCTGCGACTTGTGCACCGCCTCGATGCCGGCGCGGATGATCTCGGTCGAATAGGCCGCGAGGTTGATGGTCATGCCGATCAGCGCCGCCGTATCCGCCCCTACCCTGAAGCCGAGACCCGGCAGACCGAAATAGACGATGAAAAGCTGCACGAGAAACGGCGTATTGCGGATGACTTCCACATAACCGTCCACGATGATGCGGACGATGCCGCCATTGATGGACCGCAGCGAGGCCAAAAGAATGCCGAAAGCGCAGCCGAGCACGATGGAGAGGACCGACAGCTTGATCGTCAGCCATATGCCGTTCAGAATCTCGTTCTGATACTGGGCGAGCGCGCCGAATTGGAATGTATAGGACATGCGTCACTCCGTTGACATTTCCCGGGCCCGCCGAAAATTTTCCCGGCGGGCGCGTTGAAAGGCTCAATCAGAAGCTTGGCAATTGCGGCAGCGGACGGCCGGTCCACTTCACCGAGATACGGTCGAGATCGCCGGACATCTTCATGAGGTAGATGGAGGTGTTTAGCCATTGGCGCAGCTCGAAATCCTCAAGCTTGGTCGCCATGGAATTGCCCTGCTGGAAGAAGGTGAAACCAACCTGCAGACCGGCTTCCGGGCGCTGCTTGATGATGGCTTCGCCAACCGTGGACGGCAGGGCCACGGCATCAACCTGACCGGCAAGCAGGGCCTGGGCGCTGGTGGAATCGTCTTCGTAAACGACGATTTCAAGACCTTCGACATTGGCCTTGCGCAGCGCGGTCTCCTGCGAGGAACCGCGATTGACCGAAACCCGCTTGCCCTTGAGGCTGTCGAGATTTTCGAACTTCTGGTCCTTGCCCGAGATGATGTCCATGTTGAAGGCGCTGTAAGGCTGCGTGAACATGACGGTCTTGGCGCGCTCGCCGGTTGGCGCAAGCGTCGCAACAAGGAAGTCGACCTTGCCGGTTTGAAGGGCGGGAATGCGGGCGGGCGGTGTCAGCGGCACCAGTTCCACCGGCAGCGACAGGTAAGAGCCGATGAGATTGGCGACATCGACGTCGTAACCGGAAGGATTGCCCTTCTCATCCACCATGCCCATCGGCGGCGCACCGGTCAGAACACCGATCTTGACCTTGCCGCGCGCCGTGATCTCGCTGATCGAGACGGCATGGGCGGACGTGGTTGCGGCGAGCGTTGCTGCCGCAACACCGACGGCAACGGTCATGTTCTTCAGAAATCTGGATATGCTCATGGTTTCTCCTCCAACCTTATAAGTGGCTGCCCAGAATGGAACAGCGGCCTTGCGCGAACCGAAAAATGTTCTCGATAACATTTTAACGCGATTGACTAAAAACTCCTCCCAAGAAGGCGCGAAAGCACAAAACCAGATGAATCTCCTATGAAATTCAGTGTTTTCGGCTGGTTATCGATTTTCCTCTGGTCGACACCGCTTCACGTTCTTGGCAGGATCAATAATGCATGTTATCGGTATCATTGCAAGTCCGATCTACAGAACTGTTTGGGTCGGCAATCATTCGGGAGGAAACATGTATACACGCTCGGCAATTTTCGAAGGCAGGATTCACCCCGGCCGGGAGGAGGAGTTTTTCCGCATCGTCGAGGAGAAACTGCTGCCGGTCTGGAAACGCATGCCGAATGCGCAGGCCGTGCGGGTGATGCGCACCGAGCGTACCGACCCGGACGCCGCCTCGATCATCATGGTGCAGGAAATCGACTATCCGTCGATGGAGGCGGTGGAGGAAGCGCTGGTCTCCCCCGTCCGGTTGGAAGGCCGGGTGCTGACGGACGAGATGATGAGCATGTGCGACGGGCGCTTTTATCATCTGGTCTATAGCCGCGTCGCATAAATCCGGTGCACGCCGCATCGATCTGCAATCATACGGCGTGCTTTCCCTTATTGTCTTCGTGTATGTCTTGTCCTGAACCGGTTCGAATTTAGGGAGACATGCTTTGGTGGAGCGCACGCCCTTGGCCGCAGCGTTAGTCACGTCAAAAAAAGCAACCATGAGCGACGTCTCAAAACTCGCGGGCGTCTCCAAGATGACCGTTTCGCGGGTGCTGGCCGATCCCGCCCTGGTGTCGGAAGAGACACGCCAGAAGGTGATGAAGGCCATCGAGAAGCTGGGCTATGTGCCTGACCGGATCGCCGGTTCGCTATCCTCCCGCCGCACCAATTTCATCACCGCCATCCTGCCAACGCTCACCAACTCCAACTTCGCCGATAGCGCTCAGGGGCTTGCCAATGCGCTGCGCGCCGCCGATTACCAGTTGCTGATCGGCTACACCATGTACGATCTGCAGGAGGAAGAACGCGTCATCCGCACCATGATGGAGCGCCGCCCCGATGCCATTGTCGTCGCCGGCACGGTGCATACCAAGATGGCGAGCGAGGTTTTGATGCGCGCCGGTATCCCGATCGTGGAAATCTGGGACGTTCCCGAACACCCGATCGACCATGCGGTAGGTTTTTCCAATTACGAAGTGGGAAGAACCGCCGCCAAGCATCTGATATCGCTTGGATTCAAGCGGATCGGCGCGCTCGGTTCGAGGGCCGATGGCGATGTTAAGGACTGGCGCGGTGAAAGCCGCCTGCTCGGTTTCGGCGCGGCCCTGCGGGAAGCAGGCATTGCCGACGATCTCATCATCCGCGAAGGCAGCGCCCCGGTCTCCTATGACCACGGGGCAAAGACCCTCGGCTCGCTGCTGGCCAAGGCCCCAGATGTCGAGGCGATCTTCGCCGTATCGGATATTTCCGCCGTCGGCGCGCTGATGGAATGTCATCGAAGGGGAATCAGTGTCCCTGACCGCATTTCCATCCTCGGCTTCGGCGACTTCGATATCGGCCGGCAATGTTATCCGGCGATTTCAACGATCCGCGTCGATGCCCAGATGATCGGCCGCAGGGCGGGCGAGTTGCTGCTTTCGATACTGGAGGCGGAAAAGGATGCCATTGTTCCCGAGGGCGCAAGGGTGGATGTCGGGTTCGAGCTGATCGTGCGGGAGACGACGAAACGGCTGGGTGGATAAGGCTTTAGCAATAGTGGAACGAGCGGATGTCGCTTGTTTCTTCTCCCCGAGGGGGAGAAGTCCGCGGCAGCGGGATGAGGGGGCAAGCTCTCATTCTGTCGCTGGCGTTACCCCTCATCCGACCCTTCGGGCCACCTTCTCCCCGGCGGGGAGAAGAAACGGGCCGCACCGCCGGGCATATCTAAAAATCCCACCCCAGCGAAATTTTCGACCCGTAACGCCCTTATTTACCGCGCACCCCAGGTATCCGTCAGACGATACCCTTCCGGCCACGGATCGGACGGATCGAGCATGTGCTGGTGAATACCGGTGATCCAGCCTCGGCCGGAAATTTCCGGCAGGATGGCCGGACGGTCGCCGACCGTTGTGGTTCCAAGAATACGGCCCGTGAAGGTGGAGCCGATCAGCGACACCGCCGTCAGTGTTTCGCCTTCCTTCATCTCGCCGCGCGCATGCAGCACCGCCATGCGGGCTGAAAGCGCCGTGCCGGTCGGCGAACGGTCCACCTTGCCCGGCTGGATGGCGACGGCCGCCCCTGCCCTGAGGCCTTCGGCCGTGCGCTCCACCTTGCCCGCAAACAGGCAGAAGGAAAAATGCCGCCAGTCCGGGTTTTCGGGATGGTCGAAGCCCAAAGCCTTGTTGGCGGCATTGGTGATGCGCACGCCGAGGCGGGCAATCTCATGCGCCTCTTCCGGCTTCAGGCTAAAGCCCATCGCCTCGGCGTCGACGATGACGAAGCTGTCGCCGCCATAGGCCGTGTCCACTTTCAGCGTACCGAGGCCTTCGACTTCGAGTTCGACATCGAGCTTTGCGGCAAAGCTCGGCAGGTTCTGCACGAAAATGCGCTCGGCCTTGCCGTTGCGGCATTCGGCGCGCACCTTCACCAGCCCGCCCGGCGCTTCCAGCAGCATATGGGTTTCCGGCTCCTGCATCGGCACGATGCCGCCATCCAGCAGCACGGTGGAAACGCAGATGGAGTTGGAGCCGGACATGGGCGGCGTATCTTCCGGTTCCATGATGATGAAGGCGGCATCCGCATCCGGATGTTTCGGCGGCACCAGCAGGTTGACGTGCCGGAACACGCCGCCGCGCGGCTCGTTGAGCACGAAATTGCGCAGGGTCTCATCGCGGGCGATGAAGCGGCTCTGCTCCCAGATCGTCTCGCCCGGCGGCGGCCTGACACCGCCGACAATCACATCCCCACCTCGCCTTCCGCATGGGCGGAAATGACATGAACGGTCTTGATACTGCGCATTCAAAACTCCTTAGGAAAGCCATGAAGGAAGAAGGGATGGGGCACGGCCGGTCAGCGCGCTTTCAACGCACTCGGCAAGGCTGCCGAAGCGCACGGCGCGGCCGCTGAGGCCGGGTCCGTAATGAGCGTATTTGCCGGAATTGGTCATCAGGGCACGGGTCTTCGTCGGGAAAACCGGCTCGGAAATGGAGCACCAGCAAAGATCAGGCAGCACCTGCACGCCGCTGTCGCGCAGGCTTTGCAAAGTGCCGTCCTGCCCGGCCGCATCGATGACCTGCTGGCCGGCTGTGACGATCACCGCAACATCCGCGTGACGCCGGCGGCCGGCAAATTCAGCCGCAAGCGCCTGGCACTCCTCCAGCGAGGCGTGCGGGCTGCCGATGGCGACAAGTTGCACCTCTTCCGGCCCTTCATTGAGAAGCGACCAGCCGGCGGCCATATCGGAGGGTGAAACAGTAACGGTATCGGCCGTTTCGAGAGGCGAAAGACCGGCTTCCGGCGTTACGCCCTCTATATGAAGCATGGGCGCAGCGGAGGTGGTGCCGAAAGCGGCGCAAAGCGCCTTTAGATCATCCCGTGACGGCTTCGCAGGGCCAAGGCCGCGCAGCAGCGGAATGCAATCCGGCGCGGCCTTGCCCGCCAGATAACCGATGAGCGGCCAGAAGGCATCATCCACGCCCTGCGGCAACGCCACATTGACGATGCGCTGGGGACGACGATTTTCCTCCAGATAGACGCCGGCAAGCGGCGCCCTGCCCGTCAGCGCGATGCAGAGATCGAGAAAATCCGGATGTTTCGCCGTGCGCGCGCCAAGAACAGTATTGGCGAAGATCACCGCATTCGATTCCGCCCAGGCGATCATGTCGCCGGCTTGCGGCGCGCTGTCGAGCAGGTAAGGCGAACAGGTGAAAGTCGGGCGACAGCCCATGCGCACATAGGCATCCGCCAGCCTTGCGGCCGGGTCGCCGAAATCCTCCGGCATGCCCTGCGAACGCCAATGCGCCTTGTCCACCGAAATGGCGTTCATGGTCGTCGGCACCCGTACCTTCGCGCCCATCTCCGCCATTTTTTCCGCGAAGGTGAGATTGGCGGGGCTGGCATAGATGCAACCGTCAATATGGCCCTGCGTGACATCGACAAGCGCCGATGCCCCCTGCTGGGCGGCCATGGCGACGGTGATGCGCATGGCCTGCTGCACGGCGACGCCATCGCGTCCTTCGAGCATGGCCCGGTCGTCATCCCCAAGATCGAGATGCGCCGTCGCCGGCGGCGTGATGGCAAGGGAAACGCCATCGGCTTCGATGGCCGTCTCATCGATACGGACATGAACGGCTTTGGAGAACCGGGCGAAATTTTCCGCGTCAAGACGTAGCACCGGCAAAGGCTTGCCGAACATTTCGGCGGCGATCAGCGCGCCCAGCGTCAGCACGTCCTCGGCCTCGCAGAAGACCAGCGCCGAAGGCGCACGGCCCGTCAGGATAAGATCGAGCAAGACGCCTGAACCGGTGCAGGAACCGCGGCTGGTGGGCATGAACAGCACGCCGCCGGTGAGACAGGTGCCATGCAGCGGGTGGTGCACGTCGATGACCCGGCCGGTGGCGGGATCGACGCCGCCCCAGAAACTCAGCGCCTCGGTGGTGGAAATCGCCTTCCCTTCAGCCGAACCGGCCAAAATGCTGCGGGCTTCAGGAACGGCTACTGTCGAGAGGGAAGAAGACATCGGAAATCCCCGTCAGAAACGTTGCGGCGAAAATGCCCTTGTATCGATGGCGGGTTTTTGCCCCGTCAGAAGATCGGCGACGATGCGGGCCGTGCCCGCCGATTGCGTCAACCCAAGATGCCCATGGCCGAAAGCATAGACCACCCGCGCCGTGTGCCGTGCTTGCCCGATGGCCGGCAGGCTGTCCGGCAGCGAGGGGCGAAAGCCCATCCACTGCTTGCCGCCCTCGGTTTTCAGGCCCGGCAGGAAGGCTTTCGCCTTGGTCAGCAGCGCCTCGGAACGGGCGAAATTGGCGGGAAGCTCCAGCCCGCCCAGTTCTACCGCGCCACCGACGCGGATGCCGGAGGAAAGCCGCGTGACGACGAAACCATGGCCGCCGAAAGTCACCTGCGTGCGCAGATCGAAGGCGCCAGACGGCAGGGTTGTATTATACCCCCGTTCCGTTTCCAGCGGAATTTTTTCCCCGAGCGAACGGGCGATGCGATGCGAAAAGGCGCCGGCTGCCAGCACCACCCTGGCGGCCTTGCGCGTGCGGCCGTCATGGCTCACCACCTCGACGCCGTCTTCCAGCGGCCTGAGCGAAGCGATATCGAGGCATTCGATACGGCCGCCAATGGTGCGGAAATGTTCGGCCAGCGCCAGCGTGTAGAGCTTGGGGTCGGCGATGGAATACCAGCCGGGCGTGAACGTGCCGCAGGTGAAACGCGGCGCGATGCCGGGCTGTATCTCGGCCATCTGTTCGGCATTGAGATGCCGGAACTCGATGCCGTGCCGCTCGCGCGCCTTCCAGCCGGGAAGCGAGGCTTCGAATTCCGCCTCGCTTTCATAGACCTGGAGATTGCCCTCCTTGCGCAGCATGGCGATGGTGTTGGTCTTTTTCAGGAACGGCTCCAACTCGGCCTTGGCGAGATCCATCAGCGCGGTCTGTGCCGCGGTGGAATGTTCCACCTTCGACGCCGCACAGGCCCGCCAGAAGCGGAACATCCATGGCGCGATCTTCAGCGCATAGGCCGGCGGCACGCTGAGCGGACCGAGCGGATCGAGAAGCCACTTCGGCGCCTTCCAGAGAATGCCGGGCGATGCCAGCGGCAGAATATCGGTGAAGGCGAAGGCGCCGGCATTGCCGGCGGACGCGCCCGCCGCCGGTCCCTCGCGGTCGATGACCGTAACCGAGAGGCCACGGCCCTGCGCCGCGATTGCCGCCGAGAGGCCGACGACGCCGGCCCCGATGACGATGACATCATGTGCTGGCATTACCGCACGCTCGCCAGGAACTTCTGGGTTTCGGCATGCTGCGGCGCGCCGAACAGCTGGTCCGGTGTGCCGATTTCCGCCATCACGCCCTGATGGAAGAAGGCGACGCGGTTCGAGACATCGCGGGCGAAGGCCATTTCATGGGTGACGCAGATCATCGTCATACCCTCATCCGCCAGCATCTTCAGCGTATCGAGCACTTCGCCCACCAGCATCGGGTCGAGCGCTGACGTGACTTCGTCGAACAGCATATATTCGGGCGACATGGCAAGCGCGCGGGCAATCGCCATACGCTGCTGCTGGCCGCCGGACATGCGGTTCGGATAGACTTTCAGCTTTTCGGCAAGGCCCACATGGGTCAATTGCTTGACCGCGATTTCCTCGGCCTGCTCCTTGGAGATGCCAAGAACCTTGCGCGGCGCGAGCATGACGTTTTCGAGCACCGTCAGATGCGGGAAAGCGTTCCACTGCTGGAAGACGATGCCGACCTTGCGGCGCAGCTTGTTGAGGTCGGTGGACTTCGCATGCACTTCCGTGCCGTCGATAACGATCTTGCCGCTGTCGATCGGCTCGAGGCCGTTGATGCAGGTCAGCAGCGTCGACTTGCCGGAACCGGAGCCGCCGATGATGGTGACCACCTCGCCCTTGTTGACGGTGAGGTTGATCCCTTTCAGAACCTCCAGCGGGCCGAAGGATTTGCGGACGTTTTCGATCTCAATCATTGGGGGACCACCGTCTTTCGAGATACCCGCCGAAACGGGCGATGGGGAAACTGATAAGGAAGTAGATGGCGCCGCAGATCATCAGGATCGTCAGCGGTTCCTGCAGGCGGGTGACGAGAATCTGCGATGCGCGCAGAAGCTCGATGAGCCCGAGCCACAGCACCAGCGCCGAATCCTTCATGACACCGAGCGTGAGCCCGATCCATGAGGGCAGCGACACGCGGGTAGCGAGCGGCAGCACGATGTAGCGCATATCCTGCGACCACGTCATGCCCAGCGACCGGCAGGCACGGCGCGTATTGGACGGCACGGCATCGATGCCGCCGCGCACGATCTCGGTGCAATAGGCTGCCGTATAAAGCGACAGCACCACGCAGGAGGTGGTGAAGGGCGGCCAGCCGAGCTTGGCGATCGACTGGAAGGCATTGCCGAGAACGAGCTGGATGAGCAATGGCACGGAACGGAAAATATCCAGCACGAAGGTCAGCGGCAGCGACCAATAGGGGCCGAACTGGAAACGGATGATACCGAAGATGATCCCCATGACAGTGCCCGCCGTGACGGCGACGGCGGTGACGGCCAGCGTCATGCCGGCACCCTTGGCCAGGAAGGCGAGATCACTCCAGGTGAGAGCGGTTTCAAACATGGCTCACCTCTCTCAATAACGGAACAGACGCGCGGCCAGCAGTCTGGCGGCGAGCGTGACGATCTTGGCGATCACATAATAGATGACCGCGGCGAGCGCGAAAAATTCGAAGGTACGGAACGAGCGCGCATTGAGCGCCTGCGTAACGCCGGCGAGATCCGTATTCATGCCAACCGTGACACCGAGCGAGGTCATGAGGATTGCCCAAACCATCTGGTTGGTGGCAGGCAGGAACGCCACGCGCAGCATCTGCGGCATGATGATCAGCCGGAAGGTCTGCATCGAGGTCATGCCGAGCGAACGGCCCGACCGCGTCTGCGTATCGGGAATGGCCTTTAGCGCGCCACGGAAATTTTCCGCGAGATAACCGGCGTTGTTGAAGGCGATACCGACCAGAAGCGCCGTATAGGGGCTGAGGTGAATGCCGAAATTGCCAAGGCCGAAATGGGCCATGTAAATCTGGAACAGCGCCGGCGTGTTGCGGGCGATTTCCACCCAGACGGAGGCGAAAGCGCCGAGAATGCGGTTGCCGGAGAGCCGGAACAGCGTCAGCACGATGGCGCAGGCAAGACCGATCACCATCGACAGAATGGCGATCTGCAGCGTCACCACCGCACCGTCCAGAAGCTGCGGCAGAGCCTTCAGCGCCTGATTCCAGTGGAATGTATAATTGAACATTAAGCGTCCCGCCTTTTCAGAAACGATCAACGGCGCGATCTCTGTGACCGCGCCGTTTACGAAAAGTCCTGATCAGCGATAAACGCCGTTGACGGTGAGCGAGGGAACTTCGCCGCCAACCCATTTTTCGTAGAGTTCGGCGTAACGGCCGGTGCGAACCTGCTGGTTGATGAAGAGGTTCAGGTAGTTGATGAAGCCGTATTCGTCACGGTTGGTGAAGAGCGCGACATAATCGATGTCATAGGGCGCCTTGCCGACCACGGAGATGCCGGCGAACTTGCCGCCCTTGACGTTGGACTGGGCAACCGTCGAGGTGGAAACGGTGGCGTCGATCTGGCCCTGGCTGAGCGCGAGGAACACGTCTGCCTGCGTCTGGTAAGGACGGAACTCGCCGGTTCCCCACTCCTTGACCGACTTTTCGAGCGCAATGGCTTCGAATGTGCCGGCGGTGGCGCCGACCGTCTTGCCCTTCATGTCCTCGAAGGACTTGATGCCCGACTTGTCATTGGCGGTAACGGCCATTTCGAAAGCGAAGTAGGGCACGGTCATGCCGACCGTCTTGGCGCGCTCCAGCGTATCGGAGGTCGAGGCAACGCCGACATCGACGCGGCCGGACATCAGCGCCGGAATGCGCTCGGGGAACGGCGTTTCGACGATTTCAGCCGTGACGCCGAGCGCCTTGGCGAGATCGTTGCAATAGTCGACGTCGAAGCCGATCGGGTTGTTGGCGTCATCACGCGCGCCCATGGGCGGGAAGTCGAGCACGACGGCGCAACGCAGCGTACCGGACGAGATGATGTCGTCCAGCTTGTCGGCCTTGGCCGGGGTGATAGCGGAAGTGGCGGCCAAGAGGCCGGCGAAAATGACCGATTTTTTCATTCTTGATTTGCTCCCAGAATTGGTCTGCCGTTGAAGGCGCGGTCACTATTTCCCCATGGAAGCGATAAATCAACATAAAAATACAATGAGTATACAAAAAGAATTTTTGCGCATGCGAACTGATGAGGTGTCGCGGATGATTAGGCCAGCCGGCGCGCGGCGAGCGGACAAGGTGGGCGAAACATCCAGCATCCCTCATTCCTGTGCTTGTCACAGGAATCTAGCCGGCCCAAGTCTTTGGGCTGAAAGAGGCTTTCCGACGCGCAGACGCGCGTCGACCGGTTTCCTGTGATAAGCACAGGAACGAGGGCTTAAGGTATCTTCGTGTTTGAGAGGGTGGCCTTCTGCTCTGACTGAGCTTCATCGAAAAGACACGTTGCAATACTCACACCTTTGTATACTTTATGTATTCAAAATGTGCGAGCCCTATCGGAGGACTATGATGAGCGACACGACCACCTTGACCATTGAGGCACTTTTCCAGCGGGTCGAGTCGATTTTTTTGAGGGCCGGGCTGAATGATGTACAGTCGGGCGCGTTGGCGCGCGTCATTACTGCCGGTGAGCGGGACGCCTGCAAGTCCCACGGCATCTACCGTATCGAAGGCGCGCTCCGCACCGTCAAGGCCGGCAAGGTGAAGCCCGATGCGATACCTGCAGTGGCTGAAGACGACGGCACGGCCATCGTCAAGGTCAATGCCCGTGGCGGCTTCGCCAACCCCGCCTTCGAACTTGGTCTGCCGGTTCTGGTGGAGCGGGCGAGACGCTCGGGCATCGCAGCACTCGTCGTCAATGACTGCACGCATTTCTCGGCGCTCTGGCCGGAAGTCGAAGGGCTGACCGAAAACGGTCTCGCCGGGCTGGTCATGTGCCCGAGCTATTCCACCGTCGCGCCCACCGGCGGAACCAAGCCTCTGCTTGGCACCAACCCCTTCGCCTTCGGCTGGCCGCGCAAGGGCACCTCCCCTTATGTCTTCGATTTCGCGACGTCGGTTGCGGCCCGCGGTGAAATCGAACTGCACCGGCGGGCCGGAAAGCCCCTGCCGGAAGGCTGGGCTCTGGATGCCGACGGCAAGCCGACGACCGACCCGGAGGCGGCCCTTGCCGGTTCCATGCTGCCCTTTGGCGGCCACAAGGGATCGGCCATCGGCACCATGATCGAGCTTCTCGCCGGCATCATGATCGGCGATCTCACCAGCCCCGAAGCGCTCGAATTTCTCGGCACCACCACGCTTGCGCCAACCCATGGAGAATTGATCGTCGCCTTTTCACCCGAAGCTTTCGCCAAGGGCCGTCCGGGCGACCCTTTCCTGCGCGCCGAAGTGCTGTTCGACGCTATCATCGGCCAAGGCGCCCGCCTGCCCTCCGGTCGCCGTTTTGCGGCCCGCGCCAAATCCGCAAGCGAAGGCATCACGCTTACCGCCGCCGAAATGGCCGGGCTCGACCGGCTGCTGGAAAAGGGGCTGGACGCGGTTTCCTGACCGTGTCGGAGAACAATATACATAAGGCCCGCGGCCCGGTGCAGAGTTGACGGCGGAATCCGCAAACCTCTCCTCCGTCATCCTCGGGCCTGTCCCGAGGATCTGCAACGTATTGATTTTATTCACCGTGATTAGATCCTCGGCACAAGGCCGAGGATGACGCCGAGAGAATATCCACTCTTCATCACCAGCATCGTGGGGATTGTAGCCGGCAGAAATTTAAACCGGACAGCCGTGGGACAAGTCCGGAGATGACGTCGAAGCCAAGAAACGCTCAAACGTCATCACATGCAAAAAGGCCCGCAATTGCGGGCCTTTTTTCACACCAGCAATATCTCAGGCAGCCTTGCAGGCCTGCACAGCGCCCGGAAGCTTGCTCCAGTCGGCATACCAGCTGTTGAACAGCTTGAACTGCGCCTCGACATAACCGCGCTGGCTGTCGGTCAGGGCGTCGGTTTCGTTGAAGTGCAGCGTGTACTCCTTGTCGCCCTTCAGCACCATCATGTGCTTGAAATAGAGAACCAGATCCGGGCCTTCATCGAAGGACGAGAGAACGGCGAGCGCCTGTTCCAGCTCCAGCGCGCGGGCGCGGGCGTCCGCGTCACCCTTGGCGGCGGCCTGCGACAGCTTGCAGAGGTGAATGACTTCCTTCGGCAGGACATTACCGATGCCGGTGATGGCGCCGGTTGCACCGCAATTGACGAAGCCGTGGACAACGGCGGTGTCGACGCCGATCATCAGGGTCACGTCGTCATCGCGGCTGGTGATGTTCTCGGCCGCATAACGCATATCCGCCGGGCCGCCGAATTCCTTGAAGCCGACGAGGTTCTTGTGCTCGGCGCGCAGCGCGAAGAAGAGATCGGCGCGGGTGGCGAAGCCGTAATAGGGGCTGTTGTAGATGACGGCCGGGATTTCCGGTGCAGCCGAGAGGATGGCCTTGAAGTGCGCCTTCTGGGCGGCGATGACCGAACCGCGCGACAGGACGCGGGGAATGACCATCAGGCCCTTGGCGCCGACCTTCTGGGCGTGGGCGGCATGGGCAACGGCGGATGCCGTGTTGACCGCGCCGGTGCCGACGATGACCGGAATACCGGCTTTCACCAGGCGCTCCACGCCTTCCATGCGCTGCTCGTCCGTCAGGAGCGGCCAGTCGCCCATGGAGCCGCAATAAACGACGGCGGACATGCCATCGGCGATCAGTTCCTTGCCCTTGCGAACAAGCGCATCGAAATCGGGGGTGCGATCATCCTTGCAGGGGGTCATCAAGGCGGGAATCACGCCGGAAAAAATGCTGGCCGTCATTACTAGCTCCTAAGGGACAGTTTTTCGGGAATGGACGCACGTCCGCGCCACCCTTTCGACAGGGACATTACTATCTTGTATTTTATTTGTCGACAAGAAATCGACAAGCTACAGATTTATTTCCAGACGCTCGTTTCGCACCAGCAGTTTCTGCACCTGCCGCACGATCTGTTCGGCATGCTCGCGGGCCAGCCTTTCGGAAAGAGCGATATCGCGCGCGGCGATCGCCGCGATGATCTCATCATGATCGTCGACGAAACGCTTCGGCAGACGATCGTCATAGGACTGGTAATAAAGCCGGAGAATGCGCCGTCCCTCATCCAGCAGCCGCTTGAACAGGCTGGTGAAATAGGGGTTGCGTCCGGCTTCGGCGATGGAAAGGTGAAGTGCGGCATTGGTGGAGATCATCGCCAGCGCATCCTGCTCCTCCACCGCAATGGCGAATTCCGCATTGTGGGCGCGGATGCCGGCCAGATCTTCCGGACGGTGATATTGCGCGGCAAGCTGGGTCGTTACCCGATACATCAGCACCAGCGCATCGAAATAGGTGTGCATGTTGAGGAAATCGATATTCGACACCATGGTCGAACGGTTCGGCAACGTATCGATCAGCCCCTCGCCCGAAAGCCGCACCAGCGCCTCGCGGATCGGCGTGCGCGACATCTTGAACCTTTCGGCAAGCTGCACCTCATCGATGGGGCTGCCCGGCGGCAGAACCAGATCGAGAATCTCGTCGCGCAGCAGATCATAGACCATCTTCACGCCGGAGCCGCGCTTGCGCTCGGCAGAAGCAATTATATCCGTCATCATCAAATCCCTCTTGTCGACATAAAGAGTACTATTATATTTTTTCGCAATCAACGACGCGCAGCGCTGCCGCCCCTTCGAATGGCGGAATAATTGTTCAAAAACAACAAAAAGCCGTCGCGAAAATTACCCGCGACGGCTTCAAACATGCGATTTGTGGCGTGAACGCTGTTTATGGGGCATCGCCGACTAAAGAAGGACGACTTCCCAAGAAAGCGAAGAGTAAGCCGCTTGTCTCTTCTCCCCGAGGGGGAGAAGAAACGCCCAGCGATGTCCCGCCTCAAGCAAGCCTCAGTTGCGCAGGCCGGTGGCCACGACGGAAATCTTGAAAGCGCCGTCCAGCGTCGGGTCGAAGGAAGCGCCCATCACCACATCGGTCTCTTCGCTGACCGCCTCGCGCACCAGCGTCATTGCCTCATCGATCTCGTAGAGCGTCAGATCGTTACCGCCGGAAATGGAAACAAGAGCGCCCCGCGCTTCCTTCAGCGACGGTTCTCCGAGCAGCGGGTTGGCGATGGCTGCGGCCGCCGCTTCCGAGGCGCGCTTTTCGCCCTTGGCCTGCGCCGTGCCCATCAGCGCCCGGCCGCCATTCTTCATGACATAGCGCACATCGGCGAAATCGAGATTGACCAGGCCTTCGCGCAGGATGAGATCGGTGATGCAGCGCACGCCAAGCGACAGAACCTTGTCCGCCGTTTTCAGCGCATTTTCGAAGGTCGTGCCGGCATCGGCAATGCGCAGCAGGTTCTGGTTGGGGATGACGATGACGGTATCGGCCGTGTTGAGCAGGTTGGCGAAGCCGTATTCGGCAGCCCGCATGCGGCGCGCGCCCTCGAAGCTGAAGGGAAGCGTGACGACACCGACGGTCAGGATGTTCTTCGCCCGGCAGGCTTCGGCAATGACCGGGGCAGCGCCCGTGCCGGTGCCGCCGCCCATGCCGGCGGTGATGAAACACATGTCATAACCGCTCAGGTGATCCATGATCTCATCGAGGGAATCGATCGCCGCCTGCCGGCCGACCTCGGGATCAGCGCCCGCCCCAAGCCCGCCGGTCAGTTCGGAGCTGAGCTGCACGAGCCGCGGCGCGTTGGTCTTCTTCAGCGCCTGCGCATCCGTATTGGCGGCGATGAAATCGACGCCGCCGATGCCCTCGGCAATCATGTTGTTGATCGCGTTGCCGCCACCGCCACCAACGCCGACGACGGCGATATTGGGCGTGTTGCGGGCAATGGTGGCGCGCGGAGACTGGGTCATCGTCTTATTCTCTTTCTAAACTCATAGGGTCCCGCGCCGTTTTTTTGACCGCGGCACGCGAATGATCGGCAAGGTTCCAGCGCTTCCTCCCAGATGGGGGAAAGAGGCTGTAACGCTTTGAATTTTCATGCCGGCCTTTCACCCCATAATGGCGAAAGAACGGTGTTCCAGGGGGCGAAAGATGCTCCACGGCGACGTTCTCCGACCCCTTCCCCGGATGAAAACCGAACCGAATCAACTGCTTCGCTCTTAAAAGGTGATAGCCGAAAAGGCACGCCGTTTACACTCCATTCACTATGTTTATCTCACTTTGGAACGAGTTACGCCGAGAAGTGTTTGCTTGCCGACCGCGCTGGAGTGGCGGGAGATAGAACGGAACCGGCCCTCCCCACTCCAGGTTTAGTGGATGCATCGGAGACCCGAAAACTGCGCTGCACTTTTCGGTCCGATGCTCTGGAGCACACAGAATGGAGACAGGCATATGTTGGCAGACGTCTTGCAGAACGAACCGGGTTTCCGCACGGAACAGCCGCGTGTGCTGATCGTGGAAGACGAATTCCTCATCGCCATGGATATAGAGGATTCCATTTTGCAGGCGGAAGAAGAGGCGGATGTCATCGGCATCGCCAACCGGCTGGAAGACGCCGTGGCGCTTGGCAGCCGTGCCGATATCGCCTTTGTCGACGTCAATCTTGCCGACGGACAGACCGGCCCGGAGATCGGACGGCGGCTTTCCGAAGATCATGGCGTGGTGGTGATCTTCATGACGGCAAACCCCGAAGTCGTCGTCAACCTCGGCATCGGCGCCGGCGTGATCGCCAAGCCCGTGCCGCAGGACGCCGTTGAGCAGTGCCTTGCCTACGCCCTTGCCAGACGCGCAGGCACCCATGCCGTGACGCCCATCGGCATGATGGCTTTCGACTGAGATATTCCCTGAAGAAAAAGGAAGATGCTGAAAACAAAAAAGCCTGCCGCGGGAGGAGGTGCGGCAGGCTTTTTGAAAAGATGAACAGCGATATGGGAGGAGGAAAACCGCTGTCCCCGGGGCAATCCTTTGGGAGGAGGAGTAGGATCACCCGCATTACCAAAAGGATGTGGGAGGAGGTACATCCCTTTCGATGATTGGAAGATAGCATTTTTCTGCGTATTTGACAGGCACAAGCTTGCAGCACAGATATGCATTCACTGCATGGCGATATTCGTCGCCTGACGTCGGGAAAACCCCACCTTTCGGCTCGGACTTCGACATCGCCGGATTATCTGGTGGATATTCGCGGTAAAAGCATCCCATATCCCCAAAACAAAAACGCCCGCGGAGCGGGCGTTTGGGCATTCAGAAGCGGCGATATCGCCTTGATTACCTGCCAACGGCGGCGCGGGCGACGCTGGTGATCTGGCTGCGATCGATACCGAGATCGTGCAGTTCACGGGTGCTCATACGGCCGAGTTCGTTGATGGTCTGACGATATTTGCGCCAGTTATTGAAGCTGCGTGCTACGTTCATGACATTACCCTTTCTGAGGTTTAGGTGACGTCAGTAACGTTTTCGTTCCGGCGTCCTTTGATGCCCCCTATATGCGCTTTTCGATGACGAATTAACAGGCAGAATAAGGCAATCCACCCATGCGCCAGACGCAAGGGTTCCCCGTGACGGTTTGCGACGAAAAAGAAACGTGACTAAAATTCAGACGGTTCGCCGGGCTTGGAACCGCCCCCCGCCGCTCAGAACTTGTAGCGGACGCCGAATACGTTGGCGTTTGTGGCGCCTTTCATATTGCCCAGTGTTTTGCCACCGCCGGAACGGTGGTGAAGACGCCAGAAGAATTCCGTCGAGGAATCCTCGCTGAAGGACACGTTGATTTCCGGTCCCAGATAAAACAGGACATTGGCATTGCCGTCGTCCTTGATTTCCTGTTCCCGCTCGCGGCCCGGCTGTGCATCCGTGACGAGGCTGAGGCCGGCGGTAAAGCTTGGCGTGATGAACAGCCGTTCTCCGAGCCTGATCTGCTCGTAACGCGCGACCGGACCCGCCCAGACTTCACCGGTAAAGCCCTTGCCGAATCTGGCGGCAACGCCGATCTCGCCGCCGAGTTTCACGTTGCCGATGTGGTAGGGGTAGAACTGATAACCGCCGCCAAGAATGGCATTGCGCTCATATTCCACCGGAATGAGGGCCGCACTTTTCAGCATGTCCTCTTTCGTCAGGGCGCCTCCGAAACCGAATATCGCTTCGCTCGTCTCCGACGTCATATCCTCCGACGCGCGAGATGGCGTTGCCGCCAGAGCGATCATGGCTGCCAGTGACAGACGTGCTGCAATATTCATTTTGCTACTCCTGAACAAAGCCCGCTTACCCAGCCGTCCTCATAGGCATATTCACGGAAGGCGAACATACCGTTACCGAACACAATTAATTCAACTTGCGCGGAAATAGGCGGAATCAGCGCAGGAACCGCCTGAAACGGCGAAGCGCGAAAACGAAGAGCGCGGAGCCGATGGCCAGCAGCGCCAGCAATTGCGGCCAGACCACATCCAGCCCCGCCCCCCTGAAAAGCACCGATTGCGCCAGTATGACGAAATGGGTGTTGGGTGCGAGAAGCATGATGTACTGGATGATATCAGGCATGCTCTCACGCGGTGTCATGGCGCCGGAGAGCACCTGCAACGGCAGCAGGAACAGGATCAGCAGCATGCCGAATTGCGGCATGGAACCGGCCACCGTCGCAAGAAAGATGCCCATCGACGTCATGGCGAAGAGTTGCAAGGCGGTGCCGAGCAGGAAGAGCAGGAGCGAGCCTTCGATCGGAATGGCGAGCAGGCCCCTGACGACGACGAAAAGGGAAAATGCCGAGGCCACCAGCACGACAAGGCCCATGGACCAGACCTTGCTGAGCATGATTTCCAGCGGCGTGACCGGCATGACCAGCAGATGCTCGACCGTGCCATGCTCGCGCTCGCGAATGAGCGCCGCCCCCGTCAGCACGATCGACAGCATGGTGATGGCGGTGATGATGTTGTTGATCGACCCGAACCACGACTTGTCCAGTTCCGGGTTGAAACGAGATCGCAGGGTAAGGTCCACCGGCACCGAAGTCGCACCGCGATAGCGGTTGATATATTCCTGAACTTCGCTCGTCACGATGCTCTGCACATAACCGCCGCCACTGAAAGCCTGGCTCATGCGGGTGGCGTCGATATTGAGCTGGATGGCCGGCTGCTGCCCGGCCATCAGCCGGCGCTGGAAATCCGGCGGGATGTTGAGCGCGAAGGTATCGAGGCCCGCATCCATGCGCTTGTCCATTTCCGCAATGGAAATCTGCTTCGGCGGGGAGAAATAGGGCGGATAAAAAGCCGTGCTGATGCGCCCGGAAAGCGGCGACTGATCTTCGTCGACAATGGCGATGGCGGCATTGTTCAGCGTCTCCGGCAGCGCGCTGGAGCCGGTATAGATCTGCAGCGTGAAGGCGTAGACGATGAGCAGCAGCAACATGCCGTCACGCGCGAGGCCGCGCAGTTCCTTGATGCCGAGCTGGAAGATGTTGGACGAAAACAGCTTCATGACGCCTGTTTCCTCAAAAGTGCGGCGCCGGCAATGAGAAGCAGCGGAATGGCGATGAGAAGCGGCAGGAACGAGCCGGAGAGCCCGGCGAAATCCAGCCCCTTGGAGAAGGTGCCGCGCGAAATGGTCATGAAATAGGTGGCGGGATAAATGTTGCCGATAAAGGCGCCCGCCCCCTGCAACGACGAAACGGGATCGATCATGCCCGAATATTGCGTTGCCGGAATGAGAGTCATCAGGGCCGTGCCGAAGATCGCCGCGATCTGGCTCTTCATGAAGGACGACATGAGAAGGCCGATGGAGGTGGCGATGATGACATAGAGAAGCGCTCCCGTCGCATAGGCGAGATAACTTCCGGTGAAGGGCACCTGGAAGATGAAGATGGCGAAGGCCGTCAGAAGCAGGAAATTGAGCATGCCGAGGGCGACATAAGGAAGCTGCTTGCCGATCAGGAACTCCAGCCGCGTGGTCGGCGTCACGTAAAGATTGACGATGGAGCCGAGTTCCTTTTCCCTGACGACGCTGAGCGCCGCCAGCATGGCGGGAATGAGCATGAGCAGCAGCGGAATGACCGCCGGCACCATGGCGACGAGGCTCTTGACGTCCGGATTGTATCGATAACGCGTTTCGATGCTGAATGTGCTTTGCGTCGCCGCGCTGCCGTAAATCTCGGCCGCCTTGCGCGCCAGCCATGTCTGGTGCATGCCCTGCACGTATCCGCGAACTGTCTCGGCCCGCTGCGGCATGGCGCCGTCGATCCAGGCGCCCACCTCCACCGTCTTGCCGCGCAACACGTCGCGGCCGAAACCGGGGGAATTTCAATGGCGAGGCTGAGTTCCCCGTCACGCATCCGCCGGTCCATATCGGCATAATCGCGGATCGGTTCCTTCTCGATGAAATAACGGGAGCCGGCAATGTCGAGCACGTAATCGCGGCTGATGGTGGAATCGTCACGGTCCAGCACCGCGAAGGTCAGGTCCTCGACATCGAGATTGATACCGTATCCGATAACGAACATCAGGATGACGCTGCCGAGCACCGCCAGCGTGCCGCGAATGGGATCGCGCTGCAGTTCCAGCGCCTCACGGCGGGTATAGCTGAACATGCGCCTGAAATCGAAAAACCGCTTACGATTGGGTGCAACATGTTGCGTCGCCGGCACCTGCGCTGTCGCAACGGGCGCTGCCGCAGGCTCCGCCTTTTTCACGCCCGAAGCATCCTCGAGATAAGCGACGAAAGCCTCTTCGAGCGTTGCGGCATTGCGGCTTTTGGTAATCGCATCGGGCGTATCGCTGATCAGCACCTTGCCGGCATGCATCAGCGAAATCCGGTCGCAGCGCTCCGCCTCGTTCATGAAATGGGTGGAGATGAAGATGGTGACATTGTCGTTGCGCGAGAGATCGGCAAGGATTTGCCAGAACCCGTCGCGCGCCACCGGGTCGACACCGGAGGTCGGTTCATCGAGGATGAGAATATCAGGCGAATGGATCATCGCCACCGCCAGCGACAGTCTTTGCCGGATGCCGAGCGGCAGGTCGTCCGGCAGGGTTTCCATGACCGCACCGAGATCGAAACGCTCGGCCATTTCGGCGATACGCGGTTGAATGCTCTCTTCCGGCAGCTTGAACAGGCGGGCGTGAAGATCGAGGTTCTGGCGCACCGTCAGCTCGGAATAGAGCGAGAAGGCCTGGCTCATGTAGCCGACGCGGTGACGGATCGCCATGTCGCTGGCATCCACCTTGTGCCCGAAAAGCTTCGCCTCGCCTTCGCTGGCCGCCAGAAGCCCCGTCAGCATCTTCATTGTGGTGGATTTTCCGCAACCGTTCGAGCCGAGAAAGCCGAAAATCTCGCCGCGCGGAATCTTGAAGCTGACATTGTCGACGGCGGTAAAATCGCCGAAACGCATACTCAGATGCGACGCCTCGATGGCATAATCGCCCTCACCCGCCACCTTGCGCGGCGCGATATGGACTTCGTGGTAACCCTTGCGCTTATCTTCAGGAAGAAGCGCGATGAAGGCGGCATCGAGATTGGGGGCGGAGGTGCGCTCGAGAAGTTCGGCAGGCGAGCCGGTGGCTAAAATCTTGCCGCCATCCATGGCGACCAGCCAGTCGAAACCGGCGGCCTCTTCCATATAGGCCGTGGCGACGATGACGCTCATGCCCGGACGCCCGGCCCGGATGGAATCGATCAGCTCCCAGAATTGCCGGCGCGACAACGGGTCGACGCCCGTGGTCGGCTCATCGAGAATGAGCAGGTCTGGATCGTGGATAAGCGCACAGCAGAGCCCGAGTTTCTGCTTCATGCCGCCGGAAAGCTTCATCGCGGGGCGGTCGGCGAATGGCTCGAGGCCGGTGCTCTTCAGCAATTCGGCGATGCGCGCCTGCCGCTCCCTGCCGCCCTGCCCGAACAGCCTGCCGAAAAAATCGATATTTTCGAAGACGGACAGGGTGGGATAAAGGTTCTTGCCAAGACCCTGCGGCATATAGGCGATACGCGGGCAGGTCTCCTCGCGGTGGCGCGGATCGGACATGTCCCCGCCCAGAACCTCCACCCTGCCTTTCTGGATGGCGCGCGCGCCGGAGACGAGCGACAACAGGCTCGATTTGCCGACACCGTCAGGCCCGATAAGCCCGATCATCCGCCCGGCGGGGATCTCGACCGATATATCGGCCAGCGCTATGGTGGTTCCAAAAGTCAACCGCACATCGGCCAATCGCGCGACCGGTGCATGCCTGTCATTCGTTGCGGGAGGCGCGACCATGGTGGCCACCGTCACTTGACGAGATTGCGTTCGAGGTTTTCCGGCCAGGCGGCCTGCGGATCAAGCCGGACATAGGCCATGCCGGGCAGCCCGGTTTTGACATATTGGATATATTTCTGCAGCAGCTCCTGCGGGATTTGCGCCCTCACCCGGAATGTCAGCTTCTGGCGTTCCTCTTCGGTTTCAACCGTTTTCGGCGTGAACTGCGCGACATCGGCGACGAAGGAAACCTTCGCCGGAATGGTATATTGCGGGGCGGCATCCAGTATCAGGCGAACGTCCGAGCCCATGGATGTGCGACCGGCGTCGGCCGTCGGCAGGAAGAATGTCATATAGACATCGCCGAGATCGACCAGGTTCAGAACCCGCCCGCCGGCGGACAGCACCTCACCGGGCTGGGCGATCCGATATTGCACGCGGCCGTCGCGGGGCGATTTCAGCGTCGCATCGGCGATATCAGTTTCGATGCTTTCAATATCGGCCTGCGCGGCATCCACAGCCGCCTCGGCATCGATGATCTGCGCCTTGGCGGCGTTGATTGCGGCATCGGAGGCGGCAAGCGAGGCCTCAGCGGAGGCGAGCGTGGCGCGGGCGGACTGCTCGGCGGCCTCACTGTCATCGACGATCTGCTGCGAGACGGCGTTGCCGGTCAGCAGCTGTTTCGAGCGCGCATAGGTCTTGGAGGCGGAATCGAGCTGGGCCTTGCGCTGTTCCACCACCGCCAGCGCCGAGGTCTTTTCCGCCTCCCGTTGGGCGACGAGGCTGTTGGCCGTATCGATTGCTATTTTCGCGCGGCGAAACTGTGCTTCCGCCTGACGCTTCCTCGCTTCCAGCTGGGCGGTGTCCATCTGCGCCAGCACCTGCCCGGCCTTCACGAAATCACCCTCACGCACCATGATGTCCTGAAGACGACCGGCGGTCTTGGTGGAAATATCGATTTCGACGGCCTCGATCCGGCCGTTGCTGGCCACGAAACCGGCGGGAAGTCCCTCACCCTTCAGCTTCGACCAGGAGAAATAGGCGACACCGGCAATAACCAGAATCACCAGCCCAACGAGCAAGCCTTTTTTAGACATCCGTCTTCCCCATGAACCCTTCGAATTTCAACCCTAATACGATGAAACCGAAGAAGCCAGCCACCATTGCGTTTAGTATTCGCCCCGACATTTCTCCTCTTTAAGAGGGAATAGATCGAGTCAGGGGCTGTTTAGACGTCGAGGTGTTTTGTAGCCTTGACACAAGTCAAATGCTTTAAGGGTTTCAGACATACGCCTAAACCGGCTGATGGTGGCAGGCCTCAGGGGTTGCAAAGCCCTATGAAACGGCCTCGTTTGGCAAAGCCGCATCATCCGCACCCCGTCACCCCGGACCTGATCCGGGGTCCAGCGCGATCAAGCCCTTGATCGCGGAAGAATCCTCTCACGGCGCAGACGCGCCGTGGCTGGATGCGGATCTAGTCCGGCATGACGGAGGAGAGGGCCTGTACCTTAATATTTGTCGTAGTAACCGCGCCTTACACCGCCCGCGCCCGCTTCACCTCCACCTGCGTCCATTCCGGCAGCCAGTCGCGATGGGCCAGCAGCAGATCGTCCACCAGTGACCATATCTGGTCGAGATCCAGTTCCGCCGCCGTGTGCGGGTCCATCATCGCGGCGTGGAAGATGTGCTCACGGTTTTCGCTCATCAGCGCCCGCACCGTCAGCTCCTGCACATTGATGTTGGTGCGCATCAGGGCGGTGAGCTGCGGCGGCAATTCGCCGATGAAGGTGGGCTGCACGCCGTTATGATCGACCAGGCAGGGCACTTCCGCCGCGCAATCCGATGGCAGCGAGGTGATGCAGCCATTGTTGCGCTGGTTGCCGTAAATAACCGAGGGTTCGCCGGTCCAGACCGAGTTGATGATGGAGGAGGCATATTCCTTGGATTGCTTGACCTCGATCTTCTCGGCCGAACGATAGGCCGCCGCCTGCCCCTTCCAGCGCTCGATCTGCTCGATGCAGCGCTTGGGATATTCATCGAGCGGGATACCGAATTTCTCGATCAGATCCTCGCGCCCTTCCTTTATGAAATAGGGCGTATATTCGGCGAAATGCTCGGAACTCTCGGTGACGAAATAACCGAGCCGCGTCAGCATCTCGTAACGCACCTTGTTGGGGCAACGCGGGTTCCAGCCGGGTTTGGGCGCACGGCCTTCGCGGTAGGCGCGCACGAGGTCGGGATAAAGGTTCTTGTAGCTGCCATCCGGCTGGCGGTGTTCGAACTCCAGGAAGAACGCCATATGGTTGATGCCGGCCGAACGGTAACGGATTTCCTCATATGGAATATCGAGATCGTGGGCGAGTTCCATGGCCGTGCCCTGCACGGAATGGCAAAGGCCGACCTGCCGGATCGTCGGATATTTTTCCGCAATCGCCCAGGTGTTGATCGCCATGGGGTTCACATATTGCAGCATGATGGCGTTGGGGCAGACGGCCAGCATGTCCTCGCAAATCTTCCACAGATGCGGCACGGTCCGCAGGCCGCGCATGATGCCGCCGACGCCGAGCGTATCGGCGATGGTCTGACGCAGGCCATATTTGCGCGGCACCTCGAAATCGGTGACCGTGCAGGGCTCATAACCGCCGATCTGGAAGGCCACGACAACGAAATCCGCGCCGGCGAGCGCCTTTTTCTGGTCCGTATAGGTCTCGGCTTTCGCCTTCGCCCCAAGCGTCGAAATCAGTTTGTTGACGACGATGGCGCTTTCTTCCAGCCTCTCGCGGTTGATATCCATCAGTGCGATGGTGGCGCCTGAAAGGGCCGGACGCTGCAGCACGTCGCCGATGATGTTCTTCATGAACACCGTGGAGCCTGCGCCGATGAATGTGATCTTGGGATCTCTTGCCATGTCTACCTCCAGCATTGGGAATTCAAGCGATTTCGAAGGCGGCCCGCACAAGCCGCTGAGTATATTCGGTTTTCGGATTTGTCAGCACATCCTCGACAGGCCCTTGCTCAACGATCTGCCCGCGCTGCATGACGATGACGCGGTGGCAGAGCGCGCGGACCACTTTCAGGTCGTGCGAGATGAACAGGTAGCTTAGGCCCCGCTCATCCTGCAGCTTGCGCAGGAGATCGATGATCTGCGCCTGCACGGAAAGATCGAGCGCCGAGGTTGGCTCGTCGAGCAGGATGAATTCCGGCTCCAGCGCCACCGCACGGGCAATGGCGATACGCTGGCGCTGGCCGCCGGAAAACTCATGCGGGAAACGTGAGAGGATATTGCCGGGCATGCCCGCCGCCTCCAGCGCGTCGCGCACCCGGTCCAGCCTTTCGGCCTTGGTTCGCCCAAGACCGTTGATGATGAGGCCTTCCTCGATGATCTGGCCGATGGTCATGCGCGGATTGAGCGAGGCGAAGGGATCCTGAAAGACGATCTGCATACGCGAACGCAGGGGCCGCATTTGCGCGCGGGAGCGGCCATCGACCCTCTCGCCATCAAAGATCACCTCGCCGGCCACCGGCTCGTTCAGCCGCAGCAATGATTGGCCGAAGGTCGTCTTGCCGGAACCGGATTCACCGACAAGCCCCAGCGTCTCGTGGCGATTGAGGGTTAGCCCCAGACTGTCGACGGCGATCAGTTCCTTCAGTTCCGGTTTGAACAGCCCGCCGTAACGCATCATGAAAGAGACGCGTACGCCGCTTGCCGTCAGCAGCACGCCGGAATTTTCCGGCAGCGGCTTTGCCGTGCCATGCGGTTCGGAGGCAAGCAGCTTTTTCGTATAGGGGTGCTGCGGCGCTTCGAAGAGCTTTTCCGTGGTGTTATGTTCGCGCATCTCGCCATGCTGCATGACATAGACGTAATCGGAAAACTGCTTCACGATCGTCAGGTCATGGGTGATGAGGACCACGGCCATGCCGCGCTTTTTCTGCAGGTCGCGGATGAGGTTGAGGATTTGCGCCTGCACCGTCACATCGAGCGCGGTGGTCGGCTCATCGGCAATCAGCACATCCGGATCGTTGGAGAGCGCCATGGCGATCATCACACGCTGCCGCTGGCCGCCGGAAAGCTGATGCGGATATTGTTTCAGCCGCGCTTCCGGCTCCGGTATCTGCACCTGCCGCAGAAGATCGAGCGCCCTCGCCTCGGCCTCTTTCCGGCTGAGCTTCGAATGAACGCGGATCGCCTCGACGATCTGGCTGCCGATCGTATAGATCGGGTTCAGCGAACTCATCGGCTCCTGAAAGATCATCGAGATGCGGTTTCCACGCAGCGCCCGCCGCTGGCGGCTCGAAAACTTCAGAATGTCGTCGCCGTTGAATCGCACGGTGGCGGATTTCGCAACGGACGCCCGCTTCGTCAAAAGCCCCATGATCGTGCGGGCCGTGACAGATTTTCCCGAACCGGATTCGCCAACGATGGCAATCGTCTCGCCCCTGTAAAGCTGGAAGGAGATGTCCTTCACCGCCTCCACCGTGCCATGTTCCACCCTGAAGGTCACGGCGATGTTGCGCGCATCGATGATGGCGTCGTCGTTCCGGTCATCGGCATCGAGCCGGATGGCGGGGGCGTAAGCGTTGTTCTGTGCAGCAGCAACCATGTTACGCTCCTCTCAATAGGGATCGACGGCATCGCGCAGGCCATCGCCCAGCGCGTTGAAGGCGAAGACCGTGACCAGCACGAAACCGACCGGGGCGAGAATCCAGGGATAGGAACCGATGACGGAATAGGTCGCCGTATCCTGCAGCATCAGCCCCCAGGAGATGAGCGGCGGCTTGACCGCAAAGCCGAGGAAACCGAGGAAGGATTCGAGCAGCACGACGCTCGGAATATGCAGGGTGACGGCAACGATCACATGGCTCATCACATTCGGCAGGATGTGCTGGAAGATAATGCGCCGGTCGGTCGCCCCGACAGCAATGGCCGCCCGCACATAATCGATGCGCGCCAGCGCCAGCGTCTTGCCGCGCACCTCTCGCGACATCTGCGCCCAACCGAGCGCCGACATGACACCGACCACGAACACGAGGAACACGGTGGTCGGCGCGGTGACGGGAATGAGCGACGTCAGCGCGAGATAGAGCGGCAATTGCGGAAACGCCAGCACCACTTCCACGAAACGCTGCACCCAGGCATCCAGCGGCCCGCCAAAATAGCCAGAAATCAGACCGACACTGGTGCCGATGACGGTGACGATGGCGACGACGCTGAGCGCGATGGCAAGCGAGATGCGCGAGCCATAGATGGCGCGCGACAGCACGTCGCGTCCGAACTTGTCGGTGCCGAGAAAATGCACCGGCTGACCATCGGTCGAGCCAAAGAAGTGACGGCTCATCGGGATAAGGCCCAACAGCCTGTATTCCGCACCTTTGACGAAGAAGCCGAGATAGACGGGATTTTCGTAATCCGGCCCGACGATGGGCTGGAAGGTGACAGGATCAAGCTCTTCCGTCTCCGCAGTTGCGTAGACACGCGGTGCGAGGCTGATATTGCCATCCTTGTCGGTGAAGCGAACCACCTGCGGCGGCGAAAAGCTGCCATGGGTTTCGAGCGGGTTCATCGGCGCGAAGAAATCCGCAAAGATGGCGATCAGGATCAGCAGCGCCACCAGCACCAGCCCGACCATGCCGGTGAAGGAGCGTCTGAGACGCCGCCAGACCAGCGCGAGATAGGTCTCGTTGCCATGGGCGGAACGGTCGGATTTTGCGGGGGCGGCGGTTTCGGTTTTCATCTCGTCAAACGCCATCATCTCAGGCCCTCCCGAATTCGCGAACGCGCGGGTCGAGCATGGCGAGCAGCATGTCGGCGATGATGTTGCCGACGATCAGCGTCGCGGCCAGCACCATCATGAAGGTCGCGGTGACATAGACGTCGCCCACCGCCATGGAGCCGACAATGGCAGGACCGACGGTCGGCAGCGCGAAGATGATGGCGGTCTCGATCTCGCCGCTCAGCATGTATGGCAACACCACGCCCTGATACATGACGAGTGGGTGCACGGCGTTCGGCACCGCATGGCGCATGATGACAGCGCCTTCCGAAAGACCCTTGGCGCGCGCCGTCTCGACATATTGCGCATTCAGCGTATCGAGCAGATTGCCGCGCATCACCCGCATATTATAGGCCAGCCCACCGAAGACGGCGATGGCGACCACGGGCCAGACATGGCTGACCAGATCGACGAATTTGCCCCACGACCATGGCGCACCGCCATATTGCGGCGAGAAGAAGCTGCCGATCTCGGACACGTCGAAATGAAACACCATAAGGTAGACGAGGATCAGCGCCATCAGGAAACGCGGGATCGTCATACCAAGGAAGGCGATAGTGGAGAGCAGATTGTCGACCCAGGAATATTGCCGTGTGGCTGCCCATATGCCGAAGGCGATACCGAGAACCGATGCAAAGATGTGGCAGACCAGCGCCAGCGCAATGGTGCGCGGCAGGCGTTCGCCAACCACATCGGCGACCGGCTTGTTGTAATAGAAGCTGTAGCCGAAATCGCCGCGGGTGACGATGCCGCCGATCCAGTTGAAATATTGAATGACGAGCGGCTTATCGAGGCCGTGTTCGATGCGGTAGGCCTGCGCCTGCGCTTCCGCCTGTTCGAAGGACGCGCCGCCCTGGTTCATCAACTGCGAGCGGATGTAGTCGGCATAATCGCCGGGCGGCGCCTGAATGATGGCGAAGGTCACCACGCTCAGGATCAACAACACCGGAATGGCGGAGCCTATGCGTATCGTCAAAAATCTCAGCATCGAACGGTTTTCCTCCGTTTGGGCGGGCCCGTGATGGATAACGGTCCGCCGGGTGCCTCCGGCCGCGCTTCACGCGCGACCGGTACCGGGTGTTCTCCGGGAGGAGTTCTTCAAGTTCGTCGCATTTCCGGACGTAAAACCGCTACGCACTTTTACTGGAAATGCTTTAGTTGATCGGCCCGCCCTCACCCGGCTTGCCGGGAAGCTGCTGCGGGAAGAGTTCGTATTTGCCCTGCTTGTCGGCCGCGACCCAAAGGCGTTCGCGGATGATGGAGTCTTCGGCCCAGTTGAACATGAAGATCGGCGTGCCCTGCGGCACATTCGAGAACCGCTTGTTGACGATCAGCGCACCGGGATATTCGGTGAGACCGATCGTATAGAGGTTCTGCGTATAGACCTTCTGATATTGCTTCATCAGCTCGGCCCGCTCGGCATTGTCCTGCGAGGAGATGAACTTGCGCACGAGATCGGCCATCTCCTTCTCGAACGGCATCAGATCGAGTTCCTTGCCTTCGGGCGAGCGGTGGTTCCAGCTGGTGCGCGGGCCGACAGGGGCAAGCTGCTCGGTATTCTGCACCACGGATGAAAGCTCGGTGGAATTGCGCCGCACCAGCCAGTCGAACTGCCCGCCATAATGGGCGGCATCGCGCTGGTTGGAATCGAGGCTGTTGATGACGACGCGCAGGCCGAGTTTCGCCATCTGGCCGACAAGACCTTCCGCGAGGCTCTTGTCCGTCGCGTAACCGTTATTGACGAGAAGGGTAATCTCGACATTGCGGCCGCCCAGCGTTTCCTTCGGGAAATTCAGGAAACCATCGCCATCCGTATCCTTCAGGCCTATCGAGGCGAGTGCTGTCTTGGCGGCCTCGAGGTTGAAGGGGTAATAGACCGTGGAGGCGCGGTCATAGAAGCTGGTGCCCGATGAAATGCCGCCCGGATAGATCGCCGTGAACGGTCCCTTCACCAGCGAGTCGCCGACGGCCTTGCGGTCGATGGCCGATGTGACGGCCTGACGGAACACCTCGTTGCGGTTCAGCTCGCGAATGGCCTGCCCGCGCTCGTCCGGATTGCCCCAGCCATTGGCGGAAAAATTCATCTGCAGATTATAGCCGATGAGACGCGGCCCGAAGGCGAGACGGGCCGGCGCATTGGGATCGGCGGCGCGTTTCAGCGAGGCGACGAAATTCTCTGGCTGTTCGAGGTTGGAGAAATCGCCCGATCCCGCCACGGCCTGCACATCACGGTCAGCCCAGGTGGAAAGCTTGTAGTGCACCTCGTTGAGATAAGGCAGCTGCTGGCCCTTCTCATCGACCTTCCAGTAATAGGGATTGCGCCTGAGCACGATGATGTCATCAGGCCGATAAGCGACCGGCACCCATGCCCCCATGACCGGCATGTTCATATATTCCGGCGGGAAAGCGTTCTTGAACTGGTTATAGGTGTTCTTGGAATATTTCGGATGCTGCGGTTTCAGGATATGCGACGGCCCGGGGCAGAAGCTCGGATAGGCCATGGTATAGAGATATTGCTTGGGAAACGCCGCCTTGAAGGTCCATTCGACGGTGTAATCATCGATCTTCGTGAGCGTCGTTCCCTCACCGAAAGCCTCGGGCGATGCGCCGCCGCCAAGCGGTGAAACATTGGGGTCGACGACCGCGTCTTCCCAGTAGAACATCACGTCATCGGCGTTAAATGCTTCGCCATCTGACCACTTGGCGCCCTTGACGAGATGCATCGTCAGCTTGTGGCCATCTTCCGACCATTCCCAGCTTTTCGCCAGATTGGGCAACGGTTCGGTATCCTTGGCATCCACCTGGAAGAGCGGTGCGGTGCGCGTCAGGCATTCGGAAAGGGCGATATCGATGCCGCCCCAGCCCTGGCTCTGGCCGGCAATATAATTCCAGCCCTCGGGCCTGCCGCCCACCACATGGCGCATCGTATCGCCGTAAACGCCCATACCGTCGGGCATATTGCCGGTCTTGTAGACCAGCGGTTCTTCCGGCAGGCGCTCTTTCAAGGGCGGCAGCTTGCCGGTCTTTTCGAATTTCTCGCTGACCCAGTCAGGCTCGCTGTAGCTCGGCAGCGCCTTGAATTCGAGGATCGAGTCGCGCGCCACATAATTGATCTTGCCTTCTGCCGGAAATTGTGGCGGCTCGGGCGGCGTGGCGGTCTCGAAGGCATTCGCATTGAGTGCGATCATCGAAACACCGAGACCCAGTGCCGAGATGATACCGATCCTGCGTTGAAGTAACATCGTCATTCCTCCCAAATGGCAGCTCTTCGACCGCCCACCCTCTGTGATCGTTCTGGCCGTGGCGGCGAACTCCCTTCCGCCGCCCGGCCTGTTCCCATGCCTTTCCTTCAAACAGCCTTTTCCTTCAAACAGCCTTTTTCAGTGCCGATTTTTCGGCCCGCAATTCCTCGATGGAACGCACATTGCGGCGGGCGGCACCGGCCCAGTCGCGGGTCTTGATGCTGGATTTCGCAAGCCGCTCCTTCGCCTCCGGCACGGCATGGGCATATTGCGGCAGCCAGCGGGCTTGCGCGACGACCATCTCATCCACCATCTGCCAGACCTCCTCCGGCGTGGCGACGGCGCCGACCAGCGGATCATGCAGCATGGCAAGCTTCAAAAGATCGATATCGCCGCTGACCGCCGCATGGACAGACATGCGTTGCACGTTGATGGAGGCCATGCAGGTGGCCGCACAAGCTTCCGGCAGCGTTACGCCCGAGACCATGTTGATGCCGAAACGGTCGACGAAACCGGGGGATCTGATGATGGCGTCGGCTGGCAGATTGCTGATGACACCATTGTTCTTGACGTTGAAATGACCGCGATAGACACGCCCGGTTTCCAGCGCTTCCAGAATGTGGCTCGCATGTTCATTGGAGCGCTTGGCCGGATCGATGGGCTTGGCGGCGGATGCCAGGAATTGCGGAAATTCCGTCTCGAACCAGTTCCGCGTTTCGGTGGAGTGGCGGAGATAACCGCCGGTTTCACCGTGGATCCAGTCGGACATGTCGATCCAGCGGGCAATCTCTTCCGGCCGCTTGCGATACCACGGCAGATATTCGGACAGATGGCCGTTGCTTTCGGTCGAATAGACGCCGAACCGCTTCAGCACGTCGATGCGCAGCTTCTCCTGCTGCGAGAAGACCGGATGCGCCTCGAAGGCGGCGACCAACTCTTCCTTGCCGATCTTGCGGCCGTTGAGCCTCAGATCGACGAACCATGTCTGGTGGTTGATGCCGGAGCAGATGTAGTCCAGCTCGGACACGCTTTTCGCACCGAGAATTTCGGCGATCTGTTCCGCGCCGTGCTGCACGCCGTGGCAGAGACCGACCGCATCCACCTTGCCATATTCGATGGCCGCCCAGGTATTCATGGCCATGGGGTTGGCATAGTTCAGGAATTTCGCACCCGGTGCGGCGACCTCGCGGATATCCTTGCAGAAATCCAGAATGACGGGAATGTTGCGCTGACCGTAGAGAATGCCGCCGGCGCAGATCGTATCGCCCACGCACTGGTCGATGCCGTATTTCAGCGGAATGCGGATATCGTCCGCATAGGCTTCCAGCCCGCCGACCCGCACGCAGCTGATGATATATTTCGCGCCCTCCAGCGCCCGCCTGCGGTCGGTATCGGCCGTCACCTTGACGGGGAAACCATTGGCCTCGACGATCTTCTCGAGGATCGCCCTGATCATATCCAGATTGTGCTGGCTGATATCCGTCAGCGCGACTTCAATATCGCGAAACTCCGGCACACACAGGAGATCGGTGAACAGTTTTTTCGTGAAACCGACGCTGCCTGCGCCAATAATAGCGATTTTGAAACTCATAACGCCACCTCTGTTGCAAATCGAACGGGTGAAACGGGCCGCAGGATCGTAAAATGGCATTGCAGAAAAATACCCGTAAGAATCCCGGAAAACCGGCCTTACTCCCAATTTTTCAGCAGCAAGTTCCCGCTGGCTGTCTCCTCGGATCGGGATTATGCGTATAATGTCGGTAAGGACCAGAGAAGGATTATGCTTTCATGGGTAATTTTGTGCTGCGCGACTTGATCGATCAGGGACCCGGCATGCGCACCGTCTCGCTGCCGCGCGGCCGCCAGACGCTGCACACCATGCCGACCAGCAGCGGTTATGAAATCCGCCGCAGTGGCAATTACGACTGGGACGGGCGCAAACGCGGCCAGACGCCTTTTACCGTGCTGCAATATTGCATCGCCGGACAGGGCAACCTGCGTTACGAGAACCGCCACTATGCGGTGAGGCCGGGCGAAACCCTGCTGCTGCTCATACCGCACAATCACCGCTACTGGCTGGAAGAAGGCAAGGAGTGGGAATTCTTCTGGATTTCCATGAATGGCGAGGAAGCCCTGCGCATTCACCGCAATATCCTCTCCGTCACCGGCCCTATCCTCAAGCTCCAGCCCGAAACCGTGGATCATCTTGCCGAATGCTGCTCGCGCCTCGTCAATGGCGCGGAAACGCCAGGTGCCGCCTCCGCCGTCGCTTATGAAGCGGCAATGACGCTTTATGACGATGTCTTCGGTTCTCATCCTTCTTTCGGCGGCGAATATCGCACCATGCAGCAGGTCCTGAGCTACATAGACAGCCATCTCGGCGAACGGCTTTCGGTCAGCGACCTTGCGGCGGTGGCAGGCTTGAGCCGCGCGCATTTTTCCCGCATCTTCGCGGCAAGCGAAGGCCTTTCGCCAGCGGAATTCGTGCTGCAGCGACGCCTGCGCCGGGCGGCCAAGCTTCTCACCTCGGCAGCCAACCTTCCCATCAAGGAGGTGTCGGTGCTGTGCGGTTTCGAGGATCCGAACTATTTCTCCAAGGTCTTCCGCCGACTCTACGGCACCAATCCGAGCGAATTCCGCACCACCGGCATGTATGCGAGCGTGCGGCAGAGCTGAACGACAAAACGACTTCGTTTTGACATGTTTCAGGCGATTAAGGATGGGCGTTACGCCCTTTTTGGAGACCCGCCGAGGTGAAGAGCATAATCCGGACGATCCTCGTCTTTCCGCTTCGGGCGATCATCGTTTTCGCCCTGATCCTCGACGGCATTTTCCGCCCGCTCTACCGGCCTGTCATCAGGGCCATATCCGGGCTGACATTCATCGAGCGACTGGAAAGCCGGATCGCGCGATTGCCGCGTCTTGCCATTCTCCTTTGCCTTGCGGTGCCCTTCGCCATCGCCGAACCCATGAAGATCATCGGTCTCGTCCTCATTGCCCATGGCGCCGTCAAGGTGGGGCTGGTTCTGACGGTCTTTGCCCATCTCGCGACATTCCTGATCGTCGAGCGTATTTATCACGCCGGCCGGGAAAAGCTCCTCACCTATCCCTGGCTCGCATGGATCATGCGCTATGTACGTTTCGCGCGTTCATTCTACGATCGCTTCAAACTTGCGGCGCTGAACTGGGTGAGGCTCCGGCTTCTCGCGCAATAGAGGCAGAGCGCCCCGTCACCGTTTGCGGCGCAGCCTCTTCAGGAGATATTCCGCAAGGGCAGTCGACTGCAGGGAAACGAGAATAATGACGATACCGAACACCACACGGGCTTCCGGCACCTCGTCAAACAGGAAATATCCGACAGCGGTCACGAACAGGATCGATAGATAGCCAACAGGTGCAAGGACACTGGCATCGGCAATGCGATAGGCCCGCAGGAAGCAATATTGCCCCAGTTGCGCCAAGAGGCCGATGGCGAGCAACGGCCCCCAGTCCAGCGGCGCGACCGGCTTCCATGTCCAGATTGCCGGAACGGCGGTGATGACGGCAAGGCCGACCGTATAGAACACCATCATCACCGTGGTGTTTTCCTGCCGCAGCGCCCGGGTCTGGATCACCGCAAGAGCGCCGAACACCACCGAGACGAGGACAACCAGCACCCCCGCATTGAATGCCGCGCCGCCCGGCCCGATGACGATCAGAACGCCGACAAAGGCCAGACATGCCCCCGCCCAGCGATATCGGCTCACTCTTTCCCCTAAAATGGCAACAGCCATCGCCATCGTCACCAACGGCCGCGAAAAACCGACAGCGTTGACAGTGGCAAGCGGCAGAAGGGTGATGGCGATAAAATTGCTGGTGAGCGCAATGGCGTTGCAGCAAATCCGGAAAATATTGCGCCAGGGATATTGGACGCGCGCCATTTCCATTCGGTGCCGCCAGATGAGCGGCAGAATGAAGAGCAGACCGATCATCGCCCTTATGAAGACGAGCTGGAAAGCTGGATAGGTAACGCCCTGCGCCTTGACGAGCGCGGTCATTCCACCCGAAACGAGGGCCATATCCATAAGCAGCCAGCCAATGCCCGCGCGGGCATCGGCGTCGCGCGGATTTTCCAGACTTTCGCTCTTTCCGTCGCCATTCACGCCGGCTGCACAAGATTGGCCATGAGGCGGAAGGCCCCCGGCACAAGCTTGTCCATCTGGTGATGCAGCACGAGGCTGGTATGGGTGTGACGGCCCTTGCCTATGATACCGGAGACCAGCGCGCCCTTGAGCGGTTGCTCATCGACATCATGCATCGCAAGCAATGGCTCATAGACATCATCCCAGCGCGAGGCGAAATAAAGCCCGCGCTCCTTGTCCCAGCCCGCCCAGTCGGCGGCATCGATCCTGTTGGGGCCGACAAGCAGCGGATGTTCGAGCGTCAGCACCGTCACCTCCGCCCGCGGGTCGGTTACACGCCAGCGCAAGGAAGGCTTGCCGATCTCCAGCCGCCTCACGGGCGTCGTCTCCGGGTTCCATCCATCGGTCGGCCGGTGATAGAGCGTGACGAGATGGCCGCCATCTTCAACGAAACGATGAAGCTTTTCTGTTGCCGCGGCCAGATCCCTGCGGATGCCGAAAGCAAAGATGCCGATAACGATCGTCGTGAAGGACGACAGGTCGCCGGCAAGCGCCTGAGCATCGAGTTCGGTGACATCGAGGCCCATGCGCGTAAGCCAGAGACCCACCCTGTCGGCGCCACCACCGACATAACCGACCCGCGCCCCCTCGGGCAGTTTGAGGTCCAGCGACAGGATTTTCAAAACGGAAGGCGCCAGAAACCTTGCCCTGCCGATATGCGGATAAGCGATGGGCGTGATCTGGAAAGCGGGTTGCGAACCGACAAGCGCTTCGATCTGGGCCAGGCCCGCCTTCGCATCGCCAGTGCGTTCGGCAATCCAGTCGCCGCCGCGCTTGCGCAGGTTCCAGCCGCCCGTATTCCTGAAGGCCAGCGGCGCATCGGCACCCTTTATATGCGCCTGAAAGACATAGGCGGCCTGCTCCTGTCCAAGCGGCACCAAAAGGGCATCGGGCGCTATCGTCAGCGACTGCGCGGGCGTCACGAAAAACGGCTCCTCCAGATCGAAGACGGCCGAGACCTTTCTGCCTCCAACCGTTGCGGAAAGCAGCACAGAGGCATGGCCATTGCCCCCTAAGGCTTTCCACTCCGGCTGGTAAAGCTCCGAAACTGCAGCATCCTGGTCGGCGGCAAGCGAAAAGACCAGCGTCTCACCACGCGACTGAATGGACGACGAGACACCCGATGGAAGGACCAGCGTGACCTCGAGATCAAATTCAGCCGCCTTGTCTGAAAGCTCCACGGAAAGAAACGATGTCCCGCCCGGAACGATCTCCGCCGGCTCGGCATAGGCCCGCTCGAAAACACCAAGCGCCGTCAGGATAGCGGCGTCGAGCTGCGCCCGCTTGCGCGCGATCCGATGCCTGTGCAGCTCCATGAAATCCGCAGCTGCGGCTTCATCGACCGTCTGCAAAAGAGCCGCCGCCGCAAGAAGTGACGCCGTGATCCGCTGCCTGTCGGGAAATGCCGCGATTGCTTCGGTTATTGCCTGTTCGGCCTTGACCAGCGCGTTTGCCAGTCCGGCATCCAGCCCCGGAAAAGTCGCAAGGTCGGTGAGTGAAGACGGCAGCCTGTCGAGGATCGAGCTTTCCTCTCCACCGACGGCATCCGAGCGTTCGAGATGCAGCGGCCAGACCTCCTGCGCCCGCTGCGGCCAATGCCCCATTCCCTGCGAGGCGTGATAATAACGCGACCATTCGCCGATGCGGTCATATTGCGCACCGGTGGCCTGTTCCCTGCCCGGAACATTGATCGTCAGCGTCGTTTCCGGCGGCGGCACTTCGTCATCATAGGTATCGCCGCCGCCCGACCATGCGGGAAGATAGAACTTCGCTACTTTCCAAGGCCTCAACCCCTCGGCGAAATGCTCGGGATAGGCAGCGGCATCGGCCGCGAGCGCGATGGCGCTCCTTGCCGCCCGCGTCATGGCGCGGTGGTGTCCGTGCTGTCCCGGCACATCGAGAAAGGTCGGAATGACGATATCCGGGCGTTCCTTGCGGTAGGCGCGCACAAGCCGCTCGACGATGCGTTGCTGCCCCCAGCGGTTAAAGGTCTGGTCGCCATCCTTGGAAAAACCGAAGTCGTGAATGATATCCGCCGGGCCATGGCCGAGCCAGCTAATGTCCGCATCAATGACGCGAGCGGCCTCCTCCAGCTCGCGCGACCGGATAACGCCAAGCGCGCCGAGCCGCTCCGGCCCCAGCGCATTCTGCCCGCCCTCGCCGCGCGTCGAGCAGGCGATGATGATCCTCATGCCGAGTTCCATGCGGAAATAGGCCAGAAGTCCGTTCTGCTCGTCGTCGGGGTGCGCGCCGGTGTGCATGACGGTGACAGTGGATTTCAGCGCGCTCAGCTTGCGGTGCAGGCGCACGAGCCACGGATCGGCCATCTGCCGTTCGATGCGCTCCCGGGGGTTAAGCATGGGCGGTCTCCTCCAATATTCAGCCGGGTGCCTGCGCTGCGGCTCCCATGGATGTCTCGAGTTTTGGCGTGACGATGTCGAACAGCGGCAAGGCGGCGGCACCGAGTGCGGCGGTCAATTGGCCGGACTTGCCGTGGATGACACGCGGCAGTTCCCGCTGCCGCCGGCTCGCGACCGAGGTTGGCAAAGGCCCCATCCGCGCAATGATTTCGCTGATGACGATTTCAGGCAGCGCACCGCCGAGAATGACCGTCTGGGGATCGAGAATATTCTCGAGCATGGCAACCATCGGCGCCAGATGGGCGGCGGCCTCCTCGATCCATTCCATCACCACCGGATTGCCCGCTTTGAACAGGGCTTCCAGATCGTCAAGCTCCGTATCCAGGACACCGGCGCAGACAAGTTTTTCCTTCAGCACGTAAACCGAGGCATAGGCTTCGAGGCACCCTCTCTGCCCGCAGGAGGGGCAAGGCCTTCCCTTTGGCGAGACTGTCACATGGCCGATTTCCCCGGCATTTCCGAAGGCGCCGCGATAGGGCGATCCATCCTGAATGATGCCGAGGCCGATACCGACGCCGAAATAGATCATGCAGAAATTCGGGATGGTCAGCCCCGCACCGAACAGCCGTTCCCCGACCGCTGCGGCCGTCGCATCGTTTTCCACCACGACCTGCTGGCCGCAGGCTTCCCCCAGCATCTGCCGGGCATCGATGCCTCCCCAGCCGGAAAGCGTTGTCGGCCCCACAGAGGTCATGCCATCGATCTCGAAGGGACCGGGCATGACAACCCCGGTACCAAGCAGTCTGCAACCGAGATTTTTAGCAACGGCAGCGTGCTCGGCGGCAAAGGTCTTGAATATGGCGTCCGGCGTCGTGTCCTTGAGGGGAGTAACACGATGGGTACGCAACACGCCGGCAAGATCGAGGCCGACCGTGACCATATGGTCGGCGGCGATTTCCACACCGATGGTCGCCCCGCCATCCGGGTTGACGGCGAACTGGATCGGCGGCTGGCCCCTGCCGATGCGGCGGCGGCCGAGTTCCTTCAGCAATTCCTCGCCCATCAGCTCGTCGACGATATTGGCGACAGCCTGCGGTGTCAGATGTGTGATCTTGGCGATCTGGGCGCGGCCGAGCGACCCGTGCCGCCGGACGATGTCGAGCACGACTCGCCTGTTGTGTTCGCGGCTCCGCTCAGGATTTTTTCCGATTGCTACGGGATAAGCGTCCACCGTGTGCACCGTCATCTCTTCAACTTCCCGTTTCTTGGAAAATTCATAGCGTCGAATTGACGATAAGCGCAATATAATAATTCAAGTAAATTATCTTATTGACAAATGCGCGCCTTCAGAGAACCGTAGAGAGCGACCGGGGGTCAGGCTTGCATGGGGCGGAAGAGGAAACTCCGCTACCGGCAAATCGATGAGCGCGCGCGAAAGCGCGGATAAAGGGAACGATCGCTCCGCATCCGGAAGACCGGGCGGAGGAAATGGAGGCTTATATGCGCAGGGCAACTCTGTTCGCCGGCTTGGTCGCCGGTTTCAGCACATTCGCATTCAACGCCGCGCAGGCGGTTGAAATCGAATATTGGCAATATGTCTTCGATACACGCGTGAAGGCCATGGACGAGCTGATCGCGGAATTCCAGAAGGCCAATCCTGACATCACCGTCAAGCAGGTGACCTTCCCTTACGCCGATTACCAGACGCGCGTCATCGCCGCCAATCTTTCCGGCAAAGGCCCGGACGTGATGCAGCTCTTCTATGGCTGGCTGGATAAATTCGCAGCCGGCGGCATCTTGCAACCGTTGCCGGCCGATGCTTTCCCGCATGACAAGATCGAAAGCGAATTTTTCCCCATCGTCAGCGCCATGAAGCGCGGCGACGATTATTACGGCCTGCCGACGGCGGTGCGCTCGCTGGCGCTCTTCTACAACAAGAAGCTCTTCACCGAAGCCGGCCTCGATCCCGCCAATCCGCCGAAAACGCTGGATGAATTTGTTGCCGCTGCGGAAAAGATCGCCAAGCACGATGCCGCCGGAAACCTCACCGTTGCCGGCTCCACGCTCGACATGGGCGGACAGGACCATCAATGGTGGCGTGAGGTTCTCATCCGCCAGTTCGGTGGCGAGCCCTACACCGACAACGACCAGAAGGTCGCCTATAACAGCGAAGCAGGCGTTCAGGCCCTGAAGTTCTATACGAGCCTGCAGCTTGAGAAGAAGATCGGTCAGGTGGGCTTCATGGATGAAGGCCAGGCCGCCTTCCGCGCCGGCAAGGCTGGCATGACCATCGACGGCACGTTCCGTCTGGGATCCTTCAGAACCATCAAGGATTTCGAGTGGGGCGTGACCGAGCTTCCCACCAATGACAAGAATATCCGCTCCAACTATGCCAGCTATTTCGCAAACGGTATCAGCGCCAAGACGAGCGGCGAGGAACTGGAAGCCTCCAAGAAATTCCTCGCCTATATCTCCTCACCGGAAGCCATGGCGATCTGGCTTAAGACGGTGGGCGAGTTGCCGGCGCGGCGCTCGGCGGCGCTGACCGAAGAAAACCTGAAGGACCCGGTCTATGCGCCGTTCCTGAAGGGTCTGGAATATGCCCATACGACGCTCTTCATGGATGAGGCGGCCCAGCGGCAAAACGCCATCGACATGACCAATCGTGTTCTGCTCGAGGGCCAGTCCGTCGAGGATTCCGTGAAGCAGGCCGCCGAGGCCGAGCAGGAAATCATCGACGCGGCGAAACCTTAAAACCCGCAGGTCCGACATGACAGCGATCGATCAACAGGGGGCGGCATCCGGCCGCCCCGGCGGCTCCTTCGGAGATCGCCTTTCCATGCGCACGAAACGGCTTTTGTGGATCTGGAGTTTTCTGGCGATCCCGATCCTGTTTTACAGCGTCATTCGTTTTTATCCGACGCTGCAGGCCTTCTGGCTGTCCTTGACCAACTGGGATTTGCTGCGACCGGCGAAGTTCATCGGCATCGCCAATTATGTGAAGCTGTTCAAGGACCCGCAATTCTGGAAAGTCTTCAGGAACACCTTCACCTATCTCATCATCGGCACGCCGATCAGCCTCGTTCTGGCTTTCGTCATCGCCTTTTATCTCGACCGGGTACGCATCCTGCACGGCTTCATCCGCGCGCTCTATTTCCTGCCCTATCTGACGACGGCCGCCGCGATGGCCTGGGTCTGGCGCTGGTTTTATCAGCCGCCGCCCATCGGCATCATCAACGACGTGCTTGGGCTTCTCGGCATTCCGCAGCAGCCTTTCATCCGCTCCACCGATCAGGCGCTTTATTCGATCATGATAACCGCCATCTGGGCGGGCCTCGGTTTCCAGATCATCATCTTCATGGCCGGCCTGCGCGCCATTCCGACGACATTTTATGAGGCCGCGCGCATAGACGGGCTCGGCGAATGGGCGATCCTGCGCAAGATCACGCTGCCGCTTTTGAAACCCACCACCGTTTTCCTCGTGGTGTTTTCCTCCATCGGCTTCCTGCGCATCTTCGACCAGGTCTACAACATGACCACCAATGATCCGGGCGGACCGCTCGGCTCTACCAAGCCGCTGGTGCTGATGATCTACCAGACGGCGTTCAATTCCTATGCGATGGGTTATGCCGCCGCGCAGACGGTCGTTCTTTTCACCATTCTTCTCGTCGTATCGCTGATCCAGCTCTGGGTCCTGAGGGAAAAGAAATGAGCGAAGCGCCGCCACTCTCCCACGCCCGCATCCGCCCCGGCCGCATCATCGCCTGGACAATATTGTTTATCGGCGGCCTCATCATGGTCTCGCCGCTGCTCTTCATGTTCTCGACATCGTTCAAGACGGCGGATCAGGTCTATGACCTCAGGCTCATTCCGGCTGCACCGACGCTTGCGAACTACATCACCGTCATGGCAGACGGCCGTTTCCTGCGGTGGTTCTTCAACTCGATGCTGGTTGCGGTCATCGTCACCGTTTCCAACTGCTTCTTCGACAGTCTCGTTGGTTATACGCTGGCGAAATTCGAATTCCGCGGCCGTTATTTCATCTTCCTCGCCATCCTCTCGACGCTGATGATACCGACCGAAATGCTGGTCATTCCCTGGTATCTGATGTCCAGCCAGCTGGGCTGGCTCGACAGCTACTGGGGCATCATGTTCCCCGGCATGATGACGGCCTTCGGCACCTTCCTGATGAAGCAGTTCTTCGAGACGGTTCCAAACGACTTCATCGAGGCAGCGCGGGTCGACGGGCTCAACGAATTCCAGATCTGGTGGAAAGTCGCCCTGCCGCTGGTGACGCCGGCGCTCTCCGCACTCGCGATCTTCACCTTCCTCGGCAACTGGACAGCCTTTTTCTGGCCGCTGATCGTCACGACAAGCAAGGAACTCTACACCCTGCCCGTCGGTCTTTCGAGCTTTGCCGTGGAACAGCAGATCCAGTGGGAAATGATCATGACGGGCGCAGCCATTGCGACCATCCCTACCCTCATCGTCTTCATCGTCCTGCAACGCTACATCGTGCGCGGTGTGATGCTGGCGGGTCTGAAAGGATAATATCATGGCCGATATGAACCCGCGCCAGTCGGATACCAGCAAGTTTCCCGACCCCATCTACAAGGAAACCGTGCTGCGCCCGCTGTTCGACGGCGCCAAGAACCACCATGTGGACGGGTTCCGCCGCATCGACCGCGCGCACCTCGTCATGCTGCGCGAAACCGGCATTCTGGATGCGGACACGGCGGCGAAGATCGCCGGCGCGCTGGAAGACATCGACAGGACCATCGAGCCATCGGAGCTGGTCTATACCGGCGAGGTCGAGGATTTCTTCTTCCTGATCGAAAAGGAACTGAAAGCCCGCATCGGCGTGGATGTCGCCGGCCGCCTGCACACGGCCCGTTCGCGCAACGATATCGATCACACGCTGTTCAAGATCGGCCTCAAGGACAAGATCGATACGCTCACCGCCAAGGCCCGCGTGCTGCTGAAAGCCCTGATCGATGCCACTGAGCGTAATCAATCCACGCTGATCGTGGCCTATACGCATGGGCAGCCCGCCCAGCCCACCACCTTCGGCCATTACCTCTCCGCCGCCATCGAGGTGTTGATCAGGGATATCGACCGCTTCGCGGAGGCACGCCGTATCGTCGATCTTTCGCCGATGGGGGCTGCCGCCATCACCACCTCGGGTTTCCCGATTGATCGCGCGCGTGTCGCCGAGCTTCTTGGTTTTGCCGCACCCTTGCGCAATTCCTATTCCTGCATCGCCGCCGTCGACTATACGACGGCAACCTATGGCGCGATCGAACTGATGTTCCTGCATCTCGGCCGGCTCATTCAGGATTTCCAGTTCTGGACGAGCTTCGAAGTCGGCCAGATATATGTGCCGAATTCGCTGGTGCAGATTTCCTCCATCATGCCGCAGAAGCGAAATCCGGTCCCCATCGAGCATCTGCGCCACCTCGCCAGCCAGACATTCGGCCGGGCGCGGACCGTGCTGGATGTGATGCACAACACGCCCTTCACCGACATGAACGACAGCGAGGGTGAAACCCAGGGCATGGGTTACGAGGCCTTCACTTCTGCCGGCCGGGTGCTCGATCTCCTCGCCAGCCTCGTCGGCAAGATCAGCATCGATCCGGAAAGGGTCGAGCAGAATATTCGCCGTTCCTGCATCACCATTACGGAGCTGGCGGATTCGCTCGTCCGCATCGAAGACCTGTCTTTCCGGCAGGCCCATGAAATTGCCGCAACCGTCGCCAGAAGCGTCGTCGCGCTGAAGGGCGATCTGCCGAATGACGGTTACCAGCCTTTCCTCAAGGCGTTCGAGGAACTGGCGGGGCGCAAAACCGGCATCGACGAGGAAAAGTTCAGGCAGATCGTTTCGCCGGAGCACTTCGTCGCCGTTCGCAGCCGCTTTGGCGGCCCCGCCCCCGAACCGATGCGGGAGGCGATTGCGGCCTATCGCGGCAAGCTCGGTGCGTTTGAGGCCGAAGCACAACGATCCACCGACTATGAAGCGGCGAAAGCCGCCGAGCTGGCAGGGAAATTTACCGCCCTGACGGGAGCGCGATAATGGCAACAATCGAACTCAATCAACTGGTAAAGCGCTACGGCAAGGTGGAGGCGGTCAAAGGCATCGACCTTGCCATTGAAGACGGCGAATTCGTGGTTTTCGTCGGCCCTTCCGGCTGCGGCAAATCCACCACCCTCAGAATGATCGCGGGTCTCGAGGAAATTTCCGACGGCACGCTGAAAATCGCCGGAAACGTCGTCAACGAGAAAGAACCGAAACAGCGCAACATCGCCATGGTCTTCCAGAACTATGCGATCTACCCCCATATGACGGTTCGCCAGAATATCGGCTTCGGGCTTTATACCGCAAAGCTCGACAAGGCGGAAAAGAACCGGCGCATCGAAGAAGCCGGGCGGGTGCTGGGGCTCGAGGCATTGCTGGATCGTCGGCCCGCGGCTCTATCCGGTGGTCAGCGGCAGCGTGTCGCCATCGGCCGCGCCATGGTGCGCGATCCCGCAGCCTTTCTTTTCGACGAGCCTCTCTCCAATCTCGACGCGCAACTGAGATCGCAGATGCGCATTGAAATCAAACGTTTGCACCAGCGTCTTAAGACAACTACCGTATACGTGACCCACGATCAGGTGGAAGCCATGACCATGGCGGACCGGATCGTGGTGATGAAGGACGGTCATATCCTGCAGGTCGGCACGCCGACGGAACTTTATGAGACGCCGGTGGATGTCTTTACCGCGCGTTTCATCGGCAGCCCCTCGATGAACCTGTTGCGCGGCGCCAGAACGACGAACAGCGTCGCGCCGTCGGCCACGGGCGAACTGCTGATCGGCATTCGTCCCCATGATCTGCTTGTTGGAGAAGCCGATGCCACCCGGAACGCCTTCTCGCTTGAGGGAACGGTAACGGCAGTGGAGCCGCTCGGCCCGGAAACGCTGGTCCATCTGGATACGGCGACCACCTCCGTAGTCGCAACAGCAAGGGGCAAAGCCATTCCCGCCGTCGGCAGCCAGCTGCAATGCCGGGCGGAAACGGGCGCGCTTTACCTTTTCGACGCCAAAACGGAAAAGCTTCTGGGCCGCGCATGATGACGACAGAAAAATCAGCCGTCATCAGCATCGGCCGGATCTATTGCGACCTCATTTTCACGGGGCTTGATGAATTGCCGGTGCTCGGCCGGGAGCTGTTTGCCAGCGACATGGAAATCGCCGCCGGCGGCGGAGCTTTCATTGCCGCCGCCCATTTCGCCCATATCGGCCGCACGGCCGCGCTGCTGGCAAGGCTCGGCACCGACACCTTCTCACGCGCCATCGGCGAAAAAATGCAGCAGAGCGGTGTGGACCTGCAATTTCTGGAACATTCGGCGGATGCGGGGCCGCAGGTCACGGTCGCGACGGTGGTTGGTCATGACCGCGCATTCCTGACGCGCCGCGCCGGTGCCGCCCGGCCATCGACCCTCGAGGCCGCTTTTGCCTGGAACAAGGCCCGCCATCTGCACATCGCCGAATTCGCCACGCTGCACGAAATCCCCGATCTCATCTCCCGCGCCAAGGATAATGGACTGTCCGTCTCACTCGATCCGAGCTGGGATGCCTCGCTGATCTATGACAAGGGCCTGCTCAGGGCCTGTGCCGGCGTCGACGTGTTTTTGCCCAACCTCGAAGAAGCAGAAGCAATCACGGGCCATGCGGACCCTGAAGCCGCTCTCGCCGCTTTGTCCGGGGCGTTTCCCGTCGTGGCCCTGAAGGGCGGCGCGCAGGGCGCCTGGGCTTTCTCGCCTGCGGGTTTCCATCACGCGGCGGCGAAAAAAGTCCCGGTGGTCGATACGACAGGCGCGGGCGATGCCTTCAATGCCGGCTTCATCGATGCATGGCTGCGGCGGGAGGAAGAGAAGCTCTGCCTTGAGGCCGGCGTTGCCGCCGGAAGCCTTGCCGTACAGGCGGCAGGCGGCGCTCCGAAGATGCACACGCCCGCCTGATCCGCCCTGCCCGCTTCACTCCCCGCGCGGATACCGCTGGTTTTCCTCCAGCACGTTGAGGTCCATGTGGTTGCGCATGTAGCGCTCCGAGGCTTTCTGCAAAGGCTGGTAATCCCACGGGTAATAAGCGCCATTGCGCAACGCCTTGTAGACCACCCAGCGCCGCGCCTGGCTTTCCCGCACCGCCGCGTCGAAAACCGGGAGCTGCCAGCGCCGGCCGATTTCAGCGGAAAGCGATGAGAGGACAGCGCTGAAAACAGGATCGCCAGCAAGGTTCGTGCGTTCCTCAGGGTCCGCCTCGATATCATAGAGCAACGGCGGATCGGCATCGCAGACCGACAGCTTGTAGCGGCCGTCGCGAAGGGCGACGAGCGGTGCTATCGAGCCTTCGGCGGCATATTCCATTGGCACCGGACCGCGTTCGCCAGTTCCCGCTGCCAGCGCCGCCAGATCTTCGCCGTCCGTCCAGCGTTTGAGCGAGGTGATATCGAGCCCCGCCAGACCGCAGAGCGTCGGCGTCACATCCAGCGTCGAAACCGGCGTGTCGATCAGGGCCGGCTGCCAGCCCGGCGCGGTGATCATCAGCGGCACGCGGGCGGAACCCTCGAAGAAACACATCTTGAACCACAGGCCACGCTCGCCCAGCATATCGCCATGGTCGGACAGAAAGAGGATGATCGTGTCCTCCTCCATCCGCGTCGCCTTCAGCACGTCGAGGATTTCGCCGACCTTTTCGTCGATATAGGAGATATTGGCGAAATAACCGCGCCGTGCACGGCGTATCTGCTCTGCCGAAATATCGAAAGCCTCATGATCGCAGGCTTCCAGCAACCGTTTCGAATGCGGGTCCTGCTCGTCGAAGGCAATCGCCGGTGTCTGCGGATCGAGCGCCGGACAATCCTCGTAAAGGTCCCAGAATTTGCGCCGCGCCACATAGGGGTCGTGCGGGTGGGTGAAGCTAACCGTCAGGCACCACGGCCGGTCGTCGAGGCGGCGCGACAGATCGTAGAGCTTGCGGGTAGCGTGGTAGGCCACCTCATCATCATATTCCATCTGATTGGTGATTTCGGCGACGCCTGCGCCGGTGACCGAGCCGAGATTGTGATACCACCAGTCGATGCGCTCGCCGGGCTTGGTGTAATCAGGCGTCCAACCGAAATCCGCCGGATAGATATCCGTCGTCAGGCGCTCCTCGAAGCCATGCAGCTGGTCCGGGCCGACGAAATGCATCTTTCCTGAAAGGCCGGTGTAATAACCGGCGGCCCGAAGGTGGTGCGCATAGGTCGGAATATCGGAAGCAAATTCGGCGGCATTGTCATAAACCCGCGTGCGGCTCGGCAATTGCCCGGACATGAAGGAGGCGCGGGCCGGCGCGCAGAGCGGGCTTGCCGTATAGGTGTTGGCGAAGCGGACGGACCGCTTCGCCAGTGTTTTAAGATGTGGTGCGTGGAGAAAATCGGCCGGGCCGTCGGGAAAAAAAGTCCCGTTGAACTGGTCGGCCATCAGGATCAGGATATTGGGACGCGGCATTTCCACTTTCCGGCTTAGAGACCAAGCTTGCCTTTGACGGCGTCCGCACCCGGCTTGCCATCCAGCGTGGTAACGCCCTGCAGCCAGCCATCCAGCGCCTGCGGATTGGCCTTCACCCAGGCCGCTGCCGCCGCCTTCGAATCCTCGCCACCGAGAATCGAGCCCATCAGGGTATTTTCCATGCCGATATCGAATTTCAGGTTCTTGAACAGCGTCGCCGCATTCGGGCATTGCTGCGGCCAGCCGGTGCGGGCGAGCGTATAAACTTCCGCGCCGCCGAAATTCGGACCGAAATAGGCGTCGCCGCCGGAGAGATAGGCGATATCGATCTTCTCATTCATCGGATGCGGCGCCCAGGCGAGGAAGACCACCGCCTTCTTGTCCCTGCCCGCCCGTTCCACCTGCGCCAGCATGGCCTGCTCGCCGGATTCGACGAGTTGCCAGCCCTTGAGGCCGAAATCATCGGCGTCTATGATCTTCTGAATATTCTGGTTGGCCGGTGCGCCGGGCTCGATGCCGTAAATCTTGCTTTCGAATTCGTCAGCATGTTTGGCGAGATCGGCAAAATCCTTGACGCCCTTTTCCGCCATATAGGCCGGTACTGCCAATGTGAACTTTGCACCCTCGAGGTTCTTCGTCATCACCTCGGCCGCCTTGGCGGCATTCAGATCGTCCACGAAGGATTTCTGCGCCGGCATCCAGTTGCCAAGGAAAACGTCGATCTCGCCGTTCTTCATCGCCTGATAACCGATGGGCACCGACAACGTCTTGACGTCGGCTTCATAGCCCAAGGCATCGAGCAGCACGGAGGCAACGCCATTGGTGGCGGTGATGTCGGTCCAGCCCGGATCGCTGAGGCGGATGGTCTTGCAGGCCGCGTCATCGGCCGCCTGAAGCGGGGTGGAGAAGGCCGCCACGGACAGAAAAAGACCGGCGGCGATGCGATGCAGATGAGAAATGGTTTTCATTGCGGCTCCCCTTTTATCAATCCAGTTTATTGAACACCACGTTGCTTTTGCCTGTGAAGCGGGTATTTTTCGATAGTTGATATAAGGAATTTTAATGTCAGACCGGCCGCTTGATCTGGGATGGATGCGCATTTTCACCGAGGTTGCCCGCCGCGGCAGCCTGACGGCGGCGGCTGCATCCCTGCGGCTGACGCAGCCGGCGGTCAGCTATCAAATTCGCCGGCTGGAAGAGGAACTGGGCGTGGCGCTCGTGCAGCGCAGACATCGCGGCATCGAACTGACGACGGAGGGTCAGAGGCTGTTCGAGATCGTCTCTCGCAATGTCGACGCCATCGACCTTCTGGCGCAGCAGCTTCGCCGGACGGAGGAGCGGCAGACCATCCGTCTGCACACGGACTATGCCTTCTCGTCCCTGTGGCTCATCCCGCGCATGCATGGTTTTCGCGCGCTCAACCCCGACATCAACATCCAGATCGTCGCCACGCAGGATCCGCTCGGCCAGGGCAAACACGACAGCGACGTAATGGTGATTTTCGGCACGCGGCAGGAGGCGGGCGAAGGAGCGGTATTGCTGCTTTCGGAGAAGGTCACACCGGTCTGCTCGCCGGCGCTCCTGGCGGAAACGCCGGCACCGGCGGGTGTCGCTGATTTTTCACGCCATAAACTCATCCACCTCGAAAACACGTCACAGGCGCACTGGTTCGACTGGACTGCCTATTTCAAGCATTTCGGCGTGCATCGCGGCGCAGAGCATGATGGCGGCGATATCAGCTTCAACAATTACACCATGGTGGTGCAGGCAACCATTGGCGAACAGGGTTTCGCACTCGGCTGGGCCGGACTGGTCGATCCGTTGCTGGAGGCCGGCGTGCTGGTGACGGCCGGCCCGAGCCTTGATGCACCGGGACGCGGCTATTGGCTGATGCGGCCGAAAAGCAGCGACAGTGCGGTAAGAAAACTCACCGGCTGGCTGATCGACGAGCGGCGATGACGCCGCCCGCCAGCCCGTACCGTTTGCGATTCAGATGGGATAATGCAGCGGCCCGTCCTGCAGCGTGACCCAGCGCAGCTCGGTGAATTCCGCAATGCCCGCCGTGCCGCCAAAACGGCCGTATCCGGAGGCCTTGACGCCGCCGAAAGGCATCTGCGCCTCATCGTGAACAGTCGGGCCGTTGATGTGGCAAATGCCGCTTTCGATGCGGGCGGCAATGGCAAGCGCCCTTGCCTGATCCCTGCCGAAAATCGCCGCGGAAAGACCAAACTCGGTTTCGTTGGCGATGCTCACCGCCTCATCGATGCTACCGGCCCGGATGATGGAGACGACGGGACCGAAGCTTCTCCTCCGCATAAAGCCGCATGCCGGGCGTGACGCCATCGACGGCGATCGCATCCACCATCGTGCCATTGCCGCCGCCGCCCGCGGCCAGCCGCGCGCCCTTGGAGACGGCATCATCCACCAGCGCTCGGATGCGCGATGTCGCTTCGGCGCTGACCAGCGAGCCGAGCGGTGTTTTGCCCTCACGCGGATCGCCGGCCGTGAGGCTCGAAGCCTTTTGGCAAAGGCTTCGACAAATGTATCGGCAACGCTGTCGAGCACTATTATGCGCTCCGTCGACATGCAGATCTGGCCCTGGTTCATATAGGCGCCGAAGGCAGCAGCCGCGACAGCCGCATCGATATCGGCGTCATCAAGCACGATGAACGGCGCCTTGCCGCCAAGCTCCAGCAAAGCGGGTTTCAGATAACGGCCGGCGGTTTCGGCAATCACCCGGCCGACGCGGGTCGAGCCGGTGAAGTTCACGCGTCTGACGGCGGGGTGCGCGATCAGCGTATCGACGATCTTCGCCGCATCTTCCGGTGCATTGGAGACGGCGTTGAGCACGCCCTTGGGCAGACCGGCGGAAGCGACCGCCTCGATGATCAGCGCATGGGTGCGCGGGCAGAGTTCCGAAGTCTTCATGACAACCGTATTGCCGCAGGCAAGTGGCGTGGCGATGGAACGCACGCCGAGAATAACAGGCGCATTCCACGGCGCCATTGACAGGACAACACCTGCCGGCTGGCGCAATGCCATTGCCATGGTTCCCGGACGGTTGGAGGGAATGATCTCGCCCTTGATCTGGGTCGTCAGGCTTGCCGCCTCCACCAGCATGTCGCTCGCCAGTTTGACGTTGAACCCGGCCCAGGCATCGGTTGCGCCAATTTCTTCCTTCATCGCCTGGGTAATGTCAGGCCCGGCGGCGAGAAGCGCCTGCGCGGCGGCCAGAAGCAGGCGGCGGCGTTCACCGGGCGGCGTTGCCGACCAGACGGGAAAGGCAGCGGCCGCGGCATCGGCCGCACGGGTGGCGTCCTCCACCGTTGCCGCCGCAGCACTCGTCGCCACATCGCCGGTAATGGGGTTGCTGCGTTCGAAACGCTTGCCGCTCGCGGCCGGGCAATGATCGCCGCCGATGAAAAGATTGACAGTCTGCATGGTCTTTCTCCTGAGTTCAGACAATGGCGGCGGTGGTGCCGCCGAGAAACGCCCGTTGCACGGCGGGATCGGCGGACAGGGCTTGCGCCGTGCCTGCCCCGACGATCCGTCCTGCTTCCAGCAAATAACCGCGATCGGCAAGTGCGAGGCTTTCGCGCACATTCTGCTCCACAAGCAGAATGGAAAGGCCGCTCTTTTTGATTTCCGCCAGGGCGGCAAAAAGTTCCTGCGTGACGATGGGCGCAAGCCCAAGGCTCGGCTCGTCCAGCAGCAGATAATCCGGCGCCGACATCAAAGCCCGCCCGATGGCGACCATCTGCTGTTCGCCGCCGGACATGGTGCCGGCAAGCTGCTGCCGCCGCTCCGCAAGGCGGGGAAACAGTGCAAAAATATGCTCTCGTGTCGCCTTTTCCGCTGAACGGGCATGACGGGGATTGGCCCCGAGACGGAGATTGTCCTCCACCGTCAGCGCCGCGAAAATTCCGCGCCCCTCCGGCACCAGCGCCACGCCCCGCTCCACGATCTGATGGGCGGGAACAGCGGCAAGCGACGAACCGTTGACGCGCACGTCTCCGGAGGCCGGAGCCACCATGCCGCCGACCGCTTTCAGCAGTGATGACTTGCCGGCGCCATTGGCGCCAAGCAGCACCACCGTTTCGCCCTTGGCCACATTGAGCGATATGCCGTCAACCGCGAGATGTTTGCCGTAACGGATTGTCAGTGCGTCTATTTCAAGCATGTGCCGCTCCCAGATAGGCGGAAATGACCTGCGGATCATCAAGCACCACGGCCGTCGGCCCATCGGCGATCTTGCGACCGGCCGCCATGACCACGGATCGCGGGCAGAGTGCGCGCACGGCGGCCATGATATGTTCGACCAGCAGGATCGTCGTACCCTCGGATGCCAGCCGCCGGATCAGCGCTATTCCTTCCTGCAGCTCCGTGGGGTTGAGGCCCGCAAGCCATTCGTCGAGAAGCAGAAGCTTCGGTTCACCCGCCAGCGCACGCGCCAGTTCCAGCCGTTTCTGGTCGATATAGGTGAGATCGCCGGCCGGCATGGTTTCGCGCCCGGCAAGACCTATTCTTTCGAGGCAGGCGCGCGCGACCTTCTCCGCCTCGGGACGCGAAAGCCGCTTCGGCCCGAACATGGCCGATACGGCAACGTTTTCAAGCAGGGAAAGCGACGGCAAAAGCCGCACCAGCTGAAAGGTGCGCGCCACGCCGGCGCGCGCAATCACATCCGGCCGCCGGCCGGCAATCTCCTGCCCTTTGAGCCTTATCGACCCTTCCGTCGGCTTCAGCGCCCCGGAGATCAGGTTCATCAGCGTCGTCTTGCCGGAGCCGTTCGGCCCGAGCAGCCCGACGACCTCGCCGGCCTCGATGGTGAGGCCAAGGCCATCCACCGCCTTCAGCCCGCCGAAGGTCTTGCGGATATCGGTGATTTCGAGAACGGCGCTCATGCGGCTTTCTCCTTTTTGCGCAGCTTCCCCAGCGCCGCCAGCACGCCATCCGGCAGCACGAAGACGATGAGGATGAAGAGAGCGCCGAGAATGATGGAAAAATGGTTGGGGAAGTTGGCGCCCAGCCACTCGAACAGCAGGAACAGCGGCACCGCACCGAGAATGGGTCCCCAGCGGCGTGTGGCTCCGCCAAGCAACGCCATGATGACGGTGAGGAACGAGACCTGCGGATTAAAGACGATGGCCGGCTCGATATAGACCCAGCGCGGGGCCTGAATGGCGCCGACAAGCGTGATGATCGTGGCCGAAAGCACGAAGAGCGTCAGCTTGGTGCGGGCGAGATTGATGCCCGCATGGGCGGCCACGACCTCGTCGTCACCGATTGCCTTCAATGCCAGTCCGAGCTTGCTGCGGTCAATCAGGATCACCAGCAGAAGGGTGATGATAGCCAGCGCCAGCAATTGCCAGAGCACATGCTGCGGCTCCAGCGGCAGGAAGATATAGCGCCCGAGCGTGCCGGTCACATTCACCTCATACCAGGTGATGAGCTGGCGGATGAGTTCGGCAAGGCCAAAGGAAAAGATCACGAAATAAATGCCGGCGACGCGCAGTGTGGAAAGCCCGACGACAAGCGCCAGCGACGCGCCGACAAGGGCCGCGCACAGGAGCACCAGCGGCCAGGGCAAAATCTCGCTCAGCACCGCGACCGTATAGGCCCCGACACCGAAGAAAGCGACGGTGGCGAGCGAAATATAGCGGGTCGGGCCGGAAAACATCGCCCAGGCGGAGGCGAGCGTCGCATAACCGAGAAGGCCGATGATGACGCCGACGCCATAGGCATCGAAAAAGAAGGGGGAAAGCGCCAGCAGCGCAGCTGCGGCAAGGCCGATGAGAAGCGGGATCATTTGCCCCTCCTTGCGAAGATGCCTTCCGGACGCCAGAGCAGCACCACGAGGAAAAGCAGATAGGTGGCGGCAAGCGTGAGGCCGGGATCGACATAAACGAGCACGAAGGTTTCCACGAGGCCGAGCAGCAGGCCGGCCACCAGCGCACCAAGCAGATTGCCGACACCGCCCATGATGACAACGACAAGCGCCTTCATGGTGAAGACCACGCCATAGGAGGCGGAAAAGGTCTGGTACATCGAGATCATCACTCCACCCGCCACGGCGAGTGCGCCGCCAAGGGCAAAGCCGATCGAGGCCACACGGTTCACATCGATGCCGACCAGCGGTGCGGATTTGGGCGCAAGCGCCACCGCCCGCAGGTTGAGACCCCAGCGGCTGTGGGTGAGCGCCAGATAAAGCCCGCCACCGATCGCGACCGACAGGCCGAAGGACAAGAGCCGGTTGAGCGCCACGGTCGTGCCGAAGATGTCGATGCCTTCGGCGAGATAGGAATAGGAATGGTAGTTGCCGCCAAACGCAACAAGCATGATGCCCTGGATAACGAAGAGCAGCCCGAAGGTCGCCAGAATGGAATCGACTTCCAGACGGCTGGAGCCGCCCGAACGGCGCACGAGCGGCCGCATCATGACCCGGTAGAGCGCGAAAGACAGGGCGTAACCGAGCGGCACGATGATGAACAGCGACCAGAGCGGCGACAGGCCATAGCTGGAAAACAGCACGAAGGCGATGAAGGCAGCCGCAATCAGCACTTCGCCATAAGCAAGGTTCATGATGCGGGCGATGCCATATTGCAGCGAAAGTCCAAGCGCAATCAGCGCATAGGTCCCTCCCAGCATCAAGCCGAAGATGAGGGTGGATAAAAACAAGGAAGTATCTCCAGTCTGGAACATGGCGGAAGCCTGCCGGCCGGGGTTCACGGCCCCGGCCGGCAAAGGCTCACCATTGCGGCTTCGGAATGACCGGCTTTGCCACGCCTGAACGGTCCGCCGGCGCAATCGCCACAAAGCGGTCACCCTGCCATTGCCCCGCCCACCAGAGCTGCCGAAGCTGGTTGTCTTCAAGCTTGACCGGGCCGATGATGGTGTCGAAGCTTCCCGTCGAAAGTTCATTTGCCACCGCCGCCTTGTCGAGGCCGACGCGTTGAACGGACTGGGCCAGCATTTCGAGGCTCGCATAGGTGATGGCGCTTGCCCAACTGTCCGGCTTGGCGCCGATAAAGGCCTCGTGGCGCTTGAAATAATCCTCGATCCTGTCGCTGCTGCCATCAACGCCGCCGATGCTGATCACGCCTTCCTGCTTGCCATCGGAGACCTTCGGGAAGATCGGGAAAGCACCGCCGACGCCGACATAAAGAACCTTCGGGTTAAACCGGGCCGTCTGCGCCTGTTTCGTCACCGCAAAACTGTCGGGCGGATAGGAAAAGGCGATGAAGCTGTCGGCCCCGCTCGCCGCCGCCTCGTTCACAAGTGCTGCGAAATCCGAAGTGCCAACCGGATAGGTCTTGTCGTAGGCGAGTGTGAAACCCGCTTCCTTCAGCGCCGGTCGCGCAGCCTTGATGAGATCGATGCCGAAACCGTCAGCCACGGAAATCACCGCGACCTTGTCATTGATCTGGCCGGCCTCGCGTGCGGCTTTCAAAACGTCGGCCAGCGCATTGGCATAATCATGGCCGCCGCCCAGCATCCAGAAGCTCTTCTTCCAGCGCGCGGCAAATTCGGGCGCCTTGTCGGTCACACCGGTAACCGCAAGCTGCGGATAACCGAAGCGCTCATAAAGCGGGGCGACGGCCAGATTGAAGCCCGTGCCCCAGGGCGGCAGAATGAAATCGACCTTGTCCTGGCTGGCCAGACGCTCGGTGAACCGCACCGCATCCTCGGCCGAGGAACGGTCGTCATATTCGACCACTTCCACCGGCAGGCGCTTGCCATCCGGCAAAGTGAGGCCGCCGGCATCGTTGACCTCCTTCACCCATAATTTGTAGTTTGGAATGGTGGTGATGCCAGCACCTGTGGCATTGGCGCCGCTTTTTGAAACGGCATAACCGATCTTCACCGAGGTACGGTCCTGCGCATTGGCAACACCGAAAGATACCACCGACAGGGCAGCACCGGAGAGCAGGCAGAACAGCGTTCTGCGCTTCAGACTATTCATGATGTTCCTCCCAAAGCGCCTTATCGGGGTTGCCGTTCTCCTCAAGGCTTTCCCCTGCGCTGAGCAAAGTTTAGCAATGACAGCCGCATATAAAATGCACTAGTGTAGCGCATTATTGTACTTTTGGAGGTTGAATGCCGCTGCAAAGCCAGATTGCCGGCAATCGCGCTGAGATAACCGCACGCAACCTCTCCTCGTCATTGCGCGTATCGGAGTTGCGGCTGGAATCGGACAGCGCCCATCTGCTTCTCCTTTCCGCCGGTGAAGCGGAAATTCTCCAAGGTGAAAAGACGCTGCCGCTCGTAGCACCGGGACTCGTCTGGCTGCCCATCGGCCCCGCCGGCCGCCTGCGCCTGAATGCTGGAAGCCGTGGATCGCTGCTGAGGACGAGCGAAATCGGGCTTGCCCATGCGATGCCCACCGGCACGAGCGCCAGCGCCGTGCGCAACATATTGCAGCGTGTTCTGACGCAGGTGCCAGCGGAAAAGGACCGGCAGGAGCTGGCGGGTTATCTCGAGACCATCGCCAGCGAAAATGTCCGCGCAACAACCGGTTCCGACACGATCATCGCCAGCCTGCTCTCCGTTACCCTCATCCGCATCTGCCAGCACGCCATCGCCGATATTGCCGCCGCCATCTCCACCCCCGGCAGCCTTACCGAACGGTTCGTCCTGCTGGTAAGCCAGCACAAACGCGACCAATGGGGCGTGGACGATTATGCCAGATATATGAGCGTGAACCGTGAACGGCTGGGATTTGCGGTGCGCAAGGCCACGGGGCTTTCGCCGCAAGCCTATATTCACCGCGAGTTGCTATCCGAAGCACGCGACCTTCTTCTCAACTCATCGCTGCAAGTTGCTGAAATCGCCTTTCGATTGGGCTTTCAGGACCCCGGCTATTTCAATCGTTTCTTCACCCGCAACGAGGGCACGTCTCCGGGACGTTTCCGCCGGGCCGCAATGCGGATGCAGAACGTGCCGCCGCCATCCTATGCGGCCTGGCCGTGACGTCTTGGCATAAGGCTGTAACGTCAGCGGCTTATTGCTATCCATTGCAGTCCGACAGTTTTCCTGTGCTGCCAGACCGGCAACATCTTTCACCTATCCGATTTCAGTTTTCAATATTCCATCTTCACATTTTGTAACTTATAAATTACAATCTCGATTGCAATGCAGCTAAAGCAATCTGCAACATTTCAAAAATGGTTTGGGAAACTGAAGGATGAACGGGGCAAGGCTCTGATTACGTCCCGCCTGAACAGGCTTTCCTTTGGTCATGCAGGCGACGTCGCTCCCGTTGGCAATGGCATCAGCGAATTGCGCATCCATTATGGGCCAGGCTATCGGGTTTATTTCGTAAGGTCAGGCGATGTCATTATCGTTCTCCTTTGTGGCGGGGACAAAAGCACCCAAGAGAAAGATATCAAAGCCGCAAGGCAGATTGCGGCGCAATGGAGTGATGACGATGAGTGAGAAATTCACGAACTTTGATCCCGCCGAACACCTCAGGAGCAATGAAGCCATTGAGGTGTTTCTGGAGGATGCGTTCGCTACCAACGATGCGGCATACATTGCAAATGCGCTTGGTGTCATCGCGCGCGCAAAAGGCATGACGCAGGTCGCGCGTGAAACCGGACTTGCCAGAGAGCATCTTTACAAGTCGCTCAGCGAAGCGGGAAATCCGACGCTTGAAACGACGATAGCCGTCCTCAACTCCTTGGGTTTTCAGCTCACTAGCAAACACAGGGCGGCATAATCAGCACCTGACGGCATCAGCCAACGTCCGATGCCGCCCGATCGGCAGCATCATCGGCTTGCCAGAGGTCGGATCTTCGATGACCCGGCTTTCGATGCCGAAGACGTGGCGGACATTCTCCTCCGTCAATACTTCCTCCGGCGTGCCGAAGACATGCAGCTTCCCCTCCCTCATGGCCACGAGATGATCGGCATAACGGGCTGCTAGATTGAGGTCGTGCAGCACCATGACGATGGTGGTCTCCCGGGCGTGGTTGAGGTCGGTCAGAAGGTCCAGCACCTCGACCTGGTGGCTGATGTCGAGGAAGGTGGTCGGTTCATCCAGCAGCAATATGTCTGTCTGCTGGGCGAGCGCCATGGCGATCCAGACGCGTTGCCGCTGGCCGCCGGAAAGCTCGTCCACCGGCCGCTCGGCCAGTTCCACCGTATCGGTGGCGACAAGGGCTGCGGCAACGGCCTCGTCGTCCTGTCGCGACCAGCGGGCAAACAGGCCGTGATGCGGGTGCCGGCCACGGCTGACGAGATCGGCAACCACGATGCCCTCCGGCGCTATCGGCGATTGCGGCAAAAGGCCCATGCGCCGTGCGAGGTCGCGCGAGGCAAGACGATGGATCGATTTCCCATCGAGCAGCACCTGGCCGGCGCGCGGCGTGATGAGCCGCGACATGCTGCGCAGCAGGGTGGACTTGCCGCAGGCATTGGCGCCGACGATGACGGTGATCTTCCCGCGCGGAACGGTGAGATCCAGTCCCTCGATGATGAGGTTTTCGCCGTAGCCGGCCGACAGGCCGTTCACGGAAAGGGAGTGGCCGGTCATAACGAGCCTCCGCTGCGGTTGACCCGCACGATCAGGTAAATCAGATAGGGCGCACCGAGCGCGCCGGTAACGACGCCGACCGGATAACGGCCCGGCAACAGGAACTGGCCGCAATAATCGCCAACCAGCACCAGCGCCGCCCCAACCAGCGCCGCAGGAAGGAGCAGCGAGCCGTTGCTGCCGACGATGCGCGCCGCAATCGGCCCGGAGAGGAAAGCGACAAACGCGATGGGACCCGAGATCGCCGTTGCAAAGGCGATCATGCCGACGGCAGCGATGATGACGATGATCCGCGTTCGCCCCACCCGCACACCAAGCGCTGCAGCGGCATCGTCTCCCAGTCTCAACGCTTCCAGATCACGCGCACGGCTGAGGAGCAGGCCGCCGAAAAGGATGAGCGCAATGAGGAGCGGCAGCAGCTGGGCGATTTTCGCGCCGTTGACGCTGCCGGTCAGCCAACGCATCGCCTCCTGCAGCGTCCATGCCGGCGCGACGGAGAGGATATAGGCGATGAAGCTTTCCAGCATGGCTGAAACGCCGATGCCGACGAGGATCAGCCGCGTTCCGGCCACGCCGTTGCGGAAGGACAGGAGATAGACGAGAAGCGCAACGCCAAGACCGGCCGCGACGGCGAAGACTGAGACCAGCGGCCCGTTCATTTGCAGGACGACGATGGCGAAAACGGCTGCCGCACTCGCCCCGGAACTGATCCCGATAATGTCAGGGCTGGCGAGCGGGTTGCGCAGCATGATCTGGAAGGCGACGCCGCCAAGCCCGAAGCTCAGGCCTGCCAGAATTGAAAGCAGCGCGCGCGGCAGGCGCAACTGCCCGACGGTGAAAGTTACGCCGGCAATGTCCTGCCCCAGCAGAACGCGAATGACATCGCCGGGCGGCGTGAAGGATTGCCCGAGCATCAGCGTTGTTGCGAAAGCGGCAATCAGAAGCGCCGACAGGGCAGCGATGACAAGGCGACGCCGGCGCTGGCGGGCATGGCGATTGAAGACGAGATTTTCGATGACGGGAGCGTACATGGTCACAATTCACGCACCCTCTGGCGTCTGACAATCCAGATGAAGAAAGGCGCGCCGACAAGTGCGGTGACGACGCCGACATCGAGTTCCGACGGCCGCGCCACGATGCGCCCGACAATATCGGCGGCAAGCAGCAGGCACGCCCCGCCAAGGGCAGAAAATGGCAGCAGCCAGCGATTGTCCACACCGACGAGCAGACGGCAGAGATGCGGCACCACCAGCCCGACAAAACCGATCGGCCCGCAGATGGCTGTGGCCGCACCGCAGAGCAGAATGGCGCCGAAGGAGGCCACGGCTCGGGCCACCGCAACATTCTCGCCAAGCCCGGCGGCGAGTTCGTCTCCGAGCGCCAGAGAATTCAGCTTGCGCGCCGAAAGCAGGCTGATGATGAAACCGGCGGCCAGAAAGGGCAGCACGGTCTCGATGCGCTCGAAAGTCGCCCCTCCGACGCCGCCGATCTGCCAGGAGCGGATGCCGCCGGCAATATCGCTGCGCGGCAGAACGACGGCGATGACGAGCGAGGAAAAGGCGACGGAGGTGGCGGCACCCGCAAGTGCGAGTTTCAGCGGGGTCGCCCCGCCTCGGCCGAGCGAGCCGACAACATAAACGAAAACCGCCGATACCCCCGCCCCGGCAATCGCGACCATGATGAAGGCCTGAGCCGAGGCGATGCCGAACCAGACGATGCCGATGACAACGGCGAGCGACGCCCCCATGTTCACACCGAGAATGCCGGGATCTGCAAGCGGATTGCGGGTGACACCCTGCATGATGGCACCGGCCAGCCCGAGTGCGGCGCCGGAAAGCAGGGCAAGCAGCGTGCGCGGCAGGCGTACGGCGACGGCCGCCTCTGCAACCGTCTCGACGCGGCCGCTGAGCCCACCAACAATATCCGCAAAAGAGACGTCACGCGTGCCGATGGCGACGGACAACGCACAAAGCAGTGCGAGAAGCGCCAGCACCGCGCCGAGCCAAGCCATTCGCACGCGGTTGGAGCGGCCGGCGAGCAGCACGGCCGTCGCTTTGCCGGGTCCAGACATTGTCACTGCGATTTCCCGAAGGATTTATCCGCAGCCTTTGCCAGAAGATCGGCATAGTCCTTCAACACCCACGAAATCGACAGCGGCGTGGGATTGGAGGCGGTGCCGAGCGGGTCGCGGCCCAGCATGACGATGGCATCGTTGGCGACGGCCGGCATGCGGGCGAGAAGCGGATCGGCCCGCATGGCGTTCAGCAGCGGTTCACTGCCATAGGTCACGACGATATCGACATCGTCGAAGGCATCGACACGTTCAGCGCTGACGCCGGCGGCGAATTGCCCCGGCTTCGTGGCTTCCACGACGCTTTTCGGCGAGGCAAGTCCAAGATCGGCGAAGAACTTCACCCTGGTGTCATTGGCCGTATAGAAATTGACGACGCTGAGATTGGTGGCATCGAGATGGGTGACGAACATGGCCGACTTGCCCTTCAGCTGCGGATGGCCGGCAACGACCTGCGCAATCTCGCCCTCGATGCGTTTGATGAGCGCCTCACCTTCCGCAACCATGCCAAGGCCGGCGCTGTTCAACCGGATCATCTCGCGCCAGTCCGTCGCCCAGGGAGAAACGGGATAGGCGACGACAGGGGCGATCTGGCTCAGCGTATCGTAGTCGGACTGGCTGAGGCCTGAATAGGCGGCAAGGATGACATCCGGCTGCGTCGCCGCCACGGCCTCGAAGTCGATGCCGTCACCCTCGTCGAACAGCACCGGCTTTGCCGCGTTGAGTTCGGCAAGCCGCTTCGCCACCCATGGCAGCAGGCCATCGCCATCATCATCGCCGAAATTGGCCGCCGCAAAACCGACAGGCACGATGCCGAGCGCCAGCGGCACCTCATGGTTGGCCCAGGCGACAGTCGCGACCCGCTGCGGTTTCTTCGCGATCGTGGTCGTGCCGAAAGCATGTTTGATGACGACGGGATAGCTGGTCGTCTCCTCCGCCGAGGCCATATTCGGCGCGATCATCGACAGGAAAAGCACAAATACCGGCATGAGGCAGCGGAACGGGCGAAGCATTGGCGAGCTCTCAAAAGTTCAAAAGTGGACTTGAACTCTCAGCTTCACTTGCCTCCGTCAAGCCCAGGCAAGAAATGCCGTCGCAACAGCGGTGAAATTTCCGGGGTTTTGTACAAAACCGCAAAAAGTTACAATACCGGACAAACTTTCTCAAGTTATTGGGCGCTTCGAGAGTGGGCCGTGGAAGCGGCGATCGGGGCATCAACTTCTGGAACATACCAATGAATATCGAAACCGAAGGCAGACACCGCAAAACCGCGCGACGTCGTTATCAGGATGCGGCGCTGCTTGCCTGCACGGCGCTTGTCGCCACCCTGCCCGGCGCCTTGCTGGCGCAGGAGGCTGCCAACACGAACAGCAGCACGGTTCTGGAACGGATCACCATCGAAAGCGGTGACAATGACCAGAAGTCCATCGTCGCCACCCGCACCACGAGCGGCAGCAAGATGGCGACCGATATTCTCGACACACCTGCTTCCGTTTCCGTCATCACCGCCAAGGAAATGCAGCAGCGCGGCGTGCAGACCGTGGAAGAAGCGCTGCAATATACCGCCGGTGTGACAACGGATTTTTACGGCTCCGACGACCGGTTCGACTATTTCAAGATTCGCGGTTTCGACGCTTATACCTATCGCGACGGGTTGACGCTTGGCCGTCCCTTCGGCGCGCTGCGCGAGGAAACCTATGCCTATGAGCGCGTGGAAGTGCTGAAGGGCGGCAATTCCACCACCTTTGGCGTCTCAGATCCCGGCGGCTCGGTGAATTATTCCACAAAAGTGCCGAAACGCACCCGTTTCGGTGAAGCCTATGTCACCGGCGGCTCCTATGGCCGCGCCGAAACCGGCTTCGACTTTGGCGACAACATCACCAGCGACGACACGCTGTCCTACCGACTGACCGGCAAGCTCAGAAATGCCGATGCGGAATATGACTATTCCCGTGACGACGAGAAATTCTTCATGGGCGGCCTGACATGGCGTCCCACGGACGTCACCAGCCTTACCGTGGTTTACGACCACCTCAACAAGGATGGCGTTCCGGGCGGCGGCGGCCATCCGGTCGGCTCGCATTTCGACCGGAGCCGTTTCTTCGGCGAACCGGACTACAATTATCGCGGCACAAACCGCAATTCGCTGAGCGTGATGTTCGACCACGATTTCGGCTCCGGCCTGACGCTTAGTTCCAACGCCCGTTACAGCAAGGCGAATACGGACTTCGGTTACGCCTATATCTCGTCCACGCCGACCAACGGCTCGACAATCGCCGACCGGTCCTATTTCGGCAACGACACCGAGACCGAGAACTTCCTGATCGACACGCGCCTGCAATACGATACGCGGTTTGAAAATGTCGAAAGCCGCAGCCTCGTCGGCGTCTTTTATAACGACTACACCTCTGGCAGCAAAAGCTACTTCGGCGCAGCGCCGAGCATCAACTGGATGAACCCGGTCTATACCGGCGCACCCGCTTCAGTGCCGCTCTATGCCGACTCCCTGACGGACCAGAAGACCAAGGCGATCTATCTCCAGCAGGAGTTCACCTTCTTCGACAGGCTGATCGTCAGCGCCGGCCTGCGCAACGACTGGATCGACACCGAGCAGACCAACCGCCTGCGCGGCACCTCGGCCAGCGGCGACATCAGCGAACTGACCAAGCGCATCGGTGTGTCCTACAAGATCACCAATGAGATCGCGCCTTATATCAGCTATGCCGAATCGGTGGTGCCGGCATCCGGTCTGACGGTGGAGCCCGAACGCGGCGAGCAGATCGAACTCGGCGTGAAATATCGTCCGGACGCTTTCCCGGCCCTGTTCACCGCGTCGATCTACGATCTGAAGAAGAACAACATCACCGTCACCAGCCCGATCACCAGCCTGCCCACGACCATCGGCGAGGTGCGCGTGCGCGGTCTCGATCTCGAAGCCAAGGCGGAAGTGACCGACAATCTCAGCCTGACGGCGGCCTATTCCTATCTCGACGCGGAAATCACTGAAAACGGCACCGGCGGCAATGTTGGCAACCGGCCGCAATTCGTGCCCGAGCATCAGGCTTCATTGTGGGTCAACTACACGCTTGCGGGCAACGACCATTTCGGCGACATGACCTTCGGTCTCGGCGGCCGCTATACCGGCGCTTATTATTTCGACAATGCCAACAAGGTCGAAACCGGAAGCAGCGTGACCGTGGATGCGGCATTCAGCTACAAGATTCAGGAAACCGCCTCGCTGGACGTCAATGTTTCCAACGTCTTCAACGAAAAACACGTCTCTTATGGCGGGTTCGGCGCTGACTTCTACAATCCCGGCCGGGCGTTTTCCGTGACCTTGCGAAAGACATGGTGAAAACCGATATTAGCAATATTTTTCAAAATATTGCATAATTTTCCTAACACCCAACATCATCCTCGGGCTTGTCCCGAGGATCTAACCACGTTTCATCTAGTCTGAAGTTGGCAGATCCTCGGGACAAGCCCGAGGATGACGTGGAGAGAGGCTCGAGGAATGCGCCAAACCGCTGATCATGGGCGGCGCAGGGTCGACCCGCTATCAAAGCAGCCGGTGCAGCCGTCGCCAGGCGGCGGGCGTGTTGCCCACGGACTGGCGGAAAGCCTTGGTCAGATGGGCCTGATCGGAAAAGCCTAGCTGGGCGGCGATATCGGCCACCGTCAGATCGCCTTCCAGCAGAAGTTTCTGGGCAGCATTGATGCGCCGCTCCAATTGCCATTGCAGCGGCGTCTTGCCGGTGGTCTGGCGAAATACGGTGGCGAACCAGCTTTCCGAAAGCCCGACAATATCGGCCATCTCGGCAACCGTCATACGGTCGTCGCCACGCTTTTCGACCTGGGCAAGAAGCTTGTTCAACTGCGCCTGCGTCAGCCTGCCATTGGCCTGCTCCGGCGAAGGGCCGGGAATATCCAGCAGGCCGGCAACGATGCTGCCGACGAGGCTTTCTGCATAGACGGCATGTTTCGAGGGTTCAGCCAGCTCATCGACAAGCAGGCCGGCAAGGGTTTCCACCGAGCCGATATCCTGTATCTCGACCGGACGGCGCAGCGCCGTCATCGCCGCCGAACTGCCGACCGAGGGCGACAGGAAACGCAACAGGCGATCCTTGTGAATATGCAGGTTGAGATGCGAGAACCGGTGCGTGGCGCTGCTGCTCGTCCACATCGGCACGCCGGCCGGCACATAAACCGCCCGTGTCATCGGCCGGGAATGGTTGGTAAATTCGCCGTTGCGGTTGGACATGCTGATGCGCGATGAGACATCGTTGAAAAAGATCATGATGCGCGGATCGGCGGCCAGATAATAACCCTTGGCTCCCATCTGGCTTTCCGCTTCCCAGAAAGCACTGACCAGCCCGTCGAACTGGCGCCACTTCACCGGCGCAGTGACGCTGATCCCTTCCGTGTGCCAGGTCATGGAATGCCAGAAACTCACTGCGGGTACCGTCCGGTTGTCGGGTCTGGGTCGGGTGAAATCAAAAGACGGGCGCATCGCGCCAGTCATCGCGTTCCGCTCCAATAACATGACTTATCAATTCATGTTAATAGCAAAGATCGTTATAAAATGAAACATTCGCTGCGGCGACCGCGCTGGAACCTCTGCTCATGACGGCCGTTGAACTCCTGACAGAAGTGCAACAACGGAGATTACCATGGACAGCAAGAAGGAACCGGGCGATTTCGCAGACAAGAAGCGCGAGGAGCACGGCCGTGGCGTGATCGTGGCTGGGCCGGACGCGCATGAAAACGAGAAGGACGGCAAAGCCCCGTCGCCAGACGCCGGAAAAACCCCGGCCGGCAAACCGGTTCCGTCCTCGGACCGGCGATAGGGAAACCGTCCTGCGCAAACAAGATAATGAGGCCTATAGGCGGCCAGCAATCTTTCGCCGTCACGGCAACCGTTGCGCCTTGGCGGTCGATATAACGCAAAACACCTCCCCGATTTCCCGGGGAGGTGTTTATTCTTAAACAGCCGGATTTTTCTTACAGAAGGTCGAAACGGTCGGCGTTCATGACTTTCGCCCAGGCGGCAACGAAATCCCGCACGAATTTCTCCCTGCTGTCATCCTGCGCATAAACTTCCGCATACGCACGCAGAATGGAGTTCGATCCGACGACGAGGTCCACACGGGTCGCGGTATACTTCGTCACACCCGTTCTGCGGTCGCGAATCTCATAGAGATTGTTACCGGTCGGAACCCAGGAATAGGCCATGTCGGTCAGCGTGGTGAAGAAGTCCGTCGTCAGAGCGCCGGGCTTGTCAGTGAACACGCCATGCGCCACACCGGCGTAGTTGGTACCGATGACGCGCAGGCCGCCGATGAGTACCGTCAGTTCCGGCGCGGTCAGGCCAAGAAGCTGGGCGCGGTCCAGCAGCAGCTCTTCCGGGCTGACGACATAGTCCTTCTTGATCCAGTTACGGAAACCATCCGCCAGCGGCTCCAATGGCGCGAAGCTGTCGGCATCCGTCTGTTCGGCGGAAGCGTCGCCACGGCCGGGCGCGAAAGGCACGGCGATATCGAAACCAGCCGCTTTCGCCGCCTGTTCCACACCGTAATTGCCGGCCAGGACGATCACATCCGCGATGCTCGCGCTGCTTTCACCGGCGATCTGTTCCAGAACGGACAGCACACGGGAAAGACGGGCGGGCTCATTGCCTTCCCAGTCCTTCTGCGGTGCAAGGCGGATACGTGCGCCATTGGCGCCGCCGCGCTTGTCCGAGCCGCGGAAAGTGCGGGCGCTGTCCCAGGCAGTCGAAACCAGATCGGCAATCGGCAGGCCGGAAGCAGCGATCTTGGCCTTGACGGCAGCGACATTGTAGCTCGTGGAGCCTGCCGGAACCGGGTCTTGCCAGATCAGGTCTTCAGCCGGAACATCCGGGCCGAAATAACGGGACTTCGGTCCCATGTCGCGGTGGGTCAACTTGAACCAGGCGCGGGCGAAGACGTCAGAGAAGTGGTCCTGATCGTCCTTGAACTTCAGCGAAATCTCGCGGTAGATCGGGTCGACCTTCAGGGCCATGTCGGCATCGGTCATCATCGGGATGGTGCGGATCGAGGCGTCCTCGACATCGACAGGCTTGTCTTCTTCAGCAATGGTGATCGGCGCCCATTGCGATGCACCGGCGGGGCTGTGCGTCAAAGTCCACTCATGCTTGAACAGCATGTCGAAGAAGCCGTTGTCCCACTTCGTCGGCTCGCTGGTCCACGCGCCTTCGATGCCCGATACCACGGTGTCACGGCCAATGCCGCGGCCCTTGGTATTGATCCAGCCAAGACCCTGATATTCCGGGCCTGCGGCTTCCGGATCGGGGCTGAGGTTGGCGGCGCTGCCATTGCCGTGCGACTTGCCGATGGTGTGGCCGCCGGCGGTGAGAGCCACGGTCTCCTCATCGTCCATGCCCATGCGGGCAAAGGTCTCGCGCATCTGCGCCGCTGTCGCCAGCGGATCGGACTTGCCGTTCACGCCTTCCGGGTTGACGTAGATGAGGCCCATCTGCACGGCGGCAAGCGGGTTTTCCAGCGTCTCTGGCTTGCTCACGTCGCCGTAACGGCCGTCGCTTGGCGCCAGCCATTCCTTTTCGTCACCCCAATAGGTGTCCTTTTCCGGAGCCCAGATATCTTCGCGGCCGAAAGCGAAACCGAAGGTCTTCAGACCGGCGACGTCGTAGGCAATGGTGCCGGCGAGCGCGATAAGGTCTGCCCAGGAAATCTTGTTGCCGTACTTCTTCTTGATCGGCCACAGCAGGCGGCGGCCCTTGTCGGTGTTCACGTTGTCCGGCCAGGAATTGAGCGGAGCAAAACGCTGGTTGCCGGTGTTGGCGCCGCCGCGGCCGTCAGTCACACGGTAGGAACCGGCCGCATGCCAGGTAACGCGGGCCATCATGCCCACATAGCTGCCCCAGTCGGCCGGCCACCAGTCCTGGCTGTCGGTCATCAGGGCGCGCAGATCGGCCTTCAACGCTTCGACATCGAGCGTCTTCAGGGCTTCGCGATAGTTGAAGGAGGTGCCGAGCGGATTGGTCTTGGTATCGTGCTGATGCAGAATGTCGAGGTTCAGCGCATTCGGCCACCATTCGGTTACCGATTTACCCGAGGCCGTGTTGCCTCCATGCATGACAGGACACTTGCCAGCCGGTTTTGAAGTTGCGTCCATTTCGCCCTCCGATGGGTTTAACAATTAAACGAAATAATCAATTCGACATGTGCAGCGTGGGAGCCAGAGCCAGCGGCAGGTCATGGAAAAACCGTGCAGCGACGCTGGTAACCTCTCACAGCTACAGCTTCTTTCTGTCATGAAGATGACTAACAGCCGGGTTCCATAATTTCCAATTGTATATTCTAAAGGCTGCGATATGCTGAGCTTATGATTGCGCTCTCCATGAAACATCTCCGTTATTTCGACGCTCTGGCCAAGATCGGCCATTTCGGCCGGGCGGCGGAGGCATGCGCCATTTCCCAGCCGGCGCTGTCGCTGCAGATCCGGGAGCTGGAGGAACTGATCGGCGCGCCGCTCGTCGAACGGAGCAGCCGCCAAATCCGGCTGACCGCGCTTGGCGAGGAATTCGCCGAACGCACCCGCTCGATATTGCGTTCGGTGGATGAGTTGCAGGATCTGGCGCGGGCGCGGCATGGGCCGCTCAGCGGCCGCCTGCGCATCGGCGTCATTCCCACCGTCGCGCCCTATCTTTTACCACAGATTATCAAGACACTCACGCGGCATTATCCCGGACTGGAGGCCCGCCCGCGCGAAGCGGTGACGCAGAAACTCATCGAGGACCTTCTGGAAGCCCGGCTGGACATGGCGATCGTCGCCCTGCCCGTCTCGGAGCCGGCGCTGGAGGAGGTTCCGCTGTTTTCGGAAGAATTCATTCTGGTGCGGCCGATGGAGGATGCGGGCATGCCGGTGCCGAGCGCCGACAAACTGGGCGAAATGCGCCTGCTGCTGCTCGAAGAAGGCCATTGTTTCCGCAACCAGGCGCTTTCCTTCTGCAGCACGACCAATGCACCGCCGCGCGTGCTGATGGAAGGTTCCTCGCTCTCCACCCTCGTGCAGATGGTCGGCGCCGGCATCGGCGTCACGCTCATTCCGCAGATGGCCGTCGATATGGAGACACGTCAATCCACGGTCTCGGTGTTCCGGCTGGCGGAACCGCGCCCGTCGCGCACCATCGGCATCGTGTGGCGCAAGAGCAATCCGCTCTCGGCGCAATTCAGCCATATCGCCGAAATCGTCCGCGAATGCGGCCTACAGAAACTTGGTATAGCGTCATAGGAACGTAGGTCGGATGATCGCGCGCGCCGCAACGCGCGCGATTCACAAATCTCGCGGCCGCCCCTATCGCGACGCGGCCTTTGCGTGTCTGTCGGTCCATTCGGGTGGCGCACCGAATTTGTCAGCCACCATGCCCTGCAGGCCGCGCGACCGGCCATAGGCATCGCATTCGACATATTTCGGTTTTCCACCCAGGGCGGACCGGATTCGATGGCCGGAGGGGATAGAGAGGTTCAGCCCGTCGGAGACCTTGCCTGTCACCAGAATGCGCGAGAAGTAGTTGGAGAAATCGGCCGCAAGCTCGTAGGCATCTCCGATTTCCGAGACGCGGGCGTTGCCCGTGATGGAATTCGCGCCCTTGGACCAGACGGCTGCGGCGCGCTGGACGCCGGTGCTGTCCACCGCCTCCGCCTCGACAGCGAGGCCGCCGAGCCCGAATGGAAGACGCGGCACGCTGACCGGCAGGACGAAGCCGCTGCCGAGCGTCACGGCCGTCGATACCCCGGCCATGGTCTTGTCGGTCGGCACCAGATCGGTGATGACCGTGCGCACCGTCATGTCCGCCGGCTGGCCCAGCGCGGCAATCCGGTATTTATCGCTGAGCGCCACGCAGATGGCGCGATCCAGCGCATTCGAAACAAGGACACGGTCCTTTTCGGATGTGACCCGCGACGAGGCCGCGAAGGAGAAAGTGGTTGGCACGATGGCGACGGTCTTGACCCCGGCCAGTCCGTTGGCATCCACGAAGGTGCGCGATTTGGTGAACTTGCCCTTGACCGGGCTGAGTTGCGCATAAGAGGTCAGCGTACCGCCTTCCTTGAGCGGCACGGACGTGCAGCCGGACATGATGATGGCAAAGGGCAAGGTGGCGAAGGCGACGCCGCGACTGCGGGAGGCCCTGTCGCCGGAAGCCCGGGCAAACAGACTGCACTGTTGTTTCACTGCACGTACTCCAGTTGGGATGGTTGATCCTGTGCCCCACACGGTACGACAGCGAAAATTGCGGCAACATTACAATTGTCCGCCCCTGAAATCGCGCGCAACGCAGGATCAGAAACGTAACCGGAAGGTGCTTCCGAAGGCGCTGCTATCCAGAAAGATTCGCCCGTTATGGTTGGCGACGATCTGCTTGACGAGGCTGAGGCCAAGGCCCGCCCCGGTGCTGCGCGGCGTAACGCGATAAAAAGGCTCGAAAATCCGCTCCCGCTGATCTTCGGCTATACCCTGTCCCTCATCGGAAACCGCGATCTCGCCACTGGCGAGAATCGAGACGTGGATCATCCCCCTGTTCCCGCCATGGTCGATGGCGTTGCGCACGATGTTGCTGACGGCGCGCGGCAGGGTGAACGGGTTGCCCAGTACTTCATATCGAGCGATCTGCGTTTCGAAGGAGATATCGTAGCCCGCCGAAAGCGCGAGCGGCGCGAGATCGGCAACGACGGTGCGTACCGTCTCGACGAGGTCCAGCGTTTCGCGCCGGTCGTTCACCTGATCGTTTCTTTCGAAGGCGAGAAGCTGTTCGGTGGTCTCCCCAAGCCGCGCGACATCCTCCATCAGACGTTGCTGCTCCGGCCCCGGCAAGCCCTCTATCCGGGTCTGCATGATCGCAATCGGCGTTCTCAGCTCATGCGCCGCATCGATGAGAAAACGCTGCCGCGCCCGAAACTGCTCTTCGAGCCGTTCGAGTATGCCGTTGAAGGCAAGGATCAGGGGCACCACCTCCCGCGGCACATCCTCGACCGGAAGCTTCGAGCCCGGCCGGCGCGGATCGATCTCGGGAGCCTTTTTGACTACGGAACTGAGGCCGGCGAGCGCCTCGCGCACGATGCGGGGAACGGAGAAGAACACGGCGGGCAAGATGACAGCCAGGAGGGGAACGTAAATCTTGTAGGTTCCGGCAAGGAGCGTCAGAAACTGCCCCCTCATATGCGTGGTTCCGCCGAACATGACCCTTACGGAACCCCACTTCGTCTCCATGCTTTCAACCAGGGCGACCTCGGAGATGCCCTTTCCTCCGCGAATATCGGCATCCGTCAGCAAATGCAGATACGGCGACAATTCCTCATAAACGGCGGGTACGGCGCCATAGCTCGCCACCCGCCCGTCCAGCGTGGAAGCCACGAACCAGAGCGTTGAGTTCTCCGCCTTCAGGGCCTGCAATGCCGGGCCATCGGTAACGACCAATCCTTTTTGCGGATCGAGCGAAAGCGACTCATCAAGTGTCGCCGACAGGTCGTCCCAGAGCGCAATATTTGGCGAAAGCATCGTCATGCCGTAAAAGCAGAGGCCGATGATGACCACGGCAATCATGGCGGAGACGACGACGCTGAGCTGCCAGCTCAATTTCCACCACAAGGACGAGTTGGAGATGCCCTGCGCTTTCATGCCTCTTCCTTCAACAGATAACCGATGCCGCGAATATTGTGGACGCCAACGCCTGCGGAGGCATCGAGCAGACGTTTGCGCAGCCGCGATATATGCGCATCGAGCGCATTGGACTGGATCTCTTCCTCGTAATTGTAGACGGCCGCCTCAAGCGTGGAACGCAGCACGGATTTGCCCTTGCGCTTTGCCAGCGCGACGAGAACCGCAAGCTCGCGCCTTGGCAGATCGAAAGGAACGGAGTTGATCGTGACGCTGAGATGGAGCGGATCGATAACGATGCGGCCGGCTGTGATTTCGGCCGGCGCAAGGTTTGCCGGCCTTCTCAGAACCGCACGCACCCGCGCCAGCAGCTCACCGACGAGAAACGGCTTGCCGAGATAGTCGTCGGCGCCGCCATCCAGTCCGGCGATGCGGTCTTCCGGTTCGTTCAATGCCGTCAACAGAATGATCGGCGTGTCGATGCCGGCGTGGCGCAGCTGCGGAATGAAGGCAAGCCCCTCCCCGTCCGGCAGGCGGCGATCAAGCAGAATGGCGTCATAGACATGCTGGCGCGTCAACTCCATTGCATCGCCGAGCCACATCGTATGGTCGATGACGATGCCCTGCCTGCCGAGCGTCGCCGTCAGCGCATCCGCCATTGCCTTTTCGTCTTCGATCAACAGAAGTCTCATGCGTCACCGTCCCTTCGCATTCCCTTGTCTGCCAGAAAGGTTGCGGCAGTATTGCGGCAAAGAAGACGCCACAGCATTTCCAACCCGCCGCATAACGGTTTCCCCTCCGAAAAAGGCATGAAATCAGGGCGATGGAACATCAGACCCTGCTGTTTAAGCAGCTGCGTTCGCAAGGGTAATGCTGCTGCAATTATGGACGCCTATCCAGATGCCATACGCCTCAAGAGAGGCAATGCGACCGCCGGAGCTGCGGTCCCGGTATGGAAAGGATTTCAGCATGTGGGTGAAGAGAACCATCAAGGCGGGGATCGCGCTTGCAGGTTGCGTTCTCGTTGTCACCGCTCTCGATCCGGCGCGGGGCAGCGTCGATGCGAATGAGCGTGTCAAAGGCATCGTGAACGGGCTCGTCGAGACTGCCGCGATGAGCCCGGCAGGCACTCCGTTCGAACTGACGGCCGCAGAGACGGCGAAGATCGGCACGCGCCCGATGGCGGAGCGGCTTGGCATCAGCGGCGAGCTTCAGCCCATCACCCGCGTGGTGATCCGTGCCCGTGAAGCCGGCAAGATAGTCGAGATGAATGTCCGCGACGGAGACACGGTGCAGGCGGGCAAGCTGCTCGTGCGTTTCGAAACCGATGAGCTGCAATCGATGCTTTTGCTGCGGCAGAGCGACCGGGATGCGGCCGAGGCCGAGCTGATGCTGGCAATGCAGGCCCTGACGAGAACCGAACAGCTTGCCCTGAAAAACATCGCTTCGGCGGAACAGCTCGACAAGGCGAAGAGCGATGTTGCGGTAAAGACGGCAAGGCTCCAGAGCCTTTCGGCGCAGGCGGATATCGCCCGCCTCGCCCTTCGCAATGCCGAAATCCGCGCGCCCTTCGGCGGCACCGTCACCCGGCGGCTGGCCGAGGCGGGATCGCGTGTCGGCGCGGATGGCGAGCTTCTCACGCTGGTCGATACCAGCGTGCTGGAGGCGAAGGTTCTTGTCGCCACGCGCGATGTTCCGCGCGTCGCCCTCGGCCAGACGGCGGAACTGGAGATTGACGGCCTTGGCGGTCAGATCGTCAAAGGCACGGTCGACCGCATCAGCCCGGTTGCCGAAGACGGCACCCGTTTCGTCGCGGTCTATCTGCGGCTTGCCAATCGTGACGGCCGGCTGTGGGGCGGAATGTTCGCCAGCGGATCCATCCTGCTGCGCGAGAAAAACGATGCGCTCGTCGTTCCCGCCATCGCGCTGCGCAAGGATGAGACCGGTTACCATGTGCTCAAGGTGCAGGACGGCCATCTTCGCCGCCAGACGGTCACGGTGGGAGCGCGCTGGAACGGCGGCAACCTGATCGAGATTGCCGCCGGGCTGCAGGATGGCGAGACCATCCTGACCGTGCCGCTTCCCGAATTGCGGCCCGATATGGCCGTCACCGTCGACAAGGCAGGCTGAAATGTTCCTGACCCGCATATCCGTTACCCATCCCGTTTTCGCCACCATGATGATGGTCGCGCTTCTGGTCATGGGCGCCTTCTCGCTGCAACGGCTTGGGCTGGACCAATATCCCAATGTCGACGTTCCCGTGGTCGTGGTCGTCACCTCTTATCCCGGCGCGACACCGGAGACGGTGGAAACCGAGGTGACACGGCCGGTCGAGGATGCGCTGAACGCCATTGGCGGTCTCGATGAGGTCACCTCCACCTCCTATGAGGGGCGCTCCGTCGTCGTCGCGAAATTCAAGCTTGAGGTGCGCAGTTCAGCCGCCGCACAGGAAGTGCGCGACAAGATCGCCGCCATCGAGGCGAATTTTCCGGAAGACGCCAAAAAGCCCGTCATATCGAGGTTCGATCCCGCCGCCGAGCCGATCCTGTCGGTGGCGATCAGTTCGACGTCGCTCGATGTGCCCGCCCTCACCAGCCTTGCCGACCAGAAGGTGGTGCGGCAGTTGACGACGGTTGCCGGCGTCGGCCAGGCAACGCTGGTCGGCGCCCGCAAACGGCAGATCGATGTGACAATCGACGAGACGCGCATGCGCGCCCTCGGGATCGGCATCAACGAGGTGGTGAATGCGCTGCGCACCGGCAACAGCAACAGCCCGGCCGGAAGCGTCGTCGATCCCGTCTCCGAACGCACGATCCAGGTGCAGGGGCGTATCGAGGAGCCGCAGGCGCTGCCGGATATGGTCGTGGCAAGGCGCGGCGGCGCGGCCATTGCGCTTCGCGATGTCGCCACGCTTTCCGAGGGAGCGGCCGATGCCGAAAACCGCGCCCTTTATAATGCCCAGACGGCACTGGCGATCGACATCGTCAAGGTTCAGGACGCCAATACGGTTCAGGTCGCGACCGATGTGAGGAAGCGCCTCGATGCGCTCAATGCCGAGCTTGCCCCGCAGAACGTGCAATTGCGCATCGTCACGGATTCATCGATACCGATCCGCGAATCCGTCAACCAGGTACAAACGACGCTGATCGAAGGTGCGGCGCTCGCCGTCGCCATCGTCTTCCTGTTTCTAAATTCCTGGCGCAGCACAGTGATTACCGGGCTGACATTGCCGATAGCAATCATCGGCACGCTCGCAGTGATCCATTTCCTCGGCTTCACGCTCAATACGCTCAGCCTGCTGGCGCTGACGCTTTCCATCGGTATTCTGGTGGATGACGCCATCGTGGTGCGCGAAAACATCACTCGCCATCTCCACATGGGCAAATCCCACCTGCGTGCGGCCCTCGACGGCACCAATGAAATCGGGGTTGCAGTAATCGCAACAACGGCGACAATCGTGGCAGTCTTCCTGCCGGTCGCCTTCATGGACGGCATTGTCGGCCGGTTTTTCTATGAATTCGGCGTCACCGTTTCCGCCGCCGTCCTGATTTCGCTCTTCGTCGCCTTCACGCTCGACCCGATGTTATCAAGCGTCTGGTACGATCCCGACGCCCAGCCCGATGCGAAGCGCGGGCCGGTAGGCCACCTGATCGCCCGTTTCGACCGCGGCTTCGAATGGATGGCCGGGCAATATCGCCGGGCCATCGGCTGGACCCTGCGGCACCGGCTCGTCACCCTGCTTGTCACGTCGGGCATCTTTATCGGCAGCCTGTTCATGGTGCCGCTGGTCGGCACGGAATTCGTTCCGAATGCCGATGAGGGCCGCTTTCAGGTCAATATTACCGCGCCGGTCGGCTCCTCACTGGACTATACGACAACGAAAGTGCGGCAGGTCGAAAAGGCGCTGAAGGAATTTCCGGAAGTCGAGACGCTTTATTCCACCGTCAATACCGGCGGCGCCGCCGGCAAGCATCGCGCCGCCATATTGGTGGGGCTGGCGCCGCTCGACATGCGGAGCCGAACTCCGCTCTCCCTTGCCGAACCGGTTCGCAAACGCCTGTCAGCCATACCCGGCATAGAGGTCACGATCCTGCAGAATGGCCTTGGCGGCGGCGAAAGCCCGGTGCAGCTCAGCATCCTCGGCGACGACCGGGCGGTCCTCGAAAAAATCGCCACCGGTCTGGTCGAAGACATGAAGAAAATCCCCGGCCTCGTGGATGTGACCTCCAGCGCCAAGGATGTGACCTCCATTCTTTCGGTCCGCCTGAAGCCTGCGGCGGCGAGCGATCTCGGCATTGCCCGCTCCGATCTTGCCGCAGCGCTTTCCCCCCTCATCGGCGGCGAGGATGTGTCGAAATGGACGGATGCGGACGGCAACAGCTACGATATCGTCATCCGCCTGCCCGTCGAGCGGCGGTCCGACGCGGCAGGTCTCGGTGAATTGATGATCGCGACCGGCCGCACGGCCGCGAGCGGCGCGCCGCTGATGGTGCGTCTCGATCAGGTCGCCGATATCGGCATCATGCCGGCCCCCGCCGAAATCCGCCGCATCGACAATCGCCGCGAGATACTGGTTTCGGCCAATATCGCCGGCCGCACGCTTGGCGACATGACGGCGACGTTGCAGGGGCTGACAGCCGGCCGTGACCTGCCGAACGGCTATCGCATCCGCTTTGGCGGTGACGCCGAAACCATGCAGGAGACCATCGGCCACATGGTCACGGCGCTTACCATGGCCGTCATCTTCATCTACATCGTGCTCGCCTCGCAATTCGGCAGTTTCATGCAACCGCTCGCCATCATGGCGTCCCTGCCGCTTTCGCTTGTCGGCGTCCTCATCGGGCTGATGGTGGCCGGCAGTACGATCAACATGTTCTCGCTGATCGGCTTCATCATGCTGATGGGCCTCGTGACCAAAAACGGCATCCTGCTGGTCGATTTCGCCAATCGCGAGCGGCGGCGTGGGCTTTCGCTGAACGAGGCGCTGGAAAATGCCGGCGTCATCCGCTTCCGGCCGATCATCATGACGACGCTTGCGATGATCTTCGGCATGATCCCGCTCGGTCTGGCCGTCAGCGGTGGCGGCGCGCAGCGTGCGCCGATGGCCCATGCGGTGGTTGGGGGCCTCATCAGTTCCACGCTGCTGACCCTGATCGTGGTGCCGACCATCCTGTCCTATATAGACAGCATCGTCAGGCGTTTCGCCCGCCTGTTGCCGAAAGCGCCGGACGAAACGGGGCATTCGAACCATCAGGCGCAACCTTCCCAAAAGCAGCCGGCCTGAAAAGGCCGGCTTTGCATCCATAGGGCTGCCGTCACCTCAGCAGGAGAATGGCGGCCGGCCCCGCCAGAAGCACGGCGAGGACGATGATGGGATGGAGATAACGCAATAAAGAGCGGAGAGCGGGACGACATGGTTTCATGCAACGGCACCTGACGACAATCATCAGGCAAGGTTGGAGATGGCCCATTGCGGCGGCATTACAGTCCTGGGCACAGGAGCGGATGCCGGACGGGTGCGGTTACGGCCTCTCGCTGCCCTGGCGCTTCTTTTTGCCCTTCGGACGAAAATCGACAAGAAGCGACTTCAGTTCAATATCGCGAACGCGCCTTGCCGCCTCATCCGGGCGCACCCATTCCAGCAGGCGTTCACCGCGTTCCTTGAAACTGGTTTCCGCCTCCGTCACCTCTATCTGGAACACATCGACCATGCAGGGAACGACATCGCCATTGTCGAGCATCTTGAGATAGGTATAGCGGCCAACCGCATTCTTTTTCACCCGGCCGCGCACGCCCGCCTCCTCCCACGCCTCGATTGCCGCCGCCTCGTGCGGCTTCTTGCGTTTCATCGGCCAGCCGCGCGGAATGATCCAGCGTCCGCTGGTACGGGACGTGACAAGGAGGATTTCGACATCCTCGCCATTGCCGACATAACGGAAGCAAAGCGCGGCATATTGCTGCCGGAAAGCGCCGGTGAAGAGCTTTTCCGGAACCGCAGCAAGCTGCTGGAGCAATGTCAGTGCACGAGCCGGGCGGGTTTTCCGGCTTTTCTTGGTGGGTTTCATATCCGTTGATAGTGCTGATTTTCCGGGTTGCATCAATGCCCCGCGTGCATTTATGACAGTTTTATGACAATCACCCCCCACAACTAATAAAGCGCCATTGAGGGCCAATTCGCATGATGAGTATTTTTCGCAAGCTGATGCCGCGCGAGGACCGTTTCTTCGACATGTTCAGCAAACATTCCGAAACCGTCATCAAAGCGGCCGAGGCCCTTGACCAACTTTTGAGCGGCGTCGACGTCGAGAAGAACTGCGACCTCATCGTCGCCCTCGAACATCAGGCGGACGACATCACCCGCGAGGTGCTGCTCGCCGTCAGGCGCAGCTTCATCACCCCCTTCGACCGCGGCGACATCAAGGATCTCATCCAGTCGATGGATGACGCCATCGACATGATGCACAAGACCGTCAAGACCATCCGTCTTTTCGAGCAAACGGAATTCGATCCGCTGATGAAGGAAATGGGGCATGAGATCGTGCGCGCCGCCGGCCTCATCGCGGAAGCCATTCCGCTTCTCAACAAGGTCGGCACGAATGCGCATCGCCTGTCATCCATCGCCGAAGAGGTGACCCGCGTTGAAGGCCGCTCCGACGAACTTCACGATCAGGGTCTCAAGGACCTCTTCCGCCGCCACGGCGCAAGCGGCAATGCCATGGCCTATATGATCGGCAGCGAGATCTACGGCGAACTCGAAAAGGTCGTCGACCGTTTCGAGGATGTGGCCAACGAGATCAGCGGCATCGTTATCGAGAACGTCTGATGGATGTCGCACTTGCCCTGCCGCTGCTAATCGGCCTTATCGCCATCGCGCTGTTCTTCGATTTTCTGAACGGTCTGCACGATGCCGCCAATTCCATCGCCACCATCGTTTCCACCCGTGTGCTGCGCCCGCAATATGCGGTCGCCTGGGCGGCCTTCTTCAACTTCATCGCCTTCCTGTTCTTCGGCCTGCATGTGGCCGAAACGCTCGGCACCGGCATCATCGATCCGGCCATCGTATCGCCGCAGGTGATCTTCGCGGCGCTGATCGGCGCCATCGTCTGGAACATCGTCACCTGGATCTTCGGCATCCCCTCCAGCTCGTCGCACGCGCTGATCGGCGGGCTCGTCGGTGCTGGATTTGCGAAGGTGGGTTTCAATTCCATCGTCTGGTCGGGCCTGCTGAAGACCGTGGGCGCCATCTTCATGTCGCCGGCCATCGGCTTCTTCCTCGCCCTGCTTCTGGTGCTCACCGTCTCCTGGCTGTTCGTGCGGCAGACGCCGTTTGCCGTGGACCGCACCTTCCGCGTCATGCAGTTCATCTCCGCCTCGCTTTATTCGCTGGGACACGGCGGCAACGACGCGCAGAAGACCATGGGCATCATTGCCGTGCTGCTCTTTAGCCAGGGACATCTCGGCGAGAGCTTCTACGTGCCCTTCTGGGTGGTGATTTCCTGCCAGTCGGCCATGGCGCTCGGCACGCTGTTCGGCGGCTGGCGCATCGTCCACACGATGGGATCGAAAATCACCCGGCTGAACCCGATGCAGGGTTTCTGCGCCGAAACCGGCGGTGCGCTGACGCTGTTCGGTGCGACATGGCTCGGCATTCCGGTCTCCACCACCCACACGATCACCGGCGCCATCGTCGGCGTCGGCGCGGCCCGCCGCGTCTCGGCGGTGCGCTGGGGCCTTGCCGGCAATATCGTCATCGCCTGGATCGTGACCATGCCGGCGGCTGCGCTGATCTCCGCCGCGGTTTACGGGCTGACGTCTCTCTTCGGCTGACGCTCCATCCCTGCCCCGATTTGCCGCTCCTCCCGGAACAAAAGCCACCCCGTGGCTGTTGTTCCCGGGGACCAATGCGGATCGCGGACATGGCACGACAGGTTTTCTGGAAGGGTTATCTCAAGCTGTCACTGGTGACGGCCTCCGTCTCGCTGACGCCCGCGACGACGGAAGGCAACAAATACACCTTCCACATCCTCAATCGCAAAACCGGCAACCGCGTCGAAAGCCGTTATGTCGACAGCATCACCCACCGACCGGTCGCCGCCAAAAACCAGGTAAAAGGTTTTCCCCGCGCCGAGGACGATTACGTTCTGCTGGAAGATGACGAGATCGATGCGGTGGCGCTGGAAAGCACCCGCACCATCGATATCAAGACCTTCGTGCCGAAAGGATCGATCGACTGGATCTGGTACGACCGTCCGCATTTTCTGCGCCCGGAAGACAAGATCGGCACCGAGGCCTTCAGCGTCATTCGCGAGGCCATGAAGGTGAACGATGTTTTCGGCATCGCGCGCCTCGTAATCTACCGTCGTGAAAGGGCTGTGCTCCTCGAACCGTCGGGAAAAGGCATCATCCTGTGGACGCTGCATTACGGCGAAGAGGTACGCGAAAGCATCGACGCGCTGGAGCCGAAGATGAAGATCGACAGGCCGCTGCTGGAGGCCATGGAAAAACGCATCGGCAAACAGGTAACGGGTTGGAAACCGGCTTTGGTGCAGGACCCCATTCAGAAGAAGATCAAGTCCCTGCTGAAGACCAAGGGCGAGGAGGTCTCCTCCTCGCAAAAGAAAACCGGCACGAAGGCCCGCACCGGCGGCAATGTCATCAACATCATGGATGCCCTTAAGAAAAGCCTTGCTTCCGAAAAGAGAAGCTGAGGCTCGATGCCTTCAGCGGGCCTTTTTCGGAAGCGGCTCGGCAGCGGCAAAAAAGCCGTCCCACGGGTCTTTTTCAGCGCGGAAAGACGCGCACCGATATTGTTGACGGTGAAATGGGCCGGGCCGATCTCGGCGGTGAGTTCCGACCATTCGAGCGGCGCTGAAATGGCGGCTCCCGGCCGCGCACGGGTCGAATAGGCCGCAACCGCCGTATTGCCCCTGCCATTGCGCAGATAGTCGATGAAAATGCGGCCCTGCCGTTTCGCCTTGGTGGCGACCGAGAGATATTTCTCCGGCTCGGCCTTCGACATATCCGCCGCCATGGCCTTGGCGAAGGCCTTGACCGGGGCCCAGCCCGCCTGCGGCTTCAAGGGTGCGACGACATGCAACCCCTTGCCGCCCGACGTCTTCACGAAAGCGGCAAGTCCGGCCTCTTCGAAACGCCGCTTCAGTTCCAGCGCCGCTTCGATCACCTCTTCCCATGCCACATCCTCGCCGGGGTCTATATCCATGGTGATCATGTCCGGCTTTTCCCAATTGGCAGTGGTCGCACCCCATGGGTGGATTTCGAGCGCGGCGGATTGCACGAGCGCCATCAGGCCATCGAAATCGGTGATGCGGATCAGCGGTTCGCCGCCCTTGTCCTTGGGATCCCGGATCTGCTCCACGGCCTTGTTGATGCCGCGCCAGGCATGTTTCTGGAAAAATCGCTGCCCCTCTATGCCCTCCGGGCAGCGCAACAATGCCAGCGGCCGGTTGACGACAAAGGGCGCCATGTGCCGCCAGACCTGCGCATAATAATCGGCAAGCCCCTCCTTCGTCACACCGTCCTCCGGCCAATAAAGCCGGTCCGGATGGGTGAACTTGATCGTCGATTGCGGCCCCTGGGTATCGGACACGGCCTTCTCCTCGCGTTCGATTTCTGCTGCGGGCTTGTCTTCGCGCAGCCCCCGGAAGGAGGCGTGACGCAGATTGCCATCTCCAGACCACGCACGAAACTCCACTTCAGCGACCAGTTCCGGCTTGACGAAATGAAGATCGCGGCGGGCAAGCGCGGTGAGTTTCTCACCGAACGGGCTTTCCTTGCGCTCCAGCGGCTTCAGCCGGCCAAGCAGCATCTCCGCTATTTCGCCCGTATAACCCGTCCCGACACGGCCGACATGGCGCAGCTTGCCATTTTCATAAACGCCGAGCGCCAGCGATCCGATGGAGTGGTCCGATGTCGAGGAGACGGTATAACCGCCGATGACGAATTCCTGTCGCATCGAGCATTTGGATTTTACCCATTCGCCCTTGCGGCCCGAAACATATTTGCTGTTTTTGACCTTGGAAATGACGCCCTCGAGGCTGAGCCGACAGGCATGGTCGAGGACAAGCGCGCCGCTTTCCTCGAAATGCTGGCTGTAACGGAGATGGGGGTCACCCGCCGGCAGCAGCTTTTCGAGCAGCGCCTTTCGCTCGCTCAATGCCGCACCGCGCAGATCGCTGCCGTCGAGATAAAGAAGGTCGAAGGCGTAAAAGACGAAGCGGTCGCTGCGCCCTTCGCTCAGATCCTGCTGCAAGGCGGAGAAATCGGAGGCCCCGCTGTCGCGTTCAACGACGATTTCGCCGTCGATCAAAACCGTTTCCACCGGCAGCGCCGTGAGAGCTCCTGTCACGGCCCGGCCGAATTTCTCCGTCCAGTCCAGCCCGCTGCGGGTCAGCAGTTGAAGCTTGCCCTGATCGACGCGCGCCTGCAGACGATAGCCGTCAAATTTGATTTCATGCAGCCAGCGATCTCCGTTGGGCGGTTTCGGCTTAAGCGTGGCGAGCGCCGGCGGCACGAAGGATGGCATGGCCAGTTTGCGTGCGCCTTTGGGCAGCGCATGCGCCTGTTTCCTGCCGGAGGCAGAAGCCACGGTCTTTTTCGATACTGTTTTAGAGTTCCAGGTATCTTTCGGTTTGGCCGCAACTTCCTCGACGCTGCGCCCGGTCTTTACGGATTCTGGCCGTTCTTCGAGAATATCTGCGCCGCCCTTGTGCCTCGCCTCCTCGTCATCGCCTTTGATCAACAGCCAGTTCTCCCGGCTTTCTCCGGGCTTTCCATGCATGCGCACCAGATGCCATCGGCCTTTGAGCTTTTCGCCTTCCAGTTCGAATTCCAGATGGCCTTTGCGATAACCTTTCCGTGCGTCACCGATCGGCTGCCAGGTGCCGCGATCCCAGACGATCACGGTGCCGCCGCCATATTGTCCTTTCGGGATGACGCCCTCGAAATCGCCATAGCTGAGCGGATGGTCCTCGACATGCACGGCAAGGCGCTTGTCCTCGGGATCGAGGCTCGGGCCGCGCGTCACCGCCCAGCTTTTCAGCACCCCGTCCATTTCCAGCCGAAAATCATAATGCAGACGGCGGGCATCGTGTTTCTGTATCACGAAGCTCGAGCCCTGCTGTTCGGCCGTCGTCCCTTTGGGCTCCGGCGTCTTGTCGAAACTGCGCTTGGCGTTATAGGTCTGCAATCCCATGGATCAGCTCGCTTTCCGCGGGGCCTTGCGGCCCGCTGCCGTCGCCCTTTTCCTGCTGCCCGCTTCGGCCCCGGCGCTGCGACGCAGGGCCTCCTTGAGATCAATGATATTGTCTTCCTTGCGCGGCGGCGGCCTGGCGATTTCCCGACCTTCGATCTTGGCTTTCACGAGTTCTGCGAGTGCATCATTATACCGATCGCTGTAGTCTGCCGGGTCAAATGTGCCCGCACGCTTTTCGATGATGTGACCGGCCAGCTCCAGCATTTCCTCATCGAACTCGATATCGGGGATCGACTTGAAGACGGATGTCTGCGAACGGACCTCGTAGCTGAAGTTCAGCGTCGTAGCGACGAGAGCCTTACCGCTCGGACGGATCAGCAGGACACGGTTGCGCCGGAAAAGCACCGCTTCGCCGAGAGCTGCGACATTCTCGTCGTCCATTGCCCTGGCAAGAAGCGTAAGCGCCTCTTCGCCGCCTTCCCCACTCGGCGCGAGATAATATGACTTGTCAAAATAAAGCTTGTCGATCTCGTCACAGGGCAGGAAATGCCTGACGCTGATGACCTTGTCGCTTTCCGGCATCAGCTTCGCAATCTCGTCTCCCTCGATGACGATGTGGTCGCCATTGTCCAGCTCGTATCCCTTGACCTGATCCTCGCGGAGAACCGCGTCGCCGGTATCGCTGTCGACATATTGCCGCTCGACGCGGTGGCCGGTCTTGCGATTGACGATATTGAAAGAGATTTTCTCCGCCGAGGTCAGCGCGGAATAAAGGCCCACTTCGCAGTTGAAATCGGCAAAGGCCAGATGGCCTCTCCAGCTCGCTCTCCGGTTCATGTCCGTCGTCCCTCGTCATCGCTGCGGGAAGACATGTCTCCGCGTCGGCCCTTGGCCAGAATGCGCTCGATGGCGGGCACGTCCGCCTCCGCCAGAACCGGCACCGGATCGGACGCCATGGCTTCCAACACCTCCGGCGACAGCCCGCCATTGCGGATAATCCATTCCATGGCCTCGCGGGTCTGCCGCTCCGCCTTCAACTGCGCATAAAGCGCCAGTATGAGCCGGTCGCGAACATCGAAGCTCTTCAAACTTCTGTCTGAACGTTCTGCCTGCCGTTTCATTTCGAAATCCTCAAAGGCCCATCCGGAATTGGCGACATCGCCTCAGGCAATGCCCCTGCCGCCGGTCACACCATAAACCTCGCCATTGATGAAGCTTGCATCCTGCGACGCCAGCAGCACGTAAACGGGCGCCAGTTCCACCGGCTGTCCCGGGCGGCCGAAATCGCTGTCCTTGCCGAAATTCCTCACCTTCTCGTCCGGCTGGCCGCCGCTTGGCTGAAGAACCGTCCAGAACGGGCCGGGGGCGACGGAATTGGCGCGCACGCCCTTTTCGATAAGCTGCTTTGCAAGCGCTTTCGTATAAGCGACGATGCCGGCTTTCGTGGTGGCGTAGTCCAGCAGGATGGCGGAGGGCTCATAAGCCTGTATCGACGCTGTGGTGATTACCGACGAGCCCGGCTTGAGATGAGGAACCGCCGCCTGCGCTATCCAGTGCAGTGCGTACAGATTGGTCTTCATGGTAAGATCGAAATCGACTGTCGATAACTCGTCGACGCTTTCTCGATATTGCTGCCTTGCCGCGTTGACGACCAGAATGTCCAGCCCGTTGAGATCGCCGGCCGCTTTCTCGACCAGTTCGCGGCACCAGGCCTCGTTGGTAATATCGCCGGGCAGCGCGACCGCCACGCGGCCCTCCGCCTCGATGAGCGCCACGACCTCCTCGGCGTCGGATTCTTCTTCCGGAAGATAGGAGATCGCCACATCCGCGCCTTCCCGCGCAAAGGCGATGGCAACCGCGCGGCCGATACCGGAATCGCCGCCGGTAATCAGCGCCTTGCGACCGGCAAGCTTGCCGGTGCCCTTGTAGCTTTTTTCGCCATGATCGGGGAAAGGCGTCATATTCGTCACCAGACCCGGCATCTCCTGGGTCGGTGTCGAAAAGGGCGGGCGCGGATATTGGCTGCGTGGATCCTGAGGCTCGAGGCGGTCTGTCATCGCGGTCTCTCCCATCGATAGAGGTGCATCCGAGGCGCGTTCAGGACAGGCAATCGAACTATCCCGTCATGCTGATCGCCGGTGTCGCCGGGGTAACCGCGGCATGGACGCGCCATACGCAAGCCTAACGATCTGCCGTCGCTCTCGTTCCATGGGATGTGGGAAAGGCGGGGCGACGGCGTCTGCGCCGTCACCTCTTTTTATCAAACGGAATGTTTCTTCCGTGTGGTGGCGCTGACGACCTGAGCAGGCGCGACATCCGGTTTGCCGAACAGGTAACCCTGCGCCTGCGCGCAGCCCTCGTCGACCACCATGCGATATTGCGCATCCGTTTCAATTCCCTCCGCCGTCACCGGCAGATCGAGGCTGCGGCCGAGGCCGATCACCGCGCGCACGATGGCGCGGGCATTGTCATCGTCGCTCATGGCGGCGATGAAGCTGCGGTCGATCTTGATCTTGTCGAAGGGGAAGCTCTGCAGGTTGCTGAGCGAGGAATAACCCGTGCCGAAATCGTCCATGACGATGGCGACGCCGAGCGCCTTCAACTGGTTGAGGATGATCAACGTCGCCTTGCGGTCTTTCAGAAGCGCGGCTTCGGTGATTTCCAGTTCCAGCCGGTTGGGCGAAAGTCCGGTCTGCATCAGCACGGTGCAGACGACATGACCGAGATTGGCCAGCGAAAACTGCAATGGCGAAACGTTCACCGCGATCTTCAGGTGCGGCGCCCAGCCGGCCGCCTGACGGCAGGCCTCGCGCAGCACCCATTCGCCGAGCGAGATGATGATGCCGCTCTCTTCAGCAATTGGAATGAAGACATCCGGCGGCACCACGCCCCGTGTCGGGTGCTGCCAGCGCACCAGCGCCTCGTAACCGACGACCTGGCCGCATTCGACCGAAAGGACCGGCTGATAATTCAACAGCAACTCGTTGCGATTGATGGCAAGCCGCAGATCCGTCTCGAGCTGGCGGCGTTCGCGCGCCTCCTGATCCATCACCGGATCGTAGAAGGCCAATATGCCGCGCCCGCCCATCTTGGCGCGGTAAAGCGCCAGATCGGCGGCGTGCATGATGCTTTCATGGTCCTTCCCGTCCCGCGGGAAGACGGCGATGCCGATGCTGACGCCGACGGAGGTCGGATCGTTGGCAACATTCATCTTCAGCGCAAACATGCCAAGGATCGTCTCGGCCAGCAGGCGCGCCTCTTCCGCTTTGGTGTGCCGGGCAGTCAGGATGACGAATTCATCGCCGCCGAGACGGGCGACCACATCGCCTGCCCTTGCGCATTCATCGAGAATGGCGGCAACCTTTTTCAGAACGCGGTCCCCTTCGGCATGGCCGAATATGTCGTTGACCGCCTTGAACCGGTCGAGGTCGAGCGCCAGCAACGCGAATTCGTCCTCCTCGTCGCAATGCTCGATCTGCTGGTGAAGACGGGTCTGGAACATGGTGCGATTGGAAAGGCCCGTCAGAACGTCGTGACGGGCGAGATATTCGATTTCCCGCTGCGCTTCGCGCTTTTCCGTCAGGTCACGGATAGCCATTACCTCGCAGGGTCGGCCGCGATATTCGATAGTGCGTACGCCGAGCTCGAATATCTGCGCCTGCCCGGCGAGCTCGCGAACCGCCTCCACCGGTGCATGGCGCGGCAGATAAGCGGGCTGCCCGTCGATGGCCTTGAAGAGATCGTCGGGGTTTTGTCCGACCAGCGACGCTTCCTCCCGGCCCAGAAGGCCGGCAAAGCGGGTGTTAAGCTCCACGATCCGCCCATCGCGGACAACGGCGAGACCATCGAGCGTCGCATCCACAAGACCCTTGAGATCGACAAGGTAACGATCCACAAGAGCGGCGGCGGCAGTGGTGGACAGGATCAGGAACGTGACGCCGGAAATGGCGCAGATCATGATCAGCCGGGCGACATTGTCGGGGTCCGGCCCGGATACGGACGGATCCGGCGAAAGCACCGTGGCCGACATGGTCGTGAAATGCAGCGCGCAGATCGCGAAGATCGCCGATCCGGCCGGCGCGGCGATGCGCTGCCAGGAGCCGAGGCGGCGAAAAAGGAAAAAGGCGAGGAGAAAAGACGCCCAGGCAACCGCAAAACCACCCAGCACCGGCCCCCACCGATAGCTGATCGTGGCGGCGACATCCATCCCCGCCATGCCGACGAAATGCATGACGGCAACCGAGAGCATGACCAGCGTGCCGACGACCACCGGGCTGTAAGCGGCCTGCGAGCGGCTGGTGAGCGCCAGCCAGAAACCGAAAACCGGAAGAACCGCCGAAAGAGCCGTGAAGGCGAAATCATAACCGATCGGGACGGCGCCCTTATAGGCGAGCATGGCGACGAAATGCGTGGCCCAGACGCTGAGCCCTCCGGCAAAGGCGGCAACCAGCACCCAATAGGGCTTGCGGCCAGCCGGACTTTCCTCCGCACGCAATAAAAGATGAAAAAAAGCAAACATGCCAAGCAGGCAGATAACAGCCGCAAGAAGCACGACCGCCCGGTCGTGTTGTACGACAACGCATTCCAGAACCGTGAACATGACGCACTCTCCCAGCCTCTGAAGAACCGCTCACGGTGGCACTATGGGAGTGGTTTATTTATAAATCTCTAATGCAACTAATGATAAATGTAACGATCTGTTCTGCAACGTACAGAAAGGAACGGGCCGCACGCGGCGGCCCGTAAGGTTTTTCGCGTGCGGCGCGACGGGGACCAAAGGAAAAGCCGTTTATTTCCAGCTTCGATAATCGGCTGCGGTGCATCCGAAAGGCGCCGGGCCATCGGCGAAACGCTCCTGCAGACGGGCGCAACCCCACTCGTTGAGCGCTGCCGGCAACATGTTGTTGATGTCCATTCCGGGCGAGTTGAACTGCGACGGAGCGCTCGTGACGTACCACAGCCAATAACCGATAACCGCGACGATGATGACAGCCACGATGGCAACGAAAGTCCCCAGTCTGCGCAGGAGGCCCGGTCCTTTCTTTATCGCCGAGGCCTGGGCCGCTGCAGCCTCCTGTGTCTCACGCGCGACCAAGGGGGCAAGCGATGTCAGAGCTTCCGCCCGCTCCTGCTCCGTAAGGTCGATCCGTTCCAGCTGATCATCGAGCAGGACCGGCAAGGCGCTGTTTCCATGCAGGACCGCGAGCGCCACATCATGTTTGCCGGTATGGCCGACGACAACGGGAATGCGACCCCGCTCCAGATGCGTGAAGGATTGCCGCTTGGTTTTATCGTCCCTTACCGTATCGGCATAGGTGACGAAAAGACGGCTGCGTTTTTCGGCAACCGCCGTCAGCGCCACCGGAATGACGGTCAACGGTGCGGGTTTGCGCAGCTGCAGGCGAACCCGCAGGACACGTATAAGCGTGAACAGCATCGCCAAACTGCCGAAACCGAGCAGGGCGACGAACACGCCGAGCGTGATGATGCGGTTCCAGAGCATGTCGAGACCCAGCGAAATCGTTGCGAGTTCCGGGTTCTTCGCGGAAATGACCAGCCCGGTTTCATAATCGCCGGAATGGAAATCGACGAACATGACCTCGACATCCTTCCTGTAGCTCACACCCGCATGGTCATAGGAAAGGTCCGCCTCACAGGTCGTGAAGATTGCCTTGCGGGTCTTGCAGCTGCCGCTGATATCGCCGTTTTCAATCTCCAGCGGATCTTTGCTGATCTGATAGTCGCGCAATATGCCCGGGCCTTCGGCGACGAGCATGACGACCGTGATGACCAGAAGCACCGGAATGGAAAAATAATAGGCTGCCGGCACTGAAATGACGCCACGTTTGAGGCTTAGCGGCCGCGACGGAAGTTTTATCTGTGCAAGGTTCATGGTCGTCAACGCATTCTTCGGGAGGTGGGTGAGCGGAGTTCACGACTCTCGCCCGACGGAAGGAATAGTGATCGGACGATCTAACCCGATGAACTCCTTGAGAAAACCCCCGAAATTCCGGGATAATGACGATAATTCACCGCCTCGGCCGGGCTTGCCGCCTGACCGTGAATAAAAACGGGCGGTAAAACCGCCCGTTACAGTTTTTCAGAGGCTGTGGTTTGCCCTTAGTCCTTCGTGACCTTTTCCAGCCGGGTCGTCTGGCTGGGATGGCCCACGTAATCCTTCACGCGCGCATTCAGCACGATCGGCTCAAACCTCTCGAACATCGGCAGCACGGCCGGCTTCTGGGCGACGAACATTTCCTGCATCTGGGTGTAGATTTCCCCGCGCTTCTTGGCGTCCGGCTCCAGCGAAGCCTTTGCCGTGAGCGCCGTCAGTTCCGGAATGTCCCAGGCCGAGCGCCAGACGAAATTGCCGGCGTTGTTGGCGGCCAGCGAATTGTCGGGGTTGCTGGAAAACTGCTCCATCGAGCCCAGCACATTCGGCATGTAGGCGCCGGTCTGCGGAATGAGCAGATCGAAATCACGTGCGCGGTGGGCGGCAATCACATCCGAACCGTTACCCTGCTGGATATTGACCTTGATGCCGATCTGGCCGAGCGACGCCTGGATCGCGGTGGCGAGATCGATGCGCGGCGTCTGCGCGATCGTCTTCAGATTAAGCGTGAAGCCGTTCTCATAACCGGCCTCCTTGAGGAGAGCTTTCGCCTTCTCCACATCGAGCTTCCAGTCCGGGCTCGGAATGGCGTATTCGAAGTTTTCCGGCACCGGCACCGTGCGCGCCCGGCCATAGGGACCCATGATGGTCTTTTCCATGCCCTTGTAGTCGATGCCATAGGCAATCGCTTCTCGGACCTTGGGGTTGGACAAAGGTTCCTTGCCGGCATTCATGGACAGGACGTAGAAGCCGCCCGTCGGCACGCGCTGGATCTGAAAGCCTTCCTTGTTGTTGAAGGTTGCAAGGTCGGCAGCCGTCAGCGCACTGGCGATGTCGATATCGCCACGCTCCAGCATCAGGCGCTCCACCTGGCTTTCCGGCACATGCCGCACGATGACGCGGCGCATTTTCGGGCTGCCGGCCACATAATTCTTGTTGGCCTCGAGAATGATGATCTCATTCGGCGACCAGCGATTGAGCGTAAAGGGACCGGAACCGGCGGAATTGGTTCTCAGCCAGCCATTGCCCCAGTCGCCACTGCTTTCATGCGTCTTGAGCTCCTTGCTGTCGACGACGCTGGCGATGACCATGGCCAGACGGTAAAGAAGCAGCTCGGACGTGGTTTCGCCGGAAAGATCGATGCGTACCGTTTTCTCATCCGGCGCGCTCACCAGCTTGTCGACATTATCGGCATTATAGCCAACGCGCTTGAGGTTGGCTGCGGCCGCCTGGTTCATCTTCAACAGCCGGCTGAGCGAATAGACGACGTCTGCCGAGGTTACCGGATTGCCTGAGGCGAAATTGGCTTCGCGAAGATGGAAGGTGATGCCCTTGTCATCTATCTCCCAGCGCTCGGCAAGCTGCGGAGAAACCTTGCCCGAACCATCGACCGAAATCAGACGGTCATAGAGGTTGGACATGATTTCGTTGGCTTTTCCTTCGGTGGCCTGATGCGGATCAAGCGACAGCACCTGAGCCAGCGAGGTTCCGATGACAAGCTGGTCATTCGGTGTTTTGGCCAAGGCTGGCGCTGCCTGCACCAGCATGGCGCCAAGGGCCGTGGTGAATGCGAGACGGATCAATGATTTTCTCATACCTGCTCCTCCTACAGATCGGTAATTCATGTTTGTGAAAAAGCCCGCGACGCAGCGCGGCGTCGCGGGCCAGAACGGTCAAAGATGTTTGTTATCAAGCGCTTCTATCAGCGCAGCGATGTAGCCGTAGCAGAAGGCGAAAGCGACACCGACGGCATCGCGCCCGGCAATCGTCGGCACATGGTCTGGCATGATCATGTAGCGATAACCGAGTTCGTGATAGAGTTTCAGCGAACGCACCATGTCCATGTCGCCCTCATCGGGGAATGTCTCCATGAAGGAGAGTTTGCCGCCGCTGATATTGCGGAAATGGACGTTGAAGATCTTGTCGCGGCTGCCGAACCACCTGATGATGTCGTCGATCTCCTCGCGCGGATTGTCGAGCATCTCGCCGATCGACCCCTGGCAGAAATTCAGGCCATGATAGGGGCTCTCGCGCATCTGCACGAATTTCTTCAGCCCCTCGACCGTGCCGAGAACGCGGGTGACGCCCCTGTAGCCCGGCGGCGTATAGGGATCATGCGGATGGCATGCCAGGCGCACGCGGTTGCTTTCGGCCACCGGCACCACACGCTCGAGGAAGTAATCGATGCGTTCCCAGTTCTCGTCTTCGGAAAGAACGCCAGCGAGACCCGGCGCTGCATCATGGTCCGCCTTGTCCCAGCGCCAGGCCTCGTTGAGCGAGCCGCCGCGGCCGCGCTCCATTTCGGTGCGCGGAATGCCGATGAGGTTGAGATTGTATTTCGCCGCAGGGATTCCGGCCCTGGCGATATTCTCTATCATCGTGCAGACGGCATCGATCTGCCGGTCACGGTCAGGGCCGGCAAGCAGGATATCGGGATAAGACGCCTGTTCGATGGGCCGCGACGGCAGCGGCAACTGCACCATGTCGAGAACGAGGCCAAAGCTTTCGACCTTGTCCCGGTGGCGCTCAAAGTCCTCGAAAGTCCAGCTCGCGGGCTTTCCGGGCGGATCCGCGTTGATATTTTTGACGCCGAGCTGCGCCCAAACCTTAAAATCCTCGTCATCGCGCGCAGCAACCTGGGTGCCGACATACATCGATTCTCTCCTCTCTCCATGCAAGTCATCATATGACATCGCATGAAATAAGATGAGTGTCGAGATGCTATTGCGCTTCTGAAAGCAACCTGTATCGGCGCTGGCTCGCAAGCATATGTTCGCGCATGGCTTTTCGCGCCGCTTCTGGATCCTGTTCGACGATGGCGCGCAGGATTGCCTCGTGCTCGGCCTGCACTTTGCGAAGATAATTCGCGTCACCGGTTTCCGGCAGCGTCGGGAACTGCCCGCGCGGTATGGAGCGCGAGCCGAACTGACGCAGAGCCTCCAGATAAAAGCGGTTGTTCGTGGCGATCGCGATGGCCGTGTGAAACTCGTAGTCGGCATCGACGGTGGTTTCACGCGCATCGATGGCGCGGGCCATTTTCCGGTGCGCCGCAGAGATTGCTGCCTCCTGCTGGGCGGTGCGGCGATAGGCGGCGATTGCCGCCGCCTCCCCTTCCGTCGCAAGCCGGAATTCCAGCATTTCCAGCGTTTCCGCAATGGTTCCGACTTCGGATTGCGTCAGTTTCACGCCGGCCCATTCACTGGCATTACTGACGAAAACCCCCTTGCCCTGGATGGGAACGACATAGCCGGCGGAACGCAAATCTGCGATCGCCTCGCGAACCACGGTGCGGCTCACGCCGTAACTGCGTTCAAGCTCCGGTTCGGTGGGAAGTTGATCACCGTTTTTCAGTTTTCCACTGCGAATTTCTGCGCTGAGATTATCGATGATCTGTTGTGCCCGCCTCTCCCGCGGCCTCGCTTTGTCGCCCATCATGCCACTCTTCCCTCTTGCAGAATACGAATCCCTTCGCTACTCATATTATGACATGGTCGCACATCATATGTTTTCATGTTAGCTCAGGGAGGAGTTGGGATGAAGTACCATCAAGAGTTTTTGCAAAGGAGAATTGCGCGTCTGTGGCGAGCAGTGCGCAATGGCTCGGCCGCTGACGGCGTTCTCACAGGAAAGTGCGGCCAGCAATGACGGAAATCTCACTGCGCGGGCTTGGACATCGTTTTCTGCAACTGATCGTCAGCCTCTTCATCCTGCTCTGCATCACCTTCATCATCGGCCGGGTCATGCCGAGCGATCCGGTCGGGGCAATCGTCGGCGAACTTGCCGATCCCAAGGCCTATGAGGCCATGCGAGCGCGGCTGGGGCTCGACCTGCCGCTTTACCAGCAATTCTTCATTTATCTGCGCGGCCTGCTGCATGGCGATTTCGGCATTGCGATCCTGACCGGCAACCCCGTGACCCGCGATCTGGCGCAGGCTTTCCCCGCCACGTTCGAACTCGCCACGCTGGCGATCATCATCTCGACGGTCATCGGCGTCCCGCTCGGTCTCGCCGCCGCCCTCTTCCGCGACACCTTCATCGACAAGTTCGCGCGCGTTTTTGCGCTGGTGGGACATTCGATACCGGTCTTCTGGTTCGGCATCGTCGGGCTGGTGATTTTCTACGCGAATCTCAACCTTGTCGCCGGCCCCGGCCGGGTCGACGTCTTCTACGAAGGCCTCGTGGAGCCGAAGACGGGATTGATGCTCGTCGACAGCCTGCTTGCAGGCGAGACGGAAATCTTCTGGAACGCGCTTGGACACATCATCCTGCCGGCAATCATCCTCGCCTATATGGCCATGGCCTACATCACCCGCATGACGAGGGCTTTCACCCTCGAACAGCTCAGCCAGGATTATGTCATCGCGGCACGGGCCAAGGGTGTCAGCCCCGCACGCACCATAACCCGCCATGTGCTGCCCAACATCGCCGTGCAGCTCATCACCGTTCTGGCGATCTCCTACGGCAACCTGCTGGAAGGCGCCGTGGTCACGGAGATCGTCTTCTCCTGGCCCGGCATCGGCCAATACATGACGAATGCGCTGCTCATCGGCGACATGAATGCGATTCTGGCCGCCACGATCGTCATCGGCTTCATTTTCATGTTGCTCAACTTCCTCGCCGATCTGGCCTACACCACGCTCGATCCCCGTACACGGGAGGCCGCACGATGACCGATATCGCGCATAACAATACCGTTGACCGTCCCAGCGCCCTGTCGCGCATCTCGACTACCACCGCGCGGACACTTCGAAAGCTCGCGGACGAACCGCTTGGAATGTTCGGCTTCGCCATTCTGGCCATTCTGGTTCTGGTCGCCATTTTCGCACCGCTCATCGCGCCTTACGATCCTGCGCGCCAGGCGCTCGAAAACGCGCTCCAGCCTCCCAGCTGGACACATCTGGCCGGAACCGACGAATTCGGCCGCGACATTTTCAGCCGGCTTGTTTACGGCACCCGCATCACCATCCAGACGGTACTGTCGGTCTCGGTCATCGTCGGCCCTATCGGCCTTGCCATTGGCGTGATGGCCGGTTTCTTCGGCGGACGAACCGACGCGATCCTCATGCGCGCGACCGATATCGTCCTGTCCTTCCCCTCGCTCGTGCTGGCGCTTGCCTTTGCGGCCGCCATGGGCGCCGGCCTCGGCACGGCGATCATCGCCATCTCGTTGACGGCATGGCCGCCGATTGCGCGCCTTGCCCGTGCGGAAGCCCTTGTCGTGCGCAATACCGACTACGTCGCCGCCGCGCGTCTCTATGGCGCTTCGCCGCTGCGCATCCTGTTTCTATACATTGCGCCGATGTGCATTCCCTCGGTCATCGTTCGCCTGACGCTGAACATGGCGGGCATCATCCTGACGGCCGCTTCACTCGGCTTCCTCGGTCTCGGAGCCCAGCCGCCGCTGCCGGAATGGGGCGCGATGATCTCCAGCGGCCGTAAGTTCATGCTCGACTACTGGTGGGTCGCCGTCATGCCCGGCATTGCCATCCTGCTGACGAGCCTTGCATTCAACATCGCCGGCGATACGCTGCGCGACCTTCTGGATCCGCGTCATGCCCGTTCCTGATAGCTCCCCCATCCTTTCTGTCCGCGACCTCAATGTCCGTTTCGGCCGCAACACCATTCCAGCCGTGTCCAATGTCAATTTCGATGTCGGGCGCGAAAGGGTCGGCATCGTCGGTGAGTCCGGCTCGGGAAAATCCACCACCGGCCGGGCCGCCATGCGGCTCCTGCCGAAAAGCGCCACGGTGACGGCGGAGCGGATGGATTTCCTGTCTGAGCCGCTGCTCGAAAAATCCGAGCGGCAGATGGGCGCAATCCGCGGCAGCGAGATGGCGCTTATCATGCAGGACCCGCGTTATTCGCTGAACCCGGTGCTGCCCATCGGAAAGCAGGTGGCGGAGGCCGCCGAACTGCATCTGGCGCTGACCGGAAAGGCAGCGAGAGGTGCAGCACGGGACATGTTGCTGCGCGTGCGCATCAACGATCCCGACCGCGTGATGGCGCTTTATCCGCACCAGATATCGGGCGGCATGGGACAGCGCGTGATGATCGCCATGATGCTGCTCGCAAAGCCCAAGCTGGTCATTGCCGACGAACCGACCTCGGCCCTCGATGTCAGCGTCCGCAAGGATGTGCTTTTGCTTCTGGACGAGATGGTGCGGGAGAATAATTCCGGCCTGATCCTCATCAGCCATGACATCCGCATGGTCGCGGCCTTCTGCGAACGCGTGCTGGTCATGTATGGCGGGCGCGTCGTGGAAACGCTGACGAAGCTGGAGGATGCGCGACATCCCTATACGCGGGGCCTGATCGCGGCGATGCCCGATCCCCGCAATCCGGTGCGGCGTCTCAAGGTGCTGGACCGTCAGGCCATCGATGCGGAGGTTATGCGATGATCACGGTAGACAAGCTCGACGTCGTCTATGGCGCAAAGGAAAACCGCAATCACGTCGTGCGCGGCGTCAGCCTCACGGTCAACAGGGGTGAAACGCTCGGCATCGTCGGCGAAAGCGGCTGCGGCAAGTCGACCTTGCTGCGGTCGCTGGCGGGGCTGGAGGCCGGCTGGACCGGCTCCATCAGCTTTAACGGTAAACCGGTCGGCAAGACCCGCAGTCGCGACGAACTGAAACTGGCGCAGATGGTGTTCCAGGACCCCTACGGTTCGCTGCACCCGCGCCACCGCATCGGCCGGGCGCTCGCCGAACCGATCCGCGCCATGGGACTTGGCGATGGCTGGTCGAAAGTGCCTGCCGCCCTGCAACAGGTGGGCTTGCCCGCACATTTCGCCGAGCGCTTCCCGCATGAACTTTCCGGCGGCCAGCGCCAGCGCGTGGCAATCGCCCGCGCGCTGATCCTCGAACCGCCGATCCTGCTGCTCGACGAGCCGACATCCGCGCTCGACGTCTCCATCCAGGCGGAAATCCTGAACCTGCTTGCCGACCAGCGCGAAGAACGCGACCTCACCTTCGTTCTCGTCAGCCACGACCTCGCGGTCATCGCCCATATGTGCGACCGGGTGCTGGTCATGCAGAACGGCGATTTTGTCGATGAGCTGACCAAGGCCGATCTTGAAGCGGGCATCACCCACTCGGCCTATTCAGGCGAGCTGTTCGAAAGCAGTTTCCTGTAACGATCACCGCCCGACGGTAACACCGGGCGGCCCATCCACGGTCGCCCCGCCTTCTCCCGTGGCGCAATTTCGCCTGCCCGGCAGCCAACAATCGTCGGCAGGGGACGAGCGACCTTTTGCGCCGACAAATCTCACCACCGACTGCGTCCAAACCACCGGAACAATGCGTTCAGCATTTGTTCTGGATTGCTGTTTGAGTCTTTGCTAATCATTGCGACGACAGGGCAGACAATGGCCGGACATTCCGACGACTGCCATCTCTGAACAAGGTTCTCACCCGTGGGGACAGGCAGGTTATCTAAGGATTGCTGGCATGGCGGTTGCCTATCTGGAAAAGCTCAACGAACAGCAACGCAGGGCGGTGGAGCATGGCGTTGGGCTGGCAGACGGGCACACGGCCGGACCGCTGCTGATCATTGCCGGGGCCGGTTCGGGCAAGACCAATACGCTCGCCCACCGTGTTGCGCATCTGATCGTCAATGGCGCCGATCCCCGCCGCATTCTGCTGATGACGTTTTCCAGACGTGCCGCCACGGAAATGTCGCGGCGGGTCGAGCTTATCTGCAAACACGTTATCGGGGCGAATTCGGCAATCATGACCGATGCGCTGGCCTGGTCCGGCACGTTTCACGGCATCGGCGCACGCCTGCTGCGCATCTATGCCGAGCAGATCGGGCTCAACATCGATTTCACCATCCACGACCGCGAGGATAGCGCCGACCTGATGAACCTCGCACGGCACGAGCTGGGCTTTTCCAAAACCGAAAGCCGCTTTCCAACGAAGGGTACGTGTCTTGCGATCTATTCGCGCGTGGTGAATTCCCAGACGCCGCTCAAGGAGATATTGCGCCAGCATTATCCGTGGGTCGCCAACTGGGAGAGTGAACTGAAAGAGCTGTTCGCAGCCTATGTGGAGGCCAAGCAGGTCCAGAACGTGCTCGATTACGACGATCTTCTGCTCTACTGGGCCCAGATGGTGAGCGATCCCGTCCTTGCTGATGATATCGGCAACCGCTTCGACCATGTGATGGTCGACGAATATCAGGATACCAACCGGCTACAGGCCTCGGTGCTGATGGCGCTCAAACCCGGTGGCCGCGGGTTGACCGTGGTAGGTGACGATGCGCAATCGATCTATTCCTTCCGGGCAGCGACGGTGCGAAACATCCTCGATTTTCCGGCGTCCTTCAGCCCTGCTGCCGACATCATCACGCTTGACCGCAACTATCGCTCGACGCAGCCGATCCTTGCGGCCGCCAACGGCGTCATCGATCTGGCGCGCGAGCGGTTCACCAAGAACCTCTGGACCGAGCGGCAGTCGCTGGAGCGCCCGAAACTCGTGACGGTAAAGGACGAGACCGAGCAGGCGAATTTCATCATCGACCAGATTCTCGCTAATCGCGAAACCGGCATGACGCTGAAACAGCAGGCCGTGCTGTTCCGCACCTCCAGCCACAGCGGCCCGCTCGAGGTGGAACTGACCCGCCGCAACATCCCCTTCGTCAAATTCGGCGGCCTGAAATTCCTCGACAGCGCCCATGTGAAGGACATGCTGGCCGTGCTGCGTTTCGCGCAGAACCCGCGCGACCGCGTCGCCGGTTTTCGGCTGCTACAGATGCTGCCCGGCATCGGCCCGAAGAAGGCGGGCAATATTCTCGATGCGATTGCGACAGACCCCGAGCCGCTGCTTGCCCTTGCCGAAATTCCGCCTCCGCCGAAGACCGGCGACGACTGGACGACCTTCACGCAAATGCTGGTGGGCCTGCGACAGGCGCCGAACGACTGGCCGGGCCAGATCGGGCAGGCGCGGCTGTGGTACGAACCGCATCTGGAACGCATCCATGAGGATGCGGACACCCGCAAGGCCGATTTGCTCCAGCTCGAGCAGATCGCCGGCGGCTACCCCTCACGCGAGCGCTTTCTGACCGAGCTGACGCTCGATCCGCCGGACGCCACCAGCGATCAGGCCGGCGTGCCGCTGCTTGACGAGGACTATCTCAGCCTCTCCACCATCCATTCGGCAAAAGGCCAGGAATGGCGTTCCGTCTTCATCCTGAATGTGGTCGATGGCTGCATTCCCTCCGATCTCGGGGTCGGCACCACCCAGGAACTGGAGGAAGAACGCCGGCTGCTTTATGTCGCCATGACGCGCGCCAAGGACAGTCTGTCGCTGATCACGCCGCAACGTTTCTTCACCGGCGGGCAGAGCCAGCAGGGCGACCGGCATGTCTACGCCGCAAGAACCCGCTTCATCCCGGCGACATTGCTGCAATTCTTCGAAACGGCAACCTGGCCACTGGTATCGGCTGCCGCTTCGGAGCGCAGCGCGCAGCAGATCCGCATCGATGTGGGTGCGCGGATGCGCGCCATGTGGAAATAAAAAGCGGGGCGTTCACCCCGCTCTCATGACTGGCGATTATTTTCCGGTCGAACGCCGTTGTCAGAATTTCACACTGGCCGTAAGGCTGACGTTGAAGGGCTCACCCACGGCATTGGCATAGCTGGTGGAGCCGATGGACGAGGTGTAATAGGTCTTGTCGAAAATGTTCTTCAGATTGAGCTGCAGCGTCACCGGCTTTTCGAACTGAAGCGTGTAGGTGGCGAAGGCGTCGAAGACCGCATAGCCCGGCAGATTATAGGAATTGTCGTTGATGCCGGCGCGCTCACCCACCGCCCGCACACCGCCGCCGATGCGCAGCGTATTGCCGTTCGGACCGACCTCGCCGACATCATAGGCAAGGAAGAGCGAGCCGGTGTGGCGCGCCACATTCGGCAGGCGCTTGCCGGCATAGGTGGGATCTTCGAGCACGAGCGCATCCGTATAGGCATAGCTTGCGATGACATCGAGATCGTCGGTCAGGCTGCCGGCAATATCGACCTCCACACCGCGCGAACGGACGAGGCCGGCGGCCTTCACCGTCGAGACGCCGCCGACATCTTCCGAATAGGCGACATTGCGCTTGCGGGCATTGAACAGGGCGATATTGGCGTTCAGCCCGGCGAAAAGATCGAACTTCGCGCCCACTTCATAAGAAATGCCCTCTTCCGGATCGAGCCCGCCATAATAGGCGCCGATGGATGATTGCGGACGGAAGGTCTTGGCCACATTGGCATAGAGCGAGGCATTCGGAGTGAGCTTGTAGACGAGGCCGGCATTGGGAATGAGCTCGCCGCCATCCTTCTCGGTATTGACGACGAAGGGACGGCCCTTGCCGGCATAGATGTCGTAATACTGGTAACGCAAACCGCCGACCGCGATCCATTGATCGTTAAGGTGCAGGGCGTCCTGCATATAGATCGAGGCGGTGGAGAGCTGTTCCGTCTGGTCACTGTCGACCGCCCTTACCGTTGTGCAGACCGGCAGGCGGCCATAAACCGGATTGTTGATGTTGAAATTCGTGGAATTCGCGCATCGCAGCATGTCGGTGCGCAGGGTATCGCTGTAATCGTAAGACGCGCCGAACAGCAGGTCGTTGCGCAGCCCGCCGATCTCAGCCTCGCCCGTCAGATCCGCCCGCAGCGCGTGATTGTAGATCGTCGAATATTGAGTCGCATCGGCCCGTCGCGTCACCTGTCCCGTGCGGGAATTATAACCCATCACGCGCGCCTGATTGTCCGAATATTCGTTGCGGCTATAGGCGTAGTTCAGCGACAGCTTCCAGTCATCGGAGAGTTGGCGGTCTATGGCGATGCTCGCCAGATCGGATTTGCCGTCGGTGATGTTATAGGCTTCATCAAGGCGCAGGCGGCGGCTGACATTGATCGCCTTGCCGGTCGCCGGATCGAAGATCGTGCCGCGATCGAACGGCACGCTGTAATCCTCATGCATATAGGAAACCGTAATATCGGTGTCCTCGCCGCTCCATTTCAGCGATGGTGCGATGAGCCAATTCTTTTTCTCACCGAAATTACGCCAGTAATCGCTGTTTTCCCCCTCGCCGATCAGGCGATAGGAGAAATCCGTGCCCGCAATCGGGCCGGTCACATCGAAACCACCCGATGTGCCGTATTTGCCCGCCCCATAGGCGGAAAAGCGCGAATAGGCCTCCGCCGTGAACGTGTCTTCCGGCTTCTTCGTCACGACATTCACCATGCCGCCGGGATCGAGAATGCCGTAAAGCGTGGAAGCAGGCCCCTTCAGCACTTCCACCCGCTCGACCGTATCGTTGAAGGAATGCGGCAGGGCCGTCTTCAGCCCGTTGACGAGAATGGAGCCGTCGCGATTATCACCGAAACCACGGCGGATGACGGCATCCTGCGTACCGCCCAGCGTATTTGCCTGGGTGACGCCGCTGACATTGGCCAGCGCTTCGTCCAGCGAACGCGCCTGCTGGTCACGCAGCACCTCGGCCGTCACCACGTTGACCGATTGCGGAATATCGAGGATCGGCGTTTCGGTGCGTGTCGCCGTGCCCGTCGTCACCGGCTGATAACCGCGCGCACCTTTTTTGACATCGGCATTGACGGTTATGGTTTCGAGCACCGTCGTTCCATCAGCATTTTTCTTCGGCGTCGCACTCTCCTGCGCGAAAGCAGGCAGGGCGACCCCGGCCAGAAGAAACGCCAGCAGCGCCCGCGAGCGCACCCCAATGATCATCGAACCGTCATGCATCCTGTCTTGTCCCCGGCTGCCCCAAGTCGTCATCGCGACGATGCACCGCTCTTTCAATTGATGAATGTAGTAGTCAACTTTATTTCCGCATCAGCGCGGCAAAACGTCGGTACCGAAGGGTGCATTCGCGCTTCCTGGCGTGTCATTTCAACCCATGACGGCCGCTTTCTGCTCAAATCGACCGGCAAAAACCGTATTTTTGAACGCTATATACTTGACTACTACAGTCATCAATAATTCTGGTGGCAACGCATTCAGACGGTGACGAATTTGAACGACGGCATGAGACCCATAAGCACGGATACAGGCCTTGTGGCGCAGGCAATCGAGCTTGCCTATGGCGACACGCCGGTGCTTGCGGACATGTCCATCGATGTCGCACCGAACCGTTTCACCGTTCTGCTTGGCCCGAACGGCTCTGGAAAATCCACGCTTCTCAGCGCGCTTGCCCGCCTGCACCAGCCCGCGCGGGGCCATATTCTTCTCAACGGCAGCGATATCTTCCGCCACCCGACCAAGGAGGTGGCGAAAAAGCTCGGCATGCTGGCGCAGCAGAACCATACGCCGGAGGGGCTTTCGGTTTTCGATCTCGTCTCCCGCGGCCGTTACCCGCATCAGGGATTTCTGAAGCAATGGAGTGAGGAAGACGCCCACGCGGTGGAAGAGGCGCTTTCGGTGACGGGAATGTCCGAGCTGGCGGAAAGAGCAGTCGACAGCCTTTCCGGCGGCCAACGCCAGCGCGCCTGGATCGCCATGGCGCTGGCCCAGCAGACGGATATAATTCTTTTCGACGAACCGACGACCTTTCTCGATCTGCACCACCAGATTGAGGTGCTGGACATGCTGGCCGGCCTCGTCAGTCGCCACAACCGCACGATCGTGGCGGTGCTGCATGACATCAATCTCGCCCTGCAATATGCCGATCACCTGATTTTCCTCAAAGACGGGCAGCTGCGGCACCGGCTGGAAACGGCAGCGGCGTGCGATGCCGGCATCATTGCCGATGTCTTCGACATGGCAGTTGCCCAGCTCACGCATCCGGTGACAGCGCGGCCGGTATTTCTTCCCCTGCCCGGACGGGCCGGCGCTGTATGATGCCCAACGGAACCAGCGGACGCACCCTTGCCCTTAGAGAGCGAGCCTATGGCCGCACACTTGCAGCAGCACTTCTCCTGCTGCTCACCATGCTGCTTTTGGTGCTGGCGCATATGGCCACCGGCCCGCGCCCCATCGCGCCGCACGTTCTGCAAGACCTGATATTCGCTTATGACGCCCGCAATTTCGATCAGCAGGTTTTGATGCGCCTGCGCCTGCCGCGTCTGCTGGCTGCAATGCAGGCCGGGGCCTGCCTTGGAACAGCTGGGCTTTTGCTGCAGACCCTGCTTCGAAATCCACTTGGCGAGCCGCATATTCTGGGCTTGAATGCCGGGGCAAGCCTTGCCGTCGTACTGGCGACAGTGTTGCCGCTCGGGCTGATCGCAACGCCGCTGTTCCGCCCATTGCTGGCGGCGACCGGCGCGGGCATCAGCTTTTCGCTCGTGCTTCTCCTTGCTTCCGCCGGGCGGCCGGGGCTGACGCCGGCAAAACTCGTCTTTTGCGGTATTGCGCTTTCCACGCTTGCCGGAACCCTCACCTCCGCCATCCTCATTCTCAATGAAGAAACATTGCAGCAGATGCGTTTCTGGCTCGTGGGCGATACGGCCGGCGTTTCCATGGCAGCCATCGCCGCCGCCCTGCCCGCAGCCGCGATAGCGCTTCTCCTCGCTTTCGCCGTCGCTCCCCGACTCGATCTTCTGGGGCTGGGCGACAGCGCGGCCACAGCACTCGGCGTGCCGGTCCGTTCGACGCGGATTCTGGCGCTTGTCTCCATATCGCTGCTCTGCGGCGCAGCCATCGCCGTCGTCGGTCCCATCGGTTTCGTCGGTCTGGTGGTGCCGCCACTCGTCGCGCGCCTGAAAACGGGGCGGCTTCTGCTTGCCATACCCATCGCTGCACTCGGCGGCGCGGTTCTCCTGATCGCCGCCGATCTCGCCGCCCGCCTCATTCTCCTGCCGAAAGAACTGCCCACCGGCGCGATGACCGGCCTTGTCGGCGCGCCGGTGTTTCTGTGGCTGGTGCGCAGGGTGCTGAAATGAACCGCTACCGGGTTCTCCGACTGGGGCGTTTTTCCGTCCGCGTCATGCCGTCGCGGCTCACCATTCTGCTGGCGCTTTTCCTCTGCCTCCTGCTTGTCGCCCTGTGGTCGCTCACCGCCGGCAGCCAGCATATTCCCGCCTCGGCCCCGTGGTCGCTTGTCACCGCAACCAACACCGATCCCGCCATGACCGAAGCACTCGTGGTTCTCGACTTCCGGCTCTCGCGTCTGACGCTTGCAATGGTGGCCGGCGCCATGCTCGGCATTGCCGGCGCCATCATGCAGGCCACGACCCGCAACGGCCTTGCCGATCCCGGTCTGCTCGGCGTGCGCGAAGGCGCATCCCTTGCCGTTCTGGGCTGCCTGTTCCTGCTGCCGTCCCTGCCAGTCATGTTGCGCCCCGTCGCGGGTATTGCCGGCGGCATGGCAAGTGCCGCAATCGTTCTGATGCTCTCCGGCGCAACCTCGCGCCTGCGCTTCGTGCTGACCGGCATCGGCTTTTCATGGTTTTTATCAGCTTTGCTGCTTATCCTCATGGCATCGCTCGATATTCGCAATTTGCAGACGGCGATGATCTGGATGGCTGGCAACCTGCAGGGCGCAAGCTGGACCGCCGTTTCAATCCTCTCCGTCATCCTCATTATCGCCCTTGGCCTTTTGCTCCTGACGGCGCGCGCCGCCGAGGTGCAGGCGCTCGGCGATCATGCGGCGACGGCGCTTGGCGTCCATAGCCGCCTCCTTTCGGTGCTTCATGTCACGCTTGCCGTCACCCTCACCGCATCCTGCGTTTCCTTCACCGGCAGCATCGGTTTTGTCGGCCTGATCGGGCCGCATATCGCCCGGCTTCTGTTGCCCGGCGGCTCCTATCCGGGGCTTGTCATGGGTGCAGGCCTGACAGGCGCAATTCTGGTCGCAGCCTCCGACACCATCGCCCGAACCGCCTTTTCACCTCTGGAGCTGCCGACCGGCCTCGTTCTTTCCGCCGTCGGCGCACCCACGCTGCTTGCCCTTCTCTGGTTTCACCGGCATCGCCTATAGGTCCCCCATGCGCAAAACACTTCTCGCCCTTCTCCCGGCCGCCGCTTTTCTCCTCGGCACAGCCACGGCCCAGGCCGAAGAGACCAGCCGAAGCTTTACCGACGACCTCGGCCGCAGCGTTTCCATTCCGGCAAAACCGAAACGCATCGTGACGCTGCACGATATAGACCTCACCATTCCGCTGATCGAGCTGGGCGTGACGCCGGTGGGCAGCCACGGTCGCACGGGGGCGGACGGCAAACCCTATCTGCGCTCCAGCGCCATTCTGACCGGCGTTGATTTCGACGATAGCGACATTGCCTATATCGGCTCCATCAATGCCGATCTGGAGGCGATTATCGCCCTCAAGCCCGATCTCATACTGACCGAGCCTGACCGCCCCACCCCCGTTGAAAAACTGGCGCAGATCGCCCCCACCGTCGCCATTGACAATACCAAGGACGGCGCGCCGCATATTTATAAGGTGCTGGCCGAACTCACCGGCACGCAGGCGCGTCTGGCCGTGCTGGACCGGCGCTACCGCGCGCAGATCGAAGCGCTGAAGGCATCGGTCGATACCGGCGCCATAACGGTTTCGGTGTTCCAGCCACTCAACGGCAAGATCAGTGTCTACCACACCTATCGCGCACTCGGGCGCGTACTGCGGGACGCGGGGTTTCGTTTCCCCGCCATCATCGACGCCATTCCGGATGGCGACCGTATCGAGATCAGCGCCGAACGCCTGCCGGAACTCGACGCCGATATCATCTTCGATCCCTATCGCTCCGATACCGGCGCTTCGCCGCAGGCGGAAATCGACATGATGGAAACCGTAATGCCGGGTTTTTGCAATTTTCTCGAGGCCTGCCGCAACGGTCGGTACATCCTCCTGCCGCGCGAGGAAGCGATTTCCAACTCCTATGCCGCGCTCAGCCTCATGGTAGCTGCTGTCCAGTCGCATTTGACGGTGCGCCCAGCGCACGAGAAGTGACGGCAACGACCACTACGGACAAAAGCGCTTGCCTCCCGGCTTGGCGCGCTGCTAATTCGTGAAGAAGAGTAGAAAACTCAGCTTCACGGAAGAATTCATGCCGGCTGGCGAAACGCATACATCAAGGCTTCGGCGCACCGACCGTTTCGGGGAGCAGCTGCGCAAGCGCCGCGACCGCCTGTCACCGGGCCTGCTTGCCGTTGCCGAATATATTGATGGCCACCGCCATGCCGTTCTCGCCAAATCGGCGCTGGAAATCGGCTTCGAGACCAATACATCCGATGCGACCGTCATCCGCGCCATACAGGCGCTTGGCTTCCAGGGGCTGGTCGATCTCAAGGAAACGCTTGAGGCCTATCTGGGCGTGACGGATTCGCCCGTCGAAAAAATGGCGGCGACGACAAAATCCATATCCGGCAACTGCGATGCAGCGATAGATTTCGTGCTCGACAATCAGAAGAACACGCTGGAGATGCTCTCAAGCGTCGAAAACCGCGAAGCCATGGCGGCGGCCGTGCGGCTTCTCTCGCAAGCGCGCGGCATCGGCGTGCTTGGCATCGGCGCCTCCGGCATCATCGCCACCTATGCCGCAAGGCTGTTCCAGCGCTCGGGCGTCCATTCCTATGCGCTCAACGCCACCGGCATCGCGCTTGCCGAACAGTTGCTCGAGCTTGAAAACGGCCACGTCCTCATCATGCTCCTGCACGGCCGCGCCCACCGCGAAGCCGAGACCGCCATAGCCGAAGCCGGCCGCCTCGACATCCCGATCATCATGCTGCTCGGCCAGGAAGACAGCGTGCTCAAAAAACACGCCAACGCCAGCCTCTTCCTGCCCCGCGCCAAAAACGAAGGTGTAGCGCTCCACGCCCCCACCTTCATCGCCATGGAAACCATGGCTCTCGCCCTCTCTGCCGCCTGCCCCGAGCGAAGCCTTGAGACGCTGGAACGGCTGGTGGAGCTGAGGACGTCGATCAGGCCGCATAAGCGGGTTTAGAAACAAGCGTTCTGGATACTGTTCGACGGAGATTCCGTCGCTCTTGTGTGGGCGATCAATAAAGCGTTATTGACTGTACCTACCGATAAAGCCATATCACCCTAGGTAGGCAGACCAGACAGGATCCGCATAGTGCAACTAGAAGCATTCTCGATATCAGGCTTGAAAAAGATAACTCCGGCTCGTTTCGGTGACAGCAGGGGGTACTTCAGCGAAGTTTTCAAGAGGAATTGGTTTCGCGAAAATGTAGCGGATGTGGAGTTCGTGCAGGACAATGAATCCCTCTCCGCGCAGGCCGGAACCGTACGAGGGCTTCATTTTCAGACAGAGCCTTTCGCGCAGGGCAAGCTCGTTCGCTGCATTCGGGGCCGGCTGCTGGATGTCGCGGTGGATATCAGAACAGGATCGCCCACCTTCGGACAATGGGCGGCTGTCGAACTCTCACCCGAAAATGGCGAGCAGCTATGGGTCCCGGCGGGATTTGCCCACGGTTTCATGACGCTCGTTGACGACACAGTCATCTCATACAAAGTGACGGCGCCCTATAGTGCAGCCAACGACCGCGGCGTTAAATGGGATGATCCTGCCATTGGTATCAAATGGCCGAAGCTGGAAGGCTGCGTCCTTTCCGAGAAGGATGGCAAGCAACCACTTCTGTCGGAACTGCCTGGATATTTCACTTACCAAAACACTGGAAACTGATGATGCGCGTTCTAGTTACCGGCGGCGCCGGATTTATCGGCTCTGCCCTCGTACGTTATCTTGTGAGCGAGATCGGCGCGGATGTTCTCACTATCGACAAACTGACATACGCGGGAAATCTGGCGTCCCTCAAGCCAATCGAAAATGCACCCAATCACCGCTTTCTTCAGGCCGACATATGTGACCGGATCGCGATGAACGACGCATTCGCGACATTCCAGCCGGATTACGTGATGCATCTGGCCGCCGAAAGCCATGTCGATCGCTCCATAACCGGCGCTGCGGATTTTATTCAAACCAATATCAACGGCACTTTCACGATGCTGGAGGCGGCGCGGCAATATTGGAGCGGTCTTGCGGATGACGCCAAGGCGAATTTCCGCATGCTCCACGTGTCAACCGACGAGGTTTATGGCTCACTCGGGGACAACGGCCTGTTCGAAGAAACAACCCCTTACGACCCTTCGTCGCCATACTCCGCCTCGAAAGCCGCAAGCGATCATCTTGCCACGGCCTGGCAGCGTACTTATGGCCTTCCGGTCGTCATTTCCAATTGCTCCAACAACTACGGACCGTTCCATTTCCCTGAAAAGCTCATTCCGCTGATCATTCTCAACGCACTGGAAGGCAAGCCTCTGCCGGTCTATGGAAACGGCGCGAACATCCGCGACTGGCTTTATGTGGAGGATCATGCCCGCGCCCTGTGGCTCATCGTCCAGAAAGGTCTTGCCGGCGAGAAGTACAATGTCGGCGGCAGAAACGAGCAGAAGAACATCGATGTGGTCAACTGCATCTGCTCCATTCTCGATGAGTTGCGCCCGCAATCTAAGCCCTATGCAGAGCTTATCAAATATGTGACGGATCGTCCCGGCCACGATGCCCGCTATGCCATCGATGCGACCAAGCTCGAAACCAAACTCGGCTGGAAAGCGCAAGAAAATTTTGCCACTGGCATCCGCAAGACTGTGGAATGGTATCTCGACAATGCGTGGTGGTGGCAACCGCTTCGCGAGGGTGTCTACGCCGGAGAACGCCTCGGCGTTCTGACAAAGGGCTGAGCGAATGCGGCTGGCAGTTACGGGCAAAAATGGTCAGGTCGTCAGTGCTCTCCAGGCATTGGCGAGTGACGAGCTGGAGATCGTGGCTCTTGGTCGGCCGGAACTCGACCTCGCGCAGCCTGAAACTGTTTTGAAGGCGCTACGCAACGTAAAACCCGATGTCGTGGTATCGGCTGCAGCCTATACCGCCGTCGATAAGGCCGAAAGCGAGCAGGACGTCGCTTTTGCCGTTAATCGGGATGGAGCAAGGGCTGTCGCAAAAGCGGCAAGTGACATCGGCATTCCCGTCATTCATCTTTCTACGGATTATGTTTTCGACGGCACCAAGACCACCGCTTATGTCGAAAATGATCCGACAGGCCCCACTTCCGTCTACGGCCGCTCGAAGCTCGAAGGCGAACGAGCCGTTTCGGAGGCCACCGACAATTACGTGGTTCTGCGGACCGCATGGGTCTATTCGGAGTATGGCAACAACTTCGTCAAGACCATGCTCCGGCTGAGCGAGAACCGCGACGAAATCAACGTCGTTGCGGACCAGTTCGGGTGCCCTACTTCGGCCAACGATATCGCTACCGCGGTCGTAACAATCGCAAGAAAGCTCGTGGAAGATTCCTCAGCCCCTCTTCGTGGGGTGTTTCATCTGTCTGGCACCGGTGAAACGAACTGGGCGAATTTCGCGAAACAGATATTCGCCCTTTCCGCGGAAAACGGCGGGAAGTCCATTGTCGTCAACGACATCACGACAGCGCAATACCCTACCCCGGCCCGGCGCCCGGCAAACTCGCGGCTTGATTGCAGCAAGCTGGAAGAGGTTTACGGCATAAAGCTGCCGAGCTGGCAAACATCAACGCGCGCGGTCGTCACCGCTCTTGCGCAGAGCAAAAAGGAAACGCCATGAAGGGCATCATTCTGGCCGGAGGCAGTGGCACGCGCCTGCATCCGATGACATTGGCGGTCTCGAAGCAGATCCTGCCGGTCTACGACAAGCCGATGATCTACTACCCGCTGACCACGCTGATGCTGGCCGGCATTCGCGAGATTCTCATTATCTCGACACCCCATGACATGCCTCTTTTCCAGTCCCTCCTGGGTGATGGTTCAAAATGGGGTCTTTCCATTGAATATGCGGTCCAGCCGAGCCCGGATGGGCTGGCGCAGGCATATATGATCGGCGCGGACTTCGTGGCGGGTTCGCCGTCCTGCCTTATCCTGGGTGACAACATTTATTACGGCCACGGATTACCGGAACTTCTGCAGGCTGGTACGAGCGTTAACGACGGCGCTACGGTCTTCGCCTATCATGTGAACGATCCCGAACGTTATGGTGTGGTCGATTTCGATAGTGAAATGCGCGCCCTCTCCATCGAGGAAAAGCCGGCAAAGCCCAAATCCAACTGGGCGGTCACCGGTCTTTATTTTTACGATGCTGATGTGGTCCATATCGCCGCCAATCTCAAACCGTCCGCGCGGGGCGAATACGAGATTACGGATGTAAATCGAACCTATCTCGAGCGTGGCAAGCTGAAAGTATCCATCATGGGGCGCGGTTACGCGTGGCTTGATACTGGCACGCCGGAGAGTCTTCTTGAAGCCGGTGAATTCGTGCGAACGCTGGAGAAGCGACAGGGTTTCAAGATTGCATGCCCGGAAGAGATCGCGTTGAGCAAGGGCTTCATTTCCAAGGCGCAATTTGTCGAAATCGCCGAAAAAAGCCGGCAAGGGCGATTATGGCGTTTACTTGCGTAAACTTGCGAATGTATGATCCCGCTAATGGAAGTCGATCGATAGGCGGCATCAGGCTGTGCTTAAATTGGGTTTAGGTATCGACAATCGATGTATCAGTTAAAAACGCTGGGTCTTGAACCGGGCTATTATGATATAAGCGTCAGCAGCAAATCCGGTTTAGGCGCGATTGAAATTGCCGATCTCGATGATGTGGAGCGTTGCTGTCGTTTGGACTTCAGCTCGCGGAATATCCAATACAAGGTACATTTAAAAAAGCCGCTCCACAAAATAGTATTCAGTATAGAGAGTAATAAAGAATCCTCTAAAGGGTTTCCTATTTCATTTTCTAAAATAACGAAGACGTCTTTCGATTTGTGGAAAATCTTCCTCGCAACACAGAGGCATGCGCTCCAAAGCTTCGGACCCGGGGAAAAGCTACTATGTCTTGGAAGAAATGCTGATGATCGAGAAAAGGCAGCATTTGCGAACGTCGAATATCGATACCTGCACCTATATGGCCTCGATGACGCTTCCAGAGATAAAAATGGCTGGCGCTGGCTCGACGACGGCTGGCCTCTCGACAAAGCAAATAAACAGCCGATTTATACGAGAAAAATTCAGAGCTGTATTTATGTACATCTGCACTATGTCGAGACATGGGCTGAGATAAAAACGATTATAATTGGAGATTGCTCAGGAAGCGACGTGATCGTAGGTCTTACGGCAACCAATATCGAGTTTCAGACAGAAATTTTGAAGACATTTCCAAATGCCACTATAGTTGTTACGGAAAATCGCGGCAGAGATGTCGGGCCGTTCATGGAGCTCCTAAGACAGGGACGCTTCGATAAATATGATGCTGTCTGCAAAATACATGGAAAATTGTCGCTGAAAGATGGGAAGCAGACAAAGTCAGGTGAGAGAATTCGCCGTTATATATTTTCCAGCCTGATAAGAGATGGCGCGCGGGATCGCATACTCGACTTATTTGAAGCCATGCCAGATCTTGGCGTTATTGGGCCGAAAAACCTGAGTTTACCGAAAGCCGACCGTTCAGTGGCCCCGTACCTGAAAGGCGAACTGAAGCAAATAAGAAAAATTTCAAAACGCACCGGGCTGTTGTTGGAACCTGATGAAATACAGTTCTTCGTTGGAACGATGTTCTGGTTTCGCCCAACAGCTTTCCACAAAATTCGCGTGGCCGATATTGGTCTTCAAGACTTCGATTTCGAGAATGGTGCGAAACGCGGAACGTTACAGCACAGTCTCGAGCGGATGTTTTCTGCGTTTGTCCGTCAGTCCGGCTATAAGATCGGCACGGCTCAACCAGCGGTAAAATCCGACGGTACACATCACACAGTAGAATTTATCTGATGCATAAAGAGCCTTCAGTTTCCGACATCACCGTAGTATCCGTCTGTTACAAGAGTGACGCGGTTATCGGACAAATGGTCGCTTCAATCCCTATAGAAACGCCAATTATTCTCGTCGACAACGGGAAAACAAACCAGTTTCCATCCTTTCCCGCCGAACGCGCCATACATATAGAAACCCTCGAACAGAACGAGGGGTTTGGTGCGGGCTGCAATGCCGGCGCTGCAGTGGCAAAAACTCCTTGGCTGCTTTTTCTCAATCCTGATGCAACAATTCATCCTGGGAGCCTAGATCAACTTTTGTCGGCTGCGCGTCGGTATAAAGACGCATCCGCCTTTAATCCCCGTATAGAGAATAGTGATGGCTCAGAATATTTTAAGAGACGATCTTGGCTATTACCGCGCAATCGATACATGCCAAAAGGTTGGCCGCCTGTGGACTGTGCTATTCCCGTTCTGAGTGGAGCCGCAATTTTTGTTTCAAGAGAGCTGTTTCTAAAAGCAAACGGCTTCGACCCCAACATATTCTTATATCACGAGGATGACGATCTCTCTCTCCGACTCGCGGAATTTGGGCCACTCATGTTTATTCGAGATGCAGTCGTTACGCACGCCAATGGCAATTCCACAGCCCGATCGCCCGCAGTCGCTAGGTTTAAAGCATTTCATATGGCGCGATCACGAATTTACACAGGTCGAAAACACAAAAGACCGTGGCCTTTTTTATCAACGCTTATTCAAGCGCTTCTTTTGCTTCTCTCCCCACAAGCGCTCGTTTCGGCAAGACGCCGCGGCAAAGCAATCGGATTTCTAATGGGCTGCATTCTATATAAGGATATCGAAGAGCCATTTGAGCAGATGAGAACGAAATAGGATTACGAGGCTATGTCAGAGGTTCACTGCATCGCCACGAGCCCGCCCATTTTTGCGCCCTGGATTTTACTCTACTCGAAGTGAAACGGCGTGCGGTGCTTCCTTTGACAGCTGCGTCACAATTTCATCCAAAGCAAAGCCGTTCTGGGCCAACAATTCTCTCCAACCTGAAATGTTTTCATTTGTGGGATTGTCCCTAAGCAACTGGATCTTCACAAAAGGATAACCTTGCTGCAAAATTTCCCGCCATAGATTGATTGATGTATTGATACGCCTCCCCCAAGGGTTCGCCCGGGATCAAATAAAGCACCGCAACGAAGGCCTGCGCTTTCATATTTTGCTGTCATGGCGACTTCATAGGCCGAAATAATTCTGAATTTGTCCTTCCAGGAAACAACCTGGTCCCAAAATTTTCTTACGGCCGGATTCTCAAGGGCAGTTCGATTCAGCCTGATAAAGAAACTTTGCAGATGGAAATTTTCCATTTCACAGCCCGTCAAACCGGTAACATCAAACACTGATCGGTTGAGTTCCTCGATAATACGGGGCAAACGGTCTTCCGCTACGAAAACACTGTCATTTGCCATCAGAAGTGAATTCGCATCCCATAAATCAGGGCATCTCCTGAGGGCCGTGGCCCACAAAGCGAAATCGTAGCCGCTGTTTTCTCTGGCCGCGAAGGCGTCACATATATCGTTACCCGGATCTATAGCGCTGGCAACATCGCCCGTCGCTACTCCCAACGCAAAAATACGCAAACCCGCAGAACGAAGAGCCTGCATATAACGGAGAGCATGTGGGGAAAATGTTCCAGACTTGTTCAACAAACCGACAAAAAGACAAATGTCCTTGCCGGCAGGTGAATCAAGTGGTCGATGAATGATAAATCTGGCGTCGTCCAAACCCTCATATTGCAGAATATAGGATTTTTCTGTCGGCATTTCCGCAATGAGAGCACCTGTTCTCTTCACCAGCGGCAATAGAACGAGTTCCAACAGCCTCTCATTTACGAGGCCATTTGTCAGATCCTCCCCTGAAAAATTGAGCGCCTTCAGAGCAACGAGCGATGATTTTCTTACCAGCATACATCTTGGCGATCGCCCGGCAGATGCTATTTCAACTTCGTCAATGCCAAGCGCATCGAGCATTTTTTCCAGTCTTCTGCCGTTGCTCCAAGGCGTAACAATAGTACGGCTATCCGCGATACCGAATACTGCACCAATAGAAGGATTGGATCGCAGGAGATCCCATGCTGGACCGCATTCCTGCGCAGGATCACCGATCACTTCCTTCGCCCAAATAGAAAGCGCGACTTGGCTTTTCGGTGACAGGCCTTCACCATTCAATAGGAAGATGAAGCCACTATCCGGACAATCATCGAATTTGCGTGCAAACTGTTTTGCCAGACTCGCCAGCATCTCCGCTTGCAAAGCTTTCAAATCTTGCTTCGATAAAGTGACGGCCGCCTTATCGCGAATTCGCAATGCCGGGACCACGTCATTATCCGGGGCCTTCGTGTCCTGAAAAAACGAAAAACCGGAAATTTCCTGGATTGAAACACCCGGCGATCGCAGATCGATTTTTCTCAGCTTGCGACGGGGCAAAAAACTGCTGAGGATTTGCTTCTTCCTCATGCCGAATGACCGGATACCTCGGCGACGAACGAGCTTACCGGTAAAGGGTGAGTCAGCCGATACGGTCAACTTGAGGTTTTTCGCGTTGCAGCGCAGAAAATACAGATTTTTCTCACTGCGTGGCATTACGTAATAACTATTCGCCTCACCGTCAGATTCGATGGTAAAGATCAAAATATTGACATTCCGGCAATTCAACGAAAGGAAATACTTTCCCGGCTCGGAAATAGCGAACGTCATATCGTTCAAATTACTTTCCGATGAGACATTCATCTTCGACGCCAATTCAAAATCTTTATCCCAAAACTCCGTCGCGCGCGGCTACAGCCATCATGAAAAAACATGATGGCTGTACTCGTTACGCTTTCGCCTGAACCATCAAGCGACCTTACGGGCACCTTGGCGAAGCCTGTTCAATACCAGTTCTTCCACACGTTTGGCCATACCAAGTTCGTCAGGCATTCGTGACGTAAGTTCCAGTCCTCTTTGAGCCCGGCTAGATAATTCATCCCTGTTTTTCAATAGTGACGCCATCTGCCTCGCCATGATCTTCGGCTCAGGATCCGCCAAGAGGGCAATATCATTTCTGCCATCATAGTTAACCTCGTTGCCTGCCCGATCAAGATCGACCACCGGCGTCCCACAGGCCATCATTTCATAGGGAACCAGGCTCGGATTTGTCGTTGAGAACACAACGCCCAAATCAGCATCCGAGTAAGCCTGCGCAAGATCATGAATGGTTGGCATCAGACCTTTCAGTGTAATCGGAAAATCAAGCTGCCTTTCATCTATATTTCGCGCACCATAGAAAATGATCTCAACATCCGGCATCAGGCGGTGAAACTCCGACAGCATCGCCACCCCTAGCTCGTAGCAACGGCGCGGCATATCCGGCTTAGCGAAGAATATGATATTCTTTTCGCTTTTTTGGCGCTCCCGCGGGAAATAAACACTCCTATCGATCGGAAACTCGAAAAAATCAACCTCAGCATTAAAGTCTTTTCTGAGGACATGCGCGCACCACGGTCCCGACGATATACCGTAAAGTCCTTTTCGATAGGTGTTCTCTGCAAGAATATATTCCGTTCCCATCGGGGCGAACATCGGCTCGAAATCCTGGATGAAATACATTATTTCCCCGGTCATGCCTCGCGCTTCGAGCGCGGTATATACCGTAGACCAGTGCGTCGCGAACAGGACATCCGAGTAACGGAAAATCCCGTCATAGACCTTTATCTGCCCCTGGAAGGGATAGAAATGCTCATGCAGAAGCGCCCGGATTTCCGACGCGCTTTCTTCGACACCGGTGAAGATAAGCCCGACGTCGTGACCGAATTGCTCGAGGAAATAAGCCGCGCGGAGGATGTTGCGATGACCTCCACCGCCCAAAATCAGTCCTGGAATGATCCAGTCGATTTTTTTCTGTCCGTGTTCACCGGGAGGGCCTGAGAAGATGGGGAAACATCCTTCAGCGGCAAAACGTCGAGTAGTTTTGCACAAAGAGCTTCCTGGCCCCAACTGGACAGTGCCGCCTGCCGTGCACCCTCACCGATCCGCTGCCGAAGCGAAGCGTCCTGAATCAGCATCCGCAGTTTTTCATACCATTCGGCCTCACTGGCGGCGAGCATACCTGTCGTTCCGTCAGCCACCGCAATTTCGTAAGGTTCGGTTTTTGACACAACGCACGGAACAGCGAGAAGCGCAGCCTCGAACCATTTAAGTTCGCTCTTTGCCTCGTTGAAGGGATTCCCGATGACAAGAGGTGCGATGTTTATGTCGCAATCCGCCAATTCTTCCTGCATTTTTTGATAGGGCATGAAGTCGAGCCGCTCGACGCGCCCAGAGAATGAATCGAAACCCGATGGCAAATCCAATTCGCCAACGACAAGAAGGCGCAGTGACGGAAACTCTTCAAGAAGCCTGAGAATAGCTGGAGCTGCTACCGCGAAATCCTGATTGTGCGTGCGTGAACCTGAAAAATATCCGATCTTCAGAAAATCTCGTTCCGCTTTCTTCCTCTCTCGCAATACCTCTGCTTTTTCCGACTGAATTCGATTAAAGGTATTCGGCACAAGATATGCCGGCTGACCGAGGGCGGCAAGCGCAGCGACCAGCGGTTTAGTTGAGCCGATAACGGCATCGGTCTCAAGCAAAAATGCTCTATATCGGCGGACACCCTCAATGTAGGTAGCGCGCTCAGACTCAGGCAGAAGCTGAAAGCCGTCGATTTGATCGACCAGATCAGGTTCAAATACCAAATCATCGATATCAAAAAACGTTTTGATCGAATGGCGCTTTGCGTAACTGATGCAAGACGCCGTTAGATGGCTTTCCGGCGTTCGGAAAAACACGATAGCAGCAGGACGCCATCCATGCGCTTCAATACGGCCCATATGCTCTTCCCGCAGCACTTCGACCCGATAACCCCGGCTTGTCAGAGCTTCCACGGCGTTGAAGACACGATACCGTTTAGACTCCCCCGGCCAACAGCCAATAACATAAACTATATCCGGCCCAGGCCCAGTCTCGACCTGGCTCTTGGCTGAAACCGAAAGCTTGGCATCGGACGAAAGTGACCCAGACAGGGGGGCTGCAACGCCTTTCGTGCCCGCCTTTCTTTTCGGTATCTGGCGGAAAATGTGCGCAGGAAAAACCTGTTCGCCTCTCGAAATGGCGAGGTGACCTTCCAGCTCAAGGAAGAACGCATGTCCTGAACACGTTCGGAAAGCCGGGTGACGTCCTGCATCAATGCCGTCTCGGTTGGCCGCAGCGCAAACTTGGCTTTCATCTCTGCCATTGATTGCTCTTTTTGCGCAATCTGCGACTTCATCTCCGCAATAGAGCGCTCTTCTTGCTTAACCTGCTCCTCCAGATCGATCCGTCGGCGCTGCAGAATATCAACATCGCGCTCCAGCAGCTTGACATAGTCCTCGTTGTTCAAAACGGTGATATTCTCAATCGAAGCAATAGTTTCAGCGGCGCCATTCGTCGCTACGCCGATGATATAGTCGGCAGCGCTCAAATCGAAAGCAGGATGCATGAAATTTGGTTCGACCAAAACATCTGGCCGTTGGTAAGCGATGATCGAACCCATATAATTGTTCTGCTGGAAAAACCGCGCGTTGCGGAAAAGAGAACGAAATTTGCTCTCGAATTCATCAGCAGCGAATTCATGAATATGAAAATCGTTTCTTTTCTCTTCAAGGGCCCGCGGCGTGGACATCACCAGAATGCCGTCCTCCGCGAGGCAGGACATGATGCACTCAAAGGTCTTGTCAGGATTGGGAACATGCTCGATCAGTTCAAAGCAGACAATCAGATCAAACTTGTCTTCATAAGAAAACGCAGTCGCGTCACCGGTTTCAAATTTGATGTTCGGTCGCGCATAAAAAGCCCTGGCATGCTCGATCGCCTCCGCTGACAAATCAAAAGCGGTGACCGATTGGGCGCCGGCATCGGCCAGGATCGCCGAGCCGTATCCCACACCACAACCAATATCGAGGATTTTGGCGCCCTTTGCGAACTTCGACGCTAGCTTATAACGAGCAGAATGCTCCATATACATCTTGTCTGCAAAAAGCGGCTCGCAGTTTTCCGCGCCGGGCACGATACGCTCACCCGTAAATTCCAATGCCATCAGCACACTCCAAACCAACAATTATTATTTCGCTACAGTCTAATGACCGCATATTCAGTGCAAGTGGAGAGGGTTCCCGCTAAATGCCCACATGTTTTTGCACTCCATCATCGAGAGTATTGAACATTAGCGGATATGCATGCGGCATTTCAAAAAACAATCCCCGCTCTCACTCCGTCCCCAAATACTCGGCATCCATCCTGACGACTGTTCCGTCAAAATCTTCGGAGGCTAGAAGTCCGATCAAGGCGTTATGGTTTCCCGCGACGATTTCGGCTTCGTGTGCACCGTCAGAAGAGAAGAATGCGCCAAGGTCACTACCACCTGCGCCGGGATGCAAACCACCAGCTTTCACGTCTATCAACTCAGCTGTAACTCTATACTTCTCACCAGCTTTTACCGGAGAAAAACAAGATAGGCTTGACGATGTTCCAGGCTGCTTCGAAACCTTGCCCGGCGCAAAACTCCAGCCCTCTCCTAGCACCCACTGATCCGAAAACGCAAAGGAGGTATCCTTCACCATTCTCTTGTCGCTACGAGCCGGTGTTCTTGAGAAGTCGGCCGGATGGAGTATCTGCATGATTGCCAGACCACACGGATCTTTGAACACAGGTGAGACTGACAAGCCTGACTGAAGCACAATCTTTTCTACGGATGGATTGTCGGCACACCATTCCTCCAGAGCCCTATTCACGCCTCCGAGGTTGCTGTGATCTTGGTATTTAGCAAATGGCGCGGCATCGTGCATGCAGATCAGGCCACCGGGCGCAACCTCCGATGCCCAAAGATTAAGTTCATCAATCGTATGCCGATACTGATGCGAACTGTCGATGAAAACGAGCTCGGGCGCGTCGCCCAGGAAATCCCTTGCTTCTTTCGCAGCAAAACTGTCGGAGGAATCGCGTACCCAAGTCCTGCACGTCCCAGTGAGTCCACATTTTTCAACCCACTTGTCCGTAAAGGTGGTCACCGACTGATCAATATCAATTGACGCAATTTTCAGCCCACTCGCATAGCTCTTTGCGAGCATGCCTAGCAGGATGAGAGAATATCCAGCGTAATGCCCGCATTGAACGACCCGGCTGATTTTGTTCCCGAAAATCAGCCCTACCAATGCGTTAATGACGGATTGAGAGGTCTCACCCACGAGATTTTGGTCCGCCGTTTCTTTGAACCAATCCATGTAGAGACGCTTTTGGTTATCATCCAGAATCTGGAATAAAAACGGAGAAACTCCATTTTCGAAACCCTGCCACTTCAAACGGTTTTCAGCGGAAACCTGTGGTAATATCGAATTCATGCGTCCCCTCACGAGTTTGATTCTATCGCTGAAACGACAGCTGCCGTTTTATCGCGCTCATATATCCCTTCTAATCACTATACGCGATCGAAGCTCCAGCATAGTCGATTGATACGTTATGGAGTTCGAATTCGCTAAGGCTCTGTATAACCGCTTCACGCGCGAACCCCGGCGCATATACGAGAAGAAAGCCAGAGCCTCCCGCCCCAAGAAGCTTTGCACCCGTGGCGCCCGCTTCGAGAGCTCGCTCGTAGGCGTTGTCAATCAATGGGTTCGATATGCCCTGAGCGAGTTCACGTTTGCGGCGCCACCCTTCTTTGAGATATTCGCCAATCACGTCCACGTCACGGCAGATGTCGCCGCGCAGCTGTCTAGCCTGATCAGCCATGAATTTCAGGTTTTCGATGACATCCGCCTTCGATGCCGAATTCTTGCTCTGCCGCGCGAGGATTTCGCTCGCCGAACGTGTCCCTCCGAGATAAAACAACAGCAGGTTATTTTCGAGTTGCTCGCGCTGTTGTCCAGACAAAGGCACAGCTTCGTGCAGAACCGTTCCGTCACGTGTAAACTCGATAAAATTAATTCCGCCGAGAGCGCAACCATACTGATCTTGTTTGCCGATCGGTTCGCCAAGCTTCTCGATTTCAACGGCACAAGCCTGTTCCGCCAGTGCCGCGCGGGACACATGCCTTCCCTGATAGGCATGACACACATTCAGTAGTCCTACCGTGAAGGCACTCGACGACCCCATACCTGTTCCAGTGGGAACATCCGCACTCGAGCTCAGGTCCACTCGATCAACTTGCAGATCCGAAAACACCTGTCGGATGATCCGATGCTGAATCTGGTCGACCGTTTCGGGCGTCTCCACATGCGAGTACTTCAAAATATAGCCTTTCGGCTCGAAATACTCATGCATCGCCAAATATATATATTTCCGAATCGAGAAGCTTAAAACCGCTCCGCCGTGTTGTTGATAAAAGCTTGGCAAATCGCTTCCCCCAACAAGGCTTATTCTAAGGGGGTTCTGGAGATTATCATGAAAATTCCCATTTTAAGTTGGGTAGGGCCGATGCCAAATCATCTTCGATGCGACTAGGCTCGATATCCGGAAAACGATGACGGTCATTACCGTCGTGGCCGCTGCGGACCAAAATAGAAGACGTACCCACAGCATTGGCGGCAGCAATATCGCAATACCGATCACCGACTAGCCAGGATCGACCAAGGTCGATACCGTGGCGCGATGCGGCCTGTTGCAGTAAGCCGGGTAAGGGTTTACGGCAGTCACATGCGATCTTTAACTCCACAACTTCACCTTCCCATCCCGCTTCCGGATGATGAGGACAGATGAAATAGTCGTCTATAAAAGCACCCGCGCCTTCCGCCAATTGAGCATCAAGTTCCGCGTGGACAGCATCCAGCTCTTGCCAGCTCAGCAACCCCTTGGCAACTCCTGGCTGATTTGTGACGCAGATAACCGGGATCCCGGCGTCATTTGCCGCACGGATGGCCTGTGCGGCGCCATCGATAAGCGTCATATCACGCGCAGAATAAATTCCATCACGTTCGACATTGATAACGCCATCGCGGTCCAGGAAGAGTGCTGGTTTCGGCGTTAGCCGGTTGAGACGTTTCACGCGCCCATCCGCCAGATGCCGCTCAGCCTTTTTTATTCGTTCGGGCGTACCGACATCCTTCGCGTATTCACAACTCCGATAGGCATAAAGGGCTTCGGCCTCCGCCAGTACCGAAAAAATATCACGTCCCCAATCGGAAGCGCCAGACGATGGGATGTAGTTCAACGCAGTTGGCGAGAGAACATACAACGCGGCACTGACAAGATTCGGCAGCCTGCCTTCATCATCGTGCGGTTTCGGATGAAACTGTACGATACGACCAAACCGATCCACCGTCAGCAGGTCACTATCATGAGGGTGGTCATTGGGATGGACGAACAACGTCCCTGCACCACCGCGTTCCAGCGCGAATTCGACGAACGTGGCAAAGTCGATGTCAAACAAGATATCGCCATAGACGACGATAAAGGGTTCCGTCAAATCCGCCGCAATCTGCCGAAACGAACCGGCTGTCCCAAGCGGCGCGGTTTCGGTCACATGGCTGATGTTGACACCAAAGCGTGTACCGTCACCGAAATGATCCTCGATCACCGAGGCAAGATGACCGTTCAGAAAGATGAAATCACGAAAACCAGATGCGGCAATATTTTCAACTACGATCTCGAGCAGCGGCTTTCCGCGAACAGGCACCATCGGCTTTGGTATACCATCCAGCCCCAGTCTTGTTCCCTTTCCTCCGCATAGCACAACGACCTTCATCGTTGCTCCTTCCAGATCGCCCGCGCTGCGGCGCGAATTGCGTCGTCAGACGTCATAGTCGGCTGCCAGCCCAGCGAGTTCAGCGCTGACGTATCATATTCAAACTTCGGAACATCCCCGATCCAACCCCGGTCACCACCGGTATAGGATATTTCAGCTCTGTCCCCGGACTCTTCGATGACGATTCGGGCGATGTCGGCAACGGTTGAACGAGTGTCGGCCCCAACGTTATATATATTGATTTTTTGATCGGTTTTTTCCCAGACAAGGAGAATGGCGCGCACCAGATCCTCGACATACAGATATGGTTTAACCTGTGTTCCGTCGCCAAGAACCGTAAGCAGCCCCGGCGTAGCAATCAATTTACGAACGAAATCATAAACTGCGCCATGCGTCGCCCTTGGACCAACAACATTGGGAAACCGCGTAATCCAGGCCCTTATTCCATAATTCTCACAATACGAACTGATAAAAGCCTCAGAAGCCAATTTACCGGCGCCGTAGTGTGAAATCGGGACAAGGGGACCGTAAGTCTCGGCGACCTTGCCCTTTGTCTCACCGTAAATTGCCGACGTTGAGGCGAACACCACCTGCTTGATATCAAATTTACGAGCCGCCTCAAGCACCTGAAATGTGGTAAGAAACGTCTTTTTGAGATCTATCGACGGCGATGCATGTGAGCGCGCAATATCGGAATTCGCGGCCATATGAAAAATGCACTCGAAGTTTCCGCCTTTAACTACATCTTCAAAGCGGCTTTCATCGAGAATATCGCCCTCGATAAATTCCAACGCACCAGCGTTTAACTGATGCTCGATATTTCGGCGGCGTCCCAGCGACAAGTCATCATAGGCAGTGACCTGATGCCCTTTCGCTATGAGATAGTCGCAAAGGAAGCTGCCAATAAAGCCGGCTCCGCCAGTCACTAGAATTTTCATACATTCTCCCAGAAGAGGCTATCGTCATTTGTGCGCCCGACGGACTGGGGCTAGACAGGTTTCGTTTCGTCTCGTCGGTTTGCAATGAACTGAGCAATTATATGCATCATAGCCTGATGGCAGTCTTCGACAACACCGTAATTGTCCGCAGCGGCATACAATGAAATATCGCACGCGGCCTTAAGTTTTCCTCCGCTAAAGCCCGACAGGCCAATCACGGACATACCCTTGCCCTGAGCTTGCCTCACAGCCGCAAGAATATTTTCGCTATTTCCGGAAGAAGAGATGGCAATCAAGACATCACCAGCCTCGCCAAAAAAATCGACCTGCGTTGAGAACACGTTTTCGAAGCCGTAGTCATTTGCGATCGCAGAATAAAGCGCAACGTTTGAACTCAGTGAATGCGTTTTGATCGTCGAGTGACCTGAGCAGGATGTCCCCTTCGTCCAATCACAGCAAAGATGGTCCGCGATTGCCGCCGATCCACCGTTGCCAACGACATATATCCTCTTGCCATCGCGTCCAGCGGAAAAAACAACCTCGGCAGCCCGCTCAAGCGCGGCGAAATCCAGTGATTCCATCGCCTGACTGAACGCTCCAACATAGTCCCTAGCGAAGCTCGCCATGTCAGAGCCATCGAATTTTCTATTTCTGTGACGTGGATCTTCGATCATTTAAATCCCCAAAAAATGACGCTGGATTACTCGCATTTAAGTAGAAAGGCAATGACCCGCCGCCCGAAATCTCACCCGAATAAATTGTTCCTTTATCCTTTGCCTTGAATCAAGGCAGATATTTTCCGCTTAACAAAAGATACCATAAAAAATTTATCGCCACACCCCCGTGAAGCGTAAGGAAACCACAAAGTAACAAATGAAAAATCTAAAATATTATATTATTATAATTTTATATAAAACATGATCTTAAATTTAGAATATATAAAAATTGCAGAAACATTGCACAAATATATTGAAATCTAAAATAAATTGCCGTATCCACTAAAATCGGAATATTATTTTCGCACATATAATTAGATATAATAAAAACTACTTTCGGATTATTTATGAAAAAAGCCGTTTCTGTAATTGTACCCGTGCACAATATGGAATTATATCTAGATCAATGCATTTCTTCTATAGAATTGCAGAGTTATGAAAATCTAGAGATTATTTGCGTAAATTCATGCTCAACCGACAATAGTGCGACAATAATAAAGCGCGCGATGTTGCGCGATAGCCGTATCCGTCACATTCACCAAGAAACAGATTCCGGCCTCGGCGGAAGCCGAAATGAAGGTTTGAGACACGCGACCGGCGAATACGTCCTCTTTGTAGACAGCGACGACTGGATTGCACATGACATGATTGAGTCTCTCGTTTCTGCGATAGAAGCGCAGGACGCTGACTATGCTTTCGGAGCTGTTGAAGGGTATGACACGGAAGCGTCGCGATACCTTGGTATGGAACATCCCTTTCATTCTCTCGCAGCTCGAAAACTCGCCACTGATGGCGTGATTGATCTCGCAAAGCACCCTACAATTTTGACCGACATGTACCCATCAGCTTGGCTGGGTCTGCGTCGGCGCGCAAAAATTGCAGAACTTGGCGTTGATTTCCCAGAAAACCGTCTCGCCGAAGATCACCGCTTTCACTACCGTTACGGATTTAATTCCAGTCGCGCGATATATTTGCCAATTCCGTTTTACAAACATCGCCGCAACCGACGTGGCCAACTTTCCTCAGAGCAGTCCACCCGCACATTGGGAGTGCTCGACACGATCGAGGAAAATTTTCTAATTTTTGACCAATTTCTCCCCGAGAGGGACGCGCGCGCCGCGAAGGCAAAGACCGCACTACGACTTGTTTATGAAAAACTCGGCCAAATATCAGAAAACACACCCGCCGGAGAGGCATTTTTCTCTCGCGCCCGCAAAATACTTTCACAGTTTGACGTCGACGAAATATATCTCCATGGCGATATTTTCGTCGAGCATCGCCATACACAGGAAATTTTGGGAGCGACAACGGACGCGCTGATTGCGAAAGCGTTGCGGACCGAAACCTTCGAAGGGCGTGAACTACAAGGCGGTGAACATTGGGTCGATGTAGAATTAAAATTCGATCCACCCGTAAATCTCGATTTGGCAAATTTGGCGCTGTCGGTCGATTTGGATACGCCAGCGCCTATCTCATTACGGCTTGCCCTGATTTGTGATCCTATCCAGACGCAGGGAGAGCAGGCGGAGAAGGGCCCGCATGTCTTCGAGTTCCGTCGGACCTTCCAGCCGCTACAGAATGTAGTTACGCTTGAGTGCGGGCAAATGATTGCGACAGAGGGCCGGCCTGATGCGGCAAGTGTTCGCAAGATATGTTTCGGAGGTCTACTTCCTGTTGGAAAGCTGACGCAGAAACTGTTTGCGCTAACGTCGGACCATGCAATCGTCGATCTCGTCGCGGCTGCAGATAAATCTGCGGAAGCTCATCCACCTGACGCCGCCATACCTCCGCCTTCCCCGCCTAGGGCAAAACGTCGGGGTATTTCTGCAGTCGTAGCTGACATTAGAGCCCTTCGTAAGCTGCCCGCCGCTACCGCCAACCTATACGCCGATCTGAAAGCTCTAGATCAATCCCTGGCACAGCGGCACCTGCAGATTCTTGATCTGAGCGAGCGAGCTGAGCGTCTTTTAGAATCCAACTCCATCACTCTTACAAAGTCCCTCTCCGAAAAAAATCGGGGGCGGGTGAACAGGCCAAACAATCTCTTGAATCCATTTCGAACAATCTGGCCGAGTCGCTCTCCGGTCAAATCCTCAAAACGGGCGAGTACGCCAAGCAGGTCCTTGAAGCGAGTTCAAGCAATCTGACAAGATCTCTTTCCGAGCAAATCCTAAAAACAGGTGAGCATGCGAAGCACATCCTCGAATCCAACTCCAACGATCTGACCACGTCCCTTTCCAACCTGGCAACCATCGAAAAGTGGCTGTTGAATAGCGCCAACCGGCTGGAAGAATATATCGAATCCAACCGCCAACTGATGCCGCGAAACGATGGAATGCACGCTTGGCACCCGACCTGGATACCATCAGACATCCCCCTCTTCTTCCACGGCAACAGCTGGATATGGGCGGACAAATTCAAAGAATATTACTTCAGCAACAAAGACGTCGTGCCCCAGAAGATGGAAAGACTGACCGCGGGTCTCGATACCGAGAGCGTGGCCGTGCTTCGCTGGCTGTGGGAGACCGCCGTCTTTAAAATCCCTTTCGCGCGAACATCCGCGGATGCCGGCGCCCTGTTGCGGCGAGATTACGTATACAGCCCTGCCGATCTCGTAGAGCAAAAGAAAATTCTGCGCCACTTCGCCGAGAATACCTCGGATTTCGCGATGCCCAGCGGCCAGACGATGGAAATCCCGGTCTTCTATTACCATCATGGACTTCGCACTCTCGAGCGGAAATATCTCGACTACATGGCGGGATACGACGCACTCGATTGTGGTGCGTTCATCGGCGACACCGCAGTGGTTCTGGCGCGTAAATATGCGTTCAGAAAGATCCTTTCGATCGACCCAAACCCCGACAATATTCGAAACATGATGAATATCCTGTCGCTGAACGGCGTCACCAACGTGACGCCGATCCTTGCTGGCGTGGATGAATGTGAGGGGGAGTTGATCTTTCGCGGAAAAAGCGCCGTCACTACCGCTGTCGAATTCGATCCCCAAACATTCAGCATGATGCCTCCGGATCAGAACACAGTGCGTGTAAGAAGTATTGACGATATAGTCGAGTCCGAACAGGTGTCTCCACGTTTCATCAAGTTCGATATAGAAGGGTTTGAACAACGCGCCATCCGTGGCGCAATGCGCACGATCGAAAAGCACCGACCTATATTATCGATTTCGGTTTATCATCGCCCCGAGGACATGTTCGAAATCAAACCATTCCTAGAGGAGCGCGACCTCGGATACCGCTTTATTGCGCAACATCAAAACCCTTTCGATCCAATCTACGAAACCGTCCTTCTGGCGCTTCCAGAACTCTAAGGTAAGTACGATGCGACTGCTTCATTCAATTTTTTGGGATTATTTCATCGACAGGCGGTTTGGCGGCCCTCCCGGATATCTCGCGCATCTTCGGGTCGGCTTGGACCAACTGCCGCCTAATCCCGAATTCGATATCTGGATTGACTGCTATCCAGAGTCTCACTTCCCACCACAGGGTCCACGCCGCGAACCCTCGCAACAGGAGTTGGTCAGCCACATTCGATACTTCGAAGAAATTGGAAACTTCGAATTGTCAGAGGCTGAATTCGACCGTCTAATGCGCCATCGCCCTGCTAGCGTCCACCTTCACACGAGCCCGCTCGCCTATAAGGTTATCCGCACGTTCAAGCGGCACGGCATTACGGGGATTCCCGTGATCCTGACAAGCCACACGCCGGAATCCAACGGAAAAGAGATGGCCGATCAATATCGGGTTCCGAGTATCGACCCAGGCCTGTGTGATCGGTTCGAGCGCGCAGTACGCTTTATCGAGGCACTCGCATTCCAAGCTGCCGACATCTGGATGTTTCCTAGCCGCGAAGCGATGGAGCCTTACTTTGCGACAATCCCGAAATTCGACGCTTGGATGTGTGGGAAGGACATTCGCTATGTCGAAACTGGTGCTTGCTTGCCACGTCAATCTGTGTCCACCGATCAAGCGAAGGCGAAGTTCGGTTTGTCAGGTCGAAAAGTGGTTTCCTTCATGGGTCGCCACAATGAAGTCAAAGGTTATGACGTGTTTCGCGCGGCGGCGACGAAATTGCTCGCCGAGAGAGAGGACGTCACAATCCTGGTAGCGGGCGCTCCCAACCCTTTAATCGAAGCGCCGCAAGATCCGCGCTGGATTGAACTTGGTTGGTACAGTTATCCAGGAGACGTCCTGGCGGCTTCCGACGTCTTCGTTCTGCCGAATCGAATGACCTACTTCGATCTCGTGCTGATTGAGGCGATTGGCATGAGGACGCTGGTGGTAGCGTCGGCGACTGGCGGTAACAAGTCAGTGGCGAAAATGTCGAAAAATGCCATCGCGCTCTTCGACGGTTCGATTGACGATCTCAAACGTCAGATTTCTAACGTATTGGACGACAACCTTGAGACGACCAAGCGGTTGGTCGATACACTTGATCATGCTTATGAGAAATACTTCACGCCCTTGAGGTTCGCTTCACGCTATCAAGAAATGATCCATGACATTTATCGAGATTACGGTATCCGCGGCGATCAAATAAGGTCCGGATAATAATGGTCACAAACGAATAGATTGCGCCATCGGGCTTATTAACGCGGTAAAGGTTAGGAAATGCAAAGTTATCTCGTCGTCGGCGCGGGATTCGCAGGAGCTGTGTATGCAAGAATCCTTGCGGAAGGTGGCCACCAGGTTCAGGTTATCGATCGGCGCGGCCATATTGCAGGGAATGCTTACGACTTTGTTGATGATAACGGTGTTCGTGTGCATCGCTACGGACCACATCTGTTTCATACCAAAAACGACGATGTTGTTAAGTGGCTGTCTACTTTTACAGATTGGGAGCCGTATCAGCATCGCGTAAAGGCGATCCTGCCATCTGGTGTCCCCACGCCGCTACCAGTGAATAGACGCACGATCAACGACGTTTTCGGCACCCAACTATCGACGAGTTCCGAAGTCGAGGCATTCCTGAAATTGCAGAGTGAAAATATTGCCAAACCACGCAATGCAGCGGAATACCTCTACAAAAACATTGGCCTGACCCTGACTGATCTCTTTTTTCGACCATATACAAAAAAAATGTGGGACCTCGACTTGGAGGATATGTCAGATTCCGTGGTTCGCCGAATTCCTATTCGGACCGATGATGAGGATCGCTATTTTCCGGACGCAACTTTTCAGCTGATGCCCAAAGATGGGTATACACGTATTTTTGAGCAGATATTCAGCCACCCGAACATCAAGGTTTCTCTCGGCGTCTCTTTCACCAAGGAAATGGAGGTTTTTTATGATCATGTATTCAACAGCATGGCAATCGATGAGTATTTCGATTGCCGGTTCGGTGCGTTGCCATACCGATCGATAAAATTTCACTCTGTAGCATTGCCAAATACAAAGGTTCAAACCGACGTCAGCGTCCTGAATTTCACTGATGACAGCCGCTATACCCGTGAGACTTATTGGCACCTTCTACCAAAACACCTGGTCGAACACACTGGAATAGTGACGAAGACGATCGAAGAACCATGCGATTATCTTGAAAACGACATGGAGAGATATTACCCCGTCAAAACGGCAGACGGAAGATTCCAAAGCCTTTACCTAAAATACAAAGACTTATCAAATAAATTTTCAAACATTACTTTCATAGGTCGCTGCGGTACATATCAATACCTCGACATGGATCAAGTCATCAATCAATCGCTAATCGGCGCCAGGAAATTCAGGGCAGATGTTGAAGGATTAAAGTAGAATCCCTGCGCTGTTTTCCCGGGAAAAGACGATATTGACCGCTCGTTGCAGAAACAACGCGATGAACAACGGCGTTTGACTTTGAGTTTTGGAGATCGCGTCTGAATGGGCTGTTTCAGAGGCCCTTCGGGTTTTCACGAAAAGCTGGAGACTTTAAATGCATCAAGGGATTCCCATAACCTGGCAATCGAACTTCATACCTTGGATTATCACGAACAATCCAGATGTCCCAAGGCAACAGTTCACATCAACCCGGTAGCTGAATATGTAAGCCAGGTGCATGAATCCAAGGGGTTCTTGGAAACTGGCTGGAAACGCGAATGACGACGGAGGCAGGACATTGACACTCTCTGATCTTCGATCTATTTGGCGTGGATGCCGGATCGGTGGCGTCGCAGATATGCGAAGGCAACATGAAAAAAGCGAAATCCATCACTAAATTTAAACGTGATCATTTCGTTTTGCGCGAGCGATAATTGACTGGACAGCAATTCAGCACCGTCAGACACCCAGGAAACAAATCAAGGATGTTTCAGTGATAGGATCTTTTTGTCGCCCGACGACAAGAAGTTGCTTACGCGACTTTTTAAAGAAAATTTCAAAAAGCACGTTGGTTGGTATTCCGTAGCTATCGCTGCCATGTTTGTCGTTGCTGGCACGACATCTCTCAGCGCGTGGATCATGCGCGATATCGTCAATAGCGTTTATCTCAAGCGCGGTTTCGACGTCGTCCTTGAGATCGCATTTGCGGTCGCCGCCATCTTTATCGTCAAGGGCATCGCGACATTCTTCCAAAGCTATTATCTCAGCAAAGCAGGCAACAGTATTGTTGCCGAGCAGCAACGAAAAATCTATGACAGGCTCCTCAAGCAAGGCGTATCTTTTTTCAGAACATGCCTTCCTCGGAGTTGCTCGTCCGTGTAACCTATAACGCCCAGTCAGCACGTAACGTCATCGACACCATCGTGACGTCATTCGTTCGAGACCTATTTTCCCTGCTAGGTCTGATTTTCGTAATGTTCGCTCAAAATTTTCTATTGAGCGCCATCTCGATGATCATCGGTCCAATAGCAATATTCAGCGTTCGATTGGTGCTCAAACGCGTGCGTAAAATCATGGAAGCAGAGCTTGCTTCCATAGGTGAGATTGTCAACGTCGTACAGGAAACGAGCATAGGCGTTCGCGTGATAAAGGCGTTTTCACTCGAGAAACTTATGCGCCAACGCATGGACAAGGCAGTTTCCGATGTCGAGCTGCGCTCAAACGGCATAGCAAAACTTGAGGCCGCAACAAGCCCGATCATGGAAACACTCTCGGGCCTTGCCATCGCCGTGGTCATCGCAGTTTCGGGTTACACCGTACTTGAGAAAGGCGGCTCGCCAGGCGATCTGATGGCCTTCATTACCGCCCTGCTCTTAGCCTACGAACCTGCCAAACGCCTCGCTCGTATGCGCGTGCAAATTGAAGGCGGCATGATTGGCGTTCGCATGATGTTCCAGGTGCTGGATGCGCCTTTGACGCTTACCGAAAAGAACGATGCTCTGCCACTTCCCAAGGCGAGTGGTGATGTGGAACTGAAAAACGTCAGCTTCGAATATATTACGGAACAGCCGGTCTTGAAGGACGTCAGCATTCTTTTCGAAGGCGGAAAAATGACCGCCTTGGTTGGCCCCTCCGGCAGCGGTAAATCCACCATCATCAATCTGATGATGCGCCTTTACGATCCACAAAACGGCTCGGTCGAAATCAACGGCATGGATTTGCGCGACGTTTCCTTCGCCAGCCTGCGTGAACATGTATCCTATGTCGGTCAGGAAACGTTCCTGTTCTCGGGAACCGTTAAGCACAATATTTCTGTCGGCCGGGACAATGCAACCGACGAAGAGATTATCGCGGCTGCCAAGGCTGCGAATGCACATGACTTCATCATGAAAATGCCGGACGGCTACGACACGAAGCTTGGCGAAAACGGTTCGGGCCTGTCGGGCGGCCAGAGACAACGTGTCGCGATTGCCCGTGCAATGCTGCGTGACGCAGACATATTAATCCTCGATGAAGCGACGAGCGCACTGGATTCGGAATCCGAGGCTCTTGTCCGCGACGCCCTGGAACGTCTGACATTGAACAAGACATCGATCGTCATCGCGCACAGACTTTCCACGATCAACCGTGCAGACAAGATTGTGGTGATGGATAATGGCGAGGTCGTGGAGCAGGGAAGCCGTCGTGAACTGCTCGCAACGGATGGCCTTTACAAGCGGCTTCACAGCATACAGTTCGAAGCCGACGTCGCTTAATCTAGACAGGATCAGGCAGAACATCCTCGCCGCCCGATCATGTCCTGTGCAGGGCGCTACGAGGGCGTTGATCCAGCCAGCCTTGCATTGATGGCCTTGGCAGTGAACGTCAAATCGTGACAACATTTTGGCGTTCGCGAACAACGGAGATCATGGACGCAATGGCCGCAATCGAGAAACTGGCGAAAAGCTTCATCACAGCGAGCCGCGAGGGGGCGAAGATTTTTCTGGCGGCGGTGCAGGCGGAGGGTCTCATTCCTGCTACGCTTGGAGAGGCTATGGCGGTCCAGCGGGCTTTTGCTGAGAGCTGGGCAGAACCGGTTGCCGGCTGGAAACTGGCTATCCGCCCGGATGGCGAGGCCGTCGGGGCGCCCATGTTCGATTGTGTGCGGGTCGATGAAGCCAATGCCGCTTCTTTTCCCCATGACGGCACAGAAGGTATCGAGGTCGAGATCTGCTTTACGCTTTCGGCGGATATTCCTGCGGCGACGGCGGGGCCGCTGACGAGGACCGACCTGATAGGATTTATCGACAAGGTCCACCTTGGCGCTGAACTTCTCCGCTACAGGCTGGCGGAGAAAAATCAGGTGCCGTTTCCGCTTTTTCTCGCGGATCGCCTCGCCAACCACGGCTTCGTCATCGGCCCGGAAGTCGATAAGGACATCGTGGACGTCTTTGCCGGAAATGGCGAGAACCTGCCGCAGCTCACCGTCACCGAGGGGTCGGTGTCGCTGTTCGACGCCGGGGTAAAACATCCGAATGGCGATCCGCTCGCGCCGCTGGTCGCCTTTGCCAATGCGGCATTCAACACCGGCGAGATGCTCAAGGCGGGCAATGTCGTAACGACGGGCAGCCTTTGCGGCGCGATACCGAGCACACTTGCCGGCGATACGCACATTGTGCTGAAATCGGTTGGCGCCTTCACGCTGTCCGGTCCGAGACCATAGGCGTCCGGTCAGCCGGACCTACTTTTTTCCAGCCGCCTGCCGTCTTCATCCCGCCGCGACTTCCGATGCCATCGGAAGGTCATTTCACTCGCCCGTGCTCGCCGAGAAAATCGAGCAGGGCCCGGATGCGGGCGGGAAGCGGCCCGCGCTGGCCGACATAAACGGCATGAAACATCTCCGTCTCACCCGTATCGAGGTGATCGAGCACAGAGACAAGCCGGCCGGCGGCGATATCCTCCCGCACGGTGAAGGCGGCAAGGCGGACCAGCCCGACACCGGCAAGGGCAAGACGGCGAAGGCCCTCGCCGTCGCTTACCTGCACGCGCCCCGTCGCCGGAATGACAACGGTTTTTCCGGCGTCCCGCAACGGCCACCCGTCGACTGACCGCGCGTAACCAAATCCGAGCCGATTGTGATCTTCCAGATCGGCCATGGTTTGCGGCACGCCGCAACGCTCCAGATAAGCCGGGGCGGCGGCGATGATCATCCCTGTCTCACCGAGTTTCCGGGCAACGAGAGTTGAGCTTTTAAGCGGCCCGGCGCGCACCGCCACATCCATGCGTTCCGCAAGGAGGTCAACCACGACATCCGTCTGGACGATATCGAGCGTGATGCCCGGATGAAGCGCCAGAAACCGTGGCAGGATGGGCGCAAGAATATGCGTTGCATAAGAAGCGCTGGTGTTGATCCGCACGCGGCCGACAGGCTGCTCGCCCTCACCCACGGCGCGTTCGGCCTCTTCGAGATCGGCGAGGATGCGGGTGGCCCTTTCATAGAAGGCGCAGCCCTCCGGCGTTATCTGAAGCTGCCGGGTGGAACGGTTGAGCAGGCGCGCGCCCAGGCGGCTTTCCAGCCGTGCGATCAGCTTGCTCACTGCAGAAGGCGTCATGTTCGCCGCCGCGGCCGCGCGGGAAAAACCGCCGAGTTCGACGACCCGCACGAAGATTTCCATCTCCCCTGCCCGGTTGATCTCCAGTCGCGCCATGATGACTTCATCTCACAAGTGATAGTATTTTCGGCATTCTATTTCATTGAAGAGCGAGCGTCTATCTTCAGACGGCGATTGAAACGCATCGCAATCTTCATCTGCCAGATCATGACGGGATGGACAGAGTGCGGCGCGCCAGAGCCCGAGCCGTGACCATTTCGAAGCAACAAAGGAACGCCCCATGGAATATCGTCATCTCGGCCAATCCGGCCTGAAAGTGCCGGTCTTGAGTTTCGGCACCGGAACCTTCGGCGGCTCCGGCCCGCTATTCAGCAACTGGGGCAATTCAGACGCCACGGAAGCCCGGCGCCTGATCGATATTTGTCTGGAAGCCGGCGTCAACCTGTTCGATACCGCCGATGTCTATTCCAATGGCGCATCGGAGGAAGTGCTCGGCGAAGCCGTCAAGGGAAGGCGCGACAGCGTTCTGATCTCGACCAAGACCAGCCTGCCGATGGGCGACGGGCCGAACGAAGCCGGCTCGTCCCGCTTCCGTCTGCTGCGCGCGGTGGATGACGCCCTGCGCCGCCTAAAGACCGACTATATCGACATCCTGCAACTCCATGCCTTCGATGCCTTCACACCGGTTGAGGAAGTGCTGGCGACGCTCGATACACTCGTCCGCTCCGGCAAGGTGCGATATACCGGCGTCTCGAATTTTTCCGGCTGGCAGATCATGAAATCGCTTGCCGTCGCGGACCGTTATGGCTGGCCGCGTTATGTGGTCAATCAGGTCTATTATTCCCTGATCGGCCGTGATTACGAGTGGGATCTGATGCCGCTCGGCACGGATCAGGGTCTTGGCGCAATGGTCTGGAGCCCGCTTGGCTGGGGGCGGTTGACCGGAAAAATCCGCCGCGGCACGGCGCTGCCCGAAGGCAGCCGCCTGCATGAGACCGCCAGCTTCGGCCCGCCGGTTAATGATGAACATCTCTACCGCGTGATCGATGCGCTCGACGCTGTCGCGCAAGAAACCGGCAGGACGGTGCCGCAGGTCGCCCTCAACTGGCTGCTCAGACGCCCGACTGTTTCCACGGTCATCATCGGCGCGCGCAATGAGGAACAGCTTCGCCAGAACCTCGATGCCGTGGGATGGGAACTGACGTCCGCACAGGTAGCGAAGCTGGACGAGGCCAGCGAGACGGCTGCTCCCTATCCGCATTTCCCGTATCAGCGCCAGGAGGGCTTTGCCCGGCTTAATCCACCGGCCGTAACACGTCAGACCATGCCGTTCTGAGGCAGGGTCAGGCCGCCTGAACTACAGGCGGCCTGACAGATGCGGAGCTTCAGGCGGTTTTGTTGACGGAGCCTGCGTCCACCCGGCCCGAGAACCAGTTTGCCAGGATTGCACCGGAAATATTGTGCCAGACGCTGAAAATGGCGCTCGGAACCGCGGCGAGAGGCGAAAAATAGGCCGTGGCAAGTGCAGCGCCAAGGCCGGAATTCTGCATGCCGACCTCAATCGCAATGGCCTTGCGCTTGGCAAGCGACAGGCCCGTTGCCTTTGCCGCGAGGTAACCGAGGAGATAGCCAAGCCCGTTATGCAGGACGACGACGGCAAAAATCATCAGCCCGGACTGGGCGATGGACGCCTTGGATCCTCCCACCACCGCCGAAACGATGAGGACGATGCCGATGACGCTCACCAGCGGCAATGCCGGAACGGCGGTCTTGACGAGACCGGGCAGCAGCTTCTGCAGGGCGGCGCCGAGGGCGAGCGGAATCAGAACGACCTTGACGATGCTGAGGAACATCGCCCAGCCGTCAACCGGCAGGAACTGGCTCGCAAACAGCCAGACGAGGAACGGCGTCACCAGCGGCGCGGCAAGCGTGGTTACCGAGGTGCAGGCGACGGACAAGGCGACATCGCCCTTGGAGAGATAGGTCATGACATTGGACGATGTGCCGCCCGGGCAGCAGCCGACCAGAATGACGCCCGCCGCGACTTCCGGCGGCATGGGAATGATGCGGGTGAGCAGCACCGCCAGAAGCGGCATGATGAGAAACTGGCCGAGCACGCCGATCGTCACATCGAACGGCCTTTTTACGACTTCCCTGAAGTCATCGACCGAAAGTGTGAGCCCCATCCCGAACATGATGATCGACAGAAGCGTGACGATCCACGGCGCAATCTGCTTGAACGTATCCGGAAAAAAGAAGCCGAGCACGGCGAACAGGATGACCCAGGCGGCAAAGGTCTTGCCTACAAAAGCCGAAACGGCTGCCAGTGTTTTCATGTCTATACTCCAAAATGAACACCTGACCCGTCTAGACCGCGATGTCACTGTGTCAAGGCCACTACGAACGACGAGCGGCCGCTCCATGAACCATTTGGAAAAAGATTGAACGCCGATGGCGCGGCGAGCGAGCTTTCGGCGATGTCAGATCGCAATCCATGTGTGCCGCTTTCCGGCGGATCGCGAGACAAATCCGGCATCCGATTGCGGTTCCTTCACTCTTAAAAAAACCTCTTGACCTGAACCATGGTTGAGGTCCTAGAAGTACTGTCACCTTGTTTTCGCAAGGCTCTTTCCATGCTCTTGAGCGAACAGTTGACAAAGGATACCCCATGGCTTTCCAGCTTCCCGACCTCCCCTATGCCCATGATGCGCTCGCCCCCTCGGGCATGTCCGAGGAGACGCTGAAGTTCCATCACGATCTTCACCACAAGGCCTATGTCGATAATCTCAACAAGGCGATCGTCGGCACCGAATGGGAAAACAGGAGCCTCGAAGAGATCGTCCGGGGCACCTATGAGAAGGGTGCGGTGGCGCAATCCGGCATCTTCAACAATGCCTCCCAGCACTGGAACCACAATCTCTTCTGGGAAATCATGGGGCCGGAAAATCATGCGATCCCCAAGGTGCTGGAAGATGCGCTGACGCAGTCCTTCGGCTCGGTCGCGCTGTTCAAGCAGAATTTCGCCCTCTCCGGCGCCTCCCAGTTCGGTTCGGGCTGGGCGTGGCTGGTGGTGGATACCGACGGTTCGCTGAAGATCACCCGCACCGAAAACGGGGTCAATCCGCTCTGCTTCGGGCAGAAGGCGCTTCTTGGCTGCGATGTGTGGGAACACAGCTATTACATCGATTTCCGCAACAAGCGCCCCGCTTATCTCGAAAACTTCCTCGACAATCTGGTGAACTGGCAGGCGGTCGCCGCCCGCCTTTGATTTGAGCCCCACCGATCCGGCCGGTCCCGCTGCCCTGGGCGGCCGGCCGGATCAGGCGCAGCCGGACAGCCGCCGTCCGGCTGCAACTCCCTTCGAGCGTCTCAATGCCCTATGTCGTCACCGAAAACTGCATCGCCTGCAAATACATGGACTGCGTGGAAGTCTGTCCGGTCGAATGTTTCTATGAAGGCGAGAACATGCTCGTCATTCACCCCGATCAATGTATCGACTGCGGGATTTGCGAGGGCGAATGTCCCGCCGCCGCGATCCGGCCGGATACCGAAGCGGGGCTGCATGTCTGGCTCGACCTCAACCGCCACTATTCCGACATCTGGCCGCGCGTGCACCAGAAAAAGTCACCGCCTGACAATGCCGACATCATGAATGGCGCTGCGGCAAAAATGTCCATTTTTTCGAAAAATCCGGGAGCGGGCGGTTAGCCCGGCACGTCATGTCTCATAATCTCAGACTGATCGATGGCGGCGTGGTCAATCACGCGCATGTTCCGCTGAAAGCTTGCGCCTCTCCGATGATCTCCCCGCGTGAATTCAAGGATTCAATGGCCGGCCTCGCCTTCACCGTGGCGGTGGCCGCGGCCTGTCACGCCGGAGAGCGGGTTGGACGCACAATCACCTCCTTCATGCCGCTCAGCGCAGAACCGCCGCTTCTGATGATTTCCGTCGACGCCAGCAGTCGCATGGTCGATCTCATCGCAGCGAGCCGACGCTTCTCCGTTGCGGCACTGGCCAGAGGACAGGAAGAGATTGCCGATGTCTTTGCGGGCAAGGCAAATCACCCGGACCGGTTCAGCGTCGGAGACTGGGATGCCTGGCCGTCAGGAAGCCCCAGACTTGCCGATGCGCTTCTGTCCATGGACTGCGAACTTGTCGGTTCCATCGATGCCGCAGACCATATCCTGTTCGTGGGCGCCATAACCGAAGCAATATCGGATCGGCTGCGCAAAGCCCTGCTCTGGAGCGAACGCGCCTATACCGGCACGGATCAACGTCATTCCCTCTAGATGGTCCGAAAAGGCTCCTGCCCTCGCTGTGACCGGCACGACTAGGGAAAATCCGCGCAGTCAGTGTTTGTCGCTGTTCGCACGGGCAAAGCTGCCCGGAGCGACACCCGTTCTCCTGCGGAAAGCGGTGCTGAATGCGCTGGCGGATTCATAACCGATCTCCTCCGCTATATCGTCGAGAGACTTCACCCCGCGCATCAGCGCGTCCCTGGCGAGCGCCATCCGCCATCGCGCCAGATATTCAATCGGCGCGCAGCCGAGCATTTCATGAAAACGCGCTGCGAAGGCCGAGCGCGACATGCCGGCGATACCGGCCAGTTCGGCCACGGTCCAGTTCGCGCGGATATTGGCGTGCATGGCGGACAATGCGCGGGCAAGCCCCGGCAAACGCATTCCCTTCACCAGTCCCGCCGGAATTGCCTCGTTGCCCGCATTCGGCCGACGCAGCACTTCAACCAGCAAAACCTCCAGCATGCGCCGGATGATCAGTTCCTTGCCCGCATCCTCGCGCGTGCATTCTTCCGCCAGCAATTCGATCAGACGCGCCAGCCGGGATGCTCCGCCCTCACCCGCCGGCACATGGATCAGCTCGGGCATCAACGAAAGCAGCAGCGCCGCATTGACCCGCTCGAACGTGAAACTTCCTCCCAGCGCAACGAAATCGGGTTCCCCTTGCTGTTCCCCATGCCGCACCGCCTGATCTTGTGGTTCGACCGGAATACAGTCGACTTCGGTATCGCTGCAAAGCGAGAAGGCGGGCGTGGAGGGCAAAAGCAGGAAATCGCCACGCGCCAGCCGCAGCGGTTCCCGGCCATCGATCATGACCCAAGCGGCACCGGCCAGGACGACGGCAAAACCCGGGGCGTCATAGGCGCGATAACGCACGCCCCATCGGCCTCGTCCGGAAATCGGCTTCGAAACGGCGGCGCTCGGCCGCAAAAGATCGATGATATCGCTAAGAGGATCCATTCTCCGGACGATCAATAATAAATTTTGGTGTTAAGAGCATATATCATCCAGAACACATCGTCTATCTCCGGTCATATCGAACAATGGAGATTATGATGACCAGAACGATCCTCATCACCGGCACCTCATCGGGCTATGGCAAGGCAACCGCCGAGCTCTTCCTTTCGCGCGGCTGGAATGTCGTTGCGACCATGCGGCATCCTGATCCCGACCGCTTCGTTGGCGACACGGACCGGTTACGCGTCCTGCCGCTGGATGTGACGGACGAACAAAGCATCGCGGCGCTGATCGATGCGGCAGGTCCGCTCGACGTGCTGGTCAACAATGCCGGCATCGGCATGGTCGGCGCTTTTGAGGCGACGCCAATGTCGGCGATCCGCACGATCTTCGACACCAACAGCTTCGGTTTGATGGCAATGACGCAGGCGATAATCCCGCAGATGCGAAAGCGCCGATCCGGCACGATCATCAACGTCACATCCAGCGCCACGCTCGCCTCCTTCCCGCTCGCCGCCGCCTACACCGCCAGCAAGCAGGCTATCCAAGGTTTCTCCGGATCGCTTGCGCATGAACTCGGTCATTTCAACATCCGGGTGAAGCTGGTGGAGCCGGGCTATGCCCCGACCACCCGCTTCACGACAAACGCCATCCTGCCGCTGGAGCAGCTGCTGCCGGACGATTACATGGACTTTGCAGGGCCAATCCTCGAAGGCTTCGCCAAACCGGCCATGACGACCAGCGAAGGCGATGTTACCGAAGCGATCTGGAGCGCCGTCCATGACCCATCCGGCCAGCTTCGTTTTCCCGCAGGTCCTGACGCAATTGCGCTGTCTCGGGCGAACTGACGATCGATAGCGGCCTGACCGGACATTGCTCGGTTGCGGCGTTTCAGCCGGCGATATGCAGATGGCAGATGTTTCAGCACATCTGCCATCGACTTTACCAAGGGTCACGCAGGTTCCGCCGGCACTCTTCCTGCGATCTCAGGCCACAACCCCTCCGTCACCGCCATCAATGCCGGCGTTCCTGCGGCAACCCACGGAATGCCGCTACCGAGGCGCGTTCCGATACGGACATCGAGACCCGCCTCCCGTGCGAGAACGGTGCCGCCGGGCGATATCCCACATGGTGGTCAGCTTCTGCAGATGGCCGTCGAAGATACCGCGTGCGGCAAAGGCGAGACCAATCGATGTCGAGCGGATGGATTCCACCACCCAGCCCGCATGCCTGAGCCCGACATTGAGGGCCGCTACCTCTTCCGCATCGGCAGCGGCGCTGTCGCCGAGCGACATGACCTGCACAGCCTCGAAGGGTACATGGCGGTCAAGCGGCTTGCCGTTCAGCATCAGCCCGGTTCCGTCCGCCGCCGCGTAGATATCACCAAAGACCGGCATGGCGACGACGCCGAGTTCCGGTCGGCCGCTCCGCACGAAGCCGAGCGAGATGCCCCAGAGCGGGGAGCCGCGCAGGAAATTGGCGGTGCCGTCGATGGGATCGATGATCCAGTAGGCGTCATCGGCCACACCGCCCATTTCTTCGCCCAGCACCATCTCACCGGGAAAGGCTTCCGCCAGACGGTCACGGACGAACCTTTCGACCGTGACATCGGCTTCCGAGACGAAATCCTGAAAGCCCTTCGTCCGGGTGGCGATGGCGTCGCGCGCCGCGAAAAAGCGAAGGGCAAGGCCCATCGCTTCTTCGATAATTGCGACGGCGCGGTCGAGACGCTCGCTCATCGTTTCCACGCCCTGCCGGTCTCGCCAGCGCCCGCCTTCAGCCAGCCGGTGAAGGCTTCGACTTCATCGGTCTGGATCGCCCCGACACCGGCCTCGGCGAGGGCACCCCAGACGGCTTCGGGATTTGAAAGCGCACGCGTATCGTTGAAATCAAGGCAATGGGATACGTCGAGCGTGTTGATCCACAGCCGGATATTCTGGCGCTCCATCTCGGCACGGCCCTCGGCCAGATCGGCGATATCGGTAAATTTCACTTCGATCATCGGCGCCTTCAAGGCTTCGATCCGGCGCAGGTCCTCGGCAAACTTGCCCTTTCTCACCGGGAACATCGGCATATGCGGGATTTTGCCGAACCAGCCGGTTTCCGGCACTTCGAAATGGCCGGCCTCAGGATCGATATCGGTTTTCACCAGTACCTGATCCTCGACGCCAAGCCGCAGCACGGTTTCCATGACCTGCGGCAGATCGCGGGTGAATTTGGTGTCGATATTGACGGTGATCCTGCCACGCGCCTCCTCCAGCAATTCTTCCAGCGTCGGCACGCATTCATCGGTCACGCCAGCCGCATCGCCGCCCGCGCCGGCCTTCAGCTTCGCTGCGCGGACCACCTCGAAAGGCAGTGCGCTCACGGTCCCCTTGCCCGTCGTGGTGCGGTCGAGCGTTTCGTCATGAATGACGACCAGCCGGCCATCGGCCGTCGCCTGCGTGTCTATCTCGATCATCTCGACGCCAGCGGCAACCGCAGCGCGGACGGAGGCGAGCGAGTTTTCGGCGGTGGCGGTCCAGAAGCCGCGATGGGCGATGGTGAGGATGGCCGGATTGTCGCGCGAGCAGAGCGCGAGGACATTGCAGGGATTGGAGGTCTTAGGGGAGGCTGCAAGGGTTTGGTGCATGGTTTTCACTTTCGGAGGTTGCAATTACCGGGTTTGAGCGCCCGGATCAGATTTTCCCCATGCCCGCCGCCATCAGATCGTCGCGCAGGATGCGGCCGGCGATGATGAAGACGATGAGTGCGGGAAGAAGCAGGATGAAGGAGACGATGGAGGCGAGCGGCAGCTGCATCGAATAGGGATCGAGATACATGTAAAGCTTGATCGGCAGGGTCTCGACAACGGGCGCGCCGACGATGAAGGACTTATCGAACTCCTCAAAGCTGCCGATGAAGGACATCAGCCCGCCGGCGAGAAGGCCAGGCACCGCAAGCGGCAATATGATGTGGAGGACGATGCCGACCGTTCCCGCACCAAGCGAGCGGGCGGCATGGATGAGATCGTCGGGAATGGTCTCCAGCGCTGCCGTCATCAGGCGGATCATCAGCGGCAGGGTGCCGACGATCTGCACGAGGATGACCCCCGTTACCGAATAGGCGAGGCCGAAAAGCAGGAACACCTGCCCGATGCCGACGGCGACGACCAGCCCTGGAATAATGATCGGCGCCAGAATGAAGATTTCCACCAGCCGCTTCAGCCGGAAGGGAAACCGCGCCATCGCCCAGGCGGTCGGAAGAGCTATGACTGCCGTCAGGAAGGTGACGACGATGGCGATGACGATGCTGTTGACGGCGGCACGGATGAGGCTGCCGTCGCTCAGGATGCTTGCCCAGCGCGCCGTGGTATAATCCTTCGGCACGACAAGCGGCGGCGACCAGCCGTCGGCAATGCTCCAGAGAAACATCAACGCCAGCGGCACGGCGATGGCGAGCGTCAGCGCGCCATACAGCCCGATCGAGACAAAAATCCGATCCTCCGGCGTGAAGGCGCGGCGGCGGGGAGTGATGGCGGGGTCGATGGTGATAACACTCATCATGCGTCTCCTCGGTTTTGGCCGGGGCCGATGCGGGATGTGAGGGAATAATAAAGAATAAGCACGGAGACCGCGAAGAGGCTCAGAACCATGCCCATGGCATAGACCTGATTAAACCGACCCTGATTGAATTCCTTGACCATCAGCACCGAAAGCGGCCGGGCCGTCGGCGGGCCGACGATATCCGGAATGGCGTAAGAGCCCATGGAACCGATGAAGGTGAGAAGAATGGCGGCCGTGATGCCCGGCATGGCGAGCGGTACTTCCACGAAGAAAAATGTCTTCAGCCGCGAAGCGCCAAGCGTTCGGGAGGCATAACGTATATCCTCGGGAATGGCCGCAAAGGCGCTGGTGATGATCAGCGTCATGAAGGGTATCTGCTTCCAGACGCTGGCGAGAATGACGCCGATGCCCCAGTCATCGCGCACGAGCTTGGGCAATTCGAGCCCCAGCGGCGCGACCAGCCGGTCGAGAAAGCCGCCCCTTTCGAAGACGACGATCACCATCAGACCAACGATGATGCCGGGCACCGCCATCGGCAGCTTGTAAAGGCCGCTGAACAGTTTTCGTCCGAGAAAGCTCTTGCGGATCAGAAGCGCCAGCGGCACCGAAGCCGCAAGCGAGACGATGACAGGCATGACACCGTAATAGATGGAGGTCGTGAGCCCCCGGATCATCGACGCGCGGGTGAAAATCCGCTCATAGAACATCAGCGTGAAGCTGCCATCCTCCTGCCTGAAGCTGCCGATCAGCGCCGACAGCAGAGGCCCGCCGAAGAAGACCAGAAGATACCCAACACCCGGCAAAAGCAGGAACAGAAGCTGGGCGCGCCTGTCACGCAGAAGCCGGGCCATCATGCCGCCTCCCCCGCCATCCTGTCCTCGAGAAGATGGACCGAACCGGGAAACTGCAGGGCCACCCTTTGCCCGGCGTCGATCAGGGTTTCCGCGCCGGACTGGCTGACCCTTATCTGGCGGCCGCCGATCTCGACCGTATAGAGCGCATTGGCGCCCATGAAGGAAACGGCGGAAACCGTGCCCTCACCGGCCTGATCGGCGCGGATGTGAATATTTTCCGGACGAACGGAAATCTGGACATTGCCGGCGGCAACCCGGTCAAGCGTCACGGACTGGCCCCAGGGCAATTGCGCCTGCTGGCCCTCGGCGGAGACCGGCAGAAGATTGGTTTGGCCGAGAAAGCCGGCGGTAAAGGCGTGTTTCGGCGCACGATAAAGCTCGAGCGGCGTGCCGATCTCGACCACCCGGCCGGCATTCATGACGACGATCCGGTCCGACATCGCCATGGCTTCGGCCTGATCATGCGTCACATAAAGGCTGGTGGCGCCGATGCGGCGGTGAAGCTCGGTCAGCTCATGGCGCAGTGTGTCGCGAAGTTTGGCATCGAGATTGGAAAGCGGCTCGTCGAACAGAAGCAGGCTTGGCTGCATGACAATGGCCCGCGCCAGCGCCACACGCTGCTGCTGGCCGCCGGACAATTGCCGGGGCATGCGATCCACCAGCCCGGTGAGATTGCAGATATCAAGCGCATGGGCGATGCGCCGCACCCGCTCGTCCTTCGCGACCTTCTTCATCTTCAGGCCGAAGCCGAGATTTTTGGCGACCGACATATGCGGGAAAAGCGCATAGGACTGGAACACCATGGCGATATCGCGCGCTTCCGGCGGCGCCTGATCGATGCGCTTGCCGCCGAGCCGGATTTCACCGCCCGAAGGCTGGCTGATGCCGGTGAGGATGCGCAAAAGCGTGGACTTGCCGCAACCCGAGGGCCCAAGAATGGTGACGAATTCGCCCCGCTCCACGGCGATCGACACGGGATGAAGCGCCCGGCTCGCCCCGTAGTCCTTGCAGATATTGCTGATCTCGAGTTCACTCATGGCGAGCCTCCCTCATATTTTTTGACCAAGGGTATCCGGACCGAGCATGGCACTTGCGGCCGCACGATCCGGTCATCCTGATGGCGTTACTGGTTGAGGACTTTTTCATCGAGCGCTTCGGCAAGCGCCGTCGACATGTCCCAGAAAGCCGGCAGCGACAGGCGCGGATATACGCTCTGGGGCAGCACATGCTCCTGCACAGCCTTCGGCATCAGATCGTTGGTGACATCGGCGCGTGGAGAACGGGAGGCCTTGTTTTCCAGCTTCCAGAGCTGGAATTCCTTACTCATCGCCATGTCGATCAGAAGCAGCGCCGAGGCGACATTCTTGGCGTTGGCGGGCACGAACATGGCGTCGCCCGAACCAACCTGGCCCTTTTCCAGAAGCGTGACGCGGAAACTGTCAGGCAATTGCTTGGTGCCGAGGAAGCTCATGACCTGATCTTCCCAGACGGTGCCCATGTAAAGCTGCTGATTGTTGATGAGGTTGAGCGTATCGGCATTGCCATTGGTCAGCTCAGCCATGGCCAGAAGACGGCGGTAATAGTCCCAGACAGGCGTAAGGCACTCGGACTCCATGGCCCAGTCCTCGGCCTGCTGCAGCGTCTGGTTATAGTCGGTGAGTTTTGCACGGCAGTCGCCGGTGAGATAATTGAGCGCGACCGAGTAAATGAAACCGCCGCCCGAGCCGCCCTTGGCCGGCAGGGTGACGCCAAGCCGCTTGGGGTTCTTTTCGGCCCAGATGAGAAGATCCTCGAAGCTTTTCGGCACATCCTCGGCCTTCACGAAGGCGGAATCGTAACCGATTGCGGTCTGGTTGAGATGCACCAGCGGGAAGCTGCCGCCATGCGCCTTGCCGAAGACGGTTTCGGCCAGTTCCGGATTGTAGTTGGCCATGTTCGGCAGGATTTTCGTCAGCGCAATATTGCCGACAACACCCTTGGCAGACAGCAGCGGATAGCTGCCGCCACCGGCGAAATAGGCATCGACGGGCGAATCCTGCCCTGCCGCCTGCACCGCGATCAGCTGCTGGTTCGCCTGATCGCCCTTCACGTCGCTATAGGCGACCTTGATACCGTATTTGGCTTCGAAACGGGTGATCAGTTCCTTCCACGTATCGGCAAAACTGCCGGCGAAATTATACATCGTCACCGAGCCCTCGGCTTTGGCCGCGGGAACGACGATGTCGTAGAAATTGTCGCGCGTGACCTTCGAAAGATCGAAGTCGAGGTTTTTCATATTGCTGTCAGCGGAAAGGCACGGCGCTGCCGTCGTCGCCAGCGCAAGCGCGGCGATCGCAAGAAATTTCATGCGCATTGAATGGTTCCTCCTGAGGACCCGTTGTTGACCGGCCTCTTATTAATACACTTTAAGTGTAATATTTGTGACAGTCCAGTGAAAAATGCTGTCGCAAACCAATGCCCCATGTTGCCGCCGCTTCGCGCAGCCGTTATCCAAAGGCCATGACAACAGATCAGACGCCGCACCAGACCTTCGATCGCCAGCCGCTTGCCAGCGAGAATGAGCGTCTCATTCTGGATATCGTGCGCCGCCATGGGCCCATCGCCCGCGCATCGATCACCGGTCACACCAACCTGACGCAGCAATCTGTGCACCGGCTGATCGAAGGCCTGCTGGAGCGTGGGCTTCTGCAAACCGGCGCGCCGCTCAAGGGCACGCGCGGCCAGCCGAGCCCCACCATCGAACTGGTGCCGGAAGCGGCCTATTCGCTTGGCATTTCCATCAACACCGACTCCGTGGTGATCTGTATCGCCGATCTTCGCTGCGACGTGGTCGTCGAAGAAAAACTGAAGATGCTTCCGGAGGACCGGGAGGAGACGCTTGTCGCTTTGTCTCTGGCCCTCGACAGGCTGCTCTCGGAACATCGCATCCCGCGGGAGCGCCTGCTTGGCCTCGGCTTTTCAATGTCCGGCTTCTTCGTGTCTGAGGACCGCGCCTTCAATGCGCCGGAGCCCCTGCGCGACTGGTCGCTGATGGACTTGAAGCCGATCCTCGAAGAGAGGTTCCGGCTGCCGGTCTGGCTGGAGAACAATGCCACCACCGGCGCGATCGGTGAAAGCCTTCGCGGTGTCGGCTCCTGGTGCCAGACCTTCGCTTATCTGTCCTTCAATTACGGTTTCGGCGGCGGGTTGATCCTCGGTGGCCAGCCGTTTCACGGCTTTCATGGCAATGCCGGCGAATTCAGCGGCATATACAGCCCGGATGAATCGCCCAAACGCCCGGCCCTGCAATATCTGATCGCCACGCTCCAGAAAAACGGCGTCGACATCCATTCCATCGAAGCGCTCTATCAGCAATTCGACCACGCATGGCCAGGCGTCGAGGAATGGCTGGCCGAGACGATGCCGCAGGTGGACAGGCTGGTGGCGAGCCTGATCGCGGTTCTCGATCCGCAGGCCATCGTCTTTGGCGGGCAATTGCCGCATGCGCTTGGCCGGATGATGATCGAACGCGCGCACATGCCCTCCCGGCGCGAACATCGTTATGGTGTCGGGCCAAAGGAGGCGAAGCTGGTTCTCGGCGAGGCTAAGGGCGATCCCTCGGCTCTCGGCGCGGCGCTGCTGCCGCTCAGGGTGCGTTATTTCCTGTAACTCAGCCCAGGCGGCCTGATGTAATCCCGCAACAATCATCACGGAAACGTGAGCCTGATTTCGCCCCCGGTTTTTTACTGGTTGGCAGCTTGCATCCGAAGGCGATAAATATGATTAGAAATATCATGTTTATCGCGACATGACGCAGCATATCCGGCTGCTTCATGCGCCAGGCCAATACGCCACCGGGTCGATTGATGAGCAAAGCCCTGTTACAGGTTCTCGATGCCGAGGAGGAAAGCCGCCTGATGCGGTTTTTCCGCCGGCGCCTGCAGAACCGGGAAGACGCTGCCGACGCCATGCAGGAAACCCTGCTGCGGGCGCTGGAGGTTTCTCATGCGACGCTGATCGACAATCCACAGGCCTATCTTTTCCAGATCGCCCGGTCCGTCGCCCGCCTGACCGCCATTCGCCAGTCGCGCGAGCGGCCGTTATTCGCACCTTACGAAGCGGGTTTTGCCGTCGCCTGCGAAGAGCCGGGGCAGGAGCGGATCGTCGTCGGGCGGCAGCACCTTATTTTGATGGCGCGGGCCATCGAGGCACTGCCCAAGCGTTGCCAGCAGGTCTTCGTGCTCAGCCGCCTGCATGGCCATTCCAATGGCGAAATTGCCGTCCGTCTCGGCATTTCCCGCAACATGGTGGAAAAACACATCATCAAGGCGCTGCTGCACTGCCGTCAGGTCCGAGCGCAAATAAAAATGTAGACCGGCATCAGGTGTTCGCATCCTTTTTCACTCTATAAGGGAAAAGGAACACATCTCAGCACGCAACAAACGGCAGATCAGGACATGAACAAGCGCCCGGACGGTCTGAAGGATAACGGCTTGACCGATGAGGCTCTGGCCGAAGAGGCCGCGCTGTGGGTGGCGCGCATGCAATCGGCAGACGCGACGGAAGCGGAGCGCGAGGCGTTTCATGTCTGGCTGCGGGCCGATGCCGCCCATGCCAGCGCCTATGAGGACATGCAGAGCCTCTGGGGCGAGCTTGGCGATATAGAGCTTGCGCCGGTTGAACAGCGAAAACGGCGCGGACCTCGCCGGGCAATGCTGGCGGTTGTTGCCGGTCTCTGCCTCATCGGGCTTGCGGCGCTGTTTGCGGAGAAAAGCGGATTGAAGGACCGCTGGCAGGCGGATTATTACACCGAAATCGGCGAAACACGCATGCTTTCGCTGGAAGACGGCAGCCGCATCAGCCTGAACACCGATACGGCGATTGCGGTTCATTATTCGCAAAAGGAACGGCGCATCACCCTTCTTCGCGGCGAAGCTTATTTCGATGTCGCCAAAAACCCGGAGCGGCCTTTCATCGTCGCGGATGGAGCGCTGACGGCAAAGGCGCTCGGAACCCATTATTCGGTGCGCACCGGCAATGGCGCGCTGCCGCAGGAGGTGCAGGTGGAGGAAGGCCGGGTGGAAGTGACCACAGGCGCCGAGATCGCCGTGCTCACGCCCGGAGAGGCTGTGACCCTTGGCGGCGACGGCCGGCTGGTGCGCGCCCGCAAGGATGTCGCCAACAGCATGGCCTGGCGGGAAGGCAAGCTCGTCTTTTCCGGCCAGCCGCTGCGCGAGGTTCTCGATATTCTCTCGCAATATCGCCGGGGCCGCATCGTCATCCTCGATGAGGCGGCGGCGAGGCAGCACGTCTCCGGCATCTTCGACCTCAAGGACACGGATCAGGCGCTCACCATTCTCGAAGAGAGCCTTCCCGTTTCGGTATCGCGGCTTTCCGGAATGCTGGTTCTCGTCCGCTCGCGATAAAATAACTTTTTTCGCAGATCCGACGTCAGGAGTCGGCCCGCCTTTTCACTCTAGGCAATCAGGACCCGTTTAATCGGGCAGCATGAGATCACGAGTGAGAGGGAATGACATGAATTTGGGCAAGCAGGCACGCGGCTGGTTCTGGCTGACGACGACGGCGATCATCGGGGGTATCGTCGCCGCAGGTCCGGGCGCCACGACCGCCAGCGCGCAGACACCGCCCGCCGCAAGCGGCGCACCCGCCACCGTCACCGTCTCCATTCCCGCTGGGCCGCTGGAAAACGCCATTCTCAGCTTCGGCCGCCAGGCCAATCTGCGCATGGTCTACCCCTCCGCGATCACCAGTGGCCGCAGCACGGCCGGCGTCAAGGGCACGCTCAGCATATCGGCGGCCGTCAGCGGGCTTCTGGCCGGATCGGGACTGAACTATGCATTGGCCGGCGGCAATACCGTCCGCATTTTCGATCCCGCCAGCCAGACCGGCGAAAGCGGCGGTTCGGCTGCCGCCGGCAGCACCCTGCTTGCGCCGATCACCGTGCAGGGCACCGGCCTTGAAGGCGCCAGAGGCATCATCGAAAGCAATGGCTATGTCGGCAAATCCGGCCGCACCGCCACCAAGACTGATACGCCGGTTGCCGAAACCGCCCAGTCGATCACCACCGTCAGCCGCAAGCAGCTCGACGACCTGAAACCGCAGAACCTCTCGGAAGCGCTGAACTACACGCCCGGCGCGCGCATTGGCCAATATGGCGCGGAGCCGCGTTTCGACGCCTTCAAGGTGCGCGGTACCGATCTCAGCACCACCGGCATCTTCCGCGACGGCCTGCGGCAGGTCAGCAGCCAGAACGGCAGCGCCCGGCTCGAGCCCTATGGCGTGGAAGCGGTTTCCATCCTGCGCGGCCCGGCCGCCTCCATCTATGGCGCAAGCAGCTCTGGCGGCATCGTCGATATCATTTCGAAACGCCCGACCGAAGAGACGCTGCGCGAGGTGGAGCTGCAATATGGCTCCTTCGGACGCGTGCAGGGCGCTTTCGATCTTTCCGGCGCCGTCGATGACGAGAAGACCATGCTTTACCGCCTGACCGGGGTGGCCCGCGACGGCCGCAACGAAATCAGCGCCATCAAGGACGACCGGCTGTTCATCGCGCCGGCCTTCACCTTCCAGCCGGATGCCGGCACCAGGCTGACGCTGCTCGGCGAATATATGGACAGCACCACCGGCGGCACCTGGGGATACATCAACAATTACGGCAGCGACGGCAAGTCGATCGGCGCGACGCCGGTTTATGGCGGCGATTCCCGTTTTAATGATTTCGAGCAGAAACAATGGCGTATCGGCTATGAGTTCGAGCATGAAATCAACGACAACGTCACCTTCTACAGCAAGGCGCGTTATTCGGGGCTTTCGGCCGACCAGCAATGGGTCTTCGCCAACTATCCCGGCATCACCATCGAGGACAATGAAGGCGTCTCCGCCGACAATTACCTGAAGACCGAATTCGACACCGGCCCGGCGAAACATACGCTGCTGACCGGTATCGACTTCAGCCACATGTCCTACACCTCGAAACAGGGCAATGGCGCCAGCCCCTTCACCGACACCTTCACCTATGTGCCCGACGTATCGCTGATACTGACCCAGCGGATGAACACGCTCGGCATCTATGCGCAGGACCAGGTCGAAATCGACCGCTGGCGCCTGACGGCCGGCATTCGTCACGACTGGCTGGATACCGAATATCAGGCCCAGACCGTCGGAGACGCAACGGCTCCCACCTATGACGGCGATGAAACCAAGACGACCGGCCGCGCCAGCCTCGGTTATGTCTTTGACAGCGGCGTGATGCCCTATATCAGCTACGGCACCTCCTTCGTCGCCAATCCGGGCGTCATCATCACCACGGGAACGGTAACGGGCCAGGCGCAGCCGACGGTCGGCAAGCAATATGAACTCGGCGTGAAATATGCCCTGCCGCAATATAACGCCCTGCTGAGCGCCGCCTTCTTCAATCTCGATCAGGACAATGCGACGGTCTACGAGACCTCGTCTGGCATCAACCTGCTGCGCCAGCTCGACCTGCGCTCGCGCGGCGTGGAACTCGAAGCCACGGCCTCGCTCGACAATGGCTGGAGCCTCATCGGCTCCTATTCCTATAACGACGTTGAAATCACCAAACTGACGTCGGAAACGGTGGGCAAACAGCTCAATTCCTCGCCCTATCACACCTTCTCGCTGTGGGCCGATTACGAGTTCCAGAGCGGCGCGCTTGAAGGCCTCGGCATCGGCGCGGGGCTGCGTTATGTCGGATCGAGCTTCGGCGACAACCAGCACACACCCATTCTCGACAATGAGGCCCGCACCTTCGTCGATGCATCGCTGCGCTACGATCTTGGCAAGGCCCTGCCCTCGCTGGAAGGCGTGAAACTGCAGATCAATGCCACCAACCTTCTCGACGAGGTGAAGCAGGTCTGCACCACGGGCTTCTGCTATTATGACGAAGGCCGCAAGGTCGTCGGCAGCATCCGGTATCGCTTCTGATGCTGCAGCAGAACCCTGCCACAACCAAACCATCGCCGGCCGCCGTCTTCGTGGCGGTCGGCGGGCTTTATGTCGGCCAGAGCGTGATTGGCGGGCTGACCTTTCTCGGCCTGCCGGCGGTGCTCAGAACCGCCGGACTGCCGCTGGACCAGATCGGCCTGCTTTATCTCGTCGTTCTGCCATGGGCGCTGAAATTCCTCTGGTCGCCGCATGTGGAGCGCTACCGGCTGCCGCCCGTCGGCAGGAACCGGTCGCGGATGATCGTCGGCACGGGCATCGTCGCCTGCGCCTGCGGCCTCGCGGTTCTTGCCTTCACCGGCCCGTCGCCGGTTTCCGTCGCAATCGCCATCCTGTCGGTGATCGCGCTTGTGACGGCGACCGTCGACATCGCCTGCGACGGCTACGCGGTCGAAACGCTGGCGGAAGAGCATCATGGCTGGGGCAATGCCGCACAGGTGGGCGGCTCCTATCTCGGATCCGCCATCGGCGCCGGCCTGTTTCTGGTGCTGGTGGAGCGCGCCGGCTGGACGAGCGCCACGCTGGTCATGGCCGGGCTGGTCATCCTGCTCGCACTTCCCTTCCTGTTCGGCCCGGCGGCAAGAACGGTCGCGCAAACACGGGACCACCTGCCATCGATCAAAAACGCGCTCAAGCGACGGGAAGTCCGCACCGGCCTTTTGGTCGCGGCCGTTTATGTCGCCGCGCAGAAATGGGGTCTGGCAATGCTCGGCCCGTTTCTGGTCGATTACGGCTTCGATCTCGCCACCATCGGCGCGCTGAATGGCGTGGGCAGCATGATCGTCGGTTTCGCCGGCGCGCTGCTCGGCGGAACGCTGGTACGCCTCTACGGTGCGTCACGAATCCTGCTCATCGCCATCTTCGTGCAGACGGCGCTGTTGTGCCTTTTCGCCTATTTCAGCGTTCATCGCGATATTTCGCAATGGGTCGTCATGGCGGTTGCGGTGGCTAGCTCGTCGGGCATCATGTCCATCGGCTTCGTCGCGCTTTACGCCTGCTTCATGGGCTGGTCCGACCCCAGGCAGGCCGGGGTCGATTTCACCCTGTTCCAGTGCATGGATGGCGTTGTCGGCATGATCGGCGGGCTGGGCGCCGGCGCGATTGCCGAAAAATTCGGCTATCAGGCCTCCTTCATCATTGCCGCTATCGTTTCCGTGCTCGCCGCACCGGTCATCTTCCTGCTCATGCGACGGCAGAATTCTTGAACCGAAGCCCCCGGGCGCGGCGGCTTAAACCGCGCCCGGCAGGCCTGTTGCATCGGCCTATTCGACCACCACCGACAGTGCCGAGCCGGTATAGACCGGCCGCAGCTTCACATTGCCCGCATCTATCGAGGTAAAGGTTCCGGTCAGACCGTTGGCGGAGATCACGTCGAGCCGCGTGCCGGCGGCCGGCGCGCCCCATCGAAAACGAGCTTCAGCGTCGCGCCGTCCAGCACCGCATTGCCCTTGATCCGAAGCGCAGCCTTTTTCGGATCGACCGCCAGCGTGCCGCCCGACTGCGTATAATCGCCGCCGATGACAAGATCCGTCTCTCCCGCAAGCGAAAGCGTGCCGCCGCTGACCAGCACGCCGCCGGTTCCAAGCGCATCGGCGGACGACACCACCAGCGTTCCCTCCCTGAGAATGGTGCCGCCGCCATAGCTGTTATGGCCGCCAAGCGTCAGCACTCCGCTGCCGGATTTGACGAGACGCCCTGCCCCGGCAATATCGTTCGTCCATCTGTCCGCCGCATTGAACCCGCCGGCAGCGGCATCCATCGTCACCTCGACATCGCCGTCAAACGCGCCGTAACCGCTGGCCGCAGCGACCAGATTGATGCGGCCCCAGCCATTGCTGTCATCCAGCAGCGGATAACCGGCCTCGATGCCGGTGGAAAACAGCACGGCGCGGCGCTGGGCGGCATCGAGATAGGGCAGACGTGTCTCCAGCAGGATCTCCGCCCCCTTCGGCACGACCATCGGCGCATCGCCTGCGGCCTTGTCGCGGCTGAAGGAATAGGTCATGCGCCTGCGATAATCCGCCCCGTTCTTCGCCGCATCGGCAAATTGGTCGACATCCGGCTTTGCGCCATGGGCGAAATCGATGAGCGACTGGCCCTGCGGCAGACGTTTGGCGAAATAGGCCTGCAAGGCCGCATGCGCGGCCTTCTTCACCTCGGCATTTTTGGGGTCCTGCAACATGGCGGCGGCCATGGCGGTTGCGGTGATGCGGCCGCCGATCACGTCGAGCGGCGAATGCATGCCGGCGACGATGCGGCTCTCGCCGAGTTCGGAGGCAGCCGTCAGCAATTCGGAAAAGCGCTCCGGCACCGCATAGGCATAGGCGATGGCGGCCAGATAGGCGGCATTGGTGTGCCCGCTCGGAAAACCGCCATCCTTGCCCCGCCCGCGATTTTCCCGCGCATATTTCAGCGCCGGCACGATGACGCCCGGATCGCTGTCGTGGCTTTCGAAGCTGCGGTCGCCAATCGTTTCCTTGCCGGTCTCGATCACCTCGCCTTTGTCGTTCATGCGCCAGGGCCGTGGTGAGGAATAGAAATATTTCGCCGGCGACGTCGTGCCCTCCGGGCCGCGTATCACCTTCATGAAAGCGACGAAATCCTTCAGCTCGCTATCGGCTGCACCCGCCTCGGTGCCCTTGTCGTCTTCCTTGCGGGCGATGACCTCGTTCGGGTCGAAATCCGTAAGCGTATGATTGATCGTCGTCGTTGCGCCCGCCCCTTCGCGATACCAGGCGGCAAGCGGCCCCATGCCGTCGATGACGCTGTAACCCTGCGAACGCCGGTCGTTCATATAGGCTTCGAAAGCGGCGGCGCGGGTGCGGTTCTCTCCGGTGACGGACAGCACGTAACGCATGTTTTCCTGCCAGACAGTGGGATCGACGATCTTCACATGGCTGAAATCCGCCGGGCCATCGCCATTGGCGCCGCCATCCGCCCATTTTTCATCGCCGAGCGTCCAGATGCGGTTGAAACCGGAGAGGATTTCGATGATCGGGTTGTCCCGGTCATCATAGGCGCGAACCGCCTCGCCCTTCTCGTTCTTGCCGGTCTGGTTGCGATAATTGTCGGCAAGCGGCAGCGGATATTGTGCCGCCGGTTCCGGCACCGTGATGGCATAACCCTCACCTGCCGGGCCGGTGCGATCGAACGCCTGCGCGCCAGGAACCAGAACCAGCAATGCGACGGAGGCGAGCAGGCTCGAGCGTGCGGAAAAGAAAGACGACATCTTCAGTCTGGCCATGACGAATCCTATAATTTTCAGCGAGTGACGCGTGACGAAAACAGGCGGCGCGGCGTTCCGCGCGCCTCATCGTCAGGTTTAAACGGAGCGTATTTCAGTTTTTCGATGGGCCGCCGGGAACGGCTCCCTGCGGCAGTTCCTCCAGCGAAAATGCGCCGCCTTCGGAAAGAAACAGCGCGATATGCCCGGAGCACCCCTCCGGGCATATCGTTCGAGAGCTTCATCATTCCGCCGGAGGCGGACGGTCGGGCCGTTATTTCTTGACCGCGACAGCCTCGTTGATCTTGGCGACGTCATCTTCCAGAACCTTGTAGGTCTGGTCGAGCGTCAACTCGCCGACGATGAGCTGGCTCATGCGCTGCACGATCTGCTGATACATGGCGCTGCCGCCCTTGGCGCGTTCGAAATCGCGAGCCGCCTGCGGCACGTTCTTCTTGTTGTCGAGGAAGACCTTCATCGCCGCCTTGGCGTCTTCGCTCTTCAGCTTGTATTGCGGATCGACGATCTCCGCGCCGGTCAGGATGACGTAATTCTCGGCGATTTCCCGCTGCACCTTTTCGGAGCCGAGGAATTCGATGAAGTGAGCCACATCTTCGGGATATTTGGTGCGCTTGAAGCCGACAATCGCGGTGCCGCCGGGCATGGCGTAGCATCCGGCCTCACCGCAGGGCGCATTGATCGCCGTCCATTCGAAACTGTCGCCGATCTTGTTCTGGAATGGATTGACCATCCAGTTGCCGGCCAGATAGGTCACGACATTGCCGTTGACGAACTCGTCACCCATGTTCTTGTACTGCGAACCGCCGGCCGCACCCCACATTTCCTTGGGGAAGCTGCCATTCTGCGTCCATGAATAGATATCGGCGATATATTTTTTCGCCGCATCGTCCGGGAAGCTGAACTTGCCTTCCTTCACATAGGTCGCGCCATAAGCGAAGGCGCCGCCGGAGAAGCGGTGGCCGGAACGGTCCATGGTGAAGGGAATTTGCACTCCGGTCGCCTTGGCGACACGGGCGGAAGCCTCGACGATCTCGCTGAATTTCGCGGTCGGGCCGGGCAAGGGTTCGCCCGCCTGCTCGAACAGCGTCTTGTTGACAAAGGGCAGGTTCAGCGTCTGCGACGCCATGTAACCGTTGATCGACTGCGGATCGTTGACATTCGGCAGGCGGAGCTGGTTGAGGCTGGAACCATGCAGCTTCGCAAAGGCTTCCGCATCCTTCATATAGGGGCGCATGTCGAGATAATAGGGCGCAAGCTGCCAGTCGGTGATCTTGGCGATATCAGGACCTTCGCCGACCGCAAGCTGCACCGGCAGCTGCTTGGAAACCGCGTCATAACCCGAAGACACGAAATTGATCTTCACACCCGGATTGGCCGTCTCGAACTCCTTGCTGAGTTCCGACATGCGCTGCACATAACCCTGGTCGTCATCCGTAAAAAGGAAAGTAATCGTGCGGGTCTCGGCCTGGGCCGTCGCAAGACCGGCGACAGAGGCCACCACGAGGGCGCTGACGCCCGAAAACAATTTCATCATGCTCATCCTCCCAATGAAAACATTTTCATAAATCGAACGGAAGCTCCTCTGCTTAATTCGATTTATAATGTTTTGCGGCTTGACAGAATAAACGTCAAGCTGTTTGTTTTACATAAATCGCACAAATCGACGCGGAAAAGCGAAAATCGAATTGTGAAAATAATTTCATAAAGATCGACGGGAGGCGATCCATTATGACGGATGGACCATTTGCGGCGAACGCGTCGCAGCCGACATATACCGTCGCAAACGGCGAAACGGTGACCGCCTGGATCGTCTCCGATCTGGTGGAGACGTCGTTTCCCGGCACCGCAGCCCCCGCCGAAGATCGCGTGAACTATCGCTTCATCAACGGTTTCGTGGATGTGGGCGACCTGCCCTGCCGCAAGGCCTTCCAGCAGACCATGATCGGCCGCGATATCGCGCCCGAGACTGGCTTTACGGTTTCGCACCTGAACCTGCCGGGCTCCAATCGCCGCGTCGAATTCACCGGTTTCTGGCATGTTCCCACCCATGTACAGCGTTGGCTGAAGGGCACCTTCCGCAGCGATGCGGCAAGACAGGCGCATTTTCGGCTGCGCACCTGCGGCGGCGTTCGCATCTGGGTAGGCGGGGTCGAACAGGTCCGTTTCGAGCCCTTCATCCGCAATGTCGAAAGCAGCCGTGACATCACGCTCGATCTCGCAGCCGGCGACAACGAGGTGGTGCTGCTCTGCGAGGATCTGGCGGAGCGCGACATCATCTGGTTCTTCGAACTTGAGGTCGTTGACGCCGTGCCGCTGACCGTCGTGCTGCCCGTGCCGCTCGACCGGGAGGAGACGAAGCGTCTCGCCGCGCTGGTGCGCGATGTTCGCCCGGCGCGGGACGTGTTTTCCGGCATGGCCCTCGAACTGGTCTTCGGGGCGGCGCCTGCGAGCGACCTGCCGGTGCACATCGCCGTCAAAAGCCATGGCCATGAGCGCGCCACGCTTGCGGAAGTGGATACCGCGCTGAAGGCCGGGCAATCCTCGCTGACGATCCCCGGAACGACAGGCATTTCGGACGGATATCACGGCGTCAAAATCACCATGGGTTCGGGAGCGGGAACGGTAACCCGCGTCATCGACGCCGCTTTCATACATGACATCGCGCCGGAGGCATCCAACGGCGATATCAGCGAGCGAAAAAAGGCGGCCCTCTCCTTCAGCGCCCGCTTCGGCGCCTGGCGCATCGGCCGCGCGCTGGCGATGGTCGCAACCGGCAGCGATGACATCGAGACGATCAGCGGCATCGTTGATGCGACGCTGCATTCCATCGATCGGCGGGAAGACTGCTCCGATTTCGTCATGATCCCGCTGCTGTGGCTGGTGCGCGCCTATGGTGACCGCCTGCCGGCAGAGATGCGGGCGCGGATCGACACCTCGATCCTCGGCTATCGCTACTGGGTGGACGAACCCGGCAATGACGTCATGTGGTTCTGGAGCGAGAACCATGTTCTCTGCTTCCACACCAGCCAGTTATTGGCCGGCGAGTATCTGCCGGATGCCGTCTTCACCGCCTCCGGCCGCACCGGCAGAGAACAGGCGGCGCTGGCCGCCGACCGGCTTGAGCGCTGGTTTGACAGCGTCGAGGCGCACGGGCTGGCCGAGTGGAACTCCGCTGCCTATTATCCGGTGGATTTCATCGGCCTTCTCGCCATCGAACATTGGGCGGGACCGGAGCTTGCAGCACGCGCACGCTATCAGCTCGATCTCATCTTCGAAATGATCGCATTGCACACGCTCGGCGGCGTTCCCTCCGGCTCTCAAGGCAGAGCCTATGACAAAGAGCTGCGCGCCGGGCCGCTGACGGAACTGGCGCCCTTTGCGCAGGTCGCCTTCGGTCAGGGCTGGCGGAACAATGGCGTCGCCTCGCTGCCGATGTTCTGCTGCGGCGATTATCTGCCGCCGGCACATCTCACCGCCCTTTCCCAGCTGGAAAGCGGCCGTATGGTCGAGGCGCGGTATGCGCAGGGGCTGGAGCCCGGCAAGCTCGTGCTGTTCAAGAACGAGGCCGCCCAGCTTTCCACCGTGGTGGACCACAAGACCGGCCGCAAGGGCCATCAGCAACACGTCATGGATATCAAACTCGCCGGCCACCCGATGGCGCGGCTCTGGGTCAATCATCCGGGCGAAGACGATCCGTGGGGCACCCAGCGCCCCTCCTACTGGGCGGGGAGCGGCATCCTGCCGCGCGTGGCGCAACATCGCGATCTGGCCATGCTGATCTTCGATACGCAAGATCACCGCAATGACTGGACCCATGCCTATCTCGGCCGCGACGGGCTGGACGAGGTGCTGACGGAAGGCAACTGGCTCATCACCCGCTCGGGCCGCGGCTTTGCCGCACTTTATGCGACGAACGGGCTTCAGCCCATCACTGCCGGCGCCACCGCCAATCGCGAGGTCAGATCGCCCGGCCGCCGCGCCGGCTGGGTTGGCATCATCGGCTGCGGGGATATGGAAGCCTTCTCCCGCTTCCGGGAAAAAATCCTCGCCACGCAGATCACCTTCGATGCCGAAAGCCGGCTGCTCTCGGTCACGCCGCCGGGCGGAGCTGAGCTTACCCTGACCTGGGACGGCGCATTCACCATTGGCGGGCAGGTCATGGCCTTCGACCACGACCAGCCCCAGCCGGAAATCACCTTCGACAGTGCCGACCCCGCATCGGGCGGCGCGGCACAACCATTCTACTCCCAGAGCCTTTCCGCTTTTCTGCGAAACGCGAAAACGCTCTAGCTCTTTGTTTTAACGCATTGTCCGGACGTAAAAGCGATCCCCGCTTTTACTGGAAATGCTCCTAGCGGAATTTGACAGATGAACCAGCCAAGCATGGAAAAAGACACTCTCAGGACGACGATCGACAATGTCGCCGCCGCCTTCAGCCGCCTCAAGGGCATTCAGGAAGGTCTGGTCAGCGGCAGTTCCGATGGCAAGATCCAGTTCGATGAGTGGGACTGGGAAGTGGGTGTGGGCCTTTACGGCTTCTTGCGCCGGGCGCTCGCCGCCAACGACCGGAAGGCATTGGATGACCTCGTGACGTGGTATGGCTGGCAGATCGAACGTGGCCTGCCGCCGCGCCAGATCAACAGTTCCGCCCCGATGCTGCCGCTTGTCATCCTCACCGAACATGTCGACCGGCCGGATTTCCGGACGCTGGTGGAAGACTGGGCCGACTGGCTGGTGCATCAATTGCCGAAAACCGAAGATGGCGGCTTCCAGCATGTCGTCAAGGAGCGGCTGAATGAGGGCGAACTGTGGGACGACACGCTGTTCATGGCATGTCTGTTCCTCGCCCGCGCCGGCGTCGTCTGCAAACGTCAGGACTGGATCGACGAGGCGGTCTACCAGTTCATGATCCATACGCGTTATCTGTCGGACCCCGTCACCGGGCTCTGGTATCACGGCTGGACCTTCAACGGACGCCATAATTTCGCTGACGCCTTCTGGGCACGCGGCAATTCCTGGATCACCGTCGCCATTCCCGAACTCTTCGAACTGGTGCCGACGCTTGGCGAAAAAGACAGGCGTTTCCTCGCCAATGTGCTGGCAAGCCAGGTGCGGTCGCTCAGGCAATATCAGCGCGAGGACGGCATGTTTCACACGCTGCTTGATGATCCGACCTCGCCGGTCGAGACATCGGCAACGGCCGGCATCGCCTATGGCATTCTGCGCGGCATCGAAGCCGGCATTCTCGGCGAGGAAAATCGCCCGCATGCGGAACGCGCACTGAAGGCGGTGCTTGGCAATATCGATGATGAAGGCGTCGTCCACGGTGTTTCCGACGGCACGCCGATGGGCCACGATCTCGAATTCTACCGCCGCATTCCCAATCTGCCCACGCCCTACGGGCAGGCGCTGACGATGCTGCTCCTGATCGACGTTTTTCTGAAAAGGCCAAAGGCATCATGAACATCAGTCAGGACATCACAGTCGCGGCGGGTGGCCTCGATGCCACGGCAGCCATCCAGCAGGCTATCGACACCGTGTCAGCCGCAGGCGGCGGGCGCGTGTCTCTCTCGGCCGGGCGTCATGTCAGCGCCGGCCTCCATCTCAAAAGCGGCGTGGAACTGCACCTTGCCGAAGATGCGGTGCTTGCCCCCGTTTCCGATTACGACGCCTATGCCCTCACCCGGGTTTCGGTGATTGCCGAAGACTCCGATCGCGGCATGATCATCGCGAGCGGCGCGCATGACATCGCCGTCACCGGCCCCGGCCGCATCGAGGCCGGCGGTGAAAACTTCATCGTCGGCGACGACAAGGCCATGGGCACCTATATCCCGGCGAAAAAGCGCCCACGCGTGATGGTGCTGGAAAGCTGCCGCAACGTGCGCCTTGAAAACCTCTCCGTCAGTGGCTCGCCGATGTGGACGCTGCATATGGTCGATTGCGAAGACCTTCATTTCCGCAATCTCCGCATCGAAAACGACCGCCGCCTGCCCAATACGGATGGCATCGTGCTGGATGCCTGCCGGCGTGCGCTAATCGAGGATTGCTTTATCTCGACTGCTGATGACGGCATCTGCCTGAAGACCAGCGCCGGGCTGGACGGCAAAGCGGTTGGTGTCTGCGATGACATCACAGTTCGCCGCTGCACCGTTTCCAGCATGAGCTGCGCGCTGAAGCTCGGCACGGAATCCTTCGGCGATTTCACCAATGTCGCGTTCGAGGATTGCAAAATCGTCCAGTCCAATCGCGGTGTCGGCCTGTTTTCCCGCGATGGCGGTGCGATGCGCAACATCCGTTTTTCACGGATCGAGGCCGAATGCCACGAAACGCCAGGCGGCTTCTGGGGTTCGGGCGAAGCGGTCACCGTCACCGTCGTCGACCGCCGCCCGGAGCGTCAGGCCGGCAGCGTCGACAATCTGGTCGTGGAAGACTTGAGCGGTTCGATGGAAGGGGCGATCAACCTCGTCGCCACATCGAAGGCCGGCATTCACAATGTCCGGCTGGAGCGCATCACGCTGTCGCAGCAGCCCGGCAAGCTCGGCACCGGCCTGCAATACGATCTGCGCCCCACAAATGCGGATATCGCGCCAAGCCCCCATGCCGCAGGCCGCGCCAATGCCTGGACACAGGATGCTGAGGGCCGGATCGTCGGAATGGAGGATTATCCCGGCGGAATGCCGGCGGTCTATCTTGCCGGCGTGGAAGGATTTGCGGCACGCGATGTCGCCATCAAAAGAACGACGCCCTTGCCCAAGGGCTGGAACAGCCAAGAGATCGTCGCGACGACGAGCTTGCCCGAAGGGAGCAGGTGATGGGAAGTCTGAAACTCGAAAACCTCAACAAGGCGTTCGGCGCCGTTCATGTGCTGCATGATATCGATCTTCAGATCGAGAACGGCGAATTCGTCGTTTTCGTCGGCCCTTCGGGCTGCGGAAAATCGACGCTGCTGCGCATCATCGCCGGTCTCGAGGACGTCACCTCCGGCACCATCAGCATTGGCGGGCGCGATGTCAGCGCGCTGTCGCCGGCCGAGCGCAAGATCGCCATGGTCTTCCAGTCCTATGCGCTTTATCCACATATGAGCGTGCGCAAGAACCTTGCCTTCGGCCTGGAAAACCTGCGTTTCAAACGGGCGGAAATCGAAAGCCGCATCAACGAGGCGGCGCGGATGCTGGCCATCGAGCCCTATCTCGACCGCAAGCCGAAGCAGCTTTCCGGCGGCCAGCGCCAGCGCGTCGCCATCGGCCGCGCCATCGTGCGCGAGCCTGACATCTTCCTGTTCGACGAGCCGCTGTCGAACCTCGATGCGGCGCTGCGCGTGCAGACACGCGCCGAAATTACCCGCCTGCATCGCGATATCAAGACGACGATGATCTACGTCACCCACGATCAGGTGGAAGCCATGACCATGGCCGACAAGATCGTGGTGCTGCGCGCCGGGCGCATCGAGCAGGTGGGCAGCCCGCTCGAGCTTTTCGACAATCCACGCAACCTCTTCGTCGCCGGTTTCCTCGGCTCGCCGCGGATGAACATGCTGAAGGGCGCCATCACCAAGGGCAGCGACGGCGGCATCGCCATCGACGCCGGCTACGGCGTGTCCCTGCCCTGCCTTGTCGATCCGGCAGCCGTCAGCCCCGGGCAGGCGGTTCTCGCGGGCATCCGCCCCTCGCATTTCACCATCGCCGAGGATTGCCCTTCGAGGTGCAGTATCACGAAAGCCTCGGCACCGAGACCTATCTCTACGGCAATCTCCAGGGCGAGAAAGAGCAGATCATCATGCATCAGGCGGGCCATTTCGCCCCCGCTTCCGGCTCGGTGCTGAAGATCATGCCGGCGCGGGAAAAGGTGCACGTCTTCGATCCCGCCACCGACCTGGCGCTGCCGCGCCTCGACAGCGAAGGGAGGGGTTAGCATGGCCAATCCGACGCTTACGAGACTGTCCGACCGTGCGCTCGATGCCGTGATGGCGATTGCCGAAGTGCCTCTCAACTTCATCGAGCGGCTGATCGGCAAAAGGCGCATGCCCTATATTTTCCTGATGCCGAACCTCGTTCTTTTCGGCATCTTCACCTTCCTGCCGATTGCCATTGCCGTCGGTTACGCCTTCACCGGCGGCACCGAACTTCTCATCACCGACCGCCCCTTCGTCGGGCTGGAAAACTTCGGCAAGCTGCTGGATTGTCAGAGCTACATGGACCCGGGAAGCTGCCGGGAATCGCTGTTCTGGACGGCGATCTGGAACACGCTGTGGTTCGTGGGCTTCAACGTCATCGCCACGCTGCTGGTCGCGCTCATCACCGCCCTCATTCTCAATCGGGCGATTGCCGCGCGCGGTTTCTTCCGCGCCATGTTCTTTTATCCGGTCCTGCTGTCGCCGGTCGTCATCGGCCTCATCTGGAAATGGTTCCTCGACCGCAACGGCCTGCTCAACGCCTTTTTCCAGATGCTCGGCGTGCCGCCGGAAATCTTCCTGCTGGATGTCGGCTGGTCGCGTTTCTTCGTCGTGGTGGTCTCCGTCTGGTTCCACATGGGCTTTTATACGCTCATCCTGCTCGCCGGCCTTCAGGCCATCCCGAAGGACCTCTATGAGGCCGCCGCCATCGACGCCGCTTCACCCCGGCGCACGCTTTTCCGCATCACCCTGCCGCTTCTCGGCCCCAACCTGCTCGTCGTGCTCATCCTGCTCATGATCCGCTCGGTGCAAATCTTTGACGAGGCATGGGTTCTGACCAATGGCGGCGGGCCGGGCACGGCCAATACATTCGTGGTGCAATATATCTACCAGATGGCCTTCGGCAGCGATCTCAGGCTCTTCGGCCTGGCTTCAGCCGCATCGGTTCTGATGGGCCTTGTGCTTCTCGCACTGACGCTCGTGCAACTGCGCCTCGGCAAAAAGATGGAGTCCTGACCATGTCCAACGCCGTCTCCTTCCTCACGCGCACCCGCCGTCCCGGCCGGATCGGACCCACCGATATCCTGTCATGGGTCTGGCTCATCGGCGGCACGCTCGCCGTCCTCATCCCGGTCGTCTGGGCCGCCATGTCATCGCTGAAACCGGAAGCCGAAATCACCCGGTTTCCGCCGAGCCTTCTGCCGCGCGCCGCCGTGCAGGTGGAAGTGCAGGGTTACGACAAGCCGCTCAGCCTGTGGAAAGCCCCCATTGACGGCATCGAGCGGGAAATGGCCATGGTCCGCCGCATCGGCCTGAAAGCCCAGATGGTCGACCCCGCCAATCCCGGCCCGCCGGTCAGCGTCGATACGCGGGAAATAACACCCGTCCAGAAACTGACTATCGCGACGGAGAACTTCACCGATCCGCTGACCCGGTTCAGCTTTCTGACCTTCCTCAAGAACTCGGTCTTCGTCACCTTCGTCGCAACCGTCCTGACGCTGATCGTCAACGCCATGGCCGCCTTCGCGCTGTCGAAATACCGCTTCCGCGGCGAGAAGGCGATCTTCGTGCTGATCATCTCCACCCTGATGATCCCGCTCACCGTCGTCATGGTGCCGGCCTATCTGGTCATCGTTGGCGTCGGCCTCGTCGACAATCTCTGGGGCGTCATCATCCCGACGGTCGCGACGCCGACCGGCGTGTTCCTGCTCCGGCAATATATGCTGACCATCCCCGACGAGCTGATCGAGGCGGCCCGCGTCGATGCGGCAAGCGAATTCCGTATCTTCTGGCGCATCATCCTGCCGCTGACGGCGCCGGCGCTTGCGGTTCTCGCCATCTTTTCGGTGCTTTGGCGCTGGAACGACTTCCTCTGGCCGCTGATCGTTCTCAGCAGCCGCGAAAACTTCACGCTGCAGGTGGGGCTGAACGCCTTCCAGGGCGAGTTCTCGGTGCAATGGCACTATATCCTCGCCATGACCTTCCTCAGCCTGGCGCCAGTCACCGTCGTGTTCCTGTTCCTGCAGCGCTACATCACGACAGGGATTGCCGGCACGGGCATGAAGTAAGGAGAGTACGAGCGTTGCGGTGAGACAGCAGGCCGTCACGATTGGAATATTAAAGCCCCTCCACCCGTCATCCCGGCCTTGAGCCGGGATCCAGCCGTCGCGCGTCTGCGCGGCGAAAGGATTCTTTTCAGCCCAAGGACTTGGGCTGGCTGGATTCCGGCTCAAGGCCGGAATGACGGGAGAATTAAACGTTTGGAGTTTGTTCAGCGGTCAACACTAGACCACACTCCAACACCCTACCTCGGCGGCGGCGCGATGCTGCCCCTTAACACCAGCCGACAGCCAAGTTCCAGCCGGTGCGCCGGACGCGACGGATCAGCCGCCACAAGCCGCTGCTCCAGCAGCGCAAGCGCCGCCCCGCCCAGCCTGTCGGCGGGCAACTGGATGGTGCTGAGCGGCGGCGCACTGAAGGCCGCCGGCATGATATCGTCAAACCCCAATACCGAAACATCGTCAGGCACCCGGATTCCGGCTTCCGTCAAGGCCTTCAGACAGCCAAGCGCCAGATTATCGGCAGCGCAGAAAATCGCCGTGGCGTTTCTGAGCGGCCGCTGTTCGGCCAGCAGGCGGCGGATGGCGGCCTCGCCCCATTCGGGCTCGTAGCTCTCCACCTCGATGACCATATCGGCGGGAACAGTGAGACCCGCCGCGAGATACGCGTCGCTATAACCGTCATATCGGCGGCGGATCGTCGTGCGCCCCTTCCAGGTGATATGCAGAATATTGCGATGCCCGAGCGACAGCAGATGTTCGATACCGAGCCGCGCGCCAAAACGGTTCTCGGCGGTCACCGTATCGACGATCATGGCCGGGTCCTCGCCATTGATCAGCACCACCGGCCGCGCAAGCGCAGACAGCGCCTCGACCAGTTGCGGCCTGTCATCGTTCAGGATGACGATACCGTCGACATTGTCGGCATCCGCCGCCGCCGCCACCGCAACCGGGTCGAGCCGGCTCGTTGCGCTGACATAGGGAACGATGCGAATGCCGCGCCGCTCGCATTCGCGCCGGAAGCCGTTCAGCATCGTCCAGCTGACCATGTTGAGATCGCTCTGCGGTGCGGCATCATTGGTCATGGCCAGAAGTACGACGCGCAGGGTGGCGATCGTCGCCTTCTGTCGCCGGTTTTCGAGATAACCGAGCGTGCGGGCCGCCTCCAGCACCCGCTCGCGGACCTGCGTGGTCAAGGGTGCGGTGCCGTTGATGGCGTGCGACGCCGTGCTCAGCGAAACATTCGCCTCCCGCGCCACGTCCTTAAGCGTCGTTTTCCTGTCTATTTTCATAAAGGGGAAATTCAACCACTCTACTTCGGACGGTGCGGGCAGAAAGCCTGCCTCACGCAGTCGATCTGAAGAATACCCGTGCCTGTTTGCTGCTCTCTCGTCGCTCGAAGACTACAGCATCATCCGTAAATGCGGAATTGATTTCTCTGGGTTTTTAATCCCCCGCAAGAAACGCCGCCCGCAGCGAACCGCGGGCGGCAAGGCGGTCAGAGCGCCTGGGAGATATGGTCGATGCTGCTCTTTACGGCAGCGGCCGGATCCTTCAGCTCGTGCACTTCGGCCGCGAAGGGCTCGAAGCTGTAGGGGCCCTTGTAGCCGGCCGCCTCAAGCGTCCTGATCTGGGCGATATTCTCCAGCCGGTCGCCGGCATCCACCAGAACGCGGTGGGCGTCGAGCATGTCGGCTACGGAGACGGCAGGATCAATCACGCCGGAAATATGCACGAGGCCGGTGCGTTCGGGGAAGAATTCGGTCTCGCCCGCAAGGTGATGGTGGAAGGTGTCGTGCACCAGCCTGTAGACATCGCCGCCACCGGCTGCATTGATGGCCCTGATCGCTTCGGCCTTGGTGCGCAGCGAGGAGACCGGGAAGCCGAGTGGCTCGACAAAGCCTGTCAGCCCGCGTTCCTCGAGGATCGGCTTCATGGCCTTCAGTGCCGTGACGAGATCTTCAAAGGACACCGGCGTACCGTCGTTGAGCGGGCACATGACCAGCGCTTTCGCGCCGCTCGCCGCCGCATAATCGGCCATCGCGACGGCCCGCGCAGGCAGGTCGCCCGACCAGACGTTGAAGGGATAAAGCGCATTGATCGAGATGATCGTCACACCCGCCTTTTCGGCCGCCGCCTTCACGGCCGCCGGCTCCACCGTGCCGACGATGTTCGGCAGGTCGTTGCGGATTTCGACTTCGGTAAGGCCGAGTTCGCGGGCTGTCGCGAAGAACGCCTCGAGGGAGAGCTTCGGCGCGGTGATGTGGTTGATGGCAAAACGCATGAAAGACCTCACTGATAAAGGGCGGGACGGGTGGGAAGTTCGATTGCGACGGCTACCCCATCCGTTTCCTGCGCGGCCACGCAGGCGTCGGAGGTAATGGCGGCCACGTAGCCGTCCCAGGAGTTGGGTCCCGATGCCGTGCCCTTCGCCGCCGCATGGATGAAGTCCTGCAATTCCACATCGTAGCTGGCGATGAAGCGGTCTTTCCAGTCGGTGAGGATATCGTTCTGCAGCTTGGCGCCGAGGCGGGTCTGCACCGACATCGGCTCCGGCAGGCTGGCAATGCCGTCCTCGCCCACCACCTGGCACTGGATATCGTAGCCATAATGGCAATTGACGAAGATTTCGACGTCGATGATCGTGCCCTTCGCCGTCTCCAGAATGACGATCTGCGGGTCCTTCAGCCGCGCATGGCTTCTGGCCGCCGAACGGGGAAAGAGAACCCGCGCCGAAACATAGTCATCGTCGAGCAGCCAGCGCAGCACGTCGATCTCGTGGATCATCGTGTCATGGATCGCCATCGGGGTGACATATTGCTCCGGAACCGCCGGGTTGCGGTGGGCGGCGTGCACCATGATCGGCGCGCCGATCCTGCTGTCGACGGCCTGTTTCAGCGCCACGTAACCGGCGTCATATCGGCGCATGAAGCCCACCTGCACCAGCCGCCTGCCATGCGCCACCTCTGCGTCGACGATGCGTCTTGCGCCTTCCGCCGTTGTCGCCAGCGGTTTTTCGCAGAAACACGGCTTGCCGGCGGCGATTGCCGCCAGCACATATTGCTCATGCGTGGCACCCCAGGAGGTGACGAGCACGGCATCCACATCCGGCGATACGATCAGCTCTTCACCGGTGGCGAAAACAACGGCATCCGGGGCGATGTCGTTTTTGACCGCCTCGGCCGAGGCGCGGTTGACGTCGCTCAGCGCAACGATCTTCGCGCCGCCCAGAACCTTGTTGATACGGCGGGCATGATCACGCCCGATTGCGCCGGTGCCGACGACACCAATTCTGACAGTCATCTGAAAAACCTCATTTCCAGTATTTGGCGACGTATCGCCGGGTTTCGCTGAGCATGAACCGCGCGCTTTCATCGACACGATCTTCCCAGGCAAAGACGCAGTTCGACAGCACGCCGTCGAATTTCATGTCGGCGAGCGTCGCAAAGAAGGTCTCCCAGTCGATCTCGCCCTGGCCGAAATCGGTGTGCTGGTGCACCCTGACCTTCGAGCCCGGCGGATTGACGATGTAACGCAGTTGCGACGACTTGTTGTGGTCATAGGTATCGGCAAGGCGCACATGCACCAGATGGCCCTCGGTCGCACGCAGGTTTGCCACCATGTCCGGACCGTAAAAGAACGTGTGCGGCGCGATGAAGGAGGCCTTTACCGCCTTGGAATTGATGGTCTTGATGATGTCGATGGCCGGCGCGATCTCCTCGATCCAGTCTTCGGGATGGGCCTCCAGCGACAGTACCAGACCTTCCCGCTCAAGGATCGGCACCAGAATATCCATGGCGCGGAAGAACTGCGCTTCGCAGGTTTCCGGCCGATGCAGGCCGGAACGGTCGTTGAGGCTGCGCTCCGGCGAGCCGCCGCGGCCGAATTCCGAAACGAACATCGGGCATTCCATCTCGACCGCAATCTCGATGGCGCGTTTCCAGTTGTCGATCGCCACCTCCCATTCGTCCGGATAGGGGCTTGCCCAGCGATACATGGGCTGCAGCGTCGCAAGGCCGACACCATGGTCCTTCAGCGCCTTTTTGAATTCGGCGACGCGTTCGGGATAGACCTTCGGTCGGGTCCACCAGGAAAGAAAATCCGGACGGGGTGAAAGTTCGACGTAATCATAGCCGAGTTCGGCAACCTTGCGGCAGGTCTCGGCCAGCGAAAGGTGCCGGAACATGTGGGGATCGAGCGTATGTTTCATGGCTGTTTCCAGTGGAGTGATAGATGGACCGGGGCCGAAGCCCCCGCTTATTTGGCGTAGGCGGTCATGTTTTCCGGGGTGACGAGTTCGAAGGGCACCCAAAGCGTCTTCTCAGTGCTTTGCCCGGCAGCGGCCTTCACCGCCGTCTGAACCGAGACTTCGCCCTGCTTCGTCGCATTCTGGTAGACGGTAATGTCGAGATCGCCAGCCTGCATGGCGGCAAGGCCGTCGGGCGTGGCGTCGATGCCGGCGATGACGACATCCTTCATGGAAACACCCGCTGCCTTGAGCGCCTGCGCGGCGCCGATCGCCATTTCATCATTATTGGCGATCACGGCATCGAACTGGATGCCCGCCGTCAGCCAGGAGGAAACGAGGTCCTGCGCCTGCGTCCGGCTCCAGTTCGCCGTCTGCTTTTCGAGGATTTCGATCTTGCATTCCGGCTTGGAAAATACCGTTTCGACATCCTTGGTGCGCACCAGCGCCGCGTGGTTTTCCAATGGTCCCATCAGGATGACGGCCTTGCCCTTGCCGCCCATCAGCTTGCAGGCGGCTTCCGCCTCCATGGTGCCGGAATCGAGTTCGTTGGAACCGACGAAGGCCGTCCCATCAGGCAGGCCGGTTTCGAGTTCTGCCGGCGGGTGATTGACATAAACGAGCGGGATTTTTGCGGCGGATGCGGCCTTGGTGATCGCGGTGGTGGCATCGCCATCCACGGCATTGACGATGATCGCATCGACACCGTTGGCGATGAAATTCTGCACCTGATTGAGCTGTTTCGAAGGATCGAGCTGGGCGTCCTCCACCAGAAGCTCGATGTTCTTGTCACGCCCGGCCTCAGCCCTGATACCGTTAAGCAAAATCGTCAGGAACGGATTGTCGAACGATGTCATGGAGACCGCAACACGGGTCTCGGCAAGGGCAGGCGTTGCGAAAATGCAGAGCGCAGTCGCCATCAACAGGTTTTTCAAGGTCTTTCCTCCCGCGGAAAACTTCCGCTGGTTCAATCGCACTGATATCGCTGAAGCCGGAATATCCTCCCCCCGCCTTCAGCATCTTCGGTCTATCACGTCATTGTCAGGCCCGAACGGTCTCAGTTCTTGGCCTGATAGTCCTTGAGGTTTGCGGGTGTGACCAGTTCGAAGGGTACGAAAACCTTCTTGTCCACCGCATCCCCCTTTGCCAGTTTCAGCGCCGTATCAACCGCGCCCTTGCCCTGACCGGCGGCATTCTGGAAAACGCTCACATCCAGCTCACCCGCCGCCATGGCGGCAAGCGCATCCTGCGTGGCGTCGATGCCGGCGATGATGACGTCATCCATCGATCGGCCGGCCGCCTTCAGCGACTGTATCGCGCCGATCGCCATTTCGTCATTGTTGGAAATCACCGCATCGAACTGCACCCCGGCCGAAAGCCAGTTGGTCATCAGGTCCGAGCCTTGAGTGCGCGACCAGTTGGCGGATTGCTCCTCGACAAGCTTGATGAAGCTGCAATCGGGCGTCGCCACCACATCCTTGATATCCTGCGTGCGCATGCGGGCCGCCTGGTTGGAAAGCTCGCCCATCATCACCACCGCCTTCGCTTCCGCCTTGCCGGCGGCCTTCAGCAGGCGGCAGACTTCCTGCGTCTGCAGGGTGCCGGACTGCTTTTCATCGGAGGCAACGAAGGCCTGTTTTTCCGGCAGGCTGTCGAGGTTGACTGGCTGGCGGTTGACATAAACGAGCGGAATGCCGGCGGCAGCGGCAGCCTGCGAAAGCGCCACGGTCGCATCCGTATCCACCGGGTTGACGATGATGGCGTCGACACCGGCGGCGACGAAGTTCTGCACCTGGCTCAACTGCTTGCCGACATCGTTCTGCGCATCCTCGATCTGCAGCGAAACGCCGCTCATGCCCTTGGAATAATCGATCATGCCGTTGCGCAGCACGGTCAGGAAATTATCGTCGAACAGGGCCATCGAAACGCCGATGGTTTCCGCCGAGGCGGTCGTCGCCAGCATGGTGGCGAGCGCTGCAATCGCGAAATGTCTTTTCATGTCGTTCTCCTCCAAAACCCTTGAAAAGAACCGGTTGCACGGTCCAGCGCCCATCGCGCCGCTACCGTTTGCCGGCAAAAAATACCCGTCGCCGCGAAGAGAAGTCCGCAGCCTGAAGCAATCCGAAACATCGTTATTATCGTGGATCAGCCTCCTGCCCGCTCCACACGCAGGCAAGATTTCCCAGTCCCGGCCCGGCGTCAACGGGTCAGCGGCAGCCGAAACCATCAAGGCTGATAGAAAGAGACGCGGAATTTATGATAGAATCTATCAAACCATCAAAGGCTTTCAGGAACCCACAGATGGGCGGGTACAAACCGCTGTCCCGGCGTTTCCGCCATGCCATGTTCAATGCTGTGAACCATGGTGGTGATGAGGTCCGCGCATAACTCACGGAGCGGCGTCTGGAATATGCCGCTGATACGCTTTTCCAGCAGCGCCTGACGGGATTCGGGCGTCAGTTCATTCACAAGACAGACGATGGCCTCCTGCCGGTTTTCCTGCTGCAGGGCCTCGATGACGCCTTCCATGCCGCCGCCGATGCAATAGATGCCAACCAGATCCTTGTGCTTGGCGATGGTGTCCATCACCAGCTCATAGGTCAGCCGCCGGGTTTCCAGTGTGATCAGCGCATCCATCACCTCGAATTCCGGCGCATATTCCCGCATATAGCTGCGAAAGCCGGTCTCGCGCAGCGAATGACCGTGAAAACGGTGACCGCCGAGCAGCAAAAGCACCTTGCCCCTGCTGCGCGCCAGCCGCGAGATCATCCAGGCCGCCGTGCGCCCGACTTTCATGTTGTTGGCGCCGAGATAAGCTTCCCGCACCCCCTGCGCGAAATCCGAAAGCAGCGAAAATGTCGGAATGCCCTTCGCCTTCAGGGCCTCGACGGCGGCGGTGACATCGTGATGGTCCGGCCCGGTGGCCGCCACGGCCTGCACGCGGCCCTTCATGCCCGTTAGAAGGGCCGCAAGCTCGCTCGGCTCGCCCGACTGGGCAAATTCGATACGCAGATTGAGATGACGATCCCTCACGTTACGCGCCGCAAGCTCCAGCTCGTCGGCAAAGGTCTGGTAGAAGGCGTGCCGTTCCTTGCGCAGGATGATGCCGAGACTATAGGACGGCATGTCGGCCAGCATGCGCTGGCGGATGATGTTGGTGGCGTGAAAACCGATCTTCTCCGCCGCCTCGAACACCCGCCGCGAGGTTTCCTCCCGCACCGGCAGACGCCCGTTCAGCACACGGTCGACGGTGGCGACGCTGACGCCGGCGGCTGTCGCAACATCTGTGATGGTCGGTCGTTTCATGCGGGCACTCCATAGACGGAAAGATTCCTGTCATATCTCGCAAAACATGTCACGGATTATGATGGAATCCAACATGTGCAGAGGGATAAGAGCGTGGAGTACTTTATCAGGGAATAATCGACCGGGGCCTGCATCGCAGGGCCGGCTTGCTTGGCCCAGCACGCCTCCTCCCCTCATCTCTGTGCTTGTCACAGAGATCCAGCCAGCCCAAGTCCTTGGGCTGAGAGGAGTCTTTCCGCCGCGCAGACGCGCGTCGGCTGGATTCCTGTGACAAGCACAGGAATGAGGGAGGGCTGGGATGTGTCAGAGCGAAAAAATCACCTGCCGAGTAACCTGAATGGCCACTGTCACACGTAAGGAAGCTGCGGCAGCGGGCATTCATACCGTTTTACGGCGGCATTAGCACCGATATCACGATGCTGAAGCCGCTATCCCGTCAGACCCGTTCCAGCGCCACGGCAATACCCTGCCCGACGCCGATGCACATGGTGGCGAGCGCGAGACGCTTGCCGGTCAGCGAAAGTTCGAGCGCCGCCGTGCCGGCAATGCGGGCACCGGACATGCCGAGCGGATGGCCGAGCGCGATGGCGCCGCCATTGGCATTCACCCGCGCATCATCATCCGCAATGCCGAGCTGCCTCAGCGTCGCAAGACCCTGGCTCGCGAAAGCCTCGTTCAGCTCGATCACGTCGAGCTGTTCCTGCTTCAGCCCGAGCCGGGCCAGCAGCTTCGCGGAGGCCGGGGCCGGGCCGATGCCCATGACGCGCGGCGGCACGCCGGCAGCGGCACCGCCGAGAATACGGGCAATCGGCGTGAGCCCGTATTTCTTCGCGGCCTCCGCCGATGCGACGATGAGTGCGGCCGCGCCGTCATTGACGCCGGAAGCATTGCCCGCCGTCACCGTCGCGCCATCGCGCCTGTTGACCGGCTTCAGCTTCGCCAGCGCTTCAAGGCTGGTCGCACGCGGGTGTTCATCCTTCGATACCACCAGCGGATCGCCCTTGCGCTGCGGAATGGTCACGGACACGATTTCCCTGTCAAGGCGACCATTGGCCTGCGCGTCAGCCGCCTTCTGCTGGCTGCGAACGGCGAAGGCGTCCTGATCCTCGCGGGAGACATGATAGTCAATGGCGACGTTATCGCCGGTTTCCGGCATGGAATCGACGCCATATTGCGCCTTCATCAGCGGGTTGACGAAACGCCAGCCAATGGTGGTGTCGTAGATTTCGGCATTGCGCGAAAAGGCGCTCTCCGCCTTCGGCAGAACGAAGGGCGCGCGGCTCATGCTTTCCACGCCGCCGGCGATCATCAATTCCGCCTCGCCCGATTTCACGGCGCGGGCAGCTGCGATGAGGGCGTCCATGCCCGAACCGCACAGCCGGTTGATCGTCGTTCCGGTCACCGAAACCGGCAGGCCGGCAAGCAGCAGCGACATGCGTGCGACGTTGCGGTTATCCTCGCCCGCCTGGTTGGCGCAGCCGAAGATCACATCTTCGACCGCTTCCCAGTCGACGGACGGGTTGCGCTCGACAAGCGCCTTCAGCGGTACCGCGCCAAGATCGTCGGCCCGCACCGAAGAAAGCGCGCCGCCGAAGCGGCCGATGGGCGTGCGGATATAGTCGCAGATGAATGCGTCGGTCATCGGTTTTTCCTCAAAGTTCCGGGGCGACGAGATCGGCGACCTCGCCATCGACCGCCAAAGGCGCTCCGGTCATGGCCTGCAATTCATCGAAGGTCATCGCCGGCAGTTTTTCACGCAGCACGAAACGGCCATCCACCACGTCGATGACAGCATGGCTGGTATAAATGCGGGTGATGCAGCCGACGCCGGTCAGCGGAAAAGCGCATTTTTCAACGAGCTTCGGTTCGCCATTCTTGGTTACATGTTCGGTGATGACGAAGACCTGCTTGGCGCCATGCACCAGATCCATGGCGCCGCCGACGGCCGGCACGCCCTTGGAGCCGACACGCCAATTGGCGAGATCGCCATTCTGCGCCACCTGGTAGGCCCCGAGGATCGCCACATCCAGATGCCCGCCGCGCACCATGGCGAAGCTGTCGGCATGGTGGAAGAAGGCCGCACCCGGCTTCAGCGTCACGGCCTTCTTGCCGGCATTGATGAGGTTCCAGTCCTCTTCGCCTTCCGGCGGCGCTTCGCCGAAATTCAGGATGCCGTTTTCGGTATGAAAGATCGCCTGACGGCCGGGCGGTTGGTAACGCGCCACCATTTCAGGAAAGCCGATGCCGAGATTGACGTAAGCGCCATCCTCGATGTCCTGCGCCGCGCGCCATGCGATCTGGGCGTTGGAAAGCTTGATGTCTTCGCGGGTGTCGATGGTCTGGGTCATGCGTAGGCCACTCCGGCGCGAATGAGGACTTCTTCCTGTTGCGGATCGGGGATTTCCACGACGCCGTTCACGAAAATGCCTGGCGTGACGACATGCTCCGGATCGATCTTACCAGCTTCGACGATCTTCGAGACCTGTGCAATGGTGGTCTTCGCGGCCATGCACATCAGCGGGTTAAAATTGCGGCCCGCCTTGTTGTAGGTGAGGTTGCCATAGGTATCGCCAAGCTCGGCCTTGACGATGGCGAAATCCGCCTTCAGCCAGCGTTCCTGAACGTAGGACCGGCCGTCGAATTCCGCGATGACCTTGCCTTGCGCCAGTTCCGTGCCGAAGCCGGTCGGGGTGTAGAAGGCCGGAATACCGGCGCCGCCAGCGCGGATGCGCTCGGCGAGCGTGCCCTGCGGCACCAGTTCCAGCTCGATTTCACCGGCCAGATAGCGGTCTGTAAAGGCGCGCGGATCGGAAGAGCGCGGGAAGGAGCAGATCATCTTTTTGACCATGCCGGCATCAATCATCGCGGCGATGCCGATGCGGCCGTTGCCGGCATTGTTGTTGATGACCGTCAGGTTCTTTGGGCCCTTGTCGATCAGTGCATGGATCAGCTCGATGGGCGCGCCGGAGCCGCCGAAACCGCCGATCATGATCGTCGCACCGTCACCGATGCCGGAAAGCGCATCTCTAGCGCTCTTGATTGTCTTGTCCATTAAAACCTCCATCCAGCCGAGCGGATGGAACCGGCAAGGCTGCGTGGCCATGAGGTAACGCCGAAATCGCCTCGACGGCAAGGATTTTGTGCGTTATATGATTTTTGTTCGTATATCGCACAAATGGAGCTTGGGCATGGCCGTCAGCGAAAGAGACATAATGGGCGGTCTCGCCAAGGGATTGCGGGTCATCGAAGCCTTCAGCGCCGAGCGGCCGCGCCTGTCGATTTCCGATGCCGCCGAGATCGCCGGGCTGGACCGCGCCACGACGCGGCGTTGCCTGCTGACGCTTTCGGAACTCGGTTATGCCGCTTATGACGGCAAGTTCTTTACCGTGACGCCGAAGGTGCTGCGCCTTGGCACCGGCTGTCTGGCCACCATGCCGCTACCGCGCATCGTGCAGCCGCTGCTCGACCGACTTTCCGAAGAGATCGGACAGAGCACCTCCGTCTCCATTCTGGATGAGACCGAGATCGTTTATGTGGCCCGCGCCGCGCAGCAGCGGGTGATGTCGATTGCGCTGATGCCGGGTTCGCGCCTGCCCGCCTATTGCACCTCCATGGGCCGCGTTCTCCTTTCGGCGCAGACGGCCGAGCGGCAGCGCGACATTCTCGAAGCCTCCCGGCTGGCGGCGCGCACGGAAAGGACCATTACCAGATGGACGCCCTGCTCGCCGAAATCGAGGCCACGGGCCATCGCGGTTATGCGCTGATCGATCAGGAGGTCGAGATCGGCCTTCGCTCCATCGCGGTGCCGCTGAAAACCATGCGCGGCCAGACGGTTGCCGCCCTTAATGTCGGGCTTGCCGCCTCGGTCGCCTCGATGGAGGACCTCGTGGAGCGATACCTGCCCGCGCTTCTTGCCGTTCAACGGGAAATGGCAAGAATGCTGGTCTGAAGCGGCACCTGCCGCGCCCCGGAATCCCCCATTTTCCGCTGCTCCGCCAGCCGCCAGGCGCGCGGGGTCATGCCGGTCTCGCGCTTGAAGAACCGGTTGAAATAAGCCGGATCGGCAAAGCCCAACCCTTCAGCGATCATCTGCACGCTGGAAACGGTAAAGATCAGCTCTTGTTGGGCAATCTCGATCTGACGCTTAGCGATCAGCCGCTGCAGGCTGAGGCCGGAAACGGAGCGGACCAAACGGTTGAGATGGGTCTCGGAAAGACCGAGCTTTTTCGCATAAAACTCCGCCTTTTGCGGCTCGCGAATATGGCGGGCAATCAGTGACAGCAAAAGTTCGAAACGCTGCTCCGCAACACCTTCGCCGGTTCCTTCCAGCAGCGGCCGCGCCGCCCGCGCCAGAAGCGCCGTCACGATGGCCAGTTGACCTTCGATGATCGCATCCCGGCCTGTCTCGCGTGTTTCATATTCTGCGGAAATCTGCTCGAACCCGCTGTGCAGGCGTTCGCCATCGGTAAAATCCCGCAACGGCAACAGGACAGGCCGCGGGAAATTCCGCAGCAACAGCGCCTGCACCGATGCCGGCAGGGCGCCCGGCAGCACGGTAACGATCACCCCGCCAATATCGCGTGAAAACCGGAATCCATGTTCGAAACCCGGCGGCACGACAATGGCGACCGGCGGGCGGATCGCCTCGATGCGGCCATCCAGCAGCGCATCGCCCTCGCCACCCCAAATGTACAAGATTTGCTGAAAGGCAGCGTGACGGTGCAGGCCGATTTCAAAGCGGTGAAGGCTGCTTCTGGAAAAAAGCGTCTCGCAATGAAAGCGAAAATCAGTGCCTTGCACCGCTTCTTCGCCATACAAACCCTCACTCGCAGCAAGCCGCATGTTCCTTCGCTCCTCCGCACAATGGTCGGATTGTGCAATTTGCCGATCAGAAAGTCCATTGAGCTTGCCGCGTCCCTTGGTCAATTTCTTGATAGGAGACAAGTTCGGGAGGAAACAATGCGCACCCAGGTCGTCATCATCGGCTCCGGCCCCTCGGGGCTTCTGCTTGGCCAGCTTCTGGCCAGAGAAGGCGTCGAGACCGTCATTCTCGACCGGGTCAGCAAGGATTACATTCTCGGCCGTGTCCGCGCCGGCGTGCTGGAAGAAGGCACGGTGCAGCTCATGGAAAAGGTCGGCGCGGACAAACGCCTGCACCGGGAAGGCCTGCCGCATGACGGATTTTCGCTGACCTTCGACGGTCGCGACCACCGTATCGATCTCTTCGACCTGACCGGCGGCAGCCATGTGATGGTCTACGGCCAGACCGAGGTGACCCATGACCTGATGGATGTCCGCGAAGCGGTAAACCTTGTGACCATCTACGATGCCGGCAATGTCGAACCGCATGATTTCGATGGCGCAAGCCCCTATGTCACCTATCAGAAAGACGGCGTAAGCCACCGGATCGATTGCGATTTCATCGCCGGCTGCGACGGCTTCCACGGGGTGAGCCGCAAATCGGTGCCTCAGGGCGCGATCAAGGAATTCGAGAAGGTCTATCCTTTCGGCTGGCTCGGCATTCTGGCTGAGGTGCCCCCCGTCAACCACGAACTCATCTATGCCAACCATCCGCGCGGCTTTGCGCTCTGTTCCATGCGCTCGCACACCCGCAGCCGTTATTACATTCAATGTTCGCTGGAGGACCGGCCGGAGGACTGGAGCGACGAGCGCTTCTGGGACGAAATCCGCCGTCGCCTGCCGGAAAACCATGCCGATGTGATGGTCACCGGCCCGTCATTCGAAAAATCCATCGCGCCGCTCCGGTCCTTCGTCTGTGAACCGATGCGGTTCGGAAGGCTGTTTCTGGCCGGAGACGCCGCCCATATCGTGCCGCCGACGGGCGCCAAGGGTCTCAACCTTGCGGCCAGCGATGTGCATTATCTGAGCGAGGCGCTGATCGAGTTTTATCGCGACAGGTCGCAGGCCGGCATCGACGGCTATTCGCAGAAGGCGCTTTCCCGCGTCTGGAAGGCCGTGCGCTTCTCGTGGTGGATGACGACGATGATGCATCGTTTTCCCGATACGGGGGATTTCGGCCAGCGCATTCAGGAAGCGGAGCTGGACTACCTCGTGCAATCGCGCGCCGCTTCCACCGCGCTTGCGGAGAATTATGTGGGGCTTCCCTATTAGGGGCTGCCCCAGACACGCGGCTTTTATCTCTACCGTTTCCACACCCGTCACCCCGGACCTGATCCGGGGTCCAGCGCGATCAAGTCATTGATCGCAAAAGACTCTTTTCACGGCGCAGAACGCGCCGTGGCTGGATTCCGGCTCAAGGCCGGAATGACGGAGGAGAGGTTCTCAGACTTTTCCGGCTCTCACCCTCATCTCAAGAACCGGCCTCCGCCCTCCCATCCAGCAACTCTCCCGCCGCCTCGCGAATAGCCTGCATCAGAAGCGACAGTGGCAGCGAGGGCTGCGTATCGGCCCTCACCGTCAGCCCCACCGGGCCGCTGGTATCGCCGGTCTCGACGGGCAGGATTGCGAGGATGCCATCCGCCACATCCGCCGCCACCACGCCTTCCGAGATGATCCAGATCGCATCGCTGGTGCGCAGGAAGGCGCGGCCGAAAGCGTCGGACACGGTTTCGATGCGGATCGGCAGGGCCGGCACGCCGTTGGCGATCAAAAACTGCTCGACGACAGGGCCGATGACCGATTGGCGCGTCGGCATCAGCACCGGATATTCATGCAGGTGATCGAACACCGAAAGGCCGGGTGACAACAGCGGATGGCCGGCGCGCACCACGAAGCGCACCTTTTCCGAATAGAGATGCTCGAAGGAAAAACCCGCCATTTTCTGCGGCGCGGCAAGGCGGCCGACAACAAGATCGAGATCGCCGACGCGCAACTGCTCCAGCAGCACGGCGTTTTCGCCCGTGACAATCTTCACCGGGCTGCCGGTTTTTTCGGCCAGAAAACCGGCCATCGCCTTCGGCATGATTCTCACCGAAACCGTGGGCAGAGCGCCGACCCGCACCGGCGGACCAGCGCGCGCCGCCTCCTGCGATACCGAATCGACCGCCTGCCTGAGCGCTGTCATCGTCGCGCCGGCATGGCGCAGGAACACCTCGCCATAACGGCTGATGCGGATGCCGCGCCCTTCCCGGTCGAACAGCGAGACGCCGAGAATATCTTCCAGTTCACGGATCGTCTTCGTCACCGCCGGCTGGCTGACATGCAGGATTTCCGCAGCGCGGATGACGCTTTTCTGCCGCGCCACCTCCACGAAAGTCTGCAGGTGCCGGAACTTGATACGCTGATCGACCATCGCTCATATAATCCACAGGTTATGATTTTCTTCGATAATGTCATTTTACTTAACCGGAACCCGCTTGCAATATCCCCGGCAGGAGGAGCACATCATGCATTTTCTGCGCTGCGGCGAGACCGTGATCCATTACCGCGTCAAGGGACTGGGCACAGGCAAGCCGGTCATCGCCTTCATCAATTCGCTCGGCACCGATTTTCGCATCTGGGATGCGGTGATCGAAGCGCTCGGCGATGATTATGCCTATGTGCTGCACGACAAGCGCGGCCACGGGCTTTCCGATGTCGGGCATGCTCCCTATTCCATCGACGATCATGCCGGCGATCTGATCGCACTCCTCGATCATCTTGGCGTGAAGCGCGCGATCCTCTGGGGCCTGTCGGTGGGCGGCCTGATCGCGCAGGGGCTTTATGCCCGCCGTCCCGACCTGGTGCGCGCTCTGGTGCTCAGCAACACTGCCCACAGGATCGGCACCGCCGAGATGTGGAACGCCCGCATCGACAAGATCGCCGCGGACGGCCTCGTCTCGCTGGTCGATCCCGTCATGGAGCGCTGGTTCACACCCGCCTTCCGTCAGCCTGACAATGCCGCCTATGCAGGCGCGCGCAACATGCTCTCGCAACAGCCGGAAGCCGGCTATAGCGGAACCTGCGCCGCCATCCGCGATGCGGATTTCACCGAAGCCGCCGGGCGCATCGCGGTGCCAACGCTTTGTGTTGCGGGTGATCAGGATGGTTCCACTCCGCCCGCGTTGGTGCAATCGCTGGCGGGCCTCATTCCCGCAAGCCGCTTCGTCACCATTGCCGGCTGCGGCCATATTCCCTGCCTTGAACAGCCGCTCACCTATGCGCAGGCGGCGTGCATTTTTCTCAATACCTTGCCGGAGCATTGACCGATGGCGGACCATATCGACAAGAACGAACGTTTCGAACAGGGCATGAAGACCCGCCGCTCCGTGCTCGGTGACGCCCATGTCGACCGGGCGCAGACCATGACGTCCGGTTTCGACCAGCCTTTCCAGCAGCTCATCACCGAAGCCGCCTGGGGCACGGTGTGGTCCGGCAACCACTGGACGAAGCGCGAGCGCTCGATGGTGACCATCGCCCTGCTCGCCGCACTCGGGCAGGACGAAGAGCTGGCCATGCATGTGCGCGCCACCGCCAATACCGGCGCCACCGAGGCGGATATTCGCGAGGCGCTGCTGCATGTGGCGATCTATGCCGGCGTGCCCGCCGCCAACCATGCTTTCAAGATCGCCAAGCTTGCCCTGGCCAGCATGAAAGCCGATAGTTCCCCTGATAATTCTGGCACTTATAATTCTGGCGATGAGGAGGAGATGAAATGAGCAACCAGCCGCCGGAAACCGGACCGTTCTTCGCACGCAACCGCGATATTCATCCGCTCGCCTATGCGCCCGGCTACAAGACCTCGATCCTGCGCTCGCCGCAGCGCGCGCTGATTTCGCTTGAGGGCACCAAAAGCGAGATCACCGGTCCCGTCTTCGGCCATGGCATGCTGAACCCGCTGGATAACGACCTCATCCTCAACTATGCCCGCCCCGGCGAAATGCCGGTCGGTCCGCGCATTCTGGTGCACGGCCGGGTGCTGGACGAGCGCGGCCGCGGCGTGGATGGCGCGCTGGTGGAATTCTGGCAGGCCAATGCCGGCGGCCGCTACCGCCACAAGAAGGAAAGCTACCTCGCCGCCATCGATCCGAACTTCGGCGGCGTTGGCCGCACGATCACCGATGAGAACGGTTATTACTGGTTCAAGACCATCCAGCCGGGTGCTTACCCCTGGCCGAACGGGGTCAATGACTGGCGGCCGGCCCATATTCATTTCTCGGTCTTCGGCCACGGCTTTGCCCAGCGGCTCATCACCCAGATGTATTTCGAAGGCGACCCGCTGATCTGGAAATGTCCCATCGTCAAGACCATTCCGGATGAGGATGCGATCAGAAGACTGATCGCGCCGCTGGACATGAATGCGACGCTGCCGATGGACATGCTGGCCTATAAGTTCGATATCGTGCTGCGCGGCCGCCGCTCGACCCTTTTCGAAAACCGCATGGAGGGCAACTGACCATGGTTCAGTCGCTCAATTATTTCAAAGAGACCGCCTCGCAGACGGCAGGCCCCTATGTGCATATCGGCTGCACGCCGAATTTCGTCGGCATCGAGGGCGTGTTCGAAAAGGATCTCGGTTCCGGTCCGCTTTATAACGACAAGGCGCGCGGTGAGCGCATCAGTGTGCGCGGCACGGTTTATGACGGGGCCGGAATGGCGCTGAAGGACGCGCTGATCGAAATCTGGCAGGCCGATACCGACGGTTATTACAACAGCCCCAGCGAAACGCGCGGCAAGGCCGATCCGAATTTCATCGGCTGGGGCCGCTCGCCCGGCGACATGGATACGGGCGAATTCGTCTTCGAAACCATCAAGCCCGGCAAGGTGCCGTTCCGCGACGGCCGGCCGATGGCGCCGCATATCACCTTCTGGATCGTCGCCCGCGGCATCAATATCGGCCTGCAGACCCGCATGTATTTCCCGGAAGAACAGGAGGCCAATGCCGCCGACCCGGTTCTCGCCCGCATCGAGCAGAAAAGCCGCATCGCCACGCTTGTCGCCAAAAAAGAGGAAGGCAACGTCTATCGTTTCGATATCCGCCTTCAGGGCGAAGGCGAAACCGTGTTTTTCGATATCTGACGCATATCGCGCAAAAGTGTGCAGCGGTTTTGCGACGACGATATGCGCAAAAGAAAGCGAGACGGAAGATGAGCCTTTCCCCCTTCGAGCATCCGTTTTTATCAGGCCTCTTCGGCGACAGCGAGATCGTCGAGCTGTTTTCGGCAAGAGCGGATATCGACGCCATGATTCGTTTCGAGACGGGGCTGGCGCAGGCGGAAGCGCAGGCCGGCATCATCCCCGAGGAGGCGGCGGAAGCGATCGTTTCGCGGCTTTCGGACTTTGCCGCCGATATGACCGCGCTTCGCCATGGCGTCGCGAAGGACGGCGTCGTAGTTCCGGAACTCATCCGGCAGATGCGCGCGGCGGTCGCCGCTCAGGCGGCGGACAGGGTGCATTTCGGCGCCACCAGCCAGGATGTCATCGATACCAGCCTGATGTTGCGGCTGAAGGCTGCGGCGGAAATCATCTCCGCCCGGCTGGGTCGCCTGATCGATACGCTGGGAGACCTTGCCTCCCGCGACGGCCACAACCCGCTGACGGGATATACCCGCATGCAGGCCGCCATCGGCATCACCGTCGCCGACCGGGCGGCGAGCTGGACTGCGCCGCTGGAACGCCACCTGCTGCGGCTCGAAAGTTTTACGCAGAGCGGCTTCGCCCTGCAATTCGGCGGCGCGGCCGGTACGCTGGAAAAGCTTGGCGACAATGCCGCAGCGGTGCGTACCGATCTCGCAAAACGGCTCGGCCTTGCCGACAGGCCGCAATGGCAGAGCCAGCGCGACGGCATCGCCGAATTCGCCAATCTGCTCTCGCTGATCACCGGCGCGCTTGGCAAGTTCGGGCAGGATATTGCGCTGATGGCCGAGCTCGGTGCGGAAATCCGCCTCTCCGGCGGCGGCGGCTCCTCGGCCATGCCGCACAAACAGAACCCGGTCAATGCCGAAACGCTGGTGACGCTCGCACGCTTCAATGCCGTGCAGATATCCGCCCTGCACCAGTCGCTCGTGCACGAACAGGAAAGGTCCGGCGCGGGCTGGATGCTGGAATGGCTGTCGCTGCCGCAAATGGTGACGGCAACCGGCGCCTCGCTGCTGATCGCCGAGCGATTGGCCGAGCAGATAGACAGGCTGGGCACAGGCGAAAACTAGAGCATTTCCAGGAAAAGCGGAAAAACTCTAGCCGCAAGGCCGGTCGATTTCGTGCGCAGACAGGGTTTCCGGGCGCTGCCGAACGGCGGGCCGGAGGCAACATGACGACGCGTGGAAAGCGCTTGCGATTTTCCGCATTAGTCATTGATAAAAAAGGCTTTATTCAAAAATCCAGAGAATGAAAAAACAGCATGAAAGCTGCTTTTTAACCGGACATGCCGCTTGACACAAAAATGAACTAACTGGTACAAACATTAAGACTAACAGCCTGCCGCCGACAGGGGTTTTGAAGCCTGCAGCGGCAGTGAACGACAAATGGAGGGCTTTGGCGCCGCAAGGTTTCCAAAGCGATGCGGACAAGGCGAAACGCCTGTCCGGACCCGAACGGGTTGGGAGGAAGAATGTCTTACAGTCTCGATTTTTCGGCGGTCATGGACCGCCTGCCCGAGCTGCTTTTAGCCTGTCTGGCAACGATCGGCCTTGCGATTGCCGGCATGTCGCTCGCCACCGTCATCGGCGTTCTGGGCGTCGTCGCCCGCCGCTCGCGCTTCAAGCTGCTGCGCGGCCTCGTCATCGGCTTTGTGGAAACAATCCGCAACACGCCGTTTCTGGTGCAGATATTCTTCATCTTCTTCGCCCTGCCGCAGATCGGCATCAAGCTCAACCCGACGGTAACCGCCATCATTGCGCTGGCTCTGAACGGCGGCGCCTATGCGATTGAAATCATTCGCGGCGGGGTCGATTCCATTCCCAAGGGGCAGGTGGAGGCGGGGCTTGCGCTCGGCCTTCACCGCGCGCAGATTTTCCGGCACATCATCCTGAAGCCGGCGCTGCGGGCGGTCTATCCCTCGCTCACCAGCCAGTTCATCATGCTGACGCTGACCACCTCGGTCTGCACCTCGATCGCCGCTTACGAGCTGACCTCTGTGGCGCAGAAGATCGAGGCGGATACCTTCCGGTCCTTCGAGGTCTATTTCTCGATCACGCTGCTTTATCTGGTCATTTCCTCGCTGATGATGGGCATTTTCTCGCTCATCTCCCGCGCATCCTTCAGCTATCCGGTCAAGTGAGGAAAAGACAATGGCATCCATTGGCCCCAACGAACTCTTCTTCCTGCTGCAAGGCCTGAAATGGACGCTTGCGCTGACCATCATCGGCTTTATCGGCGGCGGCGTCTTCGGCCTTTGCGTGGCGCTTGCCCGCGTCGCGGACAGCCCGGCAATCCAGCGCGCCAGCACCGGTTACATCGCCGTCTTTCAGGGTACGCCGCTCCTGATGCAGCTTTTCGTGGTCTATTACGGCGTGGCGCTTGCGGGCCTCAATGTCGATGCCTGGATTGCGGTCGCCATCGCTTTTACGCTGCATGCAAGCGCCTTCCTCGGCGAAATCTGGCGCGGCGGCATCCAGGCGGTGCCGAAAGGCCAGACGGAAGCCGCCAATGCGCTCGGCCTGCATTACATCTCGCGCATGAAGGACGTGGTTTTGCCGCAGGCCTTCAAGATTTCGCTGCCGGCCACCATCGGTTTCCTCGTGCAGCTCATCAAGGGCACCTCGCTTGCGGCCATTGTCGGCTTCGTCGAGCTGTCGCGCGCCGGCCAGATCGTCTCCAACCAGACGTTCCGCCCACTCACCGTCTTCGCCCTCGTCGGTGTCATCTATTTCCTGATCTGCTGGCCGCTTTCCCTGTGGGGCGCCGGTGTAGAAAAGCGGCTACAGGCCGCGTCCCGCTAGTCAAAATCATCTCATCAGCTTTGTAAGGAGGAGCAAAAGATGAAAACCACCAGCATGAAATTCTCTCGTCGCGCCCTGCTCGCGCTTGCCGCGGCAACGGTTGCCCTGCCCTTCGTCGCGCCGGTCGATGCTTTCGCCGGCACGGTGGAAGAGGCCAAGGCCAAGGGCAAGGTCGTCATCGGCATTCAGGGTGATAACTCGCCGTGGGGCTTCGTCAATTCCAGCGGTGTGCAGGATGGTCTCGACGCCGATATCGGCAAGGCCTTTGCCGATTATCTCGGCGTCAAGGTTGAATTCGTACCGCTCGCCGTGGCCAACCGCATCCCCGCTTTGCTGACCGGCAAGGTCGACCTGCTGTTCGCAACCATGGGCATGACGGCCGAACGCGCCAAGACCATTCAATATTCCAAGCCCTATGCCGGCAACGTGCTTTCCGTCTACGGCCCCAAGGACAAGAAGATCGCCGGCTATGACGATCTGACCGGCATCGCTGTCGGCGTGCCGAAGTCGAGCGCCATGGACACCTCGATCACGGCAGGCGCTGGCTCCAAGGCCAATATCCTGCGCTTCGACGATGACGCCGCCAATATTCAGGCGCTGATTTCCGGCCAGGTCGAGGTCGTCGGCGGCAACCAGTTTTATGGCGACCGCCTGAACAAGGCCGCCGAAGGCAAATACGAGCCGAAATTCGACCTGACGACGCTTTACAACGGCGCCGGCACCCGCCCCGGCGAAAAGGACTGGAACGAAACCGTCAACGCCTTCCTCGACAAGATCAAGTCCGACGGCCAGCTCGCCAAGATCTACGACAAGTGGATGAAGCGCGAAGTCCCGGCCTTCCCGGACAGCCTGCCCGACATCCCGTTCACCGTGAAGTAACGGCGGGTTCCGTCTGGATTTTGGGAGGAGGAAACAATGAGAATCTTGAAAACCCTGACGGGTTGGCGAGCAACCCTTGCGGCGGGACTGACGGCAGCTTTGCTGCCGGTTCTGACTCCGGTGGCGGCAGATGCGAGAACGCTTGACGAGGCAAAAGCCAGCGGCAAGGTCGTGATCGGTATCCAGGGCGATAATGCGCCCTGGGGTTTCATCAATTCCACCGGCGTTCAGGAGGGTTACGACGCCGATCTCGCAAGGGGATTTGCGGATTATCTGGGGCTGAAGGTGGAATTCGTGCCGCTTGCCGTCGCCAACCGCATCCCTTCGCTTCGCACCGGCAAGGTCGATGCGCTGTTCGCATCGATGGGAATGACGCCGGAGCGGGCGAAGAACGTGCAATATGCGCAGCCCTACGCGCATAATGTCATGTCGGTCTATGCCACAAAGGACAAGAAGATCGCCGGTTTCGACGATCTGACCGGAATGACCGTCGGCGCACCGAAATCCAGCCCGATGGATACGGCTTTGACCGCAGGAGCTGGCACCAAGGCGAATATCCTTCGCTTCGATGACGATGCCGCCACCATTCAGGCGATCCTGTCGGGCCAGATCGAGGCGATCGGCGGTAACCAGTTCTATGGCGACCGTCTCGCGGCTGCCGGCGGCAAGGATTACGAGGTGAAGTTCGACCTCGTGACCCTCTACAACAGCGCCGCCACACGCCCCGGCGAAAAGGACTGGAACGAAGCGCTGAACGCCTATCTGGACAAGATCAAGGCCAATGGCGACCTCGAAAAAGTCTACGCCAAATGGATGAAGCGCCCGGTGCCGCAGTTCCCGGCTTCGCTTCCCGACATTCCCTACACCGTCAACTAACACTGCTGCCAAAGCATGAAGGAAAGTTCCATGCCGCAATCCGCCGCTCAGGCTCCGCTGATCGCCCTTGAAGGGGTGGGAAAGTGGTATGGAGCCTTCCACGCGCTTAAAAACGTCAACATGACGGTTCGCAAGGGCGAAAAAATCGTTCTTTGCGGGCCGTCCGGTTCGGGCAAATCCACGCTCATCCGCTGTATCAACCATCTGGAGGAAATCCAGGAGGGCAAGATCACGGTTGAGGGAACGACGCTGTCGGATTCCAGCCGCGCCATCGATGCGGTTCGCCGCGAAGTGGGCATGGTGTTCCAGAGCTTCAATCTCTTCCCGCACAAGACCATCATGGAAAACTGCACGCTTGCGCCCATGCGGGTGAAGGGCCTGTCGAAAGCCGATGCGGAGGCGACGGCGCGCAAATATCTGGAGCGCGTGCGCATTCTCAACCAGGCAGACAAGTACCCGGCCCAGCTTTCCGGCGGCCAGCAGCAGCGCGCGGCCATCGCCCGGGCGCTGTGCATGGAGCCGAAGGCCATGCTGTTCGATGAGCCGACCTCGGCTCTCGACCCGGAAATGGTGAAGGAAGTGCTCGACACCATGATCGGCCTTGCCCGCGACGGCATGACGATGATCTGCGTGACCCATGAAATGGGCTTTGCACGGCAGGTGGCCGACCGGGTGATCTTCATGTCGGAAGGCGAGATCATCGAGGAAGGCCCGCCGGAAGAATTCTTCCGCGATCCCAAGCACCAGCGCACGCGCACGTTCCTCGGCGAAATTCTCGCCCACCACTGAGGTTCGCGCGCTCTTAAGACAGGCGGGGATAATCCCGCCTCTCCCACACCGTCCGATGAGCGACACGTGATCATGACAGAGAAAACATCCTTCAAGGTCGGCCTGATTGGCGCCGATATACAGCTTTCCAAATCGCCCGCGCTGCACATGCGCGAAGGGGCGGCTCACGGCCTCGATTACTCCTACGAGCTGGTGGATGTCACCGCCCGCAAGCTGCCGCCGAGCGCCCTTCCCGACCTGCTGGACGAGCTGGAAGCGCGCGGTTTTTCCGGCACCAACATCACCCATCCCTTCAAGCAGGCCGTTATTCCGCACCTGCACGAACTGTCGGACGATGCCCGCATGCTGGGCGCAGTCAATACGGTCGTCTTCCGGGACGGACGCCGCATCGGCCACAACACCGACTGGTACGGCTTTTACGAAAGCTTCGTGCGCGGCCTGCCGGATGCGCGGCGTGACCGGGCGCTTCTGGTCGGCGCGGGTGGCGCTGGCGTTGCGGTGGCCCATGCCGCATTGAAGCTCGATATCGCCCGTCTCGACATTTTCGACCGGGATTTCCCAAGGGCGGAGCAACTGGCCCGGGAACTCAATGCCCGCTTCGGCGAGGGCCGCGCGCTTGCCGTCAAAGACCCCGCCGCCTCCCTGCCCTTTGCCGATGGCCTGATCCACGCCACGCCGATGGGCATGCCGGCCCATCCCGGCATGCCGGTTCCGGCCGATCTCATCGAACGGCGGCACTGGGTGGCCGATATCGTCTATATGCCGCTTGTCACCGAGCTATTGGCGACGGCGGCGAAAAAGGGCTGTCGCACGCTGCCCGGCGGCGGCATGACGGTGTTTCAGGCTGTTGGCGCATTCCGCCTCTTCTGCGGCCGCGAGCCGGATGCCGGGCGCATGACGGCGCATTTCACCGAGCTGTGCATGGCGGAGGGCGTCGCATGAGCCTTTTCACTGTTCTGAACGGTCCCAACCTCAACCTGCTCGGCCAGCGCCAGCCGGAAATCTATGGTTATGAAACGCTCGCCGATATCGAGGCCAATTGCCGTGGGATCGCCGAAACCGCGGGCCACGATCTGTTTTTTGCCCAGAGCAACCGGGAATATGAGCTGATCGACTGGATTCACGAAGCCCGCGGCAAGTCGGCGGGCATTGTCATCAATCCCGGCGCCTTTACCCACACCTCGGTCGCGATCCTCGATGCGCTCAATGCCTTCGAGGGGCCGGTGATCGAGGTGCATATTTCCAACATCCACAAACGCGAGGTTTTCCGGCACCACTCCTATATCTCGACCCGCGCCGAAGGCGTGATCGCCGGCCTCGGCATCGATGGTTATGAGGTGGCGCTCCGCCACCTCATCTATCGCCTTTCCCGATCCGCGTAATATGCTCGGGCATCAATACATAGCGCAGCAACATCTCCGCCACATGCGCAGACAGCGCTTCCTGGCCGGCCTCGCTAAAAAGCGTGTCGCCAAAATTGAACGAAAATGTCTCCGTGTTCGAGACGTTATAAAAAGACAGTGCACTGATCTGCCAATGCAGTTCAAGAGCGTCCAGTCCGGGCCGAAACACGCCGGCATCCTGCCCGCGCTTCAATATTCGGCGCATGATTTCAATGGCCGGTCGGTTGACGTTGCGGATCGCTTCGGAAACCCTGATGTGCCTGCCGTGGTGAATGTTTTCCGTCATCACCATCCGCACGAAAGCGGGGTTGCGGCGGTGGTGCTCGAAGGTAAACCGACAGAGCTTCTCAAGTGCGGCGACCGGCTCGAGATCATCCAGCTCAAGACTGCCTTCGCCGCCGCGCACCTGCGCATAGGCTTCCTCCAGCACGCGTTTGTAAAGGCCTTCCTTGTCGCCGAAGTAATAATAGATCATGCGCTTGGACGTGCGCGTGCGCGCCGCAATCTCATCGATGCGGGCGCCAGACAGGCCGTTTTGCGAAAATTCCTCCATTGCGACGGAAAGAATATCCCGGCGCACCCCTTCCGGATCGCGCTTCGCCTGCCGGGTATCGCGGGTGCCTTTGGAGGTCGTGCTTTTGCTCATGCTTCATTCCCTGGACGGGGCTGGCCTCTGGCTGCGTCCCCTTTATTAACCAATCAGTACATAAGGCTGAAAAGGAAGGCAATATGGCGAGCTATGACACAATAAGACACGGCATGCCAATGCGCACATCCATTGCAACCGTATCGATCAGCGGCGAATTCCCCGAAAAGCTGGCGGCCATCGCCAAAGCGGGGTTTTCGGGCGTTGAGATTTTCGAAAACGATTTCCTGACCTACGACGCCTCCCCGCGCGAGGTGAAGGCCTTGGCCGCCGATCACGGGCTGGATATCACCCTTTTCCAGCCGTTCCGCGATTTCGAGGGCATGCCGGAGCCGCACCGGAGCCGCGCTTTTGAAAGGGCCGAGCGCAAGTTCGACATCATGGGCGAACTCGGCACCGACCTGATGCTGATCTGCTCGAATGTCTCGCCGGTCTCGCTCGGCGGCATCGACCGCGCCGCCGCCGATTTCCATCAGCTAGGCGAGCTTGCGGCAAAACATGGCGTGCGCGTCGGTTACGAGGCGCTTGCTTGGGGCCGCCATATCAGCGATCACCGCGATGCCTGGGAGGTGGTGCGCCGCGCCGATCACGCCAATGTCGGCATCATCCTCGATAGTTTCCACACGCTCTCGCGCAAGATCGACCCGAATTCGATCCGCTCCATTCCCGGCGACAAAATCTTCATCGTGCAGCTTGCCGATGCGCCGCTGATCGACATGGACCTGCTTTACTGGAGCCGCCACTTCCGCAACATGCCGGGCGAAGGCGATTTGCCGGTCGTGGATTTCATGCGCGCCGTGGCCGCAACCGGCTATAGTGGGCCGCTGTCGCTCGAAATCTTCAACGACCAGTTCCGCGGCGGCTCCGCCCGGCTGCTGGCCGAAGACGGCCATCGCTCGCTCATCAACCTGATGGACCAGGTGCGCCGTCTCGAACCCGACATCCGCATCGATGTGCCCGCCATGCCGGAACGGGTGGAGACGGAAGGGGTGGAATTCGTCGAATTCACCACCGCGCCGGAAGAAAAACCCAATCTGGAAGCCCTTCTCGCCACGCTCGGCTTTGAAAACACCGCCCGGCACCGCAACCGCGATGTCGATCTTTATACGCAGGGCGATATTCGCATCGTCATCAATACAAGCGATGGCGGCGACAGTTTCGCGGGAGCGTCCTATTCCATCCACGGCACCAATGCCTATGCCTTCGGGCTGAAGGTGGATAATGCTGGGGCGGCCCTTGCCCGAGCGGAAGCGCTCGGCGCGCCCACCTTCGCCGAGCCGCGCAAATCAGGCGAAGTCGCCGTTCCCGCCATTCAGGGCGTGGGCAACGGCGTCATCTATTTCCTCGACGGTTCACCGGAGCTTTCCTCCATCTGGGACAATGAATTCGTGCCGACGAAAGGCCGAACGCCGGAAGGCGATGCCGGCCTGAGGCGGATCGATCATCTTGCGCAAACAACGCATTACGATGAAATGCTGACCTGGCTTTTATTCTACACCTCGCTGTTTGCGACGCGGCGCACACCGATGGTCGATGTGGTCGATCCGGGCGGGCTGGTGCGCAGCCAGGCGATTGAAAGCGTGCCCTCGCCGCATTTCCGCCTGACCATGAACGGTGCGGACAATCGCAAGACTTTCGCCGGCAAATTTCTGGCCGAGGGCTTCGGCACCAGCATCCAGCACATCGCGTTTGCCACCGACGATATCTTCGCCACCGCAAAAGCCCTGCAGGCACGCGGTTTCCACGCCCTGCCGATCTCGCGCAATTATTACGACGATCTGGAAGCCCGTTTCGGGCTGGAGCCGGAGTTTTCCGATGCGCTCCGGGCCGCGAGCATTCTTTATGACCGCGACGACAATGGTGAATATTTCCAGATCTACAGCCGCACCTTCGGCGAGGGTTTCTTCTTCGAAATCATCGAAAGACGCGGAGCCTATGGCGGTTATGGCGCGATGAACGCGCCCTTCCGCATCGCCGCGCAACGGCGGCTTGCGCCGCCGGTCGGCATGCCGAAGGAATAACAGCCTGCATGAAACCGGTGACATTGAGCTAGGAGGGTGCTCCTTTCAGCCTGCCGCCAACCTTCCCCTTCCTCATCCCTGTGCTTGCCACAGGGATCCAGCCGATGCGCGTCTGCGCGGCGAGAAGAATCTTTTCAGCCCAAGGACTTGGGCTGACTGGATCTGTGACAAGCACGGAGATGAGGGAGGCGGGTGCAACGAACTTCTGCTCGCTGTTTAGTCCCCATCCCGGACGAACCCGCGCCGAATTAAAATGCACATTGCGCATTTGTAGAGCAGTACACAAAAATTGTTCAACACTCTGGACATGATTGTTCGGTTTTGTTAGCTTTTTCGGCAAAACAAGGGTGGGGAATTAGAGTTACATGCGCATCGTCGAATCTGCGGCTGACGCAAATCATCCGGCCGGTACCGATGAGGTTGCCTGCGGCGCTTCGGTGACATCGAATGTGCCGTGTCCGCGGGCGACGGCCAACGCGCATTTTGCCGACAAAGCGGCCTGAAGACATGCAGTTCTTCGCGACATTCCCGTCCTTGCCCATGGCGTCGCCCAGCACGCGCCTGCCCGAGACATTTTCCCCCTCCTCATTTTCACATGGCCGCGCCAGCTTTGCCGCGCAGGCCACGCCGGAGACGCTGACATGACTGCCGCACCCGCAAACGCCCTCCTCTCGGTCGAAGGCCTGAGCGTCGAGTTCGGCAACAGCCGCGTCGTGGACGATATCTCCTTCAGCGTCGAGCCCGGCCGCACGGTCGCGGTTGTCGGCGAATCCGGATCGGGAAAATCGGTCACCTCGCTTTCCACCATGCGCCTTGCCGACATGATGGGCGCGACCTACCCCACCGGCAAAATCCTGTTTGAAGGCAAGGACTTGCTGAAGGCATCTCAGAAAGAGATGCGCGCGATCCGCGGCAAGGAGATCGCCATGATCTTCCAGGAGCCGATGACCTCGCTCAACCCCGTCTTCACCATCGGCGACCAGATCTGCGAAGTGCTCGTGCTGCATGAAAAGATGGGCAAGCCGGCGGCACTGGCGGAAGCACAGAAGCTGCTCGAAATGGTGCGCCTGCCCGATGCGGCCGAGCTTCTGAAACGGTATCCGCACCAGCTTTCCGGCGGCATGCGCCAGCGCGTGATGATCGCCATGGCGCTCGCCTGCCGGCCGAAGCTTTTGATCGCCGACGAGCCGACGACGGCGCTGGATGTGACTATTCAGGCGCAGATCCTCAACATCATGCGCGATCTGCAGAAGAAGCTCGGCATGGGCATGGTCTTCATCACCCACGATATGGGCGTGGTGGCGGAAATGGCCGATGACGTGGTCGTCATGTGGAAGGGCAAGAAGGTCGAGGAAGGTCCTGTAAAGGACATCTTCGCCAACCCACAGCACCCTTACACGCGCGCCCTGCTTTCCGCCGTGCCGCGCCTCGGCAGCATGGAAGGCGAAGAGTTTCCCAAGCGCCTGCCGCTCACCGTGTTGCAGGATGGCCAGCCGGTCGTGATCGGCGAAGAGCGCGTGCAAAACACCGCGAAATATGACGCCAAGCCGCTTCTGTCGGTCAAGGACCTGTTCGTGCGCTTCGATATCCGCAAGAACCTGTTCGGCAAGGCGACGCACCGTTGCAGCGCCGTGCAGAAGGTGAGCTTCGATATTCACGCCGGCGAAACGCTGGCGCTGGTGGGCGAATCCGGGTCCGGCAAATCCACCATCGGCCGCACCATCCAGCAATTGCAGACGGCCGTGTCGGGCGAAATTGCCTTCAATGGTCGCAGCTATTCGCAGATGTCGGCGGCGGAACGCTTCCGCATGCGCCAGGAAGTGCAATATATCTTCCAGGACCCCTTCGCCTCGCTCGATCCGCGCAAGACGGTCGGCTTCTCGATTGCCGAGCCGATCAACACCCATGGTTTGATCAACGATCAGAAGGCCGTAAAGCGGCGCGTGGATGAATTGCTGGAGCGTGTGGGCCTCAGCTCCGAACATGCCGCGCGTTATCCGCACGAGTTTTCCGGCGGCCAGCGCCAGCGCGTCTGCATTGCCCGCGCGCTGGCTTCCGATCCCAAGCTCATCATCGCCGATGAGGCGCTCTCGGCGCTCGACGTCTCCATTCAGGCGCAGATCATCAATCTGTTCATGGATTTGCAGGCGGAGCGTGGCCTCGCTTATCTCTTCATCAGCCATGACATGGCTGTCGTGGAAAAGATGAGCCACCGCGTCGCCGTGCTTTATCTCGGCCAGATCATGGAAATGGGCAGCCGCCGGCAGGTGTTCGAAACGCCGACGCATGATTATACCCGCCGCCTGCTGTCGGCCGTGCCGGTTGCCGATCCGACCATCGAGCGCCGCATCGCCATGATCGAGGGAGAAATACCCAATCCCGTGCGCCGTGTCGGCGACGAGCCGGCCATTCTCGCCCATGAGGAAATCAATCCGGGCCACTTCATCGCGAAGAGCGCCTGAATAACAACCAGAACCGCAACCATCTGAAGAGGAACAGGTAGATGACAATGATAAAGAAGGGGATGACGACAACGTTCGTCGCGCTTGCCATGGCCGCCACGGCCTTGACCGCCGCACCGGCTTTCGCCGCCGGCAAGATGACCATTTCCAGCCCGCAGGACCCGGGTAGCTGGGATCCGATCGACACCTTCCTCGTGCAGTGGGCGGCTGTCGCCACCAACATCTTCGACGGCCTGACCTATCGCGGCCCGGACCTGAAGGTTGTGCCCGGCCTTGCCGAATCCTGGGAAGAGCTGGATGAGGGCAAGCGCATCCGCTTCAAGCTGCGCCAGAACGTCAAGTTCCACAATGGCGAACCCTTCAACGCCGCCGCCGTCAAGTTCACCTTCGAGCGCCTTCTTGGCGAACAGGGTGCCAAGGGCCCGCAGCGCTCCAACTATGTCGCCATCGAAAGTGTCGATGTCATCGACGACTACACCGTCGACATGAAGCTGAAAGCGCCGGATCCGGTGCTGCTGACCAAGCTTGCCGGTTATGGCGGCATGATCGTTCCGCCGAAATATATTCAGGAAAAGGGCGAGGATAATTTCAACCTCAACCCCGTCGGCACCGGCGCGTTCAAATTCGTTTCCTACGCACCGAAGACCAATATCAAGCTCGAAGCCAACCCGGATTACTGGGGCGGTGCGCCAAAACTCTCCGAGCTTGAATATCGCTTCATCGCCGAGCCGGCGACCGCCGTTGCCGAATTGCAGGCCGGCCGCGTCGATCTCGTCATTCCGCCGACCATTCCGATTGGTATGATCCCGGTTATCCAAGGCGATTCCAAGCTTGAGATCGTCAGCGTGCCCGGCCCGACGGTCGATGCGCTGCGCTTCAACACCCGTGACGGCATCACCGCCGATCCGAAGGTGCGCAAGGCGATCATCATGGCCGTCGACCGCGGCACCATCGTCAAGTCGATCCTTGCCGGCCAGGCATCCGAAATCGCAAGCTTCCAGAGCGCGCTGTCCTTCGGTTACGACCCGGAACTGAAGCCGCTGCCTTACGATCCGGAAGGTGCGAAAAAGCTGCTCGCGGAAGCGGGTGTCAAGCCGGGTGCGGCGCTGCAGATCGATATCCGCGGCAATGACGCGACGATGAACGAGGTGGCGCAGGTCATTTCCAGCTACCTCTCCATGGTCGGCATCACCGCCACCATCAAGCCCTATGAAACCAACGTGCTGCTGAACGACATCATCCCGCAGGGTAAGACCGGCGCGATGTTCCAGCAGAAATGGGGCGGCTGGACCTTCGATTACGACAACACGGCCTATTCCATGTATCACTCGGGTGAAAAGTGGAACCCTTACGACAAGGACGAGAAGCTGGACAAGCTGCTGGAATCCCAGCGTCCGCTGACCGACCGTGCCGAGCGCGAAAAAATCCTCAAGGAAATCGGCAGCTATACCGCCGACCGCGCGCTGGAAATTCCGCTTTACAACACCAATGCCATTTACGGCATCAACAAGCGGGTCAAGGGTTTCATCGCACCGCCGGATAACCGCCTGAAGCTGACCGACGTGACCGTCGAATAATCAGGCTGTTTTCTGATCAACACACCTTGCCCGCCGCAATGCGGGCAAGGTCGGGTCTCTCTTCAAGGTAAAAAACGTGGTCGGTTTCCTCATCAAGCGATTGCTGCAGGCGATTTTTGTCGTCATCGCCATCACCCTTCTCGTTTCTTTCGCCATTCGCCTCACCGGTGATCCGGCTGTCACCATGTTCCAGGGCGGCGGCAGCATGACGGAAGACGATCTGGCGCGCATTCGCGCAGCACTCGGCACCGACCGGCCGTTCTTCGTGCAATATTTCAGTTTCCTGAAGGGCCTCGTGACGCTCGATTTCGGCCGCAGCTTCACCGGCAGCACGCCGGTCTCGCGCCTCATCGCCGATGCCCTGCCCGCCACGCTGCTCTTGGCCTTCATCTCCATGGCAGTGTCGATTGCGCTTTCCATCCCGCTCGGCATCAAGGCGGCGACCTCGCGCGGCAAGGCGGCCGATCAGGTGATCCGCATCTTTTCGCTCGTCGGCCTGTCCTTCCCGAATTTCTGGCTGGCCACGATGCTGGTGCTCCTATTCTCCATCACGCTCGGCTGGCTGCCGCCAAGCGGCATGGGCGGTTTTGCCAGCTACATCATGCCCGCCGTGACGATGGGCGTCATCCTCACCGCCACCAATGTCCGCCTTGTCCGAACGGCCATGCTCGATACGCTGCGCTCGCAATATGTCATGGTGGCGCGTGCCAAGGGTCTCAGCGAAAACAAGGTTCTCTACAAACACGCGCTGCGCAACTGCGCCATTCCGCTCATCACCTATTTCGGCCTGCAATTCGGTGGGCTGCTCGGCGGTATCGTCGTCATCGAACGTGTCTTCAACTGGCCGGGCCTCGGCACGCTGGCTTTCGATGCGGTCGGCGCGCGCGATTATCCCGTGCTTCAGGCCGTCATCACCGTGCTGTCGCTGATGATCGTCGGCATCAACCTTCTGGTCGATATCGCCTATGGGCTTGTCGATCCGCGCATCCGCACGGAGTAAGTGACGATGGCTGCCAAAACCTCGCGTCTCGCGCGCTTCACTAATCTCGAATTCGTCCTCGGCGCGTTCCTCACGACAGTCATCTGCCTTGCCGTCGTCTTTTCCGATGTGCTGTTTCCGGGCGGTGCGGACAAGATCGACCTGATGGCCCGCCTTGCCAAGCCCTTCGCCAATGCCGCCCATCCGCTCGGCACCGATCCGCTCGGCCGTGACGTGCTCGCCCGTGTCGTCGCCGGCGGCAAGATTTCGCTGCTGGTCGGTTTCACATCCGTTATCGGCGCGGTCATCTTCGGCGTCGCGGTCGGTCTGGTCGCCGGTTATTATCGCGGTGTCTCAGATATGCTGGTCATGCGCTTTGCCGATATCCAGCTCGCCATGCCCTTCATTCTCTTGGCCATCACCTTCATCGCCATTGTCGGCGGCAGCCTCACCAACACCATCATCCTTCTGATCATATCGCAATGGGTGCAATATGCCCGCCTCGTGCGCGGCTCGGTGCTGACGCTTCGGGAGCGGGAATTCATCCTTTCCGCCCGCGCCATCGGCGTGAAGGACTGGCGCATCATTCTCCAGCACCTGCTGCCGAACCTCATCGGCCCGGTCATCGTGCTGATGACGCTGAATGTCGCCAACAACATCCTCTTGGAAAGCAGCCTCACCTTCCTCGGCCTCGGTGTCGATCCGACCATCCCGAGCTGGGGCGGCATGCTGGCGGATGGCCGCACCTATCTGCAGACCGCATGGTGGGTCAGCGTTTTCCCCGGCCTTGCCATCCTGCTGACTGTGCTTGGCCTCAACCTTCTCGGCGACTGGCTGCGCGACAGCCTTGACCCAACAGGCAGAACCTCGAGGTAATCCAGATGAGCCAGATTTTCGACCAGACTTTCGAACGCACGCTGGATGCGCTTCTCGCCAATGCCGAGCCCGGCCAGTCTTTCGAGGCATGGAGCTTCGACGACGCCAAAAGCCGCCGCGAAGCCGAAAACCGGCTGAAGAAAAGAGGCGTCAGCGCCCGCATCCGCAGCGCCTATAAACCGCTTCTCTTCACCTTTCTGGAAGAGATCAATCTTGATGGCGTCGACATCATCGAGGTGCGTTACCCGGTGCACGCCAACGCGCCCGCCAATCGTTTCCGGCTGGAAGCCTATCCGTTGGCGGCTCTGGTGGGCGATGCGAAGATCGACTTCGTCGCCCGCGACGACAACGCCTTCCACTATGACGTTACGTTGAGCCGCAACGGCAGGCAGGAAACCCTGAAGGTTTTGGCTCCAAACCGGGTTCATACCGATATCGTCGGCGAAACCAATGTCTCTCCCACCGGCTGGTTCCGGCTTGCGGGCGATGCTGTGGGTGAGCGGTTGGAGACGGATTACGAACGGCTTTTCGAAGCGGCGATCCATGCCGTCGCCAACCACGGCTGGGGCGATGAAGAGCCCTATTTCGAGGAACTGAACATCCGTGTCGCGCATCCGGCCGAAGATCTGCCGCTTTCCCTTGGCGATGAGGTCGTCAGCCTGCGCGAGGCGCTGCATGAGGATTTCTATTTCTCGCTCCTGGAGTTCTTCCAGAAGAAGTCCGGCCGGCCGCTGGGCGACCGGGGCCTGAAACCCGGCCAGATCGTACCGGAAATCGTGAAAAGTGAAGGCGAAGTCTCCGTCCGCATCGAGGCCCGCACGCTCACCACCGCCTTTCTCGATGGCCGTGAACAGCCGATCGATACGGCCAGCGAACCGGTTGCGGCAGGCCAGCTCGCGAAACTGCTTGAAGAAATCGGCGGCGAGGCCTTCGAGGCCCGCTCCCGTTCCGGCCGTATTCTTGCCGCCCGTTATGTCGCCGGCAGCGATGCCGCAGTGATGATCAGCGGCGGCCAGCACCCCAATGAGACCACAGGCATCGTCGGCGCCATCCGCGCCGCCCGCAAACTCGCAGAACGCAAGGGCGCGCATTTCACCATTTCGCCGCTGGAAAATCCTGACGGCTACGCCCTGCATCAACGGCTGAGAGCCGACAATCCGCGCCACATGCATCACGCGGCGCGTTACACCGCGCTCGGCGACGATCTCGAATATCGCACGCGGGAAAATTCGGGCGTCCATCTTAATGAGAAGGCTATCCGTTTCAGGGCGCAGGAGATGAGCGGCGCCAGCCTGCATGTGAACCTGCACGGTTATCCATCCCACGAATGGACCCGGCCGCTTTCCGGTTATGTACCGCGCAATTTTGCCATGTGGACGCTGCCGAAGGGTTTCTTCCTCATCATCCGCCACCATGCGGACTGGGAAAGGCAGGCCGAAGCCCTGCTCGACCGGGTAACCCGCCATCTCGGCGCCATTCCCGGCCTGCTCGATTACAACAACCGACAGATCGCTCTTTATGAAATCCACGCCGGCGAAACTGGTTTCCGCATCATCAACGGTTTCCCGTGCCTGTCCTCAGTCGACGACCGCCACACCGTGCCGATGACGCTGATCACCGAATATCCCGACGAGACAATCTACGGTAACGATTTCATCACCGGCCACACCGCGCAGATGGAAACGGTTCTCTCCGCCTATGATGCCTGGCAGGAGATTCTCGTCGGGGAAGTGGCCTGATATTGCGGCCGCCCTCGATGGGCGGCCTATTTTCCCGCCGTGCCAGCGAGTTTTTGGTCCCGCTGCTTCTGCAAAAGCCTCTTGCCCTTGCTCAGAATATGGAGATTAGCGGCATCAAGCTTGTTGTACCCCGCCTGAATAATATCCAGATCGGCAACGTGACCGATTGCTGCCAGTTCATGCATCACGTCGCCAATAGCGACATCGACACTCGGCTTTTGCAGGTTGACCACATCCTCCACCGCAGCGTGCATGCCTTGCGCGTCTCCGCCCATGACGCGATACAGCGCCAGCGCCTTGCGAAGAAATGCTTCGCGGCGCTCGATCTTATTGTTGAGTATACTTTCGCCAACGCGATCTCGCATCAACTCAACAACTCTATTTTGATATTCGCCCATCAGACACCAAATAAAGTTCACAATATGCTTCGCGAGGCTACAAACAATCCCCTTAGAACTGGTTAAGGCACGAGGCTTGCGCGGGTATGACCGTCATTTTCGAAACATGTCACAAAAGCTGGTTTTCATGAGGAAGCATTTCGATACCACGTGCCGCGAAAACGCCGGTCGTGATGGCTGCGGCGGCGCTATACATTGAGAATCACGGGATGATCACTATTGAGCGATCTCGCATAAGACAAACCCGGTGAGATGGGTATTGATAACCGTCAGGTTATTTATCACCCCCCTTATTTCATTTTACTTTGGCCACCGCACTCATCAATCTGGCAGTCTGGATCGGTGGATGGGAGCCACGGATCAATTGGGAGGAAATCATGAAATTACGGATCACCGCCGCCATCGCGGCCATCTGCTTCAGTACTGCCGCTTATGCCGATACAATCAAAGTAGGCGTGGTCGGTCCGTTCTCCGGCCCCTTCGCGCTGCAGGGCAAGAACTTCAAGGCCGGCATTGACGCCTGGTTCGCGCTTCACGGCAACAAGGTCGGCGACGATACGGTAGAAGTCGTCTATCGCGATGTGCCGCAGGCCGATCCGGCGCAGTCCAAGGCGCTGGCGCAGGAGCTGGTGGTGAAGGAAGGCGTGCAATATCTCGCCGGCTTCTATTTCACCCCTGATGCCATGGCCGTCACGCCTTTGCTGAAGCAGGGCAATGTGCCGATGGTCATCATGAATGCCGCCACTTCGGCCATCGTGACCAAGAGCCCTTATGTGGTGCGCACCTCGTTCACCACCTGGCAAACCTCCACCCCCATCGCCAAGGTGGCCTTTGATGGCGGCGTGAAGAAGGTCATTTCGCTGGTCAGCGATTACGGCCCGGGCGTCGATGCCGAGAACGCCTTCAAGGCGGCCTTTACCGCCGCCGGCGGCGAGGTTGTCGAAAGCATTCGCATGCCGCTTTCCACCAATGATTTCAGCCCGATCATGCAGCGCGTGAAGGATTCCGGCGCGCAAGGCGTTTTCGCCTTCCTGCCGTCGGGCCCGACCACGCTCGGTTTCGTCAAGGCCTTCAACGATAACGGCCTGAAATCCGCAGGCGTCAAGCTCTTCGCGCCGGGCGATCTGACGCAGGAATCCGACCTGCCGGCGCTTGGCGAAGCCGCACTCGGCATGCAGACGACCTTCCATTACGCCGTCTCGCATGATTCGCCTGAGAACAAGACCTTCGTGGAAGCCGCCGCCAAGGCCATCGGCAATCCGAAGGAGCTCTCCTTCCCTTCCGTCGGCGCCTTTGACGGCATGTATGTCATCAGCAAGATGATCGAGGCCACCGGCGGCAAACAGGATGCGGAAAAGGCGGTGGACGCGGTGAAGGGTCTTTCCTGGACAAGCCCGCGCGGCCCTGTCAGCATCGATCCGGAAAGCCGCCACATTACGCAGAACATCTATCTGCGCGAAGTGGCCAAGGGCGATGACGGCAATTATTACAACAAGGAAGTCCAGACCTTCGAAAAACAGGGCGATCCGGGCCTCGCCGCCGCGAAATAACCGGCGACACGGGCCTCGCCGCCACAAAATAACGGCGGCTCGTAAAGACGTTCCGGGTCGCCCGTCGCGGCCCGGTTCCGGCCCGGATGGGTATTGCAGCACCGGGAGGAGTTTTCAGCATGCAGACGGTCTTCAGCATCCTTGTCGATGCGCTTGCCTATGGCATGGTCCTGTTCATCATCTCCATCGGCCTTTCAGTGACGATGGGGCTGATGCGGGTGGTCAATCTGGCGCATGGCGCCTTCGCCATGATCGGGGGTTATCTCGCCTCCTATGCCGCCCACGGCCTTGGCCTCGGTTACGCCGTGGCGATCCTCGTCGCCATTGTCGGCACCATCGTCATCGCCATTCCGCTTGAGCGTTTTCTCTATCGCCGCATCTATGGCGCACCCGAACTGACGCAGGTGCTGATGACCATCGGCATCACCTTCTGCATCATCGGTATCGCCAATTTCGTCTTCGGCCCAACGCTGAAGACCATTCCCTTGCCGCAGCAGCTGGCCGGCCCCACCGATCTCGGCTTCCGCACCATCGCCACCCACCGCATCTTCGCCATTGCCTGCGGTCTGGCTGTTGCCGGCGCACTGTGGTTCACCTTCGAAAAGACCGCCTTCGGCATCAAGCTGCGCGCGGCGGTGGACAATGCCGCAATGGCGGCCGCACTCGGGGTTCGCACCGAGGTCATCTATGCCGTCAGCTTCGCCATCGCCGTCGGCCTTGCCGCCATGGGCGGCGTCATCGGCGCGGAACTGCTGCCGGTCGAACCCTATTATGCGCTGCGCTACATGGTTACCTTCCTCGTGGTAGTCTCGGTCGGCGGCGCGGGCTCCATTCCCGGCGCGCTGATCGCCTGCCTGCTGCTCGGCGCAATCGATACGACCGGGCGGTATCTCGCCCCCGAATATGGCGAATTCTTCTTTTACCTGGCGGTCATCGTGATCATCACGCTGTTCCCGCGCGGCCTTCTCGGAAGGGCGAAATGAGATGGCGGTGCTCATGAACGACGTGACTGAAACGGCAGAGATCCCGAAGGCGCGCTCGCCGCTGCGCACGCTTGCGGGGCCGCTCCTCATCCTTATCGCCGCTGTTGCCGGTTATTACCTGTTTCCGGATAATCTGGCGCTTCTGACCCGCATCATTGCCATTGCGCTGCTCGTGCTGTCGATCGATCTCGTTACCGGCTATTGCGGCGTCGCCACGCTTGGCCATGCCGCGCTCTTCGGTGCTGGCGCCTATGCCGCCGGCATCGCCGCCGCCCATTTCGAGATTACCGATCCGCTGCTGATGACCGTGATCGGCGCGGCTGCGGGCGGCGTGGCCGGGCTGGTCTCCGGCACGGTTCTCTTGCGCGCCCACGGCCTGCCGCAGCTCGTTCTTTCCATCGCCGTCATCCACCTGTTCCATGAGGCGGCCAACAAGGCATCGGGCTGGACGGGCGGCAGCGACGGTCTTGCCGGCGTTTCCCCGGACGCGTTGTTCGGCACCTTCGAATTCGATCTTTTCGGCCGCACCGCCTATATTTACGGCGTCTGTCTGCTGCTCGTCGTCTTCCTCGCCCTCAGGGTCGTGGTCAACTCACCCTTCGGCATGTTGTGCCGCGGCGTCAAGCAGGACAGCATCCGCATTCAGGCCATGGGCGGCGCCGTCAACGGCACGATTTTGAAGATGTTCGTCATATCGGGCATCGTCGCCGGCATTGGCGGTGCGCTCAACGCCATATCCACCCAGGTCGTCGGCCTCGACAGCCTCAGCTTCACGCTTTCGGCCGAAGCGCTGGTCATGCTGGTGCTCGGCGGCGCGGGTTCGCTTTACGGTGCGTTGATCGGCACCGTCACCTTCATGTGGTTCGAAGATGTCGTTTCGGCCGCCAATCCGTTCCACTGGCTCACCATTGTCGGCCTGCTGCTGATTGCCGTCGTGCTTTTTGCGCCGCGCGGGCTTTATGGCGCGGGTGAACAGATCATCGCGCGCATCCGTGGAGGTCGCAAATGAGCGCCATTTTCGAAGTCTCCGGCCTCAAGAAGAATTTCGGCGGCCTCGTCGTCACCAACAATGTCTCGCTGTCGCTTTCGCCGGGAGACCGCACGGTGCTGATCGGCCCCAATGGCGCCGGCAAGACCACCTTCGTCAATCTCGTCACCGGCAATATCAAGCCCTCGGCCGGCACGGTGCGCATCGCCGGCGAGGATGTGACCGGCCTCAGCGCCAGCCAGCGGGTGAAGCGCGGCCTCGTCCGCTCCTTCCAGGTTACCCGGCTGTTTCAGGACATGACGCCGGAGGAGCATGTGGCGCTTGCCATTCTCCAGCGCGAAGGCAAAACGGGCCGGATTTTCGGCCGTTACCGCGCCATGCCTGCGGTGATGAGCGAAGCCCGCGACATTCTCGGCACGCTTGGCCTCCTCGCACTTGCCGAAACAAAGGTGCGCGAAATCGCCTATGGCCAGCAGCGGCTGATCGAGATCGCGCTTGCCATGGCGCTTCGCCCGAAAATCCTGCTGCTCGACGAACCGGCCGCCGGTGTGCCTTCCACGGAAACCGCGCGCATCGAACAGGCGCTCGACCGACTGCCGGCCGATCTCGCGATCCTGATGATCGAGCACGACATGGATCTGGTCTTCCGTTTCGCCAAACGTGTGGTGGTGCTCGCCGCAGGCGCCGTCATCTTCGATGGTTCGCCGGAAGACGTCACCAGCAATGCGGAAGTCCGCCAAGCCTATCTGGGAAGTTACGCCGATGCCCGCAGCGCCGCTTGAAATCGTCAACCTCACCGCCGGTTATGGCCCCACCCGCGTCATCGAGGGCCTGTCGCTTTCCGTGCCGTCGGGCTCGCGTTTCGCCGTGCTCGGCCGCAACGGCGTCGGCAAGACCAGCCTCTTCGCCACGCTGGCCGGCCAGACGAAACGCTTTGCCGGCGATATTCGCATCGGTGGGCAGGACATCGCCGCTTTGCCGAGTGCCACCCGCGCCAAAGCCGGCCTCGGCTACGTGCCGCAGACCCGCGATGTGTTTCCCACCCTCACCGTCGAGGAGAACCTGTTCGTCGGCCTCAAGACCCGGCCGAAATCGGCCATCGAGGAAGCCTACACGCTGTTTCCGCGCCTCAAAGAGCGCCGCCGCAATCTCGGCTCGCAACTCTCCGGCGGCGAACAGCAGATGCTCTCCACCGCCCGCACGATTCTCGGCCAGCCGCGGGTGCTGCTTCTCGACGAACCGCTCGAAGGCCTTGCCCCCGTCATCTGCGAGGAACTGATGGCCGCCTTCTCCAAACTGGCGCAATCGGGCGAAATGACCATTCTCCTCGTCGAACAGCGCATCCAGATGGCCATCGACTTCGCCGACCACGCCATCATCATGGAACGCGGCCGCATCGTCTGGGAAGGACCGTCGAGCGATCTTGCGGAAAACCCGGATATTATCGATACGCATCTTGGGGTTGGCGGGTTGCACTGAGCCAACACATCGCCGTTGCGCGTTCATATATATAATCTCGTCATACCGGCCTTGAGCCGGTATCCAGCCACCCCAAGTCCTTGGGGTGAAAAGACTCTTCGCGCCGCGCGGATGCGCGCCTACAGGATTCTGGCTAAAGGCCGGCATGACGGAGGGTGACCGATCACACAAAGCCCCCGCCGTCTCATTTGCCCTTCCTAAAAAAACCCAATGGAATAAAAATTCCACTGCAGTTAAAGTGCACACGATTTCAGTCTGCACAAAGGAACGACAATGACGGCAATCGAGGCGCCAGAATCCGTAAAGGCTTTTGATGAGCGGCTGCTCCAGGTCGCGGAGGGTTTGCCGAAACGATTGCGGCAATGCGCCGATTATGTCGCCTCCAATCAGGATCGCATCGCCGTTTCCACCGTCGCCGAAATGGCGGAAGGGGCGGGCGTACAGCCTTCTGCCTTCATGCGTTTCTGCCAGATCATGGGCTTTTCCGGCTTTTCGGAAATGCAGCGGCTGTTCCGTGATTCCTATGTCGGCGGCTGGCCGGATTATGCCACGCGGCTCGACCATCTGCGTGAGAAGGGCGATGAAAGCGCATCCGGCCTGCTTGCCGAATTCGTGGAGGCCGGCCGTTCTTCGCTGGAAATGCTGCTGAAATCGGTCGATACCCGCCAGCTTGACGAGGCGGTTTCGGCGCTGGCGAAGGCGCGCACCGTGCATATCATCGGTCTGCGGCGCTCTTTCCCCATCGCCAGCTATCTCGCTTACGCCTTCGAGAAAATGAAGGTCCCGGCGGTTCTGCACAGTGCGGTCGGCGGGCTCGGCAATATTAGCGCCATTTCCCGTGACGACGCGCTGATCGCTATCACCTTTTCTCCCTATTCCACTGAGACGCTGGAGCTGGCGGAAAACGCCCGCGCCAACGGTATTCCGGTCGTGGCGCTCTCCGATTCCGCCGTCAATCCGCTCCGGAAATCCGGCGCGACGCTGCTGACCGTCACCGAGATCGATTTCGGCGCATTTCGCTCGCTTTCCGCCACGCTCTGTCTGGCTATTACCCTCGCAGTGGCTGTGGGAACTCGCAAAACAGCCTGAATATTTTTATTGAAAACGGAAAAAATAGAATTTATGATCCAAATCCATGAAACGGGCATTCCATAATCGTCCGTCTCGTGACGAACGAAAATGAGCGGAGGAGGCTCATCGGAGCGGGATGGCGAAAGATGCGGGCGATCGTCGCCTGAATGCCGCTCCAGACATGTGAGGCAGACCGTACCGAGGTGCGGTGCTAAGGAGGAACCTTTTGAAAAAACTTGATCTCATCACGATCGGGCGCTCGTCTGTCGACCTGTATGGTTCGCAGGTCGGCGGCCGTCTGGAGGACATGGCCTCCTTTGCCAAATATATCGGCGGCTCTCCCACCAATATCGCAGCCGGCGCTGCACGCCTTGGGCTCAACAGCGCCGTCATCACCCGTGTCGGTGACGAGCATATGGGCCGCTTCATCCGCGAGCAGCTGGTGCGCGAAGGCGTTGACGTGCGCGGCGTTAAAACCGATCCGGAGCGGCTGACCGCACTGGTGCTGCTCGGCATTCGCGACCAGAACCAGTTCCCGCTGATTTTCTATCGCGAAAACTGCGCCGACATGGCGCTCAGCGAAGACGACATCGATCCCGCCTTCATTGCCGAGGCGGGCTGCATCTGCGCCACCGGCACGCATCTGTCGCATCCGAAGACGGAAGCGGCGGTGCTGAAGGCACTGAAACTCGCCCGCGAAAATGGCGCAAAGACCGCGCTCGATATCGATTACCGCCCCAATCTCTGGGGTGTGGCCGGCCATGGCGATGGCGAGAGCCGTTTCGTCGAATCGCAGAAGGTCACCGCCAAGCTGCAATCCACCCTGCATCTCTTCGACCTGATCGTCGGCACTGAAGAGGAATTCCACATTGCCGGCGGCTCCACCGATACGCTGACCGCGCTGAACGCCGTGCGCAAGGTTTCGAACGCGACGCTGGTGTGCAAGCGCGGCCCGATGGGTGCTTCGGTTTTCGCCGGCGATATTCCTGCCAGCCTCGATGATGGCGAGACTGGCGAGGGTTTCCCGATCGAGGTCTTCAACGTTCTCGGTGCCGGCGATGGCTTCATGGCCGGGCTGTTTCGCGGCTGGCTGCGCGGCGAAGACTGGCCGACGACGCTGAAATACGCCAATGCCTGCGGCGCCTTCGCCGTCTCCCGCCATGGCTGCACGCCCGCCTATCCGAGCTGGGAAGAGCTGCAATATTTCTTCAAGGCCGGCATTCGCAACAAGGCGCTGCGCAAGGACGAGGCGCTGGAGCAGGTGCACTGGTCCACCAACCGCAAGGGCGACTGGGACACGATGCGCGTCTTCGCCTTTGACCACCGCATGCAGCTGGAGGCCATCGCCGACGAGCTTGGCGTCAAGCACGAGCAGATCGGCGCTTTCAAGAAACTCTGCCTTCAGGCCGCACAGCAGGTTGCCGGCGACAGGCCGGGTTACGGCATTCTCTGCGATGGCCGTCTCGGCCGTGACGCCCTGTTTGCCGCCAGCGGCTCGGGCCTGTGGATCGGCCGCCCGGTGGAATGGCCAGGTTCGCGCCCGCTGACGCTGGAGCCCGATCTCGGCAAGGATTTCGGCGGTCTTTCCGAATGGCCGCTTGAAAATGTCGTCAAGGTTCTGTGTTTTTATCATCCCGACGATACGGATGAGATGCGCGCCACGCAGGAAGAGACCGTCATGCGTCTGTTCCAGGCGACACGCCGCAACCGGCTGGAAATGCTGCTGGAGGTCATTCCCTCCAAGGTCGGCCCAACCGACGATTTGACCGCCGCCCGCATCATCGAGCGCTTTTACGAGATCGGGGTCTATCCCGACTGGTGGAAGCTGGAGCCGATGAAGACCCGTGCTGCGTGGAAAAACGCCTGCGACGCGGTGCATCGCAACGATCCTTACGTGCGGGGCATCGTCGTTCTCGGTCTCGATGCACCGCAAAGCGAGTTGGAAGAGAGCTTCCGCCTTGCCGCCGGTTTCGATCTGGTCAAAGGTTTCGCCGTTGGCCGCACGATTTTCGCGGATGCCGCCCGCAGCTGGCTCGGTGGCAAGATGACCGATGAGGAAGCGGTCAGGGATATGGCGCAGCGCTATACCAGCCTGTGCCGCATTTGGGATGAGGCGCGCGCCAAAAAGGGAGAGGCAGCGTGAAGACAATCAGATTGACGGCTGCGCAGGCCATGGTTCGTTACCTGGCAGCGCAGATGAATGAACATGGCGAAACCTATATCGCCGGCATGTGGGCCATTTTCGGCCATGGCAATGTCGCCGGCATCGGCGAGGCGCTTTATGGCATCCGCGACGAACTGCCGACCTATCGCGGCCAGAACGAGCAATCCATGGCCCATGCGGCCATTGCCTATTCGAAGCAGCTGCGTCGCCGCCGCGCCATGGCGGTCACCTCCTCCATCGGCCCGGGTGCGGCAAACATGGTGACGGCGGCGGCGCTCGCGCATGTCAACCGCCTGCCGGTTCTGCTGATCCCCGGCGATGTCTTCGCCAATCGCGGCCCGGACCCGGTGCTGCAGCAGCTGGAAGATTTCGGCGATGGCACCATGACGGTGAATGACTGCTTCCGCCCGGTCAGCCGTTATTTCGACCGCATCATGCGGCCGGAACAATTGCTGACAGCGCTCCCCGCGCCATGCGCACCATGACGGACCCGGCCGATTGCGGCCCCGTCACGCTCGCCTTCTGCCAGGACGTGCAGGCGGAAGCCTATGATTACCCCGAGAGTTTCTTCGAAAAGCGGGTCTGGCGCCAGCGTCGTCCTGAGCCGGACGTGGTAGAATTCGAAGAGGCGGTCGCTGCGCTCAAGGCAGCGAAGAACCCTGTTATCGTCGCCGGCGGCGGCGTGCATTTTGCCGGTGCGACCGAGACGCTGAAGCGCTTTGCCGAAACCCACTCCATTCCCGTCGTCGAAACGCAGGCCGGTAAATCGGCGCTTGCATGGGATCACGATCTGAATTTCGGCCCCGTCGGCGTCACCGGTGCTGAAAGCGCCAATATCGTCAGCGAAAAAGCCGATCTCGTCTTCGGCGTCGGCACCCGTTTTCAGGATTTCACCACCGGCTCCTGGGCACTGTTCAAGAACCCCAACCGCAAGATCCTGGCACTCAACGTCCAGCCCTATGACAGCGCCAAGCACGATGCGATCAGCCTGACAGCGGATGCGAAGATCGGGCTTGAGAAATTGTCGGCCGCCCTCGGCAGCCACCGTTTTGCCGCGCCGGATGCCGGTCTCAAGGCTGCATGGTTCGAAAAGGCCGATGCCGATACGGCGGCACCGGGCGAGGACAATGCCAACAGCCTGCCGACAGACATGCAGGTCATCGGCGCGGTGCAGCGCCAGTCGCGCGACAATACCGTCGTCATGTGCGCCGCAGGCACCATGCCGGGTGAGCTTCACCAGCTGTGGAAATCCAGGCTGCCGCTCTCCTATCACATGGAATACGGCTTCTCCTGCATGGGTTATGAAGTCGCCGGCGGCCTCGGCATCAAGATGGCGGAACCGGACCGCGACGTGATCGTCATGGTCGGCGACGGCTCCTACATGATGATGAATTCCGAGCTTGCGACCTCGGTTGCCATGGGCGTGAAGATCACGCTCGTCATCACCGACAACAGGGGCTACGGCTGCATCAACCGCCTGCAGATGGAAACCGGCGGCGCGGAGTTCAACAACCTCTACGCCCACACCAACGTCAACCCCATCGCCATCGATTTCGTGGCCCATGCCGGCTCGATGGGTGCGGATTCGCGCAAGGTTTCCACCATAACCGAGCTGGAAGAGGCGCTTGCGGCCGCCCGCGCCTCCAGCCGCACCACCGTCATCGTCATCGATACCGATCCTTACCCGACGCCGCAGGCCGGCGGTCACTGGTGGGATGTCGCGGTGCCTGAAGTATCCGACCGCGCCGAAATCGGCCCGGCCCGCGCCCGTTATGAAAACCATGTCAAGGAAAGACAGTAAGATGATCCGTTACGGTACCAACCCGATTGCCTGGTCCAACGACGACGACCGCACGCTGGGCGCGCATATCAGCCTCGAACAATGCCTCGATGAAACCGCCAAGATCGGTTTCGACGGCATCGAGAAAGGCCACAAGTTCCCGACGGAGCCGGAAGGCCTGAAGGGCGTGCTTTCGCCGCGCGGCCTCTCCTTCGTCTCCGGCTGGCATTCGCTGAACCTTCTGACCGATGACATCGAATCCGAAAAGAAGGCGATGCAGCCGGCGCTTGATCTCTTGAAGGCCATGGGCTCGAAGGTCATCATCGTCTGCGAAACCTCCAACGCCATCCATGGCGATGACACCAAGGCGCTGGTTGACCGTCCGCGCCTTGCGGCCGAGGACTGGGCGAAATTCGGTGCGGGTGTCGAAGCGCTGGCCGCCTTTGCCGCAGAACAGGGTATCACCCTCGTTTATCACCACCACATGGGAACGGTGGTCGAGAGCGAAGAGGAAATCGATCTCCTTATGAAGCATACCGGTCCGAAGACGCATCTGCTGCTCGATACCGGCCATTGCCTGTTCGGCGGCGGCGATCCCGTGCGCGTCGCGCAGAAATATATGGGCCGTGTCGGCCACATCCATGCCAAGAACGTGCGCCCCGTCATTGCCGATCAGGTTCGCAATGACCGGCTTTCCTTCCTCGAAGGCGTCCGCCGTGGTGTGTTCACCGTGCCGGGCGACAGCGAAGGCGGCGTGAATTTCCCACCGGTTCTGAAGGTGGCGGCCGAGCATGGTTACAGCGGCTGGCTGGTGATCGAGGCGGAACAGGACCCGGATGTGCGCAACCCGTTCGAATATCAGAGCCTCGGGCTGAAATCGCTGAAGGCTTTTGCGCGCGAGGCAGGGCTGGATAAGGCCGAGGCTGCTTGAGCTGAGCGGGGGCATTCGTCCATACGTCCTAGAATCGTATGTTCCGGTGCAACCCCTCCTACCTCATTCCTGTGCTTGTCACAGGAACCCAGCCGACGCGCGTCGGCGCGGCGGGAAGACTCGTCTCAGCCCAAGGACTTGGGCTGGCTGGATCCCTGTGACAAGCACAGGGATGAGGGAAACGCGGGAATAGCCGCCCGATAAATTGAACGACTGACCAAAAAGGAACACCACCATGACCTCACTTCTGCGCAAGCCGGTCGCGACAAGCGGCAAGGTGCACGATATCACGCCCCAAAGCGCGGATTGGGGTTATGTCGGTTTCGGCCTCTACCGCCTGAAGCCGGGCGAGACGGCGACGGAAAATACCGGCGATACGGAAGTCATCCTCGTGCTGGTGGAAGGCAAGGCGACGATCTTCGCGGGGGATAAGGACTTCGGTGAACTCGGCGACCGCATGAATGTGTTCGAGCGCAAGCCGCCGCATTGCGTCTACGTGCCCGCCGGCTCCGAATGGTCGCTGACCGCCACGACCGATTGCACCGTCGGCGTCTGCACCGCACCCGGCGAAAAAGGCAGCCGCGAGGCGCAGCAGATCGGCCCGAACGGCGTGCAGCTGACCGAGCGTGGCAAGGGCGCCAATACACGTTACATCTTCCCCATCGCCATGGAAGAGCGCGATGTGGCCGACAGCCTGCTGGTGACGGAAGTCTTCACGCCGTCGGGCAACTGGTCGTCCTATCCGCCACATCGGCATGACGAGGATAACTACCCCGACATGACCTATCTGGAAGAGACCTATTATCATCGCCTCAACCCGGCGCAGGGTTTCGGCTTCCAGCGCGTGTTTACCGAAGACGGATCGCTCGATGAGACCATGGCGGTTTCGGACGGCGATGTCGTGCTGGTGCCCAAGGGCCACCACCCCTGCGGCGCGCCCTACGGTTATGAGATGTATTATCTGAACGTGATGGCCGGGCCGATGCGCAAATGGCGCTTCAAGAACCACCCGGATCACGACTGGATTTTCAAGCGGGATAATCCGTAAGCAGTTCAGGCAAACACCGCCGCCGCCTCATCCCTGTGCTCGTCACAGGGATCCAGCCAGCCCAAGTCCTTGGGCTGAAAGGAGTCTTTCCGTCACGCGAAAGCCGCGTCGGCTGGTTTCCTGTGACAGGCACAGGAATGGGGGAGCGCGCGAAGATACGTCTTGAGACTGTCTTGGCACACAACAAACGCAATTAACGAATTGAATTAATTCAAATAATCTCGGGAGGAGAATAGCATGGCCGCTCTTGGCGTGGGCCTTATCGGCACCGGTTACATGGGCAAATGCCACGCGCTGGCGTGGAATAACGTCACGAGCGTCTTCGGCGATGTGGAACGCCCCCGCCTCGTGACGCTCGCGGAAGTAAACCCCGAGCTTGCCGCGAAGAAAGCGGCGGAGTTCGGTTTTGCCCACTCGACGGGCAACTGGCGCGACCTGCTGTCCAATCCCGAGATCGATGTCATCTCGGTCACCACACCCAACGCCTTCCACCCGGAAATGGCCATTGCCGCCCTTGAGGCCGGCAAGCATGTCTGGTGCGAAAAGCCGATGGCACCCGCCTTTGCCGACGCGGTGAAGATGCGCGATGCCGCCCGCCGTTCCGGCAAGGCCGCGGCGATGGGCTACAATTACATCCAGAACCCCGTCATCCGCCACATCCGCCGCCTGATCGACGAAGGCGCGATTGGTAACGTCTATCACGTTCGCGCCGAAATGGACGAGGACTTCATGGCCGATGCCACTCAGCCCTTCTACTGGAAGAGCGAGGCGTCTTCCGGTTACGGCGCGCTGGATGATTTCGCCGTGCACCCGTTGTCACTGCTCTACGCCCTGTTCGGCCATGCGGAAAGCGCCATCACGGACATGGTGAAACCTTACGAGACCCGCCCACTTGCCGGCGGCGGCGAGCGCGCGGTCGAGACGCACGATCTTGCCAGCGTTCTCTTAAAGCTCGAAGGCGGCATTTCCGCCGTGCTCATCGCCAACCGCTCCGCCTGGGGCCGCAAGGGCCGCATTGCCATCCAGATTTATGGCTCCACGGGCTCGATCCTGTTCGATCAGGAGCGGATGAACGAGTTCCAGCTTTACACCACGGATGGACGCCCGGAAGAGCAGGGTTTCAGAACCATCCTCACCGCGCCGCACCACAAGCCCTATGACCGCTTCATCCCCGCCCCGGGCCACGGCCTAGGCTTCAACGACCTGAAGGTGATCGAATGCCGCGAACTGATCGCGGCAATCGAGGGAAAAAGGCCCATATCGTCGATTTCGAGGAAGGCCTGAAGATCGAGCGCAGCATCCACGCCATGGCCCGGTCATTTGCCGAAGGGCGTTGGGTGGGAAGCTCGGAGATTGCGGAATAGGGACGCGCATGAGGTGAGCGCAAAGCTTAACCTCTTTCGTCATGCTCGGGCCTGTCCCGAGCATCTGCAACATCTTGATTTTATTCGACGTGATTAGATCCTCGGCACAAGGCCGAGGATGACGACGAGAGAATGTGCACCCTTTACTACCGACTTCAAGGGGACTGCAGCCTGTCTGGAAATTTAAACCGGACAGCAGTGAGGCAAGCCCGAGGATGAGGCTGGAAAAGGATTACCCCTTGACCGGCGTCTCCGGAACCGGCGTCAGCACCTTGCCGTCCCTGAACCAGCCGAGAATATTGTCGGCCACCAGATCGGCCATGGCGTTGCGCGTCGGAACCGAGGCGGAGGCGACATGCGGCAGCAGGGAGACGTTCGGCAGCGACAGGAAGGCTTCCGGCACCTTCGGCTCGGCATAGAACACATCGAGACCGGCAGCACCCAGGGCGCCGCTCTTGAGCGTCTCAAGCAACGCATCCTCATCGACGCTGGAGCCGCGGCCGACATTGATGAACACACCGTCAGGTCCAAGCGCCGTCAGGATTTCGGCATTGATCGCCTTGTGCGTTTCCGGCGTGCCCGGCACGATGCAGATCAGGATATCGACCGCTTCCGCCATCTCCTTCAGCGAGCCGTAATAGGTGTAAGGGAGGCCATCCCGCTTGCTGCGGGTGTGGTATCCAATCTCCACCTTGAAAGGCTCCAGCCGCTTGGCGATTTCCTGGCCGATTCGGCCCATGCCAAAGAGACCGACCTTGCGGCCGCGCAGCGAAAACGGCGAGAGCGCGAACGGGCCTTCGCCAACCCATTTGCCGTCACGCAGCCAGGTCTCGGCCTGATAAAGACGGCGCACGGTGTTGATCAAAAGCGCAATCGTCGTATCCGCCACCTCGTCGTTCAGTACATCGGGCGTATTGGTCACCACGATGTTGCGCGTGGCGGCATGTTTGGCATCGACGCCATCATAACCCACGCCGAAATTGGCGATGATCTCGAGCTTCGGCAGCGCATCGATCCATTTGGCGTTGACGACGCCGGAAACGGCGATGGCATTGACGCGCTCCGCCGCGCCCGCCGGCAGAACCGGCTCGGCACCGGCAGGCACAGTCACGATCTCGACCTTGCCTTCGAGGCGTTCGAGAACGCGCGGGTTTATCTTGCCGGGAACGAGAACAACGGCCTTTTTGTCAGACATGAGCGGATATTCCTCCTGATAACATTCCAATAGCCGGAGCGGGTTTCAGGCGAACCTTTCGCCATCCCACTCCTCTGGGCGGCGATCTTTTCAAACAACGGCGGCCGTGAAAAGGGCAATAAGGGGATGCTATGGGGGCAGACGGAAGTTTCATGCCGATTTTTTGTGGCGCCCCTCACCGTCATGCCGGACTTGATCCGGCATCCAGTCAACCGAAGTGCTCGGGCTGAGAGAGTCTTTTCACCGCGTAGACACGCGGTGGCTGGATTCCGGCTCAAGGCCGGAATGACGGAAGAAGGAAACATCGCGAACAACCAGAAACATGCAGCCTGCCGCATCCATACTCCCGGGCGATGTACTCACACCCGCGGCCGCACCGGCCCGGTCGATTGCCGGATGCGCATTTCCGGCTTGATGAGGTGAATGCCATCAGGTTCATGGCTGCCCGCCAGCCTGTCCAGCAGCGCGCGCCGCCCAGGCGCCCCACCTCCGCCTGACCGTTGGAAACCGTGGTCAGAGCCGGGGTAGCAATCGCCGCTTCCTCCAGATCGTCGTAGCCGGTGACGGAAATATCCACACCCGGCACCAGACCGGCGCGGGAAATGCCGTTCATGAGACCGATGGCGACGAGATCGTTCCAGCAGACGGCGGCAGTCGGCTTCTGCGGTAGTGAGAGGAAATGCACGGCGGCCTCGAACCCGCCCTGCTTGGAACGGGGGCCGGGAATGCGCAGGTTCGGATCGACCTCGATGCCGGCCTTGCGCAGCGCATTGACGTAACCCTGGTAACGGTCGCGTCCGGTCGATGTCTGGTCGGTGCCGCCAACCATGGCGATGGTGCGGTGGCCGAGGCTGATCAGGTGATTGGTGGCCAGTGAAATGCCATAGCTATCGTCGCCGCGATAGGTCGGCATGTCGACGCCATCCATCGAACGGGCCACCAGAATGGCGGGCATGCCGTTCTCCTCGGCCAGCGTCATGTCCTCGATCGGCGTGCCGATGGCCGGCGACATGATGATGCCGTCGGAACCCAGCTGCAGCAGCGTTTCAATGAAGGTGCGCTGTTTTTCCACCGAATCGTAATGGTTGGAAAGAATGAAGGTCTGGCGGCTGCGATCCAGCTCGCTTTCGATGGCTTTCAGAATTTCGCCGTAAAACGGGTTCATCACATCGTGGAACACCACGCCGACAATGCCGGAACGCGAGGTGCGCAGGCTGGCGGCGCGGCGGTTATAAATATAACCCAGCGCCCGCGCCTGTTCCTTGATCTTGTCCCGCGTATCGGCAGCGACCAAGGGGCTGTCGCGCAATGCAAGAGAAATGGTGGCGGTCGAAAGACCGAGGCTTTCGGCAATCGTGGACAGTTTGACCTTTTGGGCCACGGCATTCCTCCCCAAACGCGTGTCAATGACGGATGGCTCCGTTTAAATTGCAATTAAACAGTTTAAACAAAATCCGCAACCCGTTTAAGGAATACCCACAAAACAGATGGTTCTTTTAAAAATTTCAGCAAAAATTATTGAAGATTGGCGTCAATCGCCTTCAAGAGTTTAACGATGTTGCGCACATCCTTGGCCGAAAGCCCCTCGACGGCCCTTGCACCGCAATTGGCGATGGAAATATTGATGTGTTCGACGCTTTTCAAACCCGCTTCCGTCAGCTTCACCAGCGTCACGCGGCCATCCTCGTCATCGCCGCTGCGTTCCACGAAGCCCTGCGCTTCCATGCGGCCGATGGTGCGGGTCATGGTGGGCGCCTTGACGCCGAGTTTCTGGGCGATCTGCCCCGGCGTCAGGCTGCCTTCCTGCGCCAGCGCCAGGATAACGCCGTCCTGGCCCGCATAAAGCCCGCTTTCGGCAAGGCTGTGGCTCAGCGCCGTGCGCATGGAACGGGCCGCCTGGGTGATGGATTGCGCCAGTTCCTCGGGGTTGAAATTCTCATCCCTCTTTTTGGCGTCCTTTACCTTCTTGCCGCCCTTTTCCTTCTTGGCGCTTTTGTCCTTATGCCCGGTTTTGTCCTTGCTCATATGCGAGTGCCTTTTACCCTGTGGCGGAACCGATATATGTTGCTGGAAATCCTTAACGAATGCACGCGCGGACTGCCATATGCCAAACTCATACACGCATTATCACGACGAAAACGTAACAGACCCGCATCTTCGCGCAACAGCTGCAATTTCCGTGCTGCCGCTCGGCGCGCATGAACAGCATGGGCCGCACCTGCCGTTCGAGACCGATACGCTGATTGCCGAAGGCATCGCCACCCGTCTCGCCGCCGCCCTGCCCGCCCACCTGCCCGTCTCCTTCCTGCCGGTGGAACCGGTCGGATATTCCATCGAACACATGAATGTACCGGGCACGAAGACCTTGCGTTACGATGAGGCCATCGAGCGCTGGCTCGGCATCGCTGAAGCCGAATATAAAAAGGGCGTGCGCAAATTCGTGATGCTGAACGCCCATGGCGGCAATTCACCGCTGATGACCATCGTCGCCACCGAGGCCCGCGCCCGTTTCGGCATGCTGGCGGTCGCCACAAGCTGGACCCGTTTCGGCGTACCGGCGGATATCGTGAAGCCGGAAGACAAGGCGGTCGATATTCATGGTGGCGATATCGAAACATCGGTCATGCTGGCGCTTCACCCCGAACGGGTGGCGATGCAGAAGGCCGAAGACTTTCCCTCCCGCCAGAGCGATTTCGCCAGCCGCTTCAAACACCTGCGCGCCTATGGCCCGCATGCCTTCGGCTGGCTGATGAGCGATCTGAACCCTAACGGCGTTGCCGGAAACGCCGCCGCTGCCACCGCGCAAAAGGGCGAAAGGCTGATTTCCCACGCCGTAAAAGGCCTTGTCGAACTGCTTGAAGATATCCACGCTTTTGACATAACGTTATTTCATAACAAAATTTGAGTGCCATGGCCGAATTCGGCCAAAATCTCTTTGAACTGCCAGGACGTCGCGCCTATATGGACGACGACACATCTTCCTGAGGCCTGACGGCCTCTCTCCACGCGGGGTTTTCCATGACCGAAACAGCTATAGCCAAGCCCATTCCAGTCACCGTCCTGACGGGATATCTCGGCGCCGGCAAAACGACGCTTCTCAACCGCATTCTCTCCGAGAACCACGGCAAGAAATACGCTGTCATCGTCAATGAATTCGGCGAGATCGGCATCGACAACGATCTGATCGTCGAGTCCGATGAAGAAATCTACGAAATGAACAATGGCTGCGTGTGCTGCACGGTGCGCGGCGACCTGATCCGCGTCGTGGAAGGCCTGATGCGCCGCCCCGGCCGTTTCGATGGCATCATCGTCGAAACGACAGGCCTTGCCGACCCGGTTCCCGTCGCCCAGACCTTCTTCATGGATGACGACGTGCGCGCCAAGACCGAGCTTGACGCCGTCGTTGCCCTGGTTGACGCCAAGCACCTGCCGCTGCGCCTGAAGGACAGCCGCGAGGCCGAAGACCAGATCGCCTTTGCCGATGTCGTCGTCGTCAACAAGACCGATCTCGTTTCGCCGGAGGAAGTGGCCCGCATCGAGGATATCGTGCGCGCCATCAATCCTTCCGCCCGCATCTACAAGACCACCCGGTCCGGCGTCGATCTCGCCCGGGTTCTCGATCAGGGCGCCTTCAATCTGGAACGCGCGCTGGAAAACGATCCGCATTTCCTCGAGCATGGCCATGACGACCACGTCTGCGGCCCCGATTGCGACCATCACCACCACGATCATGATCACCATCATCACGACCATGACCACCCGATCACGGGCATCATCACCACGATCATGACCATGGCCACGATCATCACCACCATGGCGCGGTTTCGCCGATCCATGATGTGACGGTGCAGTCGGTCTCGCTGCGCGGCGGCGAGATGAACCCCGAGCGATTCTTCCCGTGGATCCAGAAGGTCACCCAGACCGACGGCCCGAACATCCTGCGCCTCAAGGGCATCATCGCCTTCAAGGGCGATGCGGAACGTTACGTGGTGCAGGGCGTGCACATGATCATCGAGGGCGACCACCAGCGCCCGTGGAAGGAAGACGAAAAACGCGAAAGCCGCCTCGTCTTCATCGGCCGCGAACTGGATCGTGAAAAGCTGGAAAAGAGCTTCAACGCCTGCCTCGCGACGGCCTGATCCTTATCCATCCGTCACCCCGGCCCTGAGCCGGGGTGCGGCTGCGTCCGTCATCCGCCCGACGCGCAACCGCGCGGTGCGTTCTTCGACATCCTACGCGGCAGTTGAAAATCATTGACGCTCCGGCGCTCCGGGCTCACCCCCTCTGTCCTGCCGGACATCTCCCCCTCAAGGGGGAGATCGGCGAGACGCTCTCTTGTCACTTCATTCTCGACCGTCGAGAGGTGCGAAACCTCGCCACGGAACGATCTCCCCCTTGAGGGGGAGATGTCCGGCAGGACAGAGGGGGTGAGCCCGGAACGCAGGAGTGTCAGTGATTTTCAACTGCCGTGTAGGGTGGTTCCTCGACGACAAAGCGCTCTATCTCCTTGATTTCACGAATCGTCCTAACGTAAAAGCGGTTCCGCTTTTGCCGGAAATGCTTTAGAACCATGCCTGCCGCCGGGGTCGACATCGTCGCCCCATCCGACACAGATACGAAAGACCGATGCCCCATGCCGACTGTTGCCCCGCTTGATATCGAAGGCCACGTGGTCTCGACCCATTTTCTCGGCGACATTCCCCTGTTTGCCACCGCCGCCGGCACCATTCACCGGCTGGATGGCGGCGAGAAGGTGACTGAGGCGCATGACGGGCTTCTGACCTGCGTGCGCGATCCCTATAGCGCCACGCTGCTTTCCGGCGGCGAGGACGGCCGCGTGCTGCGCATCGGTCATGACGGCAGCATCGGCGAAATTGCCAATGTGCCGCGCAAATGGGTGGGCGTCGTTGCCGGCGGGCCGCAGAAGGCTGTCGCTTATGGTGTCGGCAAATCCAGCTTCGTCCGGCTGTCCGACGGCACGGTCAAGGAATTCAAGGAAGAGCGCACGGTGGAGGCCATCGCGTTTGCGCCCAAGGGCCTGCGCATTGCCGTTGCCCGTTATAACGGTGTGACGTTGCACTGGGTGGCGACCGCCGGCGATCCGGTCGATCTGGAATGGAAGGGTGCGCATACCGGCGTCACCTTCTCGCCCGATGGCAAGTTCCTCGTCACCACCATGCAGGAAAATGCCCTGCACGGCTGGAAGATGGAAGCCACCAAGGGCGGCATGGAAGCCCGCCACATGCGCATGACGGGTTATCCCGCCAAGGTCAAATCCGTCTCCTGGTCGGCAAAGGGCAAATGGCTCGCCTCTTCCGGCGCGCCGGCCGCCATCGTCTGGCCGTTTGCCGGCAAGGACGGCCCGATGGGCAAGGCCCCGGAAGAACTCGGCAGCCGCGCCAACATCATGGTCACCAATGTCGCCTTCCACCCTGTGGAAGATGTGCTCGCCATCGGCTTCATCGACGGCATGATCCTCGGCGTGCGCCTTGCCGACGGCAAGGAAGCCCTGCTGCGCCGCCCCGGCAAGGGCGCCATCACCGGCATGGACTGGAGCGCCACGGGCAAGCTGCTCGCCTTCGCCTCCGAAGCGGGGGATTGCGGGATCATCGATATTTCGGCTTGAGGGATGGACGGTCGCGTGGCGAGCTAGGGCGCGGACTCATAATGACCTGATCCCAAGGCCTCAAATTATCAGCTTTCCTGTAGCCCAGAATTCATGGACCTTATTCCACCATCCGAGAGTTTCCGGCTGCAGCCATGGACGAAAATCGTCAGAGCGAGTTTTGCGATGCAAATGTCCATTCTGTAAATCTTCGAGGAGACCTATTGTAGCCGCCTCTTTAACATATGGGTCGCCCTTGATGTGCCAGCGTTCGACAACATCAAAGACCGCGTCAAATCGATGCGTGTTACCCGTCTCCAAATCCCGAATTAGATGACGTGCAAGCTCTGACAGTGCCAAGTAAAGTGGCAACTCGTCCTCAGATCGGTATTCCTCCTGGAATGCCTCCCACTTTTCACGAAAGGATGGGTCAGCCTGCAAAAGCGGCTCAAACATATTCGAGCGATCGAACTCGACCGAAAGTGCGTTGACCTTGTTCTCGGACATAGCGCTTTTTCCTCTTCTGAGCCCCACGTTGCACCGTGGCCAATCTCACTTCCCTCATTCTTGTGCTTGTCACAGCAATGAGGGTTGTCCGAAATATCGCCGCCAGACAAGCCTTTGTGCAAGATTGCCGCCCCCTGCAATACCCTACTCCCCCACCTGCCGCCGCGTCAGAAACAGGAGCAGCAAGGCCGCGCCCGCACCAACCGAAGCGAGCCGGATCGAGACGCCGAAACTCGCATATTGCGATACGAATCCCATCAGCGGCACTGCAAAAAGCGCGGCAAGAAAGATGGAGTTCATGTAGAGCGCCGTCGCCCGGGCCGTGCGGCCGCGCGCAAAGCCCTGCACGAAAGTAAGGCAAGTGCCGGCGCAAAGGCCGTAATAGGCGCCTTCCAGCGCCGCACCGGCGATCATGGCCGGCAATGTGGTGACCGAGGCGATGACGTTGAAGGCGACGATGGCCATCACCGCCGAAACGCCCAGAAGCAGGCGGGCGCTGAAGCGGCGCATCATTCGCGGCGCAAGCAGGATGAACAGAACCTCCATGGCGCATTTGGCGCTGAGCGACAGGCCCGGAACGTAATCCGGCAGGCCGACCTCCCGCACCAGAAACACCGGCAGGGCCGAGGCGCAGAGAGCATGGGCAAAAGACATGCAGAAGCTGGCGGCCGCCGCCAGAAGCAGCGGCAGGTTGCGCCGTGTATCGTCGTCACCCGCCTGTCGCCGCTCCATCGGGCTGGTCTGGTCGCGCGGCACGACCGCAAGGGCAAGCCCGCCCCAGATGACCGCCATCAGCATGGCATTCACGAACACGGCCTTCGCGCCGGCAAGATCGAAGATCAGATAGGCGGCGGCGGGAACCAGCATCCATGCCAGCGACACCATCGTTCGCAGGAAGGCATTATAGGCGACCGTATCCAGCGCCTTCACCCGGCCATGATATCGGCCGTAACTGAAAATGAGCGTGCTGGCGGCATTGGAAAGCCCCATGCCGGTCGCCGTTATCGCCACCAGCAGCGCCAGATGCCCGAAACTCGCCGCAGCCGCCGCGACAAAAGCGCCGCACACGGAAAGCATCAACAGCGGCCTCACCCGCACCCCGGCATCGACACGCTCGCCATAAACACGGCTGGCGGCAATCGAAGCCAGCGCCGCCGTCACGCTGTAAAAACCGACGGTCGCCGGCGGATGGCCGAGCACTTGGATGATGTAAAAACCGATAAATGGCACGACAGCCGCATTGGTGCTGCCGGCAATAAAAACCAGCAGGGCGATCAAATAGGCCTGACGATCGAAAGCGCCCGGCAAAGTGCTTTTCTGGAGCATGGGAATCGACTGAAGGCTGGGAGGCGGGACGGGATGGCGGCGACCACCATCACATCAAAAAGGCCCGCTGTTCAAGCCTGCCTTGAAAGGCAATGTGCGTTTTCATCTTCGGCGGAACGTTCGCTGGATCGATGCCAGATCGCCTCATCGAGCGCGTGGGGCGTCGCAACGCTGCGCCGCCCCCTGTCGAAAACGGAATAACCGTCAGAACTTTACGCCGAGGCCAACCTTGACGACGTGTTCGCTGACATCGCCGGTCGAGGTGATCGGACCGGTACGGTAGGTTGCCTTGCCGAAGTCGTTGTAACGATATTCGACGCGTCCAAACAGGTTGTTAGTGAAGGCATAATCGATACCCGCACCGACCGTCCAGCCGTGCAGAACCTTGCTGTCCTCACCGAACGGCGCTTTGACTTCGCTATCCGTCGCAGTGTAGCCGGCGGCGGTATAGATCAGCGCGCGGTCGATGGCGTAACCGGCGCGCAGGCGTGCGGAGCCGTTCAAGCCTGCGGAAACCTCGCTGGTCACGATGGTCTTGTCGCCCCAGGCGTAACCGAGATCGCCCTCGACGCCGAGAATGACGGAAGGCGCAACTTCGAAATTATAACCCGCGAAACCGGAAAAACGGCCGCCGTCAAATTCATGTTTCGTGGTGACGCCAAAAGTGGTCGACTTAACCCGGTTCCAGCCGTAACCCGCAGACGCACCGACATAAACACCATCCCAGGAAAAGGCAGGCGCAACGTCGTTGACGACCGGCGCGGACGGAATGTCGCTGACGGCATCGGCGGCAGCGGCCACGCCGGAGAAAACGCCGAGCAGGCCGAGCGCGAGAAGTGATTGTTTCAACATGCGATAGCTCCTTGAAAATAACATCCCGTCACCTGCGGGCTGCGAGTATTTCGCGACCGGAAGCGCAGCGTCGTGACGGGGTTAACGCACCCGTAGATTGAAGAACATCGTGGTTAAAATCGCGTAAATAGCGCAGAGAAAATAGCCGGCATGGAACGTATTTCGATTAACATCTGCAATATTTACCAAATATAAATTAGAATTAACGCGGATATTCACGGGTCGGCCGCCGCGATGTAAAAACGGCTCTCACCACATCACAAAAACCACCGCGAGTAGTGGCCATCCTGCACTTCTGTGCGCGTCGTTCACATCGCGACGCGGACAAAAAAGAGGGCCGTGAGGCCCTCTTCCAGTCATGCGATGCGCCGTTTGTTCTTGCCGGAAACGCCATGCGTCAAACACACGCAACTCGAGGATCATTGCCGGCTTATGCGCTGCGCGCATCGTCTTCGTCGAAAATCCCTGATGATTTTCGAGCTGTTGCGTTGGAGCGGGATGGAGAAAAGCCCGATGGTTTCGCCATCCCGTTCCACGTTTCAGCTAGTGGCGGCGCTTTTTGCCGCCGTCATTCCTGTTGTCGATGACATCGACGGACGTCTTGTTGCCGTTCAGCACACCGTTCAGGATGCCGGTCTTGTTGCCGTTCAGAATCCCGTTATTGGACAGGATGCCGCTGACACCGAGATCGATGCTCGGCGAGACGACGACAAGGGCGCCGCCCTTGTTGCTATTACCGGACAGGATGCCTCCCAGAAGACCGCCCGCATTGGCCTGACCAACGGAAGCGACAGTAAGAATAGCGGCTACACAAGCGAACTTTGCAATCATTTCTCTCTCCTCTTTTGTTTGATCACGCCATCTGGCGTAACTGAACTGTATATTTAGAGGATTCTAATTCAAGCAAAGGCTAATATTACAATAAACGATTAACACTAATACTTGTGATTTTAATCAAATTTTACATATCGTATCTTCGCGCTCCCGCCCCTTGTTCAAACAATGCCGGTCGGCATCTGAGCCGCCGCAGTAAAGCGGCGCGGGAAACTTTATTAACCAACCAAATATAAGATATTGCTTAATTAGAGACCGGAGATGCGCATGCGGCTGGGGGGATATATCGCGCTTGTTCTCGGGCTTGCCTGCGCCTGCGGCGCACGGGCGGGGGAAAAGGCCGACGAGCACAATGTCACCTATAAATCCGGCATTGCTTATGACAGCAATTATTTCGCCGACACCAACCGGCTGAGCGCGATTTCGCTGCGCGCCGGCTTCGGGCTCAATGGCAAGATCGCGCTGGAGGGGGCGGAGCTGCGTTATTCGCTCGAGCAGGAAGAGGTTCGCCTGCCCCGTTATCGTTTCGCCAATGAACATAACACCATCGCGGCACTGGGGCTGACGAAACGATTTTCCGAAAAGCTGGAATGGGCCCTTGAGCTGCGCGGCACCCGCAGCGATGCCGGCGATATTTTCCTGCACCTGCCGGAAGAAGACATTGGTTACCGGCAGCTGGATCACAAGCTGGAGGCGTCTTCCCAGCTCGGCATCCTTGCCCTTGGCGGCAAGAACACGCTGACGGCAAGTGTCGCCAGCCTGATGAAAGGCAAGGCGCGGTTCCGCCCGGCCTATTTCCTGCCCACCCGACTGGAAGCGAACGAGGCGCTTTTATCGCTGAAGGCGGAACATGCACGATCACTCGGCGGCGGCGAGGCAGGGCTGACGCTCGCTTACGACCGCATCGCCGTGCCCGAGGGGCAGCAGGAAAAATATGAACGTTTCCCGGCCAATACGCTGCGAGGTTCTCTGGCCTATGGTTACAGGTTCTCCGACCGTTTCGCGGTTCTGGCCGAAGCGGGCTTCACATCCATTTCCGGCGATGAGATCAGCGACAAGGTAAAACGCACCCGCCCCTATCTGCGGGCCGAAGCCGAGGTGAAGGCCACCGAGCGCATCGCCTTCGGCGCGGGCTTTTCGCAGGACTATGCACTTTTCGACCCGGATGACCCGATTGCCGAATTCCATCGCCGCTTTCAATTCGTCGTGAAAAGCAGGATCACCGAAAAAGTGGGGCTCGATCTTGCGCTGCACCGGGTCCACAAGGACTGGATCTATTATAATTACGATACCAGCGAGCGCCGGCTGGTCGCGACGCTCTCCTTCGATACCGGCAAGAACAGCAAGCTGGAGGTGGAGTTCAACCGCCTGCTGCATGGCGAGCGCGATACCGACCTTGCCTATAGCGGCTCCAGCATCACCTCGCGTTTCAGCGGCACCTTCTGAAATTTAGTGCCGGCCCGCGCGAAGGATCAGCCGCATCAGGTCGAAATTCGGTCCCAATTTCTGCTAGAGTCAGACCTTCCAGATTCGAAGGCAGGACAGACCGGATAATGAACAGACGCTTTTTGCTCCTCGCGGCCGGCCTTGCCTGCGTTCCCGTCGCCGCGGCGGCGCATCCGCATATCTTTGCCGAAGCCCGCATGGAAATCGTCGAGGGGCCGAACGGCACCGTTCAGGAAGTGCGCAACATCTGGCGTTTCGACGAGATGTTCTCGGCAAGCGTGGTGATGGATTACGACAAGAACAGCGACCTGAAGCTCGATAAGGACGAACTGGCCGAAATCGGCAATACCGTCCTGGAATCGCTCGCCGAATATTCCTACTACACCTTCATCACCGCCAATGGAAAACCGGTGGAATTTTCCAAGCCCGAGGCCATTCACGTGGACTATAAGGACCAGCAGATCCTGATGTTCTTCTCCGTGAAGCCGACCAAGCCTCTGGCCGTCAAGGGCAAGCTCAGCTTCGGCGCCTGGGATCCGACCATGTATACGGCGATCGACTTCGCCAAGGACGGTGATATCGCCACGCAGGGTAAGGATCTGAATGCCTGCAAGCATCATGTCGTCCGTCCCGATCCCGACGAGGTGATCTCGCAGAACCAGGGCACGCTCACCGACGCCTTCTTCAACGATCCGACCGGCACCGACATGACCAAGCTCTTCGCCACCCGGCTGGAGATCTCATGCTGAGCCGCAGGGCCGGCCTCTTCGCCGTCGCCATCGGCCTCATTGCCGTGGCCGGTGCGGCCCATGCGCAATCGCCGCTCGGCATCGGCTCGGCCGAGCCTTCCTTTTCCGTCGGCGGCCCCTTCGCGCCGCTGATGCAATGGATCAATGTGCACCAGCAGATGTTTTATCGGGCACTGACCGGCGCGCTGAAGGCCATGCGCGAGGATGGCTGGGCGCTCAGCTCGTTGATCGGCCTCTCCTTTGCTTATGGCGTTTTCCATGCCGCCGGTCCCGGCCACGGCAAGGCGGTCATTTCGTCCTACATGATCGCCAACGAGACGCAGCTGAAACGCGGCATTCTCATTTCTTTCGTCTCGGCGCTCATTCAGGGTTTGATGGCCATCGGCCTCGTCGGTGCGGCCTGGCTCGTGCTGCGCGGCACCTCCATTACCATGACGAAGGCCACGCAGGCGATGGAGATCGCCAGCTTCGCCATGGTGGCGCTGTTCGGCGCCTGGCTGCTGGTGCGAAAACTCTGGTCGCTGCGCATCCGGCGCGAGCCTGTTGCCGTTTTTGCGGCGGCAGGTGAAACGACAGTCGGCAGAACCACTGGCATGGGCACGGGCCTCCGGTTTCAGGGCAAGCCGGTTTTTGCCGATCACGACCATGACGGCACGGGCGATCTCTGCGCCGCCTGCGGTAAATCCCATGCGCCGGATCCGATGCTGCTGAAGGGCAAGAACTTCAGCCTGCACGAGGCATGGTCCGCCATCATCGCGGTGGGGCTCAGGCCCTGCTCGGGCGCGATCATCGTCATGAGCTTCGCGCTTCTGAACGGGCTTTATCTCGGCGGCGTGCTCTCCGTCCTCGCCATGTCGCTCGGCACGGCGATAACGGTGTCGGCTCTCGCCATCATGGCCGTCTCGGCAAAGGGCCTCGCCGTGCGTTTCGCCGGCCCCGGCAGCCGCAGGGCAGCCGGCATCAGCCATGCGATAGAGATCGCCGGTGCGCTGTTCGTGCTCATCATGGGGCTGTTTCTGCTCGGCGCGTCGCTTCAGCTCTAACCGTCACGGCGACGCTGGTAACGGGCGCGCAGCCAGAACAGCAGGAAGAAACACAGCACCGCCACCGTGCCGAAGGCAGCGGCAAGCCAGGGCGAATAATCGCCCAGCCACAGCATGATCTTCGGCATGACGAAGAAGACCAGCCCAAAGCCGACGATGATGAGGGCGGCGGCGATGGCCGGCGACCAATCCTTCTTGCCGGGGCTCGGCTTTTCAGGCGCCGGGTTTTCAGGCACTGGCATCGGCAAACTCCGCACGGATATCCTCAAGCTTGCGCTTCTGCGCGCCATCGGCCGCAAAATTCTCCGGCGAAAGCCAGGCTTCGAAGGCCTTGCCGATCAACGGCCATTCGCCGTCGATCATGGAAAACCACGCCGTATCGCGATTTTGCCCCTTCGAAATCATATGCTGACGGAAGACGCCCTCGAAGGTGAAGCCATAACGCTTCGCCGTTATCTTGCAGGGCTCGTTTTCATTGTGGCATTTCCACTCGTAGCGGCGATACCCCAGATGCTCGAAAACATGTTTCGCCATCAGGTAATGCGCCTCGGTGGAAAGAGGCGAGCGCTTCATCTTCGCGCCATGGGCGACGGAGCCCACCTCGACCACGCCATTGGCGGGATCGGGCCGCATATAGCTCGCCATGCCGACGATATCGCCGGTGGCGTTTTCAACGAAGACCAGCGTGACCCAGTTGAGCTTCTGCCCCGCGCCGATGAGCCAGTCGCCAAAGGCGTCGGCATCGGGAAAGGCATTTTGCGGGAAATATTTGAGCAGCGCATTCACGCCCTCACCGCCAAGTGCGGCCCAGAGCCTCGCAAGATGTTTTTCGCGATCGAACGGCTCCGCCGTCACGTAACGGCCCTTCAACACCACCGGCTGCGGCGGCGGACATCCCTTGAAATCACTCAGATCGCGCATTCTCTTCCCCATTTGCTGGGAGAAGGATTAGGGCAAGCGGGGCGGGATGACAACAGTGCATGTGGGGTAGGATGCGGTGGCCCTGGCGGGTGTGGCTCACCCCCCTCTGCCCTGCCGGGCATCTCCCCCTCAAGGGGGAGATCGGCAGGACGCGCTACCACCACTTTATTCGCAAACGCTGAGAGAGGCGAGACATCGCCGCTTGTCGATCTCCCCTTGAGGGGGAGATGCCCGGCAGGGCAGAGGGGGGTGAACCACAGCCGCCGAGGCTAACCTCAAACCTTCGCCGCCACCACCGTCGCCTCGATATGGTCCACCAGCGCATCCGGCAGCCCAAGCCGCCCGGCCAGAAGGTCGAGATAGCCCCGCTCCGCCCGCGTATCAGCCTCGATGGCAAGCCGCGAGGCGGTGTAAAGCTCCACCTTCTGCTCTTCCGTGCGGGCGGCTGCCACCAGCGCGTCAATGTCGAGAGGATCGGCCAGTTCCTTTTCGAGGAAACGCTCGGCTTCGCTATCGAGGCCGGAGACCTGCACCTTGTCCATGATGTTGGCGCGCTCCTTCTCATCGATATGACCGTCCGCCTTGGCGGCGGCGATCATCGCCTGGATGAGCTTCAGCGCAAAATCGTTGGAAAGGGCTGGCGATTGCGGGTGGAAGGCGGAATCGGCGGGCGGGGCGAGAAGCTCCGGCTCGGGTTTCGGCGCGGCTTCAGGCGCCTGGCCGGACTTGTAATTCTTGTAGGCGAGGTAACCGAGACCGGCGATGGCGGCGACACCGCCAATGGTGGCGACATTGCCGGCGAGCTTGCGGCCGGTCTTGGTGCCCAGAATGGCGGCGGCGAGCGCGCCGGCCTTGAGCGGATTATTCTTGGCGATATCGGCGGCCTGCCCGGCTCTGTCACGGACGCTTCCCGAAAGGCCCGGCACCTGCGAGCCGAGGAATTGTTCAAGAAGCTTCTTGGCGTCGAACATCAAAATCTCCTGTAGAGGTCAAATCTACAGGGGAGATAGGAAGCCGTGGGCCGAATACAAATGTCAAACCCGCTCACGCCTTCGTGAACGGGTTTGACAGAATGCAAATCAGGCGCGCAGTGCGGCGGCTTCGGCGGCAAGCTTGGTGATGCCCGCCCAGTCACCCGTCGCCACCAGTTCGCGCGGGGCAACCCAGGAGCCGCCGACGCAGACGACGTTCGGCAGGGAGAGATAGTCATTGGCGTTCTTGAGCGACACGCTGCCGGTCGGGCAGAAGACGGTGCCGGCGAGCGGCGAGGACAGCGCCTTTAGATAAGGCGCGCCGCCGGCCTGTTCGGCCGGGAAGAACTTCAGCACCTTGTAACCCTCGTCGCGCAGCGCCATGACTTCGCTGGCGGTGGCAGCACCCGGAAGCAACGGCACCTTCGAACCGCGCGCGGCTTCCAGCACGCTTTTATTGATGCCGGGGCTGACGATGAAGGTGGAGCCGGCTTCTGCCGCCGCTTCGAAATCCCTGGCATTGAGAATGGTGCCGGCGCCGACATTCGCGCCCTCCACTTCCGCCGCAACTGCGCGGATGGCATCGAGCGCCGCCGGTGTGCGCATGGTGATCTCGATCGCCTTCAGGCCGCCTGCGACCAAAGCGCGCGCAAGCGGCACGGCGGAAGCGGCGTCATCCACGATCAGCACCGGCACGACCGGCTGGAGCTTGAGGATGGAGAGCAGTTTTTCGGAGTCCTGGGCCAAGATGAGCCTCCCTTGCGCAATTGAAACGATTGAAATTCCGTCTACCGATTAGCCTGCCTCGGCTTTCATGTCGAGGCGCACCAGCCGCATTTTTATCCAGATACTTCAATCAATTCGCTTCATCACACTATCATATTGCGATAATCTGGCGCCCCAGTTCGCGGAGACAGCATGGCCAAGGAAATTGAACGGAAGTTTCTTGTTGCAGGCGGTGAATGGCGCAATGAGGTCACGCATAGCATGGCTTTCCGGCAGGCATATGTCGCCTCGATGGAAAACCGCTCGGTCCGGGTCAGGATCGTCGACCGGCGCGATGCGACCCTGACCATCAAGATCGGCGCAAGCGCGCTTGTTCGCGACGAATATGAATATTCCATACCCCTCAAGGACGCCGAGGAGCTGATGGCAAGCGCGCCGGGCGTGGTGATCGAAAAAACCCGCCACACTGTCGATCATGGCGGCTTCACCTGGGAAGTGGATGTTTTCGAAGGGAAATATCACGGGCTGGTGGTGGCGGAAGTGGAAATGAACGACGAGAATGCCGATCCCGATCTGCCGTCCTGGCTGGGCAGGGAAGTCACCGGAGACAAGCGCTTCTCCAACCAGTCGCTCGCCATGGACTGTCCGAACGGAGACTTGCCAGATGCCCTTCAGAATTGATCCGAAAAAGCCCTTCGACAATGAAATCCGTCGGGCCGGGCTGGAGCTGATCGACGATACGGTCACGATCCTTCGCGACCAGCCGTCCGGATCGCACGAGGCCGTGCACGACGCCCGCAAGCGGTTCAAGCGGCTGCGCGCCCTCTATCGCCTCATCCGCAAGGCGGTGCCGGATTTCGGCCGCGAGGAAAACGCCCGTATTCGCGATATCGCCCGCTCCCTCGCCTTTGCGCGCGATGCAACGGCGCTGGTGGAGACGGCGGAATATCTCGAGGCCTTCGCGCGCTCGGACGCGCAGGGCGAAGCGCTGCGGTCGATCACCGCGATGCTGCGCGCGCGCCGTGACGACGCCATAGAACATGAGGCCGGTCTCGACGAGGCCATTGCCGCCGCCATTGCCGGCTGCGGGGAAGCGCGCAGGAAGCTTGAGGACCTGTCGCTGCCGGATGAGTTGAAAGACACCGCCCGGCTGCTCAGAAGCGCCTGGGCGAAACAGAGGAAAACGGCACGCAAGGCGCTCACCGATTGTCACGAGCAGGCCGACGTCGAGCATTTCCATGAATTGCGCAAATCCGGGCAGGCCTATTGGATGCATCTTGGCCTGATGCGCCGGCTATGGCCTTCCGCCATGCGCGCCAAGCGGGCCGATACCAAGCGGTTGGTGGATATTCTCGGCCATGAGCACGATCTCTCGGTTCTCGCCGCCGTCGCAGACCGCGAGCCGGAGCGTTTCGGCAATGGCGAGCGGCTGGCCCTGCTGCTCGATGCCATCATCGAGAGGCAGCAGGCGCTGCGCACAGAAGGCCTGGCGCTGGCGAACGAGGTGTTCTCCGAATCCGCCCGCACCGAAAGCCGCATCGTCGGCCTCTTGTGGCGGCAGGCGGCGAAATAGGCTGGAGACAGCGTGAAAACGTCCCGCCGGGCTCGGCGTCATCCTCGGGCCTGTCCCGAGGATCTGCAACGTTTCGATTTTGCGCGACGTGATTAGATCCTTGGGACAGGCCCAAGGATGACGGAAGACAGGTATTGCGCTTTCGCCAATGTCGGATTTGAGGCACGAAGCGCCTCCCATTTGCCTCACTCCGGCAGATATTTGACGATTTTCAAAATACCCGAACCCGCCGATAAATATTGCTTTGCGGCCGCCGTCGCTGTATTTCAGCGCCCATGACCGACACGACCATTCTCCCCCGCCCGGAAGTCTCTGGTGATTTCCTTGTGGCCGCGCTTTATCATTTCGCCCGCCTGCCGCGGTTCGAGACCCTGCGCGAGCCGTTGTTTGCGCTCTGCCAGGAAAACGGCGTCAAGGGCACGCTGCTGCTTGCCGGCGAAGGTATCAACGGCACCATTGCCGGGCCGGATGCGGGCATTCACGCCGTGCTCTCCTTCCTGCGCGCCCAGCCGGAATTCGCCGCGCTGGAGCACAAGGAAAGCCGCGCTTCGCACATGCCTTTCGTGCGGCTGAAGGTGAAGCTCAAGAAAGAGATCGTCACCATGGGCGTGCCGGATATCGATCCGAACCGCATCGTCGGCACCTATGTCGAGGCGCGCGACTGGAATGAGCTGATCTCCGATCCCGATACAATCGTCATCGACACCCGCAACGATTACGAGACCGCCATCGGCGTCTTCAAGGGCGCGGTCGATCCGCAGACGAAAACCTTCCGCGAGTTTCCCGACTGGGTGAAGAACAATCCCGGCCTGCACAACAAGCCGAAGATCGCCATGTATTGCACCGGCGGCATTCGCTGCGAAAAGGCAACCGCCTTCATGAAGGAACAGGGTTTCGACGAGGTCTATCACCTCAAGGGCGGCATCCTGAAATATCTGGAAGAAGTGCCGGAAGAAGAGAGCCTGTGGGAGGGCGCCTGCTTCGTGTTCGACGAGCGCGTCTCGGTGGTGCACGGCCTTGCCGAAGGCGACCACCAGCTCTGCCACGCCTGCCGCAATCCGATCACACCGGAAGTGCGCCTGTCCCCCAAATTCGAGGAAGGCGTGTCCTGCCCGAGCTGCTACGAAGACCGCAGCGAAGAGGACCGCCAGCGCTTCCGCGACCGGCAGCAGCAGATCGAACTGGCCAAGAAGCGCGGCGAGCGGCATCTGGGGCGGTAATCCCCGTCGGCTATCGAACTGCATAACGGTTGGGGTTTGTTTGAGCGGGTGCCGCGTGTTTCTTCTCCCCGCCGGGGAGAAGTCGGCGGCAGCGGGATGAGGGGGCAAGCTCTCCGAAATCCAGCAACGTCGCCCCCTCATCCGACCCTTCGGGCCACCTTCTCCCCGGCGGGGAGAAGAAATGGGTCGCACCTTCAGGTGATCAAGAATGGGTGGAAGTAATCAGCCTCACGCCCCTGCCCGCAACGCAAAAAGCGGCGCATCCTGCCCGTCCAGCATGGCGGTGATCTCTTCCGCCGCTACCGGTTTCGAGAACAGGTAACCCTGCAATTCATCGCAGCCGCACAGATGCAGGATGGCCGCCTGCTCTTCCGTCTCCACGCCTTCGGCCGTCACCGGAATATCGAGCGACTTTGCCAGCGCCACGGTGGCCTGCAGCATTTCCAGCGACCGGCCGCCCTTGTCGAGCGCCATGATCAGCGAACGGTCGATCTTCATCCGGTCGAAACCGAAGCGGCGTAGATAACCGACGCTGGCGAAGCCGGCGCCGAAATCGTCGAGCGCTATATGCAGGCCAAGCTGTTTCAGCTTGTCGATGGCCGCACTCGCCCGTTCCGGATGCTGGATGAAATAACCTTCCGTCATTTCCAGCCGCAGCCTTTCGGGCGGCGTCTGCGTCGCGTCGAGAATATCCGCCACATGGCCGGAAAAGGCCGGATTGCGGAACTGCACGGGAGAGATATTCACCGAGAGCTTGATGGAGGGCCATTGCTGCGCCGTCTCGCAGGCCTTGTGCAGGACGAGAAGGCCGAGCCGGTCGATAAGGCCGCTGGTTTCGGCAGCGGCGATGAAGATATCCGGCGGCACGAAGCCATATCCCGGCCGCTGCCAGCGGGCCAGCGCCTCCACCCCCGTAATACAGCGCGTGGCGGCGCTGACGACCGGCTGATAGACCACCTGTATTTCGTCGTTCAGAATTGCGGAGCGAAGATCGGCTTCGAGCTGCAGCTTTTCCTCGCGCAGCGCATCCATCTTCAGCTCATAGGAAACGTAACGCCCGCGCCCGTTCTCCTTGGCCTGATACATGGCCATATCGGCACGCCGCAGCAGCTCCTCGCCATTTATGTCGCCGGCACGGGAAACCGAGGTGCCGATGCTGCAACCGATGCTCGCCACCCTTTCACCGATGCTGAAAGGCTCGGTAAAGAGTTCGAGAAGCGCCAGACACAGTTTGCGGCCTTCGGCCCAGACGTCGTTGCCCTGAATGGCGATGGCGAATTCGTCGCCGCCGAGCCGCGCCAGCACCGCGCCTTCCGGCACCAGCACTCTGAGCGCCGCGGCCACGCCCTTGATCAGCCGGTCGCCGGCGGCGTGGCCGTAGGAATCGTTGATTTCCTTGAAACCGTCGAGATCGAGATAGAGCAGTTTGATATCCGTCTTGTCATGGCGGCCCTTGTCGACCATGCGGTTAAGCTTGGCAAAAAGCCCGGCGCGGTTGCTGAGCCCGCTCAGCCGGTCGCGCAGCGCCTCCTCCCGCGCCGCCGCCTCATCCGCCTTCAGGCGGTCGAGCGTGGCCGAACCGATGATGAGCAGCACCAGAAAAAACGTGCCGGCAATGCCAAGCGCGGTAAAGACGACCGGACGCGCCTCATGAAAGCTGACGTCTCCCGGCAGGTGCGAGCGCCAGACGAGCCGGGCCAGCACCTCCCCCAGCGGATTGACGATATCCACATGGTTGGCGGCAAGCCCGTCGCCATATTGCAGTTCCAGACCGTCGATGACGTAATTGCGCGCAAGCTTGTCCACCGTCGCCTGCTTGAGATGACGGGCGAAAACCAGGTAACGCCGCTCCGTACCGACCGGCGGCAGCGCCCCGGACTTCATCCGCACGAGCGCAACCCCCGCGGCGGCGATACCGTCGCGGGTCTTGACGAAACCGGTCACCTGCGAGGTGATACCGGGACGCATGGAACGCACGCGCTCGATCATTTCCCGGAGGCCGCCGGCAAAATAGGCGTCGGGCTTCCATGCCACCGGCTTGCCGTCCTGATAGGCCATGCGGACCTTGCCGTACTCATCGATGACCACGGCCGTATCGAAGAGATCGTTATTGACCGTCATCTCACCATAATTGCTTGCCACCCAGTCGAAACGATCAGGGGCATAGACATATTCGGCGGCATCGTCCCAGGCGGCGTAGTCGTTCAGCGTTGCGCCGAGCTGCTCACGAAAGGTGACGAGGGCGCCCGCCGTCGTCTCGCGCGAACGGGCATTGTCGAGCAGGTTGGCCTTTTCCCGGACCTGGCTCAAGGCGGATAAAACCAGCGCGGTGACGATGATAAGCACCAGCGCGAAGGTGGACAATACGACGCCCACGGCGGTTCTGCGCCCGACCGGCAAATAGTCCCCAATGTTGCGCGGCGCAATCCGCATAAAATCCCCTTCGAAAGCATCATCTTGCGAAGGAAACATTCAAAAGCGGTTAAGCCGCATTGTGGCCCCGCCCCAAAAAACTACGGGTATAAAACGACAGTCTGGCAAAGGCGCTGAAAAATCCTTCCCTGAAATGCCCCGGGTTTTTCATGGAAGGCGGATTTGCATCCGTCCGGAAAAGAAAAAACCTCCCCCGCGCACGGGAGAGGTCGTGATTTTTTAGACCGGGATGGCGAAAAGTGTAAGCGGTTTTCGCCTTAAATACCGGTCTGATCCAGTGCTGGAGCGGCTTACCAGGACGGGATGACCGTGCCGTTGTACTTTTCCAGAATGAAGGCCTTCACTTCCGGGCTCTGGTAGGATTCAACCAGCGTCTTCACCCACGGCTTGTCCTTGTCCTGCGCACGAACGGCGATGACGTTCGCGTAAGGGGACTTTTCGCTTTCGATGGCGATGGCGTCCTTCTTCGGGTTCAGGCCGGCAGCCGTGGCATAGTTGGTGTTGATGACCGAAGCGTCGGTATCGTCAAGCGAGCGCGGCAGCTGGGCGGCGTCGAGTTCGACGATCTGGATGTTCTTCGGGTTTTCGGTGATGTCGGCAGGGGTTACCTTGAGGCCGGCTTCTTCCTTGACCTTGAGCACGCCCTTGGAAGCGAGAACCAGCAGCGCGCGGCCGCCATTGGTCGGGTCGTTCGGAATGCCGACGGTTGCGCCGTCCTTCAGCTCGTCGAGGTTCTTCACCTTCTTCGAATAAACGCCCATCGGGGTGGTGATGGTGGTGCCGACGCTGACGAGATCGAACTTGCGGTCAGCGATCTGGTTGTCGAGGTAAGGCTGGTGCTGGAAGGAGTTGGCCTGCAGCTCGCCATCGGCCAACGCCTGGTTGGGCACGACATAGTCGGAGAATTCGACGATATCGATATCGAGACCCTTGGCGGCCGCGATCTTCTTCACCTGCTCCATGATCTGCGCGTGCTCGGCGGGGGTTACGCCGATCTTGATGGTCTCGGCCAGCGCCTGACCGGCGGTGAAGAGAGCGGCGAGCGAGGCCGCGAGAATGAGTTTCTTCATGGGTGTCTCCTTGGGTTGTTATTATAAACGCAGTTAATTCTTCCGGGTCCGCTTGTCGAAGCTGCGGGCCAGCCTGTCGCCGGCGCTCTGCACCAGCTGCACCAGCACGATCAGCACCAGAACCACGACCAGCATCACATCCGGCATGAAGCGCTGGTAACCGTAGCGGATGCCGAGATCGCCCAGCCCGCCGCCGCCGACCGCGCCGACCATGGCCGAATAACCGATGAGGCTGACCAGCGTGAGCGTAAGCGCCAGCGTGATGCCGGGCTTGGCTTCGGCAAGCAGAACCTTGGTCACGATCTGCAGCGGTGTCGCACCCATGGCACGCGCGGCTTCGATGAGCCCCTTGTCCACCTCGCGGATCGCCGCTTCCACCAGCCTTGCGATGAAGGGCACGGTTGCGACCGTCAGCGGCACGATGGCCGCGCTGGTGCCGATGGAGGTGCCGGCGACGAGGCGGGTGAAGGGAATGATCGCCACCACCAGAATGATGAAGGGCGTGGAGCGCGCGGCGTTCACGACGAGGCCGAGTATCCGGTTGGTCATCGGCGCCGGAAACAGCTCGCCCTTGCCGCTGGTGGCAAGGAAAACACCCATGGGCACGCCGATCAGCGAGCCGACGATGCCGGCAACGGCGACCATGTGCAGCGTCTGCAACAGGCCCTTGGAAAGAAGGCTGAACAGCATATCAGGCGACATAACCGAGCACCTCCGTGTGAAGATCGGTCTCAGCATAAAAGCGATTGGCGCGGGCGGTGACATCCGCCGAGGCCGGATAGGAGACGACCAGCGAGCCGAAGGGCTGGCCGGAAATTTCCTCGATGGTGCCGGCAAGAATGTTCACATCAGGGCCGATTTCGGCGACGAGGCGCGCCGTCAACGGCTGAAAGGCCGTCTCGCCGAAGAACACCAGACGCACCAGAACACGGTCGCCTTCCGCCGCCTGCGGTTTCAGGCCCGAAGTGACCCAATGCGGCAGCTTCACGCCGACCGAGGACGACAGCAGGCTGCGGGTCGTCTCGTGTTTCGGCGCGGTGAAGATGTCGAAGGTCGTGCCTTCTTCCACGATCAGGCCCCTGTCGATGACCGCCACCTGCGAGGCGATGGTCTTCACCACCTCCATCTCGTGGGTGATGAGCAGCACCGTGAGCCCCAGCTCGGCATTGATGCGCTTCAGCAGTTCAAGAATGGATTGCGTCGTTTCCGGATCGAGCGCGGATGTCGCCTCGTCGGAAAGGAGCAGCTTCGGCTGGGTGGCGAGCGCACGGGCAATGCCGACACGCTGCTTCTGGCCGCCGGAGAGTTCCGCCGGATAACGATTGGCCTTGTCCGAAAGGCCGACGAGATCGAGCAGCGGCGCAACGCGCGTTTCGATCTCCTTCTTGCCCACGCCGGCGATTTCGAGCGGCAGGGCCACATTATCGAAAGCGGTGCGCGAGGACAACAGATTGAAGTGCTGGAAGATCATGCCGACGGAACGGCGCAGCGTGCGCAGGCTCTTTTCATCGAGCGCCGCGACATCGACGCCATCGACGACCACGCGGCCGGTCGAGGGCTTTTCAAGGCCGTTGGCGAGGCGGATGAGCGTGGATTTGCCCGCACCGGAGCGGCCGATAATGCCGGTGATGGAGCCTTTCGGCACCACGTAGTCGATACCGGCAAGGGCTGCGAAACCAGGCTTGCCGCCGGCGCCGCCAAAGGTCTTGGTCACGCCTTCAAACGTGACCATAGGCTCCTTTGCCGACCCTTCAGGGACCGCCTGTTCTTGGCGCGCGGGGGATGCCGCGCTGGATGGAAAACTCATTGTAAACTCTGGGAATGCGTGACGGATCGGGTCTCAAAAAATCCTGTTGCGGTGCTGAACCGCTCTCTTCATGCAGCCTTCGGGCACATTCGATGACAGCTGATTTTCCGGGTCATTTCGTCAGGCTTTCACTCAGAAATGCCGGGGATCGGCAATTCGATGGCGCATACTTGCCCGCACACGCCACCTTTTAACAGGGATGTTTTTTCAATTATCTGAAAAGAGAGAAAAAATCTACCGCAAAGCCGCGTATGCAGCCCTGCGGCAGTCTGGAGCATTTTCGCGTTCTTCGAATCGCGAAAATGCTCCAGCTCTTTGTGTGCCGCATTTCCGGACGGAAAACCGGATTCCACTTTTCCTGGAAATGCTTTAGCTTTTGCGAGCGGCGTAAAATCAGACGCGGCTGACGAATTCATCGGCCGGGCGGCGCACCTTCTTCAGGCTCACCAGCCAGTCGCCTTCCGGCTGGCGATAACCGAGCGGCAGGATGGTGACGGAGCGCAGGCCCTTTTCACGCAGGCCGAGGATTTCATCGAGCTTGGCAGGATCGAAACCTTCCATCGGAGTCGAATCCACACCCTCAAAGGCAGCCTGGGCCACGGCCATACCGAAGCCGATATAGGCCTGACGGGCGGCGTGCTCGAAATTCACCTGCTGATCGCGCTGCGGATAAGTGGAAAGCAGCATCTGGCGATAGGCTTCCCAGCCTTCATTCTTGATGCCGCGTTCTTCGTTGACCAGATCGAACATATGGTTGATCCGCTCTTCGGTGTAGTTGTCCCATGCCGCAAACACCAGCAGATGCGAGCCGTCTGTCACCTGCGCCTGGTTCCAGGCGATTTCGCGGATTTTGGCGCGCACTTCGGGATCGGTGACGACGATCACCTCGAAGGGCTGAAGACCGCTGGAGGTGGGGGCAAGCCGCGCCGCCTCGACAATGCGCTCGACCTTGTCTTCCGACACGGCCTTGGAAGGATCCATTTTCTTGGTGGCGTAACGCCAGTTGAGTTTTTCGATAAGCATGTTCGTTTTCCCTGGGAGGACCAACCCGCCCTGCCCCTTAAACGCCAGAACGGGTGCTACGCCTTCGTAGCCCGTCTGACATAGGAGGCGGGACGGCGGGCGCAAGCAGGCACCGCGGGGTAACCGATAAAAAAGTTTGGAAAACTGATAATAAGGGGGAGAACTTTATTGCGTGACCGCCGTGCATCGTCTCAACCGAGGATCTAATCACGTTGAATAAGCAGAGAGCAGATCCTTGGAACAGGCCCGAGGATGACGAAGGATATTTTTACGTTGCCGACAACCCGAGGGGGATGAATCTCCCTCAACCCCGAACGATTTCTTCCGCCGTCATCGCCACGCTGAGAACATGATCGTCCGTGCCGTGCAGGCCGGAAAGCAGCAGGCCGACCGGCATGCCCGCATCGCCCGTTCCACAGGGGATCGAAACACCGCAGAGATCGAAAAAATTGCCGATCTGGGTGTTGCGCAGGGTCTTCGCGTTCATGGCGAAAAAGGCATCGTCACTCTCGAGAAGCGGCGCGACCTTGGCCGCGACATGCGGCAATGTCGGCGACACCAGCAGCTCTTGCCTGCCAATCATGCCGGAAAACGCTGCCGTCATGCGTTCGCGCGCCTCGATGATGGCGATATAGTCCGGCATGGAAATATTCGCGCCGAGCCCTGCTCTGGCCACCACGCGCGGATCCATGCGGGCGGCGTCGGCGCCTTCCAGCCGGGTCTTGTGCAGGGCGAAGGCCTCCGCCGTCACCAGCGCACCCTTTTCCTTGATAAGATCGAACAGTTCCGAAAAAATCGGGAATGCCTGCCGCCGCATCGAGGCGCCGGCGCGGACGAGACGTTCCACCGCCTGCTCGAAAGCGGCTGAGACGCCATCCTCGATGCCATCGAAAAAGACCGTTTCCGGCACCACCAGCGACAGGCCGGAAAGAGGCGCGCGCGTGAGATCGGCAGCCGCCTTGCCGCGCATGGCGGCATCCACCCAGACGGCGTCCTGTACGGTGCGCGTGAGCGGGCCGAGTGAATCGAGGCTTTTCGCCAAGGGATAAACGCCGCGCATCGAATAACGGCCACGACTTGCCTTGTAACCCACCACGCCGTTGAAGGCGGCGGGAATACGCACAGATCCGCCGGTATCTGTGCCGATCGCCACCGGCACCAGACCGGCAGCCACGGCGACGCCCGCCCCCGACGAAGAGCCGCCCGGCAGGCGGTGACCATCCGTAGAAGCAGGATTGCGGGGCGTACCGTAATGCGGATTGATGCCGAGACCGGAAAACGCGAACTCGCTCATATTGGTGCGGCCGATACAGATCATGCCCGCCTGTTTCAACGCCGTCACCACATCCGCGTCGCGCGATGCAGGCTTATCGTTGGCAAGCACCGTCGACCCCGCCGTGGTCGCCATGCCTTCAAGGTCAAAGAGGTCCTTCCAGGCCACCGGAATACCATCGAGCACACCACAGGAGCGGCCATCGCCAATGCGTTTTGCCGCGGCTTCCGCCTCCGACATCGCCCGCGCTGCCGTCAACTCGATAAAAATAGCGTGATCGTCCTCTCTCCCGACCGCGTCCAGTGTCTCTTCTACCAGGGCACGCGGATCGAGATGGCCGCTCTGGAGGAGAACGGAAAGCTGCGCAATGTTTTTGCCTTTATGAGCCATGATATCTTCCCTGAAAACGGCATGTTACGCGCAAGATGCCGTTTATCGGCCAGTTGGCAAGGCCAATCGCCGCGTTATCGATGACCGGCATGCTGGATCGGAAAGCATGGCGGAAATAGCAGAATTTTGGAGTTTATCCTTGACGGCTCACCTCTAACCTCCGATTTTTTCAACCTGAGGTGCAGGGACGTCATCTCTTATATAAGCTACGACTATAAAAAGACGGATTAATTCTTAATCGCATCTAAACTTTGTTGAATTATTTAGCAGACAGCATTGAAACGCATGCCCTATAAAATTCCATAAAACAATTATAACGCGACATCGCGGGGGACTATCGCGAATGGAAGAGACTGCCTATCGCGGGACGGATAGACAGGTTGAACCGGGCCACACGCTTCGCTCACCAACGCAGCCGGAAACAGGCCGGTTTTCGCGACGGCGCTCGCTCGCCAGCAAGATAACCCTGATATTCCTCGGCGGCGTGATCTTTTCCTACAGCGTCGGCGCGCTTGTCGGCTGGTATATGTTCGTCGCCGCGGCCAGCGAGCAATGGCTCAATCAGGCCCGCGTCAATTCGCAGATCGCCAGCGCCACGCTTCGCAGCATCTATACCTATGTCAGCGTCACAGCCGATGCCGACGGGCAGGTCAACGGCATATTGACCGACAAGCCCATCGGCGACGACGAATCCATTCTCGTTACCGGCTTCAACCCCAGCGACGTTCTCGCGCTTATCGGCGCACAGACCAAGAATGCCGTCTGGCTTTTCCGTTATGACGAGGCGGATTCCGGCTTCCGGCAGATCGCGGCGGCTTTCGACAACGCCACCGATGACGGTGAAAAGCCGCTCGCTACCGATCCCATATTTTCCCGGGATGCGGTCGCCGCGCGTTTTTCCACCGGTTTTGCGACCATCGGCGAATCCAGCCACTATATCGGCCTGCTGCCGATCATCAGCACGGAAACGAAGAAACCCATCGGCGCGGTCGCCGTCAGCATTGGCGGCTCGGACGCGCTTTATGGCGCGCAGCGCAAGCTCATCTATAATTCGCTCGCCGCGCTGATCGTGGTCTTGACCGTTACCGGCGTGCTGGTGACCGTCATCGCCCGACATTTCCTGAAACCGGTCCCGGCGCTGGTGCAGGCGACGCTTCGGATCGCCCGCGAGGAAACGGATGTCGCCACGCCGTTTCAGGAGCGGCGGGACGAGATCGGCGACATGGCCACCGCTATTGAGACGTTGCGCGAGGCGGTTCTGGAACGCGGACGCCTGCGGCAGATACGCGATATGGCGCAGCAGCTGGAACATATGGCCCACCACGATGCACTGACCGGACTTCCAAACCGCGTGCTGCTGATGAAGACGCTCGAAAACCGTCTCGAACAGCTTGCCGCGTCAGGCCAGCCGTTCAATGTCATGCTGCTCGATCTGGACCGCTTCAAGGCCGTCAACGACACACTCGGACACGCCGCCGGCGATGCCCTGCTTGTGGCGGTGGCCTCGCGGATTTCCGCCGTGCTTGGTGAAAACGACATGGTGAGCCGTCTCGGCGGCGACGAATTCGCGATCATTCAATCGGCAAACGGTGACTGCGAGAGCGATGCGGCGATGCTGGCGGCGCGGGTGGTGCATGCCGTCTCGCGCAGTTTCAGTCTCGAAGGCAGCGATATCAGCATCGACACCAGCATCGGCATCGCCTGCGCGCCGGGCCACGGCACATCTGCAACGCAGCTTCTGCAACATGCCGATCTCGGTCTTTACCGGGCGAAATCCATGGGCTGCGGTTATTTCGTCTTTTATGAGCCCGGCATGGACATGGCGGCGCAGCATAAGCATGCGCTGGAAATAGACATGAAATCCGCGCTCGAAAACCAGGAATTCGAGCTGCACTACCAGCCGGTTGTCAATCTGCAGAGCGGTCGCATCGTCGCTTATGAAGCGCTGGCCCGCTGGCGGCACAGCAAGCTTGGCCTCATCGCACCGGACCGCTTCATCGCGCTTGCCGAAGAAAACAACTTCATCAAGCCGTTGGGCGAGTGGGTTCTGGCGCAGGCCTGCAGGGATGCGATGACATGGCCGAAGGATATCAGGCTCGCCGTCAATCTATCCGCCGTTCAGCTCAGCAATGACGACATCGTCCCGATAGTGGACCGGGCGCTTGAAACATCCGGCTTCCCGGCGGAACGGCTTGAACTGGAAGTGACGGAAACGGTCATGCTGGAGCGCGACAACAGCGCCCGAGCCCTGAAACTGCTGAAGGAAAGGGGCGTTCGCCTCGCGCTTGACGATTTCGGCACCGGTTATGCGGGGCTCAGCACGCTCACCCATGTCGCCTTCGACAAGATCAAGATCGACCGGGAATTCGTCTCCGGCCTGCCGTCCAATCCCATGTGTTCCGCCATCGTCAACACCGTCATCGACATGGCTGAACAGATCGGTCTTAAGGTCACCGCCGAGGGCGTTGAAAACAGGGAGCAGGTCGAAGCGCTCAAGCTTTCCGGCTGCGACGAAGCGCAGGGCTATTATTTTGCCGAGCCCGCGCCGCTTGCCCGCATTCTCAAGAACCGCGCCGTCATCGCTCCAATTGCGAAGGATGAATTCGGCGATATCGGTAGACCGACACAGGAAACCTATTGCCCACCGCAAAAAGCCATTTGAGAAACCGGCCGCCGGCCCAGAGGACATAAAATGCGTCTTTCAGTATTTTGCCTTTTCCTCACATGTCTTGCTCCCATTACGCCGCTCCAGGCTGCCGGCGAAGGCGACACACTTCAGCAGATCGCCAAAACCGCAAAGATCCGCATCGGCTATCGCGAAGCCGAACCGCCCTTTTCCTATCAATTGCCGAATGGGGAGGTCACCGGTTTCTCGACCGATCTTTGTCGGGCGATCAGCGAAGATATTCGCAGGAAACTGAAGCTCGACAGGATCGAACTCGAATACGTCAAGGCGACACCCGCGACCCGTTTCATCCTTGTCCGCGGCGGCCAGATCGACATTGAATGCGCGGCCACGACCAATAATAGCGAACGCCGCAAGATCGTGGATTTCTCCTATCCCAATTTCATGACCGCAACGCAGTTTCTCTCCCGCAAGCAGGACAATCTGAAAAGCCTTGCCGATCTCGCCGGGCGGTCCGTCACATCCGCCTCCGGCACGGTCAATATTGAGCAGCTCAATGCCGTGAACCGGGCGAAGAACCTCAATATCTCGGTGATGCCGACGAAAACCAATGAGGAGGCCTTCGAACTCGTGGTCTCCGGCAAGGCCTCCGCTTTTGTCATGGATGGCATATTGCTCGCGGCGCTCGCGGCGACGTCAGAGAATCCGGACCTCTATGCGCTTTCTGAGGAAACGCTGAGCGCCCCCGAACCCTATGGCCTGGTTTTCCGGCGCAACGACCCGGGTTTCAAGGCGGCGGTCAATGAAAGCCTTCGGCATATTTTCACAGGACCGGTCATTCATGGCCTTTATGAAAAATGGTTCACCAAGCCCATTCCCCCAAACGGCATGAACCTGAACCTGCCGATGGCCGCCTCTCTGAAACAGGCATACGAACATCCGAGCGAATACCAGGACTGAGAGCGCAAGGCGTCAACCCGTATCGATTTTCATGAAAATGTTTTGACGGATTATTTGGCTGGAGATGCGCGATGCAGAGATCGACATTATGGCTTATGCTCGTTTTTTCAAGTCTTCTGCCCACCCAGGCGGTGAGCGAGGATGCCCAGCCGCCGACACTTGAAACCATTGCCAGAACCGGCACCATCAAGCTCGGTTATGCCGATCGCAATATTCCCTTTTCCTATCTCGGCACCGGGCCGGAGCCTATCGGCTACAGCATCGAGCTATGCCTGAGAGTGGCGGATTCCATCAAGAAGAAGCTCGGCCTGCCGGAACTGAAGGTCGAGTTCGTCAAGCGCACGCCCAGCAACCGCATCATGCTTCTCAATGACGGCACGATGGACATGGAATGCGTGGCGAGCACGAATACCGAGGAGCGGCGCAAGGCCGTGTGGTTCTCCTACAGCCACTTCATCACCGGCACCCGTTATGTGGCGCTGAAATCGAGCGGCCTGAACACCGTCGCCGATCTCGCCGGGCGAACGGTGGTGGTGACGACGGGAACCATCAACATCACCCAACTCAATGTGCTCAATCGCAAACTGGGGCTGAACGTCGCGGTTCTGCAAAATGACAGCACCGAGGGCAGTTTCGACATGGTGACGGAAAACCGTGCCTCCGCCTTCGTCATGGACGATATACTTCTGCGATCCTTCGTTGCCGAGACCGGCAAGCCGGAAGACTACGTCATCTCCGATGAATATCTCGCCCCGCCACAGCCCTATGGCCTGATGCTCCGCCATGGCGATACCGGCTTCCGCGACGCCGTTAACGAGGCGCTCGGCCAAATCTATGAGAGCGGCGAAATCGAGAAAATCTACGACAAATGGTTCAATGCGCCTATCCCGCCGAACGGCATCAACCTGAAGCGTCCGCTGCCCGGCGATCTGGCCGAGGCGTTTCGAAAACCCGTCGATACGACGGCGGAATAAAAAACGCCGCCCGGTATGGGGCGACGTGATTAATAGAAAGATTAGTGAGGGGTGCGTTTGGCTAAGCCGCAGCATCCGCACTCCGTCACCCCGGACGAGATCCGGGGTCCAGCGCGATCAAGTCCTTGATCGCGAGAGACTCTACTCACGGCACAGACGCGCCGTGGCTGGATGCCGGATCAAGTCCGGCATGAGGGGGAGACGTCCTTCAACTCCACAGCCTCATCGTCCGATGATGGGCGGCAACTCATCTTACGCGGCGCGCAGATCGGCACCCAGAGGAATCTCGACATCGATCTCGAGTATCGAGACATGCTCGTCGCGATCCATCTTCACATGCACCCGATCATTGTCGATCTGCACATGTTTGGCGATGACGCCGAGAATTTCTTCCCTGAGGATGGCGACCAGATCGGAGCCGGAGGATGCCCTTTCGTGGGCGAGCAGCACCTGCAGGCGTTCGCGCGCAAGCGGTGCCGACTTCTGTTTGCGGAAAAGACTGAAGATGCTCATGCAGCCCTCCTTGCGAAGATCTTGGAGAAGATGCCACGCTTCTCGCCTGGAATGACCACCGGAGTATCCTCGCCGGACAGGCGGCGGGCGGCGTCGAAATAGGCCATGGCCGGCGCGCAGCGGGCATCCGCCAGCGTGACCGGTGCGCCGACGTTCGACGCCCGCAGCACATCCGTGCTTTCGGGAATGATGCCGAGCAGCGGAATGGAAAGGATTTCCAGAACGTCGTCGACCTTCAGCATATCGCCACGCTCGGCGCGGGAAGCGTCGTAACGCGTCAGAAGCAGGTGCTTCTCCATACGCTCGCCGCGTTCGGCCTTCAGCGTCTTGGAATCCAGCAGACCGATGATGCGGTCGCTGTCGCGCACCGAGGAGACTTCCGGATTGGTGACCACGACGGCCACATCCGCATGGCGCATGGCCAGCGTCGCGCCGCGTTCGATGCCGGCGGGGCTGTCGCAGATCACCCAGTCGAAGTGCTTCTTCAGCTCGTTGATGACCCATTCGACACCTTCCGGCGTCAGATTGTCCTTGTCGCGCGTCTGCGAGGCAGGCAGCAGGAACAGCGTCTCGAGGCGCTTGTCGCGGATCAGCGCCTGCGTCAGCTTGGCATCGCCCTGGATGACGTTGACGAGATCGTAAACCACGCGGCGTTCAGCACCCATGACGAGATCGAGGTTGCGCAGGCCGACATCGAAATCGACGACCACGACCTTCTCCTTGTTCTGCGCCAGTGCGGCGCCAAGCGCTGCGGTCGAGGTGGTCTTTCCCACCCCGCCCTTGCCGGAAGTTACAACGACTACCTTCCCCATATGGCTCTCCTGTTCCTGTGTTGTTTCTCTGTTATCAGCCTAGCTTTGCGGCCTTGATCGTATCGTTTTCCAGCCAGAGCTGAACGGGCTGGCCGCGCAGCTTGTCGTCAATGTCCTCGGCCACCTTGTAGACGCCGTCGATGGCCAGAAGCTCCGCTTCGAGCTTGCGGCAGAAGATGCGCGCCGAAACATTGCCGAGCGAACCGGCCATGGCGCGACCGCGCAGGGCGCCGTAAATATGCACCGAACCGCCGGCGATGATTTCCGCCCCCGAGGCGACCGAACCGATGACGGTCACGTCACCCTCGGGAAACATGATCGACTGGCCGGAGCGAACCGGCTCGTTGATGACCAGCGACGGCACGACGGCCCTGACCTCACCGGCAGTGCGCGGCTTTTCCTCCGGCAACTCGGCAGCGATGGCGACCGGCTCAACCTCGACATCGGAAGCGGGCTTTCCGCCCTTCAGCGACGGCGGCATGCCCGGCTCGATCATCGAGGGGCGAACGCCCTCGATACCCATGATGCCGACATTGCGCTCCGTCAGCGCCGCCAGCAGCTCCTTCAGCCCCGCCTTGTCAAGCGACAGCTCCGACACATCCAGAACCACCGGACGCGACAGAAAGAAGCCCGCCGAACGGGCGGCAAGATCATCGAGCCTTTCCAGCCATTGATCGACCGGAGATTCGGGGGACAGGACGACTGCGAGGAAGGAGCGGCCTTTGATACGGATCGAACGCTGGTCTGTTAGCACTTTGGTCATCTTGGTAAACAAATCGTTGACAATTAGGTACCTCGAATATGGTTAACAAATGGTTAACGCCGCCCCTGAAGCGGCGGATTCGTTAAGAAAATTCCGCCCCGAAAAACTTCATGCGAAACATTCAAAATTCATCATTACCTTTTGATTTAACGCGTTTCCGGCACTTGTGAGAACTCACGATAGCAGCTCATCCTTGCTGCAACCTGACGCTCAGCATCGCGGAATGGGCACGCCTTCTCTCCTACCCCAACCCGGCGAGTCGCGGAACACGCGAACGTCCGATTCCGGGACAATATCCGCCTTCGGCCAGATGACCGCATTATGCCTTCAAGGTGGAAAAGCGATTCCGTTATCTCCGCCGATGCTGTAGAGACAGGCGTCCCGACAGCTTCAACGGAAGAATGAGATGCACAGCAAAGTCCCGCCGCAGAACCAGATATTTTCGCAAGACTATGCGGCCTTCCTGTTCGACATGGATGGAACATTGCTCAACTCGATTGCGGTGGTGGAGCGGGTCTGGCGGGAATGGGCCGTGGACAACGGCATAGAGCCGAACGCTTTCCTGCAGCGCATCCATGGCATGCGCGCGTCGGAAGTGGTGCGCCGCGAGGCCGTTCCCGGTCTCGATGTCGCGGAACAGGCGGCGATGCTGCTGCAGAAGGAAATGGACGATGTCGACGGCATCCTCCAGATTCCCGAAGCTGCGGCATTTCTCGAAAAATTGCCGGCCGGCAAATGGGCCATCGTCACCTCCGCCGCCCGCGCGCTCGCCGAACGCCGGCTGGCGGCCGCAGGCCTCACCCCGCCTCCGGTGATGATCTGCGCCGAGGACGTGGTGAACGGCAAGCCTGATCCGGAAGGATATAAAAAAGCGGCGGAAAAGCTCGGCGTCGCGCCTGAAAACTGTGTCGTCTTCGAGGACGCCCCCGCCGGCATTCGGGCCGGGGAAAGCATGGGCGCAACCGTGGTCGTCATCAACGCCACCCACTCCCATCTCATCGAAACGCCGCATCTTTCCATAGGCGGATATGGTGAGCTGGATGTCGTCATCGGTGAGAACGGCGCTCTGAGGCTCGCGGGCAATAGAGGCTGAGAAGCCGAACTTTCTATCGGCTAACAAGCCAACACATACGACGTCATCCTCGGGCCTGTCCCGAGGATCTAACCACCTATCGTAAAACTGACCGGTAGCAGATGCTCGGGACTAGCCCGAGCATGACGGAGGCAAGGTTTGCGAACTTTACCATCCTTTTATGCACAAAGATTCAGGCTGGCTGAATGCCCACACCAAGCCGGAATGACGGGAGTGGTAAAAGCCCCGGAATAAGACAACGCCCGACCTGCTGAACCGCCCCAAACTCCTCCCCCACATTTTCCACCAGCGGCCAATTGACAGCACCGCATAAATGCGTCCTAATAAAATTGGTAAGACCATCTTACCGCTTGCGCGAACGGGGGAGACTTTCGCGCTGGGAGGATATCATGTTTGTGGCTCTGGAGCCGCGCCGCCTTTACCGGCTGGTTGCGGAACAAATTCGTTTGCTCATCGAAAGCGGGGAACTGACCGAAGGCCAGCGCCTGCCGGCGGAACGGGATCTTGCCGAACGCTTCGGCGTATCCCGCCCGACGGTTCGCGAAGCGCTGATCGTTCTGGAAGTGGAAGGCCATATCCATATCCGCATGGGTTCGGGCGTCTATGTCAGCGCGGCCGGCAAGCAGGCCAAGGAAAAGCCGCCGCTGCCGGATGCGCATGGTCCGTTCGAAATCCTGCAGGCGCGCTGCATCATCGAAAGTGCGATTGCGGAAGAGGCTGCAAGGCTCGCCACCCCGGAATGCATCGTCAAGCTCGACGACATCATCGAACGAATGGCCGGCGCGCTCGACAATTCACCGCAGGCGCTCAATCTCGACCGCGCCTTCCACACCGCCATTGCCGATATCATCGGCAATTCGGCGCTCAACCGCTTTACCGGCCTGATCTACGACGAGCGCAGCCTTTCGCCCTATTTCGAAAAGCTCGCCAGCTATTTCGAGGGACCGCATACCTGGATCCTCGCCGTGCAGGAACACCGGATCATCCGCGACGCCATTGCCGCGAACGATCCGGAAGGCGCCCGCGAGGCGATGCGGCAGCATCTGACGCTGTCGCAAAGAGATTTTCCGAGAGTTTCGGGGAGGAAACGATCGGGGAGGAGTGACCGTCGCCGCAACCGGCAACGGAAAAAACAGCACATCTGGCTTTAATTCGGGAGGAGTTAAGAATGAAAATCAGATTGTCGACTTTGATGGGCGCAACAGCCGCCATCCTGCTTTCCGCCTTGGCGGCGCAGGCGCAGACCACGCTGAAATGGGCGCATGTCTACGAGACCTCCGAACCGTTCCACACCGATTCGGTCTGGGCTGCGGAAGAGATCGCCAAGCGCACCGAAGGCCGCTACAAGATCGATGTCTTTCCGGCTTCGCAGCTCGGCAAGGAAGCCGATATCAATCAGGGCCTGAAAATCGGCACCGTCGATATCATCATTTCCGGCTCCAGCTTTGCCGCGCGTGACTTCAAGCCGATCGGCGTCACCTACTTCCCCTATATCTTTCGCGACCCGAGCCATCTGATCGCCTACACCAAGAGCGATATCTTCAAGCGGCTCGCCAAGGGTTATGAAGACAAGACCGGCAACCACATCGCCGCCGTCAGCTATTACGGCACGCGTCACACCACATCGAACAAGCCGATTGCCGCCTGCGCCGACATGGCGGGGCTGAAGATGCGCGTTCCCGACGTTCCGGCCTATCTCGCCATGCCGCGCGCCTGCGGCGCCAACACCACCCCGATTGCCTTTGCGGAAGTCTATCTGGCTCTCCAGAACGGCACGGTCGACGCCCAGGAAAACCCGCTGACCACCATCGAGGCGAAGAAGTTCTTCGAAGTGCAGAAGAACATCGTCCTGACCGGCCATATCGTCGACCACCTCAATACGGTGATTTCGAAGAACCTGTGGTCGCAGCTCTCCGATGAAGACAAGAAAATCTTCACCGAAATCATGCAGCAGGCAGCCGAGCGCACCACCAAGACCATCGAAAGCCGCGAAAAGAGCCTCGTCGAAGACTTCAAGAAGCGCGGCCTCACAGTGGCCGAGGTGGACAAGGCCGACTTCGAGAAGAACGTCCTCGAAAAAGTGAAGTTCGAGGATTTCGGTTACGACAAGGCCGACTGGGAAGCCATTCGCGCCGTCAAGTGAGCCAAGATCCGGTGCGGCCCCGTTGCCGCACCGCCCTTTCTCTCCAGACGGGATATCTCAATGTCGCAGGAAATCCATACTCAGGTCACGCCTGAGGAACTCGCCCATACGTTCGACGAGGCGCCGCCGGAGGTCGATCTCAAGGTCTATTCATTCGAAGACTGGGTCACGCTCGGCCTCTTCTGGCTGATGACGGGCTGCGTGTTCCTTCAGTTCTTCACCCGCTACGTACTCAACGACAGCTACGCCTGGACGGAAGAAATTGCCGTCAACTGCCTGATCGGCGTCGTCTTTTTGGGTTCGGTCATGTGCGTGCGCATGTCGCGCCACATCCAGGTGGATGTGCTTTATCACTATGTGCCGCCACAGGTGGCCCGCGCCATGTCGATCCTTGTCGATGTGCTGCGTATCCTCTTCTTCGCCTACACCTCCTGGCTGATGTGGCGCTATCTGGAAATCGTCGCCGATGAGGAGATGGTCACCGTGGCGTTGCCGCGCAACATCGTTTTCTACACGGTTCTGGCCGCTTTCGTTCTGATGTTCTTCCGATCGGTGCAGGTCTTCATCGCCAATATGCAGCGTGGTTATTCCGTGCTCGAGCGGCCCGAAGAATTCCAGAGCGCGGGGGATTGATCACATGCTGCTTCTTATCGGCTCCTTTCTTCTCCTGATGCTGATCGGCCTGCCCGTCGCGATATCGATGGCCTCGGCCTCGCTGCTCTACATCGTCTTCTACAATGTCGCGCCTGATATCATCGCGGCGCAGCGCCTGATCGCCGGTGTGGAAAGCTTTCCGCTTCTGGCCGTTCCCTTCTTCATTCTCGCCGGCAACCTGATGAATACGGCGGGTGTGACGGGACGCATCTATTCCTTTGCCGTCGCGCTGGTCGGCTGGATGAAGGGCGGCCTTGCACAGGTCAACATCATCGGCTCGGTGATCTTTTCCGGCATGTCCGGCACCGCGCTTGCCGATGCGGCCGGTATCGGCACCATCGAAATCAAGGCTATGAAGGATCACGGTTACCCGGTCGAAGCGGCCGTCGGCGTCACCGCCGCCTCCGCAACGCTCGGCCCGATCTTCCCGCCATCGCTACCGTTCGTCATCTATGGCATGATGGCGAATGTCTCCATCGGCGCGCTGTTCATGGCCGGCATCGTTCCGGGCGTCGTGATGACGCTTCTGATGATGATCACGGTTGCCGTCTTCGCCTATATCAAGGGCTGGGGCTCCGATACGCCCTTCAGCCTCAGAACCATCTTCGGCGCGTCGATCGAAGTTTTCGTGGTGATGATGGTGCCGCTCGGCATCTATATCCTCACGGCGTTTGGCCTGTCGCTCAACCTATCGATCCTGATCGTCCTGGTGATATTGCTCGCCTGCGACTGGTATTTCGACTTCTCGGCCGTGATGGCGCTGATGACGCCTGTCATCCTGATCGGCGGCATGACCATGGGCTGGTTCACACCGACGGAAGCCGCCGTTGCGGCCGTCCTCTGGTCGTTGTTCCTCGGGCTTGTCCGTTACCGGACGATGACCTTCAAAACGCTGGCGAAATCGACCTTCGATACGATTGAGACGACCGCTTCGGTGCTCTTCATCGTCGCGGCGGCCTCGGTCTTCGCATGGCTGCTGACGGTCAGCCAGGCGGCGCAGCTTCTGTCGGCGGCGATCCTGACGATCACCGACAGCAAGTGGATTTTCCTCGTGCTGGTCAATCTCCTGATGCTGTTCGTCGGCTGCTTCCTCGATACGATTGCGGCCATCACCATCCTCGTGCCGATCCTGCTGCCGCTGGTGCTGCAGTTCAATATCGATCCGGTGCATTTCGGTCTCATCATCACGCTCAACCTGATGATAGGCCTGTTGCATCCGCCGCTCGGCATGGTGCTGTTCGTGCTCTCGCGCGTGGCGAAACTCTCCGTCGAACGCACGACCATGGCCATTCTGCCCTGGCTGGTGCCGTTGTTCGTGGCGCTGCTGCTGATCACCTTCGTTCCCGCCATCACGCTGTGGCTGCCGACCGAAATGGGCCTGATCCGCTAACGCCAATATCATCGCCCGCGCGGTTTCCCGCGCGGGTTTCAACACAGTACACGATGGTTGAAAATCATTGACGATTCCGCGTGTGGCTCACCCCCCTCTGTCCTGCCGGACATCTCCCCCTCAAGGGGGAGATCAGCAAGACGCTTTCTCGCCACTTCATTCTCGACCGTCGAGAGGTGCGAGACATCGCCAAGGAACGATCTCCCCCTTGAGGGGGAGATGTCCGGCAGGACAAAGGGGGTGAGCCACACGCAGGATTGTCAAATGATTTTCAAACGTCGTGTCCAGTGCAACCACCTAAAGAAAGGGCATCGTCATGCAGACACGCGTGGCACGTCTACACGGCGTTAAGGACATCCGCGTCGAAACGCAGGAGCTTGTGGCTCCCGGCCCCGGCGAAGTGCTGCTCACCATGGCGGCAGGCGGCATCTGCGGCTCCGATCTGCATTATTATCAGGATGGCGGTTTCGGCCCGGTGCGGGTGCGCGAGCCGATCATCTGCGGTCATGAGGCATCCGGCCATATCGCGGCTTTGGGCGCTGGCGTCAGCGGGCTCGCCATCGGCCAGCTCGTCGCCGTCAATCCGTCCCAGCCCTGCGGCCATTGCCATTTCTGCCTGAAGGGCGAGCCCATCCATTGCCTCGAGATGCGCTTCATGGGCAGCGCCATGCGCCTGCCGCATGAGCAGGGCATGTTCCGCGACCGGCTGGTGGTTCCGGCAAAACAATGCGCAACATTTTCAGACGCGACCTCGCCCGCCGAGGCCGCCTGCACCGAACCGCTCGCCGTCTGCCTGCATGCAGTTGCCCAGGCCGGCGATCTGACAGGTGCGAAGGTGCTGGTCACCGGCGCCGGTCCCATCGGCCTTCTGACCATTGCCGCCGCACGCCATGCCGGCGCCGGCACCATCGTCGCGACCGATCTCACCAATGCCGCGCTGGAACGCGCACCCGCCATGGGTGCCGACCGCACCATCAATGTCGCAAAAGACACTGAGGCGCTTTTGCCCTATCAGGAAAACAAGGGGTATTTCGACGTCATTTTCGATTGCTCCGCCGCAGCGCCCGCACTTCGCGCCGCCTTTGCCTGCGTGCGCCCGCGCGGCACCATCGTACAGGTGGGCGTCACCGGCGACATCACCATTCCGCTCAATGCATTGGTGGGCAAGGAAATCCTCTGGCGCGGCTCGCAGCGTTTCCATGATGAATTCGCCATCGCCGCCGGGCTTATCTCCACGCGCGGGATCGATGTGCGCCCGATCATTTCCCACAGCTTCCCGCTCGGCGAGGCGAAAGCGGCCTTTGAACAGGCCGGTGACCGCTCCGCCGCCTGCAAGGTGCAACTAACATTTTCCGCAGACTGATATTTGAGGATTAAAGATGAGACATACATGGCGCTGGTTCGGCCCAGTCGACAAGGTCACGGTTCAGGATGCGGCTCAGGCGGGCGCGGAAGGCATCGTCAGCGCGCTGCACCACATCGCCACCGGCGATGTCTGGCCGGTGGATGAAATCACCAAACGGCATGAAGCCATCAAGGCCGGTGGGCTTTATTGGGATGTGGTGGAAAGCGTGCCCGTCTCCGAAGACATCAAGACCCAGACCGGGGATTGGAAAAATCACATCGCCAACTGGCAGGAAACCCTGCGCCGCCTCTCCGCCTCCGGCATCCGCACCGTCTGCTATAATTTCATGCCGGTGCTGGACTGGACCCGCACTGATCTGCGCTGGGAAACCAGGCACGGCGCAAAGGCGATGCGCTTCGACCTTCCTGATTTCGCCGCCTTCGACATTCACATTCTGAAGCGCCCGGACGCCAGGGCCGACTATCCGGACTGGCTGCTGGAGGAAGCGGCAAAACGCTTCGCCGAAATGCCGGATGCAAAAATCACCGCGCTCGGGCGCAATATCGGCGCTGGCCTGCCCGGCTCGGCGGATGGTTATACACTCGCCCAGCTTCTCGAAAAGCTGCGCTCCTATCACGGCGTCGACCGTGAAAGGCTGCAGCAGAACCTGATCGACTTTCTCTCCGAGGTGACACCGGTCGCCGAGGAAGTGGGCATCAACATCTGCGCCCATGGTGATGATCCGCCTTGGCCGCTGCTCGGCCTGCCACGTATTCTGTCGACGGAGGCGGACTATGCCCACATGCTTTCAAAGGTCGACAGTCGCGCCAATGGCGTGACGCTCTGCACCGGATCGCTTGGCGCACGGGCGGATAACGACCTTCCCTTCATCGCCAGCCGTTTTGCCGATCGCATCCATTTCGTGCATCTGCGCAATGTGACGCGTGACACCGATACCGTGCCCTGCTCCTTCTTCGAGGACGAGCATCTGGAAGGCGGCACCGACATGGTCGCCGTCATCGCCGCGCTGCTTACTGAAGAAGCCCGTCGTCGGGCGGAAGGCCGCGAAGACCACACCATTCCGATGCGGCCCGATCACGGTCAGGAAATCCTCGATGATCTGACGCGCGGTGCGCAGCCCGGTTATCCCGCCATCGGCCGGCTGAAGGGGCTGTCGGAGCTGCGCGGTATCGAGCGCACGTTATCGCATAGCCGTTTCGGGCTGACGAAGGGTGATCGCTGAGCGAAAGCGAGGCCGCGTTTGATCGGCTTCCTATCCGTCATTCCGGCCTCGAGCCGGAATCCAGCCGGCGTGCGTCCGCGCGGCGAAAAGACTCCTTTCAGCCCAAGGACTTGGGCTGGCTGGATTCCGGCTCAAGGCCGGAATGACGGATGAGAGAACCTGCGGTCAATCGCGCCTTGAACTGAAGCCAGGAAAAAGCCCCTAGCCCGCCGGCGATGACGCCGGCGGCTTTCACGGCGGCGTCCATCAGATGCGGATGGCGGGTGGGCGACAGGAATTGCAGCGCCTCGATGCCGAAAGCCGCCGCAATGCCTGCCACGATGATCGCCAGCCAGTAACGCGGATAGGCGAGCACGAAGGCGGCCGAGCAGAAGGCGAAGGCCGCGGCGCGGTCGATGCCCACCGTCGTCAGCGTTTGCGGACGAAAGCTGATCGGGCAGATTGTAACGATCACGATCAGCAGGAAAACCGACCAGGCGATATATTTCGGAAGTCTATTTGTCATCATGGCGTCACAATAGAGCGCCGTGCGCGTAAACGGAAGCGCGTCATTTTCACGTCCCGCCCAATTAATCACACTTTTTGGTCAAATAGTTGAGAAACCGCCTTTCGCTCAGGCCCCGCACGGGCTAAGGCAGAAGGCAACCGGGCGAGGATCGCGGCTGATGGCGTTTGTGCTGTCGCCTTTCGGTCCATCGTCGCGGTGTCGGGTGGATTTTCCACGCAGGATCAGATTTTCAGGGAAGAGCACAATGAGTTTCAAGCCGCACGGCAAACATCTGGTTGCAGGAGAATGGGTCGCAACGGAAGCAAAATTCCGCAGCGAGCCTGCACATGGCGAGGCTTTCGATTTTTCGGTCGGCACGGTCGATCTGGTGAATGCGGTGTGAAGCTGCGGAAGAAGCCTTCTGGAGCTACGGCTACACCACCCGCGAAGAGCGCGCCGCATTCCTCGACACCATCGCCGATGAGATCGAAGCACGCGCCGACGCCATCACCGAAATCGGCTCGTCCGAGACCGGCCTGCCCGCCGGACGCCTGCAGGGCGAACGTGGCCGCACCGTTGGCCAGCTCCGCCTTTTTGCCTCGCATATCCGCAAGGGTGACTATCTCGACCGCCGCCACGACGAAGCGCTGCCGGATCGCCAGCCGCTGCCGCGCCCGGATATCCGCCTGATGCAGCGCCCGATCGGCCCCGTCGCCGTCTTCGGCGCGTCGAACTTCCCGCTCGCCTTTTCCACGGCCGGTGGTGATACCGCTGCTGCTCTGGCCGCCGGCTGCCCCGTCGTCGTCAAGGGCCATTCCGCCCATCCCGGCACCGGCGAAATCGTTGCCGAAGCCGTTCTCGCCGCCGTCAAGAAGCACAATCTGCATCCCGGCGTCTTCTCGCTGATCCAGGGCGGCCGCCGCGATGTCGGTTCCGCGCTCGTGCAGCATCCGCGCATCAAGGCGGTCGGTTTCACCGGTTCGCTCGCCGGCGGCCGCGCGCTGTTCGATCTGTGCGCCCAGCGCCCCGAGCCGATCCCCTTCTTCGGCGAACTCGGCTCCGTGAACCCGATGTTCCTGCTGCCGGAAGCCGTTTCCGCTCGCGGTGAGGCCATCGCCAAGGGCTGGGCCGGTTCGCTGACCATGGGTGCGGGCCAGTTCTGCACCAATCCCGGCATCGCCGTCATTCTCTCCGAGCAGGCGGATGCGGTTGCTGAAACCGCACGTGCCGCGCTTTCCGAAGTCGGCCCGCAGGTCATGCTGACGGATGGTATCGCCGCCGCCTATCGCGACGGCCGCGACCGTATCGCCGCCGGCCACGGCGTGCGCGACGTGCTGACCACCACCTGCAACCTGCGCAATGCGACGCCTTATCTGTACCGGGTTTCCGGCAAGGACTGGGTTGCCAACCACGCTCTTGCCGAAGAAGTCTTCGGACCGCTCGGCCTCATCGTGACAGTCGATAGCCCGGAAGAAATGCTGGAAGTCGCAAAGAGCTTCGAAGGCCAGCTGACCGCAACCCTGCATCTGGATGCCGGCGACGCCGAGCTTGGCCGCAAGCTGCTGCCGATCCTTGAGCGCAAGGCCGGCCGCGTTCTCGCCAATGGTTTCCCGACCGGCGTGGAAGTCTCCGAAGCCATGGTTCATGGCGGCCCTTACCCGGCATCGACGAACTTCGGCGCAACCTCTGTTGGCACCATGTCGATCCGCCGCTTCATGCGCCCGGTTTCCTACCAGAACATCCCTTCGGATGTTCTGCCTGACGATATCCGCTAAAACTGATTGAGGCAGGCGCAGCGATGCGCCTGCCTTTTTATTCGGCTTTACCGCTATTCGGGAAATACGGCCTGACGCTGAAGCGTCGCCCGCCTCCCTCCCCCGCCTCACGGGCCCCATCCAGATTTTTCCGCACCAGGACGTCGGCATCGGTTGACATCGCCCCCGCACGTAATGCTAATACGCAATCTCGTAACGTAATAACATTACAATCATCCTTCAGAACCGATAGCGGTTCGTATCCGCACGGGGATGATAACGTCTGGAAGGAACACCATGAGATTTTCCCTTCAACAGCACCTTGGCATGAGCGCGCTTGCCACGTGCCTTGCCCTCACCCTGCCGCTCGCCTCTGGCGTGGCGCAGGCGGAAGAAAGCGGCGACAGCGTCAAGGAATGGCGTCTCTTCATTGCCGATCACACCCAGCCGGTGGTGCGCGCGATCAATTTCGAAACCGGCAAGGAACTCGGACGCTACGACCTGAAGGGCTATGCGGCGCTGACCGCCAGCGCCTCCGGCAAGACTGTTTTCGCCACACAGTCAGATTCGGATATCGTGCATGTGATCAAGACCGGCATCGTCTTTTCCGACCACGGTGAACACCGCGATCTGGATGTGGAGGATACGGCGCTGCTGCCCGTTACCTTCGAAGGCAAACGCCCGTTCCACGTCGTGCCGCATGATGACCATGCCATCCTGTTCTACGACCGTGGCGGCAAGGCTGAAATCATCGATGAGGCAGCCCTGCTGGACGGCAAGGCAAAGGTCCGCACCATCGATACGACCGCCCCGCATCACGGCGTGGCGGTGACGATGGGCCGTTACGTTCTGGTGTCCGTACCCAACACGCAGATCGAAACCAAACCCGACACGCTGCCGCCCCGCATCGGGCTGCGCGCTCTTGACAGGGAAGGCAAGCAGGTTGGTGAACAGGCGACATGCACCGATCTGCACGGCGAGGCGACATCCGCACGGCTTGCGGCCTTTGGCTGCAAGGAAGGCATTCTCGTTGCCCGGCCGGGCGGCACGGATGGTCCGAAGCTCGAAATGCTGGCCTATCCGGAAGATTTCCCGAAAGCCTATACCGGCACGCTGCTCGGCGGCAAATCCATGCAGTTTTTCCTTGGAAACTACGGTGAGGACAAGGTCGTCCTGATCGATCCTGACAGCAAGGACGCCTTCCGCCTGGTGGAACTGCCGACCCGGCGCGTCGATTTCATCCTCGACCCCGCCAATCCGCGCAATGCCTATATCCTGACGGAAGATGGCGACCTGCATGTGCTTGACGTGCTGGAAGGCGCCATCACCCGCAAGGCGAAGGTGACCGAACCCTACAGCAAGGATGGCCATTGGCGCGATCCGCGTCCGCGTCTCGCCGTTGCCGACGGGCAGGTCGCAATTTCCGATCCACGCCATTCGCTGGTGCGCGTGGTGGATGCGGAAAGCCTGAAGGAAACCCGTACGCTTGCGGTGGAAGGCCAGCCTTACTCCATCGTTGCCGTTGGCGGCTCCGGCGCTTCGCACTGATACCGAACAAAGAAACCCCGTGCGCCCGAAGGACGCACGGGGTTTCCTGATTTTGATGGGCCGTATTATCAGGCCGACTGCACAGCCTGTATCTTCTCGATGCCGCCAACAATGCCGGAGAAATCCTGCCAGACGCCCTGCGCGCCCTTGCGCCATTCGTCCAGTGCTTCCGGCTGCAGCACCTTGCCGCCCTTCGAAAGCGCAAGCTCGACGGACTTTACTTCGTCCTCGACGATCAGCTGGTTGAAATATTGCGCGCCTTCGCTCGATGCTTCCAGGAGAACCTTCTTCTCTTCGTCATCCAGCTGGTTCCAGAAGGTCGCACCGTAATAGACGACGCCTGAAGCCCAGATGTGGCCGGTTTCCGTCAGATAGGGCACGACCTCGTAAAGCTTGAAGCCGGCATAAGCGGATTTGGTGAGATCCATGGCATCAGCCACGCCGGTTGCCAGCGCATTATAGGTCTCGGTGATCGGGATACCGACCGGGGTGGTGCCGAAGGCGCTCCACAGCTTGGTGTGCAGCGGGCTCTGGATGACGCGGATCTTCTTGCCTTCCAGCTGCTCCGGCCGGGTTACCGGCTCCTTGGTCAGAAGATGGCGTGCGCCGTAATTGATGAAATCGGCGGCGATGAATTGCTGGGCGGCGAGCTTCGTCTTCAGATCAGTGCCAGTCTCGCCCGTCACCACCTTGCGCACGTGGTCGGCATCGCGAAACAGGAAAGGCAGATCGAGTATCTGCAGTTCCGGCACCCAGCCGGAGAGCGAGGAGACTGTCGAAAGGCTCGCCTGAACCGAGCCCAGGCGGATATTTTCCGCCACTTCCTTTTCACCGCCCAGCGCACCGCTCTTGACGATGTTGAAACGGAAACGGCCGGGCAGCTTCGCCTCCACCAGCTCGCTGATCTTCACCCAGATTTTCGTCTCCGGCTTGTCATCGGCAAACAGCGAGGCAACGGTGAGGCTGCGGGTTCTGGCATTTGCCGTGCGCACAAAGGCAGGCGCGGCGAGCGTTGCGGCGCCGATGGCGGAGAGTTTGAGGAGATTGCGGCGATCGATAATAGTCATGATTGAAACCCCAAATTTAGAAGAAAATGGCCCAAGCGCACAAAATGGCGAGGGAAACGAGAAGCGAGACGAGATAGGGAACGACGGCCCGGAAAAGTGCTGTCGCCGGAATGCGGGTGACGCCGCTGACCACGAAGATCAGCATGCCGAGCGGCGGTGTCAGGCCATGGATCATCAGATTGACCACGAGAATGACGCCGAAATGGATGGGATCAATGCCGGCTGCCACGGCAGCAGGCAGCAGGATCGGCCCGAACAGCAGGATGGCAGCACCAATATCCAGCACCAGACCAACCACGAGCAGGATGAGGTTGGAGAGCAGGAGCACCGCAATCTTGCTGCCGCCCAGAAGCGTCACAAAATCGGTGACGAGGCCGGAGACATTGTCCACCGCCAGCAGGAAGGCGAAAGGCCCCGCCGTGCCGATCAGAAGACCGATGGCCGCCGCCTCACCCGCCGACTGGCGGAAGGTCGCGAAAATGCGGCCCGCGCCCAGCCGGTAACCGAAACCGAGAAACAGCGTGTAGAGGGCGGCAAGGGCCGCAGCTTCCGTGGTGGTGACGACGCCGATGCGGATGCCGACCACCACGATGACGCCAAGCCCGAAGGCAGGTATCGCAGCCACGGCCGAACGCCAGCGTTCGCTGCCTGTCGCCCGCGGCAGGGTATCGACGCTGCGCACGCTGAGATGGATCGCCGCCGCAAGGCAGATTGCCATAAGCCCACCCGCGAAGAAGCCGCCAACCAGCAACGAGCCGACCGACAGGTTGGTGGCCGTTGCAAGGATGAGAAAGGCGATGGAAGGCGGAATGACATTGTCCAGCACCGAGGTAGCGGCAATGATCGCGCCCGCCTGCGCCGGCGGATAGCCGTGCTTCACCAGTTCCGGCTGGAAGGTGGAAGCGCCGAAGGCGGCATTGGCGACCGAGGAGCCGGATGCGCCGGAAAACAGCACGCTGGTCAGAAGCGTCGTCTGCGCCAGCCCTGCCCGCCGGTGGCCGACCATGGAGGCTGCAAAACGAACCAGCTGGTTGGCGACGCCTGATTCCGTCAGCAGGCTGCCGGCCAGCAGGAAGAAGGGAATGGCCAGCAGCAGGAATTTCGACATGCCCGTCACCGTCGAGGACACGATGGCCGGCTCCGGCAAGGTGCTGCCAAAGGCAATCGCCACATAGGCGGCGGCAAGGAAGGCATGGGCAAGCGGTGCGGCCAGAACCAGCCCCACGGCCGCCGTCAGCGCCAGAAACAGGCTCGGCGGCAGGCTCGTATCGATAAACAGTTCCGGCAGGCCCACATAAGAAACGACCGCGATGGCGACGGAGAGCAGAACGGCAAGCGCCTTGCCTTCACCGACCCGTTGAAGCGCCAGATAGACAAAGATCAGCGCGCCGCCTGCACCGAGAAAACCGAAGCGCACCCATTCCGGCAGACCGAGCGTTGGCGATGTGCCACCCAGCATGGCCGCAATCTCCACCCCGCCGAAAGCGAGGATGAGGGCTGCGACAAAGGAAAAGGCATCGGCCAGAACTTCGGTTGCGGCATGAAAACGTTCCGGCAGGAAGCGCACGAATACATCCAGCCGCATGGCCAGAGCGCTCTTGAGGCTGAGCGGCGCGCCGACCGCGATCATCGCCACATTGAGCCAGATGCCCAGATCTTCCGCGCCGATGAAACCGGTATGGAACAGATATCGCAGGGCGACATTGACCAGCACAACCACAAGAAGCGTTGCAAGGATGGCTGCGGCAACCGCACCCAGCGCCTTGTCCAGAACGGCAAGCGCCCGTTCGGCCACGCGTTGTGGACCGAAGCGCCGTTGCGCGATTGTTGTTGCCGGACTTGCCGTCATGTTGTTCTTCTCCACTCCCGCACCATGCTCAGGAGGCCTTGGCCGAGAGGTCGCGGTCGAACAGGGTCGACCAGGTGAATTGTTTCGCCGCTGACACTTCCCGCGATACATCGAGGCGTGGCAGGACCTTTTCGCCGAAGCGGAAGGCTTCCTCCAGCAATGGCATGCCCGAGAGGATAAAGGTGTTCACGCCCGCCTTCTTATAGGCTTCCAGCGTGCGGATGACAGTATCCGGCGAACCGACAATCGCGGTTCCCGGGCCCGGACGGACAAGCCCGATGCCGGCCCAGAGATTGGGGGCGATTTCCAGATCGCGCAGGTTTTCCGGCTTCTGCCCGCCATGCATCGCCGTCATGCGCTGCTGGCCGACGGAATCGGTCTTGCCGACAAAACGCTGGTTGGCGGCAATCGCGCGCTCATCCATGCGCCCGTAAAGGTCGGCAGCGGCGGCCCAGGCCTCTTCATCGGTATCACGCACGATGACATAGAGCCGAATGCCATATTCCAGTTCGCGGCCAAGCTGTTCTGCCCGCGCCTTGACGAGATCGACCTTCGCGCCGATCTGATCGGGCGTTTCACCCCAGGAGAGGTAGGTCTCGACATGTTTGGCGGCAACATCGATGGCCTTGTCCGAAGAACCGCCGAACCACAGGGGCGGCGGCTCGATGCCCTGCCCCACCGGCAGCGCGAGCTTCGCGCCCTCGGTCTGGAAATGCCGCCCCTTGAAATCCACCGTCTCGCCGGCGAAAAGCCGGTGCCAGATCTGCAGATATTCATCCGCCATATCGTACCGCTCGTCATGCGGCATGGTCATGCCGTAAGCGCCGAGCATTTTCGCATCGCCAGAGACGACATTGATCAGCAGGCGGCCGCGCGAAAACTCCTGAAGCGTCGCCGCCATCTTGGCAAGCAGCGTCGGCGCGATCAGGCCCGGATGGATGGCGACCAGCAGTTTCAGCCGCTCGGTATGGGAGAGCAGTGCGCCCGCCAGAACCCAGACATCATGCGCGCCGGTGGCAAACAGCGCGCCGGTGTAACCCAGCTGATCGTAAGCCAGTGCCAGCTGCCTGTAATAACCGAGATCAACCTTGCGGGAGCCTTCCGGCTGCCAGGGATAGGCGCCGTCGGGTGCGCACATGTACCAGAAAACATTCATCTGTCGCCTCCGACGCTGGCTGATTGCGGGGCCGGGCTTTGCCCGGTCTGAACCGGTAAAGAAAAATGGCCGTGCCTGTAAAGCGTATCGGCCTCCTCCTGCTGTTCGGCAAGGATATTTTCAGTGGCGGGCACCACGGAAAGATCGCGTGAGCGCAGCACCTTCGCCCAGGATGCCGCATCACCCTCACTGCCCGGTTCGGCGGCAAGCAGCGCCGCAGCCCTGTCGATATCCGCCATGACGGCGCGACCGACGCGGTCCAGTTCGGCCGCAATCGCCTGTCGTGTCTCCTGCGCTATATTGTGACGCGCCAGCGTCCAGAACAGCGAGCGGTTGGGAATGGTTGAACCGCAGCGGACCAGAAGGCTGATCTCCTCATGGGTCAGGGCCTTTTCCAGCCGTGGCGACATCGTTACCCAGGCATCGACACGGCCTTCCACGAGGTCGAGCAGGCTGTCGCTGTCACCGCTTTCAATCCGCGTCACATCGACAAGACTAAGCCCCGCCCCTTCCAGGCTGCGGGCCAGAAGATAGGTGTGAAACGATCCATCGATCAGCGAAATTCGCTTTCCCGAGAGATCAGCGGTTGAGCGGATCGGGCTGTCGCGCCGCACGAGGATCGCGCCATTGGCGGGCCTCGGCGCGGAAGCGGCGATATAGACCGCCGAAAGCCCGCGCGCATCCGCTTCAATGGGCGGCGTCGAGCCGGTGCCACCGAAATGGATGTCGCCCTTTTCCAGCAGAGCCGCCGTATCGCGTCCTTCGCGATAGGTCACGAATGCCGGATTAAATTGCTCGAAAGCGCCGGGCCAGAGCCGGGCGAGCCGCAAATGCAGATTGTTGGGATGGACCCCGATTTTCATGTCGACACCTCATTTCGCAATCAATCTACTTTTTTATAGAGTGTTTTCGAGGAACGTTTTGGCGATCCTCGGTCGGAAAGCGAAAGAGAAATCCACTAATCCTGTAGATTTTAAAAATTCTGCAGCCGACTAAAAACGACCTGCATCAAGCCATTGAAATTTATCACCATACAATTTACTTTTTTATAGTCTGAAACAGGGACCAGTAGTTGTGACGAAACCGGTTTCCAATCTCATCTGCCGCAGCGTGGTGGAAGCGAGCGAGCTTTTGAAGCTTGTCGCCAACGCCAACCGTCTGGCCATCGTCTGTTACCTCATGGAAACGGAAGCGTCCGTTTCCGCACTGGAATACGAACTTGGTATCCAGCAGCCAACGCTTTCGCAGCAGCTCGCCGAATTGCGCGATGCCGGTATCATTGAAGGCACACGGGAAGGCAAGGCGGTGATCTATCGTGTCACCGACCCACGCATTATCCAGCTGGTTCTGACCCTGCGTGGTCTTTACAAGGACCTTTCCGATGTGACGGGCAAGAAAGGCCGTCGCGCCCTGCCGCTGGATGAGGCGATGTTCGACTGACATGATCGACCTGTACACTTGGATCACGCCGAACGGCCTCAAAATCTCGGTTGCGCTGGAAGAACTCGGCCTGCCCTATCGCAGCCACGCCATCGACATCGAAAAAGGCGAGCAATTCGCGGCCGATTATATCCGCATCAATCCCGGCTCGAAAATTCCGGCAATCATCGACAATGACAACGGCACCGTCCTGACGGAATCAAACGCGATCCTCCTCTATCTCGCCGAAAAGGCAGGCCGGTTCCTGCCCGCCTCTGGCGCCGAGCGACTGACAGTCACCGAATGGCTGATGTGGCAGGCCGCCAATTTCGGCCCCACCCTCGGTTATGCCCATTATTTCCTGACTTATAATGCCGGAGAGGCCCCTTTGCCGAAACGCGTTTTGCCGCGGATGTGGAGCGCCTCTACCGGACATTGAACGACCGTTTAACGGGGCGGGAATATGTGGCGGGAGATTTTTCCATCGCCGATATCGCCATCTGGCCATGGGTCTCCCGCTTCGCGCGCCACAAAATCAATCTCGATGATTTTCCGGCGGTACAGCGGTGGTATCGCCAGCTTGGACAGCGGGAAAGTTTTAAGCGCGGTTATCGCGTTCCCTTCGCAACGTCGGACGTGCCGGGACTTTAAGAGGCGACGAGATGGCCGGGCGAAACCTCGCGATATTCACGCGGCTTGACGACATAATCGACAGCGCGGATCGGGCTTTTCAGCTCGTCATTCGCCGCACCGCGCCTTGTGTTGCGGCGGTCCGGGTCCGGCACCGGCACGGCGGCCATCAGCTTGCGGGTATAGTCGTGCTGCGGATTGTCGAAGACAGCAGCACGCGGGCCGATTTCGACGATCTCGCCGAGATACATCACCGCAACCCGGTGGCTGACGCGTTCCACCACCGCCATGTCATGGGATATGAACAGGAAGGCAAGATCGAGGCTTTGCTGCAGATCCAGCATCAGGTTGATGACCTGCGCCTTGATCGAGACATCCAGCGCCGAGACGCTTTCATCGGCGACGATGACCTTTGGCTGCAGCGCCAGCGCGCGGGCAATGCAGATACGCTGCCGCTGGCCACCGGAAAACTCGTGCGGGTAACGCGCCGCCATATCCGGCGAGAGGCCGACCTTTTCCAGCATGTCGGCCACCACATCCTTCGCTTCGCGGGCGCTGCCCATGCGGTGCTCCAGAAACGGTTCGGCAATCGCCGCACCCACCGTCATGCGCGGGTTGAGCGAGGCGAAGGGGTCCTGAAAGATCATCTGAACCGTCTTGCGCATTTCGCGCATGCCCATCTTGTCGAGGGCGAGAATATTCTCGCCATTCACCACCACCGAACCGGCATCCGGCTCGATCAGCCGCATGATGGCGCGACCGGTGGTCGACTTGCCGCAGCCGCTTTCGCCCACCAGCGATAGTGTCTCCCCGGCCCTCAGATCGAAGGACACGTTTTCCACCGCGTGGACGCGGCCGCTGAGGCGTCCCAGCAGGCCGGAGTGGATGTCGAAACGCTTGGTCAGCCCCTCCACCTTCAGCACCGGCTGGGCGCTGGCGTCAACAGTATCGGCCGGACGCGCCGGCTCCTGCGTTTCCCCGTGGTGGTGTTGACGATGGGAAACCGGAGCGGTCTTTCCTCACCCGTCATGGAACCCAAAACCGGAACGGCAGACAAGAGTGCGCGTGTATAGGGATGTTTGCCGCGATGGAAGATATCCGCCGTCGCGCCGACTTCCACCTGTTCGCCGCGATACATGACGACGGTACGGTCGGCAATCTCAGCCACCACGCCCATGTCATGGGTGATGAACAGGACGGAGGTGCCCTCCTCCTCCTGAAGCGTCTTGATGAGGTCGAGAATCTGGCCCTGAATGGTCACATCGAGCGCCGTCGTCGGCTCGTCGGCGATCAGGAGCTTCGGCCGGGACGCAAGCGCCATGGCAATCATCACGCGCTGGCGCATGCCGCCGGAAAAGCGGTGCGGATATTCATCGAAACGCGAGGCGGCGGAGGGTATGCGGACCTTTTCCAGCAGGCGGATCGTCTCGGCCCGCGCATCGGCTTTCGACATCGGCTGATGGCACAGCAGAGCCTCGGAAATCTGGTCGCCGATGGTGAAGAGCGGATTGAGGCTGGTCATCGGCTCCTGAAAGATCATCGCCACCTCATTGCCCCGCACCCGCCGCATGGCGTCTTCGGAAAGCGAGAGCAGGTTGCGACCGCCAAGCAGGATTTCACCCTGCACCCTGCTGCTTTCGCGGTCCAGCAGCCGCATGATGGAAAGCGATGTCACGCTTTTGCCCGACCCGCTTTCACCGACGATCGCAACCGTCTCGCCCGGCCCGACATCAAAGGAAATATCACGCACCACGGGTTTCCAGCCGCCATCCACGTGAAAGGACGTGGTGAGATTGCGGACGGAAAGCACGGCATCTTCTGCACTAAGCGGTGCTGCCTGCGGCATGGTCATGATCGTTCCCTTTTCTTTATTCTGGTTGCAATGCTTGGGCGGGCAGTTACCGCGGGTTTCTTCTCCCCGCCGGGGAGAAGGTGGCCCGAAGGGTCGGATGAGGGGGCAACGTCAGCGATTGACAGCACCCTTGCCCCCTCATCCCGCTGCCGCGACCTTCTCCCCGGCGGGGAGAGAGAAGCTCGCGGCACCCGCTCGTTCCATATGCAGTCGTTATTAGTCCGGCCAGCGCAGCATGCCGTCGAAGCGGTGGCGGCTGCGGTCTTCGAACGGCGTGGCGATCACCTCGTTGGAGGCACGCGCCTTGTCCAGCTCTTCCGCTAAGCGAGAAGCCACGATGGTTTCCTGGCCGGGATGCAGGTTGCAGGGGTCGAGATAGAAATAACGGTGTTCCACCTCGTGATCGCGGGCAATGATCGGCGGATTGCCTCTGGCCAGCGCCGTCGTCAGGTCCCATGCCGTGATATGGGCTTCTTCGGCATCAATGATGACGCGAAGCCGATCGAGCGGATTGTTGGTCGGATCGGGCTCGATCAGCGCCGTCACGCCGGGGCGCCCGTCCAGCGTCTTTTTCCAGAGATTGAGATAGCCGGTTTCGCGTTCGCGGATGCCGTCATGGTCACGCTTTTCCCAGGCTTCCAGCGCCGCCATGACGCCGTAAATGCTTTCCTTGCCGACCTTCATGCCTCGGCCGATGCCCATATTCTGGAGGAAAGCATTGCGCACCAATTCCTTACTTCCGGCGACGATGCCGGAAGTGGGACCGCCAAGGAACTTGTGGCCGGAATAGAGCACGACATCCGCCCCCGTCGCCAGAAACAGCTCCAGATCATATTCGGACGCCGCATCGACGATAACAGGCACGCCCTTGGCATGGGCGATCTCGACGAATTCGGAAAGATGCAGCAGGCCGTAATCGACCACATGGTGCGAGACGACATAAACCGCCGCCGCCGTCTTTTCGGTGATGGCGTTCTCCATGTGGAAACGATGGGTCGATGTCGCCTGCCCGATCAGCACCACCTTGCCGCCGCCGAGGCGGATTGCCTGATCCACCGGCGCGCCATAGCTCACCACATGCCCCATCTGCACCAGAACTTCGTTCTTCTCAGGCGCGACATCGGGCAGCTTTTCGATGGCCAGCAGATTGTTACCGGTGATCGCACCCGCCACCGCAAGGCTGATGCCGGAGGAGCAGGAGGCCGTGACGAAACCGGCCTCGCCGCCCGTCAGCCGTGCAATGATCGCGCTCGCCTTGCGTTGCAGATCATTGATCTCGACGAATTGCGGCAGGATGGCCGCCATGGCCTGAACGGCCTCGGGAACGACAATCGACGCGCCGAGCGAGGTCATGGTGCCCGAGACGTTGATGACCGGGCGAAGGCCGATCCTGCTTCTGATATCCTCGGTCATGTCTTTCTCCTGTCTTTGCGATGCGATAGGCATCGACATATATGCCATAATAATGTAATAGCTTCTCAAAACCGATGAGGAGCCAAAATTGGACGCCCATAGACTGGACGAAATGCCTTCAACCGCCGTGTCTCCCACGGAGGAAAATCCGGACGCGAAGACGGCCAAGCGCTCGCGCGTCAGCGGCATCGACCGTGCGCTTCAGGTTATTGATTACCTTTACGAAACCGGATCGCCAGCCGGCGCTTACGCGATTGCCAAGGCGATCAAGGCGCCGCTTTCCACCGTCTATGTGATCATTGACGATCTCGTCGAAAAGAACATGCTGGCGCGCAATGCCGATGGCAATATCTGGCTCGGCGCGCGGCTTTACCATTATGGCCTTGCTTATGCCCGCTCGCTGGATTTCATGGGTGTCGCCACCCACGAAATGCACGATCTGTGCCGCCATGCGGGCGAGACCGTGCAGCTTTGCGGGCGCGATGGCGACCATATGCTGGTGCTTGCCATGGCCGATGGTCCGAGCCATTTTCAGGTCGCATCGCGCGTCGGCACCCGTGTTCCCCTGAACTGGACGGCATCCGGCCGCCTGCTTGTCGGTCATTTGCCGGAGGCGGAGCGTGTCGAACTGTTCAAGCGCTGCGCCCGCACCTCGCCCACTGGCCGCGCGGAAATCAACCCGGAGACCCTGTCGCAATCGGCAGGCGCCGCTTTCCATGACCGGTTGTCGATACAGGTCGCCGAATCCGATTACGCCGTCGCCTGCATCGCCTCGCCGATCTGCGATAACAGGGGCGAATGCGTTGCGACGATTTCCATCGTGCTGCCGGAACAGAAGGTGCTGGCGGACGAAAACCATTACACCGAACAGGTCAGGGTCTCGGCAGAACGGATCGAAAAGCTGATGGGCTGGCGCAACCATTAAACGGCCTCACCCCTTGAGCGCAACGATGGCTTCGATCTCAACGGTGATGTTGCCCGGCAATGAGCCGAAACCAACGGCGGAGCGGGCATGTTGTCCCGCATCGCCGAACACATCGATGAAGAGATCGGAGCAGCCATTGATAACGCTCGGGTGATCGCGGAAATCGCTGACGGCATTGACCATGCCAAGCAGCTTGACCACCTTTTTCACCCGCGACAGATCACCCAGCGCCTCATGCATGACGGCAAGCAGATTGATGCCGGTGAGACGCGCATGATTATAGGCCTCTTCCAGCCCGATTTCCGCGCCCACCTTGCCGGCATAGAGATGGCCGTTTTCTTCCCGCGGCCCCTGGCCCGAGAGATAAAGCATGTTGCCTTCCACCACATGGGTGACGAAATTGGCAATTGGTGGCGGCGGCGGCGGCAGGGAGATGCCGAGCGCAGCGAGCCGGTCATAGGGCGAAAGGTGCCCTTCTGCATCAAGCGAAGACTGTTTCACGCGAATTCCTCATAATGCCGGGACGGGTATCCCGTAATGTCTGGGAAGGCGGAGCGTGCCCCGCCATTCCATTCGGGTTCAGCGCCAGGAATAACCATGGCTGTGGCGCACCAGCTTGCGCGCCCTTGGAATATAACGGCTGGCGGCAATCGCTTCCGTGCCGATGACCGCGTAACGCGGCTCGAACAGACGCGTCAGGCGCGCCACATCGCCATTTGAATCGGTCGCTTCCAGATCGGAATCCACGAGATCGAAAATGGTGAAGTCGGCGCGCTGGCCAACATCGAGACGGTTTTCCATATCGAGGCGGATGACGGAGGCCGGATTGCGGGTAACGGCCTCGACGACATTTTCGAACGGCATATCAACCGACAGCAGCTTCGACATGGTCGTCGCCAGATCCCAGACCGGGAAATTCATCGAATGGCCATGCAAATCCGTCGAGATCGAGAACGGCAACAGGCCGCGTGCAATCGCCGCTTCCGCCACCTTGAAGGAGAAGGAGGCGCCGCCATGGCCGATATCCAGTCGGATGCCTTCACCGGCGCAGCGTTCGGCAAGGTTGAACAGGTCCTCGTCTTCCATGATGCTGGAGCCCGACTTGCCGTTGAAGCAATGGGTCACGACATCACCGGGGCCGAGGATTTCCAGCACCTCGTCATAAAGTGCGGGCGGTTCGCCCACATGCACCATCATCGGCACTTTCAGGATCTTGGCGATCTTCTTGCCGAGCTTGACCGGCGTCACACCCCAGGAGCCGGTGATGACATGGCTCGCCCGCACCTTCAGGCCGACAATATGCTCGCTGTTTTCGGCGTAACATTCGAGGATACGATCAAGGTCGATATCCTTGATGTCGCGCAGTTCCGGCACCCGGTTGCAGGCAACAAGGCCGATGGAGCCGAGATTGAGGAAGGCCTTGATGCGCTCTCTCGAGGGCTCGATGATATATTCGCGGAAACCATGGAAATTCGCCTCGCCCGCCGAACCGGCATCCACCAGCGTCGTGACGCCGCGTTCCGCCCCGCATTCGGAGGGGCGGATGGAGATATCGGTGCCGCCGTGCCAGATATGCACGTGCAGATCCACCCAGCCGGGCGAGATGAAGGCGCCCTTGGCATCGATACGCTGTGCATCCGCAGGCGCCTGCAGGGCAGAACCTACCGCGGCGATCTTGCCATCGCCACCGATCAGAATATCGGTCGAGGCCTGGGACGCCCCCTTTCCGAAACCGACGGGTTTGACATTGGTGAGAAGAATGGGAGCTTGAAGAGGCGCTTTCGCCTGTTCGCCGGACGACATATTACAAATCCCTTCGCAGTCTTGGGTCGAGCATGTCCCGCAGCCCGTCGCCGACCATTTGCAGCGACAGCACGGAAAGAATGATGGCAAAGCCGGGGAAATAGGTCATCCAGTCGGCCTGGCCGATATATTGGCGGCCGGCGGAGATCATGGTTCCCCAGGTGGGAATTTCGGGGCTGACACCGAGCCCCAGAAACGAAAGCCCGGCCTCGGCCAGCATGGCGCTGGCAAAAAGGAAAGTGCATTGCACGAGGATGGGCGAGACCAGATTGCGCAGCACATGCCGCGTCATGATGTGGAAGGTGGAAATGCCAAGCGCCTTCGCCGCCTCCACATAGGGCAACTCCCGGATCACCAGCGTCGAGGCGCGCACGATGCGGGCAAGGCGCGGCGAATAAACGACGGCAAGCGCGATGATGACGGTGGTCAGCGACGGGCCGAGTGCCGCCACGAGCGCAATCGCCAGCAGAATATCCGGAAAGGCCATCATCGCATCGATCAGGCGCGCAATCGGCGTATCCAGCTTCTGGAAGAAACCGGCAAGCAGGCCGAGTGTGATGCCGATCAGCGCCGAAAGCGCAACCACTGCGGCCCCGACCAGAAGCGACAGTCTTCCGGCATAGATGGTGCGGGAAAACACGTCGCGGCCGAACTCGTCGGTGCCGAACCAGTAAATTTCGCTCGGCGGCTTCAGACGGTTCACAATCGACAGTTTCGACGGCGAGTAAGGCGCAATCATCGGCGCGAAAACGGCAAGCAGCACGAAGACGACGAGAACGATGAGACCGGCGGCGACCGTCTTGCGCTTCAGGAGACGCCGAATGAACAGGATGGTCGGGTTGCGCGCCGGCGGGGTGGTGGAAACAATATCGGCCATCAGTAACGAACCCTCGGATCGACCAGCAAATAAAGCATGTCGATTGCAAAATTGATGAGCACGTAAAGCCCGGCGATGATGAGAAGCGCGCCCTGAATGACCGGATAATCCCGCCGCAGCACGGCTGAGACGACAAGATTGCCGACACCCGGCAGGCCGAAGACGGTTTCCGTTACCACTGCACCGGAAATCAGCACGGCGGCGGTGAGGCCAAGCACGGTGAGAATGGGAATGAGCGCATTCTTCAGCGCATGTTTCATCACCACCCGGCGCTCCTTGACGCCCTTGGCTCTGGCGGTGCGGACATAATCGTCACCGAGAACATCCAGCATCGAGGCGCGGGTGAAGCGCAGAATGAGCGCTGAGGAAACGAGGCCGAGCGCTATTGCCGGCAAGGTCAGGTGATACATGCGCTGCATGAAGCTGGCACCCGGCCCGCCATAACCCGAAACCGGAAACAGATCGAGCCGCACGGCAAAGACCTGCATGAGGATGAGGCCGAGCCAGAAGCTCGGAATGCTCGCCGCCAGCATTGCGATGGTGGTCGCTGCCTGATCCACGAAGGAACCACGCCGGTAAGCGGCGTAGATGCCGATGGGCAGCGCGATGACGCTGGCAATCAGCAGCGAAAAGATCGTCAGGAAGAAAGTCGGCTCCGCCCGGTCCAGCAGTGCCGATCCAACCGGCATGTTGAGGAAGATCGACTGGCCGAGATCGCCCTTCAGCAACTGGCCGATATAATAGACATATTGCACGCCAAGCGATTGATCGAGACCGAGCCGGGTGCGCAGCTCGGCAATATCCTGCGCCGAGGCATCCGGCCCCAGCATCACGGCGGCCGGATCTCCGGGGGTGACGCGCAGGATGACGAAAACGATGGTGACGACGAGGAACATCACCACGATCATTCCTGCAAGTCTTTGGAAAATATACCGTATCACGTATCAAGGCTCCGAAGCGTTTGATAGGCCGCGACCAGGCGACGGTTGAGTTGGTTCACGTAAATGCCGACCGCATTTTTCCGTCATGCCGGACTTGATCCGGCATCCAGCCACCACGCGTCCGCGTGGTGAGAGAGTCTCTTGCGATCAAGGACTTGACCGCGCTGGACCCCGGCTCAAGGCCGGGGTGACGGCGTGCGGTGCCGGTCTTATTTCGTAACCGAAGCATTCCAGAAGTAAGGCCATGGAGCCGGATCAACGCCTTCCAGCTTGTTGGACTTGGCCGCCACGGCATTGAAGTCGCCGATCTTGATGAGCGGCAGCTCGGCATAGATCGTTTTCTGCACATTGGCCCAGAGCGCGATACGCTTGTCCGGATCGGCTTCCGAGGTGAAGGCGTCAACCGCCGCCTTACGCGCCGGCGTATCCCACCAGCCTGGCGAGCCGGTGGAGAGCGCACCGATCAGCGCCGGCTCCGGCAGGAAGGGGCTATGGGTGATGTAGATATCCCAGAGCTTCGGGTCGGCGCGGCGCTGCGTCAGCGTCGCCCAGTCCACAACCTGCATATCCACCTTGAAACCGGCAAGCTTCAGATATTCTGCAGCGACCTGCGCCATCTTGTAATGGAACTCATACTGGCGGCTGGTGAGGATGCGCAGCGGCTCACCGTTGTAGCCAGCCGCCTTCAGCTTTTCGGCGGCGGCTTCCGGATTGCCGAGATTATAATTGCCCTCGACGCCCTCTTCCGAATGCCAGGAGAAATTATCGGGATAATAGGCGCCATCGAGCGCATAGAAATCCGTACTGCCGAAAGCGGCTGCCAGCATGTCTTCCATGTTCAGCGCTTCGGTCACCGCCTTGCGGACCTCCAGCTTGGAAGAAAGCCCCTCCTTCGTGTTGAATACGAAGACCGGATAACCGAAAGGCTTCAGCATCAAAGGCTGCGAGGCAGACGACGACTTCACCTTGTCGAAGGATTCCACCGGAATGGAATCGACATAGTCATATTGTCCGGAAACAGCGGCTTCCACGCGGGTATTTGGATCGGGCACCGGAACGAAACGGATTTCATCGAGATATTGATGGCGTGCACCACCATAACCATCGCTTTCACCGTCACGGGATTTGTAGCCATCGAACCGCACGAGCTGGATATATTGGTCCGCCTTGCGTTCCTTCAGCATATAGGGGCCGGTGCCGATGAATTCGGCCATCGGCTCCGCCTGCTTTTCGGCCGGCAGGATGATGGCTGCGGAATTGTTGAAGGCGAGCAGCGAAGCGAGCGGCGCATAGGGCTGCTTGAGGGCGATCGTCACCGTTCCGGCATCCGGCGCGGAGATATTGTCGATAAAGCCGGCTGCCTGCTTGCCGCGCGAGGCGACCTTCATCCAGCGGCCGAGCGAGGCGACGACATCTTCCGAGGTCATGTCGCTACCGTCATGGAACTTGATGCCCTGCCTGAGCTTGATCGTGTAAGTTTTGCCATCCGCACTGATCTCGGGCAGGCTTTCCGCCAGAAGCGGCGTCACCTTCCAGCCCTTGTCGAAGGTATAGAGCGTTTCGAAAATATGCTGCGTGACGATGCCGACGAGATCGGCGGTAGACGCCATGGGATCGAGCGTCGGCGGCTCGCCGATCGTGGCGACGTTGATGACGCCGCCCTTCTCCGCAGCCATCATTACACCGGGCGCCAATATCAAAGCGGCGGTGGCGAGAAATGCAAGTTTACGTCTCATGGTCAAGCTCCCAGCTTTTATGTGTTCCATTATTATGTTATATGCATCTTTATAACAGAATATCTCGATAAGACGCCTTGTCAATGACAATGCGGCACGATGATGGGTTTCCATGATCGGCGAAACGCAAGACAGGTCTTTGCGAAAGAAGGCGGCATCGTTTAAGGCAATGAAAAAACGCGAGTTTCGCCGAAAATACGGCGCGCCGTGACATCCATCTCTTCCGGCTGGGAGAGAGGGAATGACGACCGGATTTTGACTGCAAGGGAAGAAAAGGAATTAAGAAGGTTGGATATTTCGCATTTGCGAACAAAGTGCTATTAAAGAGCGGACTAACGCTAGGCCACCACAGACATACCCGCATATTCTTATTAATCGTTACGTTATTTGACGCCGCCAGCCGTGTTTTCAAGGGCTGCAGACAGACCTGATATTCTACACCGCCAAACTTTATTCCATGGCGGAACATTAATTTTTATTACGTTGAAATTATTGAGGAAATTATGAAGACGGCAATCGTGCATGACTGGCTCACCGACAGAGGCGGGGCCGAAAAAGTGCTTCACAACCTTCTTGAGATTTATCCTCACGCGGATCTGTACTGCCTTGTCGATTTCATGAGCGAGCGCGACCGGGGTTTTCTCGGTGGCCGTCCCGTCAACACCTCCTTCATCCAGAAGCTGCCTTTCGCCCGGAAAAAATATCGCTCCTATCTGCCGCTGATGCCGCTCGCCATCGAACAGTTCGATCTGAGCGGCTACGACCTCGTTATTTCCTCGAGCTATGCGGTCGCCAAGGGCGTCATCACCGGCCCGGGCCAGTTTCACGTCTCCTATATCCATAGCCCCATCCGCTACGCCTGGGACCTGCAACACCAGTATCTCAAGGAAACCAGACTGACGCGCGGCTTCACCTCATGGGTCGCACGCGCCATTCTTCACTATATCCGCATGTGGGACATCCGCACCGCCAACGGCGTCGACCTGATGACGGTCAACTCCAAATTCATCCGTAACCGGGTGCGCAAGTGTTATGGCCGCGATTCCACCGTGATCTATCCGCCGGTGGACACCTCCCATCTTTCCCCGTCCGAGCTTAAGGGTGACTATTTCGTCACGGCGTCGCGGCTCGTGCCCTACAAGAAAGTGCACCTGATCGTGGAAGCCTTTGCAAAGATGCCCGACAAACGGCTGGTCGTCATCGGCGACGGGCCGGAAATGAAACGCATCCGCGAAATCGCCACGCCGAATGTCGAAATCCTTGGTTTCGTTGGCAATGACGAGCTGCACAAATACATGGCCGAGGCCAAGGCCTTCGTTTTTGCGGCAGAAGACGATTTCGGCATCGTGCCCGTCGAATCCCAGGCGCTCGGCACACCGGTCATCGCCTATGGCAAGGGCGGCGTGCTGGAAACCGTCGTTCCGCTCGGCGCCTCCAACCATCCGACCGGCCTTTATTTCGGTGAGCAGACACCGGAGGCGATCTGCGCCGCCGTACAGGAGTTCGTCGACAATTCCGACCGCTTCGACAAGAACGCCTGCATCAACAATGCCGCCCGCTTCTCACGCGAGCGTTTCCTGCGGGAATTCGCGGATACCGTGAATTTCGCACTGGCTGAGCGGGCATGACGGGCACATAAAAACATTCATAAAACAATTGATTAGTCTTCACCTAAGCCAGCAGCAAAAGAAACCGCGCAAGCGTGACAAAACTGCACTAGCGCAATGCAGCAATCAAAGAGATTATGGCAGCCAACTGAATATTGAAGCGTAACAATACTGACACCGTCAGGGACTTGAACATCGTGCCGCGCCCGGAATTTTTCGGCGCAGTTGAGCGATGATGAACTTGAAGCATCGTCTGAAATTGGGCATATGCCTGATAGGGGACGTAAACATCCCGGGATGCGATTCCGCTGAACGGATGTAATGCCGGTTTGGATTTCCTTTACCGGTGTCATTTATGAAGTGCTTATTTTTAAAAACTTATACGATGTCCGGATTATTTCTGCTTTTCGGACGGAATTCATTTCGAGGACCAAATGCGTTTATTGAATGTTTCGATTCTGCTTGCCTCTGCAGCACTGGCGGGTTGCACCGTTACTGCGGCCTCCGGCCCAGATGCAGCTTCGATCGAATCTAACGCTTCCGTGAAATTCGCCTCCAAGGACAAGCAGAAAACCGCCGGTGTCGACTACGCGCTGCTCGACATCAACAGCTCCGTCCTCAATTACGTCGGCGACACCACAACCACCACCCTGCTCGGCAGTTTCGGCGGCGGCAAGGGCGGTGTTCCGGCGTTGCCGATGGGTGTCGGCGACGTGGTGCAGGTCGCGATCTTTGAAAGCCAGGCCGGCGGCCTGTTCATTCCGAACGACGCGGGCAGCCGTCCCGGCAACTTCATCAGCCTGCCGAACCAGACCGTGGACCGGGAAGGCAATATCAGTGTTCCCTATGCTGGCAAGATTCGCGCCACCGGCCGCAACGTCGAGGATGTGCAGAGCGAAATCGAGGAACGGCTTGCCAACCGCGCCATCGAACCGCAGGTTCTCATCACCAAGATTTCCAGCCGCTCCGCACAGGCTTCCGTGCTGGGCGACGTCAAGGAGCCGACGAAGGTTCAGCTTTCGGAAGCAGGCGATCGGGTTCTAGACGTCATCTCCTATGCAAAGGGCCTCAGCGCCCCGAATATCGAATCCTATGTCACGCTGATCCGCCGCGGCAAGACCGCCCGAGTCAACTATAACCACCTCGTCAGCACGCCGTCGGAAAACATCTATGTGGTTCCGGGCGACACGATCATGGTGGAGCGTGAACGCCGCACCTACCTTGCCTTCGGCGCTTCGGGCCTCAACGGACGTTTCGAGTTCGAGGACGCCGATCTCAAGCTTTCGGATGCACTCGGCAAAGCGGGCGGACTGCTGGATTCCCGTGCCGACCCCGCTCAGGTCTATGTCTATCGTATCGTCAAGCGCGATCTTCTCGTGAAGCTCGGCATCAATACGTCGAAGTTCCCCGGACAGGACGTTCCGGTCATTTTCCGCGCCAATCTGCGCGATCCGTCGACCTTCTTCGCCGCCACGAAGTTCCCGATGCAGGATCGCGACATCATCTATGTCACCAACTCGCAGGCCACCGAACTTTACAAGTTCCTGGATCTCGTCGGCTCCGTACCGGCAACGACCGGCAATGTCGCCGAGGACGTGCTTGCGACCCGCAACGCCATCCGGGCCTTCTGATCGGAGGCTTTTCGCCGTTCATCCGAAAGCCGCCCCGGAAACGAGGCGGCTTTTTCCTTGGCCGGAACCAGCGGCGAAACGGGAACATGGTCAAGCATTGCCTGGGGCATGAACCGAAACCGTCTGCCTCCTGAAAGGGAAGGGATATAGCGACGGTCATTGTCGCCGCCATTACAAAAGTTTAAGGTGATTTCGCAGCGCATTGGGTGTCTTGTGGGGGAAAGCTGCTCCCAAGGCTTACCGCACATGTTCGGGAAACATGTATCGCTCTCATTACGCGGAATCGTCAGATGAAACGTTTCTGGACCGCCCTCAGCGTTCTTGCCATCGCAACCGCCGGTGCCTGGTATTTCAAGGACCGCCTGCCGCTCGATCAAGTCCCCTATCTCAAGCAATTTGCCAACGTGTCTCCCAGGGCCGACGCCGAAACGGCGGCGCAGTCCTCCCAAGGCGGCCAACCAGCCCGGCAGCAGGGACAAAGACAGGGTGGAGGGCGGCGCAATGGCGGGCCACCCACCGTCAGCACCATCGCCGTCGGCAAGGCGACGCTGCCGATGGATGCAACGGCGACGGGCTGGGCGGTTGCGGCCGACATCACCAATATCGCGCCGCTTCAGGCCGGCCTTGTCATGGAAATCGAGGCGAAGGACGGTCAGCATATCAAGGCGGGCGACCTTATCCTCAAGATGGATGACCGCATCGCCCGCGCCGCTGTCGACAAGGACAAGGCCAATATCGCCGCCGATCAGGCAACGCTGGAGCAGACGGAGGCCGCCTTCCAGCGCGCCGCCAATCTCGTCAAGCAGAGCGCGGAATCCCAGCAGGTGCTGGATCAGGCAAGGGCGGCGCGGGATAGCGCCAGCGCCAAGATCGATGCCGACAAGGCAACGCTTGCCTCCGACCAGGTGACGCTTGAACATATGGAAATACGTGCCCCCTTCGATGGGCGGCTCGGCGACATCAGCGTCAGCCCCGGCGCCTATCTCAGCGCCGGCGTCAATATCGTGACGATCACCAAATACGATCCGATTTCGGTCAGTTTCCGGCTTTCACAGCGCTATCTGCCGCAATTGCGCGAAGGCGTGGCGAAGGATACCGCAGTCGATGTCGACCCCGCGGCGACGGGGGGCGAACCGATGAGCGGCGTACTGCGGTTCTACGACAATACGGTGGATCAGACCTCCGGCACGGTGCTGGCCAAGGCGGAATTCAAGAACGATCGTGGTCTTTTATGGCCCGGCCAGTCCGTCAATGTCACCGCGCACTTCGTTTCGGACGATGAAATGATCGTCGTGCCGACCGTCGCCGTGCGGCCGGGGCCGAAGGGCAATTTCGTCTATACCGTCGATAGCGAGCATCATGCCCATATGACACCGGTGGAAGTCGCCCGCTCGAATGGCGATCTTACCGCCATCGCAGGCGGCCTGAATGGTGGCGAGCATGTGATTATCGAGGGTCAATCCGAACTTGCCGACGGTCAGTTCGTGGTCGAGCAATTTTCCGACAAGGGCGGCGCGGCCGGCAATCTGGCCGCCAATATTCCGCAGGAAAAGGTTGGCGGCCAATGATCCCGAATTTTTGCATCAACCGGCCCGTCGCCACCACGCTTCTCGCCATCGGCCTGGTGCTGGCCGGGCTTGCCGGCTTCCGCCTGCTGCCCGTCGCCGCCCTGCCGAAGGTGGATTTCCCGACGATCAACGTTTCCTCGTCGCTTTCCGGCGCTTCGCCGCAAACCATGGCCACATCGGTCACCACACCGCTGGTCAAGCAGTTCGAGACCATTCCCGGCGTCAGCGAAATCAGCGCCACCAATACGCTCGGCAACAGCTCGATCGTGCTGCAGTTCGATCTCAACCGCGATATCGATGCAGCGGCGGCCGATGTGCAGGCCGCGATTTCGCGCGCGCAGCGGCAATTGCCAAGCAACATGACGACAACGCCAAGCTATCGCAAGACCAACCCGGCCGATGCGCCGGTGCTCCTGCTGGCCGTCAACAGCAAGGAAATGCCGACCAGCAAGGTCGACGAAATCGCAGAGAACATCATTTCTCCGCTTCTTTCCACCATATCGGGCGTCGCGCAGGTGAGCATCTATGGCGCGCAGACCTATGCCGTGCGTATCGGGCTCGATCCGGCCCAGCTTCAGGCAAGAGGGCTTGGCGTCGACACCGTCACCACCGCCATCGCCCAGGCGAATAATCAGGTGCCCGTCGGGGCGTTGCAGAACGACAATCAGCGCCTGACGATCGAGGCCGATACCCAGCGCACCAATGCGGCCGCCTTCCGCTCGCTGGTCGTCTCGACGAATAATGGCGCACCGATCCATCTCGGCGATATTGCCAATGTCACCGACAGCATCGACAACACCAATGCAGGCAGCTGGTTCGACGGTGAACAGGCCATCGTTCTCGCCGTGCAGCGCCAGCCGGACGCCAATACGGTCGATGTAGTAGACGCCATCAAAGCCAAGCTGCCGGCGCTTCACCAGCAATTGCCGCCTTCGGTCAATATCAACGTCATGAATGACGCCTCGACCGCCATCAAGGACGCGATTTCGGACGTTCAGTTCACGCTGTTTCTCACCATCGGGCTGGTGGTTGCGGTCATCTATCTCTTCACCGGACACCTGACGGCGACCATCATTCCCGGCCTTGCCGTGCCTCTGTCTCTCATCACCGCCTTTGGCATGATGTATGTTCTTGGTTACAGCATCGACAATATCTCGCTGCTCGGCCTCACACTTTCGGTGGGGCTGGTGGTGGACGACGCCATCGTCATGCTGGAAAACATTCTGCGCCTGCATGAAAAAGGCCTGCCCATGCGTGAAGCGGCCCTTCAGGGCGCGGCGGAGGTCAGCAGCACCATTCTCTCCATGTCCGTCTCGCTGGTTGCGGTCTTCATTCCCATCCTGTTGATGGGCGGCGTTATCGGCAGGCTCTTCAACGAGTTCGGCATGGTCGTCACGCTCGCGATCATGGCCTCGGCGCTGGTGTCGCTGACGGTGACGCCAATGCTCGCTTCGCGCCTCTCCGGCCACTCCTCCCGGCCGCCCGCCATCATCCGCTGGTTCGATGCGGGTTTCGAGCGCACGCTTCGTGGTTATGGCCGCGCCGTCGGCTGGTGCCTTTCCCATCGCCGCATCGTTTTGACATCGTTTCTCGCCTCGGTCGCGGCATCGCTCTATCTCTTCGAAACCCTGCCCTCCAGCTTCTTTCCCCAGGAAGATATTGGCCGTCTTTCGGTCTCCACACAGGCGCGTGAGGATATTTCCTATACGGCGATGCGCGATCTGCAGGCCCAGGTCGCCGATCAAATCCGCAAGAATCCGGCCGTGGTACACGTCACCTCCATTGTCGGCGGGAATTCACGCAATCCGCTGAACAACGGCTCGATGTTCGTGGAGCTGAAGCCCAAGGAAGAGCGGGCGCCGCTGAGCCAGGTGCTGTCAGAACTGGGGCAGGCCACATCGAAAGTGGCCGGCATCCGCACCTATATCAATCCGCAGCAGAGCCTGCGTTTCGGCGGGCGCAGTTCCGCCAGCCAATACCAGCTCGTCGTTCAGGGCCTGAATGCCGACACGACCAATGAATGGTCGAACAAGCTGATGGAGGCGATGCGCCGCGACCACACCTTCACCTCCGTCACCTCAGATGCCCAGAACGGCGCGATCGCCGCGACGATTTCCGTCGATCCGGAAAAAGCCGCCGCCTTCGGCATCACCAATGACCAGTTGCGCAAGACGCTGGAAATGTCTTTTGGCGGTTATACGGCGGCACAGATCCAGTCGACCGGCGACAGCTACGACGTGATTGTGGAATTCGACAGTTCGAAACCGTGGAATGATGATTTCCTCAGCGATATCAACATTCTTTCGGCGAAATCGGGCGTTCTGGTTCCGCTTTCAAACTTCGCCACCCTCACCCGCACGCAGGCGCCTGTTACTATCAACCAGACGGGCCAGCTCGTCTCCACCACCATCTCCTTCAACCTGCCGGATGGCGTGGCGCTTTCCGATGCCACAAGCCGGATCGACCAGATCAAGAGCACGATAGGCCTGCCGCAGGATGTCTTCACCAGCTATGGCGGCACGGCGGCGATCTTCCAGCAAAGCCAGGGCAATACCGGCATTCTTATTCTGGCTGCGGTGCTGACCATCTATGTGGTTCTCGGCGTGCTTTACGAGAGCTTCATCCACCCGCTGACCATTCTTTCCGGCCTGCCGGCCGCCGCCTTCGGCGCGCTGGTGGCCCTGAAGGTGATGGGCATGGATTTCTCGATCATCGCGCTGATCGGTCTGCTGATGCTGATCGGCATCGTCAAGAAAAACGCGATAATGATGATCGATGTCGCGGTGGAACTGATGCGCGAAAAGGCGGAAGCGCCGGCAACCGCCATTCACGAAGCCTGCGTTCGCCGGTTCCGGCCGATCATGATGACGACATTCTGCGCGCTACTGGGTGCATTGCCCATCGCGCTCGGTTCGGGCGCAAGTTCGGAACTGCGCCAGCCGCTCGGCATCGCCGTGGTCGGCGGTCTCATCGTCTCGCAATTGCTGACGCTGTTCATCACGCCTGTCATCTTCGTGGAAATGGACCGGTTCGGCCGGTTCCTCACCGGGCTGTTTTCCCGCCGGAAAATAGCGGAAAAACACGCCGAACCGCAAAAGCCGGAAGGGACAGGCGAACCGGACTCCGTTGCCGCCTAAGGCATCTCACGTAAACATGTCAAACAAAGAGGCTCTAACGCAGGCTTTCGAGGCGCTTCAGCGCCTCGCCAAAGCCCCTTGCCTGCAATTGAAACGACACCGTGCGGCCTTGCAGATCTGGAGCCTCCACCGTCAGGGTCTGTTCCGCCTTCAGCGCCGAAACAAGCTCGATGAAAGGCGTAAAAGACACGATGCAGCCGACCGGCAGGCAGGTGCTGACCTGTACCTCCTGCAAGCGGACATTTCCGGATTTCACCGCGAAAAGCTTGGTGACGGCCAGACCGAAAGGCAGGACCATGGTGCCGGAAAGCCTGTCTGGCGTTGCGGCATTGTCCAGTCGGAACTCGACGGAAACGACCAGCTTGCGCGTTTTTTCCTCAAGCTGGACCTGCGCGATGGCGCAGGGGGCGTCACCTTTTCCGCTATGGGTGGCGCGGCCTCGGCGCCGTCTTTTTTGGCGGGTGCGGCGCAGGCAAGCTGCCAGCTTCCGTGAACCTCGTGCAATGGCGCTGGTGTCTTCGCTGCCTCTTGCGCGCCCGCGCCGCCTGCCGCGACGGCGACGCAAAAAGAACCGCGAGCGCCGCTTTCGCAAAGCGATTTCGAGTGTGTATCATCAGAAACGAACTCCGAGCTCTGCGACAGTGGTTTGATCCAGCACATCGGCTGCAAAAACCGCGCCATAACGGAATGTCAAGGTAGCCGAGGAATTGAGATCGTAGCTCAGCCCGAGATTCAATATCGCCGCATCGCGCGTCATCGCCGCACTGGCAACAGCAAAGGCGCTGCCGCCCTGACAAGACAAAATACTCTCCACCGCCGGATCGCCATAGGCGTGACGCCAACCGAGGTCGAATGTCGCGCGACCATTCACGCCTTCAACGGAAATATCGCGGCTGACGCGCGCACCGAGCGTCGAATAGAGCTGATTGTGACTTGCGGAACCGGATGAAACGGCCGCAACGCCGTTCTTTTCGCTGAAGGCGTCGGTATGCGTCTGCACGTAGCCGATATTGGCGTAGGGCTCGATGCGGGTGAGATCGACATCGAAACGCCAGGCGGCTTCGGCGAAGACCTGCGTGGTGGAGGCGTCATAGCTCGTGGTCAGTTCTTCCCTCAAGGTTGAAAAAGCAATGCCCCGGCGGGTTTCAATATCCTGAAAGGCATGGATCGCTCCGAAGCGCAGCGATGCCGGGCCAACCGACCCACCGGCATAGGCGGCCATATAGTAGCTGTCCGCATCGGCCGTGGCGGCAAGGCCGCCCTGGCGGACTGTATCGCGGCCGAAACCGGCGGCGAGGCCCGTGCGCCAGCCGTTATCCCAACCTCCATCGACGCCGAAAAGTCCGCCGCCGCCCCTGATATCGACCGAAGGACCGCGGCTATCGCCATCGAGACGACCGCGCGAGCCAAAACCGCTGGACCAGAAGGCAAGCGAACCTTCGTCGATAGTCTGCGATTCCCTTCCGAGGATCTGACGCGCATCGATACCGTCGAAAGCGCTGCGCATCCTGTCGAGAATAACGTCGCGCGTCAGCTGGCTGCGGTTTATCAACGCCATTGCAAGCGATGGATGGAGTTCGCCGGTCAGCTGCGAGAAGGCGGATTGAGTTTCACCCTGTTGAAGAAACACCGCTGCCTCATAAAGCGGCGAGGCCTCCCCAAGCGCCTCAACGGCATTGGCTGCACTCGCGCTCTCGGGCGAAGCCCCGCCGGCAAATAGCCCGGGCTCTGGCGAAGCCCGCGTGAAGGAAAGATAAGCTGCCCCGTTGTCGGTGCTCTTCGTCACGCTCACAGTCAAATAGGCGAAGCGTTCGCTTATGCCGGAAAATGCGCCGGAAATGCCATTCGTCGCTGTCAGGATCGTATATTGGGTGCCGAGACTATAGGCCGAATGGCTGGAAAGCGGCGTGACGACGAGACTGACATCACTGTCGATGGTAACGGCGCCATTGACGGCCAGCCTGTCGGAGTTGCCGTCCGCATCGATTTCAACGGCATAACGCGCACCGCTGAGGAATCTTACATCGCCGGTGGAGGTGAGCGTGCCGATAGAATTACCGGGCGAAAGCGCGCCGCCGGAAGCGACGGTCAGGCCACCGATGGTGCCGGAACCACCGAGCGTCGCACCGCTGCCGACGGAAACCGGGCTTGCAAGCGAGCCGTTAACGCTGAGTTTGCCCGACGAAACTTCGGTGACGCCGGTATAGGTGCTGTTTCCGGTCAGGACCAGATTGCCGCCCCCGGTCTTTTCGAGGGCGCCAGTACCGCTGACGATGTTCGACAGCGTGCCGGCCCCGTCCAAGACGAGTTGCGCATTGTTGACGATCTCTCCGGGGCCGAAACTCTTTGCGGTTCCCGTCAGCGTGCCGGCAGAAACCGTCGTGCCGCCGGAATAGCTGCTGTCTCCGGTGAGAACCAGATTACCGTTACCCGTCTTTTCAAACGAGCCGGAACCGCTGACAAGATTGGAAAGCGTGCCCGCTCCATCCACGACGAGCTCAGCATTATTGGCGATCTCGCCTGAGCCGAAACTCGTGGCTGTGCCTTTCAACGTCCCGCCCGAAACGATGGTGCCGCCGGAATAACTATTGTGCCCGGAGAGCGTCGTCACCCCGTTTTCGGCGCGGATATGGCCCGTCCCGGAAATATCGGCGGATAATACATAATTCGTCTCGGAATGGTTGAAAACGATGCGACCGTCCCCCGCGCCAAAAACGATCGCCCCGGCCCTGATCTCTCCAGCCGAATAGGCCGACTGCCCGGCAGCGCCGCCGATGTTCAGAACGCCGGTCGAGCCCGCCTGGAACGCAATGTCGATGATAGTCGCGGCAAGCGAGGCCCCGCCCGTCACGTCCACTTTGCCGCCGCCGTCATAACCGATGACAAGAGTGTCACTGATCTCGACATGCGATCCCGTGCCGTTCACATACAATGTACCGCTTGAGCCTGGCCGCGTGCCCGCATAAAGCCGGTAGGCATCCAGCGATGCACCGTTGAACACCGACACACTGCCGTCTCCGTCATAACCGATATCCATGTAGCCGGAATAGGCGAGATTATTGTCGACCCGAACGCTGACGTTGGAGTCATCGCCATCGACCGTCATTATGCCGGAGGAACCCGCCAGATAGCCTAACCTGATCTGCCCTGCCCGGATGCCGGCGCCGGCGCTGACCGAAACGTCGCCCTCTGTACCGCTCTCGTATCCGACGACCAGGGCTTTGGCCACCGTCCAGGTCGAGCCGCCGCCGTCGACCGTCACGGAAGAAGACGAACCGGTGCGCGTCGCGACATATCCGTTCTCGCTGGTGACAGCGCCGCCCGTATGAACCCTCAGCGAGCCGCCTCCGACATCGCCCACATAGAGACCGCCGGCATTAAAAGCGCTTTCGGAACCGGAAACAGCGATGGAGCCGCTGCTACCGGCATTTCTCGCGATGACCGTGTCGGCGGCATTGACGATCCCGCCGTTCGCCACCGTCAGCGAGCCCCTACCGTCAAGGCCAACATCGAGACCGCCATTGCCGACCGTCCAGACCGAGCCGCTGCCATCCACGGTGACCTCGCCCGTCGCGCCCGCAACGTTGCCGAGACGCGCGGCGGCGCTTTCAACCGTGCCGCCCGTCTTGATTTGAAGCGCGCCAGAAGCCCCACTCCCGGTCGTATCCAACGTTTTGCCGCCGATCTGCAAATGGCCTGTCGTCCATTTGGTGTCGCCATCGGCTACGACGACGATAGCCGCCGAACGGCGGCCGATGATCGCGGCACCGCTGGTGACGGTCGCCGCCGTGCCGACCAGCATGGTTAGGTTCCCCTCATTGCCGACAACCAGTGTTCCTTCGGTTTTAAGCGAGGAACCGGCGCCACCTATCGTGAACCCACTTATACTCGACGACTGCAGATCAGCGATGATCGTATCGCCGCGGCTCGCGACCGTCCCGCCTCCGGCGATGGTGAACGATGCCGCACCGCCGCCACCGACAACCATGTCTCCGGAAACCGCCAGGCTGCTGCCCCGCCCTTCCACAGACACGGTTCCCATGGAGCCGGCCTCCTTGGCAACCACCAGTGCACCGGTGTCAAGACGGCTTGCGCCCCGCACTTCCAGCACTCCCAAACTCCCGCCACCGAACGGAAGCGCGCTAGCGCCATATCCAACAAAAACCGTGCCGGAATTCTCAAGACTGGAAGAATTGTCCAACACGAACAGGCCATTGGCTGTCTCTTTCTCAGCGACGTAGACATTTCCGCCGGACTTGGCCGAGCTTCCGCTGAGAACAAGTTCGCCCCGCCCATTTTTGCCCACCGAAATATCGTGCTCATTCTGCCATTTGCCACCCGAAAAAAAGCGCAGGGTGCCGGTGACATCAGGCTGAGCGCCCAAGTCGGTGTAAAATGTCGACAGGTCGCCATTGACCGACATTGTTCCATCGGTATTGGGGCCGACAGACAACCGATAAATCTCGGGTTTTGTCCCGGCGGCGATCGCCGGGCCTGCGGAATCGATGGTGACATTGTCATCCGGCAGGGGCACGCGACCATAGGAAATCCAGTTGCCTGGGATAAACCAGTTACCCCCTGCACCACCTCCCCAGACTATCGTATCGGCCAGTACCGACGGGGCGATTGCAAAAGAAAGCACAAGGGCGAAAGGGCTTAAGAAACGTTTTCCCCAGCCCGCGAGTGCGACCGTTGCCCTTGAGCCGGCCCTCCGCGGTTTTACCCTGTCACGGCAGAAACAACCGGACATTCAACCTCCCCCTACCGGCTTCTCTTTCCACCACGCACGATCGGCGAATCATTTTATGATCAAATCAATTAGCCCATTTTGAGAAAACATTGTCAGAAAAAACAGAACAAATCGTATCTATACTGACAATTAAAGAAAAACGGAGAACGCCGGGCGTTCTCCGTAAAACAATTGAAATATTTAAACAAGAATATGCTTTTTAAGCACCCGATAAAATACTATCGAATTTTCCTATTGCCGCGAAAATCGGCCAAAGGCTCCGCCCGAAAAGCACAACGGGTCCCCGTCGCGATGGGCGGCGCGCAGCACCTCGCCAACGATGATGGTGTGGTCGCCCGCATCGTGGGACGCCGCCTGCCGGCATTCGAAACGGGCAAGCGTGCCGGGAATGACGGGAACGCCCTCGTCATTCATTTCCCAGTCGAGATCGTCGAAAGCGCGGCCGTTGCGGGTGAAGCGGGCGCTCAGCACATCCTGATCGGCGCTCAGCACGTGGATGGCGAAATGGGTGGCGCCGCTGAAAGCCTGATAACGCGACGAGCTTTTGGCCGGCGACCAGAGGACCAGCGGCGGATCGAGCGACACGGACGCAAAACTGTTGACCGTCATGCCGATCGGCCCTTCCGGCGTCGTGGCGGTCACCACCGTTACGCCTGTCGTGAAAGCGCCGAGCGCATTGCGGAAGCTGCGGCTGTTTTCGCCGCCGGGAACGAATACATGCTCATTGGGCATTTTGATCGCCTCTGCCACTGTCATCACGGCACCTCTTTTCCAATCGCAAGGGTGTAGAGTTCGAACCACGTCTGGCGGTCCATCGTCACGCGAAGCGCATCGGCCGCCGTTCTGATACGCTCGATATTGTTGGTGCCGAGCACCGGCACGATCTTTGCCGGATGGCGCAGCAGCCAGGCGATCGCAACAGCCGTCGCATCAACGCCCTGCTCTTTGCCGATGCGCTGCAGGGCGGCCATTGTGCCGCCATGAGCACCGGAGAACAGCGAGCCGCCGCCGAGCGGCGACCATGCCATCGGAGAAACGCGCTTTTCCTGCAGGAAAGCGAGATCGCCATTGGTAAAACAATCCGTCGCGAGAAGGCTCATCTCGATCTGGTTGGTCACGAGCCGGCTGCTCATCGCCGATTGCAGCAGGGAGAAATCCCACGGGCGGAAGTTGGAGACGCCGACGGCCTTTACCTTGCCGGATGCCACCAGCGCATCGAGCGCCTTGCCGGTTTCTTCCGCATCGATCAACGGATCGGGACGGTGAATGAGCAGCAGGTCGACGTGATCCGTCCCCATGTCGCGAAGCGACGCCTCGACCGAGGCGTTGATGTGGCCGGCCGTCGTGTCGTAATGTTTGACGCGGGCGGCGGCGTGACGGCCGGCGGGTGCAACGATGCCGCATTTGGTGACGATTTCTATTCTGTCACGCAGCCCCGGAGCGGCTTTCAGGCCGGCACCCAGAATGGCTTCCGCCGTGTATCCGCCGTAAATATCGGCCTGATCCATGGTCGTGATGCCCTGCGCGAGGCAAGCCTCGATCTTGGCCTGCACATGGGCGGGCGAGGTATCGGCATCGTCGCCGATGCGCCACATGCCGTAGACGATGCGGCTGAGTTCGAGTTTGTCGGAAAGAGCGATGCGTTCCATCAGTGGCGTTCCCCGTTGCCGAGCGGCGTGGCAGGCGTTTCAGAAGGTACCCGGCCGTAAGCATGCGGCAGGGAGCAGGTTTTCATCTGCGGCAGAACCTTGGTGCCGAAGTGCTCCGCCTCATCGAGATGCGGATAACCGGAAAGGATGAAGGCGCGAATGCCCATCTTCTGGTATTCCTCCAGCGCCGAAAGCACCTTGTCGGTGGAACCGACCAGCGCCGCACCGCAGCCCGAACGCGCCCGGCCGATGCCGGTCCAAAGATTGGGTTCGACATAACCGAACTTGTCGGCGAGTTCGCGGGCACGCGCCTGATGCGATACGCCGAGCGAGCCGCTGTCATGCGCGCGGTTGCGGATCAGTTGCCCATATTCGTCATCGAGCTTCGAGACAAGATGTTCGGCATATTCGCGGGCTTCCTGTTCGGTATCGCGCACCACCATATGGACGCGCAGGCCGTAATCCAGCGTGCGGCCATGGGCGGCGGCGCGTTCATTTGCGGCACGCATGCGGTCTGCAAGCTGGTCCTTCGTTTCCGGCCACATCAGATAGACGTCACATTGCGCGCCGCAGAGTTCCAGCGCATCCGGCGAGTAACCACCGAAATAAAGGAGCGGTCCGCCATTCTGCTGATAGGGTCTTGCCGGCTCGGTGGAGACGCCCTTGAACTGGTAGATTTCACCGTCATGGTCGATGGTGTCGCGCGTCCAGGCCTGACGCAGTATCTCAACGACCTCGTGGCTGCGCTTGTAACGAAACGCACTATCGGCCACTTCTCCGGGAAAATCGGAGCTGATGACGTTGAGCGTCAGGCGGCCCTTCAGCATGTGATCGAGCGTCGCCACCGTGCGCGCCAGCATGATCGGCTGCATCTCGCCGCAGCGGATCGCCGCAAGGAAATTGATGCGGTCACTGATCGGCGCACAGCCTGCAACGAAGCTCAGCGTATCCTGCCCGACCTGATAGGAAGAGGGGCAGAGGATGTTGCGGAAGCCGAGTTCTTCGGCCTTTTTGACGATATCGGAGCAATGCTCGAAACTGGAACGCAGGCTGCCATCCGGCACGCCAAGATAGGCGTAGTCATCGGAACACAAAGCGGAAAACCAGGAGACCTCGGCAGCATCGAGATCAGCGGATGTAACGGGTACGACGGTCATGCAATTCCTCCTCAGGGCCGCTCTCGTTTTTCTTGCATAACATCAAGAAATATGTAAATCAATGATGTATCAATTTTTGTTTCGGGGGAGGAAACGGCATATGAAACACACTGGCGGCAGCCTGCCAATGTATATGCAGATCGCGGAAATGCTGGTGCGCGAAGTGGCGGCGGGCCGGCTGATCGATGGCGAGAAGCTCGCGCCGGAGCGCGATATGGCGGCTGATCTCGGCATCGCCGTCGGCACGCTCCGCAAGTCGCTCGCCGAATTGCAGGAACGCGGCCTGCTGGAGCGGGTGCAGGGTTCCGGCAACTACATCCGCGCCGTCAGCGATCCGCAAAGCGTTTACGCCTTCTTCCGCCTCGAGATGATCGAGGGCGGCGGCCTGCCGACGGCGGAGGTTCTGGATGTGGCGCGCCTTGCCAAGCCCGCCGACCTACCCGCCTTCGGCACATCGACCGAAGGACACAGGATTCGTCGCCTGCGGCGCATTGCCGGCAAACCGGCGGCCATCGAAGAAATCTGGCTGGACGGCTCTTACGTCGACACCATCGCCATCGAGAACATGTCGGAATCTCTCTATCTCTATTACCGCACCCGCCTCAAGCTCTGGATATCGAAGGCGGAGGATCGCATCGATCTCGGCGAAGTACCGGAATGGACACCCGAGGTCTTCGGGCAGAAATCAGGCGCGCTGGTGCCGCGGGTGTTGCGTCTCAGCCAGGCGCAGGATGGTGCGGTGGCCGAAGTTTCATGGACCTGGTTCGATCATACCGTTGCGCGATACGTTTCACGCATACGTTGAGACCGCGCAAAATTCGCGTGATCCAGATGGATGGAGAAATTTGACGGGAGGCAAGCAAGCAGCGACCTGTCCTGCTGGTTGTTTTGCGACTATATTTCTTTAAATCAATGACTTAATAGTTTTTGATTTCTGTCAGAAATAAAATTGATACACTATTGATTTCCTTTTTATGAAAGGTAATATCACGTCCTCAGGGAGACAGGCGTTTCGCCATCCCACGATATCGCCAGACAATCGGGATCGATTTTCAACGATGCGATGCGTGGAACTTGAAGGTTGATACCGGCAATGGCGTCCATCCGAATTCTGGACGCGCCGGTCGTGAGGAGGAAAATATGGCTTCGGTCAGCCTGCGCAAGCTGGACAAGAGTTACGGTGCGCTTCGCATCGTCAAGGGCATAGACCTTGAAATCAACGATGGCGAATTCGTCGTGTTCGTCGGCCCTTCCGGCTGCGGCAAATCGACGACGCTGCGCATGGTCGCGGGGCTTGAAAGCATTACCGGCGGCGAGGTGAAGATCGGCGACCGCGTCGTCAACCGGCTGCCGCCGCGCGAGCGTGACATCGCCATGGTGTTTCAGGACTATGCGCTTTACCCACACAAGACCGTGCGCGAGAACATGGGTTTCAGCCTGAAGGTGCGCGGTGTCAGCGCATCGCAGGCCAATGCCAGCATCGACGAGGCGGCAAAGATGCTTGGCATCGAGCACCTTCTCGACCGGCGGCCCGGTCAGCTTTCCGGCGGCCAGCGTCAGCGCGTGGCCATGGGTCGCGCCATCGTGCGCCGCCCGCAGGTGTTTCTGTTCGATGAGCCGCTTTCCAACCTCGACGCCAAGCTGCGCGGACAGGTGCGCACGGAAATCAAGCGGCTGCATCAGCAGCTCGGCACGACCATCATCTACGTTACCCATGATCAGGTGGAGGCCATGACGCTGGCAGACCGCATCGTTATCCTGCGCGGCGGCGATATCGAGCAGGTCGGCACGCCGGACGAGGTCTATAACCGTCCGGAAAGCGTCTTTGTCGGCGGCTTCGTCGGCGCTCCGGCGATGAATTTCGCCCGCGCCAAGGTGAGCGGCGACCGGCTGGCATTTTCGGACGGCAATTCCCTGCCGATGGCAGCCATCCGGCCGTCCCGCGAAACGGGGCTCGAAGGGCGTGAAGTCATCGTCGGCATTCGTCCGGAACATTTCGGCCCCGCCGAGGGCTTCGACACGCAGCTTGCGGTCAAGGTGCAGGTGGTGGAGCCGCTGGGCTCGGACACGCTCGTCCATTTCAGCCTTGGCGATGCGGCGCTGACCGCACGCATGCCGCCGCATCTGCGGCCTGCGCCGAATGAGGAACTGAAGATCGGCGTCGATCCGTCCAAGGTCCATCTTTTCGACGCCGCGACGGAACGCTCGATTCACTGATCGCCGGGCGAAAAACGCTGCGGCCAAGGGTTTAATAACGGGAGGAACACATGACATTCAAAGCTATCGGGGGCAAAGCTATCGGGGGCAAAGCCCTCATGGGTGCAGCGCTCTGCGCAACAATGCTCACTTTCTCAGGACAGGCCTTTGCCGATGCCGAACTGAAAATCTTCGTTTCCAGCCAGCATCAGCCGGACGTCTGGCGCAAGGCGCTCGATCAATATGAGGCGAAGACGCCGGGCGTGAAGGTTGTCATCGAGACCGGCGGCAACACCTCGGAAATGCAGGCGCAATATCTCAACACCGTGATGTCGGCCAAGGATTCCAGCCTCGACGTGCTGATGCTCGACGTCATCCGTCCCGCGCAATTCGCCACCGCCGGCTGGACCAGCGATTTTTCCGGCAAGGACATGTCCGCCTATCTGCCGACCTATGCCGAAGCCAACACCGTGGACGGCAAGATCGTGGCATTGCCCGCCTTCGCCGACTCCATGTTCCTTTATTACCGCAAGGACCTGCTGGACAAATACGGCATTCAGCCGCCAACCACCTGGGACGAGCTGAAGGAAGCATCCAAGAAGGTGATGGAGGGTGAAAAGAACCCCGAGCTTCAGGGCCTGTCCTTCCAGGGCAAGGCGATCGAAGGCGCGGTCTGCACCTTCCTCCTGCCCTATTGGAGCGAAGGCAAGTCGCTGGTCGAAAACGGCAAGCTGAACTTCGATAATCAGGCGGCCGTGGATTCGCTGAAGCTCTGGAAGAGCTTCGTCGATGAAGGTATTTCCAAGAAGAACATTTCCGAAGTCGCGACCGACGACACCCGCAAGGAATTCCAGGCCGGCAAGGTTCTCTTCGCCGTCAACTGGTCCTACGCCTGGACGCATTTCCAGGGCAAGGAATCGCAGGTGAACGACAAGGTTGGCGTCGCCCGCCTGCCGGCCGTCAAGGGCGGCGAGCAGACAACCTGCCTCGGCGGCTGGGAATTCGGCGTTTCCGCCTATTCCAAGCAGCAGGATGAAGCCAAGAAGCTGGTGGAATATCTCTCCGGTCAGGATGTGTCGAAGTTCATGGCCATCAACGCCACGCTGCTGCCGACCTATGCCGCGCTTTACAAGGATGCCGACGTGACCAAGGCAATCCCGTGGTTCGCCGACGCCCTGCCCGTGGTTGAAACCGCCAAGGCCCGTCCCGTGACGCCGCGTTACAACGAGGTCAGCGAGACGATCCGCACCACCGTCAACGGCGTACTTGCCGGCGTCATGACGCCGGAGGACGGCGCAAAGCAGATGGAAAGCCGTCTGCGGCGCGTGTTGCGCTAAGCTTCAAGCCCGGAAAGCGGCATGGTTTCATGCCCTTTCCGGCTGCTTCGACGGACAGGAATAAACGCGCCCGGGCGGCGCGATAAACGGGCCGGACATGAACCGGTCCGATCGGGAGACGATGACGTGAATCCAGTTGCGGGAGTGGCAGGTGTGACAATGCCGGAAAGAACCATGGTCCGGGTGGACGAAAAGCAGCTGCCGCGCTGGACGCGGTGGCTCGATCTCGGCGACCGGTCGCTGGCCGTGCTTCTGCTGGCGCCTGCCGCCATTCTTCTGTCGCTGATCATCGTCTATCCGGTGGCGCGGCTCGTTTATACCTCGTTTTTCAGTCTGTCGCTGACATCCGGCCTGCCGGCGGAATTCATCGGCTTTGAAAACTACACGGCGATGTTCGATGACCCGATCTTCTGGGAAACGACCTGGAATACGGTTCTGATAACGCTGATTACCGTGCCCGGCGCACTGTTCATGGGCCTTGGCCTCGCACTGCTCGCCAACCTGCCCTTTTCCATGCAATGGCCGATGCGCCTGTCGCTGCTCATCCCCTGGGCGCTGCCGCTCTCCTTTGCCGGCCTGATCTTTGCTTGGTTCTTCCATTACGAGTATGGCGTGGTCAATGATGTGCTGAACCGGCTGGGCTTTGAAGGCGTCATCTGGTTCAACTCCCCCAACTGGGCGTTTGCGGCCATCTGCCTGACCATCATCTGGAAGACATCCTCCTTCATGGCGCTGATGATCCTTGCCGGCCTGCAGACCATTCCGCGCTCGCTCTACGAGGCGGCGGATGTGGATGGCGCCGGTAAAATCCGGCAGTTCTTCGAAATCACCCTGCCGCTTCTCAAGCCCTCGATCGTCGTTGCCCTCATCTTCCGCACGATCACGGCGCTGCAGACCTTTGATATTCCTTACATGATGACCGGCGGCGGCCCCGGCACATCCACCACGACGCTTGCCATGTACATTCACCAGAACACCGTTTCCTTCCTCGATCTCGGCTACGGTTCGGCGCTCGCTGTCATGATGTTTGCGCTCTCCATGTGCGTCACCGCCGTTTATCTCCGCATCATCAGGACGAAGGACTGATCCCATGAGCACCGTTGCAAATTCCGGTCTGTCCTCGTTCTTCTCCGGCAAGCCGCTGCGCTTCATTGCGGCCTCCATCCTTCTGGTCAACGGCCTGTTTCCGGCAATCTGGATCCTCTTCACCTCGCTGAAGACGGAAGCGGAACTGACGGCAAAGCCGATCACCTGGTTTCCGCACGCGCCCACGCTGGCCAACTACATGCAGGCCTTTTCCGATCAGCCGCTGCACCTCTTCCTGTTCAACAGCTTCATGGTGGCGCTGCTTTCGACCGCACTCACCATCCTGATCTCGGTGCTGGCGGCTTACGCGCTGGCGCGGCTCAACCTCAAATACCGGGCGCTGATCCTCTCGCTCATCATCGCCGTTTCCACCTTCCCGCTGGTGACCCTGCTGGTGCCTCTGTTCGAAATCATGCGGGCGCTGAACCTGCTTAACAGCTGGACGGCGCTTATCCTGCCCTACACCGTGCTTTCGCTGCCGGTCTGCACGCTGATGCTGGTCTCCTTCTTCGAAAGCATTCCGCGCGATCTCGAAAACGCCGCCATGATCGATGGCTGCACCCGCATCGGCGCGCTGTTCAAGGTGGTGGTGCCGCTCTGCGCACCGGGCGTTTTCACCGCAGGTATTCTCGCCTTCGTTAATGCCTGGGATGAATTCCTGCTGGCGCTTTCCTTCAATTCCAATCCGGCCCTTCGCACCCTGCCCGTCGGCATCCAGCTTTATCAGGGTGAATTCGCCTTCCCCTGGCCGGTCATTTCGGCGGCGCTGGTGGTTGGTATCGTGCCGGTCGCGATCCTGATCGTCATCTTCCAGGAGCGGGTCGTCTCGGGTCTCACCGCCGGTGGTCTCAAGGGCTAAAAGGTAAAGTCATGCATTTCGAAACGACCAAAGACGGCTTCGCGCTCACGATCGGCAACCGCACCATACTTTCCCATTCTCCCCAAAACCCGGCCTTCTTCGCCGGTTTCGGCAAGGAGCGAATGGACATGTATCGCGGCAATTTCGATATCGAAGACTATGTCATTGAGCGAACCGCCCTGCGCCACGCCGAGGTCAACGGCGACAGCATCACGCTCTCATCCGCGCCGGGACAGGCACCGCGCCTTCGCCTGACACTCGACGGCAACGCGATGCGGCTAACGGCGCTGGATGACACCGTCAACCGCCTCTGGCTGCGCGTCGTTGCGGAAACGGATGAGCATGTCTGGGGCGGCGGCGAACAGATGTCCTATTTCGACATGCGCGGCCGGCGTTTCCCGCTCTGGACTTCCGAGCCGGGGGTCGGCCGCGACAAGACCACCGAAATCACCTTCAAGTCCGATGTCAGCGGCAAGGCGGGCGGTGATTATTACAATACCAACTATCCGCAGCCGACTTACCTGTCGTCGCGCAGATACGCCCTCCATGTGGAGACAAGCGCCTATTCGGTCTTCGATTTCCGCAACGGCGATTTCCATGAGATCGAAATCTGGGCCATTCCCGAAAAGATCGAATTCTTCGCCGGCGATCATTTTGCCGATATCGTTTCCGCCCTGTCGCTGCGGTTCGGACGTCAGCCAGAACTGCCGGAATGGATCTATGGCGGCGCGATCATCGGGTTAAAGGATGGCGTCAACTCCTTCGCCAGACTGGAGAAAATCCGCGCAGCCGGAACGAAGGTGTCCGGCCTCTGGTGCGAAGACTGGGTGGGTCTTCGCCAGACGTCATTCGGCGCGCGCCTGTTCTGGGACTGGCAGGCGAATGATACGCGTTATCCGCATCTGCGCCAGAAGATCGCCGAGCTTGCCGATCAGGGCATCCGCTTCCTGGGTTATGTAAACCCCTATCTCTGCGTCGATGGTCCGCTTTTCCCGGTTGCCGAAAAAGCCGGTTATTTCGCCGCCGACGCCGAGGGCAAGACGGCGCTGGTGGATTTCGGCGAATTCGATTGCGGCGTGGTCGATTTCACCAATCCGGCCGCCGCCGACTGGTTTGCCGAAGAGATCATCGGCAGGAACATGCTCGATTTCGGCCTCTCCGGCTGGATGGCCGATTTTGGCGAATATCTGCCGATCGATATCAACCTTTCCAACGGCGTCGATGCCAAGCTGATGCACAATGCCTGGCCAACGCTCTGGGCCGAGGTGAACGCCAAGGCCGTCGAAAGCCGCGGCAAGACCGGCGAAGCGCTGTTCTTCATGCGCGCCGGCTTCACCGGCGTGCAGGCCCATTGCCCCCTCATCTGGGGCGGCGACCAATCGGTTGACTTCTCCCGTCACGACGGCCTGGTCACCGTCATCTGCGGGGCGCTCTCCTCCGGCCTCATGGGCAATGCCTATCACCATTCCGACATTGGCGGTTACACCAGCCTGTTCGGCAATGTCAGAACCGCAGAGCTCATCATGCGCTGGACGGAAATGGCCGCCTTCACGCCGGTCATGCGTACACATGAGGGCAACCGGCCGCGCGACAATCTCCAGATCGATCAGGATGAGGCGGTTCTTGCCCATTTCGCCCGCATGACATCCATCTATGTCGCACTTGCCCCCTATCTGAAATCGCTCTCGGCGGAAGCGGCCAGGACGGGTCTGCCGGTGCAGCGTCCGCTCTTCCTGCACTACGAGAATGACCGGCAGACCTATGCCATTCAGGACTGCTATCTCTACGGGGCGGACATGCTTGTCGCACCCGTCTGGAAAGCAGGTGAAACACAACGCTCGCTCTATCTTCCGGGCGATGGTGAATGGGTGCACCTGTGGAGCGGCACGCATTATCCCGGCGGACAGGACGTCACCGTCGAAGCGCCGCTCGGCGAGCCGGCGGTGTTCTATCGTGCAGATAGCAGCCATCGGTCGCTGTTTGAACAGCTTCGCACCATTGGCTGACAAAGGGCTAAACGAGTGGGTTCGTCCCTGCCATCACCCCGTCAGGCGGGGTGATGTGATGGCCTTTTTGAAAAGGGCGGTCATCGCATCGCTGATGCCCTGCGACGGGCTGACTTCGAAGAACAGGCCCGGCGAAGCGCATTGCTGCATGCGTGCGCCGATTTCCGGCTGAAAGGGTTTGATCCAGCTATTATACCAGTCATTGGTCGGCAGCGGCAGATAGGTGGTATAAAGCACGGCGATCCGAAAACCCTTCTCCTTCAGCTTCGTGCAATATTTGATATCGATCGGTTCCTGACAGCGGCCGCTGGTGGTTTTTTTGGTGCAGGCGGATGGCTTGTAGCTGTCGCCGACGCCGTCTGAAACGAAGAAGATGATCTTTTCGGGGCTGGCCGAACTTGCACCGGTGCCCGAACTGCCGACCCTGTCGCCAATCTGGGTCAGTGCCCGGTCGAAATCGGTCTGCTGGTCGTTGTTGAACCCCTGCTTGGGGATCGACATCAGGTCGACTTCAGCGGCTTTTTTCTTCGCGATCGCCAGATCAGATGTCAACGACACGACTTCGAGCAGCTTCGTATCTTCCGCTTTCTCTCCGAAGGAGTAAACCGCCATACGATATTGATTGCTGCTTTTGCGCATGGACTTTGCCGTATCCATCAGGCTTGCCGTGGCCTGCGCCACCACATTGATGCGCGTTGTGACCCCGAGGCTTTTGGCCTTGTAGTAATAGCTGTTCTTATCCACCACCCCGTCTTTCACGATGTGACAGGCGAAAGCACATTTGTCGCTCGTATTCGCAACCATGGTGGCAACGTCGGTTGGCGTCGCGCCAACGCCCATCGAGGGGGTGTTATCCAGAAGGACATAGAAGTCGCTGAATGTTTCCGTCTCGTATTTGGCGGTCGCCTTGCCCGAAACGGTGATGAGATCCTCTCCGAGTATCCGTGAAAGCGTCGTGCCGACGGATGCCGTGAAATTGACCGAGGATTCGATGGCATTACCCTGCTTGATCACCGACACGTCAAGAGACAGGAGCTTGTAGTCGGGATTGGCCCGCTCATTGCTTTCAAAGAATGCGGAGGCTTCATCAGTGCCAAGCGAAATGACACCGTCGCCCGACATTTCCTTTGCCTTGTGAACGCTCGACGACGTATCGGCGACCACCGCAAGCGCCGCGGCATCCGCCGCCATCTGCAGGTCCGATTTGACGGCCATGCCACGCGTTATATCAAGGGCCACGCCGGCCGCCCCAATCAACGGCACCATCAACAGGGCGCTGAGAATGCCGAAATTTCCCGATTTATCCTGCCAGATGTTCTTCAAATTCGCCCCCGGAACTTTTCCCCGGAGCGAAAGTTAGCCGAACAATATTGAAAGGCAGTTTCAAGAGATAACTAATTTTCGATAAATCTAATTTCCTCAATAACTAATACGCCAATGGGAGATGCGCAGCGGCGCGAGGCCGTTCGGGCATTCAAGATCACGCCTGACGACGGATCGCTGGTCGGACGTTGACATTTATGAAACTTGACCTACAAAACAAACTCTTCCGAGGGGAGCACCGAACGGTGCTGAGATGGCGATGAGCCGGACCCTTGAACCTGATCCGGGTCATGCCGGCGTAGGAACGGAACTGTCGCGCTAGTAGGCGCTGCCCTTTCTCTTCTCCGCTTTGCCTGATCTCCGAGATTGTCACATCTGGAGACGAATGATGATGCTGAAACCTTCCGCCCTTCGCACACGGTGCGTCTGCATCTGAGGTCCGGCTCATGCGTGCCACCCATGCGCTAAACGGTGTCGGTCTTCTGCTGGTTTTCTGGCAGGCGGGAACATGGCTGTTTTCGCCGCCCCGCTACATCCTGCCGTCGCCCGCCGATGTTGCCGGCGCTTTCTGGCGCCAGCCCGGCTTCCTGTTCGGGCAGGCACTGGTAACGCTCGGTGAAATGGCGCTCGGGCTCGCGGCGGGCATCGCCGCCGGCATTCTCGTCGCTTTCACGATTGCCGCCATCCCGCGCCTCGGCCGCCTCGTCTGGCCCATGGTTCTGGTGTTGCAGGCCTTTCCGGTCTTCGTGCTCGCCCCCATCCTCGTCCTCTGGTTCGGTTTCGGCATGGCTTCGAAAGTGGTCATGACGGCGATCATCATCTTCTTCCCCGTTGCCTCCGCTTTCACGGATGGCCTCAACCGCACCGATCGCGCCATCCTCGACGCCGCCTCGCTGACTGAGGCGAGCCACTGGCAGATCCTCACCCGGTTGCGCGTGCCGCTGGCGTTGCCCTCGCTCATTTCCGGCCTGAGGGTTGCCGCGCCGCTTGCCCCACTCGGCGCCGTCATCGGCGAATGGGTGGGCGCATCGGCCGGGCTCGGGTTTGTGATGATCCAGTCCAATGCCCGCATGCAGACCGACACCATGTTCGCCGCCATGGCCATTCTCGCCGTCATGGCGGTGCTGCTGCGGCTCATCGTCGACCGGGCGACCGCCAATCTGGCCCCCTGGGCGAAGGAAACAGAACACACCATTCCTTTCAGATCTTTACGGAGACTTTCGGCACCATGAAACGAACTCTTCTTTCCCTCGTCGTCGCGGCAGCAAGCGTGCTTTCACCCATGCAATCGCATGCGGCAGACAAGCTGACCGTGTTGCTCGAGTGGTTCGTGAACCCCGATCATGCGCCGATGGTAATCGCGAAAGAACGCGGCCTGTTTGCCGAGGCCGGGCTGGAGGTGGAACTGGTTCCGCCCGCAGACCCCTCCGCCGTGCCGCGTCTCGTCTCGGCCAAACAGGCCGATATCGGCGTGCACTACCAACCGAACCTCTACCTCGATCACGATGCCGGCCTTCCGCTCGTGCGTTTCGGCACGCTGGTCGAAACCCCGCTCAACACTGTCACCGTTCTGGCCGATGGTCCGATCAAAAGCCTGAAGGACCTTAAAGGCAAGAAGGTCGGCTTTTCCGTTTCCGGCTTCGAGGATGCGATGCTGAAGCGCATGCTGGAAAAGGACGGTCTGACGAAGGATGATATCGAACTCATCAACGTCAATTTCTCGCTCTCGCCGTCGCTGATCGCCGGCAAGGTGGATGCCACGCTGGGCGGCTTCCGCAATTTCGAGCTGACGCAGATGAAGCTGGAGGGACATGAAGGCCGCTCTTTCTTTCCGGAGGAACACGGCGTGCCGGCTTATGACGAGCTGATCTTCGTCACGCACCGCGATCTCGCGAAAGACAACCGCCTGCCGCGTTTCCTCTCCGCCGTGGAACAGGCCGCGATCTTCATTACCAATCATCCTCAGGAATCCTGGCAGCTTTTCATCAAGGCCTATCCGAACCTTGACGATGCGCTGAACAAGCAGGCCTTCTTCGACACGCTGCCGCGTTTCGCCAAGCGCCCCGCCGCGCTCGATCGCACCCGCTATGCCCGTTTTGGCGCCTTCATGCAGGAGATGCAGCTGATCAAGCAGGCACCGGCGGCGGACGACATCGCCGTGGAGCTGCAGCAGCCATGACGACGACTTTTCCGACAGCGGCAAAGGCCGCCGAGATTCTGGAGCGCGTGCGGCAGACGCGCCCGCGCGTGCATTGCCTGATGAACACCGTGGTGCAGAAATTCACCGCAGACGGCATCACCGTCGTCGGCGGCATTCCCTCCATGACCACCTCGCTCGAGGAGATCGAGAGTTTTGTCACCAAGGCGGATGCGCTGACCGTCAATCTCGGCACGCTGGATGCCGAGCGGCGAAAGGTCATCCGGCTGGCGATCGAAATCGCCAATGCATCCGGCAAGCCGTGGATCGTCGACCCCGTGCATTGCGATTATTCGCCGTCACGGCTGGAATTCACCCGCGAACTCATCGCCCTTTCCCCCACCATCGTGCGCGGCAATCGCGCCGAAATGAGCCTGATCGGCGATGTGCCGGATGCTGTCCGGATTGAGACCGGGCCGGTCGATCATCTGCGCGATGCCGCCCGCAGCATCAGGATCGTCAACGGTCATCCGTGGATGGCGAAGGTGACGGGAACAGGGTGCCTTTCGGGCGGCGTCATCGCCGCCTTCATGGCAGTGGAAAAGGACGCCCTGACTGCGGCGGCCTCCGCCCTTGCCGTCACCGGCGTTTCCGCCGAACTCGCAGCAAAACACGCCAGAGGCCCCGGTACCTTCGAACCGGCGTTTCTGGATGCGCTTTCCGAAATTTCCGGCGAGGACATCACAACTCACGCGAGGATAGAGCATGAACAAGGTTGATTACCGCCTCAACGCACTGGTCGATGCGAGCCTTGGCGATGTCGCGCCGCTGCCGGAGCTTGCTCTGGCCGCCGCACTGAACGGCGCGACCCTTCTGCAATATCGCGACAAGCACGGCTCGACGCGGGAGATGATCGAAAACGCCCATGCCATTCACCAGGCCATCGCCGGCACCGGCGTGCCGCTGGTCATTAACGATCGGGTGGATGTGGCGCTCGCATCGGGCGCGGACGGGGTGCATCTCGGCGCCGACGACATGGACGCCAAAACCGCAAGGCGTATTCTCGGCGAAAAGGCGATCATCGGCCTCACCGTCAAGAACCGCCCCGATGCCGAACGGGCAGCCTCGATGCCCGTCGACTACGCCTGCATCGGCGGCGTGTTCGAAACCGTTTCCAAGGTCAATCCGGACAGGCCGGTCGGTATCGACGGTTTTACCACGCTGCGCGCCCTGCTGAAGGAGTGGAAGCCGGATATGCCGGTCGGCGCTATCGCCGGCATCGATCTTGCCCGCGTGCCACCCGTCATTGCCGCCGGCGCGGATGGTGTGGCGGTCATTTCCGCCATTTTCCGCGCGGGCGATATTGCCAGCGCGACCAAGGACTTCCGCTCCAGGATTGATGCGGCGCTGAAAGCGAGACAGCCATGACAGCCATTGCATTGACCATTGCCGGCTCCGACAGCGGCGGCGGCGCGGGTATTCAGGCGGATATCAAGACCTTCTCCGCGCTCGGCGCCTATGCCGCCAGCGTCATCACCGCCATAACCGCCCAGAACACCAAGGGCGTGACGGCGGTGGAGGATATTTCGGTCGTCACCATCGTCGCGCAGATGGATGCGGTATTCTCCGATCTCGCCGTCAATGCGGTGAAGATCGGCATGGTCTCGCGGATCGAAACCATCGCCGCGATCGCGGAACGGCTTCGGCGGCAATCGCAGCCGGTGGTGCTGGACCCGGTCATGGTAGCTACATCAGGCGACCGTTTGCTGCATGAAGACGCGATCGAGACATTGCGCCGCGACTTGCTGCCGCTCGCGACCATCGTTACGCCGAACCTGCCGGAAGCGGCGCTGCTGACCGGGACTTCGATGGCGAAGACGGAGACGGAGATCGCCCGCCAGGCTGAGTTGATCCTGAAGGCGGGGGCGAAAGCCGTGCTCATCAAGGGCGGCCATGACGATGGGCCTGAGAGCACGGATTACCTGTTTGCGGATGGCGCCATGCAGGCGCTTTCCGCGCCGAGGGTCGAGACGAAGAACGACCACGGCACCGGCTGCACATTGGCGGCGGCGATTACGGCTCATCTGGCGAGGGGTAGTGAGTTGCGGGAGGCGGTTGGGCTTGCGAAGGAGTATCTGAATGGGGCGCTCGATGCCGGGCGGGGCCTTGCCATCGGGCATGGGCGGGGGCCGGTGCATCATTTTTATCGATGGTGGGGTTAGCGATGAGAGGGCGGAGTTTGGGGTTTACCCCCTCTGTCCTGCCGGACATCTCCCCCTCAAGGGGAGATCGGGGGGGAGCGACCGCCCCTTCCCTTGCAACCGTCTTACTATCGATAAACTGTCCTACTGAATATGGCGAGCAAGCCGCTTGTCGATCTCCCCCTTGAGGGGGAGATGTCCGGCAGGACAGAGGGGGGTGGCCGCATATTCTGCCGCTCGCAAAATACGACTACCGCGCCTTCGGCGTCGCCAACACATTCCGGATCGCAAAACTCGAATGAATGCGCGAAACCCCCGGCAGCTTCGACAGAATTTCCTTGTGAATCCGCTCGAAATCGCCAGCACTTTCCGCCTCGCAGCGCAGAAAATAATCCGAACCGCCCGTCATCAGATAACATTCGCGGATCTCAGGATAGCGCCGCACCGCATTTTCGAAACGGTTGAGAAAATCCTCCGTCTGGCGGTCGAGCGTGATCTGCACGATGACCGAAATCACCTCGCCGCCGGCAAGCCCGCTGGTCAGCGCCGTATATCCGCGGATAATCCCTTCCCGCTCGAGAATATCGACCCGGCGAAGGCAGGCGGATGCGGAAAGCCCGACTTCGGCCGCCAGTTTCGCATTGCTGATACGGGCATTGAGCCGAAGCAGGCGGATGATGTGGCGGTCGGTCGCATCGAGTGACGACATAGAAGATTCCAATCAGCAAAAGAAAATTGCGCCATTGTGAATTCTATCGCATTTTCTTCGAACAATCGCCAAGAAATTCGACAATCGTTGCAATACCCTCATGGGATAAAAATGAGGGTGAACGACCATGGACATGCAGATCAGCCGCCAGCAGGCCGCCGGTGGTGCAAGCGGTCATCTGACCATCGATCTCGGCGCATTGCGCGACAATTATCTGACCCTTGCGGCCATGGCGCCTGCGTCGCAGACGGCAGCGGTCGTCAAGGCCGATGCATACGGTCTCGGCGCGGATATCGTCTCGCAGGTCCTGTTCGAGGCGGGCTGCCGCAATTTCTTCGTCGCCCATATCGATGAAGCGCTGGCCTTGCGGCTGCGGCTTTCGGCAGAAGCGCGGATCTTTGTTCTCAACGGTCTTCAGCCCGGCAACGAGACCTCCTGCGCTGCCATGGCCGTTACCCCGGTTCTGAATTCGCTGGAGCAGATCGCCCAATGGTCGACGCACGCCAAAAAGCTTGGCAAGGCGCTCACCGCCGCCGTGCAGATCGATACCGGCATGTGCCGTCTCGGCCTCTCCCCCGAAGAACTCGAAATCCTCGCCTCCCGGCCGCAATTGCTGGATGGCATCGACATCGCCTTCGTCATGAGCCACCTCGCCTGCGCCGATGAACCGGACCATGCCTCCAATGCCGCGCAGCTTGCGGTGATGCGCAAAGCCGCCATTGCCTTTCCTGAAGCGCCCGTCTGCTTTTCGAATTCCGGCGGCATCTTTCTGGGCAATGATTACCACAACCACCTGCTGCGCCCCGGCATCGCGCTTTATGGCGGCGCGCCGTCCGTTACACGCCCCAACCCGATGAAGCCGGTCGTTCGCCTCGATCTGGCCGTCATCCAGACCCGCACCGTTCCCGTCGGTTCGCTGGTTGGTTACGGCGGCTCTTTCGAAGCGGCCGGGCCCACGCGTCTGGCAACCATCGCCGCCGGTTACGCTGACGGCCTGCCGCGTTCGCTCAGCAATCGCGGCGCGGCGTGGTATAACGGCGTGCGCCTGCCGATTGCGGGACGCGTTTCGATGGACAGCATCATTCTCGACATATCCGCCCTGCCCGAGGGAACATTGACCCAGGGCAGCCTTGTGCAGATGATCGGGCCTGAGCAGACGCTGGAAGACATCGCCGAGGATGCGGACACGATCGCCTATGAAATCCTGACCGGCCTCGGACGCCGCTATCGACGCCTTTATATTCAGCCGGGAGAAACCCCGGCAGCCGCTTCAACATCAGTCAATCACAAGTGAGACGATCATGAACGTCACTATCCTCGGAGCCGGCGTCGTCGGCGTGACATCCGCCTGGTATCTGGCCAAAGCCGGGCACAAGGTGACGGTGATCGACCGCCAGCCGGCCGCGGCACTGGAAACCAGCTTCGCCAATGCGGGTGAAGTTTCCCCCGGCTATTCCTCGCCCTGGGCTGCGCCCGGCATTCCGGTCAAGGCGATGAAATGGCTGTTCATGAAACACGCGCCGCTGATCATCCGCCCGACGGCCGATCCGGCCGCATGGCGCTGGATGAGCCAGATGCTGCGCAACTGCACCTCGGCGCGTTACGCCATCAACAAGAGCCGCATGGTGCGCGTTGCCGAATATAGCCGCGATTGCCTGATGGCGCTTCGTGAAGAAACCGGCATCGAATATGAGCAGCGCATGCAGGGCACGCTGGAGGTGTTCCGCACCCAGAAGCAGTTCGATGCCATCGGCAAGGATGTCGACGTGCTGACGGCAGGCGGCGTGCCTTTCGAGATTCTCGACCGCGACGGCTGCGCCGCCATCGAACCCGGTCTTTCTCCTTCGAAGGAGAAGATCGTCGGCGGCCTGCGCCTGCCGGGCGATGAAACCGGCGATTGCTTCATGTTCACCAGCGAACTTGCCCGTATGGCGGAAGAGGCGGGCGTCACCTTCCTTTACGATACCGGCATCATGCGCCCCATCGTCGAGGCAGGGCGCGTCAAGGCTGTGGAGACCACCCGCGGGCTGGTGGAGGCCGATATTTTCGTGGCGGCACTGGGCAGCTATTCGCCGCAGTTCGTGCGCCAGCTTGGCCTTACCCTACCGGTTTACCCGGTCAAGGGTTACTCCATCACGGTTCCGATCGTTAAAGAGGAGCGCGCGCCCGTTTCCACGGTCATGGACGAAACGTTCAAGGTGGCGATTACCCGCCTCGGCTCACGTATCCGCGCCGGCGGCATGGCGGAAATCGCCGGTTTCAGCAAGGATTTGCCGGCAGCGCGGCAGGAAACGCTGGCCCACTCAGTGGAAGACCTGTTCGGCGGCGCGGGCGACCAGACCCAGGCGAAATTCTGGTGCGGCCTGCGCCCGATGACGCCGGATGGCACGCCTGTCATCGGCGCCACGCGCTACAGCAATCTTTATCTCAATACCGGCCACGGCACGCTTGGCTGGACCATGTCCTGCGGCTCCGCCCGGGTGCTCGCCGATCTCATCAGCGGCAACAAGCCGGAGATCGACACGCACGATCTGGCGATCAGCCGTTACGCCGCCTGACACGTAATCAACCCGCCATCCCCGTCCCACGACGGGGATGGCGGTCGATCAAAGCGCCAGAGCATCCTTCAGCGCCAGACCTTCCATCATGCGCAGATCAAGATCGGCCTCGATATGGTCGAGATGCTGCAACATCAGCGCACGCGCCTTTGCCGTATCTTTCGCCTCAAGCGCCTCCAGGAGATCGGCGTGATCATTGTGGCCGCAGCTTGAAACACCCGAGCGCCCGTAAAGCGCAATGACCAGCGACGAGCGGGCGACCAGCTCGTCCATGAATTTTTCCAGAATGGCGTTGCCGGCAAGCGAGGCCAGCATCAGGTGGAAATCGCCCGATGCCTTGATTTCCGCGCGTCTGGCACTCGGGCCGCGCTCATGCTGGTGGCGGCTTTCCTGCACCAGATGCTCACGCAGCCGCTTCACCGCCGCAGGCGTGATTTTTTCGATTGCGGCATCCACGACGCCGGGTTCGATCAACCGGCGCGACGCGAACACCTGCCGCGCTTCATCCGGCGTGGGATTGGAAACGAAGGCGCCCCGGTTGCGTTCGGCCTTCACCAGCCCCTCATAGGCCAGCATCTGAAGTGCGGCGCGCACCACCGTGCGGCTGACATCGAACAGTGTTCCCACTTCCGATTCCGACAGTTTGGTTCCCGGCGCCAGCCGCCGGTCGACAATGGCGTCACGCAGCGTATCGCGAATGGCCTGGGCACGGTCTTCATGCGAGGTGTCGGAATTAACGGTTATCTGGGAAAGGCTCATCGGTGCGTCCTGTTTGTTCTTGAGTTCTAGCGCGAAGTGCGTCGCGCGCAAACAGGAATTGCGGGCCGCCGCCGGTCTGCCACAATTCATTCAGCGCCCGTTCAGCAGCCCGGCTGTATTTCCTTAACCATCGAATTTGCAACTGGCAGCGCCCTGCCACCTGTATGGAAGAACACACCATGTCGTCCTTTGCAGCTAAAACCGTTCTGGCTGTCGCCGTCGCCGCCGCCACCATTGTGCCCTTCAACAGCGCATCCGCTGGCGACTGGGATCGCCGCGACCGTCGCGATGCTGCCATTCTGGGTGGCGTGCTCGGCCTTGCCGCCGGTGTCGCCGTCGGCTCCGCAATGTCGCGCCCGGCGCCAGCCTACGATGAGCGCGTTTATGTCGACGAGCCGAGCTATGTCTATGAAGAGCCGGATTACCGTTATTACCGCGCAGCACCGCAGCCGGTTTACCGCCCGGCACCAGTCTATCGCGCCCAGCCGGTTTACGATAGCCGCCCGGTCTACAACCAGCGCCGTACCTATCGCACCATCGAGCCCTGGACCAACGCCTGGTACGATTATTGCTCGCAGCGTTACCGCAGCTTCAACACCCGCACCGGCACCTATACGGATTATGACGGCCAGCGTCATTTCTGCGTCGCGGGTTGATCGGGAAGACCTTCAACACGGTTATTACCGTTATTGTCAGGCCGCGGATGGAACCGTCCGCGGCTTTTCCATGCGCGCTCCGCGCCAACTTACGCCGTGCCGCTCTTCACATAATCCGCCCGGTTGATGCCGTGGCGCTGCAGCTTGTCGTAAAAGGTCTTGCGGGCGATGCCGAGCGTGGCGATGGTTTCCGCCACGTCGCCATTCGATTGTTCCAGCGTTTCGCGGATGATGCGCGCCTCGATCTCGTCCATGCGTTCCGGCAAGGTGCCGGAGGCGGGGATTGTGGATTGTAAGGCAGGCGCGGTCGCCGCCTCCGTCTCCAGCCCCAGCACCACCCTTTCGGCGAAATGCCCGAGTTCGCGCACATTGCCCGGCCAGTCGTGGTCGTTGAGGCGGCGGGAAATGCCGGCGCTGATCTGCGGCACCGCCATGTTGAAACGGTTGGCGGCCTTGGTGACGAAATGGGAAAACAAAAGCGGAATATCCGCCTTGCGTTCGCGCAGCGGCGGAATGGACAGCGTCACCACATTCAGCCGGTAATAGAGGTCCTCGCGAAACGTGCCGCGCTCGGCCGGATCTCCAAGATCGACCTTGGCCGCCGCCACCACGCGAATATCGACCGGCCGCTCCTCATTCGACCCGAGCGGAGAAACCTCGCGCATTTCCAGCACACGCAACATCTTCACCTGCACCGCAAGCGGCATGCTTTCGATTTCGTCCAGAAACAGCGTGCCGCCGCTTGAGTGTTCGATGCGGCCGACGCGCTTTTTCTGTGCGCCGGTGAAAGCCCCCGGCTCATGGCCGAAAAGCTCGCTCTCGATCACCGTTTCCGGCAACGCCCCGCAATTCAAAGCCACGAAATTGCCCTTTGAGCGCTTCTTGCTCCAGCGGTGAAGGGCCGTCGCCACCACCTCCTTGCCGCTGCCCGTCTCGCCCGCCACCAGCACATCCACATCCGTATCGGCAATGTGCCGCAGCGTAGTGCGCAGGCGTTCCATGGCAGGCGTCTGGCCGATCAGCGGCAGATCGTCCTCCGCCTGCCCCGCCGCCCGGCGAAGGGCGCGGTTTTCCAGCACGAGGCGGCGCTTTTCCAGCGCCCGACGGGCGCTTTCCACCATGCGTTCGGCCGGAAATGGCTTGGCGATGAAATCATAAGCGCCATTGTGAAGCGCATCGACGGCCATCGGCACATCGCCATGGCCGGTGATGAGGATGACCGGCAGATCGGCATCGATCTTGCGGACATGGTCGAAAAATTCCAGCCCGGTCATGCCGGGCATGCGCACATCGGTGATGACGACGCCGTCGAAATCCTCGCTCAAAGCCGCAAGCGCCTGTTCTGCGCGGGAAAACGACGTGACCGGCAATCCATCGAGTTCCAGCGTCTGCACCATCGCCTTGCGCAGCTGGGAGTCGTCATCCACCAGGAATATGGTTCCGTCCACCGTCATGTCATGCTCGCTTCAGAAATACGGAAAAACATGTGCCCGCCTTGCTGCTCGCCACCTCGATACGCCCGCCATAATCCGAAGCAATATCGTTGGAGATGACGAGACCGAGGCCGAGGCCGCTCTCCTTGGAGGTATTGAAGGGCGAAAAAAGCTGGGCGCGGATGACTTCGGGAATGCCCGTGCCATTGTCGCTGACGGAAAGCACGACCATATCGCCATCCTCGCGCACACGCACTTCGACACGGGCCGCCCCAGTCTCTTCAGTGGCTTCCAGCGCGTTTTGCAGAAGGTTGATGAGAATTTGCTCCAGCCGGATACGGCTGCCGAGCACCTTCAGGTCCTGATCCGGCAAAACGATATCCAGCGCATCCATCTGCCCGGAGAAGCGGCTGCGCAACAGCATGACTGCGCCTTCGATAACCAGTCGAACACTGACAGGCTCGGCGGCGGTGCGGCCCTTGCGCGCCAATATCTTCAGGTCGCCGGTAATCGTGCCGATACGCTCGGTCAGCGCCGCGATGCTTTCGAGATTTTCGGTGGCCTCGGACATGCGGTCGCGCTTCAGCAACGTGCGGGCATTGTCGGCAAAGGCGCGGATGGTCGCGACCGGCTGATTGATCTCATGCGCCACACCCGCCGCCACCTGCCCCAGAATGGAAAGGCGGTTGGCCTGCACCAGTTCGTGCTGCACATTGCGCAACTCGCCCGAGGTCTTTTCATGCAGGGCGATTTCGGCCTGCAGATGATCGCGGGTCTTGGTCAGGTCGCGGGTCCGCTCCTGCACCTTCATTTCCAGCTCCGTGCGGGCGCGCTGCTCCTCTTCCTTTTCCTTAAGCGCCTTGTGCCTGCGCCAGAGCCACAGGCCCGAAAGCGCCATCAGCGGCATCAGCGTCGCCAGCGCCACCACCCTGCCCTCTCGGATGGCGGCGTTCAGCGCCGGCGCGACGGGTTGGAGATAATGCAGCGTCCATGAGGTGGTAGGCACCGGCACTTCCAGCCGCAGATAGTCGCCGCGCTCCCTCCCAGGCTCATCGACATGAATGAGCGGAACACCCTCACTCGCGCGCCGCGCCGCCCGAAACGGCAGCGTTGAAAGCGCCTCATTACCGAATTGCAGGCTTTCGGAAATGATTTTCCGCCGCGCCTCATCGATCGGCGCGACGGTCTTGAAGCGCCATTCCGGTACGCTGGTCATCAGCACGACGCCATTTCTATCCACCACATAGACTGGCTTGCCGCCGATGTTCCAGTCTGTCTCCAGCCGGTTGAACTCGACCTTGGCAATGACGACGCCAAGCGGTCGCCCATCGGCGGCGTCGATGCGGCGAGAGATATAGAGACCCGGCCGACGGCTGACATTGCCGAGAGCATAATGTTCGGACATGCCGGTCTTCATCGCCGCCTGGAAATATTCGCGGAAAGCATAATTGGAGCCGACAAAGCTGTCGTCCTGCCGCCAGTTGCTCGACGCGATGGTCAATCCGGTCGGCCCGGTCACATAAATCACCGAGGATTGTGTGCCTTCAATCAGCCCCTCCAGCTTGCGGTTCAACCGGTCGAGGGCAGGAGCACCGCCGCCATCCAGCGCAGCAGCAAGATCGGGATCTCCGGAGAGGACAAGCGGAATGGCGCGCGGTCGCTCCAGCGCGACATTCAGGAGCGCGATCTTCAGTTCGGCATCCGTGGCGGCTTCGGAACCGGCCATGCGCAGCGCCTGATTGCGGGCGAACTCATCGGCCACCAGCAGAACGCCAAGGCTGACGAGCAGCCACAGGCCCGCCAGCGCCAGCCATTGCGCCCGCCGCTTCGCATGGGAATGAGATGCCTGATCCTGATAGGTCATGCGACAATTGTGCGGATTTACGCACAGACCGCAAGAGATTTTGTCCGGAATTCCGCACAAATGCATGTGGGCCAATGAAGCGCCAATAAAAACTACTTTTGAAATCAGCCAGTTACACCAAATAAGCAAGTCTGGCATGCGTATTGCACATGACTCCGCAATCGGCGCGAAGCCGTCAACGACACGGCGATCCCGGGAGGCCAATAAAGGCAGGGTGAGGCCGAGGAGGAAAAAACATGATCGATACGACAGCCGTGGCCGCAGGCCACGCCAAGCAGCCATTCTACAAGCACCTGTATTTCCAGGTTCTGGTGGCCATCATCGCCGGTATCGCGCTCGGCCATTTCTATCCGGCTTTCGGCGAACAGCTGAAGCCGCTCGGCGACGGCTTCATCCGCCTCGTCAAGATGATCATCGCGCCCGTCATCTTCCTCACCGTCGCAACCGGCATCGCCGGCATGAACGACATGAAGAAGGTGGGTCGCGTGGCCGGCAAGGCCATGATCTACTTCCTCGTATTCTCCACGCTCGCGCTCATTGTTGGCCTCATCGTCGCCAACACCGTGCAGCCGGGCGCCGGCATGAACATCGATCCGGCCACGCTGGATGCAAAGGCTGTCGCGACCTACGCCGACAAGGCCCATGAGCAGACCATCACCGGCTTCCTGATGAACATCATTCCGACCACCATCGTCGGTGCTTTCGCCAGCGGCGATATCCTGCAGGTGCTGTTCTTCTCGGTTCTGTTCGGTATCGCGCTCGGCATCGTCGGCGAAAAGGGCAAGCCGGTCACCGATTTCATGCACGCCCTGATGTATCCGATCTTCAAGCTGGTCGCGATCCTGATGAAGGCCGCCCCCATCGGCGCTTTCGGCGCGATGGCCTTCACCATCGGCAAATACGGCATCTCGTCCGTCACCAACCTCGCGATGCTGATCGGCACCTTCTACGTCACGTCCTTCCTGTTCGTGTTCGTGGTTCTCGGTGCGGTATGCCGTTACAACGGCTTCTCCATCGTCGCGCTCATCCGCTACATCAAGGAAGAACTGCTTCTGGTTCTCGGCACGTCATCTTCTGAAGCCGCCCTGCCGGGCCTGATGAGCAAGATGGAAAAGGCTGGTTGCAAGCGTTCTGTCGTCGGTCTCGTCATCCCCACCGGCTATTCCTTCAACCTTGACGGCACCAACATCTACATGACGCTGGCGGCCCTCTTCATCGCGCAGGCGACCGGTATCCACCTCTCCTTCGGCGAGCAGATCCTGCTGCTGCTCGTGGCCATGCTCTCCTCCAAGGGTGCCGCCGGCATCACCGGCGCGGGCTTCATCACGCTCGCGGCAACCCTCTCTGTTGTGCCTTCGGTTCCGGTTGCCGGCATGGCGCTGATCCTCGGCATCGACCGTTTCATGTCGGAGTGCCGCGCCCTCACCAACTTCGTCGGCAATGCGGTTGCCACCATCGTCGTCGCCCGCTGGGAAGGCGAACTGGATCAGGATCAGCTCGCCCGCGTGCTGAGCGGCCAGGAAGAGTTCACCGGCATCGCCGATGTGGATCAGCTTCCGGCTTCGGTGCAGCCCGCCGAATAATAAGACCTCCCAAGGTCCGGCCTGTCCCGGTTTCTCCGGGCAGGCACATATGGAAAGCCCGGCGCATCGACTGGATGCGCCGGGCTTTCATTGTTCAGGCTCTCGCCCATCAAACGGGGTTTTTATCGGCCGGAAGATGCGGTAGAGCCGAAGCGGAATAAATGCGATAAGCGGAGTGGCGGCATGAAGAACCTGTTTCTGGCCTGGCAATTCTGGGCGCTGCTATCGGCGGCCTTTGCGGCGCTCACCGCCATCTTTGCGAAGGTCGGCGTCGAAAATATCAATTCCGATTTCGCCACTCTCATCCGCACCGTCGTCATTCTCGCCGCCGCCGGCCTGATGGTTTACATCACCGGCAACTGGCAGCAGCCTTCCACCATCTCGGGAAAAACCTGGGTGTTCCTCGTGCTCTCCGGTCTGGCGACCGGCGCATCGTGGATATGTTATTTCCGGGCGCTGAAACTCGGCGACGCCGCCCGCGTCGCGCCCATCGACAAACTGAGCGTCGTGTTTGTCGCCGTCTTTGCGGTGCTGTTTCTGGGCGAAAGGCTGTCTTTGCCCAACTGGCTCGGCGTGGTGCTGATCGCCTGCGGCGCGGTGCTTGTGGCCTATCGGGGATAGGTCGGCCGGATAAACCGGCCGGCGCAATTGCTAGAGTTATCAGCCTCGGGCAGCCGCAACCTTGTCGAGACCACGCTTCACACCGGCAAACAGCTCGTCCAGCTGTTCGGCCGTAATGATGAGCGGCGGGCAAAAGCAGATGGATTCGCCGATAGGCCGGGTGATGACACCCTCCTCCTCGATGGCTGCGGCAAGGGCGAGCGTCGTATCGCCCGGCTTCATGCCCTCCCACGGTTTCACCTCCAGCGCGCCGATCAGGCCGATGCCGCGCCAGGAATGAATGAGCGGGTGATCGGCCAGCGCCTTCAGATGATCGAGAAACTTGCCCTCCAGCCGGGCGACATTACCGACCAGATCGCGCTCCTGAATGATCTTCAGGTTTTCCAGCCCCACAGCCGTCGCGACCGGATGGCCAGAGGCGGTGTAACCATGGCCGAAGGAGCCGATACGGTCGGATTCATCGGCAATCGGCTGGTAAAAATTGTCGTTCATGATGATCGCCGAAAGCGGCATATAGGACGACGAAATCTGCTTGGAGACGACAAGCACATCCGGCTTGATGCCGTAGGTCTCGCAGGCGAACATCTTGCCGGTGCGACCGAAGCCGCAGATCACCTCATCCACCACAAGCAGAATATCGTATTTCCTCAGGATCGCCTGTACGCCTTCCCAATAACCTTCCGGCGGCAGGAGAACACCGCCGGCGCCCATTACCGGCTCGCCCCAGAAAGCGGCGATGGTTTCCGGGCCTTCGCGGAGGATCAGATCCTCCAGCTCCTTCAGGATACGCGCGGTGAAATCCGCCTCGCTTTCCCCTTCCTTTCCAAAATGCACATAGGAGGGGCAGGCCGTATGCAACATGCGGTCCAGCGGCAGGTCGAAACTTTCATGGTTACGCGGCAGGCCGGTGATCGAGGCCGAAGCAATCGTCACGCCATGATACCCCTTGATGCGGCCGATGATCTTCTTCTTGTCTCGTCTGCCCAGCGCATTGGAGCGATACCAGACCATCTTGGCGACAAGATCGTTGGCCTCGGAGCCGGAGGAAGTGAAATGCACCTTGGACATCGGCACCGGTGAAAGCTCGATCAGCAACTCGGCGAGATCGACCGACGGGCCGTGCGTCTTGTAGGAAAAGGTGTGGTAATAGGGCAGCTTCTGCATCTGCTTCGTCGCCGCTTCCACCAGCCGCTGTTCACCGAAGCCGAGCGCCACCGACCACAGCCCCGCCATCGCCTCGATATAGCGCTTGCCGCTACTGTCGGTGACATAGATGCCCTCGCCGCTCTCGATCACCAGACCGCCGGTCTTTTCGAATTTGCGCAGATTGACGTTCGGATGCATCTGATAGGCGATATCGCGTGCCTCGACGGAATTCGGCAGGATGGTCATCGATGAAGGCTCCATTTTCGGTTGATGCTCGGCGTGTCAGACGTGCTGGCCGCCATTGATGTGAATTTCCGCGCCGTTGATGTAGCTCGACTGCTCCGAGCAGAGGAAATAGATGGTCTGCGCCACCTCGGCCGTGGTGCCGAGCCGCCCGAGCGGCACCTGGGCTTCCACCAACTCCGCCGTTCCGGGGGAGAGGATGGCGGTGTTGATCTCGCCCGGCGCAATCGCATTGGCGCGCACGCCGCGCGGGCCGAACTCATGCGCAAGCTCCCGCGTCAGCGCCGCGAGCGCCGCCTTCGATGTGGCATAGGCTACGCCGGCAAAAGGATGCACCCGTGAGCCGACAATCGATGTGACGTTGACGATGGAGCCTTTTGCCGCTTCCAGTTCCGGCAAAAGCGTGCGGGCAAGCAGCGCCGTCGAAACGAGATTGACGTTCAGCACCCGCGTCCAGATTTCCGCCGTCGTATCCATGACACCGAGACGGCTACCGCCTTCGCCCTTCGGCGAAATTCCGGCATTGTTGACAAGCGCCGCAAGCTTTCCCTCCGGCAGGCGTGAGCGCACCTCGTCCGCCAGATCGTCGATGCGGGACAGGTCCTCGAGATCGGCCTGAATATGGCTCTCCCGCGCCGACGGCCAACGGCATTCCTCGGAGAAAGGTTGCCGCGATACGGTGAGAATTCTCCAGCCCTTTTCCTGAAACAGCTTGACGGTGGCGTGCCCTATTCCGCGGCTTGCGCCGGTCAGAAGCATATAAGGAACAGCCATATGAGAACTCCTGTGCCATGCGGACCGTTGAGCCTGCCGCGCATTCAGCCCCGCATGTTAGAGCGCTGCCACCGGCTGACAAGGTCTTTTTTGTCGCGGCGCAGCGATGGCGGATCGGCGACGGGCTAATCCCATTTGATGCACGGCTTTCACCCGAAGGGAATATTTGAAGCCGACCGTTTACCCATAAAATGAAGCCTCCCGAATGTGTGATCAGTATTGGGAGGGGGACGAATGCGCATCGATATCATCGACACGGACGCCGGCTTCGAGGCGATCCGCGAAAACTGGGATGCGGTGTTCATGGCCGATCCCCATGCCCGGCATTTCCTCTCCTGGGGGTGGCTGAGGGACTATATGCCGCGCCGCAGGCGCTGGTTCATTCTTGCGTTGCGCGAACGGGCGGAAGGCTCGCCCTATGTGGCGTTTTTCCCGCTGCGCATCGTCACCGAACCGGACAAGAAAACCGGACGCTTCCACGACAGCATCGTCATGGCCGGCAATGCGGCGGCGGATTACACCGGTTTCATCACCCTGCCGGACTATGAAAATCACGCAGTCGCCGGTTTCTGTTCCTATATCCGCCAGCAGAACTGGACCGAGCTGAAGCTCGATTATCTCTCCGGCCCGCCGGAACGCCGCGAGGCGATGATCCGCGCACTTCAGGGCCCGCTCGTCATGTTTCGCGACAACATGCCGACCAACCCCTACAACATCAACAATTGCATCTGCCCGGTGGTGGCCCTGCCGGAGACGTTCGACGGCTATCTCGACAGCCATATGAGCAGCCAGACCCGGCAGAAGCTGAGGCGTTTCCTGAGAAAAGTGGAGGGCGGCGACGAATATCGCATCACCTTTGCAACGAGGGAAACAATCAAGCGGGATATGGATATCCTGTTCGATTTCTGGCGCATCCGCTGGGCGCCGCACAAGGGCAAGGAACGCACGGAACTCCTGATCGGCGCGACACGGCAGATGTTGATGGATGTCTATGTCCGTGGCGATCTGGAAGTGCCGGTACTGTGGTTCGGCGAACAGCCGCTCGGCGCGCTCGCCAATATCATCGACCGCCAGAAGAAATCGGTCCTGTTCTACATTACCGGCCGCGACGAGAACTGGAAGACCCCTTCCCCCGGCCTCGTGCTGCATGGCCATTGTATTCGCAGGGCAATCGAGCAGGGGTTCAAAACCTATGATTTCCTGCGCGGCAACGAGCCTTACAAATATTTCTTCGGGCCGGAGGAGCAGAAGCTGAGCTGCACGCTGTTCCGCACCCGCTCGGGCGACAATCTCGGCGGCACGCTTCACCCGCGCAGCATCCGTTTTGTCTACGAACAGGCCCTCAAACTCTATAAGACCGGCCAGAAGGCGGCCGCCAATATTGCCTTCGCGCAGGTGCTGACTGCGGCGCCGGACCATCTCGGCGCGCAATTCGGGCTCGCCAATCTGTTGTTCGACCGGGGCGAATTCCGGGAGGCCGAAATCGCATTTCTCAGCCTCCTGGCCGCCGGGCAGGAACCCGTCGTCCTCTGGCTGCGCATAGGCGAGGCCCGGCTGGCGCAGCAGCACTACCACGAGGCATCCGAGGCCTTCCGCCAGGTGACCAATCGCGCGCCCTTCCACCGGGAAGCGCTTTACAAATGCGCCGTGGCGCTGATTGCCGCCGAAAGAACGGTGGAAGGTGCGGAAATCCTCGACAGGCTGCAGCACTATCATTCGGACGATGCAGCGCATCTGGAATATGCGGAAAAGGCCCGTGCAGCCCTTGCCCGGCTGGAACTGGCAAAAGCCAAGGTTTCGCTGCCAGCCGATGTCGTCACGCTCGCCATCAAGCCGAAAACGGTGGGCAAACGCTGGCACCCGCCAAAGGTTTTGCATTAAAGGCAACGCCCTGTAAGTTGCGGCAGGAAAAATCGGCCGGACGACTTGCAAGGATTTCTGATGTTTCTGACCAACAAGGACATGCTCGATCTCATTGAGCTTCGCCATGATCTGCACCGTCATCCGGAAATTTCCGGCGAGGAGAAGGAAACGGCGCGGCGCATCCGCGCTTTCCTCGAGCAGGCGCGGCCCGACCAGCTTTTCACCGATCTCGGCGGCCATGGCGTGGCTGCGGTCTATGACAGCGGCAAAAGCGGCCCGGCGATCCTGATCCGTTCAGAACTCGATGCCCTGCCCATTCACGAAAAGAGTGACGCCGAATACCGCTCCGGCACCGACGGCAAGGGCCATCTTTGCGGCCACGACGGTCATTCCACCATTCTGACAGCGCTGGCGCTCGGCCTTTCCCGGCAGCGCCCGGAGACCGGCCGCGTCATCCTTCTGTACCAGCCGGCGGAAGAAACCGGCGCGGGCGCCGCCGCCGTCCTTGCCGACCCGCACTTCGAACACATAAAGCCGGATTACTCCTTTTCACTCCACAACCTGCCGGGCCTGCCTTTCGCCCATGTCAGCGTCGTGGAGGGACCGGTCAACTGCGCGTCGCGTGGTGTCAAAATCCGCCTTTCCGGCAAGACCGCGCATGCTTCCTCGCCCGAACAGGGCATTTCGCCCATGCGGGCCATCTCTCAGCTGATGCCCGCCTTGGCCGAACTCGGCTCCGGTTTCCCGCCAGAGCCTGATTTTTCGATGGTGACGATCACCCATGCCGCGATGGGCGAAGCCGCTTTCGGCATTTCCCCGGCCGATGCAGAAATCTGGGCGACGCTGCGGACACTGACCGACGACCGGATGGAAAAACTCTGCGAGGCTGCGGAAACTCTGGCTAAAAAGGTGGCGGACGAACAGAAGCTGACGCTCGACATCTCCTATGACGATATTTTCCTGCATTGCGAAAATGCACCCGACGCTGTGGAATATATCCGGCGCGCGCTGGACGAGGAGAAAATCTCCCACGGTTCGGAGGGTCTGCCCATGCGGGCTTCCGAGGATTTCGGCCGCTTTCGCGCCGTTTCGTCATCGGCGATGTTCTTTCTCGGCGCAGGCCAAGACTATCCCAACCTGCATAATCCGGATTACGACTTTCCGGATGCGCTGATAGGCACCGGCGCGCGCATCTTCATGCGCATCATCCGCAACCTCACCGACGCGAAATAGCGGCGGCCGCGCTTTATCCAGCCGCGATCAGCCGCCCGTCAGCCGCCCTGGGGACCGTTGCTCGGCCGGGCGGCGCGCACCGCAGCCAGGCCCCGGATGCCATCCTTGTTTCCGATAGCCGTCAGGCTTTCGAAAATCTGGGCCGCCTCACCATAACGGCGCATGGCGAGGTAGGAATAACCGCGCAGCACCATCAGGTCCGTGCGCTCATCCGCCAGCCGCGCCCGCTGGTCGAGCAGGAGAAGCGTTTCGGCATATCGCTTCGACCCGAATGCGGAAACCGCTCGATCGGCAAGGATCGAAACCTGCAACTCCGTCGCGCGTGGGCGATCCATACGCGATTTCGTCGCCGAGACGGCCGCATGGTCCGTCAAGCCCATACGCAGATAGGCAAGGCTCTGGCCGTAGGCTGCATCGCTTTTGACATTGGACTGACCGCTTTCAATCGCGGATTCGAAAGCTTTGAGAGCCTCCGCCGGCCGGTTCGTCTCCATCAGGCACCAGCCGAGATCGAGCGCCTGCTGTGGCGGCAGACGTTGCGGATCGGGATAGGCCGCGCAGGAACGCGGGCGCGATGCGGCGCCGGTTTCCCTTTGCACCTGCGCGGGGCGGCGCGCCTGCTTGCGCGAAGGCTCAGGCTGCTGGACGACAGGCGGGTTGTAGACCACCGCCGTCTCACCCTGCGGTGCATTGGTCTGCACGGGCGGCGACGTCACCTGTGCGACAACCGGCGGTGCGGTTATGGGAGCAACCGCCTGCCCGGACTGGTCCACCATGCGCGCCGTTCCGACATCGGCGATACGTTGCGAACGGCCTCCCCATTGCTGCTGGATGCCACGCAGACCGGCGAGATTGCGAAGATCGTGATAGCTGACCGCCATGCCGTAGGCCGATGGCTCATCATCGGGTTTCCAGCCAAGGGCCGTGCTGAACCATTGCAAAGCAAGCGGCGTCTGCCGGAAGGCAAGCGAGTACCAGCCGAATTGCTGCGCCGTCGCCGCGTCCTTGCGCACCACCGTTTCGGCGGCGATACGTTGCAGCACCTCCGGCGGCAGGACGACCGGCGGCTCCAGCGCGAGAAGATTGGCCGTTGCGGCGAGATAGGTCGCAAGCGCATCGTCGGATGCCTTGCGCCATTTATACATGACGTCCTCGGCCTCACGCGGCTCGTTACGGTCGATCAGCGCCAGCGCCAGCCCCTGCGAGGCAGATGCGCTGTCTTCCTCTTCCCGCGCCTTGCGGAACCACTTCTCCGCTTCCGTCATGTTCTTCTGCCGGATATTGTACCAGCCGAGCAGCAGGGCGTCGCTTGCAAGCTTGTCGGTCTCGGCAAGCCGCTGAAGCCGCATCACATAGGCCGAAGGAACGGCAACGCCCTCCTTCTCCCCTGCCTTGGCCACGAACTGACGGGCGAGATCGTTCTTGACCGGCTCGAATTCCAGCTGACCGTCCGCGCCGGGTTTTTCCCTGGCCAGCAGCTCGTCCATCATTTCCGCCGGCAAGAGCGCGGATGCCTTCTGCACGGTGGCGAGCCTGTCGCTGGCGACCGTGCAATTGTTGAGGATGTAGAGATAGGCGTCGCGCGCCCGTCCCATCCGGTCGGTATTGGCGAAGGCATCGGCAACCCGCCACAGCACATCGACCTCGCCGCAGGTCAGCAGGCCGGGATTGTTGGCGGCCGTATCCACCACTGTCGCATATTGCTTGAGATCGGAAGCATTGACGAGCCGCTGGCGCGCTTCGGCAAGGGAAAGCATACCCGTCAGATTGTCGGGCGGCTGCCAGCCGGGCTCCGCCTGCTGGCGGTCGGCAATCGCCTTCCTCACTTCGGCATAACGGCCGTCGGTATAAAGCTGCCACATGGCGTCGAGCCGCGGATCGCCGTTTTCGGGAATGGCGAGAGGATCGGCAGGCGGCGTCCAGTTAGGATAAAGCGTGCGCAGACGCGCGATTTCGGCCTGAAGACGCTGCGTATCGCCCCTCGCCGCGAAATAGCGCAACGCACTCAGATCGACCTCGGGCATATCGGCCGATGCAGGCTGGTTGGCGCGAGGGGCGGGCGCCTGCGCCGTCTGCGTTTGCGGCGCCTGACTGCCAGCCTGTGTCACCGGCAAGGGATCGGTCGCCGGCACCGTGACCGGCGGTATCGCGGGCTGTGTTACCTGCGCCATTTCACGGTTCTTGACGAAAGCGTTGATTTGCGCCGGATTGGCCGCCGTCGGCAAAACACGCTGTACCGCCCGGTTGTCGCCGACCGCCGAGGTATGCACGTCCGACACCCGCCCGAGAATGCTGTCGCGCCAGTGGAAGGCGGCGAGCGCTATCAGAAGCAGAATGAGAGCCGAGGTCGACAGTGGCTTGTTCATCGGCATTCCCCGTTATTCCCTGCCAGAAACGACAATGCCAGAAGATGCAATGTGGAAGGATAATAAAGTGTTGGCTGGAAGTTTTTAAGTTCGGCGGGAATGGCCGCCCCGCCGCTGACGCAGCCGGCGAGCGCCGGAATGATGCGATAGCCGGGATCGGACAGAACATCCTTGACCGCTCCGCTCTTCAGATCGAAGGTCCCGGCAGCGCCGCTTTCCAGCGTCATGCCGCCTTTCAGCCGGGCGAGCAGCTCCGGCGGCCCCATATTCGCCCTTGCGAGATAAAGCGGTATGCGCACCGCATTATAGCCGAATTCCGGCGGGAAACCCGATGCCGGCTGCGGCTTCGTCTTCACCGATACCCAGTCGGCCGGCAGTTTTCTATCGCTGAAAGCGAATGTGCCGATCTGCACCACACCGTCATCGGCAAGCGCTTTCCAAAGCGGCGATGGCGCAACAAGATTGAGCACCGGAAAGGCCTCGAAAATCAGATAGGAAGGATTGACCACTGGCCCGTCCTCCCGGTCATTCTCGTCGAAACCGCTGGCCGCCGGCAGAAGCAGTGTTCGCCCGCCGCGTTGGACCACCGTCTTCCTGAGAATGGCGGATGCGATGGCTGCGGATGCTTCGGCATAATCCTGCCGGTTCCATTGCCCGGCCGCCAGCGCCAGCGCATAGGCGATCAGAATATCGCCATCCGTGGCGTTGTTGATATCGGTTACATGCGGTCTGGTGCGCGGATCCCATTTCCAGGCGGAAAGCCCGTCGTCACGCACCAAAAGCTCGGTGCGCGTGAAACTCCAGATCAGCTCGAAATCGGACAGGTTATCGGCAAGCACGGCGAGCCACATGCCGTAGCCCTGGCCTTCGCTATGGCTGATATTGTCGTTGCCGGTATCGATGACACGGCCGCCGGGATCGAGAAACGCGCCTTTATAGGCGGACCACGCCTCAGGCGAAACCGAAGCGGCGCGGCTGACGGAAATACCGGCAATCACCGTCATCATGGACAGGAAGAAAATACCGGCCAGTTTCGAGATCCCGTTCTTCATCGATGCCGTCCCATCATGCGCAGCATCGTGAAAGTGGCGAGGCCAAGGAGAGACACGAAACCGATGAACGCCAGCGAATAGGAAAGAACGTTGGACGACAGCCAGTTGGCGGCGACCAGCCTCCAGTTGGAAAGGGAAAACGCCCGCGTGACGTAAAAATACGGCCGCTCCACCTCCACCGTTTCAAGCTTTTCGGCAGCGGCATCGTAAGCGGCAACACGTCCCGTGACACCGCGCCAGCGGTTTTCCCGCGTCATCGCCGCCATGCCGTCACGAAGTTCCGCCGATGTCGGGGCAGTGGCAAGCGTCCACACCCCTTGGCCGGAGGGGCTGAGCCCCTGGGCAAGCATGAATGAGACATTGCCGGGCGGCGCATAAAGCTGCTCGGCGGCCGGCAGGAAGCGCAGCGTATCCGAGCTCAGATCGAAATTCCGCTTCATCCATTCCTCGAGAGAAGACACCTGCCCCTCCCAGACACCGCCGTCCACCCGCTCGCGCCAGTCGTTGAAAAGGGTCTCGCTGCTCTGGGCGGGCGGCTGAACGCCGGTTCCCATTTTCCAGGATATCTGGCTGGAGGGAACGAGATTGAACTGGCCGATCAATGCCTGCGGGAATTGCGAAATCGTGCCGACGAACAGCGCGTCGCGGTCACCGATCACCAGCGGCGATGCGACAGTCTCGATGTCGATGGGATGCCCAGCCACGCTTGCCAGCCGGCTGATCAGCGTGGCTGCCGCGGACATGGTATCGGTATCGAAACGGTCGAGCGACAGGGCAACAGGAGTTCCACTTGTACGATAGGGCTGTCCGGCCCCGGCCATCGCAGCGAGATCCGGCTTGCGGCCGATCTGTGCGTAGTCCGGAATATGGAGTTCCGACGTGTCGAACAATGCAAAACGCGGCGTCGTGCTGGCAGGCGCGCCGGGCGCGCAGGCCTGATCCTGCGCCGTCATCAACACCGCCTCGATGGTCACCTTATTCGGCCCGGGTTTGAAGTGACGCATCGTCACACTGATCGGCAGATGCCGGAAAATGCCGCCACCGTCGTTGGAAATCGGCACGGTCGAGGCGATCTGGTCATTGACGTAGATATCGACGTGGCTGCCCGGCAGTACCTGCGACGAATAGGCGGCATCGAGAAGAAGCGACGCCTCACCATAGGCGGACGCATAAAAATCGGCTGGCATGCCGACGTAAAATTCGTTGCGGAAACGCCGGCCGCCAAATTCGGTGCTTTCGAAACCAAGTTCGGAAAGCGCGATACGGCGATCCGACATGACGAGCGGCACATCCGGCGCGTGCCAGCTGCGGGTCGAAAAAGTCGTTCTCTGGGCACCGGGTGTGCGCGATATCGACGAAAACAGCGTCTCAATTGCCGCCTGCACCGCCTGCGGGGTGGGGCCGCTGACAAAAAGCGGTGAAAGACCGCCCGGCGTGGCGGCGCCAAAGCCGGCGAAAGCGCCTGCCGAGGCCTCGGGTGGCAGCGTTCCGGCAATTCCCGCAATCTCACGGGCGGTGCCGACGAAGACCGTCAGCGTGCCCGCCTTGCGCTCAGTGGAAGGAGCGGCCACGAAACGGATCGTCTGGTTCGGCATCTGGGTTCTGAGCGCCAGCGCCTGCGAAAGACGCAGGAGAGAATCCGCAAATGCCGGATTGCCGAGCGCCGGTGCGACAATCTCGATCGACGTCATCGCCTTGCCATCCGGCCCCGTTGCCTGAATATCGTCGATATTGGCGAAGCTTCCGGCGACATCCGCATTAAAGCCGATATAGGTATTGGCAGGGTCTATATCGGTCCACAGATCGTAGGTGGACTGGATCGTGCAATCGGTTCTATGGCGTTGCTGTACGCCCAGTCTCACGACATTCGAGCCGACCTGCAGGACGCCGGGCGGAATCTTCAAGGAGACATTGCCCTCGCTGTCAGGCGCTTCGATACGCGCCCGATCCAGCACGACATTGTTCAGGCTGACCTGAAAATTCGAGCTTTCCGGTGCGACCACGATGGCGTTCTGATAACCGATATTAAGCGAAACGGCGGCATTCACCTGCTCCGGCGTCAGATAGATGCTCCATTGCCGCCGGTCCATCTCCCCGGAAAGGCTGAGCTTTTCATAGGGCAGGATGTATCGGCGGCGGCTGTCGGCGTTGAGCGACGGGGCCGTTGCGGGAACGGGTCTTGCGCCTTCCTGACGCGGAGGGGCCGCAACCGGCGGCGGCAACGGAACGGCTGGGCGCTGTTGCGGCTGCGGCGCGGGCTGAACCGCAAATGGCGGCGGGGCGGATGGCTGAGACGGCGTCTGGACCGGACTTTGCGCCGGCATCTGGGCAGGTGGCTGCTGACGGGGCGCGGCAGGCGCAACGGCGGACGGCGGCACGGGTGTCGGAGCCGTCTGGGCGGGCCGTTCCGGCGACATGTCGAAGGGGGAGGACTGCGCCATAGCGCCCGTGGCGACGGCCCCCCATACCAACATTGCCAGAGAATCCCGGATGGGTTTACGGCCGGTCATTTTACCGCTCCGACAGGCTTGGCGTCTCTGGGAGCAGGCCGAAGCGTTCGGACCAGATAATAAAGGCCGCGCTGCGTCTGGAAGAGTGATATGGCCAGGAAGATGGCCGTGCCGCGTATAAGGCCGGGGTTCTTGCGACGCACCCGCTGGAATTCGCTCCACTGTTCCGAATTGGCGAAGATCAGGTCCGCAATCAGGCGGTGATCGACGGCGCGTTGCGGCGAGAAGGTGCAGCCGATCGAGACGAAACCCTCGCCCTTCACCGTTCGCACCACGTTGACAGGCATGGTTTCCGGCACGCCCTCGCTATGCGGCTTGACCTTCACGATGGCCGTCGCGCCTTTTTCGATGTTTGTCGCGCTGTCGAAGAGATTGATCAGCAGGCCATGCACCGACACGTTATCGATGGAAGCCGGCACCCAGGCGTCGCTACCCTCGAGCTTGACTTCGCAACGCCGTTTGACCGTGATGCGCCGCGACGCCGACTTGTCGCCACGCTCGGAAACGACACCGAGCGCACAGCCCGCGAAGATGAGATTGAGCAGGTTCCAGCCGCCGACCACGAGCGTGACATCCGCCTTGTAAGGCTCGCTGTAGATGCGCCATACGGCGAAGGCCATCGCCACCAGCAGCAGCGCGAAAATGACGAAGAACGGCCGGCTGATTTCCGAAAGCCGCGCCTCGGCAATGGATTCATCCTTCGCCGTCACCTTGAAGGTGGGCTTGCCGGGATTGAAAATCACCGAAACGACGGCGGGCAGGAGGTGAACCGTCTGCACATATTCGTAAAGTTCCGAAATCCACGGCCAGCGGAAGCTGCCATAGAGATAGTTCTGCATCATCAGGTTCACGAGCATATAGGCCGCCGTATAGGCCAAAAACTCGCCGCCCGAGGCCACGAAAATCTGCAGGTCGAAGAACAGGTAAAACAGCGGTGCGAACAGGAAGATGGTGCGCGGGAACGGAAACAGCCAGAACAGCGTCGACGACATGTAGCAGAGGCGCTGCGTAAACGAGAGACCGCGCCGGAAAAGGGGCTGGCGGAAGATCAGGATCTGCATCATGCCCTGCGCCCAGCGGCTGCGCTGGCCGATGAAGCTTGCGAAGGTGGCCGGCTGCAACCCGGCGATCAGCGGCTTGTCGACATAGATGCTGTTCCAGCCACGCGAATGCAGCGCCAGCGCCGTTTCGCAATCTTCCGTGATGCTGACGCCGCTGAAACCTTCGGTATCCTGCAACGCGTCACGCCGCAACACGGCGGCCGAACCGCAGAAGAATGCGCCGTTCCACTTGTCGAGGCCGCGCTGGATGATGCCGTAAAACATCTCGTTTTCGCTCGGCATCGTCTCGAAGGTGCGCAGATTGCGCTCGATGGGATCGGGATTGACGAAGAAATGCGGCGTTTGAACGAGAAAGAGCCGCAGGTCCTCTTCGAAATAGCCAATCGTTTCCAGAAGGAAGTCGCGGGCAGGTGCATGGTCGGCGTCGAACACGGTCACGAGCTCGCCGGTCGAATGGGCAAGCCCGTTATTGAGATTTCCGGCCTTGGCATGGACATTGCGCTCGCGCGTCAGATAGCGCACGTCGAGGTCCTCGCAGAGCTTCTTCAACTCCTCGTGGCGGCGTTGCGCCGCCTGCGCCTCGACGATATTGCTGGCGTTGCGCTTCTGCACCGAGCCGCCATCGTCCAGCAGCCAGACGGTGAACCGGTCGGCCGGATAGTCCATGTTCTTGGCCGCTGCGAGCGTATTGGCGAGAAGCTCCGCATCCTCGTTATAGCTCGGCACGAAGACATCAACCGTCGGCCGGTAATCGGGTGAACCGGGCCTCGTCTTGCGCGACGGCAGCGGCATCGACACGATGACGAGGCTGAGCGCCAGCATCACGACGCTGTACATTTCCGCCAGATAGAGCAGAAAGCCGGGAATGAAGTTCTCGAGCTGGTTGACGGGCGGCAACGTGCTGGTGGTGCGCCAGTAGACATAGCGCAGCACGATGGCCGTGCCGAAACCGAGCGCCACCAGACGCCAGGCCCCCTGCCCGTTGAAGCTCTTGATCGTCGCCAGCAGAATGAGCGAAATCGCCGTGGCGACCAGATGCGTCTGCAGGCTGACCGGCATCGTGACGATGGCCAGAACGCAAAGCGACACAAGTAACCAGACAATGATTGTGATGGCCTTGCTCATCCAGAAACTTTCCGTTGTCTTCCCCACCCGGAATTTCGGCCCGGAGTTTTTGCGATCTGCGCCTTGGCGTGCTCTTTCCCGCTGGTTCCGGCGATCACCTGCATCCTGACGCCACCCCCGAACCGGACAGACATGCGGGCGACGGAATGGATACCTGCGGGGCCTGCGACGGTTGCCGGCCGCTATCCGCCAGCACACCGTCCAGGCGCCTGCCCGCCACCGTGGGCCTTACAGGCTGGAGGGGTGCGCCAGCCGATGCGGGCGACGGGATACTGACTGCAGCAACGGGCGGAAGCGGCTGCGGTTCCGGCTGGACGGGCGGCGCAACGGCAGCCGTGCGGCGAACGGGCCGGGACGGCACGCTGGCGGTCACCTCGCCGCCGGGCCGCATCGGCAGCTCATCCGCTTTTATGGGGTAGACCGGATGGCCCGGACGCCCGAGATTTTTATCCACCGCCTGCGGCGTGCCGTAAGGGTTCCAGCTGGGCGAGGCGTAGGTGCCGGTGATCGTATAATTATACATGACCGCCAGCAGCCGCTCGACGCTTGCGCCCGACTGGCAAAGGCGCAGCCGCACCTTGATGCGCCCGAGATTGCGGAAATCCTGCCGCATGCTTTCCGGCGAGCGTATGTCCTGCCAGCCATAAAGGCAGGTGTCGTCACCCCGGCCGCTGCCGGCGGCATAGGAGAACGCGCCATAACCGTTCTGCAGGTAATTTGCCGACATGGCGATGTTTTCGCCCGGAAACTCGGCGCGGATTTCCCGCGCGACGGAAGATGCCCTGAAACCGGAAAAAGCCAGAGCGTCGCCACCGGTATCGCCGGCCTGTTGCGGGCCAAAAAACTCCGCCTTGATGTAGTTCTGCCCGGGCGTTGCGGCCTCGGAGCGCAAGATGACCTGCTGCGCCACGGCGTTGGAATAGGTGCGGTTGACCACGGTCACGATTTCGGGGCCACCGGGCGGCGGGAAAACCAGCGCCTCGGAAGGAGACAGCACCTGAGGTCCCCCGAAGGACCGGACGCCCGCGGGAGTATTGCAGCCCGACAGAACTGCAATGGAGAACAGCAATGAAGTATAGGCAGAAAAATTCACTGCCTTACGCCCCTTTATTTCCCCAACGCCGCCCAGGTTAAAAGGAGACCGAATCACTAATGACCAGACCATTGTTACGAAATACGTGAGGACTACGAATAAGCAATCTCAAATTTGCGTTGTAATTTCTGACACTTTATGGCTAGCGAATCACCATTGCCGCCCCATGTTCGCCATGGAAGAAGGTGGAACCAATCACGCTGCCGGGGGTTGGCTTCCTGTCAGGTCGATAATTTTACGGTTGCAGCGCAATATGTCCCATGGTCTACTTGCCTCCATATTGACGTATTTTTATTGGTCCGCTTTTTATTCAACTGTAAAAACAGAGAGTTGACGTATGACATTGCAATTTCCGAGCATCGCGCAGACGCTTGCCGAAGAGATCGGAAGATTACGCAAATGGCTGGATGAGGACGCCCTGCCCCTGTGGTGGGAGGCGGGTTCGGCCCGGCCGGATGGCGGCTTTTACGAACGTCTCGGCCAGGATGCGAAACCGGTTTTTTCCGATGACCGCCGCGCCCGCGTGCAGCCGCGCCAAGCCTATTGTTTCGCCGCTGCCGGCCAGCACGGCTGGCAGGGACCGTGGAAAGACGCGCTCCTGCACGGGCTTTCCTGGTTCGAGAAGGTCTACCGCCTTGAAAACGGCCTTTACGGCAACCTTGCCGACCAGACGGGCCGGCTGATCGATCCCTCCTTCGATCTCTACAATCAGGCCTTTGCGCTGTTTGCCGCCGCACAGGCGGCCGCAAGCCTTCCCGAGCGCCGGGACGAGATGCGCGGCCGGGCGCTCGATATCCTTGCCATCCTCGAACGCGACTACAGACATCCGGTCGCCGGCTTCGAGGAAGCGAACCCGCCGCGCACCCCGCTCTGCTCCAATCCGCACATGCATCTCTTCGAGGCGATGCTGGCCTGGGAAGTGCAGGATCCGGACGGCCCGTGGTCGGCGCTGGCCGACGAGATCGCCGATCTTGCGCTTAACCGCTTCATCGATGGCGGCAATGGCGGCTTGCGCGAATTCTTCGCCCATGACTGGACACCGCATGACAGCGACAAAGGCCGGATCATGGAACCGGGGCACCAGTTCGAATGGGCCTGGCTTCTGGTGCGCTGGGGCAGCCTGCGCGGGAATGATGAAGCGATCAGGAAGGCAAAACGCCTCTTCGAGATCGGCGAAGAACACGGCATCTGCCCACGCCGCAAGGTGGCGGTGATGAGCCTCTACGACGATTTTTCGGTGCATGACGGGCTGGCGCGGTTATGGCCGCAGACGGAATGGCTGAAGGCTTCGGTGCGGCTTGCGAGCGTCACGGGCGGCGAGGAGCGTCAGCGTTACCTCGCCTCCGGTCTCAGCGCCATCGGCGCGCTGCAGCCTTTCCTCGACACGCCGGTCAAGGGCCTGTGGTTCGACAAATGGCCGGCCGACAGGCCGATGCTCGACGAACCGGCGCCGGCAAGCACGTTTTATCACATCGTCTGCGCCATATATGAGGCAGAGGCCGTGCTGGCGACGGCCAACTAGTATCGGGCCACCGGACGAGCGGCATCGCCGCTCGCCGGTTTTCGGCGTAGATCAGACCTTGGCCGGGCGCACGACGCGCCAGTCCGGTCTGCCGAGATTGTGCGGCCAGGGGTGAACATCCTTGTCGTTAAAATAGACGACCTCTTCCAGCTTCGGAAAATCCACCTGTTTCAGCGTCACATCATTCATCCACGGACGAACATAGGAATCGCCGCCTTCATAACCCAGTTCGGCAACCCAGACCGGCTTGTTGAAGGTTTCGACAAGTCCATAGCCCTTGCGCAGCAGATCGGTGAAGGTCTTCGGTCCGCCATATTCGATCTTGTCGTACTCCTCGAGACCGAAGACCGAGAGGCCCACCAGATCGGCGTAGCTGTCACCGGGGTAGTAGGCCTGCAGACCGTCCAGACCTTTCGGTGACCACATCACCTTGACGCTGGGAACCGCCTTGCGGGTCATGTCCACCATGCGCTTATACGCCGTGATGTAATCACGCGGGTTCCAGCCCGACCACGAGAAGCGGCCGGACGTGTCTTCCATTTCCTGTCCCCAGCGCAGGATCAGCGGACTTTTCATCGCCGACATGCGTGCGGCGATCGCCTGCATGTTCTGGTCGTAGTCGCCTCTCATCACTTTGCGGCGCAACTCGTCGGAGGTGAGCCGCCAGTTAACGTCCCAGGACCAGGGTTCTACGGTGATCAGCACGTTGCGCTTGCGCTCCAGAGCGTAGGCATCCGCAAGTGCGAGACTGTCGAGATCCACGTCTTCCCAGGGCAGGAACAGATGTTCCGTCGCCACCCCGGTCTGGGCCGTGAAATCGCCGTGCGGATCGTACGCACCGAAACGGATGCCGTCCGCATGCAATGTCGGTCTTTTGTCGGCAAGTGTCTTCATGCCCGTCGACGTCATGGGGGCGACACCCTGCGCGTCGAGCTTGAGCACCGGATACATGCCGGCGGTAAAGGCTGCGGCGGCACCACCTGCGAACAGAAGTTTTCTTCTTGTTATCTGCATGACACCTTACTCCCTACCTTGTTGCCGTCATCGCCTTGTCGTAAGCGGCGATCTGCGGCGTGACATCGTCCTTGCGGACGAGCTTGAGGAATTCATCGCCAGGGCGTGGCGGGTTGTGCCGGAACACGTACCATGGCCCGCCCTGCTTGCGCTGGTAGAGCACCTTGCCAATGCGACCGTGGTCGAAGCAGGTATCGGCCTTGCCGTTTCCTGCCGCGCTTTTCCAGGTGGCGCGCATGCACAGGGTGCCGTTGGCATCGACGGTCCAGCGGCCTTCACCGATGGACTTCTTGCCCTTTTCTTCCGTTGCGGCGATGAACTTGCGGTCTTGGGCGATGAAGCGTCCACCGCCCGTTTCCCATTTCCAGGTCTTGTCGAAGTACATGTCCACGACTTCGCTGGTTCTGAGCGGTTTCGGCGTCTTCGTGCCGCCTGCAGCGTGGACCGCGCTTGGCACGACCACCGCAAGACAGAGTACGAAAGCGGAGAATCCGCATTTGCTTATTGTTGTTTTCATCACAGCCTCCTCCTTCATTGTCCGACCCTATTGTCGGCCAGCATGATCTCTCCGGTCGCCACCGCCGGCGGCGGCGCCACGATGGGTTCCGCCTGCATTTCCTGCGGTCCGCGCAATCCTGGTACGGTAATGCGCAGTTTCAGACGCACCGATCTCGCACCTTCCACGCCCGCACCGGCGACCGTGAACCGCGTTTCGGTAAAACTGACATAGGGCTGCCCGTGCGACAGGGCCTCCAGCCCGCCGATCGCATGGGAGCTGAGCTGTACGGCACTGCCCGCCACCAGCAGCAATGAACAGGCGGCGGCAGTCGCTCCCCCGCGCAATGCCGGCAGCTTTGGCAAGCCGTTTTCCATCGCATGGCGGATGAGCAGAAACACCGAAAGGCCCGCATAGATCGCCACATTGATGGCGGCGAAGACGAAGAAGCCCTCCGCCCCGTTTTCCCGCGGCGCCAGAACCATGGCCACGAGGCTGAGCGCCGCCAGAAAAATGTAGGGTGCCACGACCCTCAGCGGCAGCGGCGGTTTTGCCTGCGTGCCCTTGGGGGTGATGCGGAAATCGACGAAATCGCCACGGATCGTGTCGCGTATCGCCGCCAGCACGCCCATCAGCGACCAGGGCCAGCGCAGGAACAGAAATACCATGGCCTCCCAGCTGAAGAGCTTCGCATCATGCGGGCGGAATGCGCCCGTGGCCCGCCAGAAGAAGGCAAACACGATCATGATCAGCGAAACCGGCAGGAAATGCGCCAGAAACGCCGGATAGGATGCGTTGACCAGCACATCGCCGCGTATCAGCGCAACGGCGGGAAGCACGAACATCAGCGCCATGAAGCCGGAAAACAGCGGATACCAGAGCTGCGAAAACAGGAACTGGAACTTCAGCCGCGGCGGCAGCTTCGGTACGTAGCGCCTTGAATATTGCAGCAGAATGGTCATCAGGCTACGCGACCACTGGAATTCCTGTACGATGAGATCGGCAAAGGTCACCGGCCCGTCGCCATGGGCGATGGCGTTGACGGCGTGAACGCCGCGCCAGCCGCCGGCATTCATCAGAAGCGTGGTGGAATGATCCTCGGCAAGCTCCGGCCCAAGGCCGCCGACTTCCCGCAGGGCTTTCGTGCGCACGGCATAATGAGAACCGATGCAGAGCGGCGCCCAGCCATTATTGTAACCCAATTGCAGCGCGCCATGCAGGCTCGCCTCGGCATAAAGCCTGCCGCGCGCGGCCCAGCTTTCACCGGCATTGGCGTCGCAGATGCTAGGGGCCGAGACATATCCCACCTTCGGATCGGCAAAGGGACGGATGATCTCGCGCAGATAATCCGGTTCCGGCACATGATCCGCATCGAACTGGGCGACGAAATCATAACGCTCGTAACCGTAGTGATCGTAGAAATAAGCGAGATTGCCTTCCTTGCAGCGTGTGCGCCGCGGCCAGGTCTTGCGATGATATTCCGCGACACCCTGTCGGGTGGAAACGAAAACGCCATGCGCGCCACACCATTTCAGCGTTTCCGCATCCGGAGCCTCATCGGCAAGCCAGACGTCGAATTCAAGGCCCTTCTGCTCCAGCATGGCCAACAGCGTCTTCTGCACCACCGCGAAAGGTTCCGACGGCGCCTTGGTGACGACCATCGCCACCCTGCCCCGTGGCAGAGGGGAGCGCCGGTCGACAACCTTCGCGTTCAGAAAGATGAAGATGAAATAGGATGGCAGAAGCGTGATCCACGCGAGCGTCATCGTAACGACGGTATAATAAGGCCAGTCGATGACACGATCGCGATCGAGCCACCAGATCCAGAAATAAGCGAGCGTCACCAGCCAGCCGCCGATGCCGAGAAGATAGGCCGTGCGGTTCCAGCCGGCAAAGACCGGCAGCATCCGCAAATAGCCGGCGACTGCAACCGCCCGGGCCGATGGAACGGAAGGGGTGGAATGGGCTTTCATGACCGCACCTCCAGTCCGAAACCGGGACCTGCCGTCCGGATGATGGTGTCGATATCCGAACGCTTCGGGATAAAGCCGAGCGTTTCTTCCGCACGTTTGATATCCGCAAACAGGGCTGGCGGATCACCGGCGCGCCTTGCGCCGAAATGGACCGGAACTTCCTGCCCCGTCACGCGGTGGATCGCCCGGATGATATCGCCGACCGATGTACCGTGACCGGAACCGAGATTGACGCGCAGCGTCTCTCCGCCCTCGGCAAGATAATTGACAGCAGCCACATGGGCATCGGCCAGATCGCTGACATGGATGTAATCGCGAATGCAGGTGCCGTCGCTGGTGTCGTAATCCGCCCCGAAGACATCCAGTTGCGGGAGCCTTGCAGCAGCCGCCATCAGTGCCCGCGGGATCAGATGGGTTTCAGGCTCATGGCGCTCGTAAAGCTCGCCGTCCGGGTCGGCCCCGGCGGCATTGAAATAACGCAGCGCCACGAAACGCAAACCGTAGGCGGCGGCATAATCATCGAGCGCCATTTCGAAGATCAGCTTCGTGCGTCCGTAAGGGTTGACCGGCATTTGCGCCGTTTCCTCACGGATGGGCAATTGCGGCGGCACGCCATAGGTGGCGCAGCTTGAAGAAAACACCAGCCCGCCGATATTCTGGTCGAGACAGGCATCCAGCAGCGCAAGACTGCCGCCGACATTGTTGCGGTAATATTTGCGTGGATCCTCGACGGACTCGCCGACATAGGCATTGGCGGCGCAATGGATGACGAAGGCCGGCGAGAACTCCTTGAGCGTGGCTTTCAAAAGGCCACGATCCAGAATGTCGCCCTCGATGAAGGGACCCCAGCGAACCGAATCCGCGTGACCCGTCGAGAGATTGTCGTAAGCGATGGGCTTGAAGCCGGATTGGGCCAGCGCCTTGCAGATGTGGCTGCCTATGAATCCGGCCCCGCCCGTGACGAGGATTGTGCGGGGCATCTCATACGGCCTCCGCCACAGTCTTGCCGGCCAGCAATGCATCGAAATAGACGATGGTTTTTTCCAGGCCGATTTCGAGCGGCACGCGCGGCTGCCATCTCAACAGTTCCTTTGCCCGCGAAATATCGGGGCGGCGCTGCTGCGGATCGTCGATCGCGGCGGGCAGATGCACGATGCGCGAACGGGAGCCCGTCATGCGGATGACGATATCGGCGAGCTGCCGCACCGGAATTTCGCTCGGGTTGCCGATATTGATCGGCCCGGTGCAATCCTTCGGCTTGGCCGAAAAGCGCAGGAAACCGTCGATCAGGTCATCGACATAGCAGAAGGAACGGGTCTGGCTGCCATCGCCGTAAATGGTAATATCGGCACCCTTCAGAGCCTGAACGATGAAGTTCGAAACCACACGTCCGTCATCGGGTCGCATGCGCGGCCCATAGGTGTTGAAGATGCGTCCCACCTTGATATCGACACCGAAGCTACGGTGATAATCGAAAAACAGCGTTTCGGCGCTGCGCTTCCCTTCATCGTAACAAGCTCGCGGCCCGATTGTATTTACATTGCCGAAATAGGTTTCCGGCTGCGGATTAACGTGCGGATCGCCGTAGACTTCCGATGTCGACGACTGCACGACGGTTGCACCGCATCTGCGCGCCACTTCCAGCACATTGACCGCACCCAGGACATTGGTGAGCAGCGTGCCGACCGGATCGCGCTGATAGTCGGGCGGCGAAGCCGGTGAAGCGAAGTTGAAGATCAGCGAGACATCGATGTCATAGGGTTTGCGCACATCGTGCTCGACCAGCAAAAACCGCTTATTGTCCCGCAAATGCGCCACATTCGCGGTGCGCCCGGTCGAAAGATCGTCGAGACAGATCACCTCGTGACCGCAGCTCAACAGGCGCTCGCAAAGATGGGAACCGAGAAAACCGGCGCCGCCATTAACGAGAACGCGTTGGCCAGGTCTCCATTCGGAGTAGATGGTGACACCGTTGTCGTGTTCGTTGGGAACGAAATTACGCATTACACAATCCTCCCCATGAGGAATCAGCGCTGCTGATTCACCTAAACTGGATCAAACTCCCGATTGTACGATATCTTGAATATCATCCTCCGGTTTTTACTTCTTCTGGAGGTTTAATATTTCGATCGGATAAATTTCAACTTTCATGATAGGCGCAGCAGAAAACAGGTCAACTTCATTTTATCAAAATATTACAATTGATTACCCAAAATTACTCAAAATAGCCTCTTGATTTAATACTTTTTAACTATGCCTCTATTATGCCTTTCTTATTGAGCATTAGCGCAAGCTTCGCTCAACCAGTCGGGGCTATCCTGGTTTTGTAAGGCTCGGTCCACCGGGAACAAAACCGCCCGGCGAGATGCGACAGACAGTCGATTTCAGGGGACACACATGACGAATGAAATGCCTTATTCCCATAGCGGCAAAGCAGCCCGCCATTGTCGCTTCGCGCTTGTTGCCGCAGCACTTGTAACTTTCACCTTCACGACGGCTTCATGCTCCGTGGTCGAAGACGCCGTTCTCATCAAGACCGCGTCGGCCAATACCGCCACGACCAAGAGCCGGGTCGCTCCGGCGAAGGCGTCCTACGGTTATCAAAAAACCGGCAACGCAGCCGTTACGCTTGTTGCCGATGCCTCAGGCACACCCGCGGCATCGCGGCAGTCCTACTCGGGCTCCTCTCCCTACATCTGCTCCCCGAGCGGATTCGGGCAGAAGTCCCGCTGCTTCCTGAGGCCCTGAGCCTCCTGGAGAAATACCGGAGGGAACTGGCGTCCGGACGGCTCTAGCCGCCCTGACGCTCAGTTCTTCCAGCCGCCGGAGAACGTCGTGTCTTCATCTTTACTGAAGAAGCGCGACGCCGCCTCCGTGCGGTTGCGCACGTTCATTTTCTTATAGATATTGCGAACGTGAACCTTGACGGTGTTCTCGGACAGATGCAGCCGATCAGCGATGATCTTGTTTTGCGTTCCCTTGCAAAGCAGATCGAGGATTTGCACCTCGCGTGTCGTCAGCGCCGCCACGTCGCTCCTGCTTGCGGCAAGGGCATCGGCGCGGTTGGCGATCACGGCATTGCTTTGAACGCTCTTGCTGTTGACCGAAGGCGAATAGGGCGTGAGCTTGCCGAGAAGAGCAGCAGGAAAATGTTCCCCGCCCTTCATGAGCAGATCGACGGCCGCCATGAAGACATCGAGCCTGAGATTAAGCGGCAGCACGCCATCGATGACGCGCATTCCTACCAGCCTTTTCAGCGGCTCCTCGAATTTATCGATGGTTTCGACGACGAGCGCGATCGGCGCATCGGGATGTTTTTCCCGAACCTCCGAAAGAACGGCATGAAGCCGATCCCCCGACATCCGATAAGGCAAAACCAGCCGTACATTGTTACCGTAGTCGTCCTCGATACCCGCCGACGACCTTACGCTCACCACCGCGAATGTGGGGAACTTTTTGCCCAGCGCCTCCATGAGGCACTCGGAAAACAGGTCCGGATCCGCTATGACCAATAAAGTTCCATTTATAGGAGCAACGGCGTTTTTTTGTTTTGCCGCATAATCTGACGTTCCCATGAACATTGACGCCTCCCTCAAGCGCTTACGCATTACTTTCTTTTGGTTGTGCAGTCTGTTGTCCGCCGGCTATCTTTCCCCTGAATACTTGGGGGCGATTCTCCGCTTTAGGCCATGTCAACTATCATTAATTACCCGTTAATTAACACACGCTAATACGAAAAGCTGTGTAAATAAATGGCCCAAACGGGTTATTTTTTACAATTGACATACAAAATAGGTTACGCCGGGATAGAATCGTTCATTCTGTGACCGCTGCAAAAACAAACACATCGGAAAAGCTTTCGCTGTGGTTTTGCCTTCCGGGAAAATATAACTTTTAGTTGATATCCCTTTACATAGCTCGCCGGCAAAGCACGCTGCAGCCTGTTCCTTTTCGGGATAAAGGCCTTTTTCCACCGAAATAAACCATGTTTCCCGAAAAAAGCCGCCCTGCTCTGACGAAGCGGCGTTTTTTTAAGGCCAAACCGGCGAATGGACCCGCCGACAACCGCCTGCGACATATATATTCGGGTAAAGCGCCGATGGGTTTAACCCGAATTGATATCTAGGAAGCGCGATTTTTCTGCGGCACAGTCTGACCGTCGCTGGAAACAACGACCGATGGAAAGACACCTCCGGCCTTGACGTGTGTTTGAAAAACGCCGGTCCCTTTTCAAGAAACCATGCAAGCGAAAAGACGAAGCCACCGCGCTCCCCTGCTGGAGCGAGGAACGGATTTGTGCGCCGTTTTACCGAGTAGCGCACAAGGGCTGAACGAAAAGAGCCCGATCACGGGCCACTACCGAACCGCAGATGATGCGTACCGAGTGCATCTGCAAAACATCAATCTTCATGCTACCCGGGGCAAGCGCGAAAAAATCCCGTTTGAGATGAGAGGGATTTCGAAAGCTGCTCCGAGCTTTTTCGGAGGAAATCGAAATGGGTTATGATCATAAGTCTGCCGGCAGCGACGACGATATCACCAAGATCGGCGCGCTTTCCGAGGGTTTCGCCAACACGTCGACCAATGACGCCAAGGTGGAAGACAGCAACGTCGGCACCGCAAACGGTGAAAACCGCAACAACGACAACAGCGACAACAGCACCAATGTGGATGTTGACGCCAAGATCGATGTTGACGCCAATAACGGTGACAATCGCGACAACGACTATGACTGGAGCTATGACAGCAAGTCCTATAGCGACAACGACACGACCACCAAGACCAGCACCGAAACCAACACCGATATCAAGGTCGACTACGACTGGAGCTATGAAAGCAAGTCGTACAGCGACAACGACACCAATGTGAAAACGATCACGGATACGGACACCAAAACGTCCAACTATTCCGACAACGACACCTCCACCAAGACCACGACGACCTCCGACAGCTTCAACTCCGCAGACAGTTTCTACAAGTCGGATGACGACTTCGGCAACATCACGGGCGTCAAGGATGTCGGCAATCTGGGCATCGCCGGCGGAGACCTCACCTTCAATCTGGGTGACGACTTCTCCTTCACCCTCGATGTCGACAATATCCTCAACGGCTCGCTCAACGGCGATGGCAACGACACCGGCTTCAGCATGGTGCAGGCCAACCACCTGGCAGACCAGGATGAGGCCTATGACATCAAGATGCAGAATGGCGGTGCGGAAAACCACCTGAGCGCCAATGCCGGTGACGCCTATGGCGCCGAAGGCATCGACGGCAAGGGATGGGACCTCAAGGCCGGCGACGACGCAGCAGGCACCAGCACCGCGGATGCATCGGCAATCCTTGCAAATTCCGGCTTCCATCTGGAACTGGTGCAGGGCGCCAACATGCTCTCCAACGCAGTTGATGTCACGATCACAGGCGGTAACTCGCATGTATCGGACGTCGGTGAGGATCACTCCTGATAACCACCTCTTGACGAAAAGAGCTGCACCGGCACCCGCCGGTGCAGTTCGCGGTTGAAGGACCGGGGTTGCGTAAAACGAAGCACCGCCTCCAGGACGTGTGCCCTCCGCAGCCTTAAGGCTCTGCCGCGATGATCAGGGAGGGACCTCCAATGCATATCGACAAGATTTCGGACATGATCGCGCATTTCATCGGCCTGTTCGACACGGTGATCGAGGAAGCGCGTCTGAGAGCCAACTACAGCGAAGGCCCGGCGCATTCCGATCCGGACCGTTTGCCGGACGATGAAGCAGCAAAGCTGCTCGACAAGAACTATGACGTTCCGCTCAAGGACTACGATCCCGGCGTCAACTACCGCGCCGGCTATTATGATTTCGATTATCTGCAGCCGCATTTCGCGCGCATGGTCGAGCACGACATGCAGCGGCTCGCAGATGCCATCCCTGTCGATATTTCCGGCGTCAATTTCCGTTTTCCCGGCCGACTTTCCTTTGAGGAGGAATATGAACTGGTGGTTCACACCGGTCCCGGTTCGGTCATCGCGCATGTGGCGCAGGTCAATATTCTTCAGGACGACGACTATCTGAACATGACGGACGGCCCCTATGCGTGGCGCGACACCAGCTTCGTGACAGAGCGCACCGTCGAGTTCTACAATGAAGCGTCCGCCTTCACGCCTTTCGCCGGTTTCCAGCGCACCGACAGTTACGATGCCCTGCAGGCGCTCGCCAAATCCGCGCACGACTATATCGACCATGCCCGCGAAAACGACGTGACGTCGCTCGGCACCGGTGCGGATCAGGATTTCGTTCTGGCCGGCAACGACATCCATGGGCTTTACATCAACGGCTCGATAGCCAGCGAAAAGCCGATGCTCGACGACTACATGCCCGATCGCGGTATCGCCAAGCCGGCGGAAGAGCCGGAAAAGAGCGATGTTTCGCTGCATGAGGACAGCCCTGCCGGCAACAGCCTCGATGTAGCCGCAGGCGCCAATGTCGTCGCCAACATCGCTACGCTGGTCAATACCGGCGTCATGACGTCGGTAACCGCCGTCATGGGCGACTATCATCAGATCGACGCGATCACCCAGGCCTATATCTATAGCGACCGGGACGAGATCGACTCCGTTTTCACACGGTCGGAAGATCAGGCGGCGACGGCGGCCTTCAATATCGCCAGCTTCGAGCGCAGCGTCTATCCGGGCGCTGAAAACACGGAAAACAGCAGTCAGGAAAACGGCGAACCGCCGATATTTCCGACCGCCTGGCGCGTCAGCGTGCTGGAAGGAGACGTTTCCTTCGTCCACTGGATCGAGCAATACCAGTTCGTCAGCGACAACGACACGATGACGATAACGACCTCGGGCGCCACCGTCAGCCTGCTGACGGGCGGCAACGCCGCGCTCAACATTGCGAATTTCCTCGGCATCGGCATGCAATACGATCTGATCATCGTCGGCGGCAATGTGCTGGACATGAACATCATCAGCCAGATCGCCGTGCTCTACGACAATGACTGGGCGCGCGCCAACCCCGATGCGCCGGACGGCGCCACCATCCAGTCCGGCAACAACCTGCTGTGGAACGACGCCGCCATTCACAATGTCGGCAGCAACGACCGTTTCGAAACCATGCCGGACTATATGAACCAGACGGTGAACGCCATCAACGAGCGCGATCCCAACATGCCGGATGCGCTTGCCCATGACGTCAATTTCGCCGGCTATGAGGGTCTGAACGTCCTCTATATCACCGGCAATCTCTACGATGTCAGCATCATAAAACAGGTGAGCGTGCTGGGCGATTCCGACGATGTGACGCAGGCCGCCGCCAAGGTTCTCGAAAATAACGAGGACGCCACCGTCCATATCGATACCGGCAGCAATGCCGTGGTCAATCTGGCGCAGATCGTCGACTACGACAGCTTCGGCTCCACCACCTATGTCGCCGGCGGCGTTTATTCCGATGCCATCCTGATACAGGGCGGCATCATCGAAAACGATACGTCGCAACCCCAGCAAGGCCAACTGGCAAACGAGGTCATCGCCTTTCTTCACGACGATCCCGCCACCATCGAAAACGAATCCAATGGCGTCATCAATGCCGGTCACGACCTGTCATGGTCGAACGGGCATTCTGCCGACGTCATGCAGGCGGTGACCGCGTAGATTTGGCTGGCGGGGCGATAACCGCGTCCCGTCACGGCCGAACCGCAAACACCGTGAGATCACCGAGGGGACCGATATAAAATGGATCATATTTCTAGAAAAACCATTGCCGATGGACGCTCGCTGGACTTGCCGCTGGATCAGGACGCGGAAGACAGCAAACTGACGGACGCCTGTATTTCAGCAATCAATGAAGCCGTCGAAAACCTGCGCCAATTATCCGGCGCTGAACAGACGGCAAAAGACATTTCATCCCCTGCACAGACCGCCTCCCCACAGGTTCTCTCCCAACCGCATGCAAAAACGGAACAGGCGGAACAATTGCGGGATGTTCCCCCGGAAAGGCCGGTACCTCAACGGGACCGGCAACCCGCCTCCCCGCCGGAACCGCAGGCCAAGATCGACAATGCCGACCTGCCTTTCGTCAAGACCATCGACAATAATGACGGACCGATCCGTGAAAACGAACGCCGGCCGGTGACGGGCGGCGGCGGCAAGGAGCCGACGGACAATGGCGGTGGCGGCGGCGGTGGCGGCGGCGGTGGAAGCCAGAGCGGTTTTCACAAACGCAGCGAGCCGATCAATTTCGCCGCAAGCCTTGCCAAGGGCATCGCCGCCGTGCGGCGCAACATGGTGGTGGTGATGCTTTTCACGGTCGCCATCAACGTCCTGCTGCTCGCCATCCCGCTTTATCTGTTCCAGATTTCCGACCGGGTTCTGACCAGCCGTTCGATGGATACGCTGGTGATGCTGACGGTCGCCGTCCTTGGCGCGGTTCTGCTGCAGGCCTTCATGGACGCCATCCGCCGCTTCATCCTGATGCGCACCGCCGTCGAACTCGAAGTGCAGCTTGGCGCGCCGATCCTGTCCGCCGCCGCCCGCGCTTCCCTGCATGGCAGCGGCAAGGACTATCAGACCTTGCAGGATCTGCAGCAATTGCGCTCCTTCCTCACCTCCGGCACGCTCATCGCCTTCCTCGATGCGCCGCTGATGCCGCTCTTCATCGTGGTGGTCTATCTCGTCCATCCGCATCTCGGCATCATCATCATGGTCTGCTGCGCCGTGCTGTTCGGCATCGCCTGGCTGAACCAGCGCTTCACCGCAAGACAGTTTTCCGAGGCCTCCGGTTATCTCAGCCGCGCCAATTTCCACCTCGATTCCATGTCGCGCAATTCGCAGATCATCAATGCGCTCGCCATGATCCCCGAAGCGGTGAAAATGTGGGGCCGCGAAACCGCCGGCTCGCTGAAGTCGCATGTGGCGGCGCAGGATCGCAACATCATGTTCTCCGGCGTTTCCAAGGCGGCGCGCATGATTACCCAGGTGGCGCTGCTCGGCTGGGGCGCGCATCTGTCGCTATCCGGCGAACTGACCGGCGGCATGGTGATTGCAGCCTCCATCATTTCCGGCCGGGCGCTGGCGCCCATCGAAGGCGCGATAGAAGGCTGGCACCAGTTCAACAAATCTGCCGCCTCCTATGGCCGCATCAAGCAGCTTCTCATCAATTCGCCGCTGAACTTCCCGCGTCTGCGCCTTCCCAATCCGGAAGGGCGTCTCGACGTCGAGCGCATCCTCTTCGTGCCGCCGCCGCAGAAGAAGGTGATTTTGAACGGCATTTCCTTTTCGCTGAAAAAGGGAGAGTCGCTCGCCATCATCGGCAATTCCGGCTCCGGCAAGACGACACTCGGCAAGATGCTGGTCGGCTCCATTCTACCGACGTCAGGCAATGTGCGCCTCGATCTCATGGATCTGCGCAACTGGGACCAGCGACAATTCGGTGAAAGCATCGGTTATCTGCCGCAGGACGTGCAGCTTTTCCCCGGCACCATCAAGGCCAATATCTGCCGTATGCGCGACGATATCGAAGACCGGCAGATTTATGAGGCGGCGGTGCTGGCCGATGTGCACGAGCTGATCGCCGGTTTCCCGCAGGGTTATGAAACCGTGGTCGCCGCCGATGGCGCACCGCTTTCCGGCGGCCAGAAACAGCGCATCGCACTTGCCCGCGCCTTCTTCGGCGATCCGAAATTCGTGGTGCTGGATGAGCCCAACTCCAATCTGGATACGCAGGGCGAACAGGCGCTGGCCAAGGCGCTGCTGCACGCCAAAAGACAGGGCATCACCACCGTCACCATCACCCAGCGGCCGGCGCTGCTTCAATGCGTCGACAAAATCATGGTGCTGAAGGATGGATCGGTCGCGATGTTCGGCGAAAGAATGGACGTGTTAAAGGCGCTTTCCGGCAATGGCCGCCAGGCCAACCAGTCCCCGCAGATCGAGGGTTGAGAACCGTGATGTTCAAAAAGAAAAACGCCATTGCCGAAGTCAAACCCCAGGGCCAGCTCGAATGGTACAGTGAGGTGCCGCGCTCGATCCGCCTGCACAGCTCGATCGGCCTTGCCGTGCTGCTCGCCTCCTTCGGCGGGTTCGGATTCTGGGCCGGCACCGCGCCGCTCTCTTCCGCCATCATCGCCCAGGGCAGTTTCGTCGCCACCGGCAACAACAAGGTGGTTCAGCATCTGGAGGGCGGCATCATCAAGGAAATGATGGTCAGCGAAGGCGACACGGTCAAGGAAGGCGACGTTCTTCTGACGCTGGACAAGACGACGGCGCTCGCCAACGAGCGCATGCTGCAGCTGCGGCGGCTTCGCCTCGAAACCATCGTCGTGCGCCTGCGCGCCGAGGCCCAGGGCGCTAAAAGCTTCAAGGTGCCGGATATCGTCATGAAGGAAGCCGGCGATCCGGATATCAATTCCATCATCCAGAGCCAGAACATCGTGTTCCACAGCAAGCTCATCAAGCTTGAGGAACAGATGAACCTGATCGACAAGAATATCCGGTCGCTGGAGTTCCGCTATGCGGGCTATGACGGTCAAAAACAGTCCTTCGACCGGCAATTGGCGCTTTTGACACAGGAGCGCGATTCCAAGGAGCGGCTCGCCAAGGACGGCGTCATCCGCAAGACCGACATGCTGGCACTGGAGCGCGCCATCGCCGACGCCATGGGCGATATCGCCCGCCTGAGTGGCGAAATGAACCAGAGCGAGGCGGAAATCGCCAAGTTCCGGCAGGAAGCGGTCATTGCCGTCAACGCCAACAAGCAGGCGGCGCTCGATGCGCTGGAAACCGCCGAATCCGATCTCGACAGCGTGCGCGAACAGGTGCGCGGCGCCGCCGAAGTGCTGGAACGTACCGTCATCCGCTCTCCCGTCAACGGAACCGTGGTACGCGCCTATTACCACACGCCGGGCGGCGTTATTACCACCGGCAAGCCGATCATGGAGATCCTGCCTGCTCATGTGCCCCTTATTCTGGAGGCGCAGGTGCTGAGAACCTCCATCGACCAGCTGCATGAGGGCCAGACGGCCGCGATCCGCCTGTCGGCGCTCAACCGCCGCACCACACCGGTTCTGAATGGCAAGGTCTTTTACGTTTCAGCCGACAGCATCGAGGAAAACGCAGGCCTTCAGGTCAAGGACGTCTATATCGTGCGGGTGCAGATACCCGACGAGGAGATCGCCAAGGTTCACAATTTCCACCCCGTGCCCGGCATGCCGGCCGACGTGCTGATCCAGACTTCGGAGCGTACTTTCTTCGAATATCTGACCAAGCCGATCTCCGACAGCATGTCCCGTGCTTTCAAGGAAAGATGAAGAAATATCAGTAACCTACACTGTCTTTTCCACAGCGGTCGGCATATAATATCCAAATATGTTTCGTCGGGGCGGGGAGAAGCGGCATGGCGGCGATGTCGGATGTATTGCTGCTGGTCGGCAGGCTGAATTACGTGTGGACCAACACGGAAAGCCTGATGATCTATCTGATCGTCCATCTCCTGAAAGTGGAAAAGGAAGCGGCCATCGTCGTCTTCCTGACACTCAACACCACGCGGGCGCGCATGGATCTGATCGAGCGCCTGGCGAAGCTTCCCTCCACCGATGCGAAGGATCGCAAGACCATCCTCTCCATCATGGCGCGGCTGAAGAAGGAAGCGAAGACGCGCAACAAATATAATCACTGCATCTATTCCTTCGACGAAAAAGGCGAAATCGCCAGCACGCAGCTCATGCGGCTGGTGGAGGATGACAGTCAGGTGCGCTACGGCAAGGTGGAGCGCATGGACGAGAAGGAAATCGGGCAGCTCGAAAAATCCATCGCCGACATCGTCGATGTCAGCAAGGACATGTGGAGTTTCATCCATGCCAGCCCGCATGTCTCTGCGGATTATCTCTAGGCTCTCGTTTGTAACCGCATGCCGATTGCCGGGTGAGGTTCGCTCCCCTCCGCAGCCCTTGCCGGGAGGCACAGTTTACCGGCTGCGAAATAGAGCATGAACGAGCCGATCTGGTAGGGGAAGATGATGTCGATCTCCACGAAGGAACGCACGACAAACAGGGCGCAGATCGCAAACAGGATGACGCCCTGCGGATCGCTCTTGCGCATCAGCACCGAGCGCAGATGCCCGAGCAGCGTTCCGTAAAGCACCATGCCAAGCAGCAGCATGCCGACGAAGCCGTTTTCCACCACGGTTTCGATATAGGTATTATGGAAATGGAAGCCGCTGCGGCCGGTAATGAAGAAATCGTTCCACAGCCGTTCGGCATCGGGAAAACCCGCAACCCAGAACCCCTGATAACCGACGCCGAGGATCGGCGTTTGTTTCGCAGCCTCGATGCCCTGCTGCCAGAGATAAGTTCGGCCGGTCAGCGTCGAATCCTTGCCGAAAATGCCAAGAATGGCGTCTAGCAGGCCGAATTGCAGGGAAGCGACCGCCAGCAATGCGCCGAGACCACCGAGCACAAAAAACGTCATCTTTCGGTTCGCCGGCGAAAGCATGCCGATGGGAATGAAGCCGATGATGAGCGCGACCACCGCCGCCGTGGTAATAGTGGATGTGGCCGATTGGGACGCAAGGAGGCTATAGGCCGACAGGAGCCCGGTGACGCCGGCAATCGGCAACCAGATGCCCCTTTGCTTGAGCACCAGCACCGATGCGGCGGCGAAAATGACGCCGAGCGAGGCATAAAAGCCGAGCTGGTTCTTGGAAGAGAAAGCGCCGACGAAACTATAGGTGCCATCCAGCGCATCGAAGAGATAAATGCCGAATAGCAGCGAATAGAGCAGAACGACGGCGATGCCGATCAGCGCGCCGCGCGTCAGGGTCCGGATCGAGATCACCCGCATGGCGATCAGCGCGCAGACGATATGCGTCATATACTGGATGGAGGCGCGCATGGTCACAGACGCCGCTTCCGACCAGAAGCTGGACAGAACCGTCAAGATGCCGAAGGCGAATATCCAGAGATAGCGCGGATAATTGCCGAGCACGCGCCGGTAATCGACCACCACCAGCGGCAGCCACATGCCATAATAGGCCAGAACCGAGATTTGCCCGAAACGCGACGAGTAAGCGAATACGAAGAACGACAGCGCAACCGCCGCCATTCCGTAAATCTCATTGCGTTCGGGATCGATCAGCGCCGATTTGGCGATCCGCATTGAAACCTCACTGCATCAGGATTTCAGACGAGACCTTGATGACATCGCCGGGCTGGAGCATGGCGTTTTCATCCACCTTCAGCTCCTTCGGCTTGCCGTTTTCCTCACGCACCACGACATAACTGATGGTCGCGGACTTGCCCGACGGGTCAAAACGGATCGCTTCGGCCGATTGCGCCAGCGCTTCCGACATCAATTCGCGGCTGGTGGTGAGCTGCAGATTGAGCTTGTCCAGTTCCGCTTCCGTATCCTGCAATTCCTTGGAGCGCTGCGCCACCCAGTCGTTACGCAGGTTGATCTCGTCCTGGGTCGCCTTGTTGATATCCTGTTTGGCGCGCAGCGACTGCGTATCGATATCGAGCAGGTTGGATTCAACTTCCGCCGCGCGTTCTTCCGCGGAAATGCGCCGTTGCGACAGCGCAAGCCCCTGCTCGTTCAGCCGGTTGACGCGGTCGCGATCCTCGTTGGCAAGCTGGAGCTGACGATTCTGCGTCTCTGATTTCTTCTTCAGGGATTCGACTTCGCTCTGCAGAAGGGCATGCAGGTCCGTCAGCGCCTTGAGCTGCAGGGTGTAACGTTCGGTGCGCGATTTCATCAGCGCGCTTTCGCTGGCCAGCAGCACGTCGATCTCGCCGATCTTTTCCATTTCAGGCGTCTTGGCGATGGTCGCGTCACCCTTGACCTCGGCGACCAGCCGCGCCTGACGGGCGAGCAGCCTTGCACGCTGATTGTCGTAGACGGCGGCGTCACCACGGGCATTGATGAAGTCGCGGGCAAAACGCTGCCCGGCATCCGAGCGCCGCAGGCCGCCGGCAAGGCTGACCGCCTTCAGCACCGTGAGATTGGCGGCATAGGGATATTCACCCGGCGTCTGCACGTCGCCACTTAAGAAGATCGGCCGGAACTGCGCGATCTCGACGGAGGCCGAAGGCAGGTTGCGAAGGGCGAACTTGCTCTGAAGCTGGGCTCCAATCTCTTCGCTGACCTCCGATGGGGTCTTGCCCGCAACATCCAGCTGACCGATGAAAGGCAGGGACAGCGCTCCCGATGGGCCGACGGAATAATCGCCGTTGATCACATCCCAGTTGCGGATGCTGCCATCCGCCGGCTGCCATTCGGCAACGCGGATACGCAGCTTGTCAGCGGTACCGAGCTTATATTGAGCGCCATCCGCAGCCATGGCGGAGAGCGGCGCGGCAAGGGCGACGGAAGCGGCAAATACGAAGGCCACAAACGGGCGGCGGGCGGCAGACAAGCCGTTCATCGGGAAACTCCCTGTTAGCGGATCGCCACACGGGCGATCCGGCCGTCGCGCAACTGGGCAAGGCCGGCTGCACAGCGCCGCGAAAAGCGGCCGGTATGATTAGCACCAATGACGCACCCAAAGACCGGACTTGGGATCCCGGTCGGGGTGCGTGTCGAAACGAAGATCGATAAAGCCGAACTCAATATCGGTTTTCAGTAGCTTCCGCGTGAAAGGCACACGGCGGGAATGGTCTTGACGATGATGAAGACATCCTGCCGCATCGACCAGTTCTGCACATAGTGCGTGTCGAAAGCGACGCGGGTCTTGTAGGATACGTCGTTGCGGCCGCTGATCTGCCACAAGCCGGTCAGGCCAGGGCGGGTGCTGAGATAATAAGCGGCAGCGCTTTCATAATAGCTCAGCTCCTCATCGACGACCGGGCGTGGGCCAACCACGCTCATTTCGCCGCGGATGATGTTGAGCAGCTGCGGCAGTTCGTCGAGCGAGAGCTTGCGCAGCACGGCGCCGACAGCCGTAACACGCGGGTCGTTCTTGAGCTTGCGGGTGGCGTGCCATTCTTCGGCGGCTTCCGGATTGGCGGCAAGATATTGCCGCAGAATCTCATCGCCGTTCATCGCCATCGTCCTGAATTTCAGGCAATGGAAATAGCGGCCATTATGTCCCACACGCCGGTGGCCATAAAAGATCGGGCCGGGATCAGACAATTTCACCAGCGCGGCGATCAACAGGAATATCGGGCTGAAGATGAGCAGCGCAAGCGCAGCCGATGTCATATCGAAGCTGCGTTTTGCGATGCCCCCGATAGGGAAACTGACATCGAAATCTTCGGAGCTGCTGAGTGTCTGTTCAGCCGATTGGGTCGCGGACTTCATAGAGAGAACTCCATTTATGTTTTGCGATTGGTCGGTGCCCGGAGGCGCGTCTTTCCGTCTAAAAGAGATAACAAGTCTGTGTTCGGAATTTGATGCTAATGGATTTTTTGTAAGGCACATTGGCCATAACCGTCTATGCGATTTCTTGCGCGAGCGGCCGATCAACGTCCGGGCAATATTAACGGTTGCATAAAAAAGCAACAAATGTGCCGACGGCCATGTGTTGAGAGCATGGGTACCGCCCCGGCATGTATTGGGTTTTGTGCCGGCGACAGTCTTTTCTTATGTGTTTCTTATGACTTGGCGAGATGAGACAGGAACGTTAAGAACAGCCACGCCTGTAACGGAATATAAAAAATTTTTGCATCGCAGCAAGATTGTGGCAATGCATATAAAATTTGACATATCGGCCGGGATTTTTTTGCCTGACATTGCCAGGCCACCAAGAAAAAGCGATGGAAAAATCGCTAAAGGGGCGCAAACACGGCAAAAGAGTGGCAGGAAACTGCATTCTAGTCATGGCAGCCACGCAAAATTGCCGTAGCTGCTGGCCATTTTTTACCGACTCGACCCGACTTGGCCGTTCTAAGAGCGTTACGAAGCTCCAAAACCGCTGGAATCAGAAGGTTGGCGGTGTGCAGGCGCTGATGACCTCACAGGGCACGGGACCGACGCAACGGAAACGATGCGGCCTGCGGCTTTCGAAATAATAGGCATCCCCCGGCCCGAGCACCCGCCTCTCCTCATCGACCGTCACTTCCAGCCGTCCGGAAAGGATGATTCCTCCTTCCTCGCCATCGTGAACCAGCGGAACCTTGCCGGTATCGGCGCCCGGCTGGTAACATTCCTTGAGGATTTGCAGGCTGCGGCCGAAGACATTCTCACCCACCTGCCGGAAGGATATCGGCCCCTTGCCGATTTCAACCAGTTCATCCGCCCGGTAAAAAGCCTTGCGGCTCGTCTCCGGCTCGAAAGCGAAAAACTCGGCAAGGCCTATCGGTATGCCGTCGAGAATGCGTTTCAACGCACCGACGGAAGGGTTCGAGGTGTTGGATTCGATCAGAGAAATCGTCGAATTGGTGACACCGGCACGCCTTGCCAGTTCCCGCTGGGAAATATTGTGGCGCAGCCGCAAATGGCGCAAACGCCCGCCTATATCCACCGACATGCGTGAGCCCCCGTTGCCCTTGTTCGAAATATCGAAAATTCGCGTTCAGGCCTATAGCATTTTCAATGGCTTGGCCACAGAGAGAAAAGGGCTTGTTCAGTCGCGAAAATAGCATTCAATCACCGGCAACGAACAGGAGACCACCATGGACAACCCGAGCCGATCCAATTCCACCTCGCTTGACAGCTACTGGATGCCCTTTACCGCCAACCGGCAGTTCAAGGCCAATCCCCGCCTGCTGACGAGCGCCGAAGGCATGTATTACACCAGCAATGACGGTCGCCAGGTTCTCGACGGCACGGCTGGCCTTTGGTGCGTCAACGCCGGCCACGGCCGCCAGCAGATCGCGTCTGCCGTCAAGCACCAGCTTTCGACCATGGATTACGCGCCCTCCTTCCAGATGGGCCACCCGGTTGCCTTTGAATTCGCCGAGCGGCTGGCGGAAATTGCGCCCGGCCCGGAAGGTGCGAAACTGGACCGTGTCTTCTATACGGGCTCCGGGTCGGAATCGGTCGATACGGCGCTGAAGATCGCCATCGCCTACCAGCGCGCCATCGGCCAGGGCACCCGCAGCCGGTTGATCGGTCGTGAGCGCGGTTATCATGGCGTCGGTTTCGGCGGCATCTCCGTGGGCGGCCTCGTCAACAACCGTCGCGTTTTCCCGCAAATCCCCGCAGACCACCTGCGTCACACCCATGATCCGGCGAAGAACAGCTTCGTGAAAGGCCAGCCCGAGCACGGCGCCGAACTTGCCGACGATCTGGAACGGCTGGTCGCCCTGCATGGCGCGGAAACCATCGCCGCCTGCATCGTCGAACCGGTCGCCGGCTCCACCGGCGTGCTGGTGCCGCCGAAGGGTTATCTGGAGCGCCTGCGCGCCATCTGCGACAAGCACGGCATCCTCTTGATCTTCGATGAGGTCATCACCGGTTTCGGCCGCATGGGCTCCACCTTCGCCACCAACTATTTCGGCGTTACGCCCGATATCGTCACCACCGCCAAGGGACTGACCAACGGCGCGATCCCGATGGGTGCGGTCTTCACCAGCCGCAAGGTGCACGATGCGCTGATGCATGGGCCGGAAAACCAGATCGAGCTGTTCCACGGCTATACCTATTCCGGCCACCCCGTCGCCTGCGCCGCGGGTATCGCGACGCTTGACATCTATCGCGATGAGGGCCTTTTCACCCGCGCGGCCGAATTGCAGGATGTCTGGCACGACGCCATCCATTCCCTGAAGGGCCTGCCGAATGTCATCGACATCCGCACCATCGGCTTCATCGCCGGCATCGAGCTGCAATCGCGCGACGGTGCTGCTGGCGCACGCGCCTATGATGTCTTCGTGGATTGCTTCGAGCGCGGCCTGCTCATTCGCGTTACCGGCGACATCATCGCGCTTTCGCCGCCGCTGATCGCCGAAAAATCCCATTTCGACGATATCGTCTCGATCCTCGGCGATGCGCTGAAGCGCGCGCAGTAAAGACCATGCAAACAAAAAGGCCGCGCCGGGAAGCGCGGCCTTTTTTGTGCCCTGTCAGTAGGCCTGCATCGGTTGCGAGAGGCCGTCGCCGATCACACCGTTGCCATATTGCGCCACCGGCACACCTTCCTGGCCGATCGGCACGCCCTGCTGTGCGGGGCCGAGCGCCGTCACCACGATCGGCGTGCCATCGGGCACGCGGTTATAAAGATCGATGATATCCTGGTTCAGCAGGCGCACGCAGCCAGAGGATACCGACTTGCCGATAGTCCACCATTCCGGCGAGCCATGCAGGCGGTAGATCGTGTCCTTACCATCCTTGAAGATATAGAGCGCGCGCGCGCCGAGCGGGTTCTTGAGGCCCGGCTCCATGCCGCCGTTGCGGCTGCTATAGGGTTCCAGTTCCGGCTGGCGCGCGATCATCTCATCGGGCGGCGTCCAGCGCGGCCATTGCCGCTTGTACTGAATGACACCGCGGCCGGCCCATTCAAAGCCCGCGCGGCCGAGACCGACGCCATAACGCATGGCCTGATTGTTCTCATAAGTGAGATAGAGAAAATGATTGGCGGTATCGACGACGATGACGCCGGGGCGTTCACCCGTCGGGTTCGCCACCATCTGCCGCAGGAACTGACGCGGAATCCGCTTGTAGGGGATTTCCGGCAGCGGGAACTGCTCGTCCGGCTTGGGACCGTACATCAGGGCATACATCGGGTCGTCCGCGGGCGCTGCAGGCCGGGCGGCCTCACGCGCGGTTGTGTTGCAGCCCGCAAGGCCGGCAAGCGCCAGTCCACCTGCTCCAAGCAGGAAACCCCGCCGGGTCGTCGTCGTCTCGTTCAATTGAAAAACCTCATTTACGTCATCTCACGCCGGCAAAGGGATCTGCCAGCGCCGCCTCTGGGCGGCTGATAGGGTACTTCGTGCCGGAAACCTGCGATGCCATGGCCTTGGCGCCGTTCGATTTCAAAATGGCCCGGAAGCTCGGATGCATGCCGCCGTCTACATACGCGCTGAGCGGGCTGGAAGTTCCCTCACTCATCGCGGCGGCAAATTTTTGTTGCTCTTCGGCCAGTTTCGAAGCCACCAGCGGATCCTGCTGGTTGATGGCCGGCGGGCAGGCCGCCAGCGGATCGGCAGGTTCGCCTCCGGCAAATTCGCTGTTGAAGACATAACGACGGCCGCAGACGGAAACCTTCGGCTGCCGGCGCGTCACCTCGAAATAATCGTAGCCTTCCTTCAGCGTTTTCCAGAACGGCATGTTGGGGTCGTCCCGATGTGCCACCATATTCCGGGCGCTCATGCGGAAGGGATAGGCCTGCACCTGAAAACGGTCCTGCCCGCCCTGAAGCGCACGCGCGACGATGGCGTAAATCTCGCCCACCTGGGCATCCGTCATGGCGTAGCAGCCGGAAGAGGAACAGGCGCCATGCACCATCAGCGCCTCACCGGTGTAACCGAGCGCCGATTCCAGCCGGTTGGGATAACCGAGATTGAAGGAGACGTAATATTGTGAGTTCGGGTTCAGCATGCCGGCCGAGACATGATAAAACCCTTCCGGCGCCTGCCGGTCGCCCGTCTTCATCTTGGGGCCGAGCTTTCCGGACCAGCGGCACATGGGATAGGCCTTGAGCAACGCGTAATTTCCGGTCTTATCGACCTTCCACACCTCAAGTTCGCTTTCCTGCTTGAAAATGCGAACGAGGACAGGGCTTTCCGGGCGCATGCCCTTGGCCGACATCTGCGCCATCATCTTGGACGACAGTTTCGGCGGATCTTTCTTGACGCTGTCGAGCCCCATGGAAGTGCACGCGGCAAGGCTGCCACCGATCGCAACGATCGCGGCCATTCTTGCCCCTGCCCTTACCTTTTGCCGCAACCCCGCAACCGCGAAATCCAGCAATGCCTGCATGCCCATGGATCGTTCTGCCCGCCTGATTTGCCCGCCTTTCCGGCAGACGCTTAACTATCGAAGGTGGCCACAACACGGCAACCTCGCTCATGGACAAAGTCTCGTGAACAGACGTTACCCATTCGTTAATCATAAGGACACAAGCCCGTGATGGGGTGGGCAGTGAAAGTGCCGGCCGCGATTATCGAAGCAGCCCCTGGCCGCCATCGATCCATACCGGCGTGCCGGTAATGTGGCGGGACGCATCCGACGCCAGAAAACCGATCAGCGCGGCGACGTCATCGCTGGTGCCGGCCACGCCGCCGGTTACCGGAATATCCCCAGCCGGAAAACGGACTGGAACCTCCGTTTTTTCCCGCCCGCGTATATCGGTATTTTCATCGATTGCCGTTTCGATTTCGCCCGGACACACCGCATTGACGCGAATACGATGACGCCCCAGCTCCAGCGCCAGTTGCTGCGCCATGGCGAATTGCCCGGCCTTCGTCACGGAATAGGCCGTAGCACCGGGCGAGGTGAAGGTGCGGGTGCCATTGATCGACGAAATGATGACGATGGACCCGCCGCCGGCCGCTTTCAGATGCGGCACGCTGGCATGGACGGTGAGATAGGTGCCGCGCAGGTTGATGCGGATCGTATCGTCCCATTCGGACGGTTTCAGCTCATCGATGGGCGCCCAGACGCCGTTGACGCCGGCATTGGCCACCACGACGTCAAGCCGGCCGAAATCCTCAACCAGCGCTGCGACCGCGTGACGCATCGCCGCTTCATCCGCCACATCGGCCATAAGCACCTTCGAAGAACCGGATGCGGCGCCTATTTCCCGGGCGACATCGTTCAATTCCGATTCGGTGCGGCCCAACAGACCGACCGCGACCCCCTGCGCCGACAGATGAAGAGCGGCGGCGCGCCCAATGCCGGAGCCAGCGCCGGTTACCAGAGCAACTTTACGAACGGTCAATGTCATTGCCCTCCTTTTCGGGAAGCAATGGACGTGACCGTCGCCGAGACGGGATCACTCGCCGGAAAGCTGTCCTCCAGCCCCTCCTCAAGCTCTTCCTCCAGAATCTCGCGGTCCCGCGCGGTGCGTGCGCTCGCCTGCCCGTGCAGCAATCCCTGAGACGCATCGTCCTGCGCGGTGCCGAGAGCGGAAAATTGCGAAGGCGCATCCGCACCATGGCGCGTTCCGAAGGCGGTCAGTTGCACCATCACCGCGCTCGCCCGCTTGATGGCCTCGGCATCGTCGATCCCTTCAAGACCGTCGGCGAGGCGAACAGAGACCTGATCGCCGTCGTTGCCGACGAACTCGACGGAGATAACCCCGTTATTGCGTTTTACATAGGTCGTCGAAAGTTGCATGACATGCCCTCCGGCTTGGAAAGCACCGGTACGAATCCGATGCTGGAAAACGGTTAGAACCTGAATTCACAACGATGGCAGAGCGGAAGGGTTCCAGATGAATCAGGCCTTTGGCCCGGAAATGCAGGAGAGTTTCTTCCTGCGCGATGCGCTGGATGTGGCCCGCGCCCTCATCGGCGCGGAGTTCCGCATCGGCAATACCGGCGGCATCATCGTGGAGACCGAAGCCTATCATCCGGACGACCCCGCATCCCACAGTTTCAACGGGCAGACCCCGCGCAACAGGGCAATGTTCGGCCCGGCCGGCCGTCTTTATGTTTACCGGTCCTATGGTATTCACTGGTGCGCCAACTTTGTCTGCGCTCCGGGTTCAGCCGTGCTTCTGCGCGCCATCGAACCCCTGACCGGCATAGACATGATGAAACTGCGACGGGGAACTGACAAGCCGAAACTTCTCTGCTCAGGTCCGGGCAGGCTCTGTCAGGCGCTGGCGATTACGGGGGACATGGACGGCGCGCCGTTGAACGCAGCGCCGTTTTTCCTGCGGTTGCCGAAAGAGGCCGCCGCCGTCACCAGCGGCAGACGAATCGGCATCAGCCGCGCGACGGAATATCCCTGGCGCTTCGGGCTCAAGGGCTCGGCTTTCGTCAGCAAGAAATTCGAGAGCGGAGAGGCGTGAAACACGAGAGCACCTTCGGCGGCCCGTCGTTTTCGTCGGGGTTGGGTGTCGGCACCTCGTCCGGCAACCGGTCGGGTTCCGGTTCTTCCACCGGCGGAATATCCGGCTGCGGCGGCACGGGCATCGGCGGTTCGGGATAGGGCTCAACGGGAACGGCTGGCATCGCGGCCTCCTGATAAACACGCTTTGCCACAATGGGCACAAGCTGCGTTTTTATCTCGTGGGACAGCGCGTTTGCGCTGTCGCCAATCAGGCGGCGCAACACCCAATTCGCCTATCGGTCAAATACCGGTCAGGTCCCTTCGGTTCGGTTGCGCCGCCCTGTGGGTCGTACAGGGAAAACGCGGGCACGGCCTGTCCGTTCCGTTTTTTAGGAAGGTTTTTGCGATGGCTCAGGCGAAACCGAGCGCGCTGCGGGAAATATCGCGATTTTCGCAATAGTCGCGGGAATGGGCTTCATGACCATGCTCGCGAGCGGTTGAACGGTTAAGTTCCGGGCTCGGAACGTTGAGCAGCGCATCGGCATAGGTGCCGGTGGCCTCGACATCATCGATCACAGTCTGCTGTTGCGGTTTTAAAAATTCAAACATCCGTCCACCTCCTTCGACACGTCCCCTCAACGCGCCGGTCCGGGTCCTGTTCCATAACGCCCGTGACTGTTCCGATTATACATGAGACGGCGCGGACGTATAGATGACGAAAGGCGAACGTTATCAACTGACGTTCACAAAATGGAGTGGAATCAGTGAGCTATGCCGAGAAGTTCAGGCTGGGCCGACCGATTCCCGCAAGATCAGCTCGACCGGCCACAATTCCTGAACCTCGCGGACGGGACGACCGCCGATGATCTGCAAAAGCAGGTCCGTCACCCGCATGCCCGCCATCCGCATGGGCGAGCGGGTGGTGGAAAGCGGCGGCATCATGCTTTCCGGCGTGAGATAAGGAAACACGTCGTCATGGGCGATGACGGAGACATCCTTGCCGATCGTCAGCCCCATCTGCGTCGCGGCGCGATAGACACCCTGCGCCGTCATCATCGCACCCGCCACAAAGGCGGTTGGGCGCGGCGTCTGTTCCAGCAGCGAGCGGGCGAAGCGAAAGGCCGTCTCTTCGCTGAAGTGCTCATTCATCATGAAGCGCGGATCCGGCGTAATGCCGTGCGTGGCCAGCGCCTCGCGAAAACCCTGCTCGCGGTCCTGCACGAAGGTGCGGCCAACCGGACCATTGATAAGGGCGATGCGCCTGTGTCCGCGCTCCAGAAAATGGATCGTCGGACGATAGGTCACATCGTGGTTGTCGATATCGAGCCAGGCATGTTCGAAAGGCGTCTTTGAGCGGCCATGCACGATGAAGGGCACACCCAACCGGTTGAGCAGCGCGATACGCTCATCCTCGGGGCGGGGCGAATGCACGATAATGCCATCCACCCGGCCGCTCGCCGCCAGCCGGCTGAAAATCGCCAGTTCCTCATCGAGATTATTGTCGACGGTGACGCTGACGAGAATGTCGGTCTCTTCCCGTTCCAGCCGGGTCGCCATGCCACCCATGAATTCGGAAAAGAAGTGCCCGCCGCCCGAACGGCCCATGACGACGCCGATGGCGCCTGCCCTGCCCGTCGCCAGCCTGACGGCATTGGCATTCGGCCGGTAGCCGTATTTCAGCGCAGCCTCCATCACCCGCTGGCGCGTTTCCTCGCGCACCTCGGGGTAGCCGCCCAGCGCCCGGCTGACGGTGGTGGGCGAGAGCCCGACTTTCTCTGCGAATTCCTTAAGCTTCATAATTTTTTGCCAATTTGCCCCTGCATGCGTCGTCGCAGCGGATTTTTCAAGCCGACAAAAATTGAAAACGATTTCAATTTTCTCCCACCTGAAACCTTACAGTTGATCATTCCCAAAAGCAAACGCCGAAAAATTGCAGGCGAAAACAGCCGATTTCCCGGGGATTAGAAAGAGTATTGACAGATAGCTCGGCTTTTGAGAGCCTCGCATCAGTCAAAAGCGCTTTCAATTTTGAGGACAATCGGAAGCGTCAACGGAGGAGTTTGACAATGAATATTTCCATGAAGACTTTGTTCCTGTGCGGGGCTGCGTTTTCCGCCGCTATTTCGGCTGAGGCGGCCGAGCTTTCGATCGCCGCCAATTCGACCGGCAAGAACGTCGCGTTCTTCCGCGAACGCATCGCCGCCTTCGAGAAAGAGACCGGTCACAAGGTCAATCTCGTCACCATGCCGTCATCGTCTAGCGAGCAGTTCAGCCAGTACCGGCTGTGGCTTGCCGCCGGCAACAAGGATGTCGACGTCTACCAGACGGACGTGATCTGGGCGCCGCAGCTGGCCGACCAATTCGTGGATCTGACCGCAGCGACAAAGGATGTCATCGGCGATCATTTCCCCTCCATCGTCGCGTCGCAGACGGTTGACGGCAAGCTCGTCGCCATGCCGATGTTCACCGACGCGCCGGCTCTCTTCTATCGCAAGGACCTTCTGGAAAAATACGGCAAGCAGCCGCCGAAGACCTGGAAAGAACTGAGCGAGACCGCAAAGGAAATCCAGGACAAGGAGCGCGAGGCTGGCCAGAAGGATCTCTGGGGCTTCGTTTTCCAGGGCAGCGCCTATGAAGGCCTGACCTGCAACGCGCTGGAATGGATCGCTTCCGCCGGCGGCGGCCATATTGTCGAGACCAACGGCGATATCTCCGTCAACAATGAGAAGGCCGCAGCGGCCATCGAAACCGCCAAGGGCTGGGTCGGCACCATCGCGCCGCAGGGCGTGCTTGCATACAAGGAAGAGGAAGCGCGCGGCGTCTGGCAGACCGGTAATTCCGTCTTCATGCGCAACTGGCCTTATGCATATGCACTGGGTAATGGCGACGACAGCGCCATCAAGGGCAAGTTCGGCGTCACCCCGCTGCCGGCTGGCGCGGAAGGCGAAGCCCCTGCCTCGACACTCGGCGGCTGGAACCTCGCCGTTTCGAAATATTCCGACGATCAGGAAGCCGCCATTCAGCTTGTGAAATTCCTGGCGTCGAAAGACACCCAGAAGATGCGCGCGATCCAGCTCTCCAACATGCCGACGATCGCTTCCCTTTACGACGACAAGGATGTCGCCGCCGCGCAGCCCTTCATGCCGACATGGAAGCCGATCTTTGAGACCGCCGTTCCGCGTCCTTCCGCCTCGGCGAAGGTGAAATATAACGAGGTTTCGGCGAAATTCTGGGGCGCCGTGCACAACACGCTCTCCGGCAACGGCACAGCAGCGGAAAATCTCGAACTTCTCGAGGTTGAACTGACCGATCTCAAAGGCAACGGCTGGTAATCCGGCCCGCGCGGGAGATGGTCTAGCCTGATCGTTTCCCGCGCCCCAACCGCGAGATATCCCCATGAACGACATCGCCCTTCAAAGACCGGTCGCGGCAGCCGGCACCGGCTCCGATCTGCAGTCGGAACGTCTGAAATCCGCCTGGCTGTTTCTTGCTCCCACATTTCTGGTGCTGGCGCTGGTGGCCGGCTGGCCGCTGGTGCGCACCGTCTGGTTCAGCCTCACCGACGCTTCGCTCACCAATCTCGAGGGTGCGCAGTTCGTCGGCCTCAAGAACTACCTTACCTGGATAACGCTCAGCAGCGGCCGCACCATCTATCGCGGCCTGCTTGCCGATCCCGCATGGTGGGGCGCGGTTCTCAATACGCTGAAATTCACCGTCGTCTCCGTCAGCCTCGAAACGGTACTCGGCCTCATCGTCGCGCTGGTGCTGAATGCCGAATTCAAGGGACGCGGCCTCGTGCGCGCCGCCATTCTCGTGCCCTGGGCCATTCCGACCATCGTCTCGGCGCAGATGTGGGCGTGGATGCTGAACGACCAGTTCGGCATATTGAACGATCTGTTCCTCAATCTCGGGCTGATCTCCAGCAAGATCGCCTGGACCGCCAATCCTGAAACCGCGATGGTGGCCGTGCTGATCGTCGACATCTGGAAGACGACGCCCTTCATGGCGCTGCTCATTCTTGCCGGCCTGCAGATGGTGCCGAAGGACATGTATGAGGCGGCCAAGGTGGATGGCATTCATCCAGTCAAGGTGTTCTTCCGCGTCACCCTGCCGATGATCCGACCCGCACTCATGGTCGCCGTCATCTTCCGCATGCTGGATGCGATGCGCGTCTTCGACCTCATCTACATCCTGACGCCGAATAATGCCCAGACCCGCACCATGTCGGTGCTGGCACGCGAGAACCTGTTCGATTTCGACAAGTTCTCCTATGGCGCCGCCGCCTCCACCATGCTGTTCCTCATCATCGCCTCGATCACGGTCATCTACATGTGGCTCGGGCGCGTCAACACCGATGGAGCCGCGCGATGACCCTGCCAAGCATCCTGAAAACCACCGCCTTCTATGCGCTTGTCGCCATCATCATGGTGATTTCGGTATTCCCGTTTTATTACGCGATCCTGACGAGCCTGAAATCCGGCTCGGCGCTGTTCCAGGTCAATTATTGGCCGCGTGACTTCTCGCTGACCAACTACAGCTTCGTCATCGGCAACGGCACTTTCCTGCGCAATCTCGGCAACTCGCTGTTTGTCGCATCTTCCGTCGTCATACTCTCGCTGTTCCTTGCGGTAACGGCGTCCTATGCTCTCGCCCGCGTCCGCTTCCGTGGCCGCGCGCTGCTGCTGCTCACCATCCTGTCGGTTTCGATGTTTCCGCAGATCGCCGTGCTCGCCGGCCTGTTCGAACTGATCCGCTGGGCGGGCATCTTCAACACGCCCTTAGCGTTGATCTTTTCCTACATGATCTTCACCCTGCCCTTCACGGTCTGGGTGCTGACAACCTTCATGCGCGACCTGCCGATCGAGATCGAGGAAGCGGCCATCGTCGATGGCGCAACGCCATGGGTCATCATCACCCAGGTGTTCATGCCGCTGATGTGGCCGGCGCTCGTCACCACAGGGCTTCTCGCCTTCATCGCGGCGTGGAACGAATTCCTCTTCGCGCTCACCTTCACCTCATCGAACGAGCAGCGCACGGTGCCTGTCGCCATCGCGCTTCTGTCAGGCGGCTCGCAGTTCGAAATACCCTGGGGAACGATCATGGCGGCCTCCGTCATCGTCACCGCCCCGCTCGTCGTCCTCGTTCTGATCTTCCAGCGACGCATCATCTCCGGCCTCACCGCCGGCGGCGTCAAAGGCTAGGAGAAACATCATGACCACCATTCAACTGCGCGATCTTCGCAAATCCTTCGGTGCCTTCGATGTCATCAAGGGCATCGACATGGACATCCGCTCCGGCGAGTTCATGGTCTTCGTCGGCCCTTCCGGCTGCGGCAAGTCCACGCTGCTACGCCTCATCTGCGGGCTGGAGGAAATTTCCGGCGGCACGCTCTCCTTCGATGGCGAGACGGTGAACCGCCTGCCGCCCGCCAAGCGCGGCGTCGCCATGGTCTTCCAGTCCTATGCGCTTTATCCGCACATGACCGTGTTCGAAAACATGGCCTTCGGCATGAAGCTATCAGGCGCGGACAAGGAACAGCGCAGGAAGCGCGTCGAAGCGGCAGCCGAGATGCTGCAGCTCACGCCCTATCTGGAGCGCCTGCCAAAGCAGCTTTCCGGCGGCCAACGCCAGCGTGTCGCCATCGGCCGCGCCATCGTGCGCGATCCGAAGGTATTCCTGTTCGACGAGCCGCTTTCCAACCTCGATGCGGCATTGCGCGTTGCCACGCGTCTGGAAATCGCCAAGCTGCACCGCTCGATGCATGACACGACGATGATCTACGTCACCCACGACCAGGTGGAGGCCATGACGCTTGCCGACCGCATCTGCGTGCTGCGTGACGGCCGGGTCGAGCAGATCGGCACACCGCTGGAGCTCTACGAAAGTCCGGTCAACACCTTCGTCGCCGGCTTCATCGGCTCGCCGAAGATGAACTTCCTGTCAGGCAAATATGCCGAGACGGAAGGCGCAAAAACCATCGGCATCCGCCCGGAGCACATCACCATCACCACCGACGGCAGCGGCTGGAGCGGTGAGATCGTGCATTCCGAAATGCTCGGGTCGGACAGCTTCATCTATGTCGAGATCGGCGCGGGTGAACCCGTCGTCGTTCGCGAGGAAGGCGTGACCGACCGCAAGGCGGGCGAGCGTATCGCCCTCGTGGCGGATGCGACGCAGATCCATCGTTTTGATGCCGAAGGCCGGGCGCTTGCCCGTAACCCCGCCCGGGGCGCCGCCTGAATTTTTCACTTTCGCCGGGATCACCCAAGGTCCCGGCTTTCACCGAGGAGCATGACAATGACCATCAACACCGTTGTATGGGGCGAAAATATCCACGAACACATCAATGAGACGGTGCGTTCGATCTATCCAAACGGCATGCACAACACCATCGCCGATGCGCTGAACCAGAACCCCGAGATCAATGCCACCACCGCCACGCTGCAGGAGCCGGAACATGGCCTGTCGCAGGAGCGCCTCGACAAGACCGATGTGCTGGTCTGGTGGGGCCACAAGGACCATGGTGCGGTGCAGGACGAGATCGTCGAGCGTGTTGCCAAACGCGTCTGGGAAGGCATGGGCCTCATCGTCCTGCATTCCGGCCACTTCTCCAAGCCGTTCAAGCGGCTGATGGGCACGCCCTGCGCACTGAAATGGCGTGAGGCGGGCGAACGCGAGCGTCTGTGGACCATCAATCCGCGCCACCCGATTGCAGCCGGCCTGCCTGAGCATTTCGAGCTGGAAAACGAGGAAATGTACGGCGAGCAGTTCTCCGTGCCGGAGCCGCTGGAAACCGTGTTCATCTCCTGGTTCCAGGGCGGCGAAGTTTTCCGTTCCGGCCTCACCTGGCGTCGGGGCGCCGGCAATATCTTCTATTTCCGCCCCGGCCACGAGACCTATCCGACCTATCACGACGCCAATGTCCAGAAGGTCATCAGCAACTCAGTGAAATGGGCCTATAATCCGGTTGGCGCACTGAAGAGCATTCACGATGCCCCCAATGTTCCCGTCGACAAGGCGCTGGAGCCGATCGAAGAACGCGGCCCCAAGCTGCACAAGGCAGGCGAAGCAGGTTACAGGTAAAAAGCCATGAGACTCCTCATTCTCGGAACCGGCGGCATGGCCAACAACCATGCCACCTATTTCTCGCAAATCCCCGGCGTCGAACTGGTCGCGGCGGTGGATGTGGACGATGTGGTGGTGCGCGGCTTTGCGCTGCGCCACAACATCCCACTCTCCTTCACCTCGCTGGATGACGCCATTGCCTGGGGTGAATTCGATGCGGCGGCGAATGTCACGCCGGATGCCATCCACCACCCCACCAGCCTGAAACTGCTGGCGGCCGGCAAGCATGTCTTCTGCGAAAAGCCGCTGGCGGAAAACTACGCCAAGGCCGCCGAAATGGCCGATGCCGCCGAAAAAGCCGGCCTCGTCGCCATGGTCAACCTAACCTATCGCAACGTCGCCCCCTTGCAGGCGGCGCGCGAGATGGTGCTGGCAGGCAAGATCGGCAAGGTGCGGCATCTGGAAGCCTCCTATCTCCAGAGCTGGCTCGTTTCCAAGGCCTGGGGCGACTGGATGACGGAGAGCAAGTGGCTGTGGCGGCTTTCCACCAAGCATGGCTCGAACGGCGTGCTGGGCGATGTCGGCATCCACATTCTCGACTTCGCCTCTTATGGCGCGGGCAGCGATGTGGAACGCATCTTCACGCGGCTGAAGACCTTCGACAAATATGAAGGCAATAAAATTGGCGTCTACGACCTCGACGCCAATGACAGCTTCACCATGACCGCCGAACTGGAAAACGGCGCAATGGGCGTCATCCACGCCAGCCGCTGGGCGACAGGGCATCTCAACGAACTCCGTCTGCGCATCCACGGCGACAAGGGTGCGCTGGAAGTCATCCACACGCCTGACTATTCCAGCCTGCGTGCCTGCATCGGCGAGGATGTGGAGAAGGCGATCTGGAAGACGATCGATGTCGACCCCGTGCCGACGAATTACGAAAAATTCGCCAAGGCGGTCATGGAAGGCGGCCCCGCCGATCCGGATTTCCGCCATGCCGCCAATCTGCAGAAGGTGCTCGATCTATCGATCATTGCGGATCGGGAACGGCGTGAGGTGGCTGTTTCAGCTTGATTTTCGAAAGTGCGGCGGCGCAAGCCGCCGCATGGATTGCTGCAAAGAACGCTCCTCGTTCTCCGTCACCCCGGACTTGATCCGGGGTCCAGCGCGATCAAGTCTTTGATCGCAAAGACTTTTTCCCGGCGCAGACGCGCCGTGACTGGATGCCGGATCAAGTCCGGCATGACGGAGGGACCTTATAACTCCCTCAAACCCCGCGCTTGTTCCCCCACAACAGCACATGCAGCTGCGGCAGCACCCGCGCCGAAAACCAGCGGTCTTCGCTGACCTTATCCACCAGCCACAACATCCGGTCCATCACCCCGTCGATATCCACACGCGCATCGTCATCATCGGGCGGCGGCGGGGTATGGTTGCCGGGCTGCAGATAGACGGGCAGATGCGGGAAGCGCGCGGATGCCGCCTTGGCATAGGCATAATCCGCATCGTCGAACACCACGATCTTCAGCGCCACCTGCGGTCCCTCGCCGGCGGCGGCAAGACAGTCCTCGAAAGCCCGCCAGTCCGTTTCCATGCCGCTTGATGGCGGCTTGGGGCTTAAAACCAGATGGTCGAGATCGGCAAACCAGTCTTTCGCGATGCTGCCCTGCGTTTCCAGCGCGAAGCGATACCCCTCGTCCTGTCCCCTAGCGATCAGAGCCGCGAGAGGCTGGATGGCCGGATTGCCGCCTGAAAGTGACACCGTCAGCGGCACACCACCGGAAAGCCGCCGTACCTCCTGCCAGATCGCCTCGACCGACAGCGGTTTCCACGTGTCGCGGTAGTCGCTATCGACCGCATGCAACGTATCGCACCAGGAACAGCGGTAATCACAGCCGCCGGTACGCACGAAAACCGTTGGCAGACCAATCAACAAACCCTCACCCTGAATGGTCGGGCCGAAGATTTCGCTGATGCGGATTGTGGTTTCCTTTGCTGCAATCTTGTGTGCAGCCACCGTCATGGCCGGTATTCCGCCCAGGTCTTGGCGGTTTCGCTCACCCGCACGGCGCTGGTTTCCGGCAGGCGATCCTTGCACCAGTCGTAGAAATGTTTTGCAAGATATTCCGCCGTCACCCGGTCATGGCCGAGGACATCGTTCAGGTGGCGGTGATCGAAATGATCGTCGATATAGTGCTTCAGCGGCGCAAGCTCGTGATAGTCGCGCACGAAACCGTGCTCGTTCAGGGCTTCGCCCGATAATTCGACCTCAACGATGTAATTATGGCCGTGCAGACGGTTGCACTGGTGGTCGGCGGGCAGGCTTTTCAGCTGGTGCGAGGCGGAGAAGTGAAACTCCTTGGTGATGCGGAACATCAGCGCACCTCCTGCGCCGCATAGGCATGGGTGGCCGCCACCCAGAAATCCGGGTCCTCATAGTCGGTCGGATCGGTGACACCGGCCAGATGAAAGGCCTCGCGCCGTTCCACGCAGGTGCCGCAGCGGCCGCAGTGGCGCAAGCCGCCCTTGTAACAGGACCATGTTTCGCCAAACGGCGTGCCGTATTTCGCGCCATCGGTCACAATCGCCGCCTTGGAAACGGTGACATAGGGGGCGAAGAGCTTGACGTCGGCATAACCTTCAAGCGCATGCGCCTGCATGGCGTTGAAACTGTCGATAAAGCCCGGCCGGCAATCGGGATAAATGAAGTGATCGCCGCCATGGACGGCAATCGCCACCGCATCCGCCTGCTGCGCGGCGGCCAGCCCGAAAGCGATGGTGAGCATGATGGCGTTGCGGTTCGGCACCACGGTGGAGCGCATGGTCTCTTCCGCATAGTGCCCGTCCGGCACCTCCACGTCGTCAGTCAGCGCCGAACCGGTGAGATGGGCGCCGATGGTTCTGATATCAATGACATGATGCTGCACGCCGAGACGCCTTGCGCAATCGGCCGCGTATTCCAGCTCCTTCCTGTGGCGCTGGCCATAATCGAAGGAGACGAGAGCGAGAAGTTCGTGTTCCGCCGCGATTTTACGCGCAAGCGAAACGGAGTCCAATCCGCCGGAGCAGATGACGATGGTTTTCATAATTTGGGATCCCTTGTTTTGACCGGGTGGGCTGCGACCGGATTACGGGGAGCGGCTTTAAACCAAACCGACAGGCTTGTGAAGAGCCTTGCGAAAATCGCGCAAAGCCACGCCATCACGAAAATGCCCCGCCACAGCAACAAGACGAAACAAACGGGACATAAGCGGGAAACCGGCACGATCTAGAACGATGCGAAATCTGCTGTTCTTGAAGGGTCTTGCCAATGGTGGCGGCTGATACATTTCTGTTTTCGCTGAGCAATCTCAGCTCTCTCGGCACCGGCATCCTGATGGCGCTGGCGGGTATGCTTTATCTCACGCTCACCATTCGCGGACTGATCACCGCAATGCGTCATGGATAAGGCTCTCGACACAAAACGCCACCGGTTCAGGCGCAATCTCACCACAGCGCTCGTTGTCGCCTCGGCGGCGCTCGTCGCGGCTGTTGGCGTAGCCCCTTTCGTGTTCCTGATCTGGATGGTCAGGACCGTTGCGCGCTGGCTGGGTCTTTTTATCGGCCTATGAAAATCTGATGAACACGCGACGCTCGCCACAACATGGCGGAGCGGAAAAGGCCCGGCGAACTGGCAGTGCGCCGGGCCTTTTTTTAACGCGACAGGTTCAGCGCAATAACGCCTGCGCCTCCTCGATGCCGAGTGCCGCCGGCTGGGTGCAGGTCGTCCTCATCTCGATGAAGCGCCCCTCCTCGCCTGACTTCAGGATCGAGGTCATCACATCGATGCCGTGCAATGAGCGGTCGAGCGAGCAGCGGGCATCGCGGCCTTCCAGAAGCGCAATCGCCATATCGGCAAGGCCTGCCGTGCGGTAATTGGCGCGCGGCCCGTTCGGGCTTTCCTGATTGGCGATGCCGAAAGGATGCGCCCAGTCTTCCAGCGGCTGGATATTCTTGTCGCGACCGCTCATCTCCACCACGCCGCCGAAGAAGTTCGGATCCGGCACGTAGATCGAGCCTTCCGTGCCGTAAAGCTCCATATTGGCGTGGCGATGCGACCAGACATCCCAGCTGGCCGAAAGCGTGATCGTCGCGCCGTTCACGAATTCCAGCAGGGCATGGATATTGGTCGGCGTTTCGACCGGGATGATTTCGCCGTTCAACGGCTGGCTGGTCACCGTACGGGTGGGGTTCGCCATCGAGGTCAGCGCACCGACGCGCTTCACCGGGCCGATGAGGTTGATGAGATTTGCGACGTAATAGGGACCGAGATCGAGGATCGGCCCGCCGCCCTTCAGGAAGAAGAAGCCCGGATTGGGGTGCCACATCTCCATGCCGGGGCTCATCACATGGCAGGTGCCTGACGTGATGCGCCCGACCTTGCCGTCATCGATATATTGCCGGGCAAGCTGATGCGCGCCGCCGAGGAAAGTATCCGGCGCGCAGCCGACGGACAGCTTCTTTTCGCGGGCGATGCGCCGCAGCTCCTCGCCTTCCTCCAGCGAAAGTACCAGCGGCTTTTCCGAATAGACGTGCTTGCCCGCCTCGAGGGCGGCTTTCGACACCGGAAAATGTGCGGCGGGAATGGTGAGGTTCACCACCACGTCGATATCCTTGTTGGCAAGCAGTTCCTCGATGGACTGCGCGACAACACCGAATTCTTCCGCCCTCAACTCCGCAGCATTGCGGTTGAGGTCGGCGCAGGCAAGCACCTTGATGCCCTTGAAGAGCGGTGCCAGCGAGAAATAAGCAGACGAGATATTGCCGCATCCGATGATGCCGACGCCAAGATCCCTGGCCATGATGGAAACTCCGAAATTGAAACTTAGTAGGTTTTGAAAGATGCGATCGAACGGGTGATCAGCCGGTCAATATCCTTCGGATTGTCGTGCTCGACCACGAAATGTTTGGTGGCCGATTTCGCCTTCAGCGCCGCGATAAGGCCCTTCCAGTCCACTGTACCATGGCCGACATCGGCCCAGCCATCCTCATCCGCATTCTCGCCTGCCGGTGCGATATCCTTCACATGTACCGCAGTAATGCGCTTGCCGTAGCTCTCGATCCAGGCGAGCGGATCGGCATTGCCGCGAATGATCCAGGCGATATCCGCCTCCCATTTCAGGTCCGGGCCACCGGCAAAGATTTGCTCCTGTGGGGTGGAACCGTCGCCAAGCGTCTTGAACTCGAAATCATGGTTATGCCAACCGAAAACCAGCCCGGCATCCACGAAGGGCTTGCCGGCTTCCTGCAGACGCTTGCCGAAAGCGAACCAGCCTGCGGCATCTGTCGGGCGCTGGTCAGGCATCAGATAAGGGCAATAGATCGCCTCCACGCCCAGAACCTTGGCAATATTGAGCGCCTTTTTCGGATCGCCTTCCAGAAGGTCGAGGCCGAAATGGCCGGTCGGCATGGCAAGGCCATTGGCGTCGAGTTCGGCGCGCAGGCCCTTCAAACCGGCGTCATCCAGCGAAGCGTACATCGCGCCATAACCTTCGACATGTTTATAACCCGCCGCCGAAAGCTTCTTCAGAATGTTGGAAAAAGGCTGGAAGTTACGGGCGCTGTAAAGCTGGAAACCGAGTTCTGTCATTGTCTCCTCCATAGAGATCTGGGTCTTGGGATTGTGTGTGGGGGGTAAATCGAAGCTGTTCTAGAGCCGGTCCTCGCTTTGCACGTCGAACAGCGAGGCCATCGTCATGTCGAGGCCGAGGCGCACCTTGGTGCCCGGCGAAAACCGTCTGTGGCCGCCCACGCGCACGGACATGGTATGCCCGGCATGTTTCAGCCAGATCAGATTGTCCGCACCCATCGGCTCCTCGATATCGACAATCGCCTCGTGCACTTCACCGCCGACGATATCGGCATCGACGCGCACATGTTCGGGGCGAACGCCCAGAACCACGGCACGGCCGGCGGCAAACGGCGTCTCCGAATGATAACCGTCCAGCGCGAAAGTCACGCCGTTGGTGGTGAAGACCACCTTTCCGTCCTTTTCGATCAGCTCGCCGCGCAGGAAATTCATGGAAGGCGAGCCGATGAAACCGGCGACGAAGAGGTTTCGCGGCTTGTTGTAAATGGTGACGGGATCGGCGAGCTGCTGGATGACGCCGCTCTTCATGATGGCGATGCGGTCCGCCAGCGTCAGCGCCTCGATCTGGTCATGCGTCACATAGATCATGGTATTCTTCAGCGACTGGTGCAGCCGCTTGATTTCGACACGCAGTTCCGAGCGCAGCTTGGCGTCGAGGTTGGAGAGCGGCTCGTCGAACAGGAACACATCCACATCCCGCACAAGTGCCCGGCCGATCGCCACGCGCTGGCGCTGGCCGCCGGAAAGCTCGGCAGGCTTGCGTTTCAACAGCGGCTCGATCTGGAGGATGCCGGCCGCCCTTTTGACGCGGCGGTCGATTTCCTCTTTCGGCACCTTGGCGACCTGAAGGCCGAAGGACAGGTTTTTCTCCACCGTCATCTGCGGATAAAGCGCATAGGACTGGAACACCATGCCAATGCCGCGATCCTTCGGCTCTTCCCAGGTGACGTTGCGGTCCTTGATGAAGATTTGCCCATCGGTCGGCTCCAGAAGGCCGGCGATACAATTGAGAAGGGTCGACTTGCCGCAGCCGGAAGAGCCGAGCAGCACGAGGAATTCGCCGTCGTAAATATCGAGATTGAGGTCTTTCAGCACGGTGACGGCGCCGAAGGACAGGGAAAGATCGCGGATGGAAACGCTTTTGTTCATATAGCTCAACCTTTTACTGCGCCTGCGGCAATGCCGCGGACGAAAAGCCTGCCGGAGACGAAATAGACGATCAGCGGCACGGCACCCGTGAGAAGGGTGGCGGCCATATTGACGTTATATTCCTTCACGCCCTGCACGGAGTTGACGATATTATTGAGCTGCACCGTCATCGGGTAATATTCCGGCCGCGTGAACACCACGCCGAACAGGAAATCGTTCCAGATGCCGGTCACCTGCAGGATCATCGCCACGACGAAGATCGGCAGCGACATGGGCAGCATGATACGGAAATAGATCTGCCAGAAATTGGCGCCATCGATGCGCGCCGCCTTGAACAGTTCTTCCGGCAGCGAGGCGAAGTAATTGCGGAACAGCAGTGTCAGGATCGGCATGCCGAAGATGGTATGCACAATGACGAGACCGGTTAACGTACCGTATATGCCAAGTTCGCGCAGCACGATGACAATCGGATAGATCATCACCTGATAGGGAATGAAGGCGCCGATGATGAGGATCGAGAAGAACAGTTCCGATCCCTTGAACTTCCAGTTCGCCATGGCATAGCCGCTGACAGAGGCGACGATGATCGAGATCACCACCGAAGGCACGAGGATGCGCACCGAATTCCAGAAGCCGCGTGAAAGCCCGTCGCAGTTCAAGCCCGTGCAGGCATTGGCCCAGGCCTTTACCCAGGGTTCGAAAGTGATTTCCACCGGCGGCGCAAAGATGTTGCCGAGCCGGATTTCCGGCATGCCTTTCAGAGAGGTGACGACCATCACGTAAAGCGGTAGCAGGTAATAGGCGGCAGCCACGATGAGCGTGCCGTAAAGAATGATGTTGCGGCGGGAAAAGGTTTTCCTCGGCTTCCTGCCGCGCGGGCCGGAAAGGTCCGGGGCAACCGCATCGCTGGCGGCGACAACCGTGTTCAATGTGCTGATATTAGCCACGCTTCTTGCCTCCGAATTCGAGGTAGGCCCATGGAATGATGATGATCGCGACCGTCAGGAGCATCATTGTCGAGGCGGCAAAGCCCTGCCCCAGATTCTGCGCCTGGAACATGTAGTCATAGACATATTTCGCCGGCACTTCGGACGCGATGCCTGGCCCGCCGCTCGTCTGAGCCACCACCAGATCGTAAACCTTGACGATGCCGCTGGCGATGATGACCAGCGTGGTGATGAAGACCGGCCGCATCATGGGAATAATGATGAGAATATAGGTCTTCCACATCGGAATGCCGTCGACGCGTGCCGCCTTCCAGATGTCCTCGTCAATGCCGCGAAGGCCCGCCAGCATCAGGCACATGACGAGCCCCGTGCCCTGCCAGAGCGCCGCGATCAGAATGCCGTAGATGACAATCTGGGAATTATAGAGCGGATCGAAGGTGAAACTTTCCCAGCCCATCGAGCGGACGACGGACTGGATGCCGAATTCCGGGTTCAGCAGCCATTGCCAGACGAGACCGGTGACGATGAAGGACAGGGCGAAAGGATAGAGGAAAATGGTGCGGAAGGTGTTTTCGAAACGAATTTTCTGATCCATCAGCGCCGCCAGCACGAAGCCGATGACGAGGCTGAAGATCAGCGACAGCACACCGTAGATCGCCAGATTCTGGATGGACACGATCCAGCGTGGTGCTGCCCACAAACGCTCATATTGATCGAAACCGATAAAGCTCGCGCGCGGCAGAAGCTTGGAATTGGTGAAGGAATAAACCACTGTCCAGATCGTGCCGCCGAGGAAGATCACCATGGCGGTCAGTATCATGGGAATGGAGGCAATCTTGGAATTGAGATTGCGGAAAAGCTGGTTGGGGCGCCCCGAGCGCGCTTGACCTGCCATGTTACCTCCTCCTGTAACGTTACAGTCAACGGTCAGGCAAAAGCCTCACCGCATGAAACCCCTGCCCGTGCTGGTGATTGTTGCACAGGCAGGACGCTGGAAAGGAAAGCGGCGAACCGCTTTCCCACCCGGAGAGATCACAATCAGTCCGCCGAACCGATAATGTCCGCGAAGCGCTTCTGCCCGTCTTCCGCCGACATCGAGCCCGCGAAGAATTCCGCCATCAGGTCTTCCTTCTGTTTCTGCGTATCGGCGGAAATCAGCTGGTCGGTGCTGGTCAGGGCATTGCCCTTGGCCAGAATTGCCAGACCCTTTTTCATGCAGTCATTGGCTGCATTCAGATCGACGTCGCCGCGGATCGGCAGCGAGCCTTTCTTCAGGTTAAAAGCCACCTGCGTTTTTGGATCGACGATGGTTGCGGCGAGAACGTCCTGCGCCTTGGTTTTCGCCTCGTCCTTCAAAACAGGGAAATAAAAGGCGTCGCCACCCGTGGTGAGATATTCACTGAGGCCAAGACCGGGAAGGCAGGAATAATCCGTGCCGGCTTTCTGGTTGGCCAGCTGGAATTCACCCTGCGCCCAGTCACCCATGATCTGGCCGCCGGCCTTGCCGGTGATGACCATGTTGGTGGCCTGGTTCCAGTCCTGAACATTGGTGCCCTTGGCCATGTCGCGCGCCTCGACGGCAGCCGCGAAAATCTTCGCCATATCGGGTCCGGCTGCCGCCTCGGCATCCTTGTCGCCATAGACCTTCTGATAAAGGTCCTTGCCACCGATCGAAAGCGTCAGCGTGTCGAACAGGCCGTTGGCCTGCCATGCCTGCCCACCGAGCGCGAGCGGCTGGATGCCGGCCTTTTTCAGCGCCGGCGCGGCGGCGACAAATTCCGTCCAGTTCTTCGGAACTTCGACGCCCGCCTTCTTGAAGGCTTCGTTGGAGAGCCACAGCCATTGCCAGGAATGGATGTTGACCGGCGCGCAGTAAATCTTGCCGTCGATGGTGCAGCTGTCGAGCAGGCTTGCCGGCTTGATGACGTCCTTCCAGTTGCCCTTTGCGGCAACATCGGACAGGTCGCGCATCAGGCCTGCCTGCACCAACTCTTCCGCCTGACGGCCGTGGTTGAACTGGGTCGCGCCCATCGGGTCGCCGCCAGTGATGCGGCTGATCATGATCGGACGGGCCGTGCCACCCGAACCGGCAATCGCGCCATCCACCCATTTGTTGCCGGTGGCGTCGAAAGCCTTGGCCAGTTCGGCCACCGCTGCGGCTTCGCCGCCCGATGTCCACCAATGGGTCACCTCAAGATCGGTGGCCCCGGCGATACCCGCCGGAATCATCACGCTGGCCAAAAAGGCCGCAGAAATAACACGCATTCGCATGAGTCTCCTCCCTCACTGAAACGTTGCAGTTGGAACGTATGCGAAGATTTTTGATTAGGCAACCGCCTAAAATACGAATCTCACAGCGCCCGCAGGAGGTATTTCGAACGATTGGAAAATGCGCCGGATAGGTATGCGGCACAGGGGATTGCGCTGCGTAATCCACACGCAATGCCAGTCGCTTACAAAACTTCGCAGCGAGTAAAACAGGTGAAGAGACCATGAAGCGCTGGCATATTCTTTTGGTCATCGGATTAACCGGCGTCGCATCGCTTTTATTGGCGACATTTGAGCAGCTTGTACCGGGACAGCAAGTTTCATTCGGAATACGCCTGCTGATCCTCATCCAGCCGGCAATACTGACCATTGCGGCGGTAGCAACCGGTCAGGCTCTGACCGCAAAACTCGGGCTTGGCGCCCCCTTGGTCGATAGCTGGCTGACGGGCGACAACCCGCGCGCGGTGCTGCGAACACAGGTGCCGCCCTCGCTGACAGTGGGCATTGCCGTCGGCCTGCTGATGATCGCCTATTCATCAGCGATCCTGCCAGCGGTCGCGGATGCGGCCGCCGTGGCAAGAATGACCGCTTTTAATGTCCCGCTGACGACCCGGATTCTCTATGGCGGGATCACGGAAGAGCTATTGACCCGATGGGGCCTGATGTCGTTTTTCGCCTGGGCGCTCTGGCGCGTGACCGGAAGGGGACAGATTCGACCGGTGATTTTGTGGGCCGCCATCCTTATGGCGGCGGCACTCTTCGCCGCCGGTCATCTGCCGTTTCTGTTTGCGATTGTCGCTCGGCCGCAGGCGGCGCTGATCCTTGCAGTCCTGCTCACCAATTTCATTCCCGGCCTGCTGTTCGGATGGCTGTTCTGGCGTCGGGGGCTGGAGGCGGCGATGCTGTCTCATGCCCTTGCCCATTGCGTGAACGCGCTGACCGCCTGAGCCGAAAAGGCGAGCCGGACAACTATCCGCCTCACCTACTCCAAACCTTCGGAGCTGGCGGCAATTCTATTGCCTTTTATAATCGTCCTCGATGCGGATGACATCATCCTCGCCGATATAGGCTCCGGTCTGGATTTCGACCAGTTCGAGCGGGATCTGCCCCTCATTGGCAAGCCGGTGCGGCTGGCCGATCGGGATATAGACCGACTGGTTTTCCGTCAGCAACTTCGTTTCCTCGCCAATCGTTACCGTCGCCGTGCCCTTGACGACGATCCAGTGTTCCGAGCGGTGATAGTGTTTCTGGAACGAGATGCGGTGGCCGGGATCGACCGTGATATGGCCCACCCGGTAACGCTCGTCCACATACATGTGTTCGATATAACCCCAGGGGCGATAGACGCGCTTGTGGCTTTGCGTCTGTGGTGCATGTTCGCCGTCCTTCAGCGTCTCCACCAGGCCCTTCACATCCTGCACCCGGTTTTTCGGCACCACCAGAACCGCATCCTTGGTGGCCACCACCACCATGTCCTTGGCGCCAACCACCGTCGTCAGCAATTGCGTCGAATGGATGAGGCAACCTTCGGAATCGATGAAGACGCCGTTGCCTTCCAGCGCATTGTCGTTGCCGCGCTTGTCAGCGATTTCCCAGATCGCGTCCCAGCTGCCGATATCCGACCAGCGGAAATGGCCATGCACCACCGCCATGCGTTTGGTCTTCTCGATCACGGCATAGTCGATGGAGTTCTTCGGCGAGGCCTCGAAGCTGGCCTGATGCAGGCGCACGAAGCCGAGGTCGCTTTCATATTGCTCGACCGCCTGCGTCACCGCTGCCAGAATCTCCGGGGCGAAGGCCTTCAGTTCGGCGATCATCACATCGGAGCGGAACAGGAAGTTGCCGGAATTCCAGAGATAACCCTTTTCCAGATAGGAGATCGCCGTCTTCATATCCGGCTTTTCCACGAAGGCATCGACAGTGCTGAGATCGGCCTCACCGTCGATCGCATCACCCGGCTTGATATAACCGTAGGAGGTGCGCGGTTCGGTCGGCACCAGGCCGAAGACGACGATATTGCCCTGATCGGCGGCTTTTGCACCAAGTTTCACGGCGTCGGAGAACTTGTCGGCATCGAGCACAACATGGTCGGCGGCAAGCGCCAGCACCAGGCATCCGGGCTCCCGGCGCTCGGCCAGCACGGCGGCGGCGGCCATGGCGGCGGCGCTGTCGCGGCGGGCGGGCTCCAGCACCACGGTTGCCGGCAGATCGATCTCTTCGGCCTGACGGCGGGCGAAGAAACGGAAATCCTCGTTGGTGATCACCAGCGGCTCGGCATAAAGGCCCTTGTCGCCCACCCGCTGCAGCGTCTGCTGATAGGTCGAAAGATTGCCGACCAGCGGCTGAAACTGCTTGGGCAACTGATCGCGCGATACCGGCCAAAGCCGCGAACCGGCGCCGCCGGCCAGAAGAACCGGCGTGATCTTTCGAGAGTGTTCCTTCACAATAAAACCTTTCCAACTCTAAAAATTTCCCGGCGCGCCGGACAATATACATATTTCGAAATACCGCCATCATCGGTTCACGGGCGGATAAGCGCAAGCTCATAAATTCGCCTTGTGAAAGCTTGGTGAACGGCGGGGGCATTTGCCGGCAGGCCCGTTTTCCTAACGCAAGGGGGAGTGCGAGGTTCCGCACGGAATGGCCGCTCAAAGTGACCGAGAGCAAAGAAAACCCCGGGACAAAGCCCTGCGCTTCATTTTTCAGAGCGATGAGCCGAGCCCGTCAATCCTATCGGCAAAGCCTTTGACACGAACAACGGGAATTAATCGATTAAATCGGCCGCAAATTTCATCACGCTTAAATTTGCTGCACTGAACAACATTCAAGGCTTGGCAGGCCCGCGAAAAATACAATAACAACGGCGGATATTTTTACACTGTTATCGACACGAAAGCACGCTCAGCCCATGTCCGACACGACGAAACCCGCCAGCACAAGAACATCGGTTACGGATCAGGAAGCCCTGGATTTCCACGCGGAAGGCAGACCGGGGAAACTGGAAATCACCCCGACCAAACCGATGGCGACGCAGCGGGATCTGTCGCTTGCCTATTCGCCGGGCGTGGCCGTGCCGGTGAAAGCCATCGCCGAAAATCCGGCGACCGCTTACGACTATACCACGCGCGGCAACATGGTTGCGGTCATCTCCAACGGCACGGCCATCCTCGGTCTCGGCAATCTCGGCGCGCTCGCCTCCAAGCCGGTCATGGAGGGTAAGTCCGTTCTCTTCAAGCGGTTCGCCGATGTCGACTCCATCGATCTCGAGGTCGATACCGAAGACGCCGATGAGTTCATCAACTGCGTGCGTTACCTCGGCCCCTCCTTCGGCGGCATTAATCTGGAAGACATCAAGGCGCCGGAATGTTTCATCATCGAAAGCCGCCTGCGCGAGCTGATGGACATTCCCGTCTTCCATGACGACCAGCACGGCACCGCCATCATCGCCGCTGCCGGCCTCATCAACGCCATCGAACTGACGGGCCGCGACTTCAAGACCACCAAGCTCGTCTGCAACGGCGCGGGTGCGGCGGCAATCGCCTGTATGGACCTCATCAAGGCCATGGGGTTCAACCCTGAAAACATCACGCTCTGCGATACCAAGGGCGTGATCTATCAGGGCCGTACCGAAGGCATGAACCAGTGGAAATCCGCTCACGCGGTAAAAACCAACAATCGTACGCTGGCGGAAGCCATGAAGGGCGCGGATGTGGTCTTCGGCCTCTCCCAGAAGGGCGCTTTCAGCGAAGAGATGATCCGCTCCATGGCGCCGAAGCCGATCATCTTCGCCATGGCCAATCCGGACCCGGAAATTACGCCGGAAGAAGTGTCGCGCATCCGCGACGACGCCATCATGGCGACCGGACGTTCGGACTACCCGAACCAGGTCAACAACGTCCTCGGCTTTCCCTATATCTTCCGCGGCGCGCTCGATGTTCGCGCCAGCCAGATCAACGACGCGATGAAGATTGCTGCGGCACAGGCGCTCGCCGATCTTGCCCGCGAGGATGTGCCTGACGATGTGGCCGCCGCCTATCAGGGCAACCGCCCGCGCTTCGGATCGCAATATATCATTCCGGTCCCTTTCGATCCGCGCCTGATCTCGGCCATTCCGGTGGCCGTGGCGAAAGCCGCCATCGAAACCGGCGTCGCCCGCCGGGAGCTGCCCGACCTCGACGCTTATGCCCGCGAGCTTTCCGCCCGCCGCGACCCGATGGCTTCCACCACGCAGCGCCTTTACGAGCGGGTGCGCCGCTCGCCGAAGCGGGTCGTTTTTGCGGAAGCCGAAGAAGAACAGGTCATGCGCGCGGCGATTTCCTTCACCGCGCAGGGCCTCGGCACCGCCATCCTGCTCGGCCGTGACGATATCATCAAGGCCAACGCGGAACGCGCCGGCATCGATCTCGATCGCGCCAACATCGAGATAACCAACGCCCGCCTTTCCAGCCGCGTCGATGCCTATGTCGATTATCTTTATGCGCGTCTGCAGCGCGGCGGTTTCCTGCTGCGCGACGTACAGCGTCTGGTCCACAACGACCGCAACCATTTCGCCGCCTGCATGGTGGCGATGGGCGATGCGGATGCCGTGGTCACCGGCGTTACCCGCAACTACTCCACGGCGCTGGAGGATATCCGCCGCTGCATCAACACCAAGCCCGGCCATCGCGTCATCGGCGTATCGCTGGTCGTCTCGCGCAACCGCACCGTCTTCGTGGCCGATACCGCCGTGCATGACATGCCGAATGCGGACGACCTGGCCGATATCGCCGAAGAAGCAGCCCACCTCGCCCGCCGTTTCGGTTATGAGCCGCGCGTTGCCATGCTCGCCTACTCCACCTTCGGCCAGCCGACCGGCGAACGCTCCGACAAGGTGCGCGAGGCGGTGAAAATCCTCGACAGGCGCAACGTCAATTTCGAGGTCGACGGCGAAATGTCGGCCGATGTGGCGCTGAACCATCACCGCATGCAGAGCCAGTATCCCTTCGCCCGGCTTTCAGGCCCGGCCAACGTGCTGGTCATGCCCGCCATCCATTCCGCCTCCATCTCCACCAAGATGCTGCAGGAACTTGGCGGCGCAACCGTCATCGGCCCGCTTCTCGTCGGCCTCGACAAATCGGTACAGATCACCTCGATGGGCGCGAAGGACAGCGATATCGTCAACATGGCGGCAATCGCGGCCTATAATGCCGGTCGTTGAGACGGGCCGGGACGTTGCAGCACGTTTCTTCTCCCCAAGGGGGAGAAGGTGGCCCGAAGGGTCGGATGAGGGGGGCGACGTTAGCGATAAACCGAGAGCTTGCCCCCTCATCCCGCTGCCGCGGACTTCTCCCCGGCGGGGAGAAGAAACAAGCGGCATTCGCTCGCTCTCCCTGTGGCCATTTGGCCCACAGACGGCGTCTGGATTATCCTCCCGCCCTCACGGCCAGACATAAAATAGCGGAAGCAAAGAACAAGATTCTACGATCTCAAATTATTAGGATAATTTTTCCCTCCAAAAGATTTATTGGAACCGGATTTTATTCATACTATTTTTCACGCAATGCCAATTCTCGCTCTTGGCGGGTGCCTCATGTAGTTTCCACCTACAATCAAAAGGAAATACCCATGGCCCTCTCTTTCTCCAAATTTGCCGCAAAACTCATTGCCGGAACCGTCGTCATCGCTTCGATGGCCACCGCCGCTCACGCGGATGCAACGCTTGACCGGATCAAGGGTCGCGGCAAGCTCACCGTCGGCGTCATCCTCTCCGGCGCGCCTTTCGGCTTTATCGATCCGAAGACGCAGGAGCAGAAGGGTCTCAACATCGACGTCGCCAAGGCGCTGGCCGCCGGCCTCGGTGTCGAACTGGTCACCGAAACCGTGACCCCACCCAACCGCGTGCAGTTCCTGCAGCAGGGCAAGGTGGATATTCTGATCGCCAACATGCAATACACGGAAGAGCGCGCCAAAACGCTCGACTACGTTCCGACCCCCTATGACCGCCAGGGTGGCGCCGCCATCGGCCGCAAGGACAGTGGCATCAAGGACTGGCCGGACCTGAAGGGCAAGATCGCCTGCGTTTCGCAAGGCTCCAACTACACCCAGCCGCTGATCGAACAATATGGCGCGCAGGTTAAGGCGCTGCCGAGCCAGCCGGAATCGCTGCTGGCGCTCAAGGGCGGCAATTGCGACGTCTCCGTTCACGTCAACGGCACGCTGAGCCTGATGCTTCAGGACCGCGCCGATGAGTGGAAAGATTACGGCATCCTCATCCCTACCGACCTCATCCCGTCGGATTCCGTGATCTGGCTGCGCAAGGGCGAAAGCGACACGCAGGCCGCTCTCGACAAGATCGTCAAGGAACTGCACGCCTCCGGCAAGATGCTCGAATTCGCCAAGGCCAACCGTCTGCCGAGCATCGGCTATATGGAAGAGCAGCAGAAGAAGCTTTCGGCGCAATAAGGGATCGGGCAACCCGCTCGCTCCGTCACCCCGACGGGATCCGGGGGTCAAGCGTGATCAGGCTCTTGATCGCGAGAGACACTTTTACGGCGCAGACGCGCCGTGGCTGGATGCCGGATAATCCTTGGCTTGTTCCGGGGACCGGCGTGACGCAAGGGCGGCTGCTATCATGGCGATTTCCCCTGACTATCGGGAACGGTCGGTTTCGCCCGCCGTTCTTTTCTGCTTTAAAGCAAGACAGGTCATTCTGGGGCCGCCTGCTGGGCGGCGCACCCGCGACAACAGCATGGATTTCCGATGCAGGATGGATTTACAGCGCGCTTCATAGAACTGGCCGCGCATCTCGGCCTCAACTATGACTTTCTGAACAGCGGTTACGAGGTTCAGATCTGGCTCGATGGCATGAAGATGACGTTGATCCTCGTCGCCGTCACTTTGCCGCTCAGCCTCGTCTTCGGCTTCATTTTTGCGGCCATGCTGACATCGGGCAAGACCTGGCTCGCCGGCCCCGTGCGCGCCTATGTGGAACTGACGCGCAACACGCCGACGCTGGTGCAGCTGATGTGCGGCTTCCTCGTGCTCAACATGCTGATTTCCAACGCTCTCGGCGGCGCGCAGAACAATCCGCTGACACCCTTTTTCTGGGTCGTCGCCATCACCGGCCTGCACATTGCCGCTTTCCATGCGGAAGCGTTGCGGGGCGGCATCGAGGCGGTGCCGGCCACCACCATCGAGGCGGCGCGTGCGATCGGTTTCAGCTCCTTCGAGATTTTACGCTATGTGGAGTTTCCGCTGGCCATCCGCACGGCGCTACCCTCCATCATCAACAACCTCGTCAATCTGGTGAAGCTCACCACGGTCGGCTCGGCAATTGCGGTGGGTGAAATCACCTATGCCTCGATCCTGATCTGGACGCAGCGCGACAATGTGGTCGAGCTGATGATCGTCATCCTGATCTTCTTCAGCATCATCAATTTTATCGTCGCAAGGGCCGGTCTGTGGCTTGAACGGCGTCTTGCGGTTCCGGGGTTCGGTCAATGAGTGCGGTGGTTTCTCCAACACAGGCGGTAAAGAAGCCGCCCTTCGGCACCATTCTGCTGCTCGGCGTGCTGATTGCCGTCGTGCTGTGGCTGATCCTCGATCCGTCGCTCGGTCAGGTGCTGCTGCAATGGCTGCCCTATCTGGCCAAGGGTTTTGCCATGAACGTGCTGATCAGCATCCTTGCGATAGCCATCGGCACCTTCATAGGTGTCCTGCTCGGCATCATGGAGCTTGCGCCCTACCGCCTCGTGCGTGCGCCGGCACTCACCTATGTGCAGATATTCCGCAACGCCCCGCATCTCGTGCTGATCTTTGCCGCGACCTACATCTTCCCCTTCGAGATCGTCGCTTTCGGCAACTACATTCCCTTCCCGGACTGGATCAAGGCCGTCGTGGGTCTCGCCATTCCGGCCAGTGCCCATATCGCCGAAATCACCCGCGGGGCCATCCAGTCGATTCCGACGGCACAATGGGAAGCGGCACAGGGGCTGGGCTTTTCGCGCAACCAGACACTGCGCTGGATCATCCTGCCGCAATGCGTGAAGCGCTCGCTGCCGCCATGGATGAACCTCTATGCGTCGATCACCATGGGTACGGCGCTCGCCTCGCTGGTCGGCGTGCATGAACTTCTGCACGCCGCGACGGACGCCAGCACCGCCGTGCAGCGCAACGATTTCACCGTCGTGGTCTACCTCACCGTTCTGATGGCGTTCTTCCTGTTCTGCTATCCCGTCTCCCGTTTCACGCAGCGCCTTGAGCGGCGCTTCGCTTCCCGCTGATTGGAACAAGCCATGTCCGCACCCGCACCACAAATCGCCGCAAAAGCTCTGGTTGAACTGGAAGGCATACACCTGTCCTTCGGTGACAATCAGGTCCTGAAGGGCATCGACCTTACGGTGAACAAGGGCGACGCCGTCTCCATCATCGGCCCTTCCGGCTCCGGCAAGTCCACCATCCTGCGCTGCATCAACGGCCTGCTCATTCCGCAATCGGGCAAGATCACCGTCGGCGGCACCCGTGTCGACCAGCTGAAGACCGAGGCCGAGCGCATCGCGCTGCGCAAGCGCATCGGCATTGTCTTCCAGCAGTTCAATCTCTTTCCGCATCTGACGGTGATGGAAAACATCACCATCGCGCCGATCAAGATTCTCGGTACGCCGAAGGCCGAAGCCGAGCGCCATGCCCGCGAACTGCTGGAAAAGGTCCGTCTTTCCCAAAAGGTCGATGCCTATCCCGGCCAGCTTTCCGGCGGCCAGCAGCAGCGTGTGGCGATTGCCCGCGCGCTTGCCATGCGACCCGAACTGGTGTTGTTCGATGAGGTCACATCCGCGCTCGACCCGGAAACCGTGGGCGAAGTGCTCGCCGTCATCCGCGATCTCGTCAATGATGGCATGACCAGCATTCTCGTCACGCATGAAATGCGTTTTGCCGAAGAAATCAGCGACAATATCGTCTTCACCGAAAATGGCCTGATCGTCGATCAGGGCACGCCGGAGCACATCTTCTACAAGTCGACCAATCCGCGCATCAACGCCTTCGTCAAGGGTCTCGGCGGACAGGGCGCGCGGGTCAATGACGGCGAAGGGATATGATGCCATGACCGCCGACGAAAAGCTCACCCTGCATCTTGCCGAAGCGATTGCCGCCTCCGATCCCCTGCGCGACGAGGAGGCTGTGGCCATCGCCCGCACGGCGCTGATCGATTTTTTCGCCTGCGTGCTGGGCGGCGCTGCCGACAGAAGCACAAAAATCCTGATCGACAGCTTTACACCCGGCACTTCAGGCACGGCGGGCATTATCGGCCATGATCTGCGCACGGATGCCTTCACCGCCGCCCTCATCAACGGTCACGCCGGGCATGTGCTTGATTATGACGATGTCCACGGCAGCGTGCGCGGCCACCCGACCGTCGCCATCGTTCCCGCTTTGCTGGCTATCGCGGTCGAAGAGGGCTCCACGGCGGATGCCTTTATCGCCGCCTATATCGTTGGGCTTGAGACCATGGCGCGTCTCGGCCTCTCGCTCGGCACCAGGCATTACGAAAACGGCTTCCACGCCACCGCCACGCTCGGCCCCATCGGCGCTGCAGCAGCGATTGCCCATCTCCTGAAATTCGATCCGCAGACTACGGCCGTTGCGCTCGGCCTCGCCGCCACGCAATCGGCAGGGCTTCGCCTGCAATTCGGCTATGACGCCAAGCCGCTGCATGCCGGGCTCGCCACGCGCGCCGGCCTTACCGCCGCGCGGCTGGCGCGATCAGGTTTCCAGGGCGCGCCGGATTTTCTGGAAAACCCCATCGGTTTTTATTCCGCCTTCGCCTTCGGCGCCGAGCAGCCGAAACGCGTTCTCTCCGGCTGGGGCGCACCCTGGCAGATCGTCTCGCCCGGCCTCACCCTCAAGGCCTTTCCCTGCTGCACCGCCAGCCATCCCGTTGCCGTCGGCGCGCTGGCGCTGCGCAACAGCAGTGGTCTGACACCGGATGAGGTCGAGGCGGTCACCATCACCTTCCCGCCCGGCGGCGATGCCGCCCTCGTTGGACCGGCCACGCCCACGACCGGCATCGATGCGCGCTTCAGCGCCGAATACGTCTTTGCCGCAGCGCTTGTGGATGGGGCGCTCGGCATCGGCCATTTCGATGAGCGCCAGACGCGCGCCGACCTGCTTGCCCTATCCGCCAAAGTCTCGCGCCGGCATGACGAGACCGCCCGCCGCCTCTCGCCCGATCCGACCACCCGGTTCGTGGTCATCGATGTGACGAAGAAGGACGGTACGATGCTGTCGCGCCGTGTCGACGGCCTTCCTGGCATCGATGACCCGACCGAAAAATTTGCCGACGCGACCGGCGGCAATGAGAAGTTCGCCGGCATTCCGGCACTGGTGCGGTCCATGAAAACCGCAGCCGACCTCAGGAAGCTCGAAACGCTTCTGGTATCGCAAATATAACTCGACCGACATGAAGGCATGATCCCCATGACCACCACGACACGCAAAAGACAGATGCATCTTGGCCTCTTCCTGCAGGGCGCCGGGCACCACGTTTCCGGCTGGCGTCACCCCGATGCGGAGGCCGGCAGCGAAAATTTCGATCTGCTCACCCGTGTTACGAAAATGGCCGAAGCGGCGAAATTCGACATGGTATTCCTCGCCGATGGCCTGACGAGCGGCGTCGACGCCCACCCCTCGATGATCGCCCGTTTCGAGCCGTTGACCCTGCTGGCAGCCCTTGCCATGGTCACCGACAAGATCGGGCTGGCCGCCACCGCCTCCACCACCTATGGCGAGCCCTACCACACCGCCCGCGCCTTCGCGTCGATCGATCATCTGAGCCACGGCCGCGCGGCGTGGAACATCGTCACCACATCCTATGCCCGCACGGCGGCGAATTTTTCCAAGGATCATCCCGAGCATGACGAACGTTATGCGGTGGCGGAAGAATATGTGAATGTCGTTCGCGGCCTCTGGGACAGCTGGGATGACGACGCCTTCGTCAAGGACAAGCAGGCGGGCCGCTATGTCGACCCTGCAAAGGTCCATATCCTCAACCACGAAGGCAAATATTTCACGGTCAAGGGCCCGCTCAATATTCCGCGCTCGCCGCAGGGCCACCCGGTTCTCATCCAGGCCGGCTCTTCCGGGCCGGGGCAGGATCTCGCCGCCCGCACCGCCGATATCGTCTTCACCGCCCAGCAGGCGATTTCCGAAGCGCAGGCCTTCTATACCAGCCTCAAGGCACGCGTGGAAAAATTCGGCCGCGATCCGGCCAGTGTCGCCGTGATGCCCGGTTTCATGCCGATCATCGGCAGGAGCTTCGAAGAGGCCGGCGAAAAACTGAAGGAACTGAACCGCTGGACCGATATCAAGAGCGCAATGCCGCTGCTTGAAGAACGCATCGGCCATAGCCTCGCTGATTACGATCTCGACGGCCCGCTGCCGGACCTGCCGATTTCCGACCAGCTGCGCAGCCGCGCCGAACTTTTGACCGAACTGGCGCGCCGCGAAAAGCTGACAATCCGGGAGCTGGCGCTGCGCGTCGCCGCCGGGCGCGGCCACCATATCGTCATGGGCACGGCCAGGGATGTGGCGGACCGGATGCAGGAATGGTTCGAAAACGGCGCGGCCGACGGTTTCAACGTCATGCCGCCCTTCTTCCCCGGCGGGCTGGAGGAATTCAACCGCGAGGTCGTTCCGCTCCTGCAGGAGCGCGGCCTGTTCCGCAAGGACTACGAGGGCTCGACGCTGCGCGACCATCTCGGTATCGCAAGGCCGGCGCTGCGGTGAAAAAGCCATGCGGATGCCCGTTCAAAGGCATCCGCATCCACAGAATCTCATTCTCAAGCTGAAGCGGGCCTGAGCCCGCTCCTTTACGCGGCCGCCCGCGCCGAAGTCTGGTCGCGCCGGGCCGTATTCGGAGTATCCGGGCGGGTGGACGATCCGTCTTCCCGCTGGACCGTACGGCGGTTCAGCTTGAACAGGCTGACAAGCTGCGCCAGCGCATCCGCGCCCTGCGCCAGCGTCGTGCTGATGACCGTGGTGCGGGCGCTCATCGCCGCATTCTCCTGCGTCATCCGGTCGAGCCGGTTGACCGCCTTGTTGATCTCGCTGATGCCGACGGCCTGCTCGTCCGCCGCCTTGGCGATCATGTCGACATTGCCGTCAATGTGCCTGACCAGCGCGTCGATCTGCTTCAGCGCTTCGCCGGTTTCGCCCACCAGCCTGACGCCTTCCAGAACCTCGGTGCCGGAATTGTTGATCAGCGCCTTGATTTCCTTCGCGGCATTGGCGGAACGCTGCGCCAGCTCCCGCACTTCCTGCGCCACGACGGCAAAACCCTTGCCCGCTTCGCCCCCGCGCGCGGCTTCCACGCCGGCATTCAGCGCCAGCAGGTTCGTCTGGAAGGCGATTTCGTCGATCACACCGATGATCTGGCTGATTTCCCGCGAGGCGGTCTCGATACGCTGCATGGCATCGACTGTCCGCTCCACGACCTCGGTGGAAGCCACGGTGGATGTCCGCGCGCTCTGAACGAGCTTGCGCGTCTCTTTCATGTTGTCGGTCGACGAACGGACCGTCGCGGTGATTTCTTCGAGTGCTGCCGAAGTTTCCTCAAGCGCCACCGCCTGCTCACGCGAACGTTCGGCGAGATTGACGGAGGCTTCGCTGACTTCCTGGCTGCTGCGGGTCAGGTCTCCGGTCTGGCCGAGAACGTTTTCCAGCGTCTTCTGGAATTCAGCGATGGATTTATTGAAATCGCAACGCAGCCGCTCGAACTCGCCGACGAAGGGTTTGTCCAGCGTAATACGGATGTTGCATTGAGAAAGCCGCTCGAGCGCAGCACCAAGTTCCTCGACCGCATGCATCCGGTCCGTCACATCGAAAGCGAATTTCACCACCTTGAAGACGCGGCCCCGATCATCGATGATCGGATTATAGGAGGCCTGAATGAAGACGCGTTTGCCATCCTTGCCAAGGCGCATGAACTGCCCCGTCGAGAAGTGGCCTTTTCCGAGTTCCTTCCAGAAATCCCGATAGTCCTCAGACTGGGCATAGGCCGGTTCGCAGAACATCGAATGATGTTTGCCGATGATGTCTTCCGCCGTGTAACCGAGCGTCGCGAGGAAATTTTCGTTGGCGCTGAGGATTTTCCCGTCGGGCGTAAATTCGATCATGGCCTGTGCGCGGGAGAGCGCCGCCAGTTTCCCGTCATCCTCGGCGCTCTTGCGCTTGATCGAGGTGATGTCGGTTGCAATCTTGACCACCTTGTAGGGTTTACCGAAACGGAACACCGGATTGTAGGAAGCTTCGATCCAGATTTCGTCGCCATTCTTGGCCCGACGTCGATACTGGCCCTGATCGTATTCGCCACGCGACAGCTTCGCCCAGAAGCTCTTGTATTCGGGCGAGGCCGCATCTTCGGGAGACAGGAACATGCTGTGGGTACGCCCAACGATTTCGGATTGCTGATAGCCGACGGCCTTGCAGAAATTATCGTTCGCTTTCAAAATCTTGCCGGTCAGATCGAACTCGATGATGGCCTGTGAGCGGCTCAGCGCATCAAGCACTGCGGAAGCGTCCAGACCGAATTTGGAAAAGTGAGACATCTTTTTGAACCCCCAAACAGTAATCCATATGCAGACCTGCTCCATCCTCGAAATATAGAGATGAAAAACGGTCGGCCCGCCTGCACGCGAAACTAGCCGGACACCGTTAAATAGCGATTAATAATGAACTATAACTATTGATCCGGAGCCTCAATCGACTGCGGGTATGCTTCATCGCGAATATATTCGCCTTGTCTATTTCGGACCGCTTATTTGCCACAGTGCTGATATTTCTGCGCCGGCAACACGATACGGCCTTTCATCGGGGCGGCATTCATTGTTATGCGGGGTTGAAAGATTTGTGTTGCAGGAGCGCCGATGACCAAAACCCTGAAATGCGATGTGCTGGTGATCGGCACCGGCATTATCGGTTCCATGGCGGCGCTTTATCTGCAGAATGCCGGACGCGAGGTGGTGCTGCTGGAGCGCGGCGAGGTTGCCCGGGGCGCGAGTTCCGGCAATGCCGGCATTCTGGCCTTCCCTGAAATCATCCCCATTCCGGCTCCCGGCATCATGAAAAAAGCGCCGCGCTGGCTGTTCGATCCGCTCGGCCCGCTCAGTGTGCCGCCCGCCTATGCGGCAAAGATCGCACCCTGGCTGTGGCGTTTCTGGCGCGCGAGCGCCGAGCGCAACTTTCGCCATGGGCTGAAGTCACTCACCGACATCAACCGGCTCGCCGCCGTGGAAATGGCCCATGTCGCGGCGATGCCGGAACTTTCGCATCTCGTTTCGAAAACCGGCACGCTCGATCTTTATGACAGCGAGGCAAGTCTCAATGCTGCCCGCAGGGACTGGGACGAAAAGGAAAGCGCCGGCTTCACCTTTCAGCGCGTCGGCCGTCCCGAAATCGAGGAACTGCAGCCGGGTCTTGCGCCCCAGTTCCGCCATGCCATGTTTTCGCCGGATGGCCTGCAGGTCTCCGACCCTTACGATTTCACTCGCGCCATTTTCGATCTGGTAATCGCCCGCGGCGCCAGCCTGCGCAAGGGCGAGGCCGAACGCATCGACGCCGTCGGCGAAAGTACGATCGTGACGCTGGAAAATGGCGACAAGATCGATGCCGACAAAGTGGTAATCGCCTGCGGCGCCTGGTCGAGAAAACTTGCCGCGACGCTTGGCAACCTCGTACCGCTGGAAACCGAACGTGGTTACAACACCACGCTTTCCGCCGAGGCTTTCAACCTGACGCGCCAGCTTTATTTCAACGACCATGGCTTCGTGGTCACCCCGCTATCGACGGGCATCCGCATTGGCGGCGCGGTCGAACTCGGCGGGCTGGAATTGAAGCCGAATTTCCGCCGTGCGGAAGCCATGCTGAAGAAAGCAGGACGCTTCCTGCCCGGCCTCAAACTGGAAGGCGGGAAACAATGGATGGGGTTCCGCCCGTCCATGCCGGACTGTCTTCCCGTCATCGGCACGGCACGCGCCACGCCGTCCGTCATCTATGCCTTCGGCCATGGCCATCTGGGGCTGACACAATCGGCAGCAACCGCCCGTCTGGTGACGCAACTGGCCAGCGGTGAGGACACGGAAATCTCGGTCGATCCTTTCCGGCCGGGACGTTTTTCCTGAGTTCGGGAAGACGGCGCTATTTCACCGGCTGCATAGAATCGTCGGGAAACACCACCTCGGCGAAGGACGGATAGACCTTGCGCAGGATCGTGACCTGCTGCTGGTCGCTTACCCGCAGCAAATACCAGTCCGCACCGTCCATCAGCGCCAGCGTGTGGGATTTCGCCTCGATCGTCTGGCCGCCGGTTTCCATCACCGTCCTGGTCGGAATGAGCGCATAGGGCGTTCCATCAACGGTTTGCGCAAGGCTGATCGCCTGCGTATCCATGGTGAACTCGGTTATTTTGACCGCCGCGAGCGCCATCTGCATCTGCGCGGTCAAAGCGCCACGCAATTGCTCCACGGTAATAACCGCTTCGCCTGCGATGAATTCAAAGACTTTCGGCGGCACCGTCCTGCCGACGACATCGAAATCCTTTGTGCTCAAAGCCGTCTGAAATCGCTCTATCTGCGTGCGAAGGCTATCCTGCTCGGCAGGTGAGAGATCGCGTGGCAAAGCGGGATGCGCTATCGCCACCAGCAGAAACAGACAATATAACAGACGCTTCATGGCTTGGCCCTTCCGGTTATCCGGCATCGCCCGGTCCCCGCAACAGGAACCGCTCATGAACGGGATTGTTCAGCGCAGCAAAAAGAACCCCGCAGCCGACAGCACGACGAAGACGACCAGACCGCCAAGGAAGCCGGCGGTGGTGAAGAAACCCGCGACCATGGCCAGCATCAGCACGCACAGCATCATGGTGCCGTACTTCGTCAAGGCCAGAAAACCGTTATAGGTCTTTTCGTGCTCGGCATAGTTCATCTCGGCGCCGACTTCGACAGGACCCGTGTGGTGTTCGCTCATTCCGCTTCCCCTTGTGCTCCATCCGTCATGCCCGTCCCGTGCGGGAAAATCTGCCTGCGAACGATCGCGGGCCCATGCCGGATTCTCCGTAGCCAGAGGTAACATGAAGTCGCCGAAAAGCGCAATGCGTTCTCCGCGAAAGAGCGGCAACGGCATGCATCGCGGCCGCTCAACCGGGCAAAACATGTCATAGGGCAACATTCTTTCGCAAACGGTTGAAAAGGGCGGTCCGTCAAGCCGTTTCATGGTGGTTTTGGTTGCTTTTCGAACCGCCTGACCATACACGGGATTCTGTGGGGAGGAACTCTGGAACCTGTGGCAGCGGAAGCACGTGGAGGCGTGGCCGCAGCAGGGGCGCCGGGCTTTGCTCTCCGCCATAAACCCGCAAAGGGCCCGAAAAGGGAAGAGGGGAAAGTTATGAAATCGCTTTTAAAACTAAGTGCGCTGATAGACCTTGCAAGCGAGGCTCTGGGCAAGGTTGCCGGTTATCTCGTGCTCATCTGCTGCCTCGTCAGCGCCGGCAATGCCATGGTCCGTTATGCCTTCAATTATAGTTCGAACGGCTGGCTGGAAATCCAGTGGTACATGTTCGCTTTCATCGTGCTGATCGGCGCATCCTACACGCTGCGCATGAACGAACATGTGCGCGTCGACATCATCTACGGCTCGATCTCAGCACGCAGCCGCATCTGGGTGGACATTATCGGCATCGTGCTGTTCCTGCTTCCCGGCTGCTTTTACCTCGCCTGGCTTTCCTGGCCCATGTTCACGCTATCCTGGCATCAGAGCGAAATGTCCTCCAATGCAGGCGGCCTCATCCGCTGGCCGGTGAAATTCATTATCTTTTCCGGTTTCGCCCTTCTGGTTCTTCAGGGTTTTTCCGAACTCATCAAGCGCATAGGCGCCCTTAACGGGCTTTATGCGCTCGATACGAAGTACGAAAAACCGCTGCAATGATCGCACCGATCTGAACCTTCAGGATATTTCCCATGTTCGAATATGGTATTCTTCCGCCACTGATGTTCCTCGGCATGATCATCTTCATGCTTTACGGATTTCCGGTTGCTTTCTCGCTCGCCACCGTCGGTCTTGTTTTCGGTGTCATCGGCATCTTCACGGAGCATTTTTCACCGGCCTTTCTTCAGGCCCTGCCGCTGCGCATCTTCGGCATCGTCTCGAACGACCTTCTGCTGGCCATCCCCTTCTTCACCTTCATGGGCGCGATCCTCGAGCGATGCGGGCTTGCGGAGGATCTGCTTGAAGGGACGGGCAAACTGTTCGGCGCCATTCCCGGCGGCCTCGCTTACGCCGTCATCATCGTCGGCGCGATCCTTGGCGCGATTACCGGCACGGTTGCCGCCTCGGTCATCACCATGGGTGTCATCTCGCTGCCGATCATGCTGAAATATGGCTACAACCCGAGACTTGCCACCGGCGTCATCGCCGCATCGGGAACGATCACGCAGGTTATCCCGCCTTCGCTGGTGTTGATCGTGCTTGCCGACCAGCTCGGCAAATCCGTGGGCGACATGTATCTGGGCGCCATCGGCCCCTCGATCCTGCAGGTCGCCATCTTCATGCTCTTCATCCTGTTCATGTCGGTCGTGCGGCCGAAGGACCTGCCGGCGCTGCCGCCGGAAGCGCGGGGAGAACTCAACCGGGCGCTGGTGTTCCGCGTGCTGGCAGGCATGATCCCCTCCATCGTGCTGATCTTCCTCGTGCTCGGCACCATCTTCCTCGGCCTCGCAACGCCCACCGAAGCCGGTGCGCTCGGGGTCGTGGGCGCCATGGCGCTGGCCGCCGCGCACCGCCGCCTCACCTGGGATCTCATCAAGCAGGGCATGCATTCCACCATGCATATCACCTCCATGGTGGTGTTCATTCTGGTCGGCGCCACCTGCTTCTCCCTCGTCTTTCAGGGCATGGATGGTTCGCTCTGGATCGAGCATATGCTGTCGGGCATTCCGGGCGGCCCCATCGGCTTCCTGATCTTCGTCAACATCTTCATCTTCTTCCTCGCCTTCTTCCTCGATTTCTTCGAGATTGCCTTCATCGTCATCCCGATGCTCGCGCCGATCGCCCAGTCGCTCGGCATCGACCTGATCTGGTTCGGCGTGCTGATCTGCATCAACATGCAGACGAGCTTCATGCACCCACCCTTCGGATTTGCGCTGTTCTACCTGCGCTCCATCGCGCCGCGCACGGTCAAGACATCGGACATCTACATGGGCGCGATTCCCTGGCTCGGCATGCAGCTCATCCTCGTCGCCATCGTGATCTTCTGGCCGGAATCCGTCACCTACTGGCTGGACAAGGCGCCCGAGGTCGATCTGAATTCCATCAAGATCGAAGTGCCCGCCTTCGGCAATCAGAGCGGCAACACCATGCCCAATTTCAGCCAGCCGGGTGGATTGCCGGGCATGCCGAATCTTGGCGAGCCACCGAAGATCGGGCCTTGATCGGCGTCTTGTAAGGACTGGGCGAAAAGCTTATGATCGCGGAGTGGAAGACAGGGTTGCGCCCCTGCCTTCCGTTTATTCTCTTTAGAAATGGAACCGGACAGTCACTGACCAGCCTGTCCGGTTTTTTCTAATGACGAATGCAATGCTCAGCGTTTTCCACATCGCATCACCTCCACAGTTGAGAGCAAGGCCTTTGCCGAGGTCGGCGTGGCCAATCCTCGCCGACACTCCGGCTGGTCCCGGAGCCTACTGCTTTTGCCCACAACGGAATTGATCGTAAATCATCCTTTGTTGTCGGATGCGTGAAGGCATGCGCCCACAACAAAAACCCCGGAGACCGAAATCCCCAGGGCCTTTGCTCGGTCCGCCGTCACCGAATAATCAGAGCTTGCCGTTACGCTGCTGGATCATCATGAAAGTATCGAACGTGTATTCCGCAAGCTGCATCCACAGATAACCTTCGCGCTTGAAGGCGACCTGATCTTCGTAAATCTTCTTGAAGTCCGGATTGGAGGCCGAAATATTGGCATAGACTTCCAGCGCGGCCTTGTAGCAGGCCTCGAGGATTTCCTGGCTGAACGGCCTGAGCACCGCACCTTCAGAGACGAGCTGCTTGATGGCGATCGGGTTTTTCGCGTCGTATTTCGCCATCATGCTGGTGTTGGCGAAGGCGCAGGCGTCCTGCAGCGCCGTCTGGTAGTTTTTCGGCAGGCTGTTCCACTTGTCCAGATTAACGAAGGAATGGATGACCGGGCCACCTTCCCAGAAAGCGGGATAATAGTAATATTTCGCCACCTTCTGGAAACCGAGCTTGTGGTCGTCATAAGGGCCGACCCATTCCGCCGCGTCGATGGTGCCTTTTTCCAGCGCCGGATAGATATCGCCGCCGGCGATCTGCTGCGGCACCACGCCGAGCTTTTCCACCACCTTGCCGGCAAGACCAGCGATGCGCATCTTCACGCCCTTGAAATCGTCAACGGTGTTGATTTCCTTGCGGAACCAGCCGCCCATCTGCGCGCCGGTATTACCCGAAATCATGCCGTAGAGATTGTGCTTGGCGTAAAACTCGTTGAGCAGCTTGTTGCCGTTGCCTTCATAGAACCATGAATTGGTCAGGCGGGCATTGAGGCCGAAAGGTATTGCCGTGCCGATGGCGAAGGTCGGATCCTTGCCGACGTAATAATAGGAGCAGGTGTGGCACATTTCCACCGTGCCGGACGATACGGCATCGGCTGCCTGCAGGCCGGGCACGATTTCACCGGCGGCAAAGGGCTGGATGGTGAAATTGCCGTCGGTTGCGGCGGCGACATGCTTGGCAATATCTTCCGCGCCACCATAGATCGTGTCGAGCGATTTCGGAAACGACGACGTCAGGCGCCAGTTGATCTTGGTATTCTGCTGTGCAATGGCGGGCGCGGCCAGCGCTGCCGTGGCAGCTCCCGCAAGCGCACCTTTTTTCATAAAGGAACGGCGATCCATCTATATCCTCCCAGATATGAACGCTGCCCGCAGCTTTGAATTCCCCTCGTTGCTGTTCAGGCATCGGAGCAAAGTAAGCACGGTTACGGCCCGGCTGACAAGCACCCGCACCAAGAATTAATCGCGGAAAAACCGGCCTTTTCGGGAATTTTTGGAAACTCTGCTTCGTATTTTATTTTCAACTGAAATATACCGGCATCGCCTTATACTTTAGGTGCATAAACGATCGTCAGAACGCAAAACGCGTGCTTGACTTGGCCAGCCGGCAGTCGCACAAATTTCGAAGATTCGTCCCGGAGCCACCATGCCAAAACCCATTATCGCCGTCCCTGCCGACATCCGGCATTTCACCGGTGCCGACTGGCACGCGGCGCAAAACCAATATGTTTCCGCCGCGCTGAAAGTGGCTGGTGTCATGTCCTTCATTGTTCCGGCCTTCGAGGACGGGAACGAGGTAGACGCCATTCTCGACCGGGTGGACGGTCTGCTCGTGTCCGGCTCCGCCACCAATGTCCATCCTGCCCTTTACGGAAAAGAGGCGCAGGAAAGTGACGGCCCGTTCGATCAGGCCCGCGACGCCACCAGCCTGCCGCTCATCCGCCGCGCCATCGAACGCGGCATCCCGATGCTGGCCATCTGCCGCGGCATTCAGGAGCTGAACGTCGCGCTGGGCGGCACGCTTGCGTCCGAAATTCAGGAGCAGCCCGGCATATGGGACCATCGCAAGCCGGAACATGACGACCGCGACGTGTCCTTCGCCATTCGCCAGCCGGTGCATGTGCGCGAAGGCTCCTGCATCGCGCAGCATCTCGGCATGTCGGGCGAAATCCAGATCAATTCGCTGCACCGGCAGGCAATCGCCGAAACCGCGCCACGCCTGCAGGTGGAGGCGACGGCGGCGGACGGCACTATCGAGGCCGTTTCTGTCATCGACGCCAAGGGATTTGCCGTCGGCGTGCAATGGCATCCGGAATATTGGGCTGAGACGGACGCGCCGTCGCGCGCTTTGTTCGAGGCCTTCGGCAAGGCTGTCCACGACTATCGGAACAGCAAGGCATGAACCTTAGCTGATCCCCCTCGGCTCACAGGAACACAAAAAAGGGGCAAGCCTGAAGGCCTGCCCCAAGTCTGGGAGGAGGATTTAGCGCTTTGCGCGTTTCTTCTGTCGGTAGACGTCGGCAACGACCGCGGCCACGATGATCAGGCCCTTGACGATTTCCTGGTAATAGGCGTCCACCCGGAGGAAGGTGAAGCCCGACGTCATCACGCCGAGGATGATGGTGCCGATCACCGTTCCAGTGATGCGGCCGGCACCGCCGGCAAGCGACGTGCCGCCGATGACGGCTGCGGCAATGGCGTCGAGTTCATACATCACGCCCATTCCGGCCTGCGCCGTCTGGGCGCGGGCGGCGGTGACAACACCGGCGAGACCGGCGAGCAGGCCAGCGATGGCATAGACCTTGATCAGATGCGCCTCGATATTGATACCGGACACGCGTGCCGCCTGCTGGTTGGCGCCGATGGCGTAGGTGAACTTGCCGTAGCGGGTATAACGCAGCGCCACGTGGAAGATGACGGCGACGACGAGGAACACCACGACCGGCCAGATGCCCGTGCCGATGAAGTTGAAACCGTCCGTCAGGCCGGAGATCGGCTGACCCTTCGTATACCACTTGGAAAGACCACGCGCTGTCACCATCATGCCAAGCGTTGCGATGAAGGGCGGAATTTTGGTGCGGGCGATGAGTTGCCCGTTGATGAAGCCCGCAAGGGCGCCAGCCAATATGCCGACGGCCAGCGGGATGAAGAAGGGCAGATCGGTCAACCCCGGATAAAGCGCCCGCGGCCATGTGGACGATTGCGCCACGCTGGCGGACAGCATCGCCGTCAGGCCGACGACGGAACCGGAAGAGAGATCGATACCGCCGGTGATGATGACCTGCGTCACGCCGACAGCGATGATGCCGATGACGGAAACCTGCAGGATCATGATCGTCAGGCGCTGCTGGTTCATCAGGAAGCTCTGGCCGATGAAAATCCAGCCAAGAATTTCATAAACCAGCGCGATGCCGATCAGCACGAAAAAGATATTGGCCTCCGGCGGGATGCGCCGGTGCGGCTTGCGTCCGGATTTTGCGTCCAACTCTGTGTTGGCGGCGGCGTTCGTATTCATAGTCATTCCTCCTCGAGAAATCCCGGCGCGCCTCACCGCGATGCGAGATCCATCACTTTAACCTGCGTGGCTTCACTTCTATCAAGGAAGCCTGTCACCCGACCTTCATGCATGACCATGACACGGTCGCTCATACCCAGAACCTCCGGCATTTCGGAGGAAATCATGATGACGGCGACGCCCTGGCGCGCCATCTCGCAAACCAGCTTGTGAATTTCCGCCTTGGCCCCGACATCGATGCCGCGTGTCGGCTCATCCAGAATGAGAATGCGCGGCTTCGTCAGCATCCAGCGGCCGATCAGCACCTTTTGCTGGTTGCCGCCCGACAGGTTTTCGATGCGCTCGTAAAGATGCGGCGTCTTGACCCGGAGCTTGCGGCACATCTCCTCGCAGGCATCCGACAGCGCATTTTCCTGCACGAAGCCATTGGCGACATATTTGTCCTGCAGGACGGCGATCTGCATGTTCTCCAGAATATTCAGGATCAGCAGGCATCCCGTATCCTTGCGATCCTCCGTCAGGAACGCCATGCGGTGACTGATGGCCTTCGTCGGACTGTCGATCGATACCGGCTTGCCGTCGATTGCAATCGTGCCCGAGGATGCGGGCGTTACACCGAACACCGTCTCCGCCACATTGGAGCGGCCCGATCCGACGAGGCCCGCAACGCCGAGAATTTCACCGGCGCGCACCTCGAAGGAAATGTCATGGAAAACGCCATCGAGCGTGAGATTCTTGACCGAAAGCACCACATCGCCGATCGGAACCTCTTCCTTCGGGAACATCTGGGTGATTTCACGACCCACCATCATGCGGATGATGTCGTCACGCGTTACATCGGTCGAGGCGTGGGTGCCGATATATTTGCCGTCGCGGAAAACCGAAAATTCATCGGCGATCTCGAACAGCTCGTTCATCTTGTGGGTGATGTAGACGATGCCGATACCGCGTTCCCGAAGATCGCGGATGATGCGGAAGAGATGCTCGACCTCGCGCTCCGTCAGCGCAGATGTGGGCTCGTCCATGATGAGAACGTCGGAATCATAGGAAACCGCCTTGGCGATCTCGACCATCTGGCGACTTGCCACCGAAAGCTCGCCGACGCGGGTTTCCGGGTCGAGATCGATGCCGAGCCTTTCCAGCAGCGTTTCGGTGCGGCGATACATTTCGCCATGGTCGATGAGGCCCAGCCGGTTCTTCGGCTCGCGGCGTATCCAGATGTTCTCCGCCACCGTCATATAGGCCATCAGGTTCAGTTCCTGATGGATCATGGCAATGCCGTTTTCCAGCGCATCGAGCGGGGAATCGAGACGTATGTCGGCGCCTTTCAAGCGAATTTCGCCACTGTCCGGCTGGTAGATGCCAGCCAGGATCTTCATCAGCGTCGATTTTCCGGCGCCATTCTCGCCCATCAGCGCATGCACGGTGCCGCGCTTCAGCTTGAACTGCACATCATCGAGCGCCACGACGCCGGGAAATTCCTTGCGTATGCCTTCCGCCGCGAGAAGATACTCCGCATTCGGCACGGCTCCGCTGGCGCGCACGGCGGCCATTGTCGATGGACTGACGACCATCTCATCCTCCACAATAGACAAAAATGACCGGAAACAGGCTTTGCCAGACGGCGCACCTTGCCTCCGGGGAGGCTTGCAGCGCCATGTCGATCACGACATGAAAGGCGCTGCAACACTTTGAATTCACTGAAATTCAATCGTAATCCGCCCGTGCGCCGAAGCTTGTCTTCGGCGCCGTCGGAAACCGGCATCTGCCTCCAATATCGATCTGAACGGGCGCAGATGCCGGAAGGCGGCCGTTAATTCTTGGCCACGTAGTCCTTGACGTTTTCAGGCGTGACGAGCTGGAAAGGAATGTAGACCTTCTTCTCCACCTTGTCGCCCTTGACGAGCTTCAGCGCAGCATCGAGAGCGCCCTTGCCCTGCCCTGCCGCATCCTGGAACACCGTCACATCCAGATCGCCCGCCTGCATCGCGGCAAGGGCGTCCTGCGTGGCGTCAACGCCGGCGACGACATAGCTTTTCATGTCCTTGCCTGCGGCCTTCAGGGCCTGGATCGCGCCAATCGCCATTTCATCGTTGTTGGCGATGACGGCATTGAATTCGATACCGCTGGAAAGCCAGTTGGTCACGAGGTCGGAACCCTGCGTGCGCTGCCAGTTCGCGGTCTGCTCTTCCACAACCGAAATGCCCTTGCATTCGTCGGTCTTCAGAACGTCCTTGGCAGACTGCGTGCGCATGCGCGCCGCCTGGTTGGAAAGCTCACCCATCATGATGACCGCATTGCCCTTGCCACCGAGAAGGCGGCAAACTTCTTTCGCCTCAAGCGTGCCGGCCACCGTCTCGTCGGAGGCGACGAATGCCTGGCCGTCCGGCAGGCTATCGACGTTCACCGGCTGGCGGTTGACATAAACCAGCGGAATCTTGGCGTCGGCGGCGAGCTTCGACATGGCCGCCGTCGCATCCGTATCAACCGGGTTGACGATGATCGCATCGACCTTGGACGCGATGAAATTCTGGATCTGGCTCTGCTGCTTGGCGACGTCGTTCTGGGCGTCCTCGACCTGCAGGGTCACGCCCTTCAGTTCCTTGGAATAATCCTGCATGCCGTTGCGCAGCACGGTCAGGAAGTTGTCGTCGAACAGCGCCATCGAGACGCCTACAGTCTCCGCATGCGCCGCCGTGCCCAGAAGCACAGACATGGCTGCGCCGATGATAAATTTCTTCATTGTTTTCTCCTCCTCGGTGTCCGGCGCCACCTCTCCCAGCCGGAGGCGAACCCGAAAGCCCGCCGCTACCTCCTCACAGCCAGAAAACGGAATAATGAAACCGATTTTCTGTCTGTTCGATATATTTATTCCATTTTTGGTCCGAACGTCAATGCTTTCTTCGCGGCAGGACGGTGAAGCCGCACACAAGGCGGTGATTAGGGAGGATTTCAGGAGGAAGGAGTTCCGGGGCGGATTGCCGGGAACCGCGCCGAAGCTTTTTCAACGTTGCCCCCACCCATCCGGCGAGGATCGATAAGCCGTTGAAATCATGGATCCTCGGGGCGAAACCGAGGATCACGAAGAATATGGCGGAAGGTCCGTTTCCAATGCCGGACCCGCAGACCCTGCCATTGGCAAGGCCCTCGGCGGGCCACATCTTTTCGCTTACCGCGCCCATGTGAGGAACCATTCCACCGGCGAAAATACGCAATAAGGGAACGGGTTCAGCAGAATGGGCGTGTTGGTGCGCCACGTTCTATCGATGAGAACCGGGCATGACATCGGCGGGAATCGGGCAGACATATTTGCTGCCCTCGGTCTTTTCCTGCCATTCTCTTTTAGCACTGGCGAGCAGTTCCGGCGAGGTCATCAGCGCAACGCCGGTCGATGCAAGTGCTTTGGCGGCATGCGCCATGGCCTTGTGCGCGGCGGGGCTTTTGCCCTGCGCCACCACCTGCCAGGTATGCGGATTGGTTCCGATCGCCCAGGCTGGCGTCCAGCACTGTGCGGTTGGCGTCACCCAGCTGACGTCGCCGACATCGGTGGAACCCGCCCGAAAATGCGACTGGCCCTCGAAATCGCGCAGGCCGAGATGCAGGGGTGTCGACCCGTCGATCTTCCGGTTGGAAAAGACATCGCCCTTGATCTGGTAGAGCCGGATGCTGCTTTTGATCGCCTCGTCGGTAAACGTGTCCTGAATACGTTTGGCGAAGGCGATATCCGCCTCGTCGAAGGCGATGGGGCCAAGCGCCACCATGTTTTCATGCATCGCCGTTTCCAGCGTGATGTTGGGCAGGAGATTGGTGGAGGCGGTATCGAAGACGATCTCCACCTCGGTCTCGGTCATCATCGCCGCGCCGCGCGCCACCTTGTCCACCCGTGCAGCAAGATCGAGCGCCTGGCGCATTTCCGGGGCGCGGATCAGGTAAAGCACTTCGGCCTTCGCCTGCACCACATTCGCCGCCTTGCCGCCGGTATCGGTGATCGCATAATGCACCCGGCAATCCTGCGGCATGTGTTCGCGCAGGAAATTGACGCCGACATTCATGAGTTCGACGGCATCAAGCGCCGAACGGCCGAGATGGGCGGCGTTGGAAGCATGGGCCGCAACACCCTTGAAACGGTAGAAATATTCCAGCACGGCAAGATTATTGGTGGAACGCACGCCGTTGAACGGGGCCGGATGCCAGGTCAGCGCCGCGTCGACATCATCAAACAGGCCAGCGCGAACCATGAAGGTTTTGCCCGAACCGCCCTCTTCACCGGGGCAACCGTAATAACGCACGGTGCCGGGCAGATTATTGGCTTTCAGATGCCGGGCGAGCGCGATGGCCCCCATCAGCGAGCCGACGCCGAGCAGGTTATGGCCGCAGCCATGGCCGGTGGCGTTCGCCTCGCGCGGCTGCACCCGCGCCACATCGGCCACCTGGCTCATGCCGGCCAGCGCATCGAATTCGCCGAGGAAGGCAATGACCGGCTTGCCGTTGCCGAATTCGCCGATGAACGCCGTTTCCATGCCTGCCACGCCGCGGCGAACCGCAAAGCCGTTTTCCTCAAGCGCGGCGGCCAGAACGCCAGCGGATTGCCGTTCTTCAAATTTAAGCTCGGCAAAATCCCAGATGCTGTCGCTTAGGGTGGTGAAGTCGGGCTTCATGGCCTCGACTTCGGCGGCAATCGACATCACGGCATCACGGTTCATGGCTTGTCCTCGCATTTCCGCCCTTTACGGGCACGCGCAAGCGCTTCGGCGGATGCACCGCCAAATCCTTGCACCCTATGATGGAAAGCCCGCGCCGGGGTCCGCCTCCGGCGCGGGCAACAGTGGATCAGTTGTCGACCGAGACTTCCCAGAGGCGGGCGTTCGACTGCCAAACCGGCTGGCCCTTGAGCTTCTTCGTGGCACCCCAGACATCGACCATGTCGTAGAGGAAGATGCCCGGCATTTCCTTCAGCATCAGCTCATGGAACTCGTCGAAAATCTTCTGGCGCTTAGTCTGATCGGCCTCGACATAGGCCGCCTTCATCAGCTCGATCGCCTTCGGATCATCCCACATCAGGGAGGCGTTCTTGTCCTTGTTGCCGACATAGAAGGCATACATCAGCGCCGGATCGAGACGCGGGGCGACCGACTGCGAGATCACCTGATAATTGCCGGAGCGACGGCGATCGACCTGAGTGGCATAATCCAGCACCTCGATCTGCACGTTGAGACCCGCCTGCTGCATCATGGCCTGCGCCATGACGGCGGCCGGGAAGCTCGGCACGTTACCACGCTTGTTGGCGATGATGGAGATCGGCTCGCCCTTGTAACCGGCGGCCTCGAGTTCTTTTTTCGCGGCCTCGATGTCATAGGCCGGACGCTTTTTCTGGGTCTCGTCGAAATAGACCGAGTCCTGCGAGACCATCGAGCCGTTGGCTTCACCCGTGCCGTTCGATGCGGCAGCAACCAGTTCATCGAGATCGAGCGCCATCGCCATGGCGCGGCGCACACCGGGATTGCTCAGAACCTTGTCGCGGGTCTGGATGTAGAACAGGTTCTTGCCGTTGTTGCGGGCAACGATGAGCTGCATCTTGTCATTGGTCTTGAATTCCGGAATGAGATCGGGGGAAATCTCGGCCGTGTCGAGCACACCGGATTCAAGGCCCGCCTTCACCGTCGAAGCATCCGGAATGACCATGAATTTGATGCCATCGGCAAGCGGCCGCTTGGAGCCGACCATGCCGTCAGGCTTACCGTCATTTGCCGGCGAAACATAATCGGCAAATTTGGCGAGGCGGATATATTCGCCTTTCTTCCATTCGTCCCACTGGAACGGACCGGTGCCGATCGGCTTGACGAAACTGCCGTCGGCAGCAACCGATTCCGGCGAGATCATGCCGGTATAACCGCATTCCGGCCGAGACATCAGGCCGAGGAAAACGGCGGAGGGTTTTTCAAGCGTGATCTCGACCGTGGATGCATCCGTGGCCTTGACGCCGGTGACGTGCGCTGCCCCGCCTTCCGCGAAATCGTTGAGGCAGGTCCATTTTGTTTCCGGCTTCAGATAACGTGTCCAGTTCCAGGCAACATCCTCTGCGGTGAGCGGCTTGCCATTGTGGAATTTCACGTCCTTGCGCAGCTTGAACGTATAGGTCAGGCCGTCAGCCGCAACCTCGACGCTTTCGGCGAGAAGCGGCTTCACCTCGCCGGCATTGTTATAACCGACGAGGCCTTCGACGATGTGCAGGATAACCCCGTCCGTATTGCCGTCGCGGTTCACGCCGGGATTGTTGCTGCGCAGATCCGAGCTCTGCGCGATGGTGATGTCGCGGGCCGCCGCGATATTGGCAGTTACCAGCAGGGCAACGCCTGCGAGAAGAAGTTTTTTCACTGTTCTACCCTCTTTGTTGTCGTTGATTGTAATTGATTAAAACCCTCCCAGCAGGCCTGTGCCAGCCGGCCGATCGTCTCAAGCGCGATGGTATAGCCCGGCGTGCCATCAGGCATGGTTTGCGGCACCTCATCGGTATAGGTGGTGATGATGAAGGACGGTGCGCCGTTTCTGTAGACGATGCCGGCATCCATGCGCCCACGCTTGCCGCGGCCACTCTTGCTGCCCACCACGGCCTCGAAAGGCAGGCGGGAGCGAATTCCATACCGCAGAATCTGGTTCTTCAGCGTCTGCATGGCCCACTCGCACAATTGCGGGCTGCAACCGAGCTTTGCCTGCGCCTCCGGCGAAGATTGCGCATCGAGAATGGTCTGCAGCAGAAGCACCTGATCCGCCGCCGAGGTGGTCGTAACTGTCTTCAACGGATGGTCGGCCGCCAGCGCCAGCGGCGGGATGAGGAAACGGTGGTGGGTATTGGCCATGCCGAGCGACTTGCAATAGCCGTCGACCTCTTCCAGCGTCAGCCGTTCCAGCACCATCTTGGTGCAGACATTGTCGCTTAGCACCATCATGCCGGCGACGGCATCGCGTAGCGAAATGACGATACCCGGCGTCATATAACGGAACATGCCGCTCGCGACCTCTTCCGCCAGCCGTTTTTCATAGGTAACGGGCTGGTCGAGATCGATCCGCCCTTCGCTGGCGGCCTTGAGAACGGCCATCATGATCGACGTCTTGCGGGTGCTGCCCGATGGCGTCTCCTCGTTTTCTCCCCGGCCGATCTCTTCACCGGTCAGGAGATTGCGCACCATGAAGCGTGTCACGAAAGGCTGTGCATCACAGATCGCATTTAATTGGGCAGCCACAGTCATTGTCATCTTCCTGTTAAACTTCATCTTCCAGACGCCATTTCAGTGTCACGCCGCCCTTTTCATTCTGGTCGAGGGCGGGAATGGCCGAGAGCAGCCGGCGCGTATAGGCTTCCTTCGGACTGTCGAAAATCGTGTCGCGGTCACCCTCTTCGATGATGCGGCCGTCCTGCATGACGACGACACGGTCGGCCACCTGCTCCACCACGCCAAGATCGTGGCTGATGAACAGGCAGGAAAAGCCGTAACGTTTCTGCAAATCGGAAAAGAGATCGAGCACCTGCGCCCGCACTGTCACGTCGAGCGCCGAGACCGGTTCGTCGGCGATCAGGAACCGCGGACGGCGGGCAATGGCGCGGGCAATCGCCACGCGCTGGCGCTGGCCGCCGGAAAGCTCGTGCGGGTAGCGGGCGGCAAAATCGGCGCCGAGCCCCACTTCCTCCAGCGTTTCCAGCGCCCGCTTGCGCTTGGCGGCCTGGTCTAGGTCAGGCACGAGGCGCAATGCCTCCTCCACCAGCGCCTGAATGGTCATGCGCGGATCGAGCGAGGAATAGGGATCCTGAAACACCATCTGGCAGTTGAGGCGATAATCCTTCCAGTCCTCGTTGCGCTCGCGGCCCTGAAAGCGGATATGCCCCTCGCTTTCCTTGACGAGCCCGGCAATGGTGCGGCCAAGCGTCGTTTTGCCGGAACCGGAACCGCCGACGAGCGCCACGACCTCGCCCTCATGAATATCGATGCTGACACCATGCAGCGCCCGCTTCGGTTTGGCTTTTTTCAGCAGCGATTTGCGGCCGGCATAATCCACAACGATATCGCGGGCCGAAACCATTGGCGCCTTGGAGGTGTCGATGCTGCGCGGCTCACCACGGAATGGCAGGGAGGAAAGCAGCTTTTTCGTATAGGGGTGCTGCGGCGCGTCCAGCAGGTCCTCGGTGCGGCCCTGTTCGACTATCGTGCCTTTTTCCATCACCACGATGCGGCTGGTATAACGCGCCACCATCGGCAGATCGTGACTGATGAGGAGAACGGCGGTGCCTTCCGCCCGCGTCAGTTCCACCATCAATTCCATGACATCGCGCTGGATGACCGCGTCAAGCGCCGTCGTCGGCTCATCGGCAATCAGCAGGGCCGGTTTCAGCAGCATGACAGAGGCCAGCATGATGCGCTGGCGCATGCCGCCGGAAAACTCGTGCGGATAGGCCGTCAGCGCACCTTCGGGATCGCGGATGCCGACCCGGCGCAGCATGTCGAGAATTTTCTCGCGGCGCTCTTCGGGCGACAACTTCGTGTGAAGGATCAGCCCCTCTTCCAGCTGCCGGCCAATCGTCATCGATGGGTTGAGGGAGGTCATCGGCTCCTGAAACACCACGCCGATCTCCGCGCCGCGCAAACGCCGAAGATCCTTCACCGGCAGGGACATGACATCCTGCCCCTTGTAGATGATCGACCCGCCGGTGACGGCGATGGCCGGTGGCAGAAGCGAGATGAGCGCGCGGGTGGCAAGCGTCTTGCCCGAGCCGCTTTCGCCGACGATGCCGAAGATTTCGCCCGCAGCAATATCGAAGGAGACATCCTTGACCACCCGATGGCCGGTTCTGGCGACTTCGAGCGAAAGGCCGCGAACGGTGAGAAGTGTATTAACAGTCATTTGAGACCTCTCATACGCGGGTCAAGCCTGTCGCGAAGGGCATCGCCCAGAAGATTGATGCCAAGCAGCGTCAGCGCGATGCAGAGACCGGGGAAAAGCCCGAGCCAAACGGCCTGCTGGATGAAGGGACGGCCGGCGGCCAGCATGTTGCCCCAGGTGGGCGCCGGCGGCGGCACGCCAAGGCCGAGGAAGGAGAGCGCGCTTTCCGACAGGATGGCCCAGCCGAACATGGAGGTGGCAAGAACCGTGATCGGCGCGATGCAATTGGGCAGGATGTGGCGGAACATGGTGTAGATCTCGCCATTGCCCATCACCAGCGACGCCTCGATGAATTCCCGCTCGCGCAGAGAAAGCACGGCACCGCGCACCACGCGGGCCATGGATGGCGTATAGGCGATGCCGAGCGCGAAGATGATGCCATACTGGCTTGCGCCGAAAACCGCGAGCAGGCCGAGCGCCAGCAGAATGCCCGGGAAGGCCAAGAGCGCATTGTTGATGGCCATGATGACGCCATCCACCCAGCCCCGCGCATAACCGCTGACAAGGCCGATCAGCGTGCCGAAGATCGTCGCGAAGCTGACCGTCAGGAAGCCGATCCAGACGCTGGCGCGCGCGCCGACCATCAGGCGGCTCAAAACATCGCGCCCGAATTCGTCGGTGCCGAGAAGATGGCTGGCGCTTGGGCCGGCCAGACGCGAGGCAAAACCGAGCTTCATCGGGTCATAGGGGGTCCAGAACAGACCTGTTGCGGCGGTGATGAGCAGGAGGGCGATGAGAAAGCCGCCGATAAGCCCGTTAAGTGTGAACTTTTTCATTCGGCAACCACACGCGGATCGAAGAGGGGATAAAGAAGGTCGACGAACAGGTTGACCAGCACATAGGACAGCGAGACGAACAGCAGGCAGCCCTGTATGACCGGATAGTCGCGGGCAAAAATACTGTCGACCATCAGCCGTCCGAGGCCGGGAATGGTGAACACCGTTTCGATGACAGCGATGCCGCCGAGGAGATTGCCGAGGATGAGGCCTATCATCGTCCAGGTCGGGCCGAAGGCGTTCTTGAAGGCGTGCCGCCAGAGCACGGCGCTTTCCGAAAGGCCCTTGGCACGGGCATGGGTGATGTAATCCAGCCGCAAAACTTCCAGTGTCGAGGCGCGCGCCATGCGGATCAGAACACCCATTTCGTGGATGACAAGCGTCATGACGGGCAGGACGAGATAAAGCATGCCACCAACAAGATTATCGCTGATCGACACATATCCCAGCACCGGCAGCCAGCCGAGCTTGAGGCCGAAAAACAGCAGAAGCAAAAGGCCCAGCCAGAATGTCGGGATGGAGAGGAGCAGGGTTGCTGTTCCCACCAGCGCAAGATCGGTCAGGCTGTTCTGTTTCCAGGCCGCGATCACACCCGCCGGAACCGCAATCAGGCTGGCGAGCAGCACGGCGACCACGACGATCTCGGCGCTGACGAGAAAGCGAGAGACGACCAGCGGCAACACCGCCTCGTCATTAACGATGGAGCGGCCGAAATCGCCCTGCACCACATTGCCGGCCCAGATGACGAATTGTTGCGGCATGGACTTGTCGAGGCCGAGTTCGGTCCTCATGGCTTCGATCTGTTCCGGTTGCGCCATGTCGCCCAGCATCAGGGCAGCCGGATCGCCCGGAATGAAGCGGATGAGCGCAAAGACCGTGATCGACACGAATGCGATCGTCGGCAGCGCCATCAAAAGACGGCTCAGTATGAATCTTATCATCGGTTCCCCACGATTGATGGCCGGGAATGACATCCCGCCTCTATCGGTTTCGTTGCTGGTGACTATGACGGATTGAGAAATATCCCGCAATATTATGCGTAAATGTCATATGCCTATGCAGAATGGCGGCGCGTTCTATCCTGATGAGGACAATGAGATTTTCCGCTCAAAATCCCGTTTTCAGTCGATTTTTTGCGAAAGCTGGATTTCCCGCTTCAGGGCATCGCTCAGTGCCTGCGCCGCGATGGACAAGGGTGCACCGGAAGCGCGGGCAAGACCGAATTCCTGTGTCGCCTGCGGAACGAATGGTCGGGCGACAACGGGAAGGTGCCGATAGAGGTTAGCATAAAAACTGCTGATGATCGTTACCCCCAGCCCGTGCGCCACATAGGCGCAGGCGGAACTGTTGGTATGGGTCTCGATCTTCACCATCGGCTTGACGCCGGCCTTCTTGAATACCTGATCGAGCGCCATACGGTTCGGCCGCTGCCGGCCGATCAGGATGAGCGGAACATTGCGCAGATCCTTAACGGTGATTTCGGTGAGTTCAGCCAGCGGATGATCCTGCCGGACCACGCAAACGCTTTTGCCGGTCGCAACACGTTCGACATCGATGCCCGGTCCGATCTCGCCTTCCATCCGCAGGAAACCCAGATCGATTACCCGTTCGCCCACCAGCTTGTTGATGGCGGTGGTCGTCTCGAAGAAGGTTTCGATACGCACGCCGGGAAAATCCCGGACATAGTCGATCAGCATGGCGGGCGCGAAATTTTCCCACATGCTGCTCGGCAGGCCAATGCGAACGATTTCCGGGCCGGCGGCACCATTGCGCAGATCTTCGGCGTGGCCGGACATGCGATCAACGGCGAGCAGCACATTTTCGGCATCACGGGCAAGAAGTGCGGCCTCCGGCGTCGGAATGAGCCGCCCTTTGTCGCGGGCAAACAGCGTCAGCGACAGATCCGATTCGAGCTGCGCCAGAAGCCGGCTGACACCGGACTGACTGAGACCCATGGCCTTGGCCGTGGCAATGGTCGAGCCAGTGGAAAGAAGCGTGCGCAGGACTTCGAGCTGCTTGATGTTCATGAGGCCAGCACCATGGATGAAAAACGAGCCGGTAACGGTTCAAACCTTTTGCCGCCGATAGCGCTTCCTGTCACCGGTTTTTTATCCTACCCGCGACAGCGACCTACAATTTCACCTCATAGACTGTGTCATGGGTGGCCACGCGTGCCTCGCCCGATGGTGTCACCCAGCCACGGAACATGCCGGGCGTGTTATAGGGTGCGGCAATGCCGCCTTCGGCATCGATCGCCACTAGGCCGGCACCGATATTGTAGGGGACCAGATCCTTGTGCACGAGATTGCCCGGCGGCGGTCTCCAGATCCTGCCCAAGATAGGCAACGCGGGACGCGATCTCGTGGCCGACGACATAACGGATGAAAAACTCGCCCTTGCCGGTCCCGGAAACTGCACAGGCGCCATCCCGCGCATAGGTGCCGGCGCCGATCACCGGGCTGTCTCCCACCCGGCCGTCCGGCTTGTTGGTGTAACCGCCGGTCGAGGTGGCCGCAGCAAGATGCCCCGCCGCATCGAGCGCCACTGCGCCGACGGTCCCGTGCTTTTCGTTTTCAGTCGCTTCCGTACCTGTGGCGGCATGACGCTTCATCGCCGACAGTGCCTCCACGCGCTTTTGCGTGGTGAAGTAGGATTGAGGCTCGGTGGCTAGCCCCTTTTCCCTGGCAAAGCGGTCCGCCGCCTCACCCGTCAGATAGACGGCACGTTCATCGACCATCAGCGCACGCGCCGCCTTCACCGGGTTGCGGATGGCACGGGACGCGCTGATCGCGCCCGCCGCCAATGTGGCACCGTCCATGATGGATGCATCGAGTTCGTGAATGCCGTTTTCGTTGAGTGCGGCACCATGCCCGGCATTAAAATGCGGGCTGTCCTCCATGACGACGACCGCCGCCTCGACCGCCTCAAGCGCGGTTCCGCCAGCCTTCAGCACGCCATAACCGGCGCGCAGTGCCGCCGCCAGATCGTCGCGCGCAGCAGCCCACTCCTCTGACGTCATGCTGTCTTCCGGCATCACGCCGCAACCACCATGAATGGCCAGTGCGATCTTCGTCATGTGCTCACTCCCTCGTCATCCTACTCCGGCAGGGCCTCTTACCATCAATGAAAGGCGATATCGCCGATGACCCGTACGCGCACCCTGCGAGCACCGCCCGGCAGATAGGCGATCGGGATATCCTCCACCTCAAGCGTCTTGAGGCTCGCCCGCTCCGCGCCGGAAGCAACGGCTGCGTTCCGCGCCTCGATCTCGGCTTTCGCAAGGGCCTCGTCCCGGCTCAGTCCGGAAAAGACCTGATCGACCTCGCCGGAAACCTGCGCCATCGCCGCGCCCAGCGCATTGGCAACGCCGGCATTTTCCACACGCAGCACTTCCGACGCACCTGGAACCGTCTCGGGGATCAGGAAAGCCCCGCCGCCGACGGCAACCAGCGGCACGTCTTCGGCCGAGGTTTTCATCTGGTCGAAACTGTCGGCCACCATGTCACGGATGCGTTGAAGCGAGGCCTGCACGAATGCCGGATCGAGGTCTTTCACACGGTCGCGGTCACCCATCTCGATCAGGCCTGCGGCCACGGCGATATCCGATGTCGTTAGCGTCTCGCCGCCGAAAACACGGGCTTCCGTCAGGATGCGGTAACCGACCGAGCGTGGGCCGATCTTGCCTGTTTCAGGGTCGACGATGGTGCCGCCGCCGAGCGCAATCGGCAGAAGATCGGGCATGCGGAACAGGGTGCGCACCCCGCCAATATGGACGATATTGTTCGCTTCCCGCGGAAAACCGCCGACAAGGCAGCCAATATCGGAGGTGGTGCCGCCGACATCCACCACCATCGCATCGGAAAGCCCGGTGAGGAAGGCCGCACCGCGCATCGAATTGGTCGGGCCGGAAGCGAAACTGTGCACGGGGTTGGCGGCGGCCACATCCGCGAGCGCCACGGTGCCGTCATTCTGGGTCAGATAGAACGGCGCCTTCACGCCTGCTTCGCGCAGCGCATCCGAAAACGCCTGAACCGTGGTCTTGCCGAGCGTTTGCAGCGCTGCATTCAGGAGAGCGACATTTTCTCGCTCCAGAAGCCCGATGCGGCCAAGCGTATGGGAAAGCGTGATGCGTGCATCAGGGATCACAGAACGGACGATTTCCGCCGCCCGTACCTCGCACTCCGTCGTCAGCGGTGAGAAGGTCGCGGAAATGGCGATGGAAGTGATACCCGCATCGCGGATTTTCATCGCCGCTTCGCGAATTTCATCGGGAACCATGGGCACCAGCGGACTGCCGTCATATTCATGGCCGCCGTGGACCATGAAGATCAGCGGATCAACGGCCTCGCGAAGATCCTTCGGCCAATCGCACATCGGCGGCAGTGAAGAACCTGTTGGCAATGCGATGCGGATGGCCGCGACCCGTTCCAGCCGGGCGCGCTCCACCACCGCATTGGTGAAATGGGTCGTGCCGATCATCACCGCATCAATCGGCCGGTCCGCCGCGCCGACATGGCCTGCCACATGGGCAAGCGCCGCCTTTACGCCGGACAGGACATCCTGCGTGGTCGGGACCTTGATGGAAGCGACGATGGTGTCTCCATCGATCAGAACGGCATCCGTATTGGTGCCGCCAACGTCAATACCGATGCGTTTCATGGGAATACCGATCTGAAGTCAATGTCATAACCGAAGGCGCGCGGGCCAACGGCGGCGATGCCGGCAGGTGTCGTCAAAAGCTCCGGCGCCGGCAAGGCGACAACCGTGACACGCTGGCCGTAACGCACCGATTCCGTACCGATGGCGCCGCCCGAGACAGTGTCGAGAAGGCAAAGCAGGTCGGGCGTCATGGCCACCGGCTGGCCATCGCGGAAGGCGACCGCCCATTCGTTCTGGAAGGCCAGTTCCATGCGCGAACCCCGGTCGGCATCGATACCTTCAATGGTCGTGCTGCCGCGCAGGAAACCACCGGTGGTCTCACGCGCCACATCCACCACCTTGCCACGGAACAGCTGCTTGCCGCCCTCGTGGTTAAGAACTGCCTGAACCGGATCGTCGTGGCGCGCACGCGCCTCCATCACCGCGCGCCCAAGTTCGGTCGCCTTGGTGACGGTGTAGTGAATACCCCATTCCTTCACTTCCCTGCCGGTGCGCGGCGCCTTGCAGGTGGCGGCGGTGGAGCCGACTTCGGTGCAGACCTTGCGCGAGATGCGCTCCATCCATTTCCACGATGCCGCGCGCGTCACGATCACCTCATTGTCGCGCACATCGACCAGCGACAGCGGAAACATCGGCAGGTTGCCGATTGCAAAGGATGTCATCTGCGCCTCGGGATAGGCGCGTCCCATGGCATCGGCATTAACGACCGGCCGGTCGAGCACAGCGGCGGCGAGGAAGGACGACAGCGCATTGGAACCGCCGATTTCAACGCTCATGATCGCCCGGAACGGCTTGCCGAGATAATCCTCCATCACCTCGACGGCACGGGCGAGATGGACAGGATCCCCCAGCCGCTCCTGACCGACAAGCGGCGCACCCATCTTGGAGACGACGGCGACCATATCGTCATCGGCGAGCGCCATGGGATCCATGACCTTCACCCGCCTGCCCTCGGCATAAAGACGCCGCAGGTTGAGCGTCGAGATATAGGGATTGCCGCCGCCCCCCGTTCCCAGAATCCAGGCGCCGGTGGCCAGAGGTTCGATATCGTCTTCGGAAAATTCCTGGATCATGCGTCATCCTCGGGCATGCCGCAGCCTTTCCGGCCGCAAGCGATGCTCCTTCCCTTTGAAGTTCCAAGTCTGGCCAACCCCGCCATTGTGGCGGGGCCGGCTTTCATGAGGCGGAGATCACTCCGCCTTGCAGTCCCAATGGAAATTGGAGAAGTTCAGGTCCCAGCTCTGCATGGGAATGAACTCGTAACCCTGAAGGCACTTGTTCGCCGCATAACGGCGGTTCGGCGCAACGGCCCAGACGTCCGGCTGAAGATCGGCGATCTTCGTCTGCAGTTCCTTGTAGGTGGCGTTCTGCTCGTTCACATCGGTGGTCGCGCGGACCTTGTCGATCAGGCCGTCGATTTCCGCGTTCTGCAACCATTCCATCGACATCCAGGTGCCGGAAGCCTTGGAATGATACTGGTTGTAGAACATCGCGTCCGGCGACGGATAGGTCGGAGAGATGTTCACCTGCGTCGATGCCGGCGTGGTTTCGGGCTTGGAGGACAGCTCGACGATGCGGTTCCACGGCTCCGGCTTGATATCGAGCGTGATGCCGATCTGCTCGAGGCTGGATTGCAGAAGCAGCGCCACTTCGGCCTCGAAGGCCAGCGACGCGACATAGCTGTTAACCAGCGTGATCTTCTGGCCGGCATATTTCGACTTCGCCAGTTCTTCCTTGGCTTTATCCAGATCGTAGACGCCGGGCTGGATATCGCCATTATGCGCATCCTTGAACGCGTCTGAGAGCGGTCCCTTCATATCGAAGCCCGGATAGATCACTTCCTGGATCGTCTTGTAATCCGTCGCATAGGCGATGGCGCGGCGAACGTGCACGTCGTCGGTGGGATAGACCTTGGTATTGAGCTTGATGACGAAACCGCCGGCGGTGCGAGTCTGGATCAGCTTGTAACCCTTCATGCGGCCGATGGATTCATAGGTGTCGTTGCCAAGCCCGTGCGAGGAAAGGCCGAGTTCACCCTTTTCCGCCAGCGCCTTGACGGTGGCGTCGTCGCTGGTCTGCACGAAGCGCACTTCGTCGATCGGCTTGCCCTTGGTCCAGCCGAGGAAATAATCGGCATTGCGGGCAATGACCATGTCGGCGGAACGGTTGTAGCTGACGAGCTTGTAGGGGCCGGAGCCGGCGGAATGTTCGCCGACATAGGCCTCGCCCCACTTGTCTTCCGGCTTGGCATTGGCTTCGATCAGCGTCCTGTTCATCGCCATCATCAAGGGCGTCGCCGCCATGAAGGGCGAGAACTGGCGCTCGATCTTCATGACCAGCGTGGCATCGTCAGGCGCGGTGACGTTTTCGGGCTTCAGAACGCCGACGATGAGGTTCGACGGGCCCTTGTTGATGCCGAGCAGGCGCTGGATCGACCAGGCAAGATCGGCAGCCTTCACCGCCGTACCATCCTGAAACTTCGCATCGTCGCGCAGGTGGAAGGTGTAGGTCAGGCCATCTTGCGAAATATCCCAGGATTTCGCCAGATGCGGCACGATTTCGCCCTTGGCGTTCACCGTGGTCAGGCCGTCATACATGTTCACGATGGCCATATAGCCGGTGTAATCAGTCACCTTCGCCGGGTCGAGCGAGCTGAATATCTGCATGGTGTTGACCGCGACCGATACCTTGTCTTCCGCAAGGGCTGCGGAAGAAACAAGCGGCAACGCAAGCGCCGTACCGAGCGCCAGCGCGGCGAGACGGGAAGAAAGTACAGGCATTTTCATTATCGTTCTCCTCTTTATTGCGGGTCATTGGCCCCGCTTATGGTTAGGCAGCCTTGCTGACCGGAACGGGCAGCGGTGAGAAAGGAATGTCCGGATAACCGAAGGCCGCCGGCCCAACGACCTCAAGCGCGCGGGCACTGCGCAGCAGGTCGTGGCAGGGGATGGCGATGACGGCCACACGCTGGCCGTAGCGCAGCACTTCGGTGGTGATCGGATAACCCGTATCGACATCGAGCAGGACGATCAGGTCGGGCACCGTCACTTCCACCTTGCCGTCACGGGAAAACAGCAGGAATTCGTTCTGGATGGCGACGCCCGCCGTCTGGCCCGCGCAATCGTCGAAGCCGGAGAGCGTAAGATCGCCGACCGCGAAACCGCCGCGCAGGTGGCGCTTCAGATCGGTGATCTTGCCGTTGAAGATGCGCTTTCCGCCTTCTAGCGCGCAGACCGCGGCAATCGGGTCTTCCTGCTGCTTGCGGGCGCGGATCACCGCCTCACCGATGGCAATCGCCTTGGTATAGGTTTTCGGAATGCCATACTGGTGCACGTAATGCGCCTGCATCGGCGCGGTCGCCAGCATTGCGCCGCCGCCCTGCGAGACGACGCAGGCGCGCGCCATGCGCTCGTGCCAGACTTCGGAAACGGCATGGCTGAAGATGACGGCATTGCCGTGCAGATCGCACATCACCGATGGCGTAGAACTGTGGCCGTAGATGGAGAAGGTGGTCATCTGCATTTCCGGGAAAGCCCGGCCCATGCCGTCGCAATCGAGGATCGGCAGGCCGCCCAGCGCCGCCGTCACCAGCGGGTTCATGGAATTGGAACCGCCGATTTCTTCGCAGACGATGGCGTCGACAGGCGTGCGGATCAACTCCTCCATCGCCCGCAGGCAACGCAGGCCCTCACGTCCTTCGCGAATGCGCTCGACGCCAACGACAGGCGCGCCGATGCCGCCAATGGACATGCAGAGCGCGTCCGGTTCGATGGCGTCGGTTGCGAGAATCTTCATCTCGTAACCGGCCTTCATGGCTTCCAGCGCCAGAAGCTTGCCAAGATAGGGATTGCCGCCGCCGCCTGTGCCGAGAATGCCGGCGCCGATTTCCAGCGCGTCGAGATCTTCACGGGTCAGCGTCCGCAATGCCGCTTCGTCATATTTCAGCTTGCGTGTCTCAGCCATGATTGGCTCCCATTTCTCCAACAACTTTCACATGAATGCGGGTGGCGTTGCCGGGCAGGTATGCAAGCGGCATGTCCTCGCGCTCGATGACATCAAGCGTTTCGGCAATCGCGCCGGCGGCAATCGCCTTTTCGCGGGCCTCCGCTTCCGCCTCGGCCAGCGCGCTCTCGCGCGTGCGTCCGTCCACCAGCGAAAAGACCCGGTCGGTCTCGCCGCTGATCTGCGCAATGGCCGCGCCAACGGCATTGGCCACCGCGAAATTCTCAGGCCGGATGACTTCGAGGTCACCGATCCGATCCGGCATCAGGATGGAGCCGCCACCAACGGCAATCACCGGCACCGGCGACGACGAGATGCGGCTGCGCTCCACGCAGGCCTCAAGCATGTCGTTGATCTTGCCGACCGCCGCATCCACGAGCTTTTTGTCGAGGCTGGCGACCAGCGCCTTCTCGCCCACATCGGCCTTGCCGGAGGCAACCGCGATATCGGTCGCCGTCAGGGTCGAGCCACCGAAGCAGAGCGCCTCGCGGCGAACACGGTAACCGACGGATTTCGGCCCGACGGTCAGGCCGTGGTCGCCATTGACCACCAGCGAGCCGCCGCCGAGACCGATGGAGAAGACGTCAGGCATGCGGAAATTGGTGCGCACCCCGCCAATATCCACCGTGGTCGAGGCCTGACGCGGGAAGCCGTGCGATAGCGAGCCGACATCAGAGGTGGTGCCGCCGACATCCACCACCACGGCATCCTTGAGGCCGGTGAGGAAGGCCGCACCGCGCATGGAATTCGTCGGGCCGGACGCGAAGGTGAGCACGGGGAAACCGCGCACCACATCCGCCGCCATCAGCGTGCCGTCGTTCTGGGTGATATAAAACGGGCAGGTAATGCCCGCAGCCTTCAGCGCCTCGCCGAAAGCCGCAACGGTGCGATCGGCAAGCGATAGCAGGCTGGCATTCATGATTGCAGCACTTTCACGCGCAAGCAGACCGTGACGGCCAATATCCTTGGACATCACCACCGGCAGGCCCGGGCAGCGCTCCTGCAGGATCTCCTTCGCCCGCAGCTCCATCGCATCATTGATGCCGCTGAAAACACAGGTGACGGCAGCGGCCTTCAGGCCCTTGGCGCGGATATCGGCGGCGATGCGGACGATTTCGTCCTCATCGAGCGGCGAAATTTCGCGGCCGTCGAATTCGTAACCGCCGCGCACCTGATAACCGTGGTTGCCGACGATTTCCTTGAGATCATCCGGCCAGTCGACCATGGGCGGCAGGCCGGCGCCGGAAGGCAGGCCGAGACGGATGGCGGCCACCTCGTCCATATGCCGACGCTCGATCACCGCATTGGTAAAATGCGTGGTGCCGATCATCACGGCGCCAATGCGTGCCCTGTCGATGCCCGATGCCTCGACGACCTTTTCAAGGGCTTCGATGACACCGGATGTCACATCCTCTGTCGTGGAGGCCTTCACCCCCGCCAGAACGGTTTTATCCTGCAACACAACGGCATCGGTATTCGTGCCGCCGACGTCAATTCCAACGCGATACACGTCAGGCTCCTCTTTCATCAATCGGTCGTTTTTACGAGGAAGCGCATGCGCTCTTCCTCGGTCACGGTGGGTTTGAGACGTTCTTCCTCGTCGGTGACGACGGGGATGGCCGCGATCAGGGCGCGGGTATAGGGATGGGCTGGCTCGGCAAAGACCGCCGACGTCACACCCTCCTCGACAATCTCGCCGCGCAGCATGATGGCGATGCGCGAACAGAAATTGCGCATCAGCGACAGGTCGTGCGAGATCATCAGATAGGTGAGGCCAAGCTCCTCGCGCAGTTGCAGCAGAAGGTCGATCACCGTCTTCTGCACGGAGACATCGAGTGCCGCAGTCGGCTCGTCGAGAATGAGGATTTTCGGCTCGGCGGCCAGCGCACGGGCAATCGCCACGCGCTGCTTCTGCCCGCCGGAAAGCTCGTGCGGATATTTGCCGAGATAGGATTGCGGCAGCCGCACCAGCCCCATCAGGTCCTGCATCCGGCTTTCCCGCGCCTGCCCATCCATGCCGATGGATTTCAACGGTAGTGAAAGCGTCTGCCTGACGGTACGCTTCGGATTGAGCGAAGTACCCGGATTTTGATAGACGATCTGCGTCAGCCGCTTGCCGCGCTCAGGCGTCGGGGCGTCAATGACGAGATTGCCGGAGGTGGGGCGCGAAAGGCCCATGATCATGCGCGCAACCGAGGTCTTGCCGGAGCCGGATTCACCCGCAAGGCCAAAAACCTCGCCCTGCTTCAGCGTCAGGTTCACGTCGCGCACGGCGTGATAACCGTTGCGCCTGCCGTAAATCTTGTTCAGGCCTTCGATGGTGATGATCGGCTGCCGCGTGCTTTGCGCAAGGTCGGTGACGCGCTGGCCATAAAGTGGCGGCACGGCATCCAGCAGTGAACGAGTATAATCCGCAGCGGGAGCATGCAGGATTTGCGTGCAAGGGCCGGTTTCGACGATATCGCCGTGGTGCATGACCACGACCCGGTCCGCCACCTTACGCACGACGCCGAGATTGTGGGTGATCATCAGCAGCGCCATGTTTTCTTCGGCAACCAGCTGGTTGATAAGGTTGAGGATTTCATCCTGCGTTGTGACGTCGAGCGCCGTGCCGGGCTCATCGGCGATCAGGAGCTTCGGCTGATGCAGCAGGGCAAGCCCGATCAGCACACGCTGGCGCATGCCGCCCGAAAGCTCGGACGGATAGGCATTCATCACCCGCTCGGTATCGGCAAGCTGCACGCGGCGCAGCACGGCCGCGATACGGTTGCGGCGCTCTGCCTTCGACGAGTTGACGCCGTCGCGTTTGTCGGCAAAGCGCATGACATCATCGAGATGGGTGCCGATTTTGAAGACCGGATTGAAGGACGATAGCGGGTCCTGCATGATCAGTGAAAACGCCGTTCCCTTCAGCGCCTCACGTTCTCTGCGCGGCAGGGCAAGCACGTCGCGGCCATCGATGATGATGGCGCCGGAGGTGATCGCGGCATTCTTCGGCAAAGTACCGATAATCGCCTTGGCGGTGACGGACTTGCCCGATCCGGTTTCGCCGATCAGCGCCACGCGCTCACCGGCGGCAACCGTGAAGGCGACATCGCGCAACACCTGTCGGGTGCGGCCGTAATTGGTGAAGGTGACGTTGAGGTTTTCGACCTTGAGAAGCGGTTCAGTCATGGCCTTAGCTTTCCACGTCGAACATGTCGCGCAGGCCGTCGCCCAGCAGGTTGAAACCCAGCGTCACGTAAAGCACGGCCGCGCCGGGGCAGAGCACTTCCCACCAGAAATCCGGCATGAACTGGCGCCCGTCGGCGACCATCGATCCAAGATCAGGGGTCGGCGGCTTGACGCCGAAACCGAGGAAGCTCAGCGTCGCGCCGAACAGGATGACGAAGGCGGCATCGAGCGTCGTCTTGACCGATATGACCGAGACGCAATTGGGCAGGATTTCGCGAAAGAGAATGTGCAGGGAGCCGGCACCGGCAAGACGCGCGGCCTCGATGTAGTCTTCGGACGCAATGGACTTCGACACCGAATAGATCAGCCGTGCATGCCAGGTCCACCACAGAAGGGTGATCGCGATCATGGCGTTCGTCAGCGTCGGCTCCAGAAGGTTGGAGACCGCAAGCGCCATGACGAGCGGCGGCATGGCCAGCATCACGTTCGTCAAGCCGCTGATGAGTTTTTCGGTCCAGCCGCCGAAATAACCGGCGATGAGGCCAAGCACGGTTCCGACCGGCACCGAAATGCCGAGCACGCCGATGACGAGAAGGAGGGAAACACGCAGCCCGAAAATGGTGCGGGAAAAGATATCGCGCCCGGCCTTGTCGGTGCCGAACCAGTGTTCCAGATCCGGCGGCATATGGCGGGCGCGGAAATCGACGACCGCGCCGATATGTTTGGGATAGGGCGTGAGCCATGGCGCGAAGACCGCCAGCACCAGCACCGACAGGAGGATCAGCGAACCGATGACCGCTGCCGGATTGCGGCTGAAGCGATACCACATCATGTAACCGGCGCTTAAACCGCGATCGGTGGGTTCGAGCATTTTCATATCAGCCATCAGCGAGCCTCCTTGCGGCGCAGGCGCGGGTCGATGATCGAGATCAGGACATCCACGATCAGGTTCGCAACGATGAAGAACAGGCCGGCCACCAGCACCACGGCAGTCACGGCATTGAGGTCTTTCTGCAGGATGGCGTTCAACCCGTAGGAGGCAAAACCGCCCCAGGCGAAGACCATCTCGATCACGAAGGCATTGCCGATCAGCGACGCGAATTCGAGACCCATGATCGTCAGCGGCGCGATGGAAGAGAGCTTCAGCAGGTAACGGAAGATGATGACCCGCTCCGGCACGCCGAAGCTTTGCAGGGTCAGCACATGGTCCTTGCGCTGGTTTTCAATCATCGAGGAGCGCGTGATGCGGGTGATCTGGCCGATGCCTGCCATGGAAAGCGCAAATGCCGGTAGTGCGAGATGCTTCAGCGCATCGAGCACGACGTCGAAACGTCCCGCCAGCATGCCGTCGACAAGAATGAAACCGGTCGGACCGCCCTGCCAGCCGAGCCCGTGGTCAAGCCTGCCGATGATCGGCCAGCCGGAGAGAAACCGGGCGGCCAGCAATTGCAGCGTGATGGCGAAAAGAAAGCTCGGGATCGTTACCCCGGTGAGCGACAGGATGCGGCCGATGTGATCGAGCGGCCGGTCGCGATAGTGCGCGGTGATGACGCCAAGCGGGATGGCGATGGCGAACATGAAGATGACCGACACCAGCACCAGCTCGACGGTGGCCGGAACGGTCTGCGCCAGATCGGTGGTGACGGGGCGCTGCGACACCAGCGAAAAACCAAGATCGCCGTGCAGGGCATTGCCGATATAGTCGAGATATTGGACGGCCAGCGGCTTGTCGAGGCCCATCTCCCCGCGCAGCGCATCCACCTGTTCCTGCGTTGCCGCAGGCCCGAGCGCCATGCGGGCGGGATCGCCCGGCACCACGCGAGCGAGCACGAAAATCATGATGGACAGGGCGATCATGACCAGCACGAAGGTGCCGAGCCTGTTCAAAATCGCGACCAGCGGATGTTGCTGCATCGGTGGAACGTTCCTTGTGCATCGGTTGCGTGAGCACAAGTTTTCACCAGATGGCGGTTTGAACAATTGCCGAAAGGTATAGTTTTTTGAAGAATGAGTATAGGTTTTTAAATCTGGATATCCTATCCCTTTCCCGATGACACTCCTGCCCCGGCCCCGCCTCTGCCACCGCATCGCCAGCGAAACCGCGGGCGTGGTATTTCTGCGCGCGCCGGCGGGCGCGGGAAAAAGCGTGCTGCTGGAGATGCTCGCAGAAGAACTGGGAACGCAGATATGCCGCACGCACCAGCCGCAAGGCGACGACGCGGCAAATGGCTGCCTGCTGTGGGACGTTCCAGTCTTTGCACGGGCGGTACGCATGCCCGCCCCCATTCTGGAATCGGTGCGTTTCGTCGTCATCGCCTGCCGGCCGGACCAGCGGATCAGCGGAATGGCGCGGCACATCCTGCATCGCGGCTCGCTCACCATAGGATCGGACGAACTGGCCTTCAGGCCGGATGAGGCGGAAAGCCTTCCGCCTGAACAGAAGCATCTGGCACTCGAGGATTATGCGGGGTGGCCGGCCTTCCTGTCGCTGGCGCGCCTGCCGGATGAAACGTTATGCGCCGACTATCTGCGCGAAAGCTATCTGCCGCATCTTTCCCCTGCCCAGACGGTCGAACTGTCCTTCTGGCTCGAAAATCCCTCCGCAGACCCCGATGCGGACTGGAGCAAGCTTCTGCCGCCCTTTCTGACGGGAAAACCAGACAATCACCGCACGCTGATACGGCTTCTGACGGTTGCGGCAAAAGAACGCCTCGCCACATTGCAGGCCGGCAGCGCTGTCGTGGAGGTCGCCTCGGCGTTCGAAAAGGCAGGGCGTTCGCTGGCCGCCATGGCCATGCTGCTGGACCGCGGTTACGAGACCCATGCCGCACAAATCCTCGAGCGCGCCGATGGCCGTGAACTGATCTACAGGAGCAGCGTCGACCGCTTTCGCGAAATCATCATGCGGTTTTCGCAGGATATGATTACAGCGAATGAGACCGTGCTATTTGCCGTCACTCGCGCGCTGCTGAAACAGGGTGAATTGCAACGCGTGCGCCATCTGCTCGGCAAAAGCCTCGGGTCGGATTACCTCGATCCGCTGAAGGTGCTTGCACGTGGCTCGCGGTTTTCCTTCGCGGCCCGCACCTTCCGGCTGAACCTGATGATTGCCGAGGACCTGACGCCCAATGACGCGGTGATAACCCGTCTCGCCGAGTTCATGGCCGATTACCCCATGGACGACCACGGCAAATGGGCGGCCTATTACAATGCGCTGCTGGAATTCGAAATCCGCCGCCGCAATTTCCGTGAGGCCGAGGCCGCCGCCGCCCGCGCTCTGATCTATCTGCGCAAGATGGGCGGGCAGCCCCTGCTGGAATTCTTCATCCATCTGCACCAGATCGTGCTGCGGTTGATGAGCGGCGATGCGCTTCTGGCCCGCCGGGCGGCGCAGGAGGCGCGTGCACGGCTGGAACAGGTGCCGCATGATGCCGTGCAGGAGTTCCGGATGTTGCGGCTGGCGGAAGCCTGCCTTGCCTATGAAGCGGGAAAACCGCGCGACCTGCTGCATTTCGTCGAGCACGAATTCGATCACTTCGCCGCTGCCGAAATCTGGCCGAGCCTGATGCAGTTTGCCCTGTTTTACGCCTCGCAGGTGTTGATCGACCATTTTCCAATGACCGTTCGTCCGGGCTTTCTCGATGGTCTGTGGATTCATCTTTCGGAAGGTCTGCAATTCCATGCGATGATGGAGATCAGGACGGCCATTGCCTATCAGAACGCCAACCGCTGGGCGGATGCCGCCGCGACGCTTTCGGCAATCCGCATGCCGATGGGCCGCAACTGGGTGGAGAGCGCCCATGAAGACCTTTCCCGGCTGACGCGGCGGGACGAAATCGCCTATGTCATGGCATGGCTGCGCGATGCGGTGCATCTTTTCACGCCGCGCGCCTATCTCTCCCGGCAGATTGACGCGATGATCGCCAATCCAAAGGTCACCAACCGCGAGAAGGTCGCGCTGAGAATCTGGCAGAGTTACGCCGCACACCAGCGCCGCGACAACGCCGCCGCCCGCGCCCATATACTCACCGCTCTTGAATCGGCAACCCGCCTTGGCTGCAATGGCGTCCTGTCGGAAGAACGCGTCTTCCTGTCGCCGCTTCTGAACAATCGCCGCATCCGCAGTTTCATCGAAACCTCTTCCGATGTCCGCGCCGCGCTGTCGATTTTCGCCGCCTCGGTCAACTCGCCACAGGCACGCGCCCTGCATGGCGGGCTTTCGCAGCGGGAGGCGCAGATGCTGCAACTGCTGGCCAGCGGCATGTCGAACAAGAAGATCGCCCAGACGCTCAATATCTCGGAAGTGACGGTGAAGTTTCACCTCGGCAACCTGTTCCGCAAGCTGGATTGCAAACGCCGCGCGGAGGCGATCCGCGCGGCGAAAGCACTGGGATGGCTGTAAAATTCAGCGGTTGTTCTTCTTGCGCCATTCGGCAAAAGAAGTCTGGTGCTCTTCCTTGGTGCATGGATAAAGCCCGATGATCGTCTGGCCCGCCTTGACCTGCTCCACCACGAAATCTTCGTAAGCCGTCATTTCCACCGCCTCGGTTGCCACGTCGTCGGCAATGCCCGCCGGGATGACGATAACGCAATCGGCATCACCAACAATGATATCGCCCGGAAAGACCGGCGCATCGCCGCAGCCAATCGGACCGTTGATCTCGATTGCCTCGTGTTTGGTCAGGTTAGTGGGGCTGGAAGGCCGGGTGTGGTAGGCGGGAATATCCAGTTCGGCAATGGTGGCGGCGTCACGAAAACCGCCATCGGAAACGATGCCGGCGCCGCCGCGAACCATCAGGCGGGTTACCAGAATATCGCCGGCCGAGGCGGCGGTCGCATCCTTGCGGCTGTCCATGACAAGCACATGGCCCGGCGGGCATGTTTCGATGGCGACGCGCTGCGGATGGGCGGGATTGCGGAATTCGACGAGCTGGTTGCGGTCTTCGCGGGCCGGCATGTAGCGCAGGGTAAAGGCCGGGCCCACCATGTTCTTGCCCTTGTAACCAAGCGGGCGCACGCCCTGAATGACCTGGTTGCGCAGACCCCGCTTGTAAAGCGCCGTCGCCAGCGTAGCGACGGAAATCGTCAGCAGTTTTTCGCGCGTTTCATTGTTCATGTCTGTCTCCTCGCAATGGGCGGATGGGTGTGTTTCAAGTCCTGTGAATGGGCTCGTCTGTGAAGACGCCGCCCTGATATTTTGCGATTGCGGCCTCAGGATCGGGCCGTGGCACATCGCGTTCGATTTCCGCGCCGTAGCACGCGGCATTGTCTCGGCGCTGCCAGCCGAGAAAATCGACATGGGAATTGTCCCACCAGCTGTCGTCATTGGCGGAGACGCCCCAGATGACTGGGCAGCCGAGTTTCTGCACGCGGAAGGTGGCCTCGATCAGCGAGACGAAGTCGCCGTAGCTGAGCCAGGTCGACAGCATCCGCCAGTTGGTGGGCTTTTCTTCGCACGACCCGATACGGACGATGGCCGTCTCCTGGCCAAATTTGGAGTGGTAGAGACTTGCCATCGCCTCACCGAAAATCTTCGAGACGCCATAAAGGCCATCCGGCAGGAAAGGCGTTTCCGGCTCGAGCTGTTGTCCCTGCGGGTAATAACCGATCGTGTGGTTGCTGGAGGCGAAGAGAATGCGCGGCAGGCCGTTTTGTCTCGCCGCTTCGTAAAGATTGTAGACGCCGCGAAGATTGGCGGCCTCGATGGGATCAAAAGCCTTTTCCACCGAAATACCGCCGAGATGGACGATGCCGTCGCAGCCCTTCACCAGTTCATGAACCGCCGCTTCGTCTTCGAGCCGGCAGCGAAAAAGCTCCTCATGGGGGGCTGCCTCACCGAGATCGACGACATCCGAAAGGCGGATGGTCTCGGCGACATGGCCAAGTCGTCCGCGCAACATGCTGCCCAGCTTGCCGCCGGCGCCTGTGATGAGCAATCGCTTCAACATGTGGCGTCCTCAGAAAATATCGGGCTCGCCGGCGGTGCGGCCGAAATCCGTCTGCAGGAAGTCGAAATCGCAGCCTTGATCGGCCTGGGTGACATGCTTGGAGAAGAGATAACCATAACCGCGCTCATAACGCGGTGCGGGAGCCTGCCAGGCGGCGCGGCGGCGGGCGATTTCCTCTTCGCTGACCAGCATGTCGAGGCGACGCTGCGGCAGATCGAGGCGGACGATATCGCCGGTCTTCAGGAGCGCGAGCGGCCCGCCGACGAAGCTTTCCGGCGCGACATGCAGTACGCAGGCGCCATAGGAGGTGCCGGACATGCGGGCATCGGAAATGCGCACCATGTCACGGTGGCCCTTCTTGATCAACGCCTTGGGGATCGGCAACATGCCCCATTCCGGAAATCCGGGACCGCCGAGCGGACCGGCATTGCGCAGCACCAGCACATGATCCGGCGTGACATCGAGGTTTTCGTCATCAATCGCCTTCTTCATCTCCGGATAGCTGTCGAAGACCAGCGCGGGGCCTTCATGGATATGGTATTTCGGATCGCAGGCGGCAGGCTTTATGACGGCGCCGTCCGGGCAAAGATTGCCACGCAGCACCGCAAGCGAGCCTTCCGCATAGACGGGATTATCGAGCGAGCGGATGACGTCGTCATTATAGACCTTCGCGCCTTCGAGGTTCTCACCCATGCTGCGGCCGGTCACGGTCAGCGCCGAACAGTCGAGACGGCTTTCGAGCTGCTTCATCAGTGCGCGCAGGCCGCCGGCGTAATAGAAGTCCTCCATCAGATAGTCTTTGCCGGAGGGGCGGACATTGGCGATGAGCGGCGTGATCCGGCCAAGCTCGTCGAGCTCGTCCAGCGTCATCGGCACACCGGCGCGGCGCGCCATGGCGATCAGATGCACGACGGCATTGGTGGAGCACCCGGTCGCCATGGCGACGATGGCGGCGTTGCGAAACGCGGTCGCGGTCAGAATACGGTCCGGCGTCAGCTCCTCGGCCACCATTTCCACGATACGCCGGCCGCAACCTGCCGACATGCGCTGGTGTTCGGCATCCACCGCCGGAATGGAGGAAGCTCCCGGCAGGGTGAGGCCAAGGGCATCGGTGATGGCGGTCATGGTCGAGGCGGTGCCCATGGTCATGCACACACCGGCAGAGCGGGCGATGCCTCCCTGCACGCCGCGCCATTCCTCGTCCGTGACGTTACCGGCGCGGCGCTCGTCCCAATATTTCCAGGCGTCCGAACCCGAACCCAGCACCTTGCCGGCATAGTTGCCGCGCAGCATCGGGCCGGCCGGCAGATAGATCATCGGCACGCCGGCCGAGATCGCGCCCATCACGAGGCCGGGTGTCGTCTTGTCGCAACCGCCCATCAGCACCACGCCGTCGAGCGGATGCGAGCGGATCATTTCCTCCGTCTCCATGGCCAGCATGTTGCGGTAAAGCATCGATGTCGGCTTGGTGAAGCTCTCGTCCACCGAAAGCGAGGGCATTTCGACGGGGAAGCCGCCAGCCTGCAGCACGCCGCGTTTCACATCCTGCACGCGCTCTGGGAAATGCGAGTGACAGGTATTCAGCTCCGACCAGGTGTTCAGGATACCGATGACGGGTTTGCCGACAAAATCCTCCTCCGCATAACCGAGCTGCATCATGCGTGAGCGATGCCCGAAGCTGCGCAGGTCATCGGGTGCGAACCAGCGGTCGGAACGGAGTTTTTTATCGGTCATGTCAATGGTCCTGCGTTGCGGGTTGCGCCAAAGGCTGTCAGTCCTGCCGGAGCGTCAGCCCGCTCGTCGTATCGAAAAGATGAATGTGTTCCAGCGGCGCCGACAAACGGATGACTTCGTCTGCCGATGTCGAGGTCTGGCCTGAAAGATGCAGCGTCACCCTGGTGCCATCCCCGAGAGTACCGTAAAGATAGGACTCGCCGCCCAGTTGTTCGGCGGTGCGCACAGACATCGTCAGTGCACCTTCGCCACCCGCCTGCACATGGTTTGGGCGGATGCCGAGCGTCACCTTCTGGCCGGGCTTATAAGAAAAGCCGGTCTGTGGCAGGGGGACCAGTTCGCCCGTTGCGATCTTCAGGGACGGCGTTGCATCCGAGGTCACTTCGCCGGCAAAGAAGTTCATCTTAGGCGAGCCGATGAAGCCCGCCACGAAGAGATTGGCCGGGCGGTTATAAAGATCGAGCGGAACGCCGAATTGCTCGAGCTTGCCGGCGCGCAGAACGGCGATCTTGTCGGCCATGGTCATGGCTTCCACCTGATCATGCGTGACATAGATCATGGTATTGCCGAGACGCCGATGAAGACTTGAAATCTCGCCGCGCATGTCGACGCGCAGTTCCGCATCGAGGTTGGAAAGCGGCTCGTCGAAAAGGAACACACGCGGCTCGCGCACGACGGCACGGCCGATGGCGACGCGCTGGCGCTGGCCGCCCGACAGGTCCTTGGGGCGACGCTCGAGAAGCTGGTCGATCTGCAGCATCTTGGAAACCTGGGAGATCTTGTCGGCGATGTCCTTCTTGGAGGTGCCGATGTTCTCAAGTCCGAAGGACAGGTTTTCGCGCACCGTCATATGCGGATAAAGGGCATAGGACTGGAACACCATGGCAAGGCCGCGATCCGCCGCCGGCACGGTGTTGACCACATCGCCGCCGATGACGATATCGCCGCCGCTCAACTCCTCGAGACCCGAGATCATGCGCAGCAGGGTCGACTTGCCGCAGCCGGAAGGGCCGACGAAAACGCAGAATTCACCGTGTTTGATATCGAGATCGACACCCTTGATCACATCGAGGGCGCCATATGTCTTTTTGACCTGACGAAGCTGAATACTTGCCATTGTCGTGTTTCCTCCCTGAGGATTATTTGCCGCCCGTCGATGCAATGCCGGTGGCGATGTATTTTTGCAGGAACATGAAGACCAGCGCGATGGGGGCGAGTGTCAGCACCGTCATGGCCAGAAGATTGCTCCATTCCGTCGTCATCTCCCCCTGGAAGGAGTTGAGCGCCAGCTGCAGGGTGAAGTTGTCGTTGCGGGTCAGCACGATCAGCGGCCAGAGGAAGTCGTTCCAGCGCCACATGATCGCAAGGATCGCCAGAACCGCAAGCGCCGGTGCCGAAAGCGGCAGGATGATGCGCCAGTAGATCTTCCACTCGCTGGCCTTGTCCATGCGCGCCGCATCGAGGATTTCATCCGGGATCGTCAGCATATATTGCCGCAGCAGGAAGACGCCTGTCGGTGTTGCCGCGCCGGGAATGATGACGCCCCAGAGACTGTTGATCATGCCGAGCTGGCTGGTAATGAGAAACAGCGGCACCAGCACGACCGTCTGCGGGATCATCAGCGTGCCGACAACCAGCGCCAGCACCACGCCCCTGCCCTTGAACTGGTATTTCGAGAGCGCGAAGGCCGCCATGGAATTGACGATCAGCATGATGATGGTTGACGTCACCGTGATGAAGGTCGAGTTCCAGAAATAGAGCGGGAAATTGAAGCGCTGGAAAAGCTCGGAATAGTTTTCCGTCGCCAGCGCCACCTTTTCAGCCGGTTTCAGCTCGTTGAACGGCATCTTCAGGACTTCGGCTGGCTTGGCCGGATCGACCACCTGGGCCACGAGGCCGATGCGGCGAACCATGCCGAACTTGCGGCCATCCTTGTCGACATAGGCCGGCAGCGGCGCTGCCTGCCCATCCACCACCACGGTTTCCTGCGTATAGGGCAGGAGGCGCGGCGGGAAACGCTGGAGATCGGCTTCCGTCTTGAACGAGGAGAGCACGAGCCAGACAACGGGACCGAACATCATCAGCACCGCCACGCCGAGATAGGCGTAGGACAGCCAGTCGGTCCAGTGCAGCTTGCCGTTGCGGCCGCGGGTACGGGTCAGAAATGCGCCAATCCTAGCCATCGACCTTGCTCCTGTTTGCCCGGAATTGCAGGGCGGTCAGCACCACCAGCACCACGGCGAGCAGCAGCGAAGCGGCAGCCGCAAGGCCGAAATTGCGGGGCGTCCCGGCAAAGCCGGTCTGATAGATGAACTGAATGATGAAGGTGGTCGCCGAACCGGGGCCGCCACCCGTGAAGGCAAAGACTTCATCGAAGGTCTGCACGCCCTTGATGAGCGACAGGACGAGAACGACGAGCATGGTGGGCGCAAGCAGCGGCAGCGTGATACGCCGGAAGATGCGCCACGGACTTGCCTTGTCAAGCTGCGCCGCCTCATAGACATCGCGCGGGATCGCCTGCAGGCCGGCCAGAAGAATGAGCGTGTAGAAACCCATATGCGCCCAGACCGACAGGAAGACCGACCAGCCGAAGGCCAGATTGGCTTCGAGCAACCAATCGACCGAACCGAGGCCAAGCCCCTCCATCGCCGCATTGAGAACGCCGAAACGCTGAAGAATCCACTTCCAGATCAGCGCGACAACGACGGGCGAGAGCAAAACCGGGAAGAAGAACACCGCGCGGAAGAACCCGCGCGCCCGGATATCGCGGTTGAGCACGATGGCCGTGATCAGCGAAAAGCCGACCATGAAACCAACCTGCAGCACGACGAAGAAAACCGTATTCCAGACCGAGCGCCAGAACAGGTCGCGCTGACAGGAATTGGGGTCGAGGTAATTCTGACAGGAAAGAAGGACCGAAAAGTTTTCGCCGCCCACCGAAGGGCGCTCGGAAAGCAATATGTGTTCGCTGCCGGTCACGGAATAGGCCATGTTCAGCAGGATCGGCAGGAAGGCGAAGACCGCAAACAGGATCAGGTTGGGCGTGAGAAACACCCAGGCGATCCGCCGGTGGCCGAGAACCTTCTGCAGGAAGGCAAAGGGCAGTTCGACGATGCCCATGACGGGCGCAAGAAATTTATACATGAGGGTCCTCCTTCGATCCGGCGCGGCGCGGCATGCGCCGCGCCGGAAGGCGATGGATCACTTCGCCTGTTTCAACGCTTCCTCGAGGTCCGTCTTCGCGCGGGCCATCGCCTCATCGACGGTGCTTTCACCGACGATGGCCTGCGTGATGCGCTGGACGGAGATGTTGAACATGGCGCGATTGTTCTTGTAACCCTGATAGGTATAGGCAATCGGGCTGAGGCCGGGGATCTGGTCCAGCCAGGCGTTCATGGCCTTCTGCGTCGCAGGCGTCGCACCGGTGTAGGTCACGCCCTTGTCAGCCACGGCCTTGTGGGCCGGAACGTTGCGGGTGCGCACGGTGAAGTCGAGATAATTCTCGTCCTGAGCGAGGAAGTTCAGGATATCGGCAACGATCTTCGGGTTCTTGGTCTGCTTGAAGCCGACAACGCCGGTACCGCCCGGCATGCCGGTGCAGGCAGCGCCGCCGCAGGGCTGCGGCACGACTTCCCAGTCGAAAGCATCGCCGACCTGGCTGTCGAAGCGCGCGGTCTGCCAGCTGCCCGAGTAATAATAGACAAGCTGGCCGTTGATGAATTCCTGCGCGGCATCGCGATAGGTATTGCCGCCCTGCCCGGCCCAGACGTCACGCGCCATGGTGCCGTCCTTGTTCCATTCCACGAATTTCTTCACGAAAGTCGTGAAACCTTCATCGACGAGAATGGGCTTGCCGTCCGCATCAAAAATTTTCGCGCCGTAGGAAATGGCCGGACCGGCGATACGGTGGCCGGAACGGTCGATGGCCATCGGGTATGGCGTGCCGGTTGCCTTGGCGACGGCATTGGCAGCCTTCGCCCAGTCATCCAGCGTCGCATCCTTGCCGGGTACCGCCACATTGGCCTGATCGAACAAAGTGCGGTTGATGAAGGCGCCGGTGATGGTGAGCTGGGTATGCATGCCGTAAATGCCCTTGTCGTCTGGGCCGCTGCGATACCATTTCAGCACGTTGGAGAAATTATCTTCCCAATATTTCGCATCCACATAAGGTGTGAGATCGAGATAATAGCGATTGAGGCCGCCAAGGTCGGTCACGGTTGCGAAATCCGGGCCGCTGCCGCCGGCGAGCTGCACGGGCAGGCCTTCCAGCAGCGCCTTGTAGGGCACGACGTCGGTGACGATCTTCACGTCCGGATGCTGCTTTTCGTAACGCGCGAGAATATCTTTCAGAATTTCGCAGCCGTTGCCGTCATAAGCGCAGGTGAAGCGCACTTCCTGCGCCGCCTGGGCGGCGCCCGCAAAGGACGCCGCGCCAATGGCCAGCGCCAATGCCATGCTGTATTTACCGATCATCTCTTTTCCTCCCTTAGATGATTATGCGTTGGCGGATGCGCGCGGAGCCCAGCCCTTGATCCATTCGCCTTCTGCGGCGTCGGACAGGCGGACCGGCTTTCCTTCCCGCACCGAGCGATAGATGGCGGTGACGAGTTCGATGGACTGCAAGCCATCGTTCACAGTCACTTCCTTACCGCCGCGTCCTTCCATCGCGTCGGCAATGGCTTCGACAAAACCGGCAAAGCCGTTTTCGCCATCGGCGACCGTCGCCAGAACGGCGTCGATCTGGTCCTGCGTGGTCGGTGCACGGGCGATGAAACGCCATGTGTCTTCGGCCGGACGATAGGGCAGCGTGCCGCTTTCGGCGGTGAAGCCCTCGAAGCAGAAGCGCAGGCGGGACGTATCTTCGGCGGCACCGAGCGTCACCGAGCTCGTCGCCAGCGCACCGCTTTTCATGCGGAAGCTGAGTGCCGCACAGTCTTCGGTTTCGATCGTGTTGACGCGCGTATCGGCCATGGCGAACACTTCGTCGACGGGACCGAGAACGTGGCAAAGAAGATCATGGGCGTGAATGGCATGACCGAGGATCGCGCCACCGCACTCGCCCTTCCACGTACCGCGCCAGGGAATGTCGTAATAGCTGGCGCCACGGTTCCAGTGAACTTCCGAACTCGCGACAAAGGCCTTGCCCGCAAGGCCGGCATCGATGAGCGCACGCAGCTGCCGCATCGCATGTCCGAAACGGTACTGGAAGACGGGAAACACGCCACGGCCGGTCTTTTGGACGGAGTCGATCAGCGCATTTGCCTCTTCAAGCGAGCGGACCAGCGGCTTTTCGCAGACGACATCCTTGCCCGCCGCATGCGCCTTCAGCGTCACGGGGAAATGCAGGTGCGGCGGCAGGCAGACGTCGATGAGCTGGATGCTCTCATCCGCCAGAATCTCATCGAGATCGGTCGTCAGACGGATGGACGTATCCTCGCCCGCCACGGAGCGGGCGCGCTCCAGATCAAGGTCGCAGATCGCCTTGACGGAGAAGCGCTCCGGCAGCGCCTGGTAACCCTTCAGATGCAGGGCGCCGATGCCGGCACCAACAATCGCGACGCCAATCATGCCTTTGCTCCTTCGGCCTTGGCCTGCGCCTGCAACGACAGGTCGCATACCTTGAACACATGCTCTTGCGTCATCGCCGTTTCCGTGCGGTTGCGGATGTCGTCGCACAGGCGGCCGAAATAGGGCAGGCCGGCACCGGAGGCGTCGATATATTCGCAGCGGTCGCCATTCACGAGAATGAGACGGTCGGTGCCTTCCTTGTTGCCGACATCGACATATTTACGCAGTTCGATGTAACCCTCGGTGCCGAGGATCGTGAGGCGGCCGTCGCCCCAGGTCGGCAGCGCATCGGGCGTGTACCAGTCGACGCGGATATAGCCGTGGCCCTTGTCGCCGCGCAGCACCACTTCGCCGAAATCCTGCAAGCCTGGATCGCGCGGGTTGGCATAGTTGGCAACGGTGGCAGCCACGATCTCCACTTCGGTCGAACCGGTGAAGAACATGAACTGGTCGATCTGGTGGCTGGCGATATCGGTGATGATGCCGCCGTAAGCTTCACGCTCGAAGAACCACTTCGGGCGGATCTGGCGGTTCAGACGATGCGGGCCGAGGCCGACGGTCTGGATCACACGGCCAATCGCACCCTGCGCAACGAGTTCGGCCGCCTTGGTCACGCTCGGAACTTCAAAACGCTCGGAGAAATCGACGGTCCAGATGCGCTTGGTCTTTGCAACGGTCTGGCGAAGGCGGTCGAGCTGTTCGAAGGTGGTGCAGCCCGGCTTGTCGGACATGACGTCCTTGCCGGCTTCCATGGCGGCGATGGCGAGATCGGCGCGCTTGGAGGGAATGTCGGCGATCAGCACGAGATCGATGCTGCCATCGGCCAGCAGAGCTTCCTTGGAGGCCGCGCGCGGCACATCCGGGAAGCGCTTGACGAAGCCTTCCACCACATCGGGTTCGCCTTCGGTCCACCAGCCGGCGAATTCTGCGCCGGCATCCAGCATGTTCTGGGCCATGCCGAAAATGTGCCGGTGCTCAATCCCGAGAGCGACGAACTTGATTGCTTTAGTCATCCTGCAGTTCCACTTCCTTGCCGGTGTCGGCCGAGTTGATGATCGCGTCGATCAATCTGTGAGACAAAAGAGCCGCTTCACCGGTGACGACCGGGGCGCGCCCTGAGGAGATGGCGTCTGCGAAATCTTCGAAGACGCCCTGATGCCATTCATGCGTGAAAGCCATGGGGTCGACCCCGCCGCCCGTGCCGGATGCCGCGCCGCCAAAGGTCTCCTGCCGGCCATCGCGCCAGTCGACATGCAGGAGGCCCGAGGCGAGCCGCAGGCTGGCATTGTCGAAATGCAGGACAATCGATTCCGGAGCGCCGGGAAAACTTGCCGTACTTGCCACCAGCGAGCCGACGGCGCCATTCTTGAAGCGCAGGCCGGCCGCGACGTAATCCTCGGTTTCCATGCGATGAAACCGCGTCGTCGCCGCCATGGCCTGAACGCGCGAGACCGGCCCGGCGAGGCTGAGCGCCAGATCGATGGTGTGAATTGCCTGGGAGATCAGAACACCGCCGCCGTCGCGTGCGAGTGTGCCGCGGCCGGGTTCATCATAATAGGATTGCGCACGCCACCACGGCACGGAAATTTCGCAGAGACCCAGCGCTCCGAGCGTGCCGCCATCAACAAGCTCACGGGCTTTTTGCGATGCAGCCCGCATGCGGTGCTGGAAGATGATGCCGAGCTTGACGCCGGCGTCACGACAGAGAGCGACAAGGCCACCGGCTTCCTGCGTGTTACGGGCGACGGGCTTTTCCATCAGGATGTGTTTGCCCGCCCTTGCGAGCTGTCCGACGATATCGATGCGGGCATTCGGCGGCGTCGCGACGATGGCGAAATCGACATCCGCATCGCGTGCGGCTTCCTCGACCGAGGAATAAACGACGACCTCATATCCTGTATGTTTCGACGCTTCGGCGGCCAGCGCCCTGGCGCGGCCGGAGCCGCCATCGACCAAACCTTTCAGGCGAATTTTTTCCGGACTTGCCGCACAGGCGAGCACATGCGTCTTCGCCACCATTCCGGCGCCAACGATGACGCAGGTCTTGATATTTTGCATTTCGGGAGCCTCCTTCCCAATAAGCGATCATTTGCATACCGGTATGCCGGTTGTCAACACACTTGTGTTCCGGTATACCGGTTATGAAAACGCTGGAGGGTATATGCCGAAAATTCCCGTAACAGGTGGCACCGTGCCGACAATGGAACGGCTGGACCTTAACCGTCCGGTCGTGGACCAGATCTATTCCGCGCTGAAATCGGCCATCCTTTCCCGGGAGCTTTTTCCCGGCCAGGCGGTTTCGGAGAACGAGATCGGACAGTTGTTCAATTCCAGCCGCACGCCGGTGCGCGAAGCGCTGAGCCGCCTGCGGGATGACGGCCTGATCGTCACGCTGCCAAGCCGCGGCACCTATGTCTCCAGATTATCGGAAAAGCACATTCGCAGCGCGCAATTCATCCGCGAGGCGCTGGAGGTCGCTGCGGTTTGCAGGCTGTGCCAGATCGGCATAACGGCGGAGGCCGAGCAGGAGATCGAACACGCCCTCACCGGCCAGCGCGCAGCCATGCATCGCGGAGACAGAAAGGCTTTTCGTGTGCATGACGACCAGTTCCACAGCGCGCTTGCCGCCGCGACGGGGCTTGAGAGGCTGGAGACGCTGTTGATCCGCGAGAAGGCGGGGCTGGACCGCCTGCGCGCGCTCGCCATCACCGACGAGGCGCATATGGCGCGGCTGCTCTCCGAACACGAGGCGGTTTACGATGCGATCAAGGCCGGGGACGAAGCCCGTGCGACCGATGGTTTGCGCAAGCACCTGAGACGCGTTCTCGGCATTCTTTCGCAGGTTTTCGAGAACCACCAGGACTATTTCGAATAATTCCGCGCCATCATTTTCAACGGTTCGAGCATCATGAATACGGCAACTCCCGAAAAAGCGCTTGCCATGTCGCAGGCGAAACTTCTGTGCGACACGATGAGCACACTTGCGGAATCCCCCGTTTGGGATGAGCGGCGACAGGTGCTTTTCTGGTGCGATATACTCGGCAGGACGGTGCGGTCCGCAGCGCTCGAGCCCGGCCTTTACCGCGAATGGGCGTTTCCTCATACCGTCTCGAGTCTCGGTCTCTGTCGGAACGGCGACCTCGTCATCGCCTGCGGCATGGATATTGTCATCCTCGATCCGGAGAGCTGCAAAACACGCCTTCTCCACTCCCTGCCGTCACCGGACGGCATTCCTTGCCGGCTGAACGACGGACGGATCGGCCCCGACGGCGCCTTCTGGGTGGGAACCATGCACAATGTGCCACTCGCGGACATGGAGCCCCATGGTGAACTTTGGCGGATCACCGAAAAAAGCGCCGAGCGCATGCAGACCGGCCTGACATGCCCGAACGGCCTCGCATTTTCCCCGGACGGCTCCATCATGTGGCAGAGCGATTCCGTCCAGAAATGGATACGCCGGCGAAAATTCGACAGCAGGAACGGCACATTCGATGAGGGCGTGCTGGTGGCCCGGATGACGGAAGAGACGGGAAGACCCGATGGCGGCTGTCTCGACAGCAGCGGCACCTATTACAGCGCGGGCGTTTCCGCCGGCCTGTTGAACGTTTTCACACCCGATGGCACGCATACGGATGTGATCCCGACCCCTGTGCCGCACCCCACCATGCCGTGCTTCGGAGGACCTGATTTCAGCATCCTTTTCCTGACGTCACACCGCCACAACATGTCCGAAGACCGGCTGAAGCAATCGCCATTTTCGGGCGGCGTCTGGGCTATCCCGACACAGAAAAAGGGCTTCGCCGCCTTCCGTTTTGGCGAAGGTGGATAGAGTCCGCAAGCCGGACCCGGATTCCTACTCCTCACGGAAGGCGCGGCTGATCTGGTCGGTCAGCGGCTTGGCGATATAGGACAGCGCCGTCCTTTCGCTGGTCTGAATGAACGCCTCGGCCGGCATGCCCGGCACCAGCGGCGCATTGTTCAGCTTCTGCCGCTCGGAAACCGGCACGGAAATCCGCGCCAGATAATAGGAGAGACCGCTGCGCTGGTCGGTGGTGATATCCGCCGCGATGCGGCTGACATGGCCTTCCAGTTCCGGCGTGACGCGCTGATTGAAGGCGGTCATGCGCAGCATGGCCTTTTGCCCCACCTGAAGCTGATCGATATCCTTGGGCACGATCTGCACCTCCAGCGCCAGCTCGTCTCCGTCAGGCACGATGAGCATGATCGGATCCGCCGGCGTCACCACGCCGCCCACCGTGTGCACGGCCATTTCATGCACCATGCCGGATTGCGGCGCGACGATATCGATGCGCTTCAGCTCGTCTTCGGCGGCAACCTTGCGCTCGACGAATTCGCCCATCTGCGCCTGTATTTCCCGCAGTTCCCGCCCGACCTCGGTGCGCAATTCCTGGTCGATCTGCAGGATTTGCAGCCTGGTTTCGGTGATGCGCCCTGCCGTCTGCGCCTGATAGGCGATTTTTTCGCCGCGCTCGCCGCCGAATGTCGCGGCCTGCGTCTGCAGGCTGTTCAGCCTCTGCACCGAAACGATACCCTGTTCGCGCAGGGATTTCTGCGAGGTGATTTCAGCCTGCAGCACGGCAAGGCCGTTATCATAGGCGACTTCCTGCGCCTTCAGCCCCTCAATCTCATGTTCGAACTGGGTGATGCGTTCGGAAAGCTGTGCTTTGCGCCCTTCGCGATAGGATTTGCGAAATTCGAACAGCTTGGTCTCGCTGCGCATGGCGGAGGCGACATCGGCATCGTCTTTTCGCGCCATCAGCGCCTGCGGAAAAACGAGCTCCGGCAGATCGTCGCGCTCGGCCTCCAGCCTTGCCATGCGCGCATTCAGCTCATCCAGACGCTTGGTCACGATGGCGAGATTGGCGCGGGTCTGGGTCGCATCAAGGCGCATGACGACATCGCCGGCCTTTACCCTGTCGCCCTCATTCACCAGAATTTCGCCGACGACACCGCCGCTCGGATGCTGCACCTTCTTGCTGTAGGAATCCACCACCAGATGGCCGGAGGCGACAACCGCGCCGGCAAGATTGGTCGTCGCAGCCCATCCGCCGACGCCGGCCAGCAGCGCCACACCTGCAGCGAGGCCGGCAACAAGATGTTTGCGGATGGAGCGGGACACATGGCTGCGCTGGTCAATGTTTGACATCCGCATCTCCTTCCTGGCTGTTCTCTTCACGGACGTCTTCCAGCACCAACGCCTGTGGCTGGGTATTGGCGACGACGCGCAGCGGCGAGATCGTCTGGGCGGATGCGGTAAATCCCTTGGCCGCCTGCGCCTGCGGAACGCGCAGTACCTTCGAAAGCACCTCGTCACGCGGACCGAAGGCCTTCATCCGTCCCTCTTCCATCATCAGAATGAAATCGACAGCACCGATGGCGCTCGGCCGGTGGGCGACGACGACGGCAATGCCGCCCCGCGCCTTGACCGAGGAAATCGCCTTGACCACGGCGGCTTCGCCTTCCGCATCGAGATTGGCGTTGGGTTCGTCCAGCACGACGATGAAGGGATCGCGGTATAGCGCGCGGGCAAGGCCGATGCGCTGGCGCTGCCCGGCGGAAAGCGCCGAACCCGCCTCGCCGATATCGCTGTCATAACCTTTTTCGAAACGCAGGATCAGTTCATGCGCGCCCGCAGCCCTGGCCGCCGCGATGATGGCGTCAGGATCGGGATTATCCTCGAAACGGGAGATATTTTCACCGATCGTGCCGTCGAACAGCTCCACGCCCTGTGGCAGATAGCCGATATGGCGGCCCAGCGCCTCACGATCCCACTGCTCGAAACTTGCACCGTCCAGCCGCACCTTGCCGGCCGCCGGCATCCACGCGCCGGTGAGAATGCGCGCGAGCGTGGATTTACCCGAACCGGAGGGGCCGATGACGCCGAGCGCGTTTCCGGCAGTCACGATGAAGCCAAGCCCGGTGACGGTCGGTTTTCTTTCTCCCGGCGGAACGATGGTGACGTTTTCGACCCTCAATTCCTTTTCAGGCTTCGGCAGGGCCATGGCGGCGGCATTGGCCGGCATCTGTGCAAAAAGCTCCCTCAGCCGCGCCCAGCTCTGCCGGGCGGCCACGAAGGACTTCCAGTTGGAAATGGCAAGATCGACAGGCGCCAGCGCCCGGCCCATCATGATCGAACTGGCGATCATCACGCCGCCCGAAGCTTCCTGGTTGATGACGAGCCAAGCGCCGACCGCCAGAATGGCCGATTGCAGCACGACCCGCAAAGACTTCGCAATATTACCGAGACCGCCGGCCACATCGCCCGCCTTGCGATTGGCGGCAAGATAGGCCTCGTTGGAAGTTTGCCAGCGTTTTCCGAGCCGGCCGCCAAGCCCCATGGCCTGCACGACTTCGGCATTGCGGCGCGAGGCCTCCAGCTGCCGGTTGCGGGCCATATTCTCGACCATGGTGTCGCGGATCGGCTTCTGTGAGAAGATATTGGTGAGGATCGTGAGGGAGACAAGCACTATCGCGCCGGCAAGCGCCGTCACACCGATCCAGAAGTGAAACAGAAAACATATGCCGAGATAAAGCGGCATCCACGGCAGATCGAAAAAGGCGGTCGGCCCCGTGCCGGAGAGAAAACCGCGCACATTGTCGAGATCGCGCAGCGGCTGGAGACCGTCGCCCGGCATGCGGTTGACGAGCGGCAGGCGGACCACCGCATCATGCACCCTGCCGGAATAACGCATGTCGAAATCTTCACCGATGCGGATCAGAACGCGGGCGCGGATAATATCGAGCAGGCACTGGAAGCCATAAAGGCCAAGCGCGAGAATGGCGATCCCGACCAGCGTCGGCAGGCTGCCGCTTGCCAGAACCCGGTCATAAACCTGCAGCATGAAGAGCGGCGACGTGAGCGCGAGTATATTGACCACGCCGCTGACGAGCGCAACGCCGAGAAACGTGCTTTTAAGGGGCGAAACAACCGCCGCAGTGAGGGACTGCGGCGGCGTCTGCTGGTGGTTTTGAAAGCCCACAGCCTGATTTTCCTTTACGCGGCAAGCGCCGATGCGCTGGCGAAAATGAAGTCCGATGCGTCGAGCACATTTGCATCGACGCCATTCAGTGTGACGGAGACGGACGTGTCTGTGGCCGAAAGGATAACGGCATTTCCGTTATCGTTATACCACAACAAATCGTCCACCGAAGTTGCGCCCCAGGCGGAGACATCGAGCGTATCCGTGCCGTCCTGATAGCCGTAGGTTCCGGTCGGGCCGGCCTGTACGACATCGTTGCCGCCGGAGAATACGAAGGTGTCTGCGCCGGCAAAGCCGGTCAGGGTGTTGGAGGCAGCCGTGTCCTCGATCACCGTGCCGGTGGCGGCAAAGTAATCATAGAAGCCGGCCAGCGAACCGAAGCGGGCAAGCTGGTAGACGGCGAGATCGAGAAGATCGCGAGCACCGGCGAGCGAATAGGCGCTGTCGGGATCGATCAGCAGTTCCTGCTGGCTGACGGCGATGCCGCTGGTGGACTGGCTGTAGCCGGTGCCCAGAACGATGCTGTCGACCGAACCCGTCAGGTTGCCCTGGGAGTACTGCAGAGCGCCGCTCATGACGATGCCCTTGCCACCGGAGCTGCCATCGCCCCACGCCTCATAGGTCGTGTTCGGATCGATGGTGGTGGTGGCGAGAGAGCTGGTCTGAGCGTCGTAGAACGCACCATAGGTCGAACCGAAACCGCTCGTCCAACCGTTGAGGTAGCCGATCAGATCGGAGGAAGACTGCGTCAGTTGAATTGTGGTAGCCATAGGTGTACTCCTTTGCTGGCCAATATCGATACCTTCGTCCTGTGGCGAAGGCGTTTCATCTCCGGGACGGGCTGCAACCCAGCCCGGAGAATTTCTTCCACGGTTCAGAACTTCACGTTCATCGTCGCGATAAAGGTGCGGCCCGGCGCCGTGTAGGCGCTGGCTGCCGGAATGTATTTTCGGTCCGTCAGGTTGTTGACGGCGAAGCGAAGCGTGGCCTTGTCGTTGAAGGCATAGGAACCGTAGAGATCCACCGTTGTGTAGGGATCGGTCACCTCGCGCAGATTGCCCTCCGTATCCAGCGTGCGCGACTGTGTCGGCGTAACGTGGTTGAGCCTTGCGCCCAGCGAGAATTTTTCATCGAAGAAACGCATGCCGCCATCGAGCGTCAGCTTCACCTTGGGCGCGACGTCGCCCGGCCAGGCAACGATTTCGCCCGTTGTGGTGGTCGTGCCGTTGGAAAAAACCTGCGTCTTTTCAGGCCATTCTGTTTTCAGAAATGTTGCCGAGCCGCCGATCCAGAAACTGCGGGCATCGTAATTGCCCTCGAATTCAAGCCCGCGCATATAGGTCGTGCCGTCCAGATTGACGAAGCTGGTATAGGTGCGGTCGAGGACTTGATCCGTAACGAGATAACCGAGCGCGATATAGTCCTTCACCTCGCGGCGAAAGGCGGCCATTTTGATGCGAATGGAATCGTCGTCCAGCAGCACGCCGTCGAAGCTCATATTCGCGCCGACTTCGTAGGTCGTCGCTTTTTCCGCACGCAGGGCCTGGTTCGGAGCGTATTCGTATCCGGGGCTGTCGCCCGGACGCGCTCCAGCGAAAAAAGCCTCGAGAATTGTCGGCGGACGCAGGCTCTGGGAATAGCTCACATAGGGGCGGAACCAGTCGACGGGTTTCAGTTCGATGGTGGCGGAGGGCAGCCAGGCGCTGTAGGTGCGATCGATATCGACATTGTGCGATGGATATTCGGGGACCGGGGTACTGGTGGTTATACCGGTGCCCGGCATGCAGTTGGCCGATGTACGCGGCCAGATGCTGGCGAGAAAAACATTATAGCGGGATGCCCATATGGGGGAATTTGCAGGCAGAAAGACCCGATTGAAGTATTCCAGGGCCGTATAGTGATTGCGAACAAGGTCGCAAGGCACACTTGTCGTTACTATCGATTCCTTGACACTATAATAGGTCGCAGATCCTTTCAGGCGCGACCAGTCGTAACGCACACCGCCACTCAGCGTGATCCACTCGGCCGGCTCAAGCTCACCATTCAGGAACAGGCTGGCGACATCCCGCCGTCCCGCAGGGCTGAATGACGTGTAGCTGCTGGCGAAAGAAGGATTTTCCGCGATTTTGGCGCTTGTCGCAACGGATGTGGCAATGTCCCGGAAGGCTTCTGCCCCATAGTTCAGACTGAGCGCGCCCGCCGCCGTATCAAAGCGACTGGTATTTTCCAGGCTGCCGCCGAAGCTGCGCAGGCCCATGTCAAGGTTCGTTTCGGCCGCGTATCTCTCTCGTTCCGCCCGCAGTTCATGCGTCATATTATCGTTCAGCCACAGCGACGACTTGAAGTCGATGAGTTCGCTTTCGGGGTCCCAGTCCAGCTTTGCGACGACGCTGTCGTTTCGCACGCTTTCCCGGTCGATCACCGTGGAAGCGCCCTGAACGAAATCATTCTCCTGATGCATCCAGGACAACGAGGCCTTCACGTCGCCGAAGTCGCCTTCGCCCTTGAAAAAGGTCGACCAGCCGTCGCGGCCAAGCAGATCCTTCATCGTCAGCGCGGTGCTGCGGGCCTCGCCTTTTGTTCCGATCTTGTATTCATCCATGATCGTGCGGCTGTAGCCAGCGACGAAAGATAGAGGACCATCCGGCGAGCGAACGGCGCCGAGAACCGAGCCCTGAAAATCATAACCATTGGTGCCGCGGGAAACATTCACTTCCCCGCCCTTGTTTTCACCCTCGGCAATCAGATCGTCGGCGCTGACGGTTCGGAACTCGACCTTGCCGCCCAGAGAGCCGGCATTACCCGACCGTGCATTGGTTATCTTCTCGATTTCGACGGCACGGATGAAAGCGACATCCACATAACCCTGCCCGGCGCTTGCGGTGTAGCTCGTGGCGCCGCCGAAGGCCGCACCACGCTGCGCATTCTGCCGCGCGCCATCGATGGAGACGACCACGCGGCCGCTTTCCTGCAAACCGCGCACATTGGGCGAAACGGTTGGGAAGCTGCCATTGCCCTCGCCGGCATAAACACCGGAAACCCGGTTGAAAACGTCGCGCGTGTTGCGCACGCCGGCCGACTGGATCGCCTCACGGCCGACCACGCTGACGCTGGCGGGCGTTTCATAAACCCAGTCGGGCGTCCCCTGATAACCGGAACCGGCAATGGAGTTGCGCCCGGTCTTGCCGGTCAGGGTAATGGTTTCCAGAACCGTCGTACCCTCCGCCGCGGAAAGATCGACGGTCGATTGCCCCGTGCCGATGACGACGGTTCTACCATTGCCGGCGATACGGAAATTGACGCCCGTTCCCGCCAACAACCGTGACAGCGCCTCCCGCACCGTGAAACTGCCGGTGACGGCATTGGTGCGCACATTGCCCGCCGCCGGCGTGGCCAGCGTGACCTGAAGGCCGGATTGCCGCCCGAAAGCACCCACGACCGATGACAGCGACTGGACGGGAATATTGAACGGCCGCGTCACCCCCTGCTCGCCGCCTGCACGCTGGGAATTGGCGGTGTCCGCTCCGGTCTGGGCCAGAACGGGCGTCGCGAATGAAACGGCGACCGCCGTTGTCGCCAGCAGCACGGCCCTGCGAGCCTGCTTTGCTGCTTTTTCCCCTGAACCGGTCTTGCATGTCTGGAGGCGCATATTGCTTTTGTCTTCCTGTCTTTCGCTCCGGATATATCTTGACCGGATTACTCAACAAAAAGACGATTGCCTCGTCGATTTTTTTCAGGCTTTCGGAAGAAATTTTATAAATTACTGAAAATAAATATGATTTTTTGTTTCGGAATATTTCAGAAGCGGGTGATGATACGGGCGCTGCCGCCAATCGCATGCACCTTGCCCTTATAAGGTTCCACCAGGGCTTCCAGCGCGCGATCCGGGTCGCGCAGATCGTAAAACCCCGTCACCCTCTGCTCCGCAAGCCGCTTGTCGGCCATGGTCAGCCACGCCGGATGGTAGCGCTGGATCTGCTCCACGACCGAGCCTATCGTCGCATCGACCACATAGAGTTCGCCGTTTCGCCAGCCGCCAATATCCTCGACGGAAACAGTCTCTTTGCGGATCGCGCCGGAAGCGTCGACAATCAGCATCTCGCCCGGCACCAGCCGCGTTGGCGGCGCATTGCGGAAGGACGCTTCCACGGAACCATGCGCCAGCGCCACCTGGGTTACGCCATCCGTCAGGTCCACGTCGAAAGCCGTGCCCAGCACCTGAACGGTCACGTTTTTTGCCTCCACGACGAAGGGACGCGTTTTGTCCGGCACGACGTCGAAAAAGGCTTCCCCCTTCAGCACCGTCACATTGCGACGGTCATTCGTGAAATCCGTTGAAAGCGCGCTCGCCGCCGCAAGCTGCACTTTGCTGCCGTCTTCGAGGGTGATCGTGCGGCTTTCGGCGGTGGTGGTCTGATAGTCCGCCTCCAGGCGAACGAAAAATGCCGGAACGAACAGCACCGCAAGACAGAGGGACGCCGCCGCCACGGCCGCGCCGGCATAATGCCGCACGGACCAGCGCCGCCGTTGCGGCTTTGTCGCGGCCTTGCCGGGCAGATGCGGCGCATCTTCCCAGAGGTTCTTAAATTCCGGCTCTACGAGGCCGAGGTTCCGCCACGTCCTGCATGTTCGCTCCCAGGCGAGACGGTTTGCCGGCGCTGCCGCCAGCCATTGCTCGAATTCCGCCTTCAGCCGCGGTTCCGCCGAGCCAGACTGCAAGCGCAGCAGCCAGTCGGCCGCCTCCTCCGCCTTACCGGCCGGCAATTCAATTTTTTTCTCTGGATCAATGGTCATTGAACCGGGCCAGTTCCTTTGCGGGGCGCAGCAGAAGCGTCGTCTTCTGCACTGCTATAAAGACGTTTGAGGAAGAGATTTTTTTCACGGGGCGGGACAATCGGGACTATTTTACTTCATTTCTTTGGTAATCGCGGCAATGCTGCCCTTGATCAGACGATGTGCGCTGGCCACGGACACGCCGAGGTGACGCGCAATCTCTTCCATATTGTAACCACCGAATCTGTGCATTTCCAATGCCACCCGCGCCTGAACCGGCAGGCCGGCCAAAATAGTCCGCATCTGCCGGACTTCGTCACAGAAAAGGGCATGCTCCTCAGGCGTGCCATTGTCCTGCGGCACGCCCCAGAACGGCGTATCGTCCGGCCGTTCCCGAAGGTCCTGGCGGCTGCGCCGGCGATTGTCGAGCGCAAGATTGCGAACGATGCGGAAGAGATAGGATTTGAGGTTGGAAGGATTGCCGGAGGCTTCGGGAACGAATTTCAGGAAGGCTTCCTGAACCACGTCCTCCGCATCCGCCCGCGACCCCAGAATGAGGGTGGCGTATTTGATCAGGTCGACCCTATGCGCGACGTAAGCGTTATAACGCTTGTCATCTTCCCGTATGCCCATGTCTCAACCGAGAGAAATTTCAAGGATCGACGAAACCTGCCGCCCCCCGAATGGCCGCGCAGTTCTGCCGCTCAAAGCTCTAGCATCCAAACCGTGGATCGAACAGATATTTCATGACTATTATCATCAAGAATTTGTGCGGGCCGCATCGAGCGGACCCGGCAGCGAAGGCGGCCGAGTCTTGACCTGTCAGATGGCCCCGTCGACGATGACCATGGGTCTGCCCTGCGAGCAGGGCTCGATACGGGCATCGATGCGATAGATATCGCGCAGCATCTCCGGGGTTATAACCGCCTCCGTGCTACCGCTCACCACCATTTCACCACGCGCGATAACCATCGTATTTGCGCAATAACGAAGCGCATGGTTGAGGTCATGCAGGGCGATCAGCACGATCATGCCGGTCTTCTGCGCCAGATCGGTAACGAAGCCCAGAACCTCGATCTGCCGGTGAAGATCGAGCGCAGACGTCGGCTCGTCCATCAGCAGCACTTCCGGCTTGCGCGCCAGCGCCTGCGCCAGCGAAACAAGCTGTCGCTGACCGCCGGACAATTCGCCAAGCCCGCGGAAAGCAAGGTCATGGATTTTCAGCGCCTTGAGAATGGCGTCGATCTCGAAAAGCTCATCGTCATGGACCCGCCAGCCGCCGCCCTGCTTGGCGGAAAGAAGCACGGATTCGTAGACGGTCAGAACGGCGTTGGCGCCGGTATCCTGCGGCATGTAGCAGATGGCGCGGTTACCGCGGGCCGTATCGGAGAGCTCGACCAGTCCGGGACCGGAAATCAGGCTGGCGATGCGCTTGAAAAGCGTGGACTTGCCGGCGGCATTCGGGCCGATCACGGCCGTCACACTGCCGCTTTCCAGCGTATCGATGCCGACCTTGGAGAGAACCGTGATGCGCCCATAGGCGGCGCCGACATCTTTCAGTGCGAGCGTTACCATGCGCGCCTCCTGTTGCCGAAAATAAGCGCGAAGAAGAACGGAACGCCGACGAGCGCCGTGATGACGCCGATCGGCAGAATAGCGCCGGGAATGAGAATCTTGCTGATGACCGAGGTTGCCGACAGAAGCAGCGCACCGCAGATCACCGAGCCGGGCAGGAAGAAACGCTGGTCCTCACCCACCACCATGCGGGCGATGTGCGGACCGACCAACCCGACGAAACCGATTGTGCCGACAAAGGAAACCGGAATGGCCGCCAGCAGGCTGACCGTCAGCATGGTCGTCAACCGCAGCCGCCGGACATTGATGCCCATGCTGGCCGCCTTGTCATCGCCAAGCCTCAGCGCCGTCAGCGCCCAGGCGTTGCGCATGAACAGCGGCACGGTGACGAGGAGGATTGCGGCGGTGATATAGACCTTGTCCCAGGTCGCCTTCGTCAGGCTGCCCATGGTCCAGAAAACCACGGCGGCAAGCGCCTGTTCGGAGGCCAGATATTCGAGCAGCGACAGCGCCGCATTGAAGGTGAACACCAGCGCGATGCCGAGCAGCACGATGGTTTCGACCGTCACCCCGCGAAGCGTCGAGGCGAAATGGATGAAGAGAGCCGCGACCATGGCCATGATGAAGGCGTTGATCGGCACCATGTAATGCACGGCGCCCGGAAAGATCGCCACGCCGCCAACCAGCGCCAGCGCCGCACCGAAACTTGCCGCCGCCGAAATGCCGAGCGTAAAGGGGCTGGCGAGCGGGTTCGACAGGATGGTCTGCATCTGCGCACCCGCGACCGAAAGCGACGCTCCGACGGTCACCGCCATCAGCGCGATCGGCATGCGAATATCCCAGATCACCACCCGAAGCTGGTTTCCGACGGCGGCCGGATCGGCAATCGTCGCCAGAACCTCGGAGAGCGTATAGCGCGCCGGACCGAGCGCCATGTCGGCGGCCATGCTGAAACACAGCGCGATAAAAAGCCCGAAGAGGATGATTATCCTGCGCGCGGCAAGGGCGCGATATTGATCGCGCCCACTGATGCCAACCGCGCTTTCATTCAGCGAACTCATTGGTTCAAACCTTTTTCGAGCGAGGCGAAATAGCCCGGCTTATAGGTGACAGGCAGGAATTTGCGGTGAAACTCCTCAAAATTCTTTTCCGGATCGAGATCGGCGAAGAGATCGGGATGGAACCACTTGGCGAATTGCTGGATCGGGAAGAATTCGTAGGGCGCGCCATAGAACTGGTGCCAGACGGCATGGACATTGCCTTGCTTCACGGCCTTCAGTTCCGGAAACGGCGTGCGCTTCATCAGGTTAGCCAGTCGCTCACGGGAGAGAGCCATATCCGCCCCGCGTCCGACAGGAACGAACTGGTTGATGTCGGATTCGGCGGCCCAGTTGGAGCCGGTGACAATGACGTGGTCAGGATCGGCAACGACGAGCTGTTCGGGATTGAGGTCGCCGAAGGTTGTCTTGATGATGCCGTCGGCAATGTTGTGGCCGCCGGCGAGATCGACCATCGCGCCGAAATTGACCGGTCCGAAAGTGCGGCAGCAATTGTTTTCGCCGGAAATGCCGGGCGCGCGTTCGATGAAGACGTTCGGGCGCTTCAAGTCCTTGACGCTGGCGAGCCGGTCGGTCACGCGGGCGATTTCGGCACGGCGATAGGCGATGAATTCCTTCGCCCGCTCTTCGGCGCCGAAGAGTTTGCCGAGAATTTCGACCGAGGCTTCGCTGTTCTTTTCAGGATCGATGCGGAAATCGAGATAGATGATCTTGATGCCTGCGGCGGCGGCCTTTTCTTCGAAACCGCTCTCCTTGGCGGATTTCTCCGCTTCCAGATTGAGGGTGATCACATCGGGCGAAAGGGTGATGGCCGTTTCCAGGCTGAAATCGCCCTGCGGCACATAACCGAAGCGCGGCAGTTTCTCGATCTGCGGAAAACGCTCGACATAGGCGGCGTAGCTGTCGGGATCCTTCTTGAGAAGATCGTCACGCCAGCCGACGATGGTGTCGAAGGTCTTGTCGCCCTTGAGCGCGGCAATGACATGCACCTGGCGCGCCTCACCGACGATGACGCGTCTGGCCGGCAGGTCCAGCTCGACTTTGCGACCGGTGACATCGGTAATCTCGGCCGCCAGAACCGGCACGGCGAGAAGGGAGAAAGCCAGCACCGCAAGATGCCTGAGAGCGTTGAGCCGCATGAGAAGTCCTCATTGAGTTCCAAAACAAAGCGATAAAGCCGCATGGCTGCGGCTTTATCCATCGGTCGGACGGCGCTCCCCTTCACCGTCCCTTTATTACTTGGCGTCCTTCAGCGAAACGAAGTAGCCGGGCTTGTAGTCGAGCGGCAGGAAGCGGGAATGCAGTTCCTTGAAGGTCGCCTCGGGGTCGAGGTCCTTGAAGAGGTCCGGATGCAGCCACTTGGCGATTTCCTGAACGGCCACGAACTGATAGGGGTTGTTGTAGAACTGATGCCAGATGGCGTGGACATTACCGTCCTTCACCGCCTGTACGCCGGTGAAAGCCGGGCGCTTGGTCAGGTTTTCAAGCTTGCGATGGGCTTCCTTCAGATCCGCGCCATAACCGACGCCGACCCAGTTGCCGCCCGGAACATAACCGTTCCAGTTGCCGCCGGTGATGATGATCTGCTCCGGGTTGGAGGCAATGATCTGTTCCGGATTGACGGTGCCGAAAGTGCCGGGAATGATGTCCTTGGCCATGTTGACGCCGCCGGCAAGCTCCACCATCTTGCCGAAATTCTCGTTGCCGAAGGACATGCAGCAATCGTCGGAGTAACCGCCGGCGCGCTCCATGAACACGACGGGCTTCTTCGGATTGGCCTTTTCGAGCGTATCGGTGACCTTGGCAATGGAGTCGGCGCGGAACTTGATGAAGTCCTCGGCGATCTTTTCCTTGCCCGTCAGCTGGCCCATGAGGCGCATGCTCGGCTCGGTATTTTCCATCGGCTTTTCACGGAAATCGACGTAAACCAGCGGAATGCCGACCTTGGCGAGCTTTTCGATATAGCCCGCTTCTTCGGTCGCCGTCTTGGCGTCGATATTCATCAGGATCACGTCAGGCTTCAGGGCGACAGCCTGCTCTATGTCGAAGGTGCCGTCCTTCATGCCGCCGAAAGTCGGCAGCTTGGCGATCTCCGGATACTTGGCGAGATAGGCCGCATAGGTTTCCGGGTCGGCCTTCGCCAGATCGTCGCGCCAGCCAACCACGTGCTGGAAAGGGTTTTCCTTGTCGAGCGCAGCCAGGAAATAAATCTGGCGACCTTCACCGAGGATGACGTGCGATACCGGCACATTCACCTCGACATCGCGGCCCGTCACATCCTTGACGGTGACCTTTTCGGCGAATGCCGGCCATGCGGCGGATACGAGAAGGCCAAGGGCAAGTGCCGCAGATTTGGCTGAGATGCGCATCGGATATTGCTCTCCAGTGTTGACTGGCGCGGCTGTATTATTTTCTGACTGTACTAGTCAACATTTATGTTTTAGAGCCATTCTTAACTGACCGGTACATGAGTTGAAGACCGATGATCGACACAATCCAATATGGCAAAAACGACAGTCTGAGAGACGAAATCAAATCCTATTGGTCCGGCCGCGCCGCGACTTTCGACCTTTCCCCCGGACATGAAATTTTCTCCGAGGACGAGCGCGAGGCCTGGCACGCGCTTATCCTGAAACATCTGGGCCACGGAGAGGGCCGCAGGGCGCTCGATCTTGCCAGCGGCACCGGCGTCATCTCGCACCTGATGGACGATCTCGGTTTTCAGGTCACCGGCATGGACTGGTCGGAAACCATGCTGGCGCTTGCCCGTGAAAAAGCGAAAAGCCGTGGCCGCAGCATCCGCTTTTTCGTCGGTGATGCCGAAAACACGATGGAGCCGGATGAAAGCGCCGATGTCATCATCACCCGTCATCTGGTCTGGACGCTGGTGGACCCGCAGGCAAGCTTTGCCGAATGGTTCCGCGTTCTGAAACCGGGCGGACGGCTTCTGATCGTCGACGGCGATTTCGTGAATACCGGCTGGCGCGAAAAACTGGTGAAGAAACTGGCGGCCAGCCTCGAAAGCATCGGCCTCGTCAAGCCGGACCAGCCGCACAAGCCGGCGGACCCGGAAAACACCTTCAACAGCATTCTTTCCCGCGTTTATTTTTCGAAGGGCGCAAGGGCCGGCGATGTCGCGGCGCTGTTGCGTGCGACCGGCTTCGAACCTGTCGCAATCGATCAGGAGCTTCAGGCCATTCACCGCGCCCAGGCGAAAAACTTCAGCCTGCTGAAAGGTATTCTGCGCGGGCTGCAGCATCGTTATGCCGTGTGTGCGGTGAAGCCGGGAGACAACTCCGTAACCCCGGACTAGATCCGGGGTCCAGTGCGACCAAGTCCTTGATCGCAAAAGACTCTTCCCGCGGCGGAGACGCGCCGTGGCTGGATGCCGGATCAAGTCCGGCATAACGGATGAGAGCTCAGTGCAGCTTCATTTTTCCGCCTGCTCGAAGAGGTCCTCGAACCTTGGCTTCGCCCGACCCGGCACGTCCACCGTCCGGTAGCTCTGCGGCAGGGTGGCCTCTCCGACCTTGATCAGCATGACCATGCCCATGCCGTAATGCGGCGAGCATTTGATGCCGTAAAAGCCCGGTTTTTCAAAGCCGGTCTCGAATTCGTCATTGATCCGGCTTTTGAAACCTTCGACACCTTCCGGGATCATGCCATCGATGGTCGCGGCATTGTGGCTCTTGTGGGTGGGCACGAAGCGCACGCGGTCGCCGGGCGCTATTTCGAGAAAATCCGGTTCGAATACCATCGGGCCTTTTTCGCCCCGGTTCAGCATTTTCACCTCGAAGGTCTCGGCTGAAGCCTGAAGCGGAAAGCCCGTGAACGCCACGGCAATTACGGCAGCGGCACAAAACAGTCCGGTCTTTGCAGCGGCGTTTGCGAGTGTCAGCAGTTGCATCATCATGCCAGTACTTTCCTTGGATGCTCGGCCCGCCCGTGGGCCGGCAGAAAACGAATATGGGAAAAGCCACCCTCATCCGTGGTGACGACACATTCCACCCCGAAGACGGCGGCTATTCTCGCCGGTGTCAGAACCTCCCGTGGCGGACCGACCGCGATCATCTCGCCCCGGTGCATGATGGCGACGCGGTCGCAGAACATGGCGGCGTGATTGAGATCGTGCAGCGCCGCCACGACGGTCAGGCCCTGCCGGCGCACCAGATCGAGCAGGCCGATCTGGTGACCTATGTCGAGGTGATTGGTCGGTTCGTCCAGAAGCAGGATATGCGGCTCCTGCGTCAACGCGCGGGCGATATGCAGGCGCTGGCGTTCGCCGCCGGAAAGATGGTGCCAGTTGCGCTCCGCCTTGTCGGCCATGTCGACATTGGCAAGTGCTGCATCAACAATGGCGTCGTCCTGCTGCGACCAGGCGGAAAGCGGCCCGAGATAGGGTGTGCGCCCAAGCTCCACCGCCTGTCGTGCGGTGATGCGTTCGGTGGTTTCGGCCTGCTGCTCCACGAAAGCGAGCCGACGGGCAAGGTCTCGCCGTCCCAATGAGGCAAGCGGTTCATCCCCGAGCGTAACGTGGCCCCGGCGTGGTTTGCGAATGCCTGCCAGCATGGAAAGCAGCGTGCTTTTGCCGGAACCGTTCGGTCCGATGACGCCAAGAAACTCACCGGAACCGACATCGAGTGAAACGCCGCGCACGATGTCGATATTGCCGGCGTGGAAATGCAGGTCGTGGGCGGATAATTTCATGAACGCCCCCTCTTCTGCCCAAGGATGAAGGCAAAGGCGGGAGCGCCGACGAGCGCGGTGATGACGCCGATGGGCAGCACCTGCCCCGGAATGACGATGCGCGAGAGAATATCCGCGATGATCATGAAAACCGCGCCGGTCAGCGCCGTCACCGGCAGCAATATACCGTGGCGAACGCCGACGAAGATGCGCGCGGCATGCGGAATGACGAGGCCCACGAAGCCGATTGAGCCGACCAGAGACACCATCGCGGCCGTCATGATCGCCGAAACGGAGATCAGCACGGCATAGACCCAGCGCACCGGAATGCCGAGCGAGGCAGCCGCCTGACCGCCGAAGGCGAAGGCATCGAGCGCCCGGGCATACCAGAGACACACCGCAAGTCCAGCAAGGCTGACCGGAAGCGCCAGCCAGACATCCGGCCAGCGCACACCCGAGAGGTTGCCCAGCAGCCAGAACATGATGCCGCGCGCCTGTTCCGCATTGGCGGATTTGGTGACGATGAAAGAGGTCATGGCATTAAACAGCTGCGACCCGGCCACGCCCGCCAGAATGATGGCGCTGTTGCCGTGTCCCGCCCGCACCGCCAGAAGGCTGACCAGCGAAAACGCGACGAAAGCACCGATAAGCGCACCGGCCGGCATCGTCAGGAACCCCGCTCCGAAACCAAGCAGCGCGACAGCGACGGCACCGGTGGAGGCGCCGGCGGAAATGCCGAGAATATAAGGATCGGCAAGCGGATTGCGCAAAAGCGATTGCAGCACCGCCCCGGCCAGCGCCAAAGAAGCGCCGCAACAGGCGGCGACGACCGCGCGGCTGAGGCGGTAACTCCAGACAATGCCCTCATCCAGCGGTTCCAGCGGATAGGCCGCATGGAAGACGCGGTTGGCGATTGTTTTCGCCACGACGTCGAAAGGAATGGCGGTCTCGCCGATGGCCGCCCCGGCCATCAGCGCGACGAGCAGCAGGGCGAGCGCGGCGAAAGCCAGCCCTGCCCTGCCAAGATGGATGGAAAGGCCGTTCACTTGGCGAGGCCGGCGGCCGAAATCGCCTCGGCCAGCGTTTCGATGCCTTCAATGGTGCGAATGGTCGGGTTCATCGCCTGCGCATCCATCTCGAACACATGTCCTTCCTTGACGGCTGGCATGATGCTGGCCACGGGATCGGTGGCAAGGAACTTCAACTTGACGGCGACATCATCGGCCGGGAAACGGCGGCGATCCATCTTGCCGGCGACGATGATGGAGGGATTTGCCTTGGCGATGGTTTCCCAGCCGACCGTCGGCCATTCTTCATCGCTTTCGATGACGTTCTTTAAGCCCAGCGCGGACATGATGTAGCCGGGAGCGCCATTGCGGCCAGCCACATAGGGATCGATATCCAGCTCGGCGCTGGAGAACCAGAAGACGGCCGAAAGCTTGCCGTTGGCGGAGGCGATCTTGGCGCGGGCGGCTTCCTCACGCTTCTTCAGGTCCGCAACGACCTCTTCACCGCGATCCTGCACGTTGAAGATTTTGGCGAGATCGCGGATTTCCTGGTAGATCAGATCCATGGTGAAGACGGTGTTGCGCACGCCGTCGCCGCCGCCGGAATTGTCCTTGCCCATGCAATCGGCGGGCGAGGTATAAACGGGAACGCCAAGCTCGGCGAACTGCGCCGGTGTTCCGACAACGCCTTCCGGGCCGATCTGCCACTGGAACTGCGTCGTCACGAGGTCCGGCTTCTTGCCGATGACCGCCTCGAAGCTCGGATCATTGTCAGCCAGCCGCTCGACCCTCGCATTGGCCTCCTCGTAGCCCTTCAGAACCGGACCGATCCACAGCGCCGTGCCGACCACCTTGTCGGCGAGGCCGAGGAGATAAAGAACCTCGGTCGTGCTCTGGCCGACGGACACGGTGCGGGCGGGCGCCTGCTTGAAGGTGATCTCCTGACCGCAGCTGTTGATCGTCAGGGGATAGGTGGTTTCGGCAGCATTGGCGCCGGCGACAGGCAAAACCGCAAGCGCAGCGGCCAGAAAACCGGCATGGACCGGCAGGCGTCTAGAATGAAACATGTGTTCTCCAGTCGAAAGTAAATCTTATTCCAGAGCAGCAGGCGTCAGAACGCGCAGCAACAGCGGGACGTCTTGTACGGAGAACGGTAATAGGACGCAAACGAAATGTTATGAAATAACATTACAATCTCCTCCTCCGGGCTTCCCCGCCCGTAACGATGGTTTATATTTCGACGGCAGGTCTCCTGGCTCACGGATTTGCGTCACTCATCTGCCTTCCCGCATTCCGGAGAATACAGTGGCATGACGCCTTGAAGCGTCACGGGGATGAACGACAATCCGCTTACAGTTGCGGGGGCAGCCACGGCATTGGGCGAAAAAGATCGCCCGCACCATGTTCCCTATTAATCCCTTCGCCTTTCGGCTGCAGGAACCGTCGCTTTCTCACATAAGGGGCAAGAGGCGGGGCGTCAATTGCGATAGTGCCGCACCTCAGCACAAAGACGGGCCTGCCAGGGCGAAAATCTTTGCGGAGCCGGAGCCTGCCGGTTGCGGCGCGCCTTTCGACATGGTGGTGAGCGTTTCGATCACCACCAGCCCGGATTGCGCCAGGAACTCGGTCAGAAGACCGCTATCCCGCACGGCATCGAGACGGACAAGCTGATCGTCGAGATCGGAAAAATGTCGCCTCACCAGCGCAATCGCATCCGCCTCGTCACCGGCGACGACCGGGCCGACAATATGGCCCCGCCCCGCTGCACGCCGCAATGCAAAGGCGGCAAGACGATCGGCCTCGAACAGGCCGTAACCCGTATTTTCCCGGAGAAGGCGTTGCAGGACACTCCGGCGCGAAACACCGAAAGCCACCCGATCCAGATCCGCCACGGCGGACAAATGATCCTCGGACAGCGGCTCGATTCTCTGTTTTCTTCCAAGCGTCGGCATCTCGGCAGGGCAGCGCGCCTTGCCGCGCAGGAGATGTACTTTTTCCGTATCTCCGGCAAAACCCAGCCGTGCGAAAAGCCGTCGCGAGGCTTCCGTGGCGTTCAACCGCAGGGCGGCGTCAGGGTAACCCGCAATGAGTTGGCCCACCAGCCATGGTGCAACGCCCTGCCCCTGCAAACGGGGGGAAACGATGACCATGCCAACGGTCGCGAAACCCTCATCATAGGGAAACAGCATTGCCGTTGCGACAACGCGATCGATTTCGTCAAGCGCGGCAAGCCCGACGCCGCACTGCCGCAGGAAACGCCATTCGTTCGCGTGATATCGCCATCCGACAGCCATGGACAAAGCATGCAGATGATCGGCCTCCACATCGGCGATATCCACTGTCCGCAACTCGAAACTATCGACTTTGAGCAGCTCCATGACAAACGGCTCTCATTCCCTCCGGCGCGGAACCTTGATCCCGGCAGCCCAGCTCACGACATCCAAAGATAACCAGCCTCGTCAGCAGGAATTTTCCGAAAGCGCTGGAAGGACACAACAATCTACTGAAATCACCCGTATTTCAGCAGATAAACGCCGCAGGCCGCTCTAAGCTTTTCGGCGTTGAAGCGACGGAGACAGCCATGAACGCAATCGACATTCTGGAGCGTCTTGTCGGCTTCCCGTCGGTGGTCGGAACCGCCAATGGCGACCTCGCCGGATGGATCGCCGATTATCTGGAAAGCCACGGCGCGAAAGTATCGCTGCTTGCCGGCCCTGAGGGCGACCGCGCCAATCTCTTCGCCAGCTTCGGCCCGACAGATGCCAGCGGATACATCCTGTCCGGCCATATGGATGTGGTGCCAGCCGGTGAGCCGGAATGGTCCTCCGATCCCTTTACCCTCAGAGCCGAAGGCGAGCGTCTTTACGGACGCGGAACCACCGACATGAAAGGGTTTCTGGCCACGGTTCTCGCCGCAGCACAGGCATTTTCACGCCTGGCGCTGAAGCGGCCCGTTCACATCGCCTTTTCCTATGACGAGGAGGCGGGCTGCCGCGGCGTTCCGCATCTCATTGCCCGATTGCCGGAACTATGCGCAAAACCGGCGGGCGCGATCATCGGCGAACCGAGCAATCTGCGCGCCGTGCGCGCCCACAAGGGCAAGGCCGCCGCACGCATCACCATTCGCGGTCGCTCCGGCCATTCCTCGCGGCCGGATCAGGGCGTGAACGCCATTCATCTGATGACCGGCATCATGGCAAAGGCGGTCGAGACAGCACAGGTTCTCACCGAGGGTCCCTTCGAAGCGACGTTCGAGCCGCCCTATTCCTCCCTGCAGATCGGCACGGTGAAAGGTGGACAGGCGATCAACATCATCCCCGATCTCTGCGCCATCGAACTGGAGGCGCGGGCGATTGCCGGGGTATCGCCGGTCGCCCTGCTCCAGCCGGTGCGCAACCGTGTCGAAGCGCTCGCCGCCGAGGGCATCGACATAGAATGGACGCCGATGAGCGATTATCCGGCGCTGTCCCTTCCCGCCGATGCACCCCTCGTGAAGCTTCTGGAAGAATTGACCGACGCGCCCTGTATCGCCGCCGTCAGTTACGGCACGGAGGCCGGGCTTTTTCAGGCGGCCGGCGTCGACGCCATCATCTGCGGCCCGGGCGATATCGGCCGCGCCCACAAGCCGGACGAATTCATAACGGACGGCGAACTGTCGGCCTGCCAGTCAATGCTGGAAACACTGGCGAACCGCTGCACGGTTTAAACCTTCGGAACCACGGATTTCAGATGACTTTCTTCTTCAATTCCGACGCGAAGCGCGGCGAGATTTTCCGGCAGGCTCTGGTCCGCGACCTGCCGGAACTGCCCTTTTCGATGGATGCCGAAAGCGTCGATCCGGATGCGGTTCGATACCTCATCACCTGGACCGTGCCGGAGGATATCGGCCGCTACCGCAATCTCGAAATCCTGTTTTCCATCGGTGCGGGCGTCGATCAGTTTCACATCGATGCCGTCCCTGCGCATGTAAAAGTCGTGCGCATGGTGGATGAAGGCATCATCCGCATGATGCAGGAATATGTAAGTCTCGGCGTGCTGGCGCTTCACCGCAACCTGCCGGTCTATTTGAAGCAGCAGCGCCAGCAACTCTGGAAGGCCCTGCCGCAGCGTCAGGCGGAAGAGTGCCGGGTGGGCGTTCTCGGCCTCGGCATGCTGGGCGTTGCGGCGCTGGAACGGCTGAAACCCTTCGGTTTTCCGCTTTCCGGCTGGAGCCGTTCACCGCGCGAGATCGATGGTGTGACCTGCCATCATGGCGAAGCCGGATTGTCCACGATCCTTTCGACCAGCGATATTCTCGTTTGCCTGCTGCCGCTGACCGACGAAACGACGGGACTTCTGAATGGCGAACGTCTGGCGCTGCTTCCCGAGGGTGCGGGGCTGGTTCACGCAGGGCGCGGCAAACAGCTCGACCACGACGCCCTCATCGATGCGCTGGGCAGCGGCAGGCTTTCGGGCGCCGTGATTGACGTCACCGATCCGGAACCGCTTCCGGAAAACCATCCCTTCTGGACGCATCCGAAAATTCTCCTGACGCCGCACATCGCCAGCGTCACCCAGCCGCATTCGGCAGCACGCACCGTTGTCGAGAACATCAAACGATACCAGTCCGGCCTCGAGCCGCTCGGCCTCGTCGACCGCAATCGCGGATATTGATCATCCCGTTCCAGGAAAGGACACCCATGCCGCTTCTCAAGACCATCGACACGCACCCCGCCTTCGAACCGAAAGCCTCCAAGGCCCTGCCGGAACGCCTCATCTCCGGCGATCCGTCCTTCAAGACCTGGCCGCTGGACGAAGCCCGCAACGGCACCGTCCACACCGGCATCTGGGAAGCGACGCCGGGCGAAAGCCGTTCGATCAAGGGGGAAACCTTCGAATTCTGCCATATTCTCGAAGGCGTCATCGAAATCACGCCGGAAGGCGGCGCACCGCTGCGTTATACGGCAGGCGACAGTTTCGTCATGAAGCCGGGCTTCGTCGGCGTGTGGAAAACCATTGAAACCGTCCGCAAGATCTATGTTACGGTGAACGGATGAACTGGGAACCGACCATTTTCGAAATCACCCGCGACGGCTATGTGCTGAGCACCGATCCGGCACGGGTGGATTTCGATCTGGTCCATGGTTTTCTCGCCCGCGATTCCTACTGGGCGCAGGGAATGACCGCCGACCGGCTGAAGCGGGCGCTTTCGCATTCGCTGCCGGTCGGCGTTTACGCCCCCGACGGCTCCATGGCCGCCTTCGCCCGTCTGGTGACGGATTATGCCGTTTTCGGCTATCTGCGCGATGTCTTCACGGTGGAGGATCATCGCGGTCGCGGCCTTGCGTCCTGGATCGCCACCGAGATACGCAAACACCCGGAGCTTTCGACGGTATCGAGCTGGATGCTGGCGACCCGCGACGCCCATGGCGTTTACGAAAAGGCCGGTTATCGCGCAGCGCCTCATCCCGAATATTACATGACGGTGCCGAAACCCGGCGAGGGTTGAGCAACCCTCCCTATGGGCCACATCGGCCATCCTCATAACCTGGGGCTATGACCCTTACCCCATAAATGCTTGGCCCTTTTCCGGTCCCGATGACAGCATCGTCCGCACTGGAAAAGGAGACGGAAGAGATGGGATATCGCATTGGCGTCGATGTTGGCGGATCGTTTACGGATTTTGCCGTGTTCGACGATGGCACCGGCTCGCTTTCCACCTTGAAGGTGTTTTCCCGCCCCGATGCGCCCGGAGAAGAAATCCTTCTCGCGCTCGATACGCTGAAAAAGCGCGACGGCATCGAAGCGAAGGACGTTTCCTATTTCACCCATGGCACCACCGTCGGCGTCAACACAGTCATCCAGCGCAACGGCCAGAACGTCGCGCTGTTCACCACCGAAAACTTCGAGGACGTGCTGGGCGTTGCACGCCTGAAAATTCCGCAGATCCACAATCTCTATTCCGTGCGGCCGGAACCGCTCATCCCGCGGGAACGGGTTTTCGGCATAGCCGAGCGCATGCTGGCGACCGGCGAGGTAAAGCTCGCCCCGAACGAAGAGAATGTGGCGCAGGCCGTCGCCGGCGCCCTTGCAGCCGGTTGCGACGGTATCGTACTCGCCTTCCTGCATTCCTACCGCAATCCCGAAAACGAACTTGCCGTGAAGGCGATGATCGAACGCATCGCGCCGCAATTGCCGGTGGTCTCCTCTGCCGAGACATGGCCGATCATCCGCGAATATGAGCGCACCGTCACCGCCGTCATCAGCGGTTATGTCCAGCCGCGCGTCGCACATTACCTCGATCGTTTCGAAACGGTGCTGCGCGGGCAAGGCATTGCCTGCCCGCTGCTCATCACCAAGACCAATGGCGGCGTCATGGGCATCGATCAGGCGCGGCGGGAATGTGTGCAGATGATCCTGTCGGGCACCGCTTCCGGCGTCATCGGCGCGGGTTATCTGGCGAAGGCCAGCGGCTTTGACCGGGTGATGAGCCTCGACATCGGCGGCACCAGCGCCGATGTGGCCGTTATCCTGAACGGCGAGGCCCAATATGGGGTCGGCGAGCTGATCGGCGATTTCCAGATTCATGTCCCTTCCGTTTCCGTCAGCTCTGTTGGCCAGGGCGGTGGCTCGGTCGCATGGGTGGATAGCCTCGGCCTGTTGCAGGTAGGGCCGGAAAGTGCCGGTTCGACGCCGGGGCCAGCCTGTTACGGACGCGGCGGCGACCGCCCGACGATCACGGATGCCATGGCAGCCGCCAATCTCATCGGCCATATGCCGCTCGGTTATGGCGCGGTGACCGTCGATCACGCTGCATCGCGCGCCGCGCTCTCGCCGCTCGCCGAAAAACTCGGCCTTTCCGTCGAAGCGCTCGCCGGCAATATCGTTGATATCGCCGTCTCCGGCATGTATGCGGAGGTGAACGCCCTCACCTCCCGTTTCGCCATCGACCCGCGCGAATTTCACCTCTTCGCTTTCGGCGGCGCCGGCGCGATGCTCGCCTGTTTCCTCGCCCGCGAGCTGGATATGAAGGGTGTGGTGGTGCCGCCCACCCCGGGCGTCGTTTCCGCGCTCGGCGGCCTGATTGCCGATCTGAAGAACGATTTCATCCGCACCACCTATTGCGATGTGAACGACAGGGAGGCCTCCGATCTCGCCCCCCTTCTCGCCGAAATGCAGGAAACCGGCCGCAACTGGCTGAAGGAACAGGGTTTTCACGGTGATTGCGAGATGCGGCTTTCCGCCGACATGCGCTATCGCGGCCAATCCTACGAAATCGAAACCACGCTGCAGCCGGAATGGCTGGGCAGGGGCGACGCCAGCGCGATTAACAGGGCATTTCACGAAGAACATGCCCGCCTCTATGGTCATTCCGATGAACGGGCGACCGTGCAGATGGTCAATCTGAGGCTCGTCGTCTCCGGGAAAACACCGAAGCCGCCGCTTCGCGAGACAGGCGTGGCCACTGGCCCCGCAACACCGCGCTTTCACACGAAAGGCTGGTTTGGCGGCATGGAACACGACATGACGATCTATCACCGTGACGATCTGGCGAGCGGTCACGATTTCGACGGCCCCGCCATCGTCCTTCAGGACGATACCACCACCGTCGTGCCGCCCGGCTTTTCGGTCCATGTGGATCGTTTCGGCAATCTCGTCATTACCAAGCGGGAGTTTTGACCCATGACCATCGATCGCCGCAATCTCAAGGTGCTCGCCAATTTCTGCTCGGCCGCCGCCGATGCCATGGCCTTTACGCTGATGCGCACCGCCCATTCCGCCTTCGTCAAGGAAACCGAGGATTTTTCCTGCCAGGTGGTGACGCGCGAAGGGCTGGCCTTCGCCAATCCCCGGCAATTCGGTGCGCCCTGGTATAGCGGCATCGACTACGCGCCGCTGCTTTCCATGTTCGAGGAATATGAAGAGGGCGATATCTGCATCACCAACGATCCCTATAGCGGTTTCGTCGCCACCCACTCTCCGGATATCCACATCTGGAAACCGGTCTTCCATGAGGGCAAAATTGCCTGTTTCGTGGTCGGGCACATCCACAATACCGATGTCGGCGGCGCGGTTCCCGCCTCGCTGTCTCGCTCGCTTTCCGAAATCGAGCAGGAAGGCCTGCGCATTCCGCCGGTCAAGCTCGTTCGCAAAGGCAGGCTCGATCCCTTCATCATCGACATGATGAAGGCCAATGTGCGCATGCCGGAACAGAATATCGGCGACCTCCACGCCCAGATCGCCTCCGTCAATATCGGTGAACGCAAGATGCAGGAGATTGTCGCCCGCTTCGGCTTTGACGATTTTCTGGACGGTGTGCGCCAGATTTTCGACTATGCGGAAGAGCAGACCCGGCAAATCCTCACCCGGGTGCCCGATGGCGACTATTTCTTTGCCGATTATGCCGATGAGGATTCCGTTGGCGGCCGGCCATGCCGCGTGGCGCTGACGCTGAAAATCCGCGGCGGCGAAGCCATCCTCGATTATACCGGCAGCGACCCGCAGCTCGGCTCGTCGCTGAACATGCCGACCGGCGGCCGCGAGCGGCATTCACTCGTCATGGTCGGCCTGACCTATGTGCTTTATACGCTCGACAACAGCCTGCTCCTGAATGCCGGCACCCTGCGCCCGGCGCGGGCCGTGCTGCCGGAAGGCACGATCGTCAATTGCCAGCGCCCGGCCGCCGTCGGCATGCGTTCGCTGACCTGCGCCATGACGCAGATCGTCACCATCGGCGCTTTTGCAAAGGCGCTGCCGGAGCTTATTCCCGCCGCCTCACCCGGCGGAAACGCCATCATGAACATCAAGACCAGCGACAGGAACGGCCGCCCGGTCATGGCCTCCATCGGCCCGGTCGGCGGCGGCGGCGGCGGCACGCCCTTCTGCGACGGCAGCGACGGCGCGGGCGGCGCCACCGGTTTTCTGCGCAACACGCCGATTGAAATCAGCGAAGCGGAAGTACCGATCCTCTTCCGCCGTTATGGGCTGCAACGCGACACCGGCGGGGCGGGGCGTTTTCGCGGCGGGCTTTCGGCTGTCATGGAGTTTGAAATATCGTCGCCGGAAACGGTGGTCACGGCTCGCAACCGCAACCGTTCGGTTATGGCGAGCTGGGGTGTCAACGGCGCAGATCCGGGGCTGATTTCCCGCTTCCTCCGCAATCCCGATACCGAGGGCGAAATCTCGCTCGGTAATACCGATATTGTCCATTGCGGCCCGGGCGATGTCATTCGAGTCGTCGGGCCGGGAGCCGGCGGTTACGGCGACCCCTTCACCCGCCCGCCGCAGGCCGTGCTGCGCGATGTGCGGCGTGGTGCGGTCTCGGCAGAAAATGCTGCAAGACACTATGGGGTGGTGCTCAACGGTGATGATATCGATGAAGAGGCGACGGCTGCCCTGCGCGCCGCGCCGCGCCGGAAGACGGACGATATCATCAGCTACGGACCGGAGCGACTCGCCTTCGAGGCAGTCTGGACCCGGGAACGTTATGATCTTCTGACGCAATTCCTGCAAAAATCGCCGGTGGGATGGCGCTTCTTCCTGAAACACCGGGTGTTTGAAGCGGTTGAAAACGAGGGCGATGATCCCCGCTCCCTTGGCGAGCGGATGGACGGGATTTTCGACCGTATAAGCGCCCGCTACGGCGTTTGACCTGCGGCATATACCGGCCGCCGAAGATTGCGCTGTCTGCCGGTGGCAAAACAGGATTTTCATTCACCGCCCGCGCCGCAGTCGGTCGATGCTGCTTGCCATCAGGGATTAGCGTTGGGGCATATCCAAAGAGGATTCCACATGACGCTCAGCTTCGATCCAGACAGCTTAACCCTGCCGATCGGCCACTTCATCGGCGACCGGCTGGTTCCAGCGGCAAACGGCATCGACATGCACCGCCCATCGGACGGCATCGAATATGCCGGTTGCCCCAAGGCGGATGCGGCGCTGGTCGATGAGGCGGTGCAGACTGCCAAGGCCGCCTTGAAGAGCAGCAACTGGGGCGGCGTGCGCCCGCGCGAGCGCACAAAGGTCTTGCAGCGCTGGGCCGACCTGATCGAACAGGAAGCCGAGACGCTGGCGAAAATCGAGGCGCTCTCCTCGACACGGCCGGTGGGCCAGCTGATCGCCGGCGATATCGCCGTCACCGCCGAACAGATCCGTTTCTTCGCCGAGTTTGCCGACAAGGAAGGCGGCGATCTGGTTCCGACCGACGATGCGAGCCTCGGCATGATCATGACCGAACCCTATGGCGTCGTCGGCGCCATCACGCCGTGGAATTTCCCCGTCTCCATGGCCGGCTGGAAGCTCGGCCCGGCGCTCGCGGCAGGCAATGCCGTAGTGCTGAAACCGTCTGAAATGACGCCCTTCTCCAGCATCTTCATGGCGCAGCTGGCGATCAAGGCCGGATTGCCGGCAGGTCTCATCAACATCGTGCTGGGCGACGGGCCCGTGACCGGCAATGCCATCACCGGACACCCTGATATCTCCAAGGTCAGCTTCACCGGCTCCACGGCCGCGGGCGCCGCCATCATGGCCAATATCGCCCGCACCGGCATCAAGCCCATGACGCTGGAACTCGGCGGCAAGAGCCCGCAAATCGTCTTCGCCGATGCCGATATCGAGAAGGCGGCAGCGGCCATCGCCGGCAATATCCTCTCCAATGCCGGGCAGGCCTGTGTGGCGGGCTCGCGCATCATCGTCGAGGAAAGTGCAGCGGACGCCCTTTCCGCTGCCATCATCGCCCGCATGAAGGCGGTGAAGCCCGGCCCGACCTGGGACGAGACGACGCAATATTCGCCGATCATCTCCGAGGTGCAGCGCAAGCGCATCGACGGCATCGTGCAGGCGGCGGTCGCCCATGGCGGCGAATGCCTGACCGGCGGCGCAGTGATGGATGGCCCCGGCTATTTCTATCAGCCGACGCTGATCGCCAATGTCGACCAGACCTCTCCTGCCGTCACCGAGGAAATCTTCGGGCCGGTGCTGACGCTGCAGACCTTCCGCACGGAAGAAGAGGCGCTGGCGCTTTCCGACCATCCGACCTACGGTCTGGCGGCGGGTCTTTTCAGCCATGACGTCTCACGCGTCATGCGCCTGTCCCGCGCCATTCAGGCGGGCACGATCTGGGTCAACCGTTATGGCCGCTCGCGCGACCACATATTGCCGACCGGCGGTTACAAACGCTCCGGCATCGGCAAGGATCTCGGACGCGAGGCCTATCTCGCCAACCGCAAGAGCAAAAGCGTCCTTATCGGACTGTAACAGGGGAAATGTCTTGAAAACGCATCGCATCGCACTCATTCCCGGAGACGGCATCGGCAAAAGCGTGACGGACGCCGCATGGCAGGTGCTCAACGCCGCCGCCGAAGGCTCCGCTTTTGCGCTTGAAGGAACGGAATTCCCCTGGTCCTGCGCCTTCTACAAGGAAACCGGCGCGATGATGCCCAAGGACGGCATCGAAACCCTGCGCGGCTTCGACGCCATTCTGCTCGGCGCAGTCGGCTGGCCGGCGGAAGTGCCGGACTCGGTCTCACTGCACGGCCTGCTGCTGCCGATCCGCAAGGCTTTCGTTCAATATGCCAATATCCGCCCGCACCGGCTTCTGCCCGGTGTGCAGGGACCTTTGAAGGCGGATGGCTTCGACATTCTCTGCATCCGTGAAAACACGGAAGGCGAATATTCCGGCGCCGGTGGCCGCGTGCACCAGGGCACCGACGATGAAGTTGCCGTCGAAACCTCGATCTTCACCCGCAAGGGCGTGGAGCGCATCCTGCGTTTCGGCTTCGAACAGGCGCAGAAGCGCCGCGGCAAGCTCGCCTCCATCACCAAGTCCAATGCCCAGAAATATTCGATGGTGTTCTGGGACGAGGTGACCCACAAGCTCGCTGCCGAATATCCGGACGTCGAGGTTTCCAGCTATCACATCGACGCCATGGCGGCCCGCATGGTTATGGCCCCGGAAAGCCTCGATGTCGTCGTCGCCTCCAATCTCTTCGGCGATATTCTGACCGATCTCGGCGCGGCCATTCAGGGCGGTCTCGGCTTTGCCGCCTCCGCCAATATCAATCCTGACCGCAGCGCGCCGTCCATGTTCGAGCCGGTGCACGGTTCGGCCCCGGATATCGCCCATCTCGGCATCGCCAACCCCATCGCCGCCATCTGGTCCGGCGCGATGATGCTCGAGCATCTCGGTGAAAAGGACGCGGCCGCGCGTATCATGGCGGCGCTGGAAACGGCGACCGGCCGGGGTATCGGCACTGTGCCGGGCAAGGACAAGACAGACGCCATCACCGCCGCGGTTCTCGCGGCGCTCGACTGATTTCGGAGAATTATGATGCAGGGTTTGAAGGACAAGGAACTCTTTCGCCAGACGGGCTTGATCGGCGGCGCCTGGAAGGCGGCGGCATCGGGCAAGGTGGTCGACGTGATAGACCCGGCGACGCAGGCGGTCATCGGCACCGTGCCGGATATGGATGGCACGGAAGCCCGCGCGGCAATCGAAGCCGCCAATGCCGCCTTCGGCCCGTGGAAGAAAAAGACCCACGCGGAGCGCGCAGCGCTTCTCGAAAAATGGTTCGCACTGATGATCGACAATGTCGACGATCTCGGCCTGATCCTGACCACCGAACAGGGCAAGCCGCTGGATGAAGCGAAGGGCGAAATCCGCTATGGCGCATCCTTCGTCAAATGGTTCGCGGAAGAGGCCCGGCGTATCGGCGGCAGCACCATTCCTTCCCCGACGCCGGATCGGCGTATCGTGGTTCTGAAAGAACCGGTCGGCGTCTGTGGCATCATCACGCCGTGGAACTTCCCGAACGCCATGATCACCCGCAAGGTCGCGCCCGCACTTGCGGCCGGCTGCACCGTGGTCATCAAGCCTTCGGAATTCACGCCCTATTCGGCCCTGGCGCTCGGCGTGCTTGCCGAACGGGCCGGCATTCCCGCGGGCGTCATCAACATCGTCACCGGCATGCCGACGGAAATCGGCAATGAAATCATGGCCAACGAGACGGTTCGGAAAATTTCCTTCACCGGCTCCACCCGCGTCGGCTCGCTTTTGATGCGCGGCGCTGCCGACAGCGTCAAGCGCCTGTCGCTGGAACTCGGCGGCAATGCGCCCTTCATCGTGTTCGACGATGCCGATCTCGATCTCGCCATTGAGGGCGCACTGGTTTCGAAATTCCGCAATGGCGGCCAGACCTGCGTTTGCGCCAACCGCATTCTCGTGCAGTCGAGCGTTTATGACGCTTTCGCCAAAAAACTGGCGGATCGCGTCGACGCCATGCGGGTCGGACCCGGAACGGAAGCAGGCGTTTCCATCGGCCCGATGATCAACGAGCCGGCCATCGCCAAGATCCGCGCCCATATCGATGACGCCGTTTCCAAGGGCGCGAAGATCATCACCAGACCGCACGATCTGCCGGAAGGTCCGCAATATACCGCCCCCGTGGTGCTGACTGGCGCCACGACCGGAATGCGGCTGGCAAGCGAAGAAACCTTCGGGCCGGTGGCACCGCTCTTCCGTTTCGAGACGGAAGAAGAAGCCATAGCCATCGCCAACGGCACGCCCTTCGGCCTTGCCGCCTATTTCTATACCGAAAGCCTGAAACGCGCCTGGCGCGTGGGCGAGGCGCTGGAATTCGGCATGGTCGGCCTCAACACCGGTGCGATCTCCACCGAAGTCGCCCCCTTCGGCGGCGTCAAGCAATCCGGCCTCGGCCGTGAGGGCGCACAGGTCGGCATCGAGGAATATCTGGAGATCAAGACGTTTCATATTGGCGGGCTTTCCTGAGCCCGCTTCCTTCTCCCCGCCTAAAGGGCCGCTCTGCGGCCCTTCTTTTTGAAGCGTGGAACTGAAAAAGCGACAGCATTCACACTCCGCCACCCCGGACCAAGTCCGGGGTTCAGCGCAATCAAGTCACTGATCGTAAAGACTCTTTCACCGCGCAGACGCGCGGTGGCTGGATGCCGGATCATCCTCGGGCTTGTTCCGGGGACCGGTATGACGGAAGAACGAACAGTTCTTCTACTGAATCTTGTCCAGCATCTTGTAATAGAAGCCCACCAGCGGCAGGAACCACGGCTTGCCGAAATGACCCGGCACCGCCGGCCATTCCATTCCCTTCAGGGGATTGTTATCCGGCCGCCCCAGAATGGCGTCGGCCATGATCATGCCGAGATGGGTGGAAAGCTGCGCACCGTGGCCGGAATAGCCCATGGCGTACCAGACGCCGTCATGGAAACCGGCGCGCGGATAACGGTCCTTGGTCATGTCCACCAGACCGCCCCAGCAATAATCGATCGGCACATGGACAAGCTGCGGGAAGATGCGATGCAGGCTTTCCGTCAGTATCGCACCGCTTTTGGCGTCCGAACGCTGGTCCGACGTGGCGGAAAAGCGTGCACGGCCGCCGAAGATCAGCCGGTTATCCGGCGCGAGCCGGAAATAATTGCCGATATTCATGGAGTTGACATAGGTGCGGTTACCCGGAACCGAGGCCTGAACCTCGGCATCCGTCAGCGGCCGTGTAGCGATGATGAAACTGCCGACGGCGATGATGCGGCGACGGAAATAACCGAAGCCGGACGGCGTGTAAGCGCCGGTCGCCACCAGAACATTGTCGGCCGTCACCTTGCCGCGCGGGGTTTCCAGTTCATGGGTCCTGCCGTTCTGGATGTGCTTCGTCACCGCCGCATTTTCGAAGATCACCGCGCCATGACGGCTGGCGGCTTCGGCAAGGCCGGCCACATAGCGGCCCATATGCATCATGGCGCTCTTCTTCGAGAGCATGGCGCCGTAAAAGGGCGAACCAATCTCCGCCTTGAGATCGGCCGCGGAAAGAAGCGCCGTATCGGGATCGACCTCGGCATGCAGCGCCTCGAAATTCTTCGCCAGACCTTCGAAATGCTGCGGCTTGGAGGCGAGCTTCAGCTTGCCTGAGCGGCGGAAGTTGCAATCGATGCCCTCCTCCGCAATCAGCCCCTCCAGCGTATCGATGGAGGAATCGAGCGCCCTGTAGAGGGCGATCGCACGTTCCTTGCCAAGCTCGGCCTTGGCGGAGAGATAGGAATGGGCAAGACCATTGTTGAGATGCCCGCCATTGCGGCCAGAGGCGCCCCAGCCGACCCGCTCCCCTTCAAGAACGACCACCCGCGCGCCGGCCTTGGCCAGCTGGCGCGCGGCCCCGAGACCGGTGAAACCTCCACCGATGACAGCGACATCATAATGACCTTCGACGGGACCTTGCGCGGCACCTGAAAATTGCGGCGCGGTATCGTGCCAATAGGAGACGAACTTCATGGTCCCGACCTTTCCTTACAATCCAACCACGCCTGCCAGGCCGGAAATATCGGCGATTTCGACATAACCGTAATAGGGATTGGCGGGCTCGTGACCGCGATTGACCCAGACCTTGTTCTTGATGCCGAGATCATGAGCCGACATCAGGTCGTAACGGAACGAGGAGGAAACATGCAGCATGTCTTCCGGACCGCAGCCCAGCATGTCAAACATATATTCGAAAGCCTTGAAGCGCGGTTTGTAGGCCTGCGCCTGCTCGGCGGTGTAAACCGCGTGGAAGGGCGCGCCAAGCTTTTCGACATTCGACATGATCTGCGAATTCATGGCGTTGGACAGGATGACGAGGGGGATTTCCTTCGCAACCTTGGCAAGGCCGGCCGGAACATCGGCATGCGGGCCCCAGGTCGGAACGCGCTCGTAAACGAAGGTGGCGTCTTCATCCTTGAAGGCCACGCCATTGCGCTTGCAGCTGCGCGAAAGCGAATTGTGAACCACCTGGGCGTAGGGCTTCCAGTCGCCCATGATCTCATCCAGACGATAGGCCGCAAAATTCTTGATGAACTGCTGCATCTGCGCTTCATCGAGACGATCGCCATAAAGATCGCGAGCGGCCTCTGCCATCTGGAAATTGATCAGCGTGCCGTAGCAATCGAAGGAGATGTATTTCGGGCGGAAGATGGTCATGTCGTCGTCATCCTTGCTTGGGGATCGGCCGTGCCGGAATGAATTGATCATAGAAAGCCTTTGCCCGGTCGACGCACCGCAATTGCCATTCGCGGAAGCAGATTGTTGCGTATGCAGCCGCCAGTTTGGCAGAGAGTTGCGTCGAGGCAAACCGGAAGCCGCCGCCGGTCCCCGGTTTACGGCCGAGTGCGGACAAGATGCGGCATAAGATGCGGCGGCGGATAAAAGCAACAGCGAAACATATCGAACCTTCCCATTTGTCGGGACAATCTTCTTTCGGCATCGGTCTATCAATGAATAAGCAGAAAAACGGAGTTCCGGCATGCAGGCGAGCCTGATCGATATCCAAACGTTTCAACCGGACCACCTCGACGCGGCCGTTGAACTTTCCCGCCAGGCCGGCTGGCCGCACCGGAAAGAAGACTGGGCGCTGGTCCTTTCCCTGAGCAAGGGTTTCGTCGCCCTGGAAAACGGACGCGTCGTCGGAACCGCCATGGCGACGCTTCTCGGAGACACCTGCGCCACCGTCAATATGGTGATCGTGGACGAGAGCATGCGCGGCCGCGGCCTTGGACGCCAGCTGATGGGCGCTGCGATGGACGCAGCAGAAAATCGCGAGTGCCGTCTTGTAGCCACGGCCGACGGCCTACCCCTTTATGAAAAGCTGGGCTTCGCCGCCTGCGGCGAGGTGCTCCAGCACCAGGGCATTCCGGCCGCGACCGAAAGGCCGGAAGGTGTCACCTGGGCGGAAACCATTGATCCGGCCGAACTCGCCGCGCTCGATGCGCAGGCTTTCGGTGCGGATCGCACGGCCCTCTTTGCAGCACTTGCCGACAGGGCGCGTTTCGCACTTGTCCAGGAACAGGGAGTCATCAAGGGCTTTGCAGCACTTCGCGCCTTCGGACGCGGCGAAGTCATCGGCCCGGTCGTGGCGGAAAATGCTGAAATCGCGAAAGATTTGATCGCATTCGTGTTTTCTGAGCGTCCTGGCGCATTCCTTCGTGTGGACACCACGGCCGATACGGGCCTTGCCCCCTGGCTTGCCGAACGCGGTCTTGGCCATGTCGGCGGCGGCATCGCCATGCGCCGGTCGAAAACCGAAATCCCCGCCGACAAAAAACTGAAAACATTCGCATTGACCAGCCAGGCGCTGGGCTGAATCCGGAGAGACCCCATGTTAAGCAATTCACTGATCGAACTGGATCGCGCCCATCTGGTGCACCCTGTCTCCTCCTTCCGCGGCCATGAGAAGCTGGGCGTGCGGGTGCTGCAATCGGCAAGCGGCGCCACCGTCACCGATATTACCGGCCATCAGCTCATCGACGGTTTTGCCGGCCTGTGGTGCGTCAATGCCGGTTACGGCCATGACAGCATCGTAGAGGCGGCGGCAAAGCAGATGCGGGAATTGCCCTATGCTACGGCTTATTTCGACATTGGCAGCGAACCGGCGATCCGGCTTGCCTCGGAACTCGCCGACCGCGCACCGGGCGATCTCAACCACGTCTATTTCACGCTTGGCGGCTCCGATGCGGTGGACAGCACCATTCGGTTCATCCGCTATTACTGGCATGCCAGGGGCCAGCCGCAGCGCGACCAGTTCATCTCCATCGAACAGGGTTATCACGGCTCCACCACCGCCGGTTCGGGCCTCACCGCGCTGCCGGCTTTCCATGCCGGTTTCGGCGTGCCCTACGACTGGCAGCACAAAATCCCGTCGCACTACGCCTACCGTAACCCGGTGGGAAGCGACACGGCCGCCATCATCGCATCCTCCCTGCAAATCCTGAAGGACAAGATCGAGGCCATCGGTCCGGACCGCGTCGCCGCCTTCTATGCGGAGCCGATCCAGGGTTCCGGCGGGGTTCTCGTGCCGCCTCCCGGCTGGATCAAGGCCATGCGCGACCTCTGCCGGTCCTATGGCATCCTTTTCGTCGCCGACGAGGTCATTACCGGCTTTGGCCGCACGGGGCCGCTGTTTGCCTGTGCCGACGAGGATATCGTGCCGGACTTCATCACCACCGCCAAGGGTCTCACCTCCGGCTACGTGCCGATGGGCGCCGTCTTCATGGCGGACCACGTCTATGATACAATAGCCGACTTCGCAGGCGAGGCCGCAATCGGGCATGGCTACACCTATTCCGCCCATCCCGTCAGCGCCGCCGTCGGTCTCGAAGTGCTGAAACTTTACGAGGGCGGACTGCTGGAAAACGGCCGCCGCGCCGGTCAAAGGCTGATGGCGGGGCTTGAGAGCCTGAGAAACCATCCGCTGGTCGGCGATGTCCGCGGGCGCGGCATGCTCGCCGCCGTCGAACTCGTGACCGACAAGGACAAAAAGACCCCGCTGCCGGCCGCCGCGGCCCCCGCACGCAAGGTTTTCGACCGCGCCTGGGAAAACGGCCTGATCGTGCGCGCCTTTGCGAACGGTATTCTGGGTTACGCGCCGCCGCTCTGCTGCACCGACAGCGAGATCGACGCCATCATCGAGCGGACGCTGAAGACCCTCGATCAGACGCTCGAAGACCCCGCGGTGCGGGCCGCCATGGCCTGAGGCGATAGCCGGGTGGCGTTGCGGCATCTTCTCGAAATGTCGCAATGCACCGCATATTCGCAATATTCTGCCGAAGAGCCGATCCATTTCGGCGAATCCGGCGTGCCGAAAGTGCCAAACTATTAATGCAAACGGCACTAAACGCCTTAAAAAAGGGCGTAATCGCAAATGGGAACGGGGCAAGGATCCCGTCCGGGAACAGAATAATCTGCCGCAGGCTCCCCAAGAGGCTTAGGCGGCAAAGCGGAGACCGACATTGCCCAAAAAACTGAGCGACTTCAAATATATGAGCTTCGACGTGGTGGGGACCCTCATCGATTTCGAAGGCGGCCTGAAATCGACGCTGGCCGCAATCGGTGCGGAAAACGGCGTGGAGGTCGATGGTGAAAAGGCACTCGCGCTCTACCGCGCGGCCCGTTATTCCGACGCGACCGACCTGTTTCCCGATGACCTCGTCCGCGTATACCTGATCATCGCTCCCGAACTCGGCCTGCCGGCGGAACGCGCATTCGGTGAGCGTCTGCGCGATGCGGCAAAAAGCTGGAAAGGCTTTGAAGACAGCCGCGCCGCCATGGCCGAGCTTGCCAAGACGCATCGCCTCATCGCCATGACCAACGCCCAGCGCTGGGCCTTCGAATATTTCTCGAAGGAACTCGGCAATCCCTTTCATGCCGCTTTCACGGCGGATGACACCGGCACCGAAAAACCCGATCCCGCCTTTTTCGAAAAGGTCTTCGCCTTTGTGGAAAGCGAGGGCGCATCGAAGGACGACATTCTGCACGTCGCGCAAAGCCAGTACCACGATATCGGCATTTCCCGAAAACTGGGCATGACCAATTGCTGGATCGAACGTCGCCACGCCCAGAAAGGATATGGCGGCACGATCGAGCCGGAAAACTTTACCGAGCCGGACTACCACTTCACCTCCATGGCCGGCCTTGCCGAAGCAGTGAAACAGACGGGCGGCTGAGCCGCCCCGCCAATGGCGTGCCGCGAACTGGGATGTGGCATGCCGGAAATTTCTTCAGACGCATTTCAACAAATCATACAAAAGGGGAAGACCATGAGTGACAGGATTACAAACTGGACCCGCTCCGACGACGCCGCCGTTGAACAGGCGATCCGACGCGGCGCAACGCGGCGTGAGCTGCTTCACATGCTGCTGGCGGGCGGCGTCGCCCTCTCCGCCGGTTCGGCCATCCTCGGCCGCGCCTCTGGCGCCGTGGCCGCAACGCCGGTATCCGGCGGCACGCTGAAAGCTGCCGGCTGGTCCTCCTCCACCGCCGATACGCTCGATCCGGCGAAGGCCTCGCTTTCGACGGACTATGTTCGTTGCTGCGCGCTCTACAACCGTTTGAGCTTCCTGGACGTTTCCGGCACACCGCAGCTGGAGCTGGCCGAAGCCATCGAAACGAAGGACGCCAAGACCTGGACGGTGAAGCTGCGTTCAGGCGTCACCTTCCATGACGGCAAGGCCCTGACGGCCGACGACGTGGTCTATTCGCTGAAGCGCCATCTCGATCCGGCCGTCGGTTCCAAGGTCGCCAAGATTGCCGCGCAGATGACCGGCTTCAAGGCTCTCGACAAGAGCACGGTCGAAATCACGCTGGCGAACGCGAATGCCGACCTGCCATCCATTCTGGCCCTGCACCATTTCATGATCGTTGCCGATGGCACCACGGATTTCTTCAAGGGCAACGGCACCGGCGCTTTCAAGCTCGAAAAATTCGAGCCGGGCGTGCGTTCGATCATGAGCAAGAACGCCAATTACTGGAAGTCTGGCGGCCCGCACATCGACAGCTTCGAATTCATGGCGATTTCGGACGACAATGCCCGCGTCAACGCCCTTCTCTCGGGCGATATCCAGCTCGCGGCCTCCATCAACCCGCGTGCGCTGCGCCTGCTCGACAAGCAGGACGGTGTCGTTCTTTCCAAGACGACATCCGGAAACTACACCAACCTCAACATGCGTCTCGACCAGGCACCGGGCAACAATGTCGATTTCATCGCCGGCATGAAGTCGATCGTCAATCGCGAGCAGATCGTCAAGGCGGCCCTGCGCGGTCTCGGTGAAGTCGGCAACGACCAGCCGGTTCCGCCGATGAGCCCCTATCACAATCCGGACCTCAAGCCGAAGGCCTTTGATCCGGACAAGGCGAAGTTCCACTTCCAGAAGGCCGGCCTCATCGGCCAGTCCATTCCGGTCATCGCATCGGATGCGGCAAGCTCTTCGGTCGACATGGCGATGATCATCCAGGCTTCGGCTGCCGAAATCGGCGTCAAGCTGGATGTGCAGCGTGTTCCCTCGGACGGTTACTGGAGCAATTACTGGCTGAAGGCGCCGGTCCATTTCGGCAACATCAACCCGCGCCCGACACCGGACATCCTGTTCTCCCTGCTCTACGCTTCCGACGCACCGTGGAACGAAAGCCAGTACAAGTCGCCGAAGTTCGACAAGATGATGCTGGAAGCGCGCGGCATGCTCGATATGGACAAGCGCAAGCAGATCTACTTCGAACTGGAAACGATGATCGCCGACGAAGCCGGGACCATCATTCCCGCCTATATTTCGAACGTCGACGCCATCAGCTCCAAGCTCAAGGGTCTGGAAGCCAATCCGCTCGGCGGCATGATGGGCTATGCCTTTGCGGAATACGTCTGGCTCGAAGCCTGATAGACCATGGAGCCGGGCGCGAAAATGCGCCCGGCAGCCTTTCCGTCGTTGCGGAAAGCCTCCACAATCAGGCACGTTGCAGGAGCATGTGAATGAACAGCCGGATATTATCCCTTATCGCCAGGCGGCTGGTCGTCATGCTGACGACGCTGCTTATCGTGTCGTTTATCGTCTTTTCCGCCACCAGCCTGCTGCCCGGCGACACGGCGACGATCCTTCTCGGTCAGGCGGCGACGCCGGAGGCCGTGGCCGGCCTGCGCACCGCCATGCATCTCGACGATCCGGCCCTCCTGCGTTTCGTCCGCTGGCTTCTCGGCCTGCTGCAGGGCGAACTCGGCACGTCCTACGCCAACAACATGGCGATTGCCGACCTTATCGGACCGCGCTTCGTCAACTCCATGAAGCTTGCCGGCATTACCACCATCATCGCCGTGCCGCTGGCGCTGACCCTCGGCATCAGCTCCGCCATGCTGCGCGGAACGCTTTATGACCGGGCCGTCACCGTGCTGACCATCGGCGTCATTTCGGTGCCGGAATTCATGATCGCCACACTCGCCGTACTGCTTTTCGCCGTCTATCTGAAATGGCTTCCGGCGCTGTCGCTGGTCAGCGAAGTTCACACGCTTTTCGATGTTCTGCGGGTCTATGCCATGCCGGTCATCACGCTGACCTTCGTCGTTTCCGCACAGATGATCCGCATGAGCCGCGCCGCCGTCATCGAGACGCTGGATACGCCCTATGTGGAAATGGCGCTTTTGAAGGGCGCGCCGCGCATGCGCATCGTGCTTCGCCATGCGCTTCCCAATGCGCTCGGCCCCATCGTCAATGCGGTGGCGCTATCGCTTTCCTATCTCGTCGGCGGCGTCATCATCGTCGAGACGATCTTCAATTATCCCGGCATCGCCAAGCTGATGGTCGATGGCGTCGCAACCCGCGACCTGCCGCTTATCCAGAGCTGCGCGATGATCTTCTGCGTCGGTTATCTCCTCCTCATCACGACGGCGGATATCATCGCCATCATGTCCAATCCGAGGCTGCGCTGATGGCCGAGAATATCAAAACAACTTCGGGGACCTCGCGTTTGGGTTACAAGATCAACGCAGTCGGCGTTTTCGGCTTTCTCGTCATTTTTTTCTGGGCCATGGTCGCAATCTTCGCGCCCTATCTCATTCCGCATCCGGTCGGTGAGATCGTCGATCTCGATTATTTCGGGCCGATGACCTCCGATCTTTGGCTCGGTTCCGATTATCTCGGTCGCGACGTATTTTCCCGCATTCTCATGGGCGCGCGTTTCACGGTCGGCATCTCGCTCGCCGCCGTCACCATTGCCTGCACCTCCGGCGTCGTGCTCGGCATGTGCGCCGCCGTCATCGGCGGCTGGTTCGATGCGGCGCTCAGCCGGTTTCTCGATGCGGTGAATTCGATTCCGAGCAAGCTTTTCGGCCTCGTGGTCGTCGCCGCCGTCGGCTCTTCCATTCCGGTGCTGATCATCACGCTCTCGGTCATCTATACACCGGGCGCCTATCGTTTCGCCCGGGCGCTCGCCGTCAACGTCAACACCATGGATTTCGTGACCGTCGCCCGGGTGCGCGGCGAAAGCCTGTTCTACCTGATCGGTTCCGAAATCCTGCCGAACATCGTCCGGCCCGTACTGGCCGATCTTGGCGTGCGCTTCGTGTTCATCGTGCTGCTTCTGTCGGGCCTTTCCTTCCTCGGCCTCGGCCTGCAGCCGCCGAATGCGGACTGGGGCGCGCTGGTGCGTGAGAACATCGGCGGCCTGCCGTTTGCGGCCCCTGCCGTCATCTTCCCGTCGCTGGCCATTGCCAGCCTGACGATCAGCGTCAACCTGCTGATCGACAATCTGCCGCAGAAAATCCGCGACAGGAGCGAATAATGAGCAATCTCGTTGAAATCCGTGGACTGAAAGTCGAGGCCACCACCGATTCCGGCCGCCGTATCGACATCATCAAGAGCGTGGACATCGACATCGCCGATGGCGAGATCGTCGCGCTGATCGGCGAGAGCGGTTCCGGCAAGACCACCATCGCGCTGACCCTGATGGGCTATGCCCGGCCGGGCTGCCGCATTTCCGGCGGCAGCGTCAAGGTGGCGGGCCAGGACATGGTGCAGCTTTCCGAAGCCGAACGCGCCAAAGTCCGCGGTACGAAAGTGGCCTATGTGCCGCAAAGTGCGGCCGCCGCCTTCAACCCGGCGCAGAAAATCATCGACCAGGTCATTGAAGTCACCCGCATCCACCATCTGATGCCGCCGCAGGAAGCACGGACACGTGCGGTGGAACTTTTCAAGGCGCTATCGTTGCCCAACCCCGAGACAATCGGCGAGCGTTACCCGCATCAGGTGTCCGGCGGCCAGCTCCAGCGCCTCTCCGCCGCAATGGCGCTGATCGGCAATCCGAAACTGGTGATCTTCGACGAACCGACCACCGCGCTCGACGTCACGACCCAGATCGAGGTGCTGCGCGCCTTCAAATCGGCAATGCGCAAGAATGGCATAGGCGGCGTTTATGTTTCGCACGATCTCGCCGTCGTCGCCCAGATCGCCGACCGGATCGTGGTGCTGAAAGGCGGCGAGGTTCAGGAAACCGGTACGACCACGGATATCCTCGAAAATGCCCAGCATCCCTACACGAAGGAACTGCTGACAGCCTTTCATGACAAGGCGCGTGTCATCACACCCGCCAAGCATGAGCAGGCAACGCCGCTGCTGGATATCGAAAAGCTGATCGCCGGTTACGGAACGAAGGGCGACGACAAGATGCCGCTGGTGCGTGCGGTGGATAGCGTCAGCCTTTCGGTCTATCCCGGCCGTAATCTCGGCATCATCGGCGAGTCCGGCTGCGGAAAATCGACGCTGGCGCGCGCCATTGCCGGCATTCTGCCGGCGGCCGGCGGCCATGTCATCTTCGAAGGCCGGGAACTGGATGCGGATGCACGGCGTCGAACCGGCGACCAGCTGCGCCGTATGCAGATCGTGTTCCAATATGCCGATACCGCACTCAACCCGTCGAAACCAATCGAGGATATTCTCGGCCGGCCGCTGACCTTCTATCACGGCATGAAAGGCAAGGCGCGCGACGCCCGGATCGATGAGCTTCTCGATATGGTGAGGCTGCCGCGCTCGGTCCGTCACCGCCACCCGTCCGGCCTTTCCGGCGGGCAGAAGCAACGCGTCAATTTTGCCCGCGCACTTGCCGCCGAACCGTCGCTCATCATCTGCGATGAAATCACCTCAGCGCTCGATACCGTGGTGGCGGCCGCAATCATCGATCTTCTCGGAGAACTGCAGCGGGAGCTGAACCTCTCCTACATCTTCATCAGCCACGATCTTTCGGTGGTGGAGACCATCTGCGACGAAATCGTCGTGATGTATGGCGGGCAGAAGGTGGAGCATCTGGAGACGGAAGCGATCAAATCGCCCTCCCACCCCTATTCGAAACTGCTGTTCTCCTCCGTGCCGAAACTCGACCCGACATGGCTCGACAATCTCCAGCAGGATGCGGAGCTGGTGCGGGCGTTTTCGAAAAGGTGAGCTGGTCGAATGCCAAACAGGTATGAGAACCTCTCCTCCGTCATGCCGGACTTGTGACGTAATGTGAAAGCAACACCCGTGCCAAATCCATCGGTTCTGCGGATGCCTGAGGCGCTCCCACCACCTCACAGCGGAAACAGGCTGGTCAGCGGCATATGCGACTTGATGATCGGCGATTTCAGCACCACGAAGCTGAAATATTTGTCGATGCCCACGTCCATATCGGTCAGCCGCTCCATGATCGACTGATATTCGACGATGCCAGAGGTGACGAATTTCAGCAGGTAGTCGTAACCGCCCGAAACGAGGTGGCATTCCACTACCTGGTCGATCTTTTCGACAACGCCGAGGAAGCGGGCGAAATCGATCTGGCGATGGTTCTTGAGCGTGATTTCCGTAAACACCGTCAGCGTCTGGCCGAGCTTGTTGATGTTGATCTGCGCCGAATAACCCTCGATATAACCTTCCGCCTGCAGCTTCTTCACCCGCATCAGGCAGGGGCTGGGCGACAGATTGACAAGCTCCGCCAGCTCGACATTGGTGATGCGACCGTTTTTCTGCAATTCGTAAAGGATCTTGATATCGATCCGGTCAAGTTTCATCACGTGCGGAACCCCTTTTTTGTTTTTTGAAGACGCGGCATAAAATTCTGGCGCGGCAAAGGAAATCTTACCACATGGGCGAGCCCTGTCGACGTGGGGATATTTTTTTGATGCAGCATAAAGAGTTGCAGAGGCGTCGCCCAACAGCAGGAGATTCCGGCAAGACGCGGAGTCTGGCAGCGTTTACACGCCGGCTGAGGTAAATTAGGACGAATACAAGGAGTCCGACCATGCCCGCCCCGCTGCAACAGATCACGACATCGCCGGAACTGCCGACATCCGCAGACGCCGTCATTATCGGCGGCGGCATCGTCGGTGTCTTCGCCGCCTATTATCTCGCCCGGCGCGGCCTGAAGGTGGCACTGGTCGAAAAGGGTCTGATCGGAGCGGAGCAATCCAGCCGCAATTGGGGCTGGTGCCGCCAGCAGAACCGCGACGCCCGCGAATTGCCGATTTCCACCAAGAGCCTGGCGCTCTGGGAAGAGTTTGGCGCAGAGAGCGGCGAGGACACGGGTTTTCGCCGCTGCGGGCTGTTTTATTTGAGCGACAATGAGGCCGAGCTTGCCGGCTGGGCGCGCTGGCGCGATTTTGCCATTACCGCAGGCGTGACGACCCATATGCTGAGCGCCGATGAAGCGAGCGAACGTGGCCGATCCACGGGAAAGCGCTGGAAGGGCGGCGTATTTTCGCCGACCGACGGTACGGCCGATCCTTCCATGGCGGCGCCCGCCGTGGCGCGCGCCATCATCAAGCTGGGCGGCACGGTGCATCAGAATTGCGCCGCGCGCGGGCTTGAGACGGAAGGTGGCCGGGTCAGCGCCGTCGTCACCGAAAAAGGCACGATCCGCACCAAAACCGCCATCATGTCCGGCGGGGCCTGGGCGTCGTCCTTTTGCCGGCAGCTCGGCATTCGTTTCCCGCAGGCCTCCGTCCGCTCTTCCATCCTCTCCGTCACACCGGGTGCGGAAGGGCTGCCGGATGCGCTGCACACCGCCGCCGTCTCGGCAACGAAAAGAAAAGACGGCGGCTACACGCTCGCCATCAGCGGGCTGGGGCGCATCGACCCGACGGCGCAGCAGATGCGGTTTGCCCGTGAATTCATCCCGATGTTCCTCAAGCGCTGGCGAAGCCTGCGACCTGGCGGGCTGGAAGGCATTCGCGGCGGCCACGAGACGCTGAAACGCTGGCGGCTCGATGCGCCGACACCGATGGAGCGGGTTCGTATTCTCGATCCGAAACCCAATGCCGCCGCCATCCGCGAGACTCATCGAAGGGCGCTTGAGCTTCTGCCCGCCCTCGGCAAAACGCAGATTTCCGCCGCCTGGGCCGGTTTCATCGACAGCACGCCCGATGGCGTGCCCGCCATCGGCGAGACCAGCGAATTGCCCGGCTTCATTCTCGCCGCCGGCTTCAGCGGCCACGGTTTCGGCATAGGGCCGGGCGCCGGCCATCTGATCGCCGATATCGTGACGGGCTCGAACCCGATCGTCGATGCCGCTCCCTATCACCCCAGCCGTTTCCTGAATTCGTCCTGGGGCAAGGTCGCGGATTTCTGACCCTCCCTTAATGGGATGCGGCAGGCTGACCACTACGGAAACGGCTGATGTGAAAATCCGCAATCGGCGTCGTGGTCTTTCCGGTCGCTATCAGCTCCGCCATCACGTCGCCGACACCGGGGCCGATCTGGAAACCGTGGCCGCTGAAGCCGAAAGCGTAATAGAGGCCGGAGGTTGCGGCACTTTCTCCCATGACCGGCAGATCGTCGGCCATATAGCCCTCCACGCCGGACCAGGTGCGGAGCAGCCGGGCATGGCGCAAAGCGGGTGCCAGCCGCAGAAGCTGGCGCAGCTGGGCATCGAGCCCGGCGGGATCGTATTTCGCCCGGCGTTCGTCCAGCGCGGCGGCGCATCGTTTCACCCCGCCGAAAATGACATTTCCACGCGGGATTTGCCGCATATAGATCACTTCGCCGGGAATTTTGGTGGAGACGCCAACGACCGGATGAATGAACCATGGCAAGGGTTCCGTCACGCCCATTTGCGGGCCGGCAACCTCCAGCGGCACCGCCTCTCCCAAAGCGCTGGCAAACCCGCCGCCCCATGCGCCGCTGGCGACCAGCACCACGGGCGCGCGATAATCCCCTTCCACCGTCGTTACCCGGAAATCCTCGCCGGCCTTTTGGATGGTCAGAACCTCGCAATTTTCCACGATCGTTGCGCCATCCCGCCGCGCCGCACGGGCGAAGGCGGGCGCGACGAGGCGCGGATTGGCGTGACCATCATGCGGCGACCATGATCCGGCAACCGCTTCCGGTCCGATGAAGGGAAATTTCTGCCGGATGACCTCGCGCGGGAGGATATGCAACTCCAGACCATATTGTGCGGCATCGTCGCGGTATTTCTCGACCGTGGCGATCTGTTCTTCCGCCCAGAGAAACCGGATATGGCCGACGGGCATGAATTCCACATCCGCACCGGTCAGTTGCGGGATACGGCTCCAGATGTCCCGCGATCTGTTGGCGAGCGGAAGCTGCCCGAGGTAACGGCCCTGACGGCGGACATTGCCGAAATTGGTGCCGCTCGCCTGCTGACCGACAAGGAAACGCTCCAGCAGAATGACGCTGATGCCCCGTTGCCGCAGGAAAAACGCCGTGGCGGTTCCGACAATGCCGCCGCCGACAATAATGACATCCGCCTCCGCAAGCGCGTTACGCATTATCGTCTCCCCTCACAATCGTCAGCGGCAGCGGTTTTACCGGCGCCTGCCCGCGCAACCGTCCCGCCGATTCCACCGGCAGACCAGAGGCGGCGGCGACAATCTCCTGTCCTGCCTGCCCGCAGAACCGCCCCTGGCACCGGCCCATGCCGGCCCGCGAGAAAGCTTTCGAGCGATTGACCTCCGTTGCGCCCTTGCCGGTCACGCTCGCGCGCAGCTCTCCCGCCGTTACCACCTCACAGCGGCAGATGATCGTGTCGTCGGCAAGTGTCTGCGCCAACTGGTGCGGCCAGGGGAAGGCCCGGGCCATTCCCTGCGCAAAGCGCCTCGCAGCTCTCAATTGCTTTCGGCAGCGGCCGATCTCCGCGCGGGATGGCTTCAAACCCTGATCCTCAAGAAGCGCGAAGGCGGCAAGCCGGCCGGAGGCTTCCGCGCCATCTGCACCGAGAATACGCACGCCATCGCCCGCCAGATAGACATTCGGCACCGAACTGCGCCCCATATCGTCCACATCCGGCAACCATTGCCGGATCGTCGGATGAAAGGAAAAGCGACATCCGGCAAGATCGGCAAGCTGGCTTTCCGCCCGCAGATGATAACCCATACCGACCGCATCGCAGGCGAGGCGTGTTTCCTCACCGGAGGCATTCCGGTAGCGGATACCGGTCACACCGCTCTCGGCGTCACCGATAATCTCTAACGGGACGATACCCCGCTCGATCCTTACCCCGCCGGCCAAGAGCGCCCCAACGAGCCGCATGCCCTTGAGGAGCTGCGACGGCCGCGCGATCATCCCCGGCAGACCCTTGATCTGCGTGGAAAACGGCGTGGTATCCAGCACCGCCAGGGGGCCGCGCCTGCCTTCATATATTGATAGGCCACGAGATAAAGCAGTGGCCCGGTGCCCATGAAAACCACGCGACGCCCTATCGCGCAGGCCTGCGCCTTCAGGGAAATCTGCGCCGCGCCAAGCGAAAAACATCCCGGTCTCGTCCAGCCCGGCAAAGGCATGATGCGGTCGGTCGCACCCGATGCGATGATAAGGGCATCGAAATTGAGAGCCTCGGATATCTCGGCGCGCTGAATATGAATGCGATTGTCGCGGATTGCCCATGCCAGGGTCTGCGGCCGGTAATCAATATGGCCCGAAAGCCCGTCGAATGTCTCGTGCAAAGCCCTCGCCTTGTCCGCTTCCGTGCCGTAAAGGGCCGCATAGGAACGCCGGAAATTTTGCGGCTGGCGGCGATAGATCTGGCCGCCGCTGCGATCTCCCTCATCGATGACGACGGGGCGGAGCCCCGCCCGCACCAACGCCTCGGCGGCACGCGTACCGGCGGGGCCGGCGCCAACGATCACGACGCGCAAATCTGCCATAACCCCTCCGGAACCTCGGTTCTGATATCCATGCCCGGGAGTACGGCGGTGGAACAGGCGCGCAGCCGCTCGCCTTCACCCGTCCAGACCCAGCAATCCTGACAGGCGCCCATCAGGCAGAACCCCGCCCGCTCGCCATCGGCGAACTCGGACAAACGGGCAAAGCCGCGCGAGAGCATCAGCGCCGTCAGCACTGTGTCGCCCTCCAGCGCCTCGACCGGCATGCCGTCAACCAGGACAGGGCAAGCCGCGCGTCGCTCTTCGGCAATGCGCCTGAATCTGGCCGGCATCCGCGTTTCCTTTCCCGAAATCTTCGCAGGCACCTCTCCTGCACCTTCACAGATTTCCACGGCAGAAGGTTTGCCGCCAATCGCAAATGGTCGCTTGAACAGAACCTTGGGTTATGGAAGAGATGAGGCTGGAGGTTTCCATGAACGCCCGACAGCTTGAAATTTTCCGCGCCATCATGCGCGACGGCTCCGTGACGGCGGCCGCCAATTCGCTTGCCGTTTCCCAGCCCGGCGTCAGCAAGGTGCTGCACCATCTGGAAAGCCAACTGGGTTACAAGCTGTTCGAGCGCATTGGCGGGCGGCTGGTGCCGACGATGGAAGCGCATCTGATCTATGAGGATGCCGACCGGGTTTTTCGCGAACTTGAAGTTCTGAAAAAGCTGACGCGCACCATCGGCGAGCGCAAGCTCGGACTTCTGCGCATCGGGGCCAGCCTGCCGGTCACCTATTCCGTGCTGCCCGAGGCGCTGCTTGCCTTCCGGCAGGCGCATCCGACCGTCAAAATCCACCTCAACGCTCTGCCCAAAAAAGAGATTGCCGAACAATTGCTGCTGGGCGACATCGATTTTGCGGTAACGCTGTCCACCATTCAGGCGCCGACGGTGCGTAGCGAAATTCTCGCCTCCGTACCGGTCGTGGCAGTGATGCGGCATGATGACGCTCTCGCCGAAATGATGACGGTGACGCCTCGCGACCTCGCCGGCAGGCCGCTGATTTCCTATGGCAACCATGCGGACGAGATCGGCCCGCAGCTTAATGAAGCCTTCGAACGCGACGGGCTTGTGCGTGACGTTTCGGTGCAGGTCACCTCATCGGTCGGTGCCGTGCCGCTGGTACGCGGCGGCATCGGCATCGCCCTTGTCGACGGTCTGGTGCGCTGGAACAGTTTCGAGGGGGTGACGGTGCGCCCGTTCATGCCTGAAGTAACGATGAATGTCGCCGTTTCCACCAACACGGCCCGGCCGCTCTCGCGTTTCTTCAAACCCTTCGTCGGTGAATTGCGAAAGCTTTTCCGCGCCCTTCCCGCACAGAATTGACGGACAAAACAATACCCGCAAGGCCTGAGCCTGCGGGTATTGCAGTCCGCCGCATATGTTCGACCGGTCAGCTTTTCGGCAGGCCGGGAGGGTTGGTCCGCGATTCCGGCAGGGCTTCTTCCGATAGCTGCCAGCGATCCAGAATCTTCGCGTAAGCGCCGCTCTTGATCAGGTCGTTGGTGGCAAGCGTCAGCGCATCGGCCAGTCCCGATCCCTTGCGGGTGGTGATGGCGACATCGGAACGCTCCGGCCAGCCGGCGGAAAGGGTCCCGACACGCTTGATGGTCTTGTCGCGCGCGGCGATGAAGACCAGCTGCGCATGCGGCTGGACGATCACATCCGCCCGCCCCGCTGAAAGCGCCACAAGCCGGGTGGCTTCATCATCGTAATATTGCAGCTCGATCGGCTTCAATCCGGCGGCGACGTTTTCGTCGCTCCATTTCAGCAGAATGCGCTCCTGATTGGTGCCGGCGCCGACGATTATCCTCAGGCCCGCCGCATCCTTCGGCTCGCGGATGGCGGTTATGCCGCTGTCTGCCTTGACGAAAAATCCGTGCAGGCCCTGACGATAGGTGGAGAAATCGAACTTTTCCTTGCGCTGCTCGGTAACGCCCACATTCGAGATCACCGCATCGTATTTGCCGGAGGCGAGCCCCAGCGGCCAGTCCGCCCAGGCGACCGCCACCAGTTCCAGCTCCAGGCCGAGGCTGTCAGCCACCGCAAGCGCATAATCGGGATCTGCACCGACCACCGTTTTTGCATCCGTCGCATAGGTCGCGAGCGGCGGTCCACCGGGTGCGACCGCGACGGTGAGTTTGCCCGGCGAAACGAATTTGAAATCCTTGGGAACAGCGGCAATCGCGCCGGGGTCTTTTTCAACCCGGATGCGGCCGGGCTGATCCGGCGACAGGTCGAAGACATCGGTTGCGAAAGCCGACCCAAAACCGGTGACGGAGAGAAATGCGCCGAGCGTGGCCGTGGCGAGACGAGAGGTGAAGGTCATTGTGGTTTCCCGATAGAATAATGACTGCGGGACGGAGGTAGCGCGGACGGGAGGAGGCCCGCGCTACCGGCTGAGTGATGTCCCACCTTCAACTCAGCTTTTTGGCAACTCAGCTTTTGGCAACTCAGCCTTTGGAAAATCTGGCCTCAGCTCTTGGGCAGGCCGGGCGGATTGGTGCGGGATTCGGTGATGGCCTCGGAACCGAGATTCCAGCGGGCGAGAACCTTGCCGTAATTACCGTTCTTGATCTGGGCGTTCAGCGCGGCGGTGATGGCGTCGGCTATGCCTGCGTCCTTTTTCGAAGCGACGGCGATCTCGGCCGCTTCCGGCCAGCCGCCGGAGAAGGTGCCGACAAGCTTCGTCTTCTTCTGGCTCGCCGCCTGAAAGGCGGAGGTCGCGTTGGGGCCGAGATAGGCATCCGCGCGGCCGGATTGCAGGGCGACGTCAAGCACGGCCTGATCGTCATAATATTGCACCTCGGTATCCGCCAGCCCCTTCGCCTTGTTGTCCTTGATCCATTTCAGCAGGATCTGCTCCTGATTGGTGGCGGCCCCGACGATGACCTTCAGCCCTGCGACATCCTCCGGCTTGCCGATTGATGTGACCTTGCTGTTATTGCCGACGTAGAAGCCGAGCAGATCGTTGCGGTAACTGGAAAAATCGAACTTTTCCTTGCGGGCTTCCGTCACCGTGATGTTGGAAGTAACGGCGTCATATTTGCCGGATGCAAGACCGAGTGGCCAGTCCGCCCAGGCGATGGGCACAAGCTGCAGCTCAAGGCCGAGACTGTCTGCGACCAGCTGGGCGATATCCGGCTCCACGCCGATCGGCGTTTTCGTGTCGCTTGCATAATCCACCAGCGGCAGGCGGAAGGGAACGGTCGCGACCGTCAGCTTTCCGTCGGCGATGAATTTGTGGCCGGCGGGCAGAAGCTTGATTGCCTCTTCCACCTTTTCGACGCGCACCCGCCCCTTCTGTTCGGGAGACAGGTCGACCTCCTGCGCATGCGCAGCCGGAATGAGCGCAGCGGTGGCGGTGAAAAGACCGCCGGCAAGCAGGGACAATAATTTCCATGAAAATGCCATGTGAGTGTTTCCTTTGTTGTTGATTAGAGAACTTTTGCGAGAAATTCGGCCGTGCGCGGATGGTCCGGCTTGTTGAACACCTTCTCCGGCGTGCCCGTTTCGAGAATGCGGCCCTGTTCCATGAAGACGACCCTGTCGGAGACCTCGCGGGCAAAGCCGATTTCGTGGGTGACGATAATGAGGGTGACGCCGGAGCGGGACAGCTCCTTGATGACATCCAGCACCTCATTGACCAGCTCCGGGTCGAGCGCGGATGTCGGCTCGTCGAAGAGCAGCACCTTCGGTCGCAGCGCTAAGGCCCGGGCAATCGCCACGCGCTGCTGCTGCCCGCCGGAAAGCTGGCGGGGATAAGCGCCTGCCTTTTCGGCCAGACCGACGCGGGCCAGAAGATCGCGCGCCTCGGCTTCCGCCTGTTCTTTCGAAATGCCTCGAACGGCGATAGGCGCTTCGATGATGTTTTCAAGCGCGGTCAGATGCGGGAACAGGTTGAAGCTCTGGAACACCATGCCCACTTCAGCGCGGCGCTTTAGGATTTCCCGTTCCTTCAGTTCATAAAGCGTGTCGTCCTTTTGACGATAGCCGACCAGTTCCCCGTCTATGGCGATGAAGCCGTCGTCGACACGCTCCAGATGATTGATGGAGCGCAGCAAGGTGGACTTGCCGGAGCCCGACTGGCCGAGAATGGTGGTGACGCTGCCTGCCGGAATGGAGAGCGTGACATCGTCCAGCACCTTCAATGTTCCGAAGGACTTGGAAACGCCGTGGATATTGACCGAACCGCCACGATTGCCGAGCTGGAAACTTCCCGTCCTGGCAGCGGCCGGTCGTTCAGGTCTTTCAATGGCGGGCGCTGGCGTCTCCACCGCTTCCGGCAAAGGCTTGCGCGGCAGAAAGGTGCGATAGAGCGTGGCAAACAGCGAGGCCGGCGGATTGCGCAGCGCACCGCGCGAGAAGTGCCGCTCGATGTGGTGCTGAATGATCGAAAGCGCGGTCAGGATCACCAGATACCATACGGTGGCGACCATCAGCAGCGGGATCACTTCCAGATTGCGGCGATAGATGATCTGGATCGTATAGAACAGCTCCGGCAGCGCGAGGATATAGACCTGCGACGTGCCCTTTGCGAGGCCGATAATATCGTTGAAAGCCGTGGGCAGGATCGAGCGCATCGCCTGCGGCAGAACGATGCGGGACGCCTGCCGCCTGCGCGGAAGTCCGAGCGCGGCGGCAGCTTCAAGCTGACCCTGATCGACTGACAGGATTCCGCCGCGAACGATTTCGGAGGCGAAGGCGGCCTGATTGAGCGTCAGCCCCAAAACGGCCGCTGCAAAGGGCGTCATCAGCTGTGTCGTATTCCAGCTAAAGAAATTGATGCCGGTGTAGGGCACGCCGATTGTCACGGTTTCATAGAGATAGCCGAGATTATTGAGGATCAGCAAAAGCACGATCAGCGGAATGGAGCGAAAAATCCAGATATACGTCCAGGAGACGGCGACCAGCAGCGGCGAACGGGAAACACGGGCAAGGGCCAGCAGGGTTCCGAACACAAAACCAAACAACGCACCGAGCGCAGTCAGGAGCAGCGTCCGACCGAGACCGACCAGCACCGGTTCGGCGAAGAACCATTCGGCAAACACATCCCAGCCCCAGCGCGGGTTGCCGAAAACGGAATGCACGACGGCGGCAATGATGAGGACGGAGAAAACCGTGCCCACCGTCCGCAGCGGGTAACGGGCCGGAACGATGCGGAAATGGGAGTAACCGCCCGTGATCGGTTCACTCTTCTTGTCGCTCACGGCGACATGCGGAAAATCAGAGGCTATCGTCATCGGAAAAAGGCCTTTCACGGATGGGCGGAAGAGGGTTGCGGCCGGACAGCCGCTATCGGCGCTCCACCCGGAACCGAGGCGGGTGCGGGTTCGGACAGCCATTTTTCGAAGGGCAACGACCGGATCGTCTCGGGATCGGCCGTGGTATCGAACAAAGCGCGATAACCATTGGTGAGATAAAGACCGACCGCTTCCGGCTGACGGAAGCCGGTGGTCAGATAGACGCGTCCATAACCCTGCCGGATCGCCTGCTGCTCCAGTTCCCGGAGCACGATTTTCGCAAGCCCCTGCCGGCGATGGGCGGAATGGGTCCAGACCCGTTTGAATTCCGCCGTTTCGTCGTCGTAACGCATGAAGGCGCCGCCGGCGATCGCTTTGCCGTCGCGCAGGAGCAGCAGGAAGTTGCCCGATGGCGGGCTGAAGGCTTCCGGCGGATATTTGTTCAGCTCCGCCTTCGCCCCTTCCGCATTGAAGAACGTGCCGTAGCGGCTGTCATATTCGAACAGCAACTCCTCCAGAAGCGGCGTTGCGAGCGGATCCTTGACCGATGTGTAGAAAAAACTGTCGCTCATGTCCTTGTCCTAATTTTCGCGTCAGGAGAGATAGGCTTCCGCCAGCCGCACCCAGAAGCGTGCTGCCGGCGCGATGATCGCGTCGTTGAAATCGTAGTGGGGGCTGTGCAGCGGTGCGCTGTCGCCATTGCCGACGAAGAGATAAGAACCGGGCCGCTCCTGCAGCATGAAGGCGAAATCCTCGCTCGCCGTGCGCGGCTGGAACGCTTCGGCGATCTGCCCGGCGGCGAAATACCGTTTGGCGACATCGCGGGCGAAGACCGTCTGAGAGGTGTGGTTGATGACCGGCGGGAAACCGCGGGAATAGGCGACCTCTGCCTTCGCGCCGAAGCTCTCGGCCTGCGCTTCGGCCAGCGCCGGGAGCCGCTCCTCCAGCCTGTCACGCACGGCAGGCGAAAAAGCCCGGGCGGTGATCTGAAGCTCGACGCTTTCGGGAATGACGTTGGAGGCGGTTCCGCCATGGATGGAGCCGACCGTCAGCACCGCCATCTCGCGCGGATCGACATTGCGCGAAACGATGCTCTGCAGGGCGGTGACGAAGCTTGCCGAGGCGAGAACCGGATCGACCGTCTCATGCGGCGCGGCGCCATGCCCGCCCTTGCCGACGATCCGCACCTTCGCCTTGTCGACGGAGGCCATGGCGGGGCCTTCGACGAAGCCAAACTGTCCGGTGTCGACACCCGGCCAATTATGAAGGCCGAAGACAGCATCGACCGGAAACCGCTCGAAAAGCCGGTCCTTTATCATCGCCCTTGCCCCGGCGCCGATCTCCTCGGCCGGCTGGAAGATCAGCGTCAGCGTGCCGGAAAAACTCGATGTTTCGGCAAGATACCGGGCAGCGGCAAGCAGGATCGTCGTATGGCCATCGTGACCGCACGCATGCATGACGCCCTGCGTCTGGCTGGCATAGGCAAGGCCGGTATCCTCGACAATCGGCAGGGCGTCGATATCGGCGCGAATGCCGACGCGCTTGTCGCCATGACCGCGTTTCAACGTGGCGACAACGCCGTGGCCGCCGACACCTTCCGTCACCTCATATCCGAACGACAAGAGATAGCGGGCGATGAGCGCCGCCGTGCGTTTTTCCTTGAGCGAAAGCTCGGGATGCCGGTGGAGATCATGCCGGATGGCGATGCTCTCGTCGATGAAGGCAAGGATTCCCCGTTCGGCGTCGTCCTGCGGACGCGCGCCGTCAATGCGGATATTCATGGTTTTGTCTCCTGCACGGCTCGCTACGCGCCGCGTCTTGAAATCTGCACCGGGCGGCAATCGTCTCCGCCCGGCAGCAAGCTCAGGCGATGGCCTTGTCCGACCCGTTTTCGCGGCGGGAATAGACGCTTTCCCTGAAAGGCAGGCCGAGATGGTCGCGCAGCGTCGCCCCTTCCAGATGCGGATCGAAATAACCGCGCCGTTGCAGCACCGGGATGACGAGGCGGATGAAATCGTCCAGTCCCTCGGCAATCACCGGGAAGCCCAGAATGAAGCCATCGGCCGCATCGTGCTCCACCCAGCGGATGATTTCGTCCGCCACCTTGTCTGGTGTGCCGATAAAACCTTCACGCGGGGTCGCTGCCTCCAGCGCCGCCTCGCGCAGCGTCTGGTTCTTTTCCTTGGCGCGCCGCTTGATGCGATCTGTCGTGGAGCGGAAACTGTTTTTGCCGATCTCGCCGAGCTCAGGGAAAGGCTCGTCCAGCGGATAGGCGCTGAAATCATGATGATCGAAGAAACGGCCGAGATAAGCGAGCGCATCCTCGATGGTGATGAGGTCGCGAATGACGTCGTATTTCGCCTCCGCTTCTTCCTGCGTCTCGCCGACAATCGGGCCGATGCCGGGGAAAATCTTCACATCGGCAGCGGACCGGCCCTGCGCAACGGCGCTCTGTTTTACACGCTTGAGGAAGGTCTGGTTTTCCTCCAGCGAAGCGGAATTGGTGAAGACGGCATCCGCATGTTTGCCCGCAAGACCGATGCCGGCATCGGAGGAACCGGCCTGGAATACGACCGGCTGCCCCTGCGGCGAACGCTGGATATTGAGCGGGCCTTCCACCTGGAAGAAGCGGCCCTTGTGGCCGAGCGTATGGAGTTTGGCGCGGTCGAAGAACTGTCCCGTCTCGCGGTTGCGCAGGAACGCGTCATCGTCCCAGCTATCCCACAGGCCCTTGATCACTTCGAGATATTCATCGGCGATCTCGTAACGCAGCGCATGTTCGGGGTGGTTGCGGCTGTAATTCTTCGCCGTACCTTCAAGCGGTGTCGTCACGGCATTCCACCCGGCGCGGCCGCCGCTCAGCAGATCGAGCGAGGCGAACTGACGGGCAATGGTGAAGGGGTCGCTATAGGAGGTCGAAACGGTGCCGGCGAGACCGATCTTCGAGGTCACGGAGGCGAGCGCCGAAAGGATCGTCAGCGGCTCGAACCGGTTGAGGAAATGCGGGATCGACTTGTCATTGATATAGAGCCCATCCGCCACGAAAGCGAAGGCGATGCCCGCCGCTTCCGCCTTCAGCGCGGTCTTCCTGAAGAAATCGAAATTGACGCTGGCATCCACCGGGCTTTTGGGGTGCCGCCAGGCATTCATGTGCCCGCCGGGGCCCTGTAGCATGATGCCGAAACGGATTTTCTTTCTCGTCATGTCATTCCCTCCTCAGAGAAAATTACGCCGCCCGGGAAAGGCGATGCGTGGCAAGCAGTTCTATCGAGGCAAGCCGCTGATCGGCACCGACATGCGGCGGCTCGATGATGAATTCCTCGATGCCGTGCTCTTCGGAAAGCGCACGAAGCGCCTTGTGAATATCCTCCGGCCCGCCATGCAGGACGTTGGGCTTGCGCTCTTCGATGCGGTAATCGGTATCGCCGGACTGGCGGGCGAATTCCTCCGCCTGTTCACGCCGGCCGAGGTTGAACGCCCTGCCGTCGCTGAGGAATACCCGGTAGATGCGCTGACCTTCCACCTGTCTCGCGGCATGGGCGGGGTCGCTGGCCGCAAAAGCCGACAGGGCAAGGATTGGAGCGCTTCCGCCGCTTTCTTCCCGGAATGCCGAGAGGCTGCGGCGAAGAACTTCCGCATCGCCATTGAGATGGCCGGCAAAAACGAAATTCCACCCTCTTGAAGCCGCAAGCCTTGCGCTTTCGGGGCTGGCGCCGAGCAGGAATCGTTCCGCAGCGACCGGCGGCGCAGGTGTCGCCTGCAGTCCGGCCTGTGCGTGACCCTGCGGCGCGGCGCCGGACAAAAACGTGGTGAGTTCGCCGAAAGCCGTTTCGAAATCCGGTTTACGGGCAGGATCATAGGCCTGCTGCAAGGCCGACGTCGCCAGCGGCAACCCGCCCGGTGTCTTGCCGATGCCGAGATCAACCCGGCCGGGCGCGAGCGACGACAGCACGTTGAAAACCTCGGCGACCTTGTAAGGGCTATAGTGCTGCAACATGACACCGCCCGAGCCGACGCGAATGTGGGAGGTCTTCGCCAATATCCACGCAACCAGCGCTTCCGGCGCGGAACCGGCAAGCTCCGGCGAATTGTGATGTTCGGCCACCCAGAAACGGCGGTAGCCCAGCTCTTCGGCGCGTCTGGCAAGATTGATCGTGTCGCGGAACGCACTCGCCGCGTCCTCACCCGTTGGAACCGGGCTCTTGTCCAGCAAACTGAGCGTATACATCATCACCTCGCGTGTCTTTGATGCATACTTTGTCTACCGATTTTATATTCTAATAAAGGATGATCGTTCCACGTTGCAGCGCGATCAGAGAAAATATTGTTTTCAGTGATGTTTTCGAGAACCGGCCCTGGCAAAGCCATCGGTAGAGCCGAAGGAGGCCCAAAAAGGCGGCAACAGGCCGTTTTCCGCGCCAAACCCGGACGAAACGGGCTTGCGCCGGAATTCGCTAAAAACTACTTAGTAAGTTAGGAATAATATGGCCCGGCGCCGTAAAACGTGCCGACTCTCTTTTCGGATCATGCGATGTTGACCAAAAAAGGCAAATACGGATTAAAGGCTCTTGTCGATCTGGCGCAATTGCCCCAGGGCGAGACCGCCTTCGTGACCGAAATTGCGGCCCGCAACAATATCCCGAAAAAATTCCTGGATACTATTCTTCTGGAGCTGCGCAATAGCGGCATTCTGCGCTCCAAGAAGGGCCCGAATGGCGGTTATTCGCTGTCGAAAATGCCATCCGAAATCATGATCGGGCAGGTCATCCGCACGCTGGACGGCCCCCTGGCCCCCATCCGCTGTGCAAGCCGCACGGCTTTTGAAGCCTGCGACGACTGCGACGATCCGGAGACCTGTCAGGTCAGGGTTTCGATGACGGACGTGCGTGACGCTATCGCAACCATTCTGGACAACATGACACTCGCACAATTCGTGGCCAAGGATGGGCAGAACGCCCGCTCCATTCCGGCCGGCGAATAGGGTTCCGCACGGCCATTCATTCGAGCTTTGCCTATTGCCTGCGCAGATCGTCGTCCAGCGACGCGATCAGCCCGGCTTCACTGACGCCTTCAACAAGGCCGAGGCGCGCCATCAGGATTTCAAGCGTGATGGCATTGTTGCGAACCGAGCGAAAGGTGACGTTTTCCGCTCCCACCTGCGCCGCATCGATATTGGCCGCAAGGCTGGATATCTGCGCCTTCAGGAGCTCGATGGCGAGAAATATCTCGCCTATCACGGGTCGCGCCGCGCCATCGCCGGCCAGCCTGTCGATCAGCAGCGCCGAAAGTTCACGCTGCTTTTGCCCCAGAGCCACGGCCGCTTTCAAAAGGGTAGAAACGGAAACGGCCAGATTTCCGGCACCCTGAGCCAGGAACACCACCTGATCGGCGCGTAACAGACCTTCCCATGACGTATTGGGGCGGTTGCGCAGAACGACAAGCAAAGGCTGCCCGGCCGTGTTGACGGCCGGCACGACGATCCAGTCCGCGTCGCCCCTCACCGACCCCGCAACGTCATCGGGAAGCCGCAGGGCGTAGTCGTCTTCCGTCACCGTAACCGCCTGATCCAGATCCGCGGCAGATATCGCCAATGCGAAGGTCTCGCCAAGATCGAGACGGGCGAAGAGCGCCTTGCGCTGGTCTTCGCTGCCCGCATTCCTGATGAATTCAAGCGCGGTGAAATGTTCGACGAGATCATGCGCCGCCGCCGCATCGGCTGCGGAAATGATGGCGAGCGCCTGCGAGAGAACATCATTGGTGATGTCCGTCCCGCCCAGTTCCGTTGGAACGGAAAGAGCAAGAAGACCGGAACGGGCGATCCGCGCATGAATTTGCCCGGGACTTTCAACGGCGCAGTTTTCGGCGATCGTCCGGGCAACGGTCAGCACATCGACATCCGCGCCGAGGCGTGGAGGAACGAAACGAAGTCTTTCGCCGAGAGGCGTGACGGATCCCATGCTCAACTCCCTCAAAGAATGACAAAGTGGAAGCGCCGAACGACCGGCGCTCAGTCCAGAGAATGATAACGCCCGTTTTGATAGAGCAGCGAATGGCCGGAGCCGATGCGGATCGCCTCCACCTTGCCGATGACGATGACATGGCTGTGCCGTTCGATCGTCTCTTCAATGGTGCAATCGATCGCGGCAACTGCATCTTCGAGAATGGGCGCGCCGCTCGACAGCCGCGTCCATTCCGCACCGCGATACCGGTCCGGGCCCTTCAGGCCGCCGATGCCGGCAAACTGATTGGCGACGAACTGGTGGTTCGCCCCGACGATGTTGACGGCGAGATGACCGAAACGCTGCACCACCGGCCATGTGGACGAGGAGCGGTTGAGCGCCACCAGAATGCGCGGCGGATCGACCGACAAAGCGGTGGCCGAGGTCACGGTCGCGCCCGTTCGCTCGTCGCCCTCACCCGCCGTAATCACACTGACGCCGCCGCCCAGCGTTCTCAGCGCCGCCTTGAGGCTGTCGGCATCCGCCGCCCTGCCGGCGACCGGGTCGCGGAGGTTGATGAATTGTTGATCCTTGGCCGCATATTGCAATGTCATCGGGTTGCTCCTGAAAACAGCTGAATTGTTCAATAGCTAGCAGCGGCGGCGGGGGGTGAAATAGACATCGTTTTCCATAATGATAATATTCTATAGAAATAATGTTTTATGTGCTGCCGTCTGATTTCGTCCCGCTGCAAGGATATCTGCCGAAAAGGTGGAAGGCACAGGTCACCTCCCGTCGAAGGATCAGGATCCGGACACCAGCTTGACGTTGCCGCCATGACCGCCGCCACCGAAAACCTGTTTCGCGCCGAAAGAAGATCGTATCTGGTTGCGGGGTCCGCCGAGCCCGATTTCCGGAAACAGCAGTTCGGATAGCCGATAGGCTTCCTCCAGATGCGGATAACCCGAGGCGATGACGGTATCGATGCCCAGCGCCTGATATTCCCTGAGCCGCGCCGCCACCGTCTTCGGCGAACCGACCAGCGCCGTGCCCGCACCCGAACGGACGAGACCGATGCCCGCCCACAAATTCGGAGAGACTTCCAGCCGGTCGCGCCGGCCATTGTGCAACGCCTGCATTCTCGCTTGCCCGACGGAATCCGAAGCCCTGGAGAAGACTTCCTGAGCGGATGCGATGGTTTCGTCGGAGAGCTTCGAGATCAGCCGCTCGGCATCGGCCCATGCTTCCTCATCGGTTTCACGCACGATGAAATGCAGGCGGATGCCGAAGGTAACCTTACGCCCCTTTTTGGCGGCGACGGCGCGCACCTTGGCGATCTTTTCCGCCACCTGCTCCGGCGGTTCGCCCCAGGTGAGATATTTGTCGGTGATACCGGCGGAAAACTCGATGCCGGCATCGGAAGAGCCGCCGAAATAAAGCGGTGGGCGCGGTTCCTGCACCGGCGGCAGGCCGAGTCTTGCGTCCACTGCCTTGATATATTTGCCGTCGAGGCTTCCCTTGCCGGTTTCGATCAGCGAATTGAAAACCTGGAAGAACTCATCGGCGTGATCGTAACGCTCGTCATGCGGCAGGAAAATGCCGTCACCGGCCAATTCCTGCGCACTGCCGCCGACCACGATGTTGAGAAGCAGCCGGCCATGGGAAACGCGATCGAGCGTCGAAGCAAGCCGCGCATAATAAGCGGGCGAAGCGACGCCCGGACGGATGGCGACGAGGAATTTCAGCTTCTCGGTATAGGCGGCGAGATTGGCCGCAAGGATGAAGGATTCTTCGCAGGCGACACCGGTGGGGATGAGCACGCCTGAATAACCGAGCCGATCGGCGGCCTGGGCTATTTCCCGAAAATAGCCGGGATCAGCAGGACGCGAAAGATCATCCGAGCCGAGATAGCTGCCATCGCCTGAGGTGGGTATGAACCACAGAAAATCGAGTGGTTTATCGGATGTGCTCATCGGCAGGTCCTTTGCAATCTGCCCTCGGGCAATGCGCTTGATGATGAAAGGGTAGCCAATTCCCCGGCGCGTTTAAGAAATTTTGTTCCAATTTCCATCCGGCGAGGAGAGTTTCTCTCCCGGACAAACCGCGCTGCGAAGGGAAAAGGCACCCTCGCTGATGGTCGTCAGAAGACCGGATAAAGGCCGAGCATCGCAAAGTTCATTTCGCAGATCTCTTCCCGTTCGAGTTCGAGATCGCTTTTCTCCTGCCTGATGCGTCCGGAATGATCCAGAGGATGAAGGCTGACCTGTTCCTCTTCCCGCGGCTGACGCCGGGTCAAACCGAACAGATCGAAAGTAAACGCATGAAGTCCCTGCGGCATGTGCGCCTCCTTTGCTCAACTCCCCTTATCCTCGGGCGACCGTCCGAAATCGTCAATATTTTCCATAAAATTACTATTCTATAATTGGAGGATCACCGGCAAATGTGGACTAAGGTTGCGGCGGTGGGAAAAAATCCGTTTCCGGCCGCCGATAATCGGGCACGGAACTGAACGATCAGTCATTTCCTCAAAAATGTGCTTCGCCCAGGGCAGTCAATCTACGCAATCTCGATCCGGCCACCGCCGTTGCCGATGCGCCATCCGCCTTCAACCGCTCGAAAAGAGCATAACCCTCAGGCCATCGTCCGTAGCCGCTGGCAATATTGATGTGCCCGACGGCGCCGAGATTGATGAGATCGCTCCCCCACAGGCTCGCACTGTGCGCGAGCTCTTCGCAATCCATATAGGGATCGTTCATGCTGCCCACGACGAGGCTGGGGAAAGCAAGCGGTTGCAGCGGAAACGCACCGAACCGGACGATACAGGGATGCATCGCCTCAACGCGATCGAGATGAGCGGGTGCGACCAGAAGCGCGCCCTTTATCTTGGCGGCCGAGGGGCGAGACGCCATATTCGCCACCAGCAGGCAACCGAGGCTGTGGGCGACGACATAAGCGCTTTCGACTGTCTCCAGCGCGGCCTCGAGACGATCGAGCCAGTCCTCGAGAACCGGGCATTGCCAATTATGCTGATCGACCAGCCGCGAGTCGGGATCATCCAGCAACCAGTGCCGCTGCCAATGTCCTTCATCCGAACCATTCAGGCCAGGGACAATCAAGGTGGTACACATGCCTGCTCCATGGGTTGTGGGCGGTATGTCGCAAGCATGGTGAATTTCGCGATTTCCGTCGACTATTGCCTTGCTCACCTTTCGAAGCCTCGCGAAAAATCGATCCAGACAAATTCAATCATGCAGAAAATGCGTTCTCAACGATGCAGATAATGTCGACCAGAGGGAATCATTTCCTCAAATTTTTTATATAGAAAATATGTGCAATATAGGCTTTCCAGACGGAAAGCTTTTCCTCCGCCGCACGACAAAAGAAACGTCGCTGCTTCGCCGGGCCGCCGCCGCTTTGCCATTCTCGCATCTGCGGAGGCTTGCGCCTCCCGGGAGCCACAAGCGGTGAAGGCCAAATGTCAGCAGGGCCATTCCACCGCACCATAAAACGAAAATTCAGGCGGATAATGTGAGCAGCACGAGCGAATTTCTCTGGTACATCCCCAATGACGTCAAACCCGGCCACCGGGGCGACGCCGTCAGCGAAAACCACAATAGTCTCGATACATTGACGAGCCATGCCAAAGCGCTTGAAACCCATGGCTGGAAGGGCGCGCTGATCGGCACCGGCTGGGGACGTCCGGATACATTTACGGTGGCGGCGGCGCTTGCGGCGCGTACAACCACATTCGAGCCGCTGATCGCTATCCGTCCCGGCTACTGGAAGCCCGCCAACCTCGCATCCGCTGCCGCCACGCTCGACCAGCTTTCCGGCGGTAGAGTTCGGATCAACATCGTTTCCGGCCGGGATGAGCTTGCCGCCTATGGCGATGAAGAAGGCGATCAGGCGCAGCGTTATGCCCGCACGAAAGAATTCATGCGGCTGGTGCGGCGGCTCTGGACCGAAGAAAACGTCACTTTTAATGGCGATCATTTCCGGGTGACGAACTCCACGGTTTCGCCGCGCATCGCCGCACGCGAAGGCCGGCCGCATCCCAAACTCTATTTCGGCGGCGCTTCCGAAGCGGCCGAGCAGGTTGCCGCAACCGAGGCCGATGTGCAGCTTTTCTGGGGAGAACCGCTCGCCGGCGTGCGCGAAAGGATCGAGCGGCTCAGGCACTTCAGCGAAAAGCTCGGCCGCGATCTGCCGCCCCTGCAATTCGGCCTGCGGATCACCACGCTGGTGCGAAACACCACGGCCGAGGCATGGCGCGATGCGGAAGCAAAAGTTGCCGAAATGGCCGCAAACAATGGGGTACGCTGGAACGACCATCTTCAGGCGGTAGCTGTCGGCCAGCGCCGCCTGCTGGATTTGCACCGTCAGAGCGACGTGCTGGACGACAATCTCTATACCGCGCCGGGCAAATTCGGTGGCGGCGGGGCGGGAACCACATGGCTTGTCGGTTCGGCGGAAGATGTCGCCGCGTCGCTGCGCAAATACCGTGCGCTGGGCATCAGCCATTTCGTGCTTTCCGACACGCCCTATCTCAAGGAAATCGAGCGGCAGGGCGAGAGCTTGCTGCCGCTGCTGCGGGATTGATGGGCGTGGCTTGAACATGGGCGGCCCACCTCGGACAGGGCCGCCCTTTTGCTTCGTCGGTCAACCGCCCGCCGCCTTGATGCTCTGACGACCGAGAATCGTTCGGATCATATGGCTCTGCGGCGCATGCGCCCTTGCCGTGATGGCATCGCGGTGATGGCGCTCAAGGTCGTAATCCCGGCGCAGGCCGCGATTGCCGCCAAGCTCCAGCGCCAGATCCGTCACCGCCACCGCATTGTCGATGACCACATGGCGAACGGCCAGCGCATCGGTTCCCACCCGCTCCCCCGCATCCACATCGCGGGCGACGGAGAGAAGGAGGCGGCGGTTCGCCGCCAGCAGCACCTCGATCTGGCCGAGACCTTCCTGAATGCGGGGGATGGAGGACAGCGGTGCGCCAAGACTTGCCGGAACATGGCCATTCAGATGGCGCAACAGATCGTCTCGCGCCGAAAGCGCGACACCGTGATAAACGGAAGCCAGCAGCACGAAGAAATTATAACCATCCGCTTCATCGCGCCGCAGCGGCTCGTCCGCCGGCTGTTCGGCGACGATATCGGCAAGCGGCACCTTCACATCTTCCAGCACCAGATCATGGCTGGCTGTGGCGTACATGCCGGTCGCCTCCCATGCTTTTTCCTGGGCGATGCCAGCCGCATCGAGAGGAACCAGAAGCTGGATGAGACGCGGCGTCTCTTCCGTCGTCACGGCAAGCACGATTGCCCATTTCAGGCCCGGCAGGCCGGTGACGAAGCTCTTGTGGCCATTGACCACCCAAAAATCGCCCTCAATCCGCGCCGTCGTTTCCGGCAGACCGCCATGGGCCGGCGAACCGACACCCGGCTCCGCCTGCGCATTGTTGAGGAGCGCCGGCTCCCTGCTATTGGCGGCCAGTACCCTTGCCGCAAGTGCTGCCGGCCACCTGCCGCGCCGGATCGCGGCATGAACGCTGTAATGCATGGCGAGGATGAGGGCGGTCGACGGATCGCCCCTGGCAATGGCCGTAATGACGGCATGGGCCGTTTCCATGCCTTCGCCCCAGCCGCCATCCTTTTCAGCCGTGACGAGACCCAGCAGGCCTGACTTGAAAAGCGCCTCGAAATTACCGGCGGCGAATTCGCCGCTTTTGTCGTGGTCCGCAGCGGTCAGGCTGAAATCCCCGGCCAGCGCGGTTGCAACGGCGACGGGATCTGGCCGCTGCGCCTGTGCGGTCGCAACGGCGGAAAGTGCAACGCTCATGCCACCGCCCTTTCATTTGGCGTGACGAAACGGTCATCGATCCAGTCGCCCAGATCGAAGTCGTTTTCAAGGAAGCCCCATTGATGCAGGAAGTCCTTGTAATGGCCGACGGCACCGACAAGGTCGGCATCGAGGCCGAGACCGAGATGGCGGTGAACCTCAGCGCCATTGGCGGCCAGAACCTGCTCCTCCGTCGCGCCGGCCTCGCGCGCGATGAAACGGCGCGTCTCTTCCGGGTGCTGTTCTGCCCAGAGCGAGGCCCGGGCGATGGCGTCAACCAGCCGCTGCACCAGATCGGGGCGCTCATCGGCAAGCCGTCCGTCGACCGTCAATACGCGGGGAGAACCGGAATTGATGCGTATCTTCGGGTCGGGGTGAAAACCGAACTCCGCCACCTGCACCGCACCGATCAGGTTCGCAGCGGCAATACCGGCCGTTCCCTTGACGAAAATAGCATCGACCTCGCCCCGCAGCAGCGCGATGATTTCCTCACCGAAAGACTGCCGGCGCTTCAGGCCGAATAGCGACGGCCCTTCCTGCGAGGCCAGCACCGTATCCTTGATGACGATGTCCGTTAGCGCGACATCTTCGACCTTCAGCCCTTCCAGCGAAAGCGCCGAAACGATGCCCTTCAGCGCCGTCGCGCGCATGAAATCGACAATGCCTTCCGGTCTGCGCGGCACTCCGAAACGGCGACCGACAAGATCGGCAACAGAGCGGATACCGGTTTCCGGCAGGGTGATGATTGCCTGAAACTCGTCCGTCCACGTCACCCCGATGAGGCGCGTATTGCGCCCTTCCGAGCGGGCGCGGATGGGCGGCACATTGCCGCCGTGGCGGAAGGACCATTCCAGCGTGTGGTTGAAATGGCTCTGACGAACGGAACGGTCAGGCGAATCGATGATGGATTTCAGCGATATGCCGACCTCCTCGAAGGTCTGTCCGAGATAACCGAGCTGCGCCGCCAGTCCCACGGGCGTGGGCACCGGGCAGCGTGTGTACCAGATTTCAGAAAGTGACGTGCTCATGGCTTTGTCCTCGATGAAAGGGAAAAGTCCCGGCCCGCAGCAAAGGGGGCCGGGTCTGGTGAAACGATCAGGATGCGGCGATATGCGCGAAGGCGAGGCTTCCCGCCACACCTTCGGCGCCGATGGTGTGATCGGCGATACGCTTGTTGAAGATGGTAATTTCTGGTGCTGCAACGATATCGATGGCCGGTACGTCCTCTACGAGGATCTGCTGGATTTCCTTCCATTGCGCAACGCGCTTGTCCGGATCGATCTCGATGGCGGCGGCTTCGAGAAGCGCATCCACCTTCGGATTGCTGTAGGCCGCACCATTGGAGAAAGGCACGCCCTTCTTGAAGTTCTTCGACCAATAAAGCCGCTGCACGCCGACGGTCGGATCGAAGAAATTGCTCATGCCCTCATAGGCAAAATCGAAATCGCGATCCGTGTAGATGCGCTTGGTATAGGTGGCGAAATCCTGCGTGCGCACCGTCACGTCGACGCCGACTTTCGCCAGCGCCTGGCGAATATAATCCGCGCCGCGCGGATAGGCTTCGGTGCTGGGCACGTAATCCAGATTGAGCTTGAAACGGATGCCATCCGCACCGCGCTTGTATCCGGCCTCATCGAGAAGCGCTTCGGCGGCCTTCAGATCGATCGGATAGGTTTTCAGATCATCCACGAACCATTTCGTCAGCTTGGGATTGATCGGCCCGGTGATGGTCGCGCCGTAACCGTAATTAACGGTGTTGAAGATGACGTTGCGGTCGATCACATGCGCGAAGGCGCGACGGACGCGTACATCCTTGAACACATCCTTTTCGAGATTGAACTCCACGCGGCTGACGGAATTCGAATATTGATAGCCGTTTGTCTCAAAACCGAGGCTCGGAAGCTCTTTCAGGCGATCGAGATCGCTATAGGCGACCGGCGTGCTGGGGGCCAGATCGATCTCGCCGGTTTCAATGGCAATCGCTCGGGCGGAAGCGTCGGGAATGAAGCGGACGATCAGCTTGTCGAGATAGGGGCGCGGCGCATCCCAATAATCGGCATTGCGCTCGAAAACGATATGGCTGCCGCGCACCCACTCCTTGAACTTGAACGGGCCGGTGCCGATGGGGCGCGAGATTGACCGGGCTTTCGGTGACTTTCGTACCTTCATAGAGATGTTTCGGCACGATGGGCGTTTCGGCGGCAGCGAGCGCCGTTATGAGGTATGGCGCTGGTTTGGAAAGAACCAGAACAGCCGTCAACTCATCAGGCGTCTCGACGCTTGTGAGGTTCAGGAATGTATTACGGCCGCGCGGATGCACTTCCTTGATGGTATTGATGGAGAAAGCTACATCGGCAGAGGTGAAGGGCTTGCCGTCATGCCACTTTACGCCAGGCCTCAGCTTGAAGGTGTAACGCAGGCCATCCGCGCTCACATCCCATGATTTGGCCAGCAGCGGCTTGGGATTGAGATCGAAATCATAGGTCAACAGACCTTCGGTCACCTTTGGCGATATATAGACGGAATTATAGGCCGTATGCGCGATCGTCGTCAGCACCGGCGGTTCCGATGAGATGAGCAGGGTGGCCGTGCCGCCACTTGCCGGCTCCGCCGCGCGGAGCTTCAGCCCCGGCAAAGACACCACGCCAAGCGCCACCGAGGCCAGCAGGAAACCTCGCCGCGTCGTCTGGTTGAAAATAGTCATGCGATACCCTCTCCTTGATTGAACCGGCGAAAAACCGGCAAACTGAACGGTCGCGCTTAGGAAGAAGTTTGTTCCGCAGAGGAGAGTGAGTTTGGCATGAAGAACCAACCATTCTCATAATTAGGAATTATCTTTTCTTTATGGCGCATATTTCCGTAAATTTCAGAAAATAATTCTATTACTCTTTGACAAATTCCATAAAATTAGTCAACTAATACTCACGCCTTTCGAGGCTGATTTTATGTTTCCCACGCTTACGGACTGGAGCCGATGTCGAATTCGAAACGGATTTTATCGCAGGCAAGACGGGTGGCCATTCAGGCCATTCCGACGGTTCTCGGTATCGTCATCCTGAACTTCTTCCTGCTGCAGCTGGCGCCGGGTGATGCCGCCGATGTCCTGGCAGCGGAAGCGGGTTCGGCAACCGTCGAGACCATGGCGGAAATCCGCTCCCGCTTCGGGCTTGATCTGCCGGTTCTGCATCAGCTGATGAACTATCTCGGCAATCTGGCCCAGTTCAGCCTTGGTTTTTCGCCGCGATACGGCATGCCTGTGGCAGACCTTATCGGCCAGCGCCTGCCCGGCACGCTTGCGCTGATGGGCGCAGCCCTTGGTATCGCGATCTTCGTCGGCGTGTTCCTCGGCTCCATCATGGCGCTCTTCTCCGGCAAGCTGCCGGACCGGATCATTTCGATTGGCTCACTGATCTTTTATTCCGTACCGGGTTTCTGGATCGGCCTGATGCTGATCCTGACCTTTTCGGTGAAGCTCGGCTGGCTTCCGTCCGGCGGTGACAGCACCATCGGCAGCAGCCTTACCGGTTTTTCAGCCTTTCTCGACAGGCTGCGTTACATCGTGCTCCCCGCCCTGTCGCTGGCGCTTTATTTTCTGGCCATTTATGCCCGCCTCACCCGTGCGGCGATGCTGGAAGTGAAATCCCAGGACTATGTGCGCACGGCGCGTGCCAAGGGCGTTTCGCCGGTCAGGCTCACCACGCGCCACATCCTGCGCAACGCGCTCATCCCCATCACCACCATGGCCGGCATGCACATTGGCGGACTACTCGGCGGCGCCGTCGTGGTTGAAACCGTCTTCAGCTGGCCGGGCCTTGGCCGCCTCGCCTTCGAAGCCGTGATGGCGCGGGATTTCAGCGTGCTGCTCGGCATTCTGCTTCTCTCCTCCCTCGTCGTCATCATCGTCAATGCGGCCGTGGACCTCTTGCAGGCATGGCTCGACCCCCGCATCGGAGAAAGCCGATGAATTCCTCCCACACGACAGCGGTTCTCAACACGGCGGAACTTGGCGCTGAAGAGACCAATCCCAAACCGAAAAAGCCGGAAGAAAAGGCCTGGCCCTATATTCATGCGCCGGATGCGCTTTCTGCCCGCTCCGTCTCCGTGCCGCGACGTGGACTGCGGCGCGAACTGAAAATCTTCCTCACCAATCCCAACGCCATCGTCGGGTTGCTGTTTCTCGCCACCGTCATCGTCACCGCACTGATCGCCCCGTTGATCTATCCCGGCGATCCCCTGGAAATGGTGGCCCGCCCGTTCCTGTGGCCGGGCCAGAACGCGGCCTATCCGCTCGGCACTGATTCCATGGGCCGGGATGTTCTGGCCGGCATCGTGCATGGCGCGCGCATTTCGCTCACCGTCGGTGTCGTGGCAACGCTGATCGGCCTCACCATCGGCATCGCGGTCGGCGCCTTCGCCGGTTATTTTGGTGGCGTCATTGATGATATCCTCGTCAAGCTCATCGAAATCTTCCAGACCTTGCCGAATTTCGTGCTCTTGGTGGTGCTGGTCGCCATCGCCCAGCCGTCTGTCACCACGGTCACGTCGGCCATCGGCATCATCACCTGGCCGCTCGTTGCGCGTCTTACCCGTGCGGAATTCCGCGCCACCCGCGAAAAGGATTATGTGCTCGCCGCGCGCAGCCTGGGTTATGGCCATGCCCGCATCGTGTTTCAGGAAATCCTGCCTAATGCGCTGCCGCCGATCATCGTTACTTCCTCCGTCATGGTGGCGGGTGCGATCCTCATGGAAGCGGCACTTTCCTTCATGGGCCTTGGTGACCCCAACCGCGTTTCCTGGGGTTCGATGATCGGTTCCGGCCGCGATGTCATCCGCACCGCCTGGTATCTGACCGCCCTTCCCGGCCTTGCCATCGTCTTCACCGTCATTTCGCTGAACCTCATCAGTGATGGCCTCAACGATGCGCTCAACCCCCGTTTTTCGGAGGAACGCCGATGAGCAAACTGATCGAAGTCCATGATCTCTCCGTCAGCTTCGGCTCAACCCAACCGGTCAAAGGCGTCAGTTTCGATGTCAGCCCCGGCGAAATGCTGGCGATCGTCGGCGAAAGCGGCTCCGGCAAATCCCTGACGGCGCTTGGCCTGATCGGCCTGCTGCCCTCCCATGCCAAGACCGGCGGCCGGGTTCTGCTCGAGGGCCGCGATCTGCTGCCGCTTTCCGAGCGGCAATGGCGCGGCATTCGCGGCCGGGATATCGGCATGATCTTTCAGGAGCCGATGACCTCGCTCAACCCTGTCCTGACGGTCGGTGAACAGATCATCGAGGTGCTGCGCATCCATGAAAAGATCGACCGGCATCAGGCCCGCAAACGCGCAATCGAGCTGCTGGACCTCGTCAACATTCCCGATGCCGGCCGCCGGGTGGATGATTATCCGCACCAGCTTTCCGGCGGCATGCGCCAGCGTGTGATGATCGCCATCGGCGTTGCCTGCAATCCGAAACTCCTGATCGCCGACGAGGCGACGACAGCTCTCGACGTGACGATACAGGCGCAGATCCTGCAACTGCTCGACAATCTGCGCCACGATCTCAACATGGCGGTCATCCTCATCACCCACGATCTCGGCATCGTGGCACAATGGGCGGACCGGGTGATGGTCATGTATGCCGGCCGTAAAGTGGAAGAAGGGCTGCCGGAACCGGTTTTCTCCAACCCCTACCATCCCTATACGCGCGGCCTGCTTGCCGCCTCGCCGCGCGCGGAAGACGGCCAGCATTATCGCGACGGGCCGCTCATCGAGATTCCGGGCTCCATCGTTTCCGCCACGGGGGAACGCGGTTGCGCCTTCCGGCCACGCTGTCCGAGCGCCCGTGGTTTCTGCGGGCAGTTCGTGCCGCCGCTGAGGCCGATTTCGGAAGGCCGCTACGCCGCCTGCCCCTTCGTTGCTCCCACATCCCAGGAGGTGTCCAATGACGCTCTTGTCAGTGCATAGCCTTTCCACCCACTACTCGGGCGGACGCGGAACCGTGCGCGCCGTCGATGACGTCTCGCTTGATATCGAGGCGGGCGAAACCGTGGCACTGGTGGGCGAATCCGGCTGTGGCAAATCCTCGCTCGGCAAGTCGCTGATGCGTCTGGTCGAACCGTCATCCGGCAGGATCACCTTCAAGGGCGCTGATGTCACGGCCATGACGCCTTCGCAGCTGCGCGGCATACGCCGCCGCATCCAGATGATCTTTCAGGATCCCTTCGCCTCCCTCAATCCGCGACAGACGGTGCGCACCATCCTTACCGGGCCGCTGAAAGTGCACGGCATCGGCGACCGGGCGCGCCAGCGGGAGATTGTTGAAGCCATCGTCGCGCAGGTCGGCCTGCCGGCGGATTCGCTCGACCGTTATCCGCATGAATTTTCCGGCGGTCAGCGCCAGCGCATCGGCATTGCCCGCGCACTGGTTCTGGAACCGGAACTGGTGGTCTGCGACGAGCCGGTCTCGGCGCTCGATCTGTCGATACAGGCGCAGATCCTCAATCTTCTGGTGGAGATGAAAAAGCGGCTTTCGCTGTCCTATCTCTTCGTCTCCCACGATCTGTCCGTGGTGCGTTATTTCTCCGACCGCGTGCTGGTCATGTATCTCGGCAAGATCGTCGAAAGCGCCCCGACATCGGAACTCTGGGCTTCTCCGAAGCATCCTTATACTCGCGCCCTTCTCGCTGCCGTTCCCGATCCCGCCCGCCGCAAGCAGGCGGCACCGATTTCCGGCGATCTGCCGAGCCCGCACGATCCGCCATCCGGCTGCCGGTTTCACACACGCTGCCCGCTCGCCACCGATCTCTGTCGCGAAAAAGCGCCGGATTACACCCTTTTCGGCAAGAACCACGCCGTGGCCTGCCACCATGCCCAATAACTTAAAGGAGCAACCATAATGGTCGACTATCGCTATCTCGGACGCAGCGCGCTGAAAGTTTCACCGCTGAGCCTCGGCACGATGATGTTCGGAGGCCCGACACCGGATGACGTGGCCTTCCGCATCATCGACAAGGCACGCGAACAGGGCATCAACTTCATCGACACCGCCGATGTCTATCACGACGGCAAGTCGGAAGAGGTCGTTGGCCGCGGCATCAAGTCCACGCGCGATCACTGGGTTCTGGCGACGAAATTCGTCAATTCCCATACCAAGGGCCCGAACCTTGGCGGCCATTCTCGCAAATGGGTGATCGAGACCGTCGAAAATTCGCTGCGCCGCCTCAACACCGACTATATCGACATCCTCTATTTCCACCGCGCCGTCTTCGATGCGCCGCTGGAAGAGCCGGTGCGCGCCATCGCCGATCTCATCCGCGCCGGCAAGCTGCGCTATTTCGGCGTTTCGAACTTCCGCGGCTGGCGCATTGCCGAAATTTCGCATCTGGCCGACCAGCTCGGCATCGACCGGCCGGTTGCCAGCCAGCCGCTCTACAACATCGTCAACCGCACGGCGGAAGCCGAACAGCTGCCGGCCGCGCATAATTACGGCCTTGGCGTCGTGTCCTATTCACCGCTCGCACGCGGCGTACTGACCGGCAAATATCAGCCGGGCGAACAGCCGGGTGCCGATACCCGCGTTGGCCGTGGCGACAAGCGCGTTCTGGAAACGGAATGGCGCCCGGAATCGGTTGAAATCGCCCAGAAGGTCGCGGCCCATGCCGCATCGAAGGGCGTTTCGGCAGCGGATTTCGCGCTCGCCTGGGTGCTGAACAACAAGTTCGTCACCGCCGCCATCACCGGCCCGCGCACCGAAGAACACTGGAACGGCTATATCCGCGCCCTCGATGTGAAAATCGATGCCGAAGATGAAGCACTGGTCGACAGCCTCGTCACCACGGGCCATCCGTCCACACCCGGCTTCAACGATCCGAGCCATCCCGTCGAAGGCCGCGTGCCGCGCAATCTCGAGGCTGCACATCGCCCGGCGCTCAAGCCGCGCGCGGTCGCCTGATCGTCCAGACGAACATGCCTGCGGCGCGATTGTGCCGCAGGCTATCACATCCGCTCACGGGAAAACCGCAATGTCCAATCCGAAACCACAGACAATCACCACCGACAATTCCGGCGTGCCGAGCCGTGGCGAAATCCTGGCCCGGGCAAAGGACATTGCGGCTATCGCGGCCCGGGATGCCGCCCGCCGCGAGCGCCAGCGGGAACTGCCCTTCGATATCTTCGCCCTTATCAAGGAGGCAAAGATCGGCACGCTGCGTGTCCCCGAAGCCAAGGGCGGACCGGGCGGCTCGATTGCCGACTATATCGAAGTGCTGATGATCCTCGGCGAAGCCGACAGCAATATTCCGCACGCGCTGCGCAGCCATTTCAATTTCACCGAAAATCTCGCCCTTGCACCAATCGAGCTGGAGGACCGGCGGCATCTCGAACATGTCCTTGCCGGCAAGCTCTTTGCGGGCGCCAGCACCGAACAGGGCACCAAACGCCCCGGCGAAATCACCACGCGGCTGAGTGCCGATGGCGACCGCTACCGGCTGAACGGCCGCAAATGGTATGCGACCGGTACGGCCTTTGCCGATTTCGGCACCTTCAGCGCCATTGGCGATGACGAGCAGCCGATCGGCGTGCTCATTCCGCTTGATCGTACTGGCATCACCATCCTCGACGACTGGGACAGCATGGGCCAGCGCATGACGGCAAGCGGCGGCGTGCTGCTTGAAAATGTCGAGGTGCTGCCTCATGAGCTGACAACCCGCAAGCTCGGCACCCAGATCGGCCGCCACAGCTCGGCCATGCGGCAGCTGCACCTTGCTGCGTCTGCCGCCGGCGCCGTTCAGGGCGCGCTTAATGACGGGGTGGAATATGTTCTGCGCCAGGCACGCACCACGCTTCACAGCGCTGCGGAAACCGCCAATCAGGATCCCTTCGTGCAGAAGATGCTGGGTGAAATCAGCGCCGGCGCTTTCGCCGTCAAGACACTCATCCGCGAAGCGGCCAGAACGCTCGACCGAACGGCTGCCGCCTTCGCGAATGGTGACGAAGAGGCCATTGAGGCAGCCCTGCTGGAAGGCTCGCTTGCCACCGCCCGCACCCAGATCATCGCCTCGCAGCTTTCGCTGACCGTCGCCACCAACCTCTATGAACTCGGCGGCGGCTCGGCGACCTCGAGCGACCGGAATTTCGATCGTCACTGGCGTAACATCCGCACTGTCTACAATCACAATCCACTTGCCCATAAGGCGCGGGTGATTGGTGACTATTACCTCAATGGCACCACGACGCATCTCAGGGAAGGCCGGGTGTTCTGACCATGCGGAAGATGCAGGCGGCAAAGGAGGAACAGCAATGAGAACGGAGTTTGTCGCTCCCGCCGCGAGCCGGGCAGCTTTTCGCCTGCCCACACTTTCCCGCCTGCCGCCGCTGACCGCCTTGCGCGCCTTTGTGGTGGCCGCCCGCCATGCGAGCTTTTCGCGGGCGGCGGAGGAACTGCATGTCTCCACCGCCGCCATCGGCCAACAGGTCCGTATTCTAGAAACCCATCTCGGCCAGCCGCTTTTCAGCCGCCAGCGCGGCGAATTGCTGCTGACGGATGCCGGCAGCGCGCTTTATCCCGGCCTTGCCGATGCTTTCGAGACCATGATCGGCAGTCTTTCCGACCTGATGGTTTCGAATGCCCGACCGCAGTTGAAGGTTCTGGCGGAGGGTTGCTTTGCCGCACGCTGGCTGGCGCCGCGGCTGGGCAGCATCGTTCCGGCACTTGGAGACGTCGAGCTTTCGATCGAATCCATCGAAGGTGAAACCGTCGATCTCACCCATTTTGATGCCGATTGCGCCATCGTCGCCACCCACGCGCAAATTCCGGGCTTTCTTCACGAGCCGCTTTTCGCCGATACCGTTAGCGCTGTCTGCACTCCGCAGTTCGCAGCCCGCCATGAGCTTGCAGGCGAGCCCGCCCAATTGCGGGATCTCGGCTTTGCGATGTTGCGCGGCAATGGCCTGGACGCCGCCTTCGAATGGGCGAACTGGCTGCGCGCGTGCCGCATTCCGCTCCGGCTTTCGGCTACAGGCCCACGTTTTACGCGCCAGACGGCGCTGATAGAAGCAATCTTATCCGGCCATGGCATCGGCCTCGCGCGCCACTCGCTGATTTCGGAAGAGCTGAAAAACGGCCGCCTGATCGCCCCCTTTGGATCACCGCAGCCGACCGCAAGCCGTTACCACCTGCTGACCAGTCCTGACAGGCGGCGGCTGCCGGAGGTCGCATCTCTACTCGCTCTGTTGCGCGAGGATATACGCTCCCTCGAAGCCGCCGCCTGAACACGCCCGTCCCACCTCAGGCGCGTTCCCTTTGCAACTCTCTGGCCGCGTAGATATTGTCCGGCCGTGGCAGGCCATAATGGTCGCGCAGCGTATCGCCTTCGTAATCCTCACGGAACAGGCCACGCCGCTTCAGGATCGGCACCACCTCATCCACGAAGATATCGAACCCGCCATTCAGCCATGGCGGCATGATGTTGAAACCATCGGCTGCGCCTTCGCGGAACCAGGTCTCTATCCAGTCCGCCACCTGTTCCGGCGTTCCGGAAATCACCTTGTGGCCGCGCCCGCCGGCAAGCCGGTGCAGCAATTGCCGGATCGTCGGGTTTTCCCGGTCTATGACATCGAGAACCAGCTGATGGCGGCTGCTATCCGCCTGTGCGCGTGTCGCTTCGACGGCCTCTATTGGCAGCGGCTGGTCAAGATCGGCCGATGACAGGTCTATGCCTGTCATGCGCTGCAATTGCCCGAGCGAAAATGCCGGCTGGATGAGATCGTTGAAGGAGGCCTCAAGTTTGCGCGCCTCCTCCTCGGTTGATGCGATAAAGGGGCTGATGCCAGGCAGGATTCTAACATGGGCGGGATTGCGACCTGTGGCGGCAACACGTCTCTTGATGTCAGAATAAAAAGACCGCGCACTCTCCAGAGTCTGATGCGCGGTAAAGATTGCCTCAGCATAGTGAGCCGCAAAACCACGGCCCTCCTCCGAGGAGCCTGCCTGCACATAGACCGGCCGGCCCTGGGGTGAACGCGGCACGTTGAGCGCGCCCCGCACCCGATAAAACTCGCCATCGTGATTGGCGGGGTGGATGCGGTCTGTCTCGGCAAACAGACCGCTTTCCTTGTCGGCGACGATGGCATCGTCTTCCCAGCTGTCCCAGAGCTTCGTCACCACATCGACGAACTCAATGGCCTGACGGTAACGGTCGGCATGCGGCGGATGCTTCTGGAGATTGAAGTTACCGGCCGCCGCATCCGCCGAAGTCGTGACGATGTTCCAGCCAACCCGGCCGCCGCTGATATGATCGACGGACGCAAACAGCCGCGCGAGATTGTAGGGCTCGTAATAGGTGGTGGAGGCCGTGGCGATGAAACCGATCTTTTCGGTGACGGCGGCAAGCGCCGCCAGCATGGTGATCGGCTCCAGCCGGTGGCGGGCGGCGTAGCGGATATTGGCGTCCAGCACCGGCGCATCGGCAAAGAAGATCGCATCCAGTTTCGCCGCTTCGGCCTTGCGGGCGATATCCTGATAGAGCTTTATATCGGTGACGCGATGCGGCTCTGAATCCGGATGCCGCCATGCCGCCTCATGATGTCCGCCCGGATAGATGAAGGCGTTGAGAACCAGCTTTTCGGATTTTCTGCTCATGGAAATAACCTCTTATTCGCTCTGATGCGGCTTGAAACCGAAGGAGGCTCACGCCTCCTTCGTCACCCAGGCTTTGGCGAGATTGCCGCTCAGCCCCTCTGCGCCGGTCGCATAGTCCTTGATGCGCACGCTGCCGACGACCGGCTGGATGGGAGAGACAAGATTGATGACGGGAAGATCCCTGGCAACGACAGCCTGAAATTCCTTGAAGAAGGCCGCACGCTTTTCGATGTCCGGCTCCACTGCCGCCGCTTCCAGCAGCCGGTCCACCTCCGGATTGGCGTAATGGCTGGCATTGGAGAACGGCAGGCCGATCTTGAAGTTCTTGCTCCAGTAGACGCGCTGCACACCGGCTGTCGGATCGAAAGTGTTGGAGAGGGATTCCACCGAAAGGTCCCAGGCGCGGTCGGTATAGACAACCTTCACATAGGTGCCGAAATCGAATTTCTGGATATCCGCCTCGATGCCGATTTTCGACAGCGCCTGCGCGATGAAATCCGAATAGGTCTGCGGATTGAACGGGTTGGTGGTGACGCGGAGCTTGAAGCGCTTGCCGCCATCCTTGCGCGGGAAGCCTGCCTCATCCAGCAATTTCTCCGCCTGCGCGACGTCGAACTTGGCAAAACCGATATCGGGATTGTGGAACTTCGCAAGGCCGGGGCTGATCGGCGTCGGCGACGGCACGGCATAACCGTAAAGCACGGTATCGATGAGCGCCGGAACATCGATGGCATGGGCGATGGCCTGCCTGACCTTCAACTCTTTGAGATATTCGTTCTCAAGGTTGATGACGAGCTGGTTCTGCTGTCCGGCATAGGCATAGATGCGGTCATCCACCTTCAGCGTCGGGATGGATTTCAGCCGTTCCAGATCGGCAAGCGCGACCGGGTTGGGGCCAATATCCCCTTCGCCGGTTTCCAGTGCGGCGGCACGAGCGCCCGCATCGTTGATGAGGCGGATGATGACGCGGTCGAGATGAGGGCGCGGCGCGTCCCAATAATCGGCGTTTTTCTCCAGCAGGATATGACTGCCCGGCACCCATTCCTTCAGCACGAACGGGCCGCTGCCGATGATCTGGGCGGGTTTCGGATTATCTGTCGGCTTGAAGGTCTCGAAAATATGCTTCGGTACGATTGGCGATTCCGAGGAGGCAAGCGCGGTAATCAGGCCCGGCGCCGGCTTGGAAAGCTTCACCTTCGCGACCAGCGGATCGGAGGTATCGACGCTCTCGACATTCGCGAACGTCGCCCGGCCGCGCGGATGGGCTTCCTTCAGCCGCAGAATGGAAAATTCCACATCTGCCGATGTCACCGGTTTGCCGTCGTGAAACTTCGCCTTCGGCTGCAGATGGAAGACATATTCCAGCCCATCGGCCGAAACGCTCCATTCCCTGGCGAGGCTCGGCTTGGGCGAAAGCTCGTAATCGTAAGTCAAAAGCCCGTCGTAAATCTTCGAGCCGATGAATTGCGGGCCGCCGGCGCTGGTGTTGATCGCCACAAGCTGTGTCGGCTCGGGAAAATAGACGATCTTGAGCGTACCGCCCGAAACCGGTTCTTCGGCAGCGGCAAAGGAACCGCCCGGAAGCGCGACGAACGCCCCGGCAGCGAGTGCAATTTTGTGAAACTGGCGTCTGGAAATAGTCATGTCTGTCTCCGAAAAAAAATCCGATATGCGGGCGCGGCAACTCAGTGCAGCTGCGGGAACCCGTGGCGCTCGGCGAGGATTTGCAAAATGCGTTTGGTGTCCTGAATGAAGTGCGTCTCGCCCTTGGCCGTAGCGTCGCTGGGCGCGTCGCCGGCAAAGACGAACAACGGCAGCGACTGGTTTTCCTCTCCCACGGCGGCGATGACCGCGTCACGCGGGCGCTGGAAACCGACGCGGCGGATATCGATCCCGGCAGCAAGATCAGGAAAGGCGGCAAGCAGGCCTTCGATCTGGTTACAATGCGGGCAGACGAAGCGGACACCGGGGTGCTTTGGGTCCTCAAAACCGGGGGCAATCAAAAAAAGCGTATCCTTGGCCATGGCATCCATCATATGAGGGTGAGATTTCCAGCTCACAGTGCAGGCGGCCAAAGCGTCGGTCCAGAAAGCAATTCTTGCTTCGCGGCGAAGAAATGCTTTGCGCTAAATTATTGATGAAACTTATTTTTTCGAAATTTTCACGGGTGGTATCGCTGTTTCGCCCGACCTGTTTCATGCGCAAAGTTTTTCTCGAAAACGGGCGTGTCGCGCGAAGGTGCAAACAGGGTGGAAGGCGGATTTCGGCAATAAAAAACCCGGCAGAATTGCCGGGTTAATGTTGATGATCGCAGACCCCCTCATCCGTCATGCCGGGCTAGATCCGGCATCCAGCCACGGCGCGTCTGCGCCGTGAGAAGAGTCTCTTGCGATCAAGGACTTGATCGCGCTGGACCCCGGATCCAGTCCGGGGTGACGGAGCTTGGATGCCCCTTTGACAAACACTCACTCGTCTTTCCAGGCCGTCGCCAGATCGCCATAAGCAATATCGATGGTCGTCACGAGCGATTTCAGGCTGGTATTCCGCAAAATGACGGTCGGCAAAGCGACGATGGAGAAATTCGGCAGATCGTCGCCGGTGATTTTCTGGATATCGTGGAACTGCGCCGCCCGTTTCGTTTCGTCCACCTCAATCGCGGCCGCACGGAAAAGATCGTCCACCTTTGGATTGTTGTAGTGGGCGGCGTTGACGTAGGGCGCGGGTTTCTTGATCCCGTCGGACCAATAGAGGCGCTGCACGCCCGCTGTCGGATCGAACAGCCGGCTGATGCCATTCACCGTCAGGTCAAAACCGCGCTCGGTATAGACCCGCTTGATGAAGGTGGCGAGATCGCCTTCGACAATATCCACCTTCACGCCGAGTTTGCCGAAGGATGAGCGGAGATATTCGGCGGTTTTGCGGAAGACGTCGGAAGGCAGGAAGGCCAGCCGCAGTGAAAAACGGGTGCCATCAGCACCTCTCGGGTAACCAGCCTTGTCCAGCAATTCGTTCGCTTTGGCGAGATCAAAAGGATAGGTGAAAGGCTTTTCGTCATTATAGGCGGTGAAGACAGCCGGGATGTTCGACCCGGCCGGTTTGGCCGTACCGAAGAAGATGGCGTCATTGATGAAATCGCGGTCGATGGCATGGGCCAGCGCGTGGCGGACTTCCTTTTGGCGAGGATCGGGTTCTCCAGATTGAATTCGAACACGGCGGCATTGTTGAGATAGGAGTCGGTATAAACCTCGACCGCAAGCTTCGGATTTTGCCGCAGACGCTCCAGATCGCTGTAGGACACATCGGCGGTATAATCCGCCTCGCCTGTTTCCACGGAAATGGTGGTGGAAGCCGAATCGGCGACGAAACGGGCCACGAAACCGTCGAGATAGGGAAGATCGGCCTGCCAGTAGTTCGGGTTCTTCTTCAGCTTCACATAGCTGCCGCGTTTCCATTCCTCGAAGACGAAGGGGCCGGTGCCGACTGGCGCGTTACCGTTCGGGCTTTCATTGTAATTTTCCGAAGCATAGGCATGGGCCGGCAGGATGGGTGTTTCGCCACCCGTCAGCGCCCGCAGGAGATAGGGCGCGGGCTTGGAAAGCACCACCACGGCCGTCAGCGGATCGGGCGTTTCGATATCGGCAATATTGGCGAAGGTGATACGCCCGCGTGGACCGACCTTCTTGAAGGCCAGCAGGGAAAATTTGACGTCCTGCGACGTGAAATCCTTGCCGTCATGCCATTTGACGCCCTTGCGCAGCTTGAAAGTGTGGCGCAGCCCATCCGCCGATGTTTCCCAGCTTTCGGCCAGAACGGGGTGCGGTTTGAATTCGCTGTCGAACCGTACCAGCCCTTCGAGGATTTTCGTGGAAATGGCGCGGGTGCGCGTATTGGAATCGGAAAGCGGCACCAGCGTCGTCGGCTCGCCAAGGCCTGCAAGGGTGACGATCCCGCCCTTTTTCGGCGTTTCGGCCGCCAGAGCCGGCAGGGAGGGCAACAGCATGGCCCCGGTTAGCGCTGCACTCAAAAGCAATGTCTTACGTCTTGTAATATCCATGGATGTTTCCTCTTGCAGGCTTGTTTTTAAATCTTCACGCAGGCTTCAGCCGGGTTTCCACCAGCCGGGCAAACAGAGTGGCGCCGACGGGCAGGATGGCGTCGTCAACGATGAAGCCGGGATTATGGGCGGGCACCGTGCCGGAATGGCCGAGGGTGAAAAACGCGCCGGGCGCGTGTTTCAGGAGATCGGCAAAATCCTCGCTGCCCATGAAGCGGCCGGGCTCGGTGGAAACGCGCTCGTCTCCCAGAACCTCACGCGCCACACCGGCGACGATCGCCACCGATGCATCATCATTGGTGAGAACCGAGAATATGTCGCGAATATCCACCTCGGCGGTGAGGCCGTGCGCTGCGGCAACGTGATCGGAAATCGTGCGGATGCGCTCCCTTATGGTTTCGCGCACGCTGTCGGAAAAAGCCCGCACCGTGCCGGCAATCGCGGCCGTTTCGGGAATGACGTTATAGGCCGATCCCGCCTCGATGCGCGTGATCGACAGGACGGCAGGATCGGTCGGCGGCACGTTGCGGCTGACGATGGTTTGCAGCGCCTGGATCAGTTCACCCGTCGCCGGCACCGGATCACGCGAAACATCGGGGTGAGCGGCGTGTGCGCCCCTGCCCCTTAACCGGATATCGAAGAAATCCGCCCCCGCCAGAATGGTGCCGGGCGAAACCTTCAGATGATTGGGCGCGGCATGGGTTGAATTGTGCAGCCCGTAAATCTCGTCGACGGGGAAGTCCTTGAACAACCCGTCGGCGATCATGGCGCGTGCGCCGCCGAGACCCTCCTCGGCCGGCTGGAAAATGAACACCACCGTGCCGGTGAAATCGCGGGTTTCCGCCAGATAACGCGCGGTGCCGAGCAGGATGGTGGTGTGCACATCATGCCCGCAGCCGTGGAATTTGCCGGGATAGACCGACGCATAGGGCAGCCCGGTTTCCTCCGGCATCGGCAGGGCGTCCATATCGGCCCTAAGCCCAATGGAGCGGTTGCCCGCATGGCGGCCGCGCAGCACGCCGACCACGCCGGTCGTGCCATAACCGCGATGCACCTCAATGCCCCAGGAGGCGAGCTTTTCGGCGACGATGCCGGAGGTGCGGACCTCCTCGAAACCGATTTCCGGATGCTGGTGCAGATCGTGGCGGATGGAGACGAGTTCGGGAACATAGGTTCCGATCCGATCCAGGATTTTAGGAGCGGGTGTTTTGACGGGATCGACGGCGATATTCACGGTATCTCCTCAGGGCAAAAAATATCGTTCTCGCAATCTCGGCGATTGCGAAGTGCAAGCTTCAAAACTGGAAAGCAGAGGCGGAAGAGGTGTCAGAGCCTCAGGCCAGCCTCCTTCATCAAAGGCAGAATGCGCTCGGCGAAATAGTCGAGGTCCTCGCGGAAATCGTAGAAATTCAGCTGAACCCCATCGATCCCGGCCTTTTTCAGACCGACAAGCTGCTCAACCACCTGCTTGGGCGAACCGATGATCTCGATATTGCCACCGAGATTGCGGCCCTGCTTATGGCGCGCATCGCCACGGCCGCGCCAGGCATGGGCGTCGCTGTCGTAATTATTGGTGGCGAAGGCGCGGGTGCCGGGCTGCGGTTTTCCGCCCTCGATGGCATCCGCATAGGCAGTCGCCTCCTTCTCCGTATCGCGGCTGACGATGATCGGATTGATGATCGTCTTCACCTGCCGGCCATAGGCCTTTGCGCGGTTTTTAATGTTTGCGACATGATCGGGAAGCGTTTCCAGCGCGCTGTCTATATGCGCGCCGCCGGGCGAGGTGACGAAAACCAGATCGGAATGACGGGCGGCGAAATCGATGCCTGCGGGCGAACCTGTCGCCGTCACCAGCGGCGGGCGTCCGAAAGCAGGCTTCGGCGTGATCCAGCCATTGTTGATCGCCCAGGGATTAAGCTTGCCTTCATAGGAAAAATTCTCGGTCTCGCCCCACAGGCGATGCAGCACATCGAACAATTCGCCGGCCATGTCGTAGCGCTTGTCGTGGTCGATACGCTGCCAGCCGAACATTTCATGCTCGATGGCGCGGTGGCCGGTGACGATGTTGATGCCCCAGCGTCCCTTGGCGATATGATCCAGCGTCGCACCATATTTGGCGAGATGGAGCGGATGCAGCGGCCCATAAAGCACATGGATGGTGGAGATCAGCAGAATGTTCTTCGTGACGGCCGCCATGGCGCCAAGCGCGATAAAACTGTCGAGCGAGGATTCACCGTCATAACCGCCCTTCGGCAGCCATTGTGTGCGACTGAAGGCGATCTCGAAACCAAGCTCTTCCGCGCGCTTCACCAGTTCGACATTATAATCGAAGGTCCAGCTGTTACTCGTCGGCAGGCTGGAGAAATTGATGTCCTGCAGATTAAGGAACAGGCCCAGCATCAGCGGCTGCTTCACCGCCCGGCTGAGCGGGCTGTCTTCGAAATCGGTTGGGCTTTTCAGTTCCAGACCTTTCAGCTCGGGACCTTCAGGCAGCGGAACGGTCAGCGCCATGTCTTTTCTCCTTCGGAATTGTCGCCCTGCGGGCGGCAGCCGCCAGCCGGGCGCGCAGATAATCTTCCACACTGCGGGGCAATCGGCCGGTAGTCTGCTGGATAATGTCGTTGACGGATGCCGCGAGATTTTCGCGAATGAGCTGCCCGAATTCCCCGATCGCCTTCTGCTCGAACGCACCGATATGCGGCGGAAAGGCCGGGGCGGCATTGTGCGAAACTCCAACGGGACGATGCAGGATGCGCGCAGCGATGCGGGCGATTTCCAGCGCCGTCAGGGCCTCGCCGCCAGTCAGCACGAAAGTACTGGAAACCGGTGCGCTCGATGTCAGGGCATGAACGGCGACATCGGCAATATCGTCGGCATCGATGAAGGAAACGGCCGCATTGCCGAAGCGGGAGGGTACATCCTCCCCCTTGCGGAGTGCGGCGACGATGGGTTCCAGCGCAACCTGCATCCAGGCATTGGGTCGCAGCACGGTATGCGCGATGCCGCTTTCGGCCAGATGCCGTTCCACCTCAGCATGCGCCGCCCCCGAAATGGAGCGCGCGGCATTTCTAATGGTCCAGTCGGAGCCGGATATTTTCACGATCCGTGATACACCGGCGGAGAGAGCGGCATCGATAACCGCCCTCTGGTCCGCCGCCAGCGTCTCTCCGATGGGGGAAAGCAGGAAAACCCTGCCTATTCCCCGCGCGGCTTCTTTAAGGCTGGCCGGATCGGAAAAATTACCCTCCGCAATCTCGACCCTGTCGCCCCAGAGCTTGAGCGCATCCTCCCGCCTGCGGGTCAGCACCCGAACCTCCGCCTCTTTCTGCAAAAGACGGCTGACGACCCGTTGCCCGAGCTTGCCGGTTGCGCCCGTCACAAGAATGGTGGCCGCCATGACGCCCTCACTTTCCCGCACTGCGTTGCGCAGCATCTTGCTGTAGAGAAAGGGCGCGCGGATCGGCCCAGTCCTGCACATCGAAATCTTCGGGGATGAATTTCCACTCCAGCAGGAAATCCTTGAAGTGGCTGAGCGCATCCAGCTCGGCCGGATCGAGATCGAGCCTCAGATTGCGGTGCACATCCGGGCCATTCGCAGCCAGAACCGCCTCCTCGCTGACGCCGATCTCACGGGCGATGAAACGCACGGCTTCCGCAGGATTGTCATTCGCCCACTGGGCAACCCGCTGTACGGTGGCCACCAGTTCCGCCACCAGATCGGGCCGCTCATCGGCAAAGGTGGCGTCCACCGTCAAGGGGCGCGGCGTGCCGTTGTTGATGCGGATTTTCGGATCGGGGTGAAACCCCGTCGACACCACGACCTGCGCACCGATCAGATTAGCGACCGTGACGCCTTCCGCCCCCTTGACGAAAAATGCATCGATCTGGCCACGGTGCAGCGCTGCAACCTCCTCGCCATAAGGAAACCGTCGGCGCAGACCATGGAACCTGTCGTCGGAAGGATCGAGCAACACCGGCTCTTTCGCCGTGAGATCGACAAGCTCGATATCCGCAACGGCGAGGCCCGAGACCGTCAGCGCCGAAACGATGCCCTTCAGGGATGTCGCACGCTGGAAATCGATGGTTTCATTCGGCCGTTTCGGCAGGCCGATGCGCCGTCCCTTCAGGTCGCTGCCCTTGCTTATTCCGCTTGCCGGCAAGGCGATGACGGCCTGAAACTCGTCGGTTCTCGTCAGCCCCACCAGCCGTGTTTTCCGGCCGCCTGATTTCGCCCAGATCGGCGGAATATTGCCGCCCTGACGGAAGGACCAGTCCAGGCGATGATCGAAATGGCTCTGGCGAATGGCCGGATCGGCCGCATCGCGAATGGAGGAAACAGAGATGCCATGGGCGCCGAAACGTTCCTCGATCCAGCCCAGTTGCGCCGCGATGGAAAGCGGTGTGGGTGCCGGGCAGCGTGTGTACCACACGGTTACGGGTTGGGTTATCTGGCGAAGAGCGGCATCAGCCATGGCGTTCGTCCTCGAAATTACGATCTGGACGGCACGCTACACGCCATAAAATATTTTCTATAGATAAAGTGTACTATTTCAAGCGCGATTGGGGAAATTCGTTTCCATTTTACGAGCGATACGCCGGAGTAACGGAATATCCTTTCGATAATAGCAAGACTTTGGGTGGCATCCCCACCCCGCCTCACCCGTTATCTCCCTTTCAACCGCCGCTTGGGGCGCTGCTACGGATGAAAGTTTTTCTTCTCCAAGCAGCAAGGATTTTTAACTCGCGACCGGACCCCCGGCTGTTACGCTTTCCGCAATTGCGCCGGTCATACAGGCCGGCAATCCAACAGACCTGAAAGAAACGTGGCAGCATGAGCAAGACCAAACGCCGGCTTAATCTCAATGTCGGCATCAACACCACCGGATACCTCGCCAATGCCTGGAAATACCGGAGCGGAGACCGGCACGACATCAACGACATAGGCTATTATCGCCGGCTGACGGAACTGGCCCATAAGGGCCGGTTCGACGCCGTTTTCCTTTCCGACCACCCGGCACTGCTGACCGACCCGGCAAGCCGCCCGTTTCACACTATCGATCCACTCATTCTCTCGACATCGCTTGCCGCACAGGTGCCGGATATCGGCTTTGTGGCGACGGTGTCCTCCACCTATAATTCGCCCTATAATTTCGCCAGACGGACGCAATCCATCGACCTCGTCACCGGCGGCCGGCTGATCGTCAACATCGTTTCTTCCTTCAATCCCAATGTCGCCGCCAATTTCGGCAACGATCCGCTGCCGCCGCGCAGCGAGAGATATGCCAAGGCCACTGAATTTCTCGATGTGGCGAAAAAACTCTGGTCGAGCTGGGACCCGCGCCGCGAAGGCGAGGTGCCGGAAGAGCGTTTCTGGGATGCGGCGACCGCCGAAAGCATCGATCATGAGGGGCAATATTTCCATGTGAAAGGCCCGCTCAACGTTCCGCGCGGGCCGCAGGGGCATCCCGTCATCGCGCAGGCCGGCGCCTCCGAAGGAGGCATCGATCTGGCGGCTCGCCATGGCGAGATCATCTATTGCAACATCCTGTCACGCCCGGCAGGTCAGGCCTTCGGCAAGAAGGTCCGTGACCGCGCCGTCTCCCTCGGCCGCGATCCCTCCGGCATCCGCATCGTGCCCGGCCTCGTTGTCATTCTCGGCGAGACCCGGGAAGAAGCGCTGCGCAAGCATGAACTCTTCAGCGGGACAGGCTCGGAAGATGGGCTTCTGGTGCGTTTCGCCAAAGAAAACGGCATTGATCCGCGCGACTTCAACCCGGATATAAAACTCGATGGCGAGCGCTTCATTCCCGACCAGAACCGGCAATGGGCCGTTGGCATGGGGCTTGGCCTTTCCGAACTGCTGACCCACGAAAAGCTCACCGCCCGTGAGGCCGTGCGCCGCTCCGAGGGGCACCACCGGCTGCTGCTCGGCACGCCGGAAGAGGTGGCGGATGGCATTATCGACCTCTGGCAGGATGGCACGGTGGATGGTTACACCCTGCAGCCGCCGCGCGCGCCGGACGATATTGCTGAATTCGTCGAAAAGGTCGTGCCGGTGCTGCAGGATCGCGGTGTTTACCCGCGCGAATACGAAGGTGCGACTATCCGCGACCGTTATGGCCTGCCTTATCCAGATTGAATAGCAGCGCTGGCGCTACCGCAATGTCGATCTCCCGCCGTTTCCCGCTTGAAGCGGGAAGGGCGGGAACGGGACATATTATTGGCCCGTCGCCACTTTCAAAACCGGCCGCCCGCCGGAAAGCTGCGGCAGGGCGGAGGCGAAATCCGTGACGATCTGGCGGTAATCTTCCGGCTGGAATTCATAGGGCAGTTCGAGGCGGAATTCCGAGACAAGCGGAAGAACGGGATCGCGCGACAGTTTCTCCAGAATCTCGTCCGTCGTGCCGACGATATCGGGCAGGAAAAGCGTGCGGCGCGCGCCATGCGGCGTGGTCGTGCGCTTGTCACGCTCGGCGGCGAATTCCTGATAACGGCGGCGGGTCGCGGCGCTGGCGCTATCCGTCGGCAGGATCACGCGGCCAAGAGCGACACGCGGCTGGCGCTCATGCGCCCATTCCTGCCGGAAGCGGCTGACCAGCGCCGCCTGCGCGGTCAGAAAATCATCGGTATTTTCGCCGCTGACGATGTTACCGGTCAGGAGATTGAAGCCAGCCTTGCCGGCCCAGCGCGCGGAATTCTGCGATCCGCCGCCATACCATAGCCGGTCCGTCAGCCCCCTGGCGACTGGCCGCAGGCGCGGCACCTGCGCACCGGCCGCATTGCCCGCTTCCGTCTCGCTGGACAGCGGCTCAGATCGCAAGGCCCTTGCCAGCTTTTCGGCGCGGGCATGGCTGTAATCCGCATCGGGAACCGTATCGACATACTCCGAAATAAGATGGGCGAAGGGCGGCGCGCCCACCGAAACCCCGACATTTAGCCGCCCGCGTGACAGCACATCCACGGTGGCCAGATCTTCCGCCAGCCGGAAGGGATTTTCGTAACCAAGCTGAATGACAGCAGTGCCGAGGCCGATCCGTTTCGTGCGCTGCGATGCCGCCGCAAGGAAAGTGGCCGCCGAGGACACGCCCCGTTCCAGATGGCGCTGGCGAACCCAGGCGCTGTGATAACCCAGCGCCTCCCCGGCTTCGAAAAGCTGCAGGGTTTCTTCCAGCCCTCGTGCCGGATCGTCGTCCTGATAATTGCCGGGAACCAGAAAGGCGAATTGGGAGATATGGGAAAGTGGCATGGCTGTACATCCGGAAACGAGTGTTGAAGCTCAGCAGCGCAAATGCCGCCATCCCCGTTCTGGACAGCCGTTCAATGCGACGCGTACCCACGCAGAATGCACGATGAGGGACACGGCTGGCACGGCATGTTCGTTTATAGTCCCGACCATTGTTGAAAGATCATTGCGCGATTCAGTAGTCTACTAAAATTATGGATTAAGTCCCGTTCGGCATAGGCCGCGCTCATGCCCCCTTCAGATTTTCTTCCGCCAAGACGCAAAATCTCCCTCCGGAGCCCGGTCTCACCGATGACCTGTGCAACACCGTGCGCAAATGGCCTTGATTTTCGGCCTCAACATGTAATACAGATTATCATACATGTTGACAAATAACGCATACATGTATGACATTGCAGCAATCGCAAACGCTGCCATACCTGCATGAGGGAGGAATTATGATCATCACCGACGTCGAGGTCCGTGTTTTCCGCACGACGACCCGTCGGCACTCGGACAGTGCCGGTCACGCGCATCCGGGTCCGGCGCATCAGGTGGAACAGGCCATGCTGACCATCCGCACCGAAGACGGTCAGGAAGGCCATTCCTTCACCGCGCCGGAGATCGTTCGCCCGCATGTCATCGAAAAATTCGTCAAGAAAGTTCTGATCGGTGAGGACCATCGCGACCGCGAACGGCTATGGCAGGACCTTGCCCACTGGCAGCGCGGATCGGCCGCACAGCTGACGGACCGCACATTGGCGGTCGTGGATTGCGCGCTGTGGGATCTTGCCGGCCGCTCGCTCAATCAACCTGTATACAAGTTGATCGGCGGCTATCGCGACAAGGTGCTCGCCTATGGCTCCATCATGTGCGGCGATGAGCTGGAAGGCGGGCTGGCGACGCCGGAAGATTACGGTCGCTTTGCCGAAACGCTGGTGAAGCGCGGCTACAAGGGCATCAAGCTGCACACCTGGATGCCCCCGGTCAGCTGGGCGCCGGATGTGAAGATGGACCTCAAGGCCTGCGCCGCCGTGCGCGAGGCGGTTGGCCCCGATATTCGCCTGATGATCGATGCCTTCCACTGGTATTCCCGCACCGATGCGCTGGCGCTTGGACGTGGCCTCGAAAAACTCGGCTTCGACTGGATCGAGGAGCCGATGGATGAGCAATCGCTGTCCTCCTACAAATGGCTCTCCGACAATCTCGATATTCCGGTCGTCGGCCCCGAAAGTGCGGCCGGCAAGCATTGGCACCGGGCCGAATGGATCAAATCCGGCGCCTGCGATATTCTGCGCACCGGCGTCAACGATGTCGGCGGCATCACCCCGGCGCTGAAGACCATGCATCTGGCTGAAGCCTTCGGCATGGAATGCGAGGTGCATGGCAACACGGCCATGAACCTGCACGTTGTTGCCGCCACCAAGAATTGCCGCTGGTATGAGCGCGGCCTGTTGCACCCCTTCCTCGAATATGATGACGGCCACGATTATCTGAAATCGCTGTCCGACCCGATGGACAACGACGGCTTCGTGCATGTCCCTGATCGTCCGGGTCTTGGCGAAGACATCGATTTTACCTTCATCGACAACAACCGGGTGAGGTAACGGGCGATGAAGACGGTGCTCGCCTTCGGAGACAGCCTCACCTGGGGCGCGGACCCGGCAACGGGTCTGCGGCACCCTGCCGAACACCGCTGGCCGGAGGTTCTGGAGGCCGCGCTTTCCGGGAAGGCGACGGTTCACCCGGAAGGGCTGGGCGGGCGCACCACCTGCTACGACGACCACGCCGGTCCGGCCTGCCGCAATGGCGCGCGGGCGCTGGAAATCGCACTGTCCTGCCACATGCCGCTTGATCTCGTCATTGTCATGCTCGGCACCAACGATATCAAGCCAGTGCATGGCGGAAGGGCGGAAGCGGCGGTTTCCGGCATGCGACGGCTGGCGCAGATCGTCGAGACCTTCATTTACAAACCGCGCGAGGCCGTGCCGAAACTGCTGATCGTTTCCCCGCCGCCCTGCGTCACAGGCCCGGGCGGAGAACCTGCCGGCGGGCGGGATATAGGGCAATCGCTCAGGCTTGCGCCGCTTTACCGCAAACTCGCTGCCGAACTCGGACATGCCTTCTTCGATGCCGGGTCGGTCGCCAGCGCCTCACCGGTCGATGGCGTACATCTGGACGCGCCGGCAACGGCGGCAATCGGCCGGGCGCTCGCAGCTCCGGTCAGAGAGATTCTTGGCTGATCCTGCGACGCCCGAGGAGGAACCGGGCGTGTGGATCAAAACGTGGAAAGGCCGTATGAACCGGCCGTATTGGGAGGAAAGATGAAACATTTTCTTGCAACCGCAGCGCTTGGCGCATTGCTGATCGGCGCGATGCCGCTCAGTGTTTTCGCTGAAACGCCGAAAGACCAGCTCATCGTCGCCACAACCATGAGCAATATCCTGACCCTCGATCCTGCTGCCATCACCGGCCGCGAGACCGTCCAGGTTCTGAACAACGTCTATGACACGCTGGTCGTGCTTTCCCCGAAAGATCGCAGCGTTCAGCCCCGCCTTGCCGAACGCTGGGAAATTGCCGAAGATCGGAAATCAATCCGCTTCCATCTGCGCGCCGATGCCAAATTCGCCTCCGGCAACGCCGTGACGGCCAAGGACGTGGCGTGGAGCCTGAAGCGGCTGCTCGCCCGTAATCTGGCGCAATCGTCCTTCCTGAAAACCCGTGGTTTCAAACTGGAAGAGGCCGACAAGCTCTTCGTCGCCGAAAACGACCAGACCTTCGTGCTGAATATCCCGAAGCCCGATGATCCCAACCTGCTCCTGATGATCCTTGCACAGAACGGCCCCGGCTCGATCGTCGACAGCAAGACGGCGCTTGAGAATGAAAAGGACGGCGATCTGGGCGGCGCGTGGCTGACGCTGAATTCCGCCGGCTCCGGCCCCTTCAAGCTGACGCAGTGGAAATCCAACGAATATATCATCCTCACCCGCAACGACGATTATTGGGGTGAGAAGGCCAAGATGAAGCGCATTCTGATGCGTCATCTGCCGGAATCGCAGTCGCAGCGCCTGATGCTGGAAAAAGGCGATATCGACGTTGCCTATTCCCTGCAGGCCCCCGATCTGAAATCGCTCGAAGCCGACAAGGCCGTCACCATCGAATCCACACCCGGTTCCGGTTTTTATTACCTCAGCGTTTCGATGAAGGATGAGAAATTCGCGAACAAGAAGGTGCGCGAGGCCCTGCGTTACCTGATCGATTACGACGGTCTCGACAAGGCGGTCATGCCCTACTACGGCAAGCTACATCAGCGCTCCCTCAGCACCGGCGTGATGGGTGCGCTGCCGGATCAGGGCTACAAGCTCGACATCGAAAAAGCCAAGGCGCTTCTGGCCGAGGCCGGTTATCCGAACGGTTTCAAGACCACGCTGCGGGTGCTTTCGGAAGACCCCTTCATGAAAGCGGCAACGGCTATCCAGAACACGCTCGCCCAGGCCGGCATTCAGGCCGAGCTGATCAGCGGCTCCGGCGACCAGATTTACGGCGCCATGCGCGAGCGCAACTTTGAACTGCTGCTCGGCCGCGGTGGCGGCGGCCAGCAGCCGCATCCGGACAACAATCTGCGCTCCATCGCCTATAACCCCAACAATGCCGACGATGCCAAGCTCACCAATTACCAGAGCTGGCGCACCAGCTTCTTCGATGAGAAGCTGAACAAGATGATCGAGGCAGCCTTGGTCGAGCGCGACGTGGCGAAACAGACGAAGCTTTATGAGGACCTGCAGGGCTATATGGACGAGATCGTCATGTCTATTCAGCCCTTCTCCGAAGTCATCGACACCGCCGCCTTCCGCAGTGACGTGAAGGGCATGATCGTCAGCCCCTGGCTTTCGCGGTTTGAAGAGGTGAGCAAGGAGCGGTAAGCCCGCTGCGTATGCTCGAATAAGAAAAGGCGCGGCTAACCCCGCGCCTTTTTGCTGTAACAAAGCCCCACGCACCCAATGTGTTAGGCACAAGCGACGCCTCCGCACTCCGTCACCCCGGACTAGATCCGGGGTCTAGTGCGATCAAGTCCTTGATCGCGAGAGAGTCCATTCACGGCGCAGACGCGCCGTGGCTGGATGCCGGATCTAGTCCGGCATGACGGAAGCGGGTCTCGCACTATGTCAGCAGCCTAGGCGTAGTTGACGGCCCACCATCCTCGCCGTAGCCATCCCAAAAAAATGCCCGGCAGGGAGGCCGGGCGAGGAAGGAGGATGTTATTATTCGTGACGCCCCGGAGGAGGACGGTCACGGTCTTGGAGCCGTCACGCGCCTTCATATTCCAGCGAGGCGCCGATCAGTTCGCGCGCATAGGGATGCGTCGCGCCATTGCCGGCGATAGCCTCGCGCGGCAGGATTTCGGTGATTTCACCACGCAGCATCACCGCGAAGCGGTCGCACATGTGATCGACCACGGCGAGATCGTGGGTGACCATGATATAGGTGAAGCCACGCTCTTCCCGCAGGCGCTGGAGGAGATTGAGGATTTCCGCCTGCACCGAGACATCGAGCGCAGACGTCGGCTCGTCTAGCAGCAGCAGCGACGGTTCGAGGATCAGCGCCCGGGCAATCGCCACGCGCTGCCGCTGACCGCCGGAAAGCTGGTGCGGGAAACGATCCAGAAAGGAGACGGGCAGGCCGACATCCGTGATGACCCTGCGCATGCGCTCTTCACGGTCGCCGAGCTTATGGATCGCAAGCGATTCCGAAAGAACGGTGCGCACCGACTGGCGGGGATGCAGCGAACCATAAGGGTCCTGAAATACCATCTGCAGCATGCGGCACCGCTCGATCAGCGGCATCTCACGTACCGACCTGCCGTCGATGAGGATGTCACCGGTCCAGAAATCGTTGAGCATGGACACGCAGCGAAGCACGGTGGATTTGCCGGAACCGCTTTCGCCGACAAGGCCGAAACATTCCCCCGGCTCGACTCGAAATGACACCGAAGGCAGCACTTTCAGCGCCGTATGGCCGCTGCCGAAGGTGATGGAGAGATCGCGGGTTTCAACGGAAACGGCCATTATACGTTCTCCTCCAGCCATTCGGGGCGGCGGTCCAGAACCGCAAGCGGCGCACGCGTGCCGCCGATGCGCGGCTGCGCCGCCAGAAGACCGCGCGTATAGGGGTGCTGCGCCTGATCGAGATCGCGTGCGGCGAGCGTTTCCACCACCCGGCCGGAATACATGATGAGCACCCGGTCGCAGAAATTGCGCACGAGATTGAGATCGTGGCTGATCATGATGAGGCCGATACCGCGATCGCGCACCAGACCGTCGAGAATATTCAGCACCTGCAGCCGCACCGTTACATCCAGCGCCGAGGTCGGCTCATCGGCAATGACGAGGTCGGGGTCGGCGAGGAGCATCATGGCGATCATGACACGCTGGCCCATGCCGCCCGAGATTTCATGCGGATATTGCTCGTAAACCCGGGCGGCATCGCGGATTTTCACCGCATCGAGCATGGCCAGCGCCTTTTCCCGTGCCTCGGCTTTCGAAGCCTTGAAGTGGCGCAGATAGGTTTCCGTCACCTGATCGCCGACCCGGCGGATGGGGTTGAGGGAGAATTTCGGATCCTGAAGGATCATCGACATGCGCCGGCCGCGAACCTTCAGCATCTCCTTCTCATCGAGCGAGAGAAGATCGAGACCGTCGAAATCCAGCTTGTCCGCAGTGATCGTCGCCGATGGCAGAAGGCGCAGCAGGGCGCGGCCGACGGTGGATTTGCCCGAGCCGCTTTCGCCGACGATGCCGAGCCGTTCCCGCCCGAGTGTGAAGGAGATGCCGCGCACCGCCTCGATGGGTGAGCCGCCATAACGAATGCGAAGATTTTCGACGTCGAGGATTGGTTTTTCCATGGCCCTATCTCCGGTTCATCTGCTTCGGATCGAGCGCATCCCGCAGGCCGTCTCCCAGAAGGTTGAAGGCGAGGCTGACGGAGAGGATCGCAATGCCGGGGAAGGTGACGAGCCACCAGCTATCCAGCATGTAACGCCGGCCGGTGGCGATCATCGCCCCCCATTCCGGCAGCGGCGGCTGCGCGCCGAGGCCGAGAAAGCCGAGGCCGGCGGCGGTGAGGATGACGGTCGCCATGTTCAGCGTCAGGCGGATGAGGACCGAGGGCAGGCACATGGGCATGATCGATTTGACGATGATGCGCAGCGGCGATGCACCCTGAAGCCGCGCGGCGGCAATGTAATCCGCCTTGCGGAAGGTCATGGCTTCGGCACGGGCAAGGCGCGCAATCGGCGGCCACGAGGTGAGCGCAATCGCGATGATCGCATTGTTAAGGCTCGGCCCGAGCGCTGCGACGAAGGCGAGCGACAGGATGAGGCTCGGGAAGGATAGGAAAATATCCGTGATGCGCATCATCACCGTATCGAACTTGCCGCCGAGATAACCGGAAGCCGTGCCGACCAGAAGGCCGACGGGGCCGACGATGATCGAGACCAGCGAGATGATGGTGAGCGTGATGCGTGCGCCCCAGAGAAGGCGGCTGTAGATATCGCGTCCCAGCTCGTCCGTGCCGAAAACATGGCCATTACCCGGCGCCTTCAGCGTGTTGGCGAGATCCTGCGCGTAGGGGTCATGCGTCGCAAGCCAGGGCGCGAAAATCGCGGCGATGACCAGAAGCAGCAGCACAGCTAGACCGAAGGCCGATGTCGGGCTTTTCAGGAGGAAAACCACGATGTTCTTCAGCGCGTTCAAGGGCACCGGAAGGCGGAAGGAGGTTTCTGTACGGGCCGTCATCAGCGGGTCCTCGGATCGAAAAAGCGGTAGAGAATGTCGGACAGGAGATTGAGCCCGATGAAGATGACGCCGACGATCAAAACGCAGGTCATCACGGCATTCATGTCGCCGATGATAAGATTGCTGGTGAGATATTGCCCGAAACCCGGCCAGGCGAAGACGGTCTCGATTAGAACCGCCCCTTCCAGCAGCGAGCCGTAAGCAAGCGCGATAATGGTGACGAGCTGCACGCGGATATTCCCGAATGCATGCAGCCACACCGTCTGCCGCTGCGACAGGCCTTTGACGCGGGCGGTCGTCACATATTCCTGACCCAGCTGGTCCAGCATGAAGCTGCGCGTCATGCGGGTGATATAGGCCGAGGAGGAATAACCGAGCAAAGCGGCGGGAAGGATGAGGTGGTTGATGGCCGACCAGAAGACCTCCATATCGCCCGCAAGCAGGCTGTCGATCAGCAGGAAGCCGGTCCGCTCCTCCACCAGACCAATATAGAACTGATCCATGCGGCCGCCGCCGCCGACAAGACCGAGATGCGCGTAAAAAACGATCAGCGCGATCATGCCGGTCCAGAAGATCGGCATGGAATGGCCGAACAGGCTGAGCACCCGCACCAGATGATCCTGCCAGCGGTCTTTATTGACGGCGGCATAAACGCCCATGGGAATGCCGAGGCCGGCGCCGATCAGAATCGCGAAGGTCGCAAGCTCCATCGTCGCCGGCATGACCCTGATGATATCCTCGATGACTGGGCGACCGGTGCGGATCGAGGTTCCGAAATCACCGGTGAACACGTCTCCCAGATAATAGAAGAACTGTTGCCACAGCGGACGGTCGAAACCGAGCGCGTGATAGACCTGTTCATAGGTTTCGCGCGTTGCATCCTCGCCGACGATCGCCCGCACGGGATCGGCGGGCATCAGGCGGCCGATAAAAAAGGTCAGCAGCAGCAATCCAAGCAGCGTAACCGCAATACTTCCGATCTGGCCGGACAGGCCATACAGCGAAAGGCGTCTTTTTGACATGATTCCTCCCTTGCCAGAGATCGACCGCGCAAGTGACCAAGGCGCAATCCTGTCTGACAACTATCTGCAAGTTGTCACAGGTGTTGGAAGCTGTCAAGCGCATGCCAGCGAAATCCGCATTGGCCGAGGTTCCGAAATATGCGTCCGGGATGGAAATTTCGGACCGGGCTCACCCCGCTTTCATTTTTGTCTTTGGGAAAGGTGCCTGCGTTGCCGCAACCGCAAAAGCCTGTATTCTCCGCCTTGCGGAATGCGCGGATACCTGTTCCCCGGCTATGATGCCGATGACGTCCGTGCCTTCAGGGGGAGGAAAATATGGCTGACATGACGCTTCTGGCATTTGCCGTCGTCGCCTTTATCGGCATTGCGACACCCGGCCCCACCGTTTTGCTGGCGCTTGCCAATGGCTCGAGATTCGGAATACGCCGCGCGATGATCGGCATGGCTGGCGCTGTTCTCTCGGATTTCGTCCTGATCGGCGCGGCTGCGCTGGGACTGGGCGCCCTGCTCGCGGCCTCCGAATTCTGGTTCGGCGTCGTCAAATGGGTGGGCGTCTGTTATCTTGCGTTTCTTGGCCTCATGCTTTTGCGCTCCAAAGGCACCCTTGATGGCGCCCTTCAATCGGCAGAAGCCAGCGGCGCCGCCTCCGCCCGCTCGATTTTCCTCAAGAGCTTTCTCGTGGCGGTGACCAACCCCAAAGGATATCTGTTCTTTTCGGCTTTCCTGCCGCAATTCATCGATCCCGCCGCGCCGCAGTTCCAGCAATATGCGGCGCTTGCGCTGATCTTCGCCGGCATCGATTTTATCGTGATGCTCGGATATGCCCTGCTCGGCTCGCAGGCGGTCAGGCTGTTGCGGAAATCCGGAGCCCTGTGGCTCGACCGGGTTTGCGGCGGGGCGCTTCTGACGCTCGCCGCCTCGCTAGCTTTCTATCGACGGGCGACCGCTTAACCCATTGACCTATGGGCCATTTCAGGATCACTCCGCGGCAGTTCGGGAGCGCAGAAGCACCTTGTAGCGCTCAAGACTGCCGCGCAGATGCGCCGCCATATATTGGCGGGCGGCATCCGCATCGCCTTCGATGATGGCGTCGACGATTTTCGCATGCTCCTCCTGGAGATGCAGGTTGTAGTCCTTCGGACGCGACCCGGGTGCCGCACCCTGCAATTCGCCACGGGGAATGATGCCGGAGCGAATGAGCTGAAGAAACTCTGGAAATCGCCTGTTCTGCGTCGCCTGTGCAATGGCCAAATGGAACTCGAAATCGGCGTCCCGCGTCGGCAGGCCGGCGGCGAGACAATCACCGACACGCCGGTGCGCATCCACAATCGCCTCCACCTGCACGGCGGAACGGCGCGATGCCGCAAGCCCGGCGGATTCGACCTCGAAAACGGTGCGCAATTCCAGCAATTCGATTACCGAGGAAATTCGCCCCACAGCCAGATCGTTAAAGGGCAGTTCCTTGGCCGGCTTTACTTCGACGGCGAAAACGCCCGCGCCCTTGCGGGCTTCAACAAGGCCATCGGCGCGCAGAATGGCAATGGCCTCGCGCACCACGGTTCGGCTGACGGAATATTCACGCGTCAGCTCGCTTTCGCTCGGAAGACGGTCGCCGGGGCGGAACACACCCTCCGACAGATCCCGCCGCAATGCCGAACTGATTTTCGCCGCGAGCGATACCCCCTGCTTCGTGCTGCTCTCAACGTCCATTCCGGCCCACCTGTTTCAAACTTGTCTGGCATGTTAGCAAACACCCGCCACATTGCAAGGGCCGGGCCTCCGCATCGCGCCGGACGGCTGGCCGCCCTCACGCCGCAGCCATGGCCGAACCGCTGGAAAAGCGGCTTCTATATTCACCCGGTGAGAGGCCCAGAATGCGGTGAAACACCCGGCGAAAGGCGGCTGAATCCTCATAACCCACCGACCATGCGATCTGATCGACCGAACGGCGGGTGAATTCCAGCAATTCCCGCGCCTTGCCGACCCGCAGATGCTGGACATATTCGATTGGCTTCATGCCGGTCGCCGCCTTGAAGCGGCGCAGGAAGGTCCGCTCCTCCAGCCCGGCATGGCCGGCCATGTCGGTAACGCTCGTGGCCCGCCCGGCGCGCGCCTGCAGCCAGTGCTGCACCTTCAGGATAGGCTCATCGCCATGCGTCAGCCGCGGGGCGAAGCTGCTGTAATGGCGCTGTTCACGCCCAGAAGGGTCGATCAGCAGGAACTTTCCGGTCTCGATCATCACCGAAGGCCCGAGCAGTCGGTCAACGATGCGCAGGCCAAGATCGGTCCACGCCATCAACCCGCCAGCCGTGATAATATCGCCATCCTCGATGACGATCTTGTCTATCTCCAGCCGGATGTCTGGAAAACGTTCGCGGAACCGCTCGGCAAACAGCCAGTGGGTAGTGGCCGGGCGGCCGGACAGGAGACCCGTGGCTGCAATCATGAAAGAACCGCCGCAACTGGCGGCCAGCGTCGCCCCCTGCGCGTGCCGATCCAGCAGCCAGCGGGCGTAAGGCGCGGCTTCCTCGATTTCAGCAGGGCCCGTCAACCGACCGGGTACAACGAAGATATCGGGATGCCCGGGTCGGCCGGATTCGGTGTCATAGGAGCGGGAAAATTCACCGCCCTCGCCCATGCTCCAGTGGCTAACCCGCAATTTCGGCCCGCCGCGATCCTGTGAAAATACCGAAGCGATGGCGAAAAGATCGGTGATGCCATGCACCATGGCGATCTGACAGTCCCGATAGAGGACCAGCCCCACTTCCAGCGCGCTTCCCGTTACACCTGCCATGCTCCCCACACCCCGTTTTGTCAGTTTCGGCTCGTTTTCTGTCAGAAGCGCCAATCCAGCCCCGGCAGCCTCCAGAGTATCTCTATTCCCACGGGACGCAAGCAAGCTCCCTGCAACAGGAGAGAGAGCCATGACAACGATCACCACCAGAGACGGAACGCATATTTTCTACAAGGACTGGGGCCCGAAAGACGGCCAGCCCATCATCTTTTCCCATGGCTGGCCGCTCAGCGCCGATACATGGGACGCGCAGATGGTGTTCTTCGCCAATCACGGTTTCCGCACCATCGCCCATGACCGCCGCAGCCACGGCCGTTCCGATCAGGTCTGGCATAACAATACCATGGATCAATATGCCGACGATCTGGCCGAGCTGATCGAACAGCTCGACCTTCACGACATCATTCTGGTCGGTCATTCCACCGGCGGCGGCGAGGTGACGCGCTATATCGGCCGCCACGGCACGGCCCGCGTCGCGAAAATCGCCCTCATCGGCGCGGTTCCGCCGCTGATGCTGAAGACGGAAAGCAATGCCATCGGCCTGCCGATCGATGTTTTCGACGGCATTCGCAAGGGCACCTATGACAATCGCAGCCAGTTCTTCAAGGATCTGACCATTCCCTTCTACGGCTACAACCGCGAAGGTGCGGTGATATCCGAGGGCATCCGCGACGAATTCTGGCGGCAGGGCATGATGGGCGGCCTGAAAGGCCAGCTCGACAGCATTCGCGCCTTTTCGGAAAGCGATTTCCATCAGGATCTGAAGGCCTTCGACAAACCGACGCTGGTTCTGCACGGCGATGACGACCAGATCGTGCCGGTCGGCGCTTCCGCGCTTTCCACGGTCAAAATCGTCAAACATGCGGTCCTCAAAATCTACGAGGGCGCCGACCATGGCCTGACGCAGACCCATCAGGACCGGTTCAACGCCGACCTTCTCGCCTTCATCAACGCCTGAAATCGCCGCACACAGGAGACACGGACATGACACAGAATACATTTCTCATCACCGGCGCATCCGACGGCATCGGCGCGGTCTATGCCGAACGTCTGGCAAAACGCGGCCATGATCTCATTCTCGTGGCACGGCGTGCCGAAAAGCTGAAGGCGCTCGCCGCACAGCTGGAAAAGGATCATCGCATCGCGGTCGAGGTTCTCTCCGCCGATCTTTCCAGGGCGGAAGACCTGGAAAAGGTGGAAGTGCGGCTGCGCGAGGACCGGCGGATTACCGGCCTCGTCAACAATGCCGGCATTGCCGGCGAGGGCGCGATCACGGCGCTGGACCCGGCCTATGTGACGACGATGATCAACCTCAACATTCTTGCCGTCACCCGGCTTGCGGCAGCCATCGCACCGCGTCTTGCCGCCGATGGCAAGGGCACGATCATCAACATCACTTCGGTCACGGCGCTGATGCCGGCGGCATTCACCGCCGTCTACCCGGCGACCAAGGCCTTTGTGCTTGCCTTCACCGAGGCACTGCAGGCGCAGCTTTCGCCCTCCGGTGTGCGGGTTCAGGCCGTCCTGCCGGGCATCACCCGCACGGCGATCTGGGAAGAGGAACGGCTCGATGCCATTCCGGCCGCCATGGTCATGGACGTTTACGAGATGGTGGATGCGGCTCTTGCAGGTCTCGACCTCGGCGAAGCGCTGACCATTCCTTCCCTGCCGGATACGGCCGATCTCGAAAATTTCCTTGCGGCGCGCGCGGCGTTAAGGCCCAATCTGTCGCATGCACTTGCCGCCAGCCGGTATCGTGCAGCCAAAACCGAATAGAGGGAGACGTATCATGATCCTCGGACTGACCATTCCCCAATTCACGGCATTGCATGTGGGCTTAAGCTTCATCGGCATAGCCACCGGACTGATCGCCCTGCCCGCTTATGCGGCGGGGCGGTGGATGCCCCGCATGATGGCGATTTTCCTCGTCACCACGCTCGCCACCACACTTACCGGCTTCCTGTTTCCAATCGGAAATTTCACACCGGCACTCGGCGTCGGCATCATCTCTACCCTTGTTCTGGCAATCGCACTGGTTGCGCTTTATGGATACGGTCTGAATGGCAGGGCGCGCATCATTTATACGATCACCGCCACGATCAGCCTTTATCTCAATATGTTCGTGTTGATCGTTCAGGCTTTTCTGAAGGTCGAAACACTGAACAACCTGGCGCCGAACGGCAATGAACCGCCCTTCGTGGTCGCCCAGACGGTTCTGCTTGTTGCAGCCATCTGTCTTGGCTGGAAGGCTACGCGCCGCAGACTCGCCGTCTGAAGCGGGCCTGAATTCGAACCGGTTTTCGCGAACATGCCTTGTGCCCCAATATTTCGGGCGCAAGGCATGTTTTTGCATGTCAAATACAGGCAATCTCCACCCACCCGTCACAAAACGAAGAAATCCCGTCTCTAGGATTTCCTTCCGAACCCTTCCTGAAAATACGGCAGGAGACATTCGGAAACGAGGGCGGTTCGCGCCCTTGCAAACACACAATATACATTATATAATAATATATATTAAATTATTACAACAGGAGATGCCGATGAATGCCGTGAAGATCAACGAGCGTCTGACAGTTGCGGGCCAGCCGATGATCGCCGATTTCCCATCGCTCTCCGCCCAGGGTTATAAAAGCATCATCAACGCCCGGCCTGATGGTGAAGAGCCCGGCCAGCCGGGCAATGCGCAGGAAAAAAGCGCCGCCAGCGCGGCGGGCATGGATTATGGTTTCATCCCCGTTAGCGGCCCTACCATTACCGAAGCCGATATCCGCGCCTTCCAACAGAAAATGGCGGAAGCGGAAGGCCCCGTTTTTGCCCATTGCAAGGGCGGCACCCGCGCGCTCACCCTTCATGTTCTCGGAGAAGCGCTGGATGGGCGCATCGAAAGGGACGATATCGAGGCTTTCGGCAAGGCGCATGGCTTTGACCTTTCCGGCGCCACCCGCTGGCTGGAACGGCGCGCTGCGGCGGTTCCGCACGTCAAGGCATTTTTCGATCCGCGCACATGGAGCGTGCAATATGTCGTTTCCGATCCGGCGACCAAGCGTTGCGCCATTATCGACCCGGTCTATGATTTCGATGAGAAATCCGGCGCAACCGGAACGATGAATGCCGATGCCATTCTGGAATATGTGGAGAGCCAGGGCCTGTCGGTGGAATGGATTCTCGATACCCATCCGCATGCCGACCATTTTTCCGCCGCCCATTACTTGAAGCAGAAGACCGGCGCGCAGACGGCGATCGGCGCGAAAGTCACCGGCGTACAAAAGCTCTGGCAGGAGAAATATAACTGGCCGGATTTCGAAACCGACGGCTCGCAATGGGACCGGTTGTTCGAGGCGGGCGACCGGTTCAATATCGGCTCCCTTGAAGCGCGCGTGCTGTTTTCGCCCGGGCACACGCTCGCCTCCGTCACCTATGTGGTCGGTAATGCCGCCTTTGTGCACGATACGCTTTTCATGCCCGATTCAGGCACCGCGCGCGCCGATTTCCCCGGCGGCAGCGCCAGGGAACTCTGGACGACGATCCAGGACATTCTCGCCCTTCCCGACGAAACACGGCTTTTCACCGGCCACGATTATCAGCCCGGCGGCCGCACGCCTAAATGGGAAAGCACGGTCGGCGAACAGAAACGCAGCAATCCACATCTTGCCGGCATGACGGAGGAGGGTTTCATCCGTCTCAGGGAAGCGCGGGATCGCACATTGCCGATGCCGAAGCTCATTCTCCACGCCCTGCAGGTCAATATTCGCGGCGGCCGCCTGCCGGAGCCGGAAGCGAATGGCAAGCGTTACCTGAAATTCCCGCTCGACGTGCTGGAGGGCAGCATATGGTAAAGGAAAACGCGCTGGAAAAGCCCGCGCATATTGCAGAAATCCCTCTCCCCGCCATGGAAGAGCGGGCTGTCGAGGTCGCGCTGCTTCTGAAAACGCTTGCCCATCCCGCGCGGCTGATGCTCGCTTGCACGCTGGCGCAGGGGGAATTTTCCGTCGGCGAGCTGGAGGTCAAGCTGGATATTCGCCAGCCGACGCTTTCCCAGCAGCTGGGCGTCCTGCGGGAAGCCGGTGTGGTCGAAACCCGGCGCGACGCCAAGCAAATCTTCTATCAACTGAGTGAAGCGAAAGCGGCGCAACTGATCGAGGCTCTTTACACCATATTCTGCGCGCCGGAGGAGGAGACCCCGTGAGCCCCTACTGGCCCTCTCTTTTCGGTGGCATGCTGCTCGGTCTTGCCAGCATTCTGCTGTTTCTTTTCAACGGCCGCATTGCCGGCATCAGCGGGATAATGGGCAAAATGCTCGGCAGGGAGCGGCGTCTTGCCGATCTTGCCTTCGTCGCCGGCTTGCTCGCCGGGCCTTATATCCATGCCGCCGCATTCGGCCGGCTGCCTGCCGTCACCATAGTTTCACCATGGCCGCTCATCCTCGTGGCAGGCCTGCTGGTGGGTTTCGGTACGCGCATGGGCTCCGGCTGCACATCCGGCCATGGCATCATGGGGCTGGCGCGATTTTCCCGGCGCTCCATCGCCGCGACTGCCACCTTCCTCATCACTGGCATTTGCGCCGCGACGGTAACCGGAGCCCTGTCATGAAAAATCCAGCCGTGGCGCGTGTTTTCCTGGCATTGGTCGCGGGAGCACTGTTCGGCTTCGGCCTTTCGCTCTCCGGCATGGTCGATCCGGCTCGTGTTTCCGGTTTTCTCGACGTGGCGGGCGGCCATTGGGACCCGAGCCTGATATTCGTTCTCGGCGGCGCGGTGATGGTCGCCGTGCCGGGTGTGCTGCTCAGCCGACGTCTCGCCAAACCGGTCCTTGCAGAGGGTTTCAGCCTTCCCGCAAAAACCCGCATCGACCGGCCGCTCATAACAGGCTCGGCCATTTTCGGTGTCGGTTGGGGGCTTGCCGGTTTCTGCCCCGGCCCGGCACTATCGGCCCTCACCCTCGGGCTGATGCCGGTCGTTCTTTTCGTCGGCGCCATGATTGCCGGCATGCTGGTCCACGACCGCCTCTATTCAAAGCAGCCATAACGCAAACGCTCGTTCGGCGCGCGGGGAACGGGCAGTCGCGCGGGGCTGGAACGCTCCCGCGCGACGGCGTGTGATTAGAGGTCGATCAGGCTTTTGCCCGTCATTTCCGGCGGCAGCGGCACATTCATCAGTTGCAGCAGGGTGGGCGCGACATCGGCAAGAATGCCGTCATGCAGCTTCGCACCTTCCGGACCGCCGAAAAGGATCACCGGCACCGGATTGGTGGTGTGCGCCGTATGCGGGCCACCGGTCACCGGGTCGACCATGGTTTCGCAATTGCCATGATCGGCAATGACAAGCATCGCGCCACCCACTTTTTCGAGGGCGGCAACGACCGCACCAAGCCCACGATCCACCGCTTCACAGGCCTTGATTGCTGCCTGCAGATCGCCGGTATGGCCGACCATATCGGGGTTGGCGTAGTTGGTGACGATCAGATCGTAACCCTTGCCGATCGCCTCAACGAATTTTTCCGTCACTTCCGGCGCGCTCATCTCCGGCTGCAGATCGTAGGTCGCAACCTTCGGGGATTTCGGCATGAAGCGGTCTTCGCCGACTTCCGGCTCTTCCTTGCCGCCATTCAGGAAGAAGGTGACATGCGGATATTTTTCCGTCTCGGCAAGGCGGAACTGCGTGAGCCCCTGCTTCGCCACCCATTCGCCCAGCGTATTGACGATATCGCGCTTGGGATAGGCCGTGGTCATGAAATCATTGTGCCGTGTGGAATATTCCACCATGCCGAGCAGCGCCGAAAGGACGGGCTTTTCGCGCGAAAAACCGTCGAAATCGTCCGCCCCTATGGCGAGCAGGATTTCACGGGCACGGTCGGCGCGGAAATTCAGGCAGAACAGGCCGTCGCCGGCCTTGAAGCCCTCATAGCCGTCGATCACCGTCGGCAGGATGAATTCGTCGGTGACGTTATTTTTGTAGCTCTGGGAAACGGCGCTCACCGCATCGCGCGCATGTTCGCCTTTCGCCAGAACCATGGCGTCATAGGCTTTCTCGACGCGCTCCCAGCGATTGTCGCGATCCATCGCATAATAGCGGCCGATCACCGTGCCGATGCTTGCCCCCTGCGGCAGGCTTGCCACCAGCGCCGCCACAAAATCTTCAGCCGATTGCGGCGCGACATCGCGGCCGTCGGTGATGGCGTGTACCACCACCTTCAGGCCGTGGCTGATCATCAGCCTCACCGCCGCCTGGCCGTGGAGGATGTGGCCATGGACGCCGCCATCGGAAACGACGCACATCAGATGCGCCACGCCGCTCGCCGCCTTCACCGTGGCGGCGAAATCAAGCATCGCCACATTGCGGAAAAAGCTGCCATCCTCGATGGCCAGATCGATCTGGCCGAGATCCATGGCGACGATGCGGCCGGCGCCGATATTGGTGTGGCCCACTTCCGAATTGCCCATCTGCCCGGTGGGCAGGCCGACATTCGGGCCGAAGGTGGTGAGCCTCGCATTCGGGCAGGTGGAGAAAAGCCGGTCCATGGTGGGCGTATTCGCCAGCACCGGCGCATTGCTGGATGTGTCCTCGTTCAGCCCCCAGCCATCGAGAATAGTCAGGACAACGGGTTTGGGAGTGCGCATGGGAGGACCTTCTTCTTCATTCGGTTGCCGGCGGAGGGCGGACCGCCGGGCACCGGAGCGCCCTCTTCCGCCATTATGATCATGATGAGAAAACATGCTTCTCGTTCTTCTCTTCTATACCCGAAGATGACGAACGCAAGCCTATACCGACAGCGAAACAGTTCCGTGAAGGTTGAAAACGCGGGCTAAGAAATGCGGTCATGACACGCATACGCCCTCATTCCTGTGCTCGTCACGGGAATCCAGTCGACGCGCGCCTGCGCGGTGGAGAGAGTCCTTTCAGCCCAAAGACTTGGGCTCCCTCGATCCCTGTGACGAGCACAGGGATGAGGGAGCACGGATCGCCTTCAATCGATGAAAATAAGCGCGGGCTTCTCCAGCAATGCCTTGACGGCCTGGATGAAGACCGCCGCATCCCAGCCATCGACAACACGATGATCGAAGCTGGAGGAAAGATTCATCATCTTGCGCGGCACAAACCGCGTCCCATCCCAGACCGGACGCGTCATGATCTTGTTGACGCCGATGATCGCCACCTCCGGGTGATTGATGATGGGTGTCGAGACCACACCGCCCAAGGCTCCCAGCGAACTGATGGTGATGGTGGAGCCCATCAACTCTTCCCGATGCGCCGTGCCGGTGCGGGCGGCTTCCGCGACGCGTGCGACTTCGTCCGCGCATTCCCAAAGACCGAGCGTTTCCGTGTGGCGCACGACCGGAACGGTGAGGCCCGACGGCGTCTGCGTGGCGATGCCGATATGCACCGCTTCGTAGTGACTGACGACACCTTTGTCGTCATCGAAGGTGGCATTCATGCCGGGATGATCGGCAACGGCTTTCACCAGCGCGCGCATCAGGAACGGCAGGATCGTGAGCTTCGGTTGGCCGGAACGGCGGTTGCCGTTCATGGTCGCGCGCAAATCCTCCAGATCGGTCACGTCGACTTCCTCGACATAGGTGATGTGGGGAATGCGGGAGGCGGAAAGCACCATCTTCTCGGCAATCTTGCGCCTGAGCCCGGTCACCTTCACCTCCTCGACAGCGCTATCGTGGGGCGCTATCGGCTCGGGGCGTTCCGGCCGTCCCCGCACGGTTAAAAACCCGTCGAGATCGGCATGGGTGATATGCCCGTCCGGCCCCGTTCCCTTGACCTTGGTGAGATCGATATCGAGATCGTCGGCGCGCTGGCGAACGGCGGGAGACGCCAGCGGTTTATGATGCGGTTCGGCGGAGGGCGCCGGCGGCGCCTCCTCGGCCTCTTGCGCCGCAGGCTGGGTTTCAACAGGTGGCGGCGTGTCCGTCATGTCGGCAGGCGCTTCCGTCATCTGGGTCGGCGCTTCCGCTTCCGGCAGGCTGCCATTGGGAGCGGCGGCCGCGACGTCGGTTTCGATGCGCAGGAGCGGCGCTTTCACCGGCACGGTATTTCCAACCGTCACGGCGAGCCAGGTGACGACGCCCGCCACCGGGGACGGGATTTCCACCGTCGCCTTGTCGGTCATCACCGCGGCCAACACCATGTCCTCATGGACGAGATCGCCCGGTTTGACGTTCCATTCCACCAGTTCGGCTTCCGCCACACCTTCACCGACATCGGGCATCGTGAGAACAAATTCCGCCATAATCAGGCCTCCATGACTTCGACAAGCGCGCGCCCGACACGGGCAGGTCCCGGAAAATAGTCCCACTCCTGCGCATGGGGATAAGGCGTATCCCAGCCCGCAACGCGGACGACGGGGGCCTCAAGGTGATAAAAACAATGTTCCTGCACCAGCGACACGACTTCGGCCCCGAAGCCGGAGGTCAGCGTCGCCTCATGCACCATGACGCAGCGGCCGGTCTTGGAGACGGACTTCACGATGGTATCGAGATCGAGCGGCAGCAGGCTGCGCAGATCGATGATCTCGGCATCCACGCCCGTCTCTTCCGCCGCCGCCAGCGCCACATGCACCATGGTGCCATAAGCGATGACGGTGACAGCGTTTCCGGGACGGCGTATCTCCGCCTTGCCGATGGGAATGGTGTAGTGCCCTTCCGGCACTTCCCCCATCTCGTGCTTGGACCAGGGCGTCACCGGCCGGTCATGGTGCCCATCGAAGGGGCCGTTATAAAGCCGCTTCGGCTCCAGAAACATCACCGGGTCGGGGTCTTCGATGGATGCGATGAGCAGTCCCTTGGCATCATAGGGATTGGAAGGGACCACCACCTTCAGCCCGCAGACATGGGTGAAAAGCGCTTCCGGGCTCTGGCTGTGCGTCTGCCCGCCAAAAATGCCCCCGCCGGTCGGCATTCTGAGAACGATGGGGCAGGTGAAATCGCCATTGGAGCGATAGCGGATACGCGCCGCCTCCTGGGTGATCTGGTCATAGGCGGGATACATGTAATCGGCGAACTGGATTTCGACACAGGGCCGCAGGCCATAAGCGGCCATGCCGATGGCGGTGCCGACAATGCCGGATTCGCTGATCGGAGCATCGAAACAGCGGGTCTTGCCGTATTTTCCCTGCAGCCCCTGCGTGGCGCGGAACACGCCGCCGAAATAGCCCACATCCTCCCCGAACACCACGACATCGTCGCTGCGCTCCATGGACACATCCATGGCGCTGCGGACGGCTTCAATCATCGTCATTCTTGCCATGTCTTACCATCCTGCCTTCTGGCGCTGGCGGACGAGATGCGGCGGCATCTCGGCGTAAACGCCTTCGAAAATATCCTTTTTCGGCGGTTTGCCGCCCTCATGCAGCGTGCCGTGGCTTTCTGCCTCGCGCTGCGCCTCAAGCACCTCATCGGCGATTTCCGCCTCCGTCTGCCGGTGCCTTTCCTCCGACCAGACGCCGCGCAGGATGAGGTGTTTTTTGAGCCTCAGAACCGGGTCGCCCAGCGGCCATGCCTCGGATTCCGTCTTAGGGCGGTAAGCGCTCGGATCGTCCGACGTGGAATGGGCGCCGACACGATAGGTCACATATTCGATCAGCGTCGGGCCGAGATTGCGGCGCGCCCGTTCCACCGCCCAGCGCGCCACGGCATAAACGGCGAGATAATCATTGCCGTCGACCCGAAGTGCGGGAATGCCGAAGCCCAGCCCGCGCGCCGCAAAGGTGCCGGAGCCGCCGCGCGCGATGCCCTGAAAGGTGGAAATCGCCCATTGGTTATTGACGATATTGAGAACCACCGGGGCCTTGTAGGTGGAGGCAAAGACCATCGCCGAGTGAAAATCCGACTCCGCCGTCGAACCGTCGCCGATCCATGCTGCGGCGATCTTCGTATCGCCTTTGATGGCCGACGCCATCGCCCAGCCGACCGCCTGCACATATTGCGTGGCGAGATTGCCGGAGACGGTGAAGAAACCATGCTCCTTCGAGGAATAAAGCACCGGCAACTGCCGCCCATGCAGCGGATCCAGTTCGTTGGAATAGATCTGGTTCATCATGGTGACGAGCGGGTAATCGTCGGCGATCAGCAGCCCTGCCTGCCGATAGGTCGGGAAATTCATGTCGCCCTTGGAAAGCGCCTTGCGGAAGGCGCAGCTCACCGCCTCTTCACCCAGATGCTGCATGTAGAAGGAGGTCTTGCCCTGCCGCTGCGCCATCAGCATGCGCGCATCGAAAGCCCGAAGCCGCATCATGTTTTTGAGGCCCACCAGCAAGTCTTCATCCGAAAGCAGCCCGGCCCACGGCCCAACGGCCTCGCCCTGGTGATTGAGGACACGGATGATCGAATAGGCGAGATCGCGCATGCTTTCCGGCGCGGCGTCAACTTCCGGGCGCGGCACGGAACCGGCTTTGGGTATTTTCACATTGGAGAAATCCGGCTCCCCGCCGGGCCGCACCGCAGGTTCGGGAACATGCAGGCTGAGACGTGGCGTTTCGGTTATATCCATTCTACTCCTCCCGTCGCGATCTCCTCCAGACCGCGAAACAACTCTCAAAGGTTCCGCGCGATTACCATCCGCTGGACATCGCTGGTCCCCTCGTAAATCTGGCAGATGCGCACATCGCGATAGATCCGCTCCACCGGATAATCCGCCATGTAGCCGTAACCGCCGTGAATCTGGATGGCGTCCGAGCAGACGCGTTCGGCCATTTCGGAGGCGAAGAGCTTGGCCATCGAGGCCTCCGAAAGACAGGGCTCACCCGCTTCCTTCAGCGCCGCCGCATGCAGCACCAGCTGCCGCGCCGCCTCAATCCGCGTCGCCATGTCCGCGAGGCGAAACGCCACCGCCTGATGCTCCACGATTGCCTGCCCGAAGGCCTTGCGCTCGCGCGCATAATCCCGCGCCGCCTCGAAGGCGGCCTGCGCCATGCCGACCGCCTGCGCGGCGATGCCGATGCGCCCACCTTCCAGATTGGCAAGCGCGATGCGATACCCCTGCCCCTCTTCGCCCAGCCGCAGTTCGGCCGGTACCGCCATCTCGGTAAAGGCAATCTGGCAGGTGTCGGATGAATGCAGGCCGAGCTTTTCTTCGACCCTTATGACCTCGTAACCCGGCGTATCGGTCGGCACGATGAACGCGCTGATGCCCTTCTTGCCCGCCGCCGCATCGGTAACGGCAAAGACGATGACGACATCGCCATTCTTGCCTGATGTGATGAACTGCTTTGCGCCGTCGAGAATGTAGCGGTCGCCATCGCGCCGGGCGCGGGTCTTGAGGTTGGAGGCATCGGAACCGGCCTGCGGTTCGGTCAGCGCAAAACCACCGATCCATTCGCCGGAAGCCAGTTTCGGCAGGAAACGCTGCTTCTGGTCTTCGGTCCCGAATTTCAGGATCGGCACGCAGCCGACCGAATTGTGCACGCTCATGATGGTGGAACAGGCCCCGTCACCGGCAGCGACTTCCTCCACCGCCAAAGCATAGGCAACGGCACCGGTTTCCGACCCGCCATAGTCCTCGGAGACAAGCATCCCAAGGAAGCCGAGATCTCCCATCTCTTTCAGTTCGTCTTTCGGGAACCGGCTTTCCCGGTCACGCGAAGCAGCCCCAGGGGCGAGCCGCTCGCGGGCGAAATCGCGGGCCATGTCCCTGATCTGCTGCTGGGCTTCGTTCAGGATCATCGCCGCCTCCCCTTAATGTCGCTCTATGCCGAGCGCGGTTGCTTCGCCGCCGCCGATGCAGACGGCGGCCACGCCCCGTTTCAGCCCGTGGCGCTGCAAAGCGGCCAGCAGGGTGACGACGATCCTCGCGCCTGAAGCGCCGATGGGATGGCCGAGCGCACAGGCGCCGCCATGCACATTCACCTTCTCATGTGGCAGATCGAGATCGCGCATTGCCGCCATCGCCACCACGGCAAAGGCCTCGTTGATTTCGAACAGATCGATATCCTTCGCCGCACAGCCGGTTTTATCGAACAGCTTTTTCATCGCGCCGATGGGAGCCGTTGGATATCCGGCGGGTGCATCCGCATAAGAGGTTTGGCCGATAATGGTCGCCAGCGGTGAAAGGCCCCGCCTTTCCGCTTCGGAGCGACGCATGAGAACGAGAGCGGCCGCGCCATCGGAAATCGAGCTGGAATTGGCCGCCGTCACCGTTCCGCCATCGCGAAAGGCGGGCTTCAGTTGCGGGATCTTTTCCGGCTTCGCCTTGCCCGGCTGCTCGTCCACCGAGATATCCACGACGGGCGCTATTTCCGCTTCGAAAGCCCCCTCAGCAATGGCACGCCGGGCGCGCTCCAGCGAGGTCAGCGCATAGTCGTCCTGCATGGCACGGGTGAATTGGTAGGCTTCAGCGCAATCTTCAGCGAAAGTGCCCATCAGCCGACCCTTGTCATAAGCGTCTTCGAGGCCATCCAGAAACATGTGGTCGGTGAGCTTGCCATGGCCGAGACGATAGCCGTTGCGGGCGCGGTCCAAGAGATAGGGCGCGTTGCTCATGCTTTCCATGCCGCCCGCAAGCACGATTGAAGAGCTTCCCGCCGAAATCTGGTCATGCGCCAGCATGATCGCTTTCATGCCAGAGCCGCACATCTTGTTGATCGTCGTCGCACCAACCGAGTTGGGGATTCCGGCGGCAATGGCCGCCTGTCTGGCCGGAGCCTGCCCTTGCCCCGCCGCAAGCACGCAACCCATCAGCACATCGTCAATATCAGAAGGCGGAACCGCAGCCCGCTCAGCAGCCGCGCGGGATCGCCGCCGCACCGAGATCGGGCGCGGCCACCGATTTGAATTCGCCCTGGAACCCACCCATAGCAGTACGGGCGGCCCCGACGATCACGACAGGGTCATGCACAGCCAAATTCACCTCCCTTGGCCATTCTCCCACTTAAGAGAGCGACCGTCATCGCAATCTCCTCCAGACCGCGACTGAGGTGAACGCTATCACTATCTCGAATTCATTTCAAAGCTATTTTGATTGACAGTTTTTTGATTGACGATATCTTTGATCCAACAATTAGTCATATCATAGAGCAAATGATCCATGATTGAGCTCGACAGTTTCGACCGCAAGATTCTGCATGTGCTCGGCGATGACGGGCGGGTGAGCTGGCGCGATCTGGCGGCCCGCATCGGCCTTTCCTTCACGCCAACGCTGCGCCGTGTACGCAAGCTGGAAGAGGAAGGCATCATTCGTGGCTATACCGCCGTGTTCGATGAAAACCGGCTGCTCGGCAATATGGGCGTCTTCATCTCCGTCACGCTGGAACGGCAGATCAAGGAAGCGCTGACGACCTTCGAACACCATGTCGCTTCTATCCCCGAAGTCGTGGGCGGTTATCAGACCAGCGGCAGTTCCGATTACCTGATCCACGCCATGGTGCGGGATTTGCCGCATTATCAGGAGCTACTGGATTTCCTGACCACGGTTCCCGGCGTGTCGCGCATCCAGTCCAATTTCGCCATCAAGACATTCGTGCGCCGTTCCGCCGCCTTCACCGGGGGTGACACGCCGTAAATAAGAGCTGCCGGCGCGGAGGAGGTGCCGACTGCTGAAAAGAGGGACGGCCTGCCGTCCGGAGGAGGAGACGCGATGAGTTTGAACCTCGCCGCCATTTTCGATGCCGATCTCGGCCCGGAAATCGCAGCATTGCGCGACAGCGCAAGTGCATTCGCAGATGATAAAATCGCTCCGCTGGCGGCAGAGATCGACAGGGACGACCGTTTTCCACGCAAGCTCTGGCCGGAGATGGGTGAGCTCGGCCTGCACGGCATCACCGTTTCGGAAGAGTTCGGCGGTGCCGACATGGGTTATCTCGCCCATTGCGTGGCGATGGAGGAAATAAGCCGGGCTTCGGCTTCCATCGGCCTTTCCTACGGCGCTCATTCCAACCTCTGTATCAACCAGATTCACCGCTGGGGAACGCAAGAGCAGAAGCATAGATATCTGCCGAAACTCGTCTCCGGTGAACATGTCGGTTCACTCGCCATGAGCGAGACGGAAGCCGGTTCGGATGTCGTGTCCATGCGGCTGAAGGCGGAACGCAGGGGTGATCGCTATGTGCTGAACGGCGCAAAAATGTGGATCACCAATGGCCACGAGGCCGATACGCTGGTGGTCTACGCCAAGACGGATATGTCCGCCGGCCCGCGCGGCATCACCGCCTTCCTGATCGAAAAGGGCTTCAAGGGATTTCGCCCGGCCCAGAAACTCGACAAGCTCGGCATGCGCGGCTCACCCACGTCAGAACTGGTGTTCGAGGATTGCGAGGTGCCGGAAGAGAACATTCTCGGCCGCCTCAATGACGGCGTGACGGTGCTGATGAGCGGGCTGGACTATGAGCGAGCCGTGCTGGCCGCCGGCCCCGTCGGTATCATGCAGGCGGCCATCGATCTGGTGCTGCCCTATGCCCGCGAGCGCAAACAATTCGGCAAGGCTATCGGCGAATTCCAGCTGGTGCAGGGCAAGCTCGCCGATATCTACTCGTCCATGAATGCATCCCGCGCCTATGTCTATGCCGTGGCGCGGGCCTGCGACAATGGCCGCATCACGAGGCAGGACGCCGCTGGCGCAATCCTATTTGCCGCCGAGCGGGCGACACAGGTGGCGCTGGATGCGATCCAGCTTCTCGGCGGCTCCGGCTATGTCAATGAAAGCCCGGCCGGACGTTTGCTGCGCGACGCCAAGCTTTACGAGATCGGCGCCGGCACCAGTGAAATCCGGCGGATGCTGATCGGCCGCGAACTGGTCAAGGGCAACGGGTGAGGACGCGATGAAGCTTACTTCCAGTCTGAACCGCGACCCCACCTTTGCTGCCAATGTCGATTTCATGTCGGGGCTGGTCGATGACCTGCGCCAACATGTCGAAAAAAATCTCCAGAGGCGGCGGCGAAAAGGCCCGCGAACGGCATCTTTCCCGCGGCAAATTGCTGGCGCGTGACCGCATCGAGGCCCTTCTCGATCCCGGCAGCCCGTTTCTGGAATTGTCGCAATTTGCAGCTTACGAGGTCTATGACGAACCCGTTCCCGCCGCCGGCATCGTTACCGGCATCGGCCGGGTCTCGGGCCGTGAATGTGTGATCGTCGCCAATGACGCGACGGTAAAAGGCGGCACCTATTATCCGCTGACAGTGAAGAAACATCTGCGCGCGCAGGAAATCGCCACTGAGAACCGCCTGCCCTGCATTTACCTCGTGGATTCCGGCGGCGCGAACCTGCCCAATCAGGACGAGGTGTTTCCCGACCGCGATCATTTCGGCCGCATCTTCTACAATCAGGCCAATATGTCGGCGGAAGGTATCGCCCAGATCGCCGTGGTGATGGGCAGCTGCACGGCGGGCGGGGCCTATGTGCCTGCCATGAGCGACCAGTCCGTGATCGTCAAAAATCAGGGCACGATCTTTCTCGGCGGCCCGCCGCTGGTGAAGGCGGCGACCGGCGAGGTGGTAAGTGCGGAGGACCTCGGCGGCGCGGATGTGCATTCCCGCCAATCCGGCGTCACCGATCATTATGCCCATGACGACCGCCATGCGCTGGCGCTGACCCGGCGGATCGTTTCCACGCTGAACCGCCGAAAGCAGGTGGAGCTGGATATCCGCGAACCCGCAGACCCGCTTTATCCGGCTGAGGAGCTTTACGGCATTGTTCCTGCCGACACGCGAAAACCCTTCGAGGTGCGCGAGATCATTGCCCGACTGGTGGATGGTTCGGAATTTGACGAGTTCAAGGCGCTCTACGGCACGACGCTCGTCTGCGGTTTCGCCCATATCCATGGCTATCCCGTTGGAATTATCGCCAATAACGGTATCCTTTTTTCGGAATCGGCGCTGAAGGGCGCGCATTTCATCGAGCTCTGCTGCCAGCGCGGCATCCCGCTGGTTTTCCTGCAAAACATCACCGGCTTCATGGTCGGCAAGGCCTATGAAGCCGGTGGTATCGCCAAGGATGGTGCGAAGCTCGTCACCGCCGTAGCATCGGCAAAAGTGCCGAAATTCACCGTCATCATCGGCGGCTCCTTCGGGGCCGGCAATTACGGCATGTGCGGCCGGGCCTATTCGCCACGCTTCCTGTGGATGTGGCCGAATGCCCGCATTTCCGTGATGGGCGGTGAACAGGCGGCGTCCGTTCTGGCGCAAATCCGCCGCGACGGCATCGAGGCCGATGGCCGCCACTGGTCGCAGGAAGGCGAAGAGGCGTTCAAGCAGCCGATCCGGGAAAAATACGAGCGGGAGGGACATCCCTATTATGCCAGCGCAAGGCTGTGGGACGATGGCATCATCGACCCGAAGGATACCCGCCTCGTGCTCGGCCTTGGCCTGTCCGCCGCGCTTAACGCACCGATAGAACCCACCCGTTTCGGCATATTCAGGATGTGAGGCGACCATGTTCTCGAAAATACTGATCGCCAACAGGGGCGAAATCGCCTGCCGCATCATCCGCACCGCCGCCAAGATGGGTATCCGCACCGTTGCCGTTTATTCGGATGCAGACCGTGACGCCATGCATGTGACGCTGGCCGACGAGGCCATAACCATCGGCGCAGCACCCGCGCGAGCCTCCTATCTCGACGGTGAAAAAATCATCGCCGCCGCAAAAGCCTGCGGCGCGCAAGCCATTCATCCGGGTTACGGTTTCCTTTCGGAGAATGCCGGTTTCGCCGAAGCCTGCGCCGCAGCCGGCCTCGTTTTCATTGGCCCGCCAGCAGCGGCAATCCGCGCCATGGGTGGAAAAAGCGAGGCAAAGGCGCTGATGGCAGAGGCCGGCGTTCCGGTCGTTCCCGGTTATCACGGTGACGAACAATCGGAGAAACGACTGGCAAGCGAGGCGGACACGATCGGTTATCCGGTGCTGCTCAAGGCCTCAGCCGGCGGCGGCGGCAAGGGCATGCGTATCGTCCGGCAAAAGCGCGACTTCGCAGCGGAGCTTGCGGGTGCAAAACGCGAAGCGCTGGCCGCCTTCGGCAATGACCGCATGCTGATCGAAAAATACCTTGAACGGCCGCGCCATGTGGAAGTGCAGGTCTTTGCCGACGGCCACGGCAAGTGTGTTTCGCTTTTCGAGCGCGACTGCTCGATCCAGCGCCGGCACCAGAAGGTCATAGAGGAAGCCCCTGCCCCCGGTCTGCCCGATGCGCTTCGCCAGCGCATGTATGAAGCGGCGGTCGCCGCCGCCCGCGCCATCGATTATCGCGGCGCGGGAACCGTGGAATTCCTGCTCGACCCTTCCGGCGACTTCTATTTCATGGAAATGAATACGAGGCTTCAGGTCGAACATCCGGTGACGGAATATATTACCGGTCTCGACCTGGTCGAATGGCAGATCCGCGTCGCCAACGGAGAGCCCCTGCCGGAAGACTGGACCGGTCTCAGCATAAACGGCCACGCCATCGAGGCGCGGATTTATGCCGAAGACCCGGCGCATGATTTTTTGCCGTCGATCGGCACCGTCAGCCATCTTGTTTTTCCCGATCAGGGCCTTCACGTCAGGATCGACAGCGGCATACGCGCCGGCGACGCCATCACCGTGCATTACGATCCGATGATCGCCAAGTTGATCGTCTGGGACCGAGATCGCCAATCGGCGGTACGGCGTCTGCGGTTGGCGCTCGAAAATCTGGCGATCTGCGGCGTCACCAGCAATGCCGCCTTTCTGACGCGGCTTGCGGGACTGGCGGCCTTCGCGAACGCCGATCTCGATACCGGTTTCATCGCCCGTAACGAGGCGGCGCTGTTTGCCCCGGCAGCAACGGCCGGGAACGAGATAGCCATGGCCGCGCTTGGCCTGCTGCTTGCGCCGCAAAAAAACGGAAACCCGGGTTCACAGGCCGATCCCCATAGCCCGTGGAACACGACGGCCGCCTTCCGCCTCAACGCGCCGGCGCGGGAAACGCTGTATTTCGTGTTTGACAACCAGCCGCTTGGCGTCGGCGTCACGCATGAGGCGGATGGTTTTTCGCTGGAGATCGACGGACGCGCGATCAGCGCCCATGGCGGCCTCTCGGACGATGGCAAATTCCTAGCGACCGTGGCAGGCAGGAAAAGGCAGGGCCATTTCTTTACAGAGGATGGCCATTACGCGCTTTTTCTGGATGGCGAGCATTATCGCATCAGCCAACCGGATCCCGTCGATATCGCGGATTCCGCTACTCATACCGGCGGTCTGGAAGCACCCATGCCCGGCGTCATCCGCGCCTTGCTGAGCAGCAACGGTGCCGCGGTTGAGGCCGGCGAGGCGCTTGTGGTGATGGAGGCGATGAAAATGGAGCACACGATCCGTGCGCCCGCGAAAGGCACCGTCACGGCCATCAATTGCAACGAGGGCGATATGGTCGCGGCCGGTGCGGTGCTGGTGGATTTCGAGCCGGAGGGCGGCTGAGATGAGCTGGCCCCGAACCGTCAAAATTGTCGAAGTGGGCGCGCGTGATGGCTTGCAGAACGAAAGCGCCGAGGTTTCAGCCGCCATCAAGATCGAGCTGATCGAACGGCTGGCCGCAGCCGGATTGGCGGCGGTGGAAGCGGGCGCTTTCGTCTCACCCAAAAAAGTGCCGCAAATGGCGGGTTCGAAAGAGGTGTTCCAGGGCCTCGAAAGGCGACCCGGCACCGCCTATCCGGCGCTCGTTCCCAATATGAAAGGTTTCGAGGCCGCCATTGAAGCCGGTGTGACAGAAATCGCCGTTTTCGTCTCCGCATCCGAAGGTTTCAGCCAGCACAATATCGGCTGCTCGCGCGCCGAAAGCCTCGAGCGCCTGCGCGATGTCGCATCAGCCGCGGCTGGCCGGAACATCCTTGTGCGCGGTTATGTCTCCTGCATAGCCGGCTGCCCCTATGACGGTACGGTTGCACCCGATGAGGTGGCGGCGATGGCCGAGGCGCTCATCGCACTCGGCTGTTACGAAATCTCGCTCGGCGATACGATCGGCGTCGGCACGGCGGACCAGATTCGCAATCTCATCAAGCGAGTGTCTGCCCGCGTCCCGCGTGAAAAACTCGCCATGCATTTCCACGATACCTATGGGCAGGGCGTCGCCAATGTTCTGGCCTCGCTGGATGAAGGTATCTCTGTCTTCGACAGTTCGGTGGCCGGGCTGGGCGGCTGCCCCTTTGCGCCGGGCGCCAGCGGCAACGTCGCCACTGAAGATGTCGTTTATCTGCTGCAGGGGCTTGGCATTAAAACTGGTATCGACCTGATGGCGATGGCGAGAACCGGCGACTGGATCAGCCGGCATCTCGGCAGACCGAATGCGGCCCGCGCCGGCAAGGCGTTGATTGCGGCAAGACAGGAAAGGTGACGCGCATGGCGCACGAGTTGCTGAGCGAAAGACGCAAAGACGTTCTCTGGCTGACGCTCAACCGGCCGGAAGTACACAATGCCTTGAATTCTGCGATGACGGACGGCCTGACGACGGCCATCCGCACGGCATCCGGTGATGGCGGCCTGCGCGCCGTGGTGATAACGGCCGCGGGAGACCGCAGCTTCTGCTCCGGGGCCGATCTGAAAGAAAGCGCCGGCGGCATGTTCCTCTCGCGGGATGGAACCAACCCTATTGCCGATGTGATGCGTGCCATCGAGAGCTGCGACAGGCCCGTCATCGCCCGCATCAACGGTCGGGCTCTGGCCGGCGGGCTGGGCCTCATCGCCGCCTGCGATCTCGCCTATGCCGCCAACCATGCCGAATTCGGCCTGCCGGAGGTCCGCGTTGGGCTTTTCCCGGCCATGGTGGCGGCAAAGCTTCTGGCGAAGATACCCCTGAGCCAGCTTCAGGAAATGGCCTATCTCGGCGCCGCGATAAACGCCGCTGATGCGGAGCGCCTTGGCCTCGTCAACCGGGCTGTCCCGTCGGACGAACTCGATGGCGTGGTGGAGGATGTTCTCGCCCGGTTGCGGCAGAATGCGCCGGGCGCCATCGCGGCCGGAAAAGCGGCGTTGCTGAAGATGCGCGATATGCCCGCAGGCGACCGGCTCGCCTTTGCCGAAAGCGTCATCGCCACGATCAGCGGCAGCAACGAGGCGCGGGAGGGGCGATTGGCCTTTGCCGAAAAAAGAAAACCGCTCTGGGTGGGGTGATCGCCGCCATCTGTCCGAGCACCGGTTTTCTCGAAAGTCGTCATAGGGTTAATCGATATAATCCCGATGCGTCCGTTGACCCCGTTCGGCAAATCGAGTTCTATCCAGCACCTTTCGCCGGGCAGCGATTGGGGAAGCCGGAGGAGACCCATGCAGCTTGTAAAAACCGTCGCCGAATTGCGGGATGCCACCGCCGCCTTTCGCCGTGCGGGCAAAACCATCGGCTTCGTGCCGACCATGGGCTTTCTCCATATCGGCCATCTGACGCTTGTTGCCCAATCCAAGGCGGAAAACGACGTGACGGTGGTTTCGATCTTCGTCAACCCGCTGCAATTCGGTGCGAATGAGGATCTGGCCCGTTACCCCCGCGATCTCGCCCGCGACAGCGCATTGCTGGAAGAGGCGGGCATCGACATTCTTTTCGCACCAGAAGTCTCCGAGATGTATCCGCGCCCGATGCAGACCGTGGTGGATGTGCCCGAACTGGGAAGCCAGCTGGAAGGCGCGGTGCGGCCGGGGCATTTCGCCGGTGTTGCGACCGTCGTGACCAAGCTTTTTAATCTCGTCCAGCCGGATGCCGCCTATTTCGGAGAGAAGGATTATCAGCAGGTAACGCTGATACGCCGCATGGTCGAGGACCTCGCCCAGCCGGTCAGGGTCGTTCCCGTCGCCACGGTGCGTGAGGCGGATGGGCTCGCCTGTTCCTCGCGTAACGTTTATTTGAGCCAGGCGGAACGTGCCGCCGCCGTGATCGTGCCGCAGGCACTTGATGAGGCAGAACGGCTTTATGGCGAGGGCTTCGACGACCCCGCCGCATTCGAAGCCGCGATAGAAAAATTCATCGCCGCCGAGCCGCTGGCCTCACCGGAAGTCGTTGCGGTGCGCGATCCCGATACGCTCGCCCCCGTTGCTTCATTGCAGGCGGGACCGGTGCTGGTGGCGCTGTTCGTCAGGCTCGGCAGCACGCGGCTCCTCGACAACCGCGTCATCGGGCGCGACAGGATCAATCAACGGGAGGCGGCCGAATGAGCGCCCATGGAAAACACAAGCGGCTGACGACGGCCTCCATCCGGCAGATGAAAGGCGAGGCGCGCATCGTCTGCCTGACCGCCTATACCACGCCGATTGCCCGCCTGCTCGATCCGCATTGCGATCTGCTCCTGGTCGGCGATTCCCTCGGCATGGTGCTTTACGGCATGGACACCACCGTCGGCGTCACGCTGGATATGATGATCGCCCATGGCCGCGCCGTCATGCGCGGCGTCAACCGAGCATGCGTCATCGTCGATCTTCCCTTCGGCACCTATCAGGAATCGAAGGAACAGGCCTTCCGCAATGCCGTGCGGCTGATGCAGGAAACCGGTTGCGACGGCGTGAAGCTGGAAGGCGGCGAGGAAATGGCGGAGACTATCGCTTTTCTGGTGGCGCGCGGCATTCCGGTGTTCGGCCATGTCGGGCTCATGCCGCAGCTGGTTCACACCGCCGGCGGCTTCCGCTCGCTCGGACATTCGGATGCGGAAACGCAAAAAATCTGGCGCGACGCGATTGCGGTGGATCAGGCCGGCGCCTTCGCCATTGTCGTGGAAGGCACCGTCGAGCCGCTCGCCCGCGAACTGACCGAAAAACTCGCCGCGCCCACGGTTGGCATCGGCGCATCGCCGGCCTGCGACGGGCAGGTGCTCGTTTCCGATGACATGCTCGGCCTGTTTTCCGATTTCAAACCAAAATTCGTCAAGCGGTTCGCCGATCTTGGCCCAACGGTCTCCGAAGCAGCGGCAGCCTATGCCGATGAAGTTCGCTCGGGGGCGTTTCCCGGGCCGGAACATACGTTTCAGGTACACCGGCAATCGCCTTCGGGGAAGTGACACTATTTCCGTCATGCCGGACTCGATCCGGCATCCAGCCACGGCGCGTCTGCGCCGTGAAAGACTCTTGCGTGATCAATGACTTGATCGCACCTGGACCCCGGATCAAGTCCGGGGTGACGAGTGTGGGGACGTCCCCAAAAAACAACGCCCCTATACAATGCCGCCACTGCCGCCAACCGAAGCCGGGCGCTTCGCCGCCACCTGCTTGCGATAGCCGCTCGCACGATAAGTCGCCACCGGATCGATAGCGCCGCCCGCCAATTGCCGCGCCTGCGCAAGAATCGGTTCGACATCGGTGCGATAGGCCCGCTTCAGCATATCGGAAGCCATCAGCGCATCATTGTCCTGCTGGTAACCGTCGAGAGCCGCGCGATCCACCAGCAGCGCCTGCGCATAGGCGCGGCGGATTTCGTTGGCGCTGGAGATCAGGCTTTCTATCGGATCCGTCACATTATGCGACTGGTCGATCATATGGGCAGGATGGAAATCCTTCACGCCGCGATGTTCGGCATCCACCAGCTCGTTGAAAACGAGGAACAGGCGGTATGGCTCGATTGAACCGGCATCCAGATCGTCATCGCCATATTTGCTGTCGTTAAAATGGAAACCGCCGAGCTTGCCGAACTGGATGAGCCGGGCGACGATCATTTCGATATTGGTGTTCGGCGCATGGTGGCCGAGATCGACGAGGCAGAAGGCCTTTTCGCCGAGCGTATTGGCGATGAGGTAATTGGTGCCCCAGTCCTGCACGACGGTGGAATAAAAGGCCGGCTCATACATCTTGTGTTCGGAAAAGATGCGCCAGTCATCCGGCAACGCCTTGTAGATATCGGCCATGCCGGCAAGATAGCGCTCGAAGCTTCTGGTGAAATTGCTCTGACCGGGAAAGTTCGAACCATCGCCCACCCACACCGTCAGCGCTTTTGAGCCGATGGCATTACCGATCTCGATACATTCGATGTTGTGCTCGACGGCCTGACGGCGCGTGGCGGCATCCGTGTGGCTGAGCGAACCGTATTTGTAGGAATGGCTCTGGCCCGGCGCATCCGAAAACGTATTGGAGTTCATGGCGTCGAAGCCGAGACCCAGCGCATCGGCATGGGCTTTCAATCGCTTCGGGTCTTCCTTGTCCCACGGAATATGCAGGGAAACATTGGGCGTCGCCCGTGTCAGCTGGTTGATGACAGCGCAATCATCCAGCTTGTCGAAAATGCCGCGTGGCTCGCCCGTGCCGGGAAAACGGGCAAAACGGGTGCCGCCGGTGCCAACGCCCCAGGACGGCACGGCGACGAAAAACTCTGCCACTTTGGCCGTAACGGCATCGATATCGATGTTACGGCGCGCAAGCTGGTTGCCCAGCGCCTGATAGTCGTCTTTCTGTGCGCCGGCGCGCTTTTCGTTTTCAGCCGCGATCACATCGGCGGCGATTTTCGTCTCGGTCATCTTTTCCTCCCGGGAATCGGTCCAGTGCATGCTTAGCTTATCGACCTTATCTCCGTCATACCGGCCTTGAGCCGGTATCCAGTCGACGCGCGTCTGCGCGGCGGGATAAGTTCCTTCAGCCCAAGGACTTGGGCTGGCTGGATACCGGCTCAAGGCCGGAATGACGGAAATAAGAACGCGCCAAACGCCTTATCGCGTAAAACTCTGCGCGTTACCGGCATCAACATTAATGATGTTGCCGGTCGACTTGGCGGAAGCGTCGGACGCCAGGAAATAGATCGCCTCGGCGATGTCTTCTGGGAAGACGTTGAGCTTCAGCATTGAGCGTTTGCGGTAATGTTCCTCCAGATCGGTCACCTCGATCTTGGATGAAGCCGCGCGCTGCTCACGCCACTCACCATTCCAGATTTTCGAACCACGCAACACGGCATCGGGATTGACGGTGTTGACGCGAATGCCCGCTTCCGCACCTTCGAGCGCAAGGCAACGGGCGAGATGAATTTCCGCAGCTTTCGCCGTGCAATAGGCGGACGCATTGGGCGAGGAAGCAAGGCCATTCTTGGATGCAACGAACACCACATTGCCGCCGAGATTCTGACGCCGCAGCAGCCGGAATGCTTCCCGCGAAACGAGGAAATAACCCGTGGCGAGAATGTCGATATTCTTGTTCCACATGGCAAGCGTCGTATCTTCCACGGGTGCGGAGGAAGCGATACCGGCATTGGAAACGAGAATATCCACGCCGCCGAATTCCACGCTCGCTTCCGCGAAGGCCGCAATGACGGCATCCTCTTTCGTCACATCCAGCTTCACGCTGCGCACCGCGTCAGCGCTGTAACGCTTGACGAAATCGCCCTTGGCAGCCTCCAGCGCCGCCTCGTCGATATCGGCCAGCACAACGCAGGCGCCCTCGCCCGCCAGCCTTTCCGCCGTTGCCCGGCCGATACCGCCAGCACCGCCGGTGACAAATGCCACCCGGCCGGCAAGGCTCTTCGGCTTCGGCATCCGCTGAAGCTTTGCCTCTTCCAGCAGCCAATATTCGATATCGAAGGCTTCCTGCTCGGGAAGACCCTGATATTCCGACACGGTGGAAGCACCACGCATGACGTTGATGGCGTTGACGTAAAATTCGCCGGCAATGCGCGCCGTCGCCTTGTCCTTGGCGAAGGACAACATGCCCACGCCGGGGATCAGGAAGATCACCGGGTTCGGATCGCGCATCTTCGGCGAATTGTCGTGGCGGCAGGCCTCGTAGTAGCGGCTATAATCAGCGCGGTAAGCTTCAAGCGCCTTGTCGAGACCCGCCGTCAGCGCGTCCACATCCGGCTTCGCCGTATCGAGATCGAGGATGAGCGGGCGGATTTTCGTGCGCAGGAAGTGATCCGGGCAGGATGTGCCGAGGTTCCCAAGCGGCTTCAGGTCTTTCGAGTTGACGAATTCGAGAACCGCGTCCTGATCGTCGAAATGGCCGAGCTTGCGTTCCTCACGGCCGATGCGGCCACGGATTTCCGGCATCAACCGGGCGGCGATGGCGCGGCGTTCGGCAAGGGGCAGGCTCTTCGCCACCGCGCCGCCAAAAATCGTCTTGCCTTCGGTCTTGGCCGCAAACCATTCGATGGCCTTGTTGATAATAGCGAGCGTCAGCTCGTAACACGCCTTGGCGTCATTATCCCAGGTGAACAGGCCGTGACTTTCCAGCACGACGCCCTTGGCCTTAGGATTTGCCTTGACGAAAGCTTCGAGATCGAGACCGAGCTGGAAACCGGGACGACGCCAGGGCAGCCAGCCGATGTCATCGCCGAAGATCTGCTGCGTGAGTTCTTTCGAGTTTTTGGAGGCGGCAATCGCAATAATCGCATCCGGATGCATGTGATCGACATGATCGTAAGGCACGAAACCGTGCAGTGGCGTATCGATGGAGGCAGCACGCGGGTTGAGGTTGAAGGTGCAATGCGGCAGGAAGCCGACCATGCGGTCCTCGTCTGTAACACCCTTATAAATGCCCTTCAGCGCTTCCAGCTTGTCGAGATAAAGCGTCGCAAAACCATCGAGCTTGATGGTGCCGACATCACCGCCGGAGCCTTTGACCCACATGACGCGGACCTTCTCGCCCGTCAGCGGATCGGTTTCCAACACCTTTGCAGAGGTGTTGCCGCCGCCGTAATTGGTGATGCGCTTGTCCGCACCCAGCAGATTGGAGCGATAAAGCAGCTTGCCGGGCTCATCGAGCGTCCTGGCGTAAGCGTCGTCCCAACGGCTTTCGAGAAGGCGGGATGTTCCCGTCATGTCTTCCTCCCAATATCTGTCTGCATTCGCGGAGCCGATATCGGCCCGCCTCCTTTGATGGCAGGTATCGCGCATCCAAAAGCACAATGTCAATCAAAAACGATCATAAATTTTCATGTTGCAGCGCGATATTGATTAATTTGATCGTTCTTGATTGACAACGTAAAGAGATTGCGAATAATCACGGTCAGGAGGACCCCATGCACGAACGCGAACGCCATCGCATCATCTTGAGCGCCACACAGGAAAAAGCAGTCGTGACGGTGCAGGATATTGCTGAACTCACGGATGCGTCGGAAGCGACAATCCGCCGGGATATTGCGTCTTTGCACGTTCAGGGCAAGTTGCGGCGCGTGCGCGGCGGGGCGGAAGCGGTGCATCCGCCGCAGCTCGGCAATCTTGCCGCACGTCCCTTCCGCGTGTCCGAATCGGTCAATATCGACAAGAAACGCGCAATTGCGCGCAAGGCGGTCGATCTCTGCAATGATGGGGACGCAATCATCCTGAATGGCGGCACGACGACATTCCAGATGGTGCATTACATGGCGGCGCGCCGCCTGCAGGTGATGACCAATTCCTTCGCGATTGCCGAGCATCTGGTCAAGCATTCCAAATGCAGTGTCAGCGTGCCGGGCGGCGCGATCTATCGCGACCAGAGCCTTATCCTGTCGCCTTTCGAGAACGACGCGATCCGCAATTTTTATGCGCGACGGATTTTTCTCGGCGCGCAGGGTGTGGGCGCGCTTGGCATCATGGAATCCGACGCTTTGGTCATCCAGAGCGAACAGAAGCTGATGCGGCAGGCGGAAGAACTGATCGTGATGGTCGATTCCTCGAAATTCAGAAAACGATCCAGCCTGATTTTATGTCCGCTCGAAAACGTTACGACCATCATCACCGATGACGGGATTTCGGACGAAGCGGCAAGGATGGTGGAAGATGCCGGCGTCGAATTGCTGATCGCCGGTGCAGTCGCAGCGGGAAAAACCGCCGGTCCGCCGGATGAGGAGAATTCTTCTTCAGTCGCTTGAGGAGCGCTGGAGGGAAAAACAAGGTTCAAAACGGGAGGAAAAGGGACATGAAACTTACACGCAGAACATTGACCAGCGTTCTGGCACTCAGCGCGGCGCTCTCCGTCGCGGGGCTTGGCAGCGTTGCTGAGGCCGCAGACGTCAAGATAGCGCTGGTGGTCAAGTCACTCGGTAACGGCTTTTTCGAAGCCGCCAACAAGGGCGCGCAGGAGGCCGCAAAGGATCTCGGCGGCGTCGAGATCATCTATACCGGTCCGACCAGCACCACGGCGGAAGGCCAGATCGAAGTCATCAATTCGCTGATCGCGCAGGGCGTTGATGCCATCGCCATTTCCGCCAACGACCCCGACGCGGTTGTTCCCGCACTGAAAAAGGCGGCACAGCGCGGCATCAAGGTCATTTCCTGGGATTCCGGCGTGGCGCCCGAGGGCCGCATTCTCCAGCTCAATCCTTCTTCCAACGCGCTGATCGGCAAGATGTGCCTGCAGCTCGCCGCATCGCATCTGGAAGGCGGCAAGGGTGACTTCGCCATCCTTTCGGCCACCACCACCTCCACGAACCAGAATATCTGGATCGATGAGATGAAGAAGCAGCTGAAGGACTTCCCCGGCCTCAACCTTGTCACCACGGTTTACGGTGACGACCTTGCCGACAAGAGCTACCGCGAAGCGCAGGGTCTGCTCTCCTCGCAGCCGAATGTGAAGGTCATCGTAGCGCCGACGACGGTTGGCGTTCTCGCCGCCTCGCAGGCCGTGAAGGATGCCGGCAAGATCGGTCAGGTCTTCGTGACCGGCCTTGGCCTGCCGTCGGAGATGGCCGGCGCCATCAAATCAGGCGCCACCAAGGAATTCGCCATCTGGAACCCGATTGACCTCGGTTACTCCGCCACCCAGATCGCCTATCGCCTTGTGAAGGGCGAAGCCGACGGCAAGCCGGGCTCGGAAATCGAAGCCGGCCGCATGGGCAAGATCAAGGTTGGCGAAAACAGCGAAGCGGCGATGGCTGATCCGTTCATCTACGACGCGAAGAATATCGATCAGTTCTCGAAGATTTTCTGATCTGAGAAGTGACGGCAGTGCGTGGAGGGCACCCCCTCTGCCCTGCCGGGCATCTCCCCCTCAAGGGGGAGATCGATATGCCGCACCCGCTCGATCCATAAAGCAGGGTGCTATCCGCTTGCCGATCTCCCCCTTGAGGGGGATGCCCGGCAGGACAGAGGGGTGCCCCTCGCCGCTCCACTCAAAACTGACCGGTAAGACGGAATGATGCGTGCTGAAACCCAAACCATAGACATCCCAGCGACTTCCAGCGCTACGCCCATTCTCGAAATGCGCGGCATCAGCCAGATATTCCCCGGCGTGAAGGCGCTGGATGGCGTCGATATCGCACTTTATCCCGGCAAGGTCACCGCGCTGATCGGCGAGAACGGCGCGGGCAAATCCACGCTCGTCAAAATCCTCACCGGCATCTACCGCCCGAACGAAGGCGAAATCCTTCTCGATGGCAAGGCCGTTACCTTTCACGGCGCACAGGATGCCATCGATGCCGGCGTCACCGCCATTCATCAGGAAACCGTGCTGTTCGACGAACTTTCGGTCGGCGAAAACATCTTCCTCGGCCATGCGCCCAAAGGCCGTTTCGGCCTCATCGACTGGAAAACCATCAATGAGCGCGCAAGAATTCTGCTGGAACAGCTCGAAAGCACCATCGATCCTACCATCCGGTTGAAAGACCTGTCGATTGCCCAGCGCCATCTCGTGGCCATCGCCCGTGCGTTGTCAGTCGAGGCGCGTATCGTGATCATGGACGAACCGACGGCTGCGCTTTCCCGCAAGGAGATCGATGATCTCTTCCGCATCGTCGAGAACCTCAAGCGGCAGGGCAAGGCGATCCTCTTCATCAGCCACAAGTTCGATGAAGTCTATGAAATCGCGGAGAATTACGCCGTGTTCCGCGACGGGAAAATGGTCGGAGCCGGCACACTCGCCACCACGCCACAGGATGAGATCGTGCGCCTGATGGTCGGTCGCGACGTGACGAACGCCTTCCCCAAGCAAGCCGTCACTCTGGGGCCAACGGTTTTGTCGATTCGCGATTATTCGCACCAGACGGAATTCCGCGATATTTCGCTTGAGCTGCGCAAAGGCGAGATTCTCGGCCTTTACGGGCTGATCGGCGCCGGTCGTTCCGAACTTTGCCAGTCGCTATTCGGCATCACCCGACCGGCCTCTGGCGAGGTGACACTGAACGGCCAGCCGCTCACCATTCGTTCGCCGGAGGATGCGATCCGCGCCGGCATCGTTTACGTGCCGGAAGAGCGCGGCCGCCACGGGCTGGCGCTGGACATGCCAATCTATCAGAACATGTCGCTGCCCTCTCTCACGCGCACCTCGCGCAAAGGGTTTCTCGCCGCCGCCAATGAATTTGCGCTGGCGCGCAAATATGCCTCGCGGCTCGACCTGCGCGCCGCCGCACTCTCAGTGCCTGTTGGCACGCTTTCGGGCGGCAACCAGCAGAAGGTGGTGATCGGCAAGTGGCTCGCCACCCAGCCCAAGGTCATCATCCTCGACGAGCCGACCAAGGGCATCGATATCGGCTCGAAGGCCGCCGTGCATGGCTTCATCAGCGAGCTTGCGGCCGAGGGGCTTTCCATCATCATGATTTCATCCGAACTTCCCGAAATCCTCGGCATGTCCGACCGCGCCATCGTCATGCGCGAAGGCCTGATGGCGGGCCAGTTCGAACGCGCCGATTTTTCTCCGGAAAAGCTGGTGCGCGCCGCCACCGGCAATGCCTGAGAGGGGCAACCACATGCAACGTCTACTCAAAAATCGCGAATGGCTGCTGGCGGGCATCATCATCGTCATGATCGCCGGTTTTGCGCTGCGCGCGCCCGGTTTCAGCCGGCCCGGCAATCTCGTCAATATCTTCAACGACACGTCCATCCTCATCATTCTGGCGCTTGGCCAGATGGCGGTCATTCTCACCAAATCCATCGATCTTTCGGTTGCCGCCAATCTCGCCTTTACCGGCATGGCCGTGGCCATGACCAATGCCGCCTTTCCCGGCATTCCCCTGCCGCTTCTCATCGTCATGGCGGTCGGCATCGGTGCGTTTCTCGGCTCGCTCAACGGCGTACTGGTCTGGTGGCTCGGCATTCCGCCCATCGTCGTCACGCTCGGCACGCTCACCATCTATCGCGGCATGGCCTTCGTGCTCTCTGGTGGTGGCTGGGTGAATGCGCACCAGCTTTCGCCGACCTTCCTCAATGTACCGCGCACCGTGATCCTCGGTATGCCGGTTCTTTCATGGGTGGCGATCCTCATCATCGCCGGTGCCTGGCTAGTGCTCAGCCGCACCTCCTTCGGCCGCTCGACCTATGCATCAGGCGGCAACCCCGGTGCTGCCGTTTATGCGGGCATCGATGTCGGCCGCACGCGCTTTTTCGCCTTCGTGCTCTCAGGCGCGCTGGCCGGGCTCGCCAGCTATCTCTGGGTCTCGCGTTACGCCGTTGCCTATGTGGATATCGCAGCCGGTTTCGAACTGGATAGCGTCGCGGCAAACGTGATCGGCGGCATCTCCATTGCCGGCGGCATCGGCTCGGTCGCCGGCGCCGTGCTTGGCGCGCTGTTCCTCGGCGTCATCAAGAACGCGCTGCCCGTCATCGGCATCTCACCCTTCGCGCAGATGGCGATATCAGGCGTGGTGATCGTGCTTGCCGTCGTCTTCAACGCCCGCGCCGAAGCTCGAAAAGGCCGCATCATCCTGCGCGACCGGGCCGCAGCCGATCAGGCCAAGGAGGCCGCAGCATGACCTCGCAACCGACACAGCCCCCACGCATCATCCCGGACAAGCTCGGTACGCCGCTGCGCCGTGTCATGGCCAGCTGGGAAGTGCTGCTGCTTGGCGTTGCGATCCTGATCTTCATCGCCAATTCGCTCGCCTCGCCCTATTTCCTCAATGCCTGGAACCTCTCCGACGCAACCTTCAATTTCACCGAAAAGGCGATCATCGCCTTTGCCATGGCGCTGCTGATCATTGCCGGTGAAATCGATCTATCCGTCGCCGCCATCATTGCGCTTGCCTCCACCGCCATGGGTGCGGCGGTGCAGATGGGCGTCGGCATGCCCGGCCTCGTCGCCATCGGCATCGGCACCGGGCTTTTGTGCGGGGCTTTCAACGGCTTTCTGGTCGCCGGGCTGAAACTGCCGTCCATCGTCGTCACCATCGGCACGATGAGCCTGTTTCGCGGCATCTCCTATATGGTGCTGGGCGATCAGGCCTATGGCAAATATCCGGCCGACTTCGCCTATTTCGGCCAGGGTTACGTGATCTCGGTCATATCCTTCGAATTCGTGCTGTTCATCGTCATGGCTGTCCTCTTCGCCATTCTGCTGCACGCCACCAATTTCGGCCGGCAGGTCTATGTCATCGGCACCAATCCCTTCGCCGCCCGCTTCTCCGGCATTCCCGTCGAGCGGGTGAAGTTCATCCTCTTCCTGCTCACCGGCCTGATGAGCGGCATCGCCGCCGTCTGCCTCACCTCGCGGTTGGGCTCTACACGCCCGTCCATCGCTCAAGGGTGGGAGCTTGAAGTGGTGACCATGGTGGTGCTGGGCGGTGTCTCCATTCTCGGTGGCTCGGGCACCATTGCCGGCGTCGTCATCGCTGCCTTCGTCATGGGCCTTGTCACCTTTGGTCTTGGGCTGCTGAACGTGCCTGGTATCGTCATGTCGATCTTCGTCGGCCTGCTTTTGATCGTCACCATCGCCATCCCCATCGTCGTCCGCCGCCTTCGCGCCATGAGAAGTTAAGCCATGCCTGAACTTGAAAAACACGCCTTCAAGATGAAGCTCTTTCCCGGCAAGCAGGCGGAATATAAAAAACGCCATGACGAGATATGGCCGGAACTGGTGACGCTGCTGCATGAGGCGGGTGTGAGCGATTACTCCATCCATCTCGACCCGGAAACCAACATCCTGTTCGGCTTGCTGACGCGCCCCAAGAACCACGGCATGGCGGCGCTGCCCGACCACCCCGTGATGAAGAAGTGGTGGGCGCATATGGCCGACATCATGGAGAGCAATCCCGATCATTCGCCGGTCGCAAAAGATCTGGTGACGGTGTTCCATCTGCCATGAGCGAGAGTATCAGACCGGGCCGCGTCGCGGTCATCGATATCGGCAAGACCAATGCCAAGGTCGTCGTCATCGACACCGGCAGCGGCGAGGAGATTGCCGCTGAGAAACAGGCGAACCCCGTCCTTCGCGACGGAATTTATCCGCATTACGATGTGGAAATGCTCTGGCGCTTCATTCTCTCCGCGCTTCAGCGTTTCGGCCAGAAGCCCGGTTTCGATGCGATTTCCATCACCACCCATGGCGCTTCGGCAGCACTTCTCAATGGAAATGGCGATCTCGCCATGCCGGTGCTCGATTATGAACACGGCTATCCCACAGCCATTGAGGCAGCCTATCGCGGCATCAGGCCCGATTTTGCCGAGACCGGCTCACCGCAGCTTCCCGTCGGGCTGAACCTTGGCGCGCAAATCCATTTCCAGAAAACGGCCTTTCCGGACGACTTCTCCAGAGTTCGCAGCATCGTCACCTATGCGCAATATTGGGCGGGACGGCTGACGGGCATTCAGGCCACGGAAACGACCTCGCTCGGCTGTCATACCGATCTCTGGAACCCACGGCGGAAAAGTTTCTCCTCGCTCGTCGCGCGTCTCGGTATCGAACAATTGATGGCGCCGGTTCGCTCCGCTTTCGATGTGTTGGGAACAATTCGCCCGTCGCTGGCGCTGGAAACCGGTCTTTCACCGCATATGCCGGTCTATTGTGGCATCCACGATTCCAACGCATCGCTCCTGCCGCATCTTCTGCGCCGGGACGGTGATTTTTCGGTCGTCTCCACCGGCACCTGGGTGGTGAATTTCGCCATCGGCGGCGCGACGGGCGCACTCGATCCCACCCGTGACACACTCCTGAATGTCGATGCTTTCGGCCGTCCCGTTCCCTCGTCGCGCTTCATGGGCGGCAGGGAGTATGAAATGCTGGCGCAGCAATTCGGGACAGCGGAAGACGAAGCGATAGAAGCGGCTCTCGGCAGCGTGGTTGCCAGCGGCATGATGCTGCTGCCGAGCGTCGTCAGCGGCTCCGGCCCCTTTCCGGACAAGGCGGCGCGCTGGATTGGCGATGAAAATGCCACGGCGGCGGAACGGCACGCAGCGACGTCGCTTTATCTGGCGCTGATGACCGACTGCAGCCTCTCGCTCATCGGGCGGAAAGGTCCGATCCTTGTGGAAGGCCCCTTCGCCAGCAACACCCTTTATCTGAAGGCGCTCGCCGGCTTTGCAGAGACCGAAGTAACGGCGGTAGAAGGATCCACGGGCACCAGCGCCGGTGCGGCCCTGCTCACCGGCATCAAGCCGCTTGCCGGTCGCGAGCGCCATTTCACGCCACACGACATTCCCGGTCTCGCTTCTTACCGCAATGCCTGGCGAGGCCACATGGCCTGATGCGAAACGCAAAATGCGGCCGAATGATCGGCCGCATTGTGGTTTTGCAGAAGGATCAGCCCTTGATGAAGGCCAGAAGATCGGCGTTCAGCACATCGGCATTCACGGTCAACATGCCGTGTGAGAAGCCGGGATAGGTCTTCAGCGTGCCGTTTTTCAACAGCTTCACCGATTTCAGGGCGGAGTCGGCAATCGGCACGATCTGGTCGTCTTCACCATGCAGCACCAGCGTCGGAACGCTGATATTCTTCAGGTCCTCGGTCTGGTCGGTTTCCGAGAAGGCCTTGATGCCGTCGTAATGGGCCTTTGCGCCGCCCATCATGCCCTGACGCCACCAGTTCTGGATAACGCCTTCATGAACGGTCGCACCATCGCGGTTGAAGCCGTAGAAGGGGCCGGCCGGCACATCGCGGAAGAACTGCGCACGGTTTGCGGCGAGCGACGAGCGGAAGCCGTCAAAAACCTCCATCGGCAGACCTTCCGGATTGGCCTCGGTCTTGAGCATCAGCGGCGGCACGGCGGAAACGAGAACCGCCTTGGCGACACGGCCGGCGGGTTCGCCATGTTTTGCGACATAACGGGCGACTTCGCCGCCGCCGGTGGAATGGCCGATATGGACGGCATTCTTCAGGTCGAGAGCTTCGACGACGGCAAAGGCGTCGGCGGCGTAGTGATCCATGTCGTGACCGTCGGCAACCTGGGCGGAACGACCATGGCCACGGCGGTCATGGGCGACGACGCGAAAACCCTTGGAAACGAAGAACAGCATCTGCGCATCCCAGTCATCGGACGAGAGCGGCCAGCCATGGTGGAACATGATCGGCTGGGCATCCTTCGGGCCCCAGTCCTTGTAGAAGATTTCGGTTCCGTCTGTCGTCTTAACAAAGCCCATGATCGTTTCTCCTTCGGTTGCGTTGGCATCTCCGGCACAGCCTGTTGTGCGCCGGTTTGATGGAGGGATGATGACGCAGGATAACGCTTGCAACAATTGCAACAATAATTGGGAATGAATTGCCGTTTATGAAATTATCTTCTCGACCCGGATACCAATCCGGCACACGTGTCGACCCGCTCCGCGCCCTCATGCAAGTGTGAGAACGGAGATGACGGGCGGACGGTTCCGTGAATTCGGCGCGGCCTCAGTCCACCTCGGGATCGTATTCCCTCGGGCTCTCGTCCTTCGAGAACAGGACACAGGGCCCGCGTGAACCGCGCGGATCATAGGCATATCCCTTGGCGGTCAGCGCCTGCATGATATCGCGAACGCCGGCGAGACCGTAAAGATGGTCATGCAGCTCCACGAATATCCGCTCCACGCCGGTCAGATCGGCCCTGCCGAGCAGATCGCGTTCCGCACCCTCGATATCCATCACGAGCGCGGTGATGCCCCGGCTGGCGATAAATTCATCGATATTGGCGGAGGAAATTTCGATGCGTTTTTCATAGGGCCCCTGGTTTTCGTCCATGGACGACATCCAGAGATCCCTGCGGACATAAAAAGGATAGGAGCTCGGCTGGTCGGCGGTGAGAAGCCCCTGCGAAAACACGACATTGCCCCGGCAATTGGCCTTGATCACCCGCTCTGCCAGCGCCGCGGTGGAAGGGTTGGCCTCGAAAGCCCAGACGGAAACATCCTCGATGCCGGCAATGATCGAGGTGATGATGCCGATACCGGAGCCCAGCTCCAGCACGCGATCGCCGGGCTTGATGGCTTTCAGGACGCTGCGAGCCTCTTTCGCCTCATAGCTGCCGTCGGTCAGCGCCTGCCAGATGACCGGCGACACCTCATCGGAAGAGAGGGGAAGGGCAACTCCATGCACGTCCAGTATTTCCATGTCTCAAGCCTTTTCGCAAAACCCGGCCGCTTCGTCGCAATGATCCCATATCGACCGGGAATGCTCTACAGCATCGTTGCGGCAACCGGTATCGGTTTTCGCAAGCAACACTATGACGTGGTAAAAATTCAAGATACGGCCGCCGCCAAAACAGGCGCGTCTCAGACAGAGCTCCAGGCCACAAGCTCCTTGGCCGGCAACGGTCTGCTGATCAGATATCCCTGAACCTGATCGCAGCCCAGACGCCTGACGCATTCATATTGCTCTTCCGTCTCGATACCTTCCGCAATCGTCGTCATCCGTAGGCTGCGGCCGACGCCGACCACGAATTCAACGATCGCCAGCGCGTCGCGGTCGCTGGTGATATCGCGCAGGAACGAGCGGTCGATCTTGATCTTGTCGAAGGGCACGCCGCGCAGATTGGCGAGCGACGAATAGCCTGTCCCGAAATCGTCCATGGCGATCTTGATGCCGACGGCCTTCAGGCGCGACAGCGTGTTGATCGTCTGGTCGCTCTTGTTGAGAAGGATCGATTCGGTGATTTCAAGCTCGAGCCGGCTGGGTTCCAGGCCGCTTTTCTCAAGCGCGCCCATAACGTTCTGGATGAGGCTGGTGCTGTGGAACTGAACCGGTGACAGATTGACCGCCACCTTCATGTCCTCGTCCCAGCCCATCGCCTCGCGGCAGGCGGTTTCCATTACCCATTTTCCGAGCGAATGGATGAGGCCCGTTCTTTCCGCAACGGGAATGAACACGCTGGGCGGCACATCGCCGCGCACCGGATGTTTCCAGCGCAGCAGCGCCTCGAAGCCGCAAAGCTTGCGGGTCTGCGTCGCCACCTGCGGCTGGTAATAGACCTCCATCTCGTCGTTCTGCAACGCGGTCTGCAGGTCGGCCTCGAAGGATTTCTTCTCGGTGAGCTGCTTCTGCATGCGGACCTTGAAAACGCTCGCGCGACCGGGGCCGATGGCTTTCGCCTCGTAAAGCGCCAGATCCGCGCGCTTGAACAATTCATCCGCATCCACTGCGCCATGCGATATGGCGATGCCGATGCAGGTGCCGATTTTGACCTCCTGCTCCCCCAGCTGGTAGGTGCGGCTGATCTGGTCGATGAGCTTGGTGGCAAGACGGCGGGCGGCATCCTCGTTCAGATCGTCGGAAACGACGGCAAATTCGTCGCCGCCCAGGCGGCAGACCATGTCATAATCGCCGCCGATGGCCGACAGGCGCTGCGCCACGGCCTGAAGCAGCGCATCGCCGGCATCATGGCCGAGCGTATCGTTAACGTCCTTGAACCCGTCGAGATCGAGCAGGAGGATGGCTGTCGTTCCCGTCCCGCCGAAGGATCGGCGCAACCTCTCGATCAGCTCCTGCCGGAACAGCGCGCGGTTCGGCAGTCCCGTCAGCGCGTCGTGATAGGCGTCGTGTTCGAGCCGGACATTCTTCGCCTGCAATTCCAGCGTCGCGGCGCGCAGATCGTCCGTCAGGCCGCGCATGCTTTTCTGCGCACGGTTCAGAAGATCGTTCTGGCGAAGCAGCAATATGACAAGCGCGATACCGCACAGGATGAGGCCGCCCGCCAGCGCGGTATAAACGATATGCAGCTTGCGCACATCCTCATGGGCCGTATCGATCAGATTGACGTCATAAGCGACGGAAGAGGAGGCGAGCGTCGTCATCGGCGCATCGAGCGCGCTCATCGTCGCCAGCAGATCCGGAACCTCGGCCGGATTGAGGTTGTTCACCTGCTGCTCCAGACGGGCCAGAACGGCATCGAGGCGGGTTACGAGATCCCGCCACTGCTGTTTTTCATTGATGAAGGCCCCGAGATTGCCCTGCTTCAAAAGCTCAAGGCGGCTCAGCATGATGTCCAGACGCAGTTGCAGCTCATCCCGGTCGATCTTGCCGGGATTGAGCGCAAACACGGCCAGTTTGTTCTGGAGGCGCAGATATTCGGCTACGGTCTGGCTGACGGCCCAGGAATCATTGTAGCGGGCAAATTTCTGCAGAGCGGTCTGCCGCTCGGCAATGACGAAAGCGATATAGCCCGTTGCCAGGACGAAGCAACAGATGATCACCGCCACAAGTTTTCGCAAACGGCACCTTTATTCCACTATCAGTTTGGCAACTTGCCATGCGGACCGCGAATAATACGTCTGCTTCTGCAGCTCCGGATCGCTGTCATAGGGATAGATGACGAACAACGGGCCTTTTTCGCGAACTGTCATGTAGTTGCCATCCAGCTTGATCGCCAGAATAACGTTAAATTTCTTAAAATCTTCAATCGGTATCGTGCTGACATAATCGTTAAGAGCGACCGCCGTGACGCTGGTGCCCTTTGCGCCGACGACATCCATCAATTTTGCCAGCGAAACACCATCGAAACGGACGCGGCCATCATGCCAGGGCGTCGTCGTCTCCACCGTCACCATGCCGAGCGCTTCCAGCATGTCACGATCAAAAACCGCGGCGCCCTCGCCATTCGTATTGGCGATGTTTCCGGATATGGTTAATATCGGTTTTCCTTGCGGTTTGGCAATTTCGCCGGCTTCGGCACAGGAAAGCCACGCGAGCGACAAGAACGCACTGAGAAGTACCCGGGCGAAACTCATACTTTTTCTCCATCGATAACGTTCAGGTCGAGGGTTTTCGCCAACCTTTGAAGGTTAAGGGAACCGACGCTAGCAATATATATCAGGAATGGATGTTATATCCTCACTGAGATTTTATCCGTATTTTCTCTAGGTTTTGAGTAAACCGTTTGGATAAGTTTTCCGTCTTATTGTATTTTTTCAGGTCATGCGTCCCATTATGACACAAGCGACAAGCTCCGGAGACCCCTCCCGATAATTCGTCAGGTGCGACAAAGGCCGAATTGTGGCGAGAGCCTTTCCGTGGTCGCGCAGCTTCATCTGATTCGCCTGGGGCAGCCGGATAAGCGAAGACCAGTCCGCGTGCCGGATTGAAATGACGAATGGCAAATTCCGCGTCACGGAAAAATCATGGCGATTGCCGGCGCGCACGGTTGAAACGTACCGCCCGGACCTTAATATAAAGGCTGTCGTTTCCGTTTCCGACAATTCCAGAAGCTCCCGTCGGAAATATCCAGACACATGTTCCGCGCAGCGAAAGCCGCGATGCCGGATATCGTCCGGCCAGGAAAATTCTGTTCACGTCTCCGGGCCGGACGGCATTTCGCCGTATCGGCCGCATCATGAAGGTAGCCCCTATGCACACCTATCCCGACATCAAACTTCTCATTGATGGCGAATGGCGAGACGCCGTTTCCGGCAAGACGATCGCCGTGTCCGATCCGGCAACCGACGAGATCATCGGCGCGATTGCGCATGCCGAGAAGGAAGACCTCGATCTGGCGCTTGCCGCCGCCGAGCGCGGTTTCAGGGTGTGGCGCGACACCTCGCCTTTCGAGCGCTCGAAGATCATGCGCAGGGCGGCCGATCTCCTGCGCGAGCGCAAGGACAAGATCGCCTACATCATGACCCGCGAACAGGGCAAGCCGCTGGCGCAATCCGGTACTGAAATCATGGGCGCCGCCGATACCATCGACTGGTTCGCCGAAGAAGCACGCCGCACCTATGGGCAGGTCATTCCGGCGCGCGCAACCGGCGTTTCGCAGCTTGCCATCAAGCTGCCGGTCGGTCCCGTCGCGGCGTTTACGCCGTGGAACTTCCCGATCAACCAGATCGTCCGGAAGCTTTCCGCAGCGCTTGCCACTGGCTGCTCCATCATTGTCAAGGCCCCGGAAGAAACACCGGCGTCACCGGCTGAACTGATCCGCGCTTTCGTGGATGCCGGCGTACCGGCGGGCGTCATCGGCCTCGTTTACGGCGTTCCATCCGAGATTTCGGAATATCTGATCCCGCATCCGGTCATCCGCAAGATCTCCTTCACCGGATCCACTCCCATTGGCAAACATCTGGCCGCGCTTGCCGGCAAGCACATGAAGCGCGCCACGATGGAGCTTGGCGGCCATGCGCCGGTGATGATCTTTGACGACGCCGATATCGACAAGGCAATCGAAGTCACCTCGCTTGCCAAGTTCCGCAATGCCGGCCAGGTCTGTGTCGCCCCCACCCGCTTCCTCGTGCAGGACGGCGTTGCCGACCGTTTCCTTGAAGGTTTCGTGGAAGCGACGAAGGCCATCAAGGTCGGCAACGGGCTGGAAGACGGCGTCATCATGGGGCCGCTCGCCAATGAGCGCCGCATTCCGGCGCTGGAAGGCCTCATCAACGACGCCGTTTCCCATGGTGCAGAATTGAAGACCGGCGGCCGCCGCATCGGCAACAAGGGCAATTTCTTCGAGCCGACGGTTCTCGCCAATGTGCCGACCACCGCCAAAATCATGAATGACGAACCCTTCGGCCCGGTCGCCATCATCAATCGCTTCTCGAGCTTCGATGACGCCATCACCGAGGCGAACCGCCTGCCCTTCGGCCTTGCATCCTATGCCTTCACCGGCTCGGTCAAGACCGCCCACGCGCTTGGCCAGCAGGTCGAGGCCGGCATGCTGACCATCAACCACAACGGCCTTGCGCTTCCGGAAGTCCCCTTCGGCGGCATCAAGGATTCCGGTTATGGCACGGAAGGCGGCTCGGAAGCGGTTCAGGCCTATCTGGAGACCAAATTCGTCAGCCAGATGAGCTGACGCTTTTTTGGCGAACCCGGAGCATCCGCACCTTCGTCACCCCGGCCTCGAGCCGGGGTCCAGCCAGCACAAGTCCCTGGGCTGAAAAGACTCTATTCGCCGCGCAGACGCGCGTCGGCTGGATGCCGGATCTAGTCCGGCATGACGGAAGAGAGGCCTTATTGATCTGAGAACAGGCAAAATCGGCCACAGCGTTTTTTCGGTGCTCCGGTCCTGCTTGCTTTCGTCTGCATCATCCCCTAAAAGAACAAAAAGTGAACTTTGAGGGGCGATATGAGCGACGCGGCGGCACCGGCATTGAAGGAAATCTTCAACCGCGAGAAACTGCGGCATATCGCCGATGAGACCAAGGCCGTTCATCCGCCATTTGACGTTTCCGCCTTCCTGGCGCTCGCAACCGAAAACCTTGAAGCGCTGGGCATCATGCAGCGCATGCGGCAGGTGGCGACGAGCCTGCATGCGACGCTTCCCGGCGACTATGCCCGCAACATCGAAATCCTGACCGCCGCAGCGCCGGGCATCGGCAACGGTTTCGCCTCCATTTCGCTGCCGGAATATGTGGCGCTTTACGGCCTTGATGATTTCGATCTTTCCATGGAAGCGCTGCATTATTTCACCCGCTTCGGCTCCTCGGAATTCGCCATCCGGCATTTCCTGCAAAAGGATATGGCCCGAACCCTTGCCGTGATGGAAACCTGGTCACGGCACGCGAATGAACATGTGCGGCGGCTGGCGAGCGAAGGCTGCCGGCCCCGCCTGCCATGGTCGTTCCAGCTCAAACCCCTGATCGACGATCCCTCGCCGGTCACCGCAATCCTCGATACGATGAAAGCCGACGAGGCGCTTTATGTACGCAAATCCGTCGCCAACCATCTGAACGACATCACCAAGGACAATCCCGCTTTCGTGCTGGCGCTGATCGATACATGGCCGAAGGACAATCCGCATACACGCTGGATCACGCGGCAGGCCCTGCGCACATTGATCAAGAAGGGCGATGCCGCAGCGCTTGCCCATCTCGGCGCGCATGAGGAAGCGGAAATTTCCCTTGCGGCGTTTCAGGTTACGCCGGACAAGGTTGCGCTCGGCAATCCGGTGCGGATTGCAGCCTCTTTCACCTCGACGGCGAAACGGCCGCAGAAACTGGTGATCGACTACGCCGTACACTACGTGAAGAAGAGCGGCGACGCCTCCGCGAAAGTCTTCAAGTGGAAAGAGATCGAACTTCAGCCCGGCGAGACATGCGCGCTGTTGATCAGCCGCGCCATACGAGATTTCACGACCCGCAAGCACTATCCGGGCATCCACAGGGTCGACCTGACGATCAACGGCAAGCTTGTGGCTGAAAGCGCCTTCGAGCTTCTGGGCTGATAGCGCCTCAAGCCGCCGGGAAAATCTTCGCCCGGCGGATGATGACGGAACCGCGGTCTCCGGCGGCGACATCGTTTTCCGGCGGCACGTCGAATTCCAGAAGGTCGCCGCCATCGGTGCTGGCGATCACCCGCCGCTCGCCCGCGCGGTCGAGAACCCGCGCCACAGAGGCCGGAATACCCTCATGCAGATCTTCCCACTCCAGATCGCCGGGGCGGGCATAGATGTCCACCGCGCCATCGCCTTGCGCGTAGGAGAAAGGCAGCTCGTTATCGCCGACATAGACCTTGCCGCCGCGCGCCACGCCGGACACCCGGTTGGCATCGCCCAGAAAGCGCATGACGAAGGCGCTGTTCGGCTGGCGGCAGACCTCCTTCGGCGTGCCCTGCTGTACGATCTCGCCCTGATTGAGAATAACCACACGGTCAGCAAGATCGAGCGCCTCTTCCTGGTCATGCGTCACGAAAATCGTGGTGATGCCGAGCGAATCGTGAATCTCGCGCAGCCAGCGGCGCAGGTCGCGGCGCACATTGGCGTCCAGCGCCCCGAAGGGCTCATCGAGCAGAAGCACCTTCGGATCGACCGAAAGCGCACGCGCCAGCGCCACGCGCTGCCGCTGGCCGCCGGAAATCTGCGCCGGGAAACGGTCGCCCAGGCCATCGAGCTTTACCAGCCGCAGAAGCTCCTCGACGCGGGCATCGATCGCCGCCTTGTCCCGCTTCACCTTCGAAACCTTCATGCCGAAAGCGATGTTTTGATGCAGGGTCATATGCGGAAAGAGCGCGTAATGCTGGAATACGAAACCGACGCCGCGGTCCCGCACCGGAATATTGGTGGCGTCCTCGTCGCCGAAAAAGATACGGCCGCCATCGCTATATTCGAGACCGGCAACCATGCGCAAAATCGTGGTCTTGCCGGAGCCTGAAGGACCGAGCAGCGCCAGAAGTTCGCCGCTTTCGATATCCAGCGAAACATCGCGCACGGCGCGGAAGGTATCGAAGGTCTTCACCACATTTTCGAGGCGGATTTTCATTGGAATCAGGTCTCCGTGGCGATGGCGGCATCGCCGTTGGTCTTCTTGGCCCCGCGCCCCGCGCCGCGCCGTTCCAGCGCCACCTTGGCGATGATGGTGACGACGGCGAGCAAGGCAAGGATGGAGGCCGAGGCGAAGGCGCCGGCCGTCTGGTAATCGTGGTAAAGCAGCTCGATATGCAGCGGCAGAGTATTGGTCTGGCCGCGAATATTGCCCGATACGACCGATACCGCGCCGAATTCACCCATCACGCGGGCGTTGCACAGCACGACGCCGTAAAGCAGCGCCCATTTGATGTTCGGCAAGGTGACCGAAAAGAAAGTGCGCCAGCCGGATGCGCCAAGCGAGGTCGCCGCCTCCTCCAGATCGCGGCCCTGCGCCTGCATCAGCGGGATAAGTTCGCGCGCCACGAAAGGTGCCGTGACGAACATCGAGGCGATGACGATGCCGGGCAGCGCAAAAAGTATCTTGATGTCATGTGCATCGAGGAACGGGCCGAACAGCCCCTGCAGCCCATAAACGAAGAGGTAGGCGACACCCGCGACGATGGGCGAGATGGAAAAGGGTATCTCGATCAGCACCAGCAGGAAGCGCCGGCCGGGGAAATCGAACTTGGTGATCGCCCAGGCGGCCGCAACACCGAAGGCCGTATTCACCGGCACGGCGATCATCGCGGTCAGCACCGTCAGCATGATGGCGTGGCGGGTGTCGGGATGGGTGATGGTGGCCGTATAGGCCTTCCAGCCCTGCGAAAACGCCTCGACGCCGATGATGATAAGCGGCGCCAGGACCAACAGGGCGCCGATGACCAGCACAAAAGAAATCAGGCTGCGGCGAACGAGGGGCGCGTCACCCACGCGTGGCGGTTTGCGATGTGAAGAAACGGTGCTCATCTCTCAGCCCCTCACCGTATAACGAAGCGCGCGCGCCTGCAGATAGTTGGTTACCGCCAGCATCACGAAGGCGGTGATGAGCAGAACGGAGGCGATGGCGGCGGCCGCCTGATAATCATATTCCTCCAGCCGGATGAAGATCAGCAGCGCCGTGATTTCCGTCGAAAACGGCTGATTGCCGGCGATGAAGATGATCGCCCCGAATTCGCCGAGGCTGCGGGCGAAGGAGAGCGACAGACCGGCGAGCAACGCCGGCGTCAACAGCGGCAGGATGATCTTGCGGAAAATTTCGAGATCGGAACCGCCGAGCGATTGCGCCGCTTCCTCAAGCGCCGGATCGAGGTCTTCCAGCACCGGCTGCACGGTACGCACGATGAAGGGCAGGCTGGTAAAGGCCATCGCCACCATGATGCCAAGCGGCGTGTAGGCCACCTTGATGCCGAATTGCGAAAGCACCGAGCCGAACCAGCCATTACCTGCGAATAGCGTCGTCAGCGCAATGCCGGCAACCGCGGTCGGCAGTGCGAAAGGCAGATCGACGATGGCGTCGACGATGCGCCAGCCGGGAAAGCGGTAACGCGTCAGCACCCAGGCGAGCGCCAGCCCGAAGATGACGTTGAACAGCGTGGCGGCGAGCGCGCAGAGCACGGTAACACGATAACTGGCCACGGCGCGCGGCGAGGAGATGATCGACCAATATTCGGCAGGGCCGAGGCTTGCCGCCTTGAACACCAGCGCCGAGAGCGGCAGAAGCACGATGATGGCAACGTAAGTCAGGGTAACGCCAAGGGACAATTTCAGCCCCGGCAGAACATTCCGCTTCAAACCCCGCCCCCCATTCATCAAAAAGCGACCCGGCGGTTTCCCGCCGGGTCTTTTACCTGTTGCGTATCGCTGTGATTAACGGCTGCCGTAAAGCGTATCAAGCGTCGCGCCGGATGCAAAATGCTCTTTCTGGATTTTGTCCCAGCCGCCGAAGACATCATCGACGTTGACGAGGCGAATCGCCGGGAACTTGTCCTTGAATTCGCCGACGACCTTTTCATTGTGGACACGGTGGCCGAATTCGGCGGCGATGCGCTGGCCTTCCTCGGTATAGAGGAAATCGAGGTAGCTCTTCGCCAGATCGCGCGAGCCGCGCTTGTCGACGACCTTGTCCACCACGGCGACCGGGAATTCGGCCAGCAGGCTGACGGAGGGCACGACGCCTTCCACCTTGTCTGCGCCATATTGCTTGGCGATGCCGCGCGTCTCGGCTTCGAAGGTGATAAGCACGTCGCCGATTTCACGCTCAACGAAGGTGGTGGTGGCGGCGCGGCCTCCCGTGTCGAACACCGGCGTATTGTCGAAGATTTTCTTGACGAATGCCTGAACCTTCGCGTCGTCGCCGTTGAACTTCTCCTTGGCGTAAGCGGTGGCGGCGAGATAGGTGTAACGGGCGTTACCCGAGGTCTTCGGATTGGGGAAAACGATCTTCACATCGTCGCGGGCAAGATCGTCCCAGTCCTTGATACCCTTGGGATTGCCGGCGCGCACGAGGAACGACGGGAAGGAGTAGAAGGGCGATGCGTCGTTCGCAAAATCCTTCTTCCAGTCGGCGGAAACGAAGCCCTGCTTCACCAGAAAATCGACATCGGTGACCTGATTGAAGGTGACGACATCGGCTTCCAGACCCTCGACGATGGCGCGCGCCTGCTTGGAGGTGCCGGCATGCGACTGATCGACGGTGACGCCCGGATGCAGCTTGATGAACGCCTCGTTCTCGGCCGCAAAAACTTCGCGGGCGACATCGTAGGATGCGTTGAGAATGGTGGTCGGAGACTGCGCCTGCGCCGCACCTGCAAAAAGAGCGGCAATGGCAGTACCGATAATGAGAAGACGTTTCATGAATACCCCCGGCAATTCGAATGGTGCTCAACATAGCGGGCGGCGGCAACGCCCGCGAGAAACAGCCATGCTTTCCGGGCGCGCGGATTGGAAATTTCGCCCAAAGAATGTCCGCTCCACAGGCGATGATTTCATATACGGCAAGAAGCCGGATTTCTTTTGCGCCGACCTAAAGACGATGATCTGGAAACAGATTGCCGGAATGCGCGGCAAGATAAGGCGCAATGTCCTCCTCCCTCACCTCCTCCAGCCGTGCCGGTTGCCAGCGGGGATTGCGGTCCTTGTCGACCAGCGCCGCGCGCACGCCTTCGTAAAAATCATGCTGGCGCAATATTTCCGTACCGGCGGCAAATTCCCGCTCCAGGCATTCGATGAGGCTCGCGCTTTCCCGGCCGAGGCGCAGCAGCTTCAGGGTCAGTTTCAGACTGGTGGGGGAGCGTTTTTGCAGGACCTCGAGGGTTTCGCGCGAAAACGCATCCTGGCGCGCCGCAAGTGCCTCGAAAATCTCCTCGACCGTGTCGAAACGGAATGTCGCATCGATGATATCCCGATTTATGGATAAAACGCCTTCACCGGCCTCGACTGCGTGCGCCGTGATTACCGTTTCGATGCTGGCTGTATCCGCCGCTTGCGACAGGTCTTGGACCAACCCGTCGAGACGGTCCGAAGGAACAAGATAGTCGGCAAAACCAGCGTAGATGGCATCGGCAGCGGTAACGGCATTGCCCGTCAACCCCAGCCAGGTGCCGCATTCGCCCGGCGCCCGTGGCAAAAGCCAGGAGCCGCCGACATCCGGGAAATAACCGATACCCGTTTCCGGCATGGCGAGTTTTGTGCGCTCCGTGACGATGCGGTGGCTGCCATGGGCTGAAATGCCGACACCGCCGCCCATGACGATGCCGTCCATCAGGGCGATATAGGGTTTGCCGAAGCGGGCGATGCGATAGTTGAGCGGAAATTCTTCCCGCCAGAAATCAAGCACCTGCGGGTCGCCCGCCTTGCCGAGATCGTGAATGATGCGGACATCGCCCCCGGCGCAAAGCCCCCTGTCGCCTTCCCCTGTAAGAACCACGCAGGAAACACCGGCATCCTCTTCGAAACGCTGAAGCGCCTGAAACAGGTCGCGCACCATCGGCAAGGTCAGGCTGTTGATGGCCTTCGGGCGGTTGAGGCGAATGATGCCTGCCCCTCCCCGTTTTTCGACGATGACCTGCGCATCCGCTTCCATTCGCTGTTCCAAGACCGCCTCCTCCGCTGCCCATTCATCCGGCCATCTTGGCCGCCCTGGCGCGATCACGCAACGGTGATCTTGTTCTGCGGGAACGTCTTTCGCTCAAACCGCTTTAACGGGGAGAAAATGCCGGAAATCCGTTTTCGCAATGCAGCATGTTTGCTTGACGCCCGGAAAATCATGGCATGTAATGGGTCCTGGAAATGCTGGCATTGATTCCTGTCGAGCGTGTGCCGGACCAAAGCGGAATGTCGCCTTCTCATAGGCGCTGTAAACAGCAACGGGAGACGAGCATGCAGGTTTCGGAACACGAATGGATCAGTAAACGGGCATATACACTCTGGGAAAAGGAAGGCCACCCCCATGGGCGCGACGCGCACCATTGGGAACAGGCCAAGCATGAATTTTCGCTGCTGAAGACATCGGAAGCGACGAAACCCGCAACGCGCAAGAAGGCCGCTCCCAAGGCCGCTGCTGCAGAAGCCGCACTGGATGCCGAAGCCCCGGCAAAACCCAAGGCCCGTGCCCGCAAGGCTGCCGCCGCGAAGTAGCGGCTCGTAAAGCCAAGTTGAAGCCATAAATGAAAAAGCCCGACAATCATGCCGGGCTTTGTCTGTTTAGCGGGGGTCACAACCCGGATCGCCGATCCGGCAGCCATCGCGGAAATTTTCCGAGGCAGGCGCACGGCGCGGGTCATCCCACTGGCGACGCTCTGGGCGGCGCTGGCCTTCATCCTGGTTCTGCTGGCCATCGCGGTTGCGGTCGCGGCTTTCATCTTCGAAGCGGCGGCGGTCGTCGTCGCGACGCGGCCTGTCCTGATTTCTGTCACCCTGATTCCAGTCGCCGTAGCGACGTTCCCAGCGGCCGTCGTTCGGGCCACCCTGACGGGGATCACGCCACTCGTCGCGGCGACCATCACGCCAGTCGTCCCGGCGGCCATCACGCCACTCGTCACGCGGACGTGGGCGGTCCCAGCCGGCACTCGGAGGCGGGGCGTTCCAGTAACCGCCGGACGGCGGCGGACGGCGCCAGCGGTCGCGCTCGCGGTAGAAGTCGCGGTCGCGATAATAGCGGTCCCAATAACGGCCGACTTCGAAGGTAATCACCGGCACGCCGAGATCGCGGTAATAGCGCGGTTCGACATAGACCCGGTTCTGTCGGTAGGTCGTGGCGATATAACGCCCGGCCACCCAGCCGCGGCCGCCCACGAACGAGACATCGCACCACGGCGTATCGGACAAGCAGCCGTGCACGGTGAGCGGCGCGCCATTCGGGATCACCACAACGGCCGGATAGGCCGTGCTCGGGCCGGAGCGCATATTCACATTCGCGGTGGCGAAACCCCGCGTCGCAGCTTCGGCAAGTGCCGGCGCGGCGAGCATGGCCACCAGCGCAATTGCGCCAAACAGTTTTTTCTTCACTTCTTTCTCCTCAAGCAAAGGCCCGCTTTGCCCTTGTCGGCATCCACCATGTTCGATGGACGAGTATGCGTTCCGCATACTGCCACGACCGGAAAATACGCGGTTCTGCATGAACGCAGCATGAAACAAATGAGACGCCCCATCAGTTCCACCTGCGGCAATGGGCGCCCGATAAATCGCCGCCGGAATGGACCGCCGGTCTTGACTTCGGGGGCAATCATCCGACTTCAATGCAACAGCAATATGGAGCAGAACCATGAGCGAAACCGCACAGACGACCGTCGACCAGAGCGAAGTGGATCGCTTCTCCGCGATGGCTGCGGAGTGGTGGAGCCCGACCGGCAAGTTCCGCCCGCTGCACAAGTTCAATCCGGTGCGGCTCGAATATATCCGCAACCGCATCTGCGAGAATTTCGGCCGCGACCCGAAGGCGCACCGCCCGCTGGAAGGGCTGCGCATATTGGATATCGGCTGCGGCGGCGGCCTTCTCTCCGAACCCGTTGCACGCATGGGCGCGGATGTGGTGGGCGCCGATCCCTCGGAAAAGAATATCGGCATCGCCTCCACCCATGCCCGCGAAAGCGGGGTCAGCGTCGATTACCGCGCCGTGACCGCCGAGCAGTTGCAGGAAGCCGGCGAAACCTTCGACGTCATCCTCAACATGGAGGTGGTCGAGCATGTGGCCAATGTCGATTTCTTCGTCACCACCTGCGCGAAAATGGTGCGCCCCGGCGGCCTGATGTTCGCCGCCACCATCAACCGCACGCTCAAAGCCCGGGCATTGGCGATCTTCGCCGCCGAAAACGTGCTGCGCTGGCTGCCGCGCGGCACGCACCAATATGAAAAGCTCGTTCGCCCGGAAGAGCTTGAGCGGCCGCTGGTGGCGAGCGGCATGGATATCGTCCACCGCACCGGCGTCTTCTACAACGTGCTGCAGGATCGCTGGAATCTTTCGCCGGATATGGATGTCAACTACATGATGCTGGCGAAGCGGCCGGCGCAGGGGTAAACCCGGACGCTATTTGAATGAGGTCGTCCTAGAGAAGTTCAGTTGACGTCGTCAGGCAGTGTCGGCAGCGGCGCGATCTCGATACCCTCGTCCAGCAGGGCCTTGGCGTCCTGCGCCGAGGCATTGCCGATGATGCCGCGCTCATCCGCTTCGCCATAGTGGATCTTGCGGGCTTCTTCGGGAAATTTATCGCCGACATCTTCCGCATTGGCGCGGATATTGGCAACGGCCTCGCGGATTTTCGCAAGGGCCTCTTTTCGGGCCGTATCCATGGCGAGCGTCTGGCGTTCGTCTTTCTTGCGGGCGGTGGAAACCGAAGGCGCCATCAACAGCTTTGAGACCTGCACGGAATTGCAGACCGGACAGGACAGGAAACCGCGCTGCAACTGATCGTCGAAATCGTCGCTGCCGGCAAACCAGCCTTCGAACTCATGGCCCTTTTCACAGGCCAGCGCATAACGGATCACGCCGCTTCACCTCCGGCAGGTTTCAGGGGAATAACCGTGTCCAGACCGAACTCGCGGGCATTGCGCAGATTGGGAATCTTGCCACGCGCAGCCGCAACGAGTGACGTGTCGATGTCGGCGAAGATGATTTCCTCTCCGGCGCCGCCGGCAACGGCCAGAACCTTGCCCCACGGGTCGATGATGATGGAATGGCCAAAGGTCTCCCGCCCGTCCTCATGGACGCCGGCCTGCGCGGCGGCGATGACGAAAGCGCCGTTTTCGATGGCGCGGGCACGCAGCAGGATTTCCCAATGGGCCTCCCCCGTCTGCCGGGTGAAAGCCGCCGGAACGGTCAAAACCTCCGCACCTGCCAGCGCTTCCGCGCGGAAAAGCTGCGGGAAACGGACGTCGTAGCAGATTGCGAAGCCGAATTTCGCCAGCGGAAGTTCGGCGATGCGCGCCACTTCGCCGGGTTGATAGGCAGCGCTTTCACGCCAGCTTTCACCATTGTCGAGATCGACATCGAACATATGGATCTTGTCATAGCTGCAGATGCGCGAACCATCCGGCGCGAAGAGAAAACCGCGATTGGCGATCTTGCCATCCGGGCGGGCAATGGCCGTGGAACCGATATGGACATGAATTCCGAGTTCGCGGGCAAGACGGGCGGCCGTCGCAACGATGATATCGCCATCGTCATCACGCAGTTGCGCGCGCAGCGCCTGCCTGTCCTTCTGGATCGCGCCCGTCATTTCCGGGGTCTGCACATAAACGGCGCCCTCGGCCGCAGCCGCACGCACCAGCCGTTCCATATCGGCGGCGTTTCTTGCCGGATCGACGCCGGAGCGCATCTGAATGGCGGCAGCCTTGAAACTCATCACATCCTCCATACCCGCAAGAATCGCGGCCGATCAGGCGGCCAGCAGCGCGTCCAGTTTACCGGCGCGCTCCAGCGCGTGCAGATCGTCGCAGCCGCCCACATGCTGGCCATTGATGAAGATTTGCGGGAACGTCGTTCCGCCCGATTTTTCGATCATTTCCTGCCGGTATTCCGGTGTCGTCGTGGCGTTATATTCGGCATAATCCACGCCCTTGCTGTCCAGCAGCGCCTTGGCGCGCGCGCAATAACCACAAAAATCCCGCGTATAGATCGTCACCGGTGCCATGTTTTCAAAGCCCTCGCAAACGTGCGGTAAAACGCACGATAAACTCATGTCATTCAGGTTTCATATAGGCCCGGAAATGGCCATTGCAAAGGTCAAAACCGTCACATCCGCGGCACCGGCCCTGCGCAGGGCGCGGCTTGCCGCACCCACCGTCGCGCCGGTGGTGTAGACGTCGTCCACCAGCACCACGCGCCTGCCATGGACATCGGTTTCCCGGCCGGGCGCGAGCGCGAAAGCGCCGCGCACATTGTCCCGCCGGGCGAGCGCGGAAAGCCCCACCTGCCGCTCTGTCGGCTTCACGCGCAGCAGCGTGCCGGCAAGCAAGGGCTTGCCGGAGGCCCTGGCCAGATGCCGCGCCAGCTCGGCGGATTGATTGAAGCGGCGGCGCAGGAAACGGTTGCGATGCAATGGAACGGGCAAGATGCAATCGCAGGCATCCACCGTTCCGTCGCTTGCCCTCAGCATCCACAGCGCCATCAGGCGGGCGAGATCGGTCCGGTCCTGATATTTCAGCCGGTGCACCAGCTTGCGGGCGGTTCCCTCATGGCTTGCGACGGCGCGCAGCCGGTCAAAAGGCGGCGGTTCGGCAATCGCCTGCGCGCTCACGAAACCGTCTCCGTGATCCCGCGCGAAGGGAATGCCCAGAACCTCGCAAAAAGGGCGATCGATAAAGGCCACATCGCGCCAGCAATCCGCACATAAGGCGCCCTCGCCGCCGGTCATGCGGGTGCAGCCCGCGCAGGTTGGCGGGTAGACCATACGAAAGACCGCACGCCACATGTCTCCCGCCGCCGCCGGCACGGCCGCAGACTTCGACAGCAAACCCGAAAACAGACTTTCACCAGCACCCATGAGGTTGACTTTACCGCCGAACGGGTGCCTTTGCGAGAGCGATAGTTCCCTCCCGACACCGGGAAAACGATGCCCCAGGCGGCATGAGACCAACGATACGGCCCGCCGATCCCGAAGGCGTTTGAGGCCGAGCAGGCAAGACGATGGATATTCTCTTTGACCAGGCCCTGATCGAACAAAACCGTCGCCGGGCGTGGAACCGGCGCGACGACAAGGCCCTGTTTCTTCTCGATATGGCGGCCGAAGAGCTGGCCGACAGGCTTGCCATCGTCGAGCGACAGTTCGAGACCGCCATCGAACTTCACGGCGGCACCGGCGTCACCGCCCGGCGGCTGGCGGAAACCGGCAAGGTGGATAGCATTCGCCGTATCGAAACCGAGAGCTCTTTTGCGACGGATGCGAATATTCCCGAAGCCGCTTCCATGGAGCATCTGCCGCTTGAAGAGGCCTCCGCCAACCTCATCGTTTCACCGCTTGCCCTGCATCTGACCAACGACACGCCCGGCGCGCTGATCCAGATCCGCCGGGCATTGAAACCGGACGGCCTGTTTCTCGGCGCCATTCCCGGCAGCGGCACCCTGCAGGAACTGCGCGACGTGCTGCTGACCGCCGAGGCGGAGCTGACCGGAGGCGCCAGCCCGCGCGTCATTCCCTTCGCCGATGTGCGTGATGTCGGCGCGCTTTTGCAGCGCGCCGGCTTTGCGCTCCCCGTGACCGATGCGGAAAGCTACACGGTGCGTTACGATTCGATCTTCCCGCTGATGCGCGACCTGCGCGCCATGGGCATGGCCAATCCGCTGGCAAGCCGCAGCAGAAAACCGCTCAACCGCGCCTTTTTCCTGCGCGCAGCGGAGCTTTACGCGGAGCGATATTCCGATCCTGACGGGCGGATAAGGGCGACATTTTCCATCATCTATGTATCAGGCTGGGCGCCGCACGAAAGCCAGCAGAAGCCGCTGAAACCCGGCTCCGCCAAGGTGCGGCTTGCCGATGCCTTAAAGACAACCGAGGTGAAGCTGTCCTGAGCGATCAGCCGAAAGACTTCAACTCGCCCAAAGTGTCTACGATGAACTGAAACACGGCATTGATATTGCTGCTGATGCTGCCTGCGCCAGCGATGAGGGCGGCGGAAATCAGCCCGACAATCAAGCCGTATTCAACCGCTGTGGCGCCGTCTTCGCTTTTGCAAAAATCGATAAAAAAATGCAGCACAGGATATTCCCCATCCGCCATCCGGTGCGTTGCGACAACCGGCATCCACCCTGTTGAAATCAACTCTATCCTAGGTCGGCGATGTGAGGAATGCGTTACCTTTGATGGTAAACGATCAGCAACCGCTCTCGTTGCTATAACCCGTGACCACGCAGGGCATTTCCGGCATCGGCTGGGTGATGCTGCGACGGATGGAATAGGTCTTGCCCACATCGGTCTTCTTGATGGAGCCCGTGCTGATCATGTCGTAATTGTCAGGGAACTGCGCCACCCGCGTGGAGGATTTTCCGGCAAGCATGGGAGTGACGATGAGCGAGAGCGCGATAACCGCCGTGCCGAAAAGCAGCGCTACATTGAGCACGCCGGTGCGACGGGATTTGTCGGAATACAAGTGACGACCTTCCACCGTCTTCCAGAAATCCTCGTTCATGACCAACCTCGTCTCGCGCAGTTTACCGCTTCTTTAGCTTAACAATCTGCCAGAGGGTGCTGAACGATCTCTTAACACAGCCCCGTTTTGGCACGGCAAAGCGCTGCAAACGGGGCATTTTCACGAAGCCGTGACGGGATAATACGCGAGGACCTCGGGGGGGCTTCCCGATTTTATAGCAGATCCTGCAGGAAGGGTATGAGCGGCTCATCGGCCGGCGGCATGGGGTAATCGCGCAGGGCCTGCGGCTTCACCCATTTGATCGCCTGCCCTTCCCGACCGTGTGCAATGCCCTCATAACGGCGGCACACGTAAAGCGGCATCAGGAGGTGAAAGGTCTCATAGGTATGGCTGGCAAATGTCAGCGGTGCGAGGCAGGCGACCTTGGTTTTGATGCCCAGCTCCTCGTCCAGTTCACGGACAAGGGTTTCCTCCGGCGTCTCGCCATGCTCCACCTTGCCGCCCGGAAATTCCCACAGACCCGCAAGCGACTTGCCTTCCGGACGCTGCGCCAGAAGAATGCGGCCATCCTGATCGAGAAGGGCGCAGGCGGCGACCAGCAGGATTTTTTTGCCTGCCTCGCTCATTCGCCGGTTCCCTTGCGCCAGTAGCGATAACGATAAGCCTCGGAGAAGCCGAATTTTTGATAAAGGGCGATCGCCGGCGCATTGGTGGAAACCACCTGCAGCCAGGCGGTTTTTGCGCCGCTTATTCTGGCCCAGCGCAACGCGGATGACAGGATCTGCGTGCCGAGACCCTTTTTACGCTGCGATTTTATAACGTCGAGCGAGAGAATGCCGGCGAGATCGTTATCCTGCACGCAGATCACCGTCGCGAGCGGATTGCCTTCCACTTCCTCATTGATGAAGAGGCCGAGCGCCGGCTTGATGGAGCTGACGATTTCCGCAATCGCCGGACGGAGCGCCGGGTCGCCATCGCTGACCTTGATGCTCGCCTCGATAAAACGGCCGATATCGTGGCTCGGCAGACTGACCAGCGTTTCGGGCAGTTCCATTCCGGAGAGATCGGCCGTCATGACCGTGACCTCTTCGAAAACGGACCAATCGTCATTCGAGAGAAATTCTCTCAGCTGCGGCGGCATCAGCGTCGTTTCGCGCACCACCAGCGGTCGGCCGAAATCTTCGAACCGCTTACGTGCCTTTTCCAGCCGCACCGCGCTGTTTCCGTAATCGGACGGATCGAGCGGCACCACGCAGTTGATGCGCTTGGAGGGGTGCGAACCCGTCAGGCGGATTTGCCAGCTACCGTCATAAATCACCGACGAGGCAGGCCATGCCCGGAAGCTGACGGCTTCCAGACGGCGAACCAGCGGCAGATTGACGGCCTTGTTGTCCTGCATTCTCTTCGGCTCCAACGGTCAGCTCCGGTAGTCGCCGTTGATCGCAACATATTCTTTCGTCAGGTCACAGGTCCAGACGGTGGCCGTTCCCTGACCGAGACCGATATCCACCTTCACCGGAATGTCTTCGAGACGCATCACCGCGCTGGTTTCCGCCTCCGAATAATCCGGGTCACGCTCGCCGTTGACGGCCACGCGCACGCCGCCGAACCAGATGGCAAGGCGGTCGCGGTCGGCCATTTCGCCCGACTTGCCGACAGCCATGACGACGCGGCCCCAATTGGCGTCTTCGCCCGCAACCGCGGTCTTCACCAGCGGCGAATTGGCGATGGAGAGGGCAATCTTCTTGGCGGCGGCATCGTTTTCCGCGCCTGTTACGGTGACTTCCACCATCTTGCGCGCGCCTTCGCCGTCACGAACCACCTGCAAGGCGAGGTCCTTCAGGAGATCGTTCAGCGCGGTGCGGAAGCCGGCAAGGCGCTCGTCATCGGCGCTCGTTACCTTCACCTGGCCGTCTTCGGCGGCAGCACCTGTCGCAAACAGCATCAACGTATCTGAGGTGGAAGTGTCGCTATCGACCGTCACGGAATTGAATGTCGGGCCAACACCGGCAGACAGCAGCGACTGCAGGGCGGCGGGCTCGATATCCGCATCCGTCACCACGAAAGAGAGCATCGTCGCCATGTCGGGCGCAATCATGCCGGCACCCTTGGAAATGCCGTTGATCGTCACGATCACGCCGCCGATCTCGGCGGTACGGGTCGAAACCTTGGGATAGGTATCGGTCGTCATGATCGCCTTGGCGGCTTCCTGCCAGAAATCTGCTTCCGCCCTGACATTCATGTCGTCGAGAACGCCGGCAAATTTCGAGGCATCCAGCGGCTCACCGATCACGCCTGTCGATGCCAGAAACACCTCGCTTTCGGAGCAGCCAACAGCGGCAGCGGCGGATTTCGCCGTCAGTTCGGTCGCGGCCTTGCCCTTGACGCCGGTAAAGGCGTTGGCATTGCCGGAATTGACCACCACGGCGCGCGCCACGCCGCCGCCGAGATTGGCGCGGCAGAAATCGACCGGGGCGGAAGGGCATTTCGATTTGGTGAAGACGCCGGCGACGCTTGCCGGCTTGTCGAACACCATCAGCAGAACGTCGGTGCGGTTCTTGTACTTGATGCCGGCGGCGGCCGTCGCCATGCGAACGCCGCGCAGCGCAGGCATGTCGGGATAGGATTTCGGAGCGAGCGGGGAAACGGCAACGGACATGGGAAGCGCCTGAAATTCTGGAAATGGGAAGTATGGAAATGCCAGAGATGAAACGGGGCGGCCTTTAAAGCCGCCCCATAACAAGGGTAATTCTTACTGCTGCGGCTGCGGCTGAGCCTGCTGTTCCTTCGTGGCTTCGTCGTAGCCCTTCTTCAGCGTCTCATCCATGATTTCGATCTTCTGGTCAGCCTTGGCCTTCTCGATGAGGGCAACGTACTTGTCACGCATGACAAGCTGACGAACCTGCGGCTCGACCTGCTCGAAAGCCGGCGGCGGCGCGATGCGCTTGTCTTCGAGCTTGATGACGTGGAAGCCGAACTGGGTCTTCACCGGAGCCTTGGTGTAAGCGCCTTTTTCGAGGCCGAAAGCGGCTTCTTCGAATTCCGGCACCATGCGGCCCTTGCCGAACCAGCCGAGATCGCCGCCGTCATCCTTGTTGGAATCGGTCGACTTTTCCTTGGCGAGCGCGGCGAAATCCTTGCCCGAATCAAGCTGCTTGATGATGTCTTTCGCTTCGTCCTCGCTGGCGACGAGAATGTGCGCGGCCTTGATTTCCTCTTCCTGCGGCAGTGCTGCGACTTCCTTGTCGTAGCGGGCCTTTACTTCGTCAGCGGTAACGGCATCGACCACGTGCTTGCGGAAATAGGCGTTGTGCAGCTCACGGTCCTGGATGAATTCCATGCGCTTCTTGAAATCTTCAGTCTTTTCCAGACCTTCGGCGCTGGCGTTCTTCACCAGAAGCTTGACGTCGATCGCGCCGGAAAGGGCGGCAACCTTCTTCTGCTCATCGGGAAGCTGCGCGAGCTGCGGGTCGAGGTTGCTCATGGCGAGGTCGAGTTCGGACTGGTGGATTTCCAGATCGCCGACCTTGGCGACAACCTTGTCTTCCTGTGCAAAAGCCGGAAGCTGGAGGCCGAGCGTGGCCACAATCACCGCAGCCGCAATTTTATTATAGCGCAACATTTTGAACCTTTCGGGGACAATGCCGGCTCCAGACATGGTTTCCGGCTCTGAAAAAACTTCCAAACACCGGATTGTGGCCATTCTGTAACGGGCAGAACCGTTGACATCATTTGCCCCCCCTCTTATCTGTCACGCAACCTCGCGTCCAGATACGTTGAAGGGCGAAGTCCGTCATTTATGCTGAAATCGGCGTGACGGAGAAAAGCGCCCGGCAAAACGGAATTTCAGAAAGGGCCAGTAAGATGGTCAGTCTCGGCGGAATAGCCCGCAAGTTGTTCGGTTCGGCAAATGACCGCCGCGTCCGCTCCTATAAAAGCAAGATCGCAGCCATCAATGCGCTGGAAGAAGCCACCAAGGCGCTCTCCGACGAAGCGCTGGCGGCCAAGACCGCTGAGTTCCGCCAGCAGCTTGCCGATGGCAAGACGCTGGACGACCTGCTGATCCCGGCTTTCGCCGTCGCCCGTGAAGCGTCGCGCCGCGTTCTGCATATGCGCCCGTTCGACGTGCAGCTGACCGGCGGCATGATTCTGCATGGCGGCGCCATCGCCGAAATGAAGACCGGTGAAGGCAAGACGCTGGTGGCGACGCTTGCGGTCTACCTCAACGCCCTTGCCGGCAAGGGCGTGCATGTCGTCACCGTCAACGACTATCTCGCCAAGCGCGACGCGGCCACGATGAGCAGGCTCTATGGCTTCCTCGGCCTGACGACCGGCGTCATCGTCCACGGGCTGGACGACGACCAGCGCCGCGAGGCCTATGCCTGCGACATCACCTACGCGACGAATAACGAACTCGGCTTCGACTATCTGCGCGACAACATGAAATATGACCGCGCCCAGATGGTTCAGCGCGGCCACAACTACGCGATCGTCGACGAAGTCGACTCGATCCTGGTCGACGAGGCGCGCACGCCGCTCATCATTTCCGGCCCGCTGGACGACCGTTCCGACCTTTACAACACCATCGACGCCTTCATTCCGCTGCTGACGCCGGAAGATTACGAAATCGATGAAAAGCAGCGCTCGGCCAACTTCTCCGAAGACGGCACAGAAAAGCTCGAGAACCTGCTGCGGCAGGCGGGCCTCCTGAAGGGCGAATCGCTTTACGACGTCGAAAACGTCGCCATCGTTCACCACATCAACAATGCGCTGAAGGCCCACAAGCTCTTCACCCGCGACAAGGACTATATCGTCCGTAACGACGAAATCGTCATCATCGACGAGTTCACCGGCCGCATGATGCCGGGCCGCCGTTATTCCGAAGGTCAGCATCAGGCTCTCGAAGCCAAGGAAAAGGTGCAGATCCAGCCGGAAAACCAGACGCTTTCCTCCGTCACCTTCCAGAATTATTTCCGCATGTACGAAAAGCTGGCCGGCATGACCGGTACGGCGGCAACGGAAGCGGAAGAATTCGGCAACATTTACGGCCTCGACGTCATCGAAGTGCCGACCAACCTGCCGATCCAGCGTATCGACGAGGACGACGAGGTTTACCGCACCGGCGAGGAGAAGTTCCAGGCGATCATCACCGAGATCAAGGCGGCGCATGAACGCGGCCAGCCGGTTCTGGTGGGCACGACCTCCATCGAAAAATCCGAACTTCTGGCGCATCTCCTGCGTCAGTCCGGCTTCTCCGATTTCCAGGTTCTGAACGCGCGTTACCACGAGCAGGAAGCCTATATCGTCTCGCAGGCCGGCGTTCCGGGTGCGGTTACCATCGCCACCAACATGGCTGGCCGCGGTACCGACATCCAGCTCGGCGGCAACGTCGACATGCGGCTTGAGCGCGAGCTCGAAGGCATCGAACCGGGTCCGGAACATGACGCCAAGGAACAGGCGATCCGCGCCGAGATCAAGGTTCTGAAGGAAAAGGCACTTGCCGCCGGCGGTCTTTACGTCATCGCCACCGAACGCCACGAAAGCCGACGCATCGACAACCAGCTGCGCGGCCGTTCCGGCCGTCAGGGCGACCCGGGCCGTTCGAAATTCTACCTCTCGCTTCAGGATGACCTGATGCGCATCTTCGGTTCCGAGCGCATGGACTCGATGCTGCAGAAGCTCGGTCTGAAGGAAGGCGAGGCAATCGTCCATCCGTGGATCAACAAGGCGCTGGAACGCGCCCAGAAGAAGGTCGAAGCCCGCAACTTCGAGACCCGCAAGAACCTTCTGAAATATGACGACGTGCTGAACGACCAGCGCAAGGTGATCTTCGAGCAGCGTCTCGAGCTGATGGAAGCCGACAATATCGGCGAAACCGCAGCCGATATGCGCCATGAAGTGATCGAAACGCTCGTCACCAAGCATATTCCGGAAAATGCCTATGCCGAACAGTGGGATATTGCAGGCCTGAAGGCCGGCATCGCCCAGTTCCTCAACCTCGACCTGCCGGTGGAGGAATGGGCCAAGGAAGAAGGCATCGCCGAGGACGACATTCTCCAGCGCGTCACCGAGGCCGCCGACAAATACGCCGCCGAGCGCGCGGAACGTTTCGGCCCCGAGATCATGACCTATGTGGAACGCTCGGTCATTCTCCAGACGATCGACCATCTGTGGCGCGAACATATCGTCAACCTCGACCATCTCCGCTCGGTCGTCGGTTTCCGCGGTTATGCCCAGCGCGACCCGCTGCAGGAATACAAGGCGGAAGCTTTCGAACTGTTCCAGGCGCTGCTCGCCAATCTGCGCGAGGCCGTTACCGCCCAGCTGATGCGCGTGGAACTGGTGCAGCAGGAACCGCAGCAGCCGGAACTGCCTGAAATGACGGCGCATCATCTCGACCCCAATACGGGCGAAGACGAAATGGCGCAGGGCCAGCAGGCCTCGCCCGCCGCCTTCGTGCCGGCCGAGGATCGCGATCCGGAAAACCCCGCCACCTGGGGTCGCATCGGCCGCAACGAAATGTGCCCCTGCGGCTCCGGCAAGAAATACAAGCACTGCCACGGCGTTTTCGAACAGGCCTGAGGCAGTTCCTGACAGACAAACGACATCGCCCGCACCTTCGGTTGCGGGCGATTTTCGTTACACCCCTCGATCGCTGTTGACGGATATCGGCAATTTCCAATATGGGAGCCTGATCGTCTTCCGGAAAACGCTTTCATGGCCCCTCGCGACTTTGCCGCTTATGTTTTTCTCGCACTGGCGTGGGGAATGTCCTTCCTGCTGCTTTTGCATGTCGTCGAGGCCTTTGGCTGGATCGGTGCGGTCACGCTCCGCTCTCTCGTCACCGCCATCACCCTGTTTCTGATCGCGATTGCGGCGCGCCGAAAGCTTGCATTTTCCGCCAGCTGGCGTGCCTTTGCCGTGGTCGGCGCCACAACGGTTGCGGGACAGTTGATCGGCCTTTCCTATGCGACGCCGCTGGTGGGCACCGCCATGGCGGCCATTCTGGTGGCCACCATCCCGCTTTTTTCCATGCTCATCTCGCAGGTCTGGGGACTTGAACGCCTGACGAAACAGGGCTTTGCGGGTCTCGTCATCGGCTTTGCCGGCATCTTGCTGCTTGTCGGCTTCCCCGCTGTGCCCGTCACGACCGGCTTCATCATCGGCTGTGCCGCCGCCCTTGCCGCCTGCATCTGCGCCGCCTATGGCAGCAATTATGCCAGCCGTTATCTCAAGGGCGTGGGTTCCTGGGAGATCACCATCGGCTCGTTCCTGACGGGCGGCCTGATGACATTGCCGCTTCTTCTGGCCGTGCCCCTGCCCGGAACGCCCCGCCTCATCGACTATGGATATCTTCTGGTGCAGGCAGTGGTGATGAGCGGGCTCACCTACATCACCTATTTCCGTCTCGTTTCGGTCATCGGTGCGACGAGGACGATCAGCGTGGAATTTGCCGTGACCGTCGTGGCAGTGCTCATCGGCGCGCTCGTGCTGGATGAGCCGCTTTCACTTCCCCAACTCCTCGGCGCCGGGATCATCATTCTGGGCTGTGCGCTGGTCCTCGATCTCCTGCCCCGGAAAAAGGCTCCGCCCACACCCTCCGGGGCGTGAAGGGTTTATTAGCGTTTTCCACCAATAGTCGTGCTGGTCATTGCTGATCACACGGGATCGCGTTTGCGGCGCGAGGGAAAAATGCAACCGGGCAAATCTGACTACGAGCATTATTGGGACCCGCTAAGGGCGCTCCTCATGCTGCTCGGCATTCCCTATCACGCCTCCCTGCTCTACAGCCATGTTTTGCCATGGGACATCAAGGATTTCGACACCAGCCCGCTTCTGAGCGCGCTAGGTGCTGCACTCTCCACCTTCCGCATGCCGGCATTCTTTCTGGTGGCCGGCTATTTCTCCACCATGGTCATCGGCAAGAAGGGCAAGATGCGCTGGCTGAGGCAGCGTTTCCTGCGCCTCGGCGTGCCCTTCATCGTCGCCATTCTTCTGCTCGGGCCATTGCAGCTTTTCCTGCTGCAACTGGCCGGCGTCGCCAAAGGCGATATCCCGGCCGACCGACTGCTTGAGAGCCTGCCCGGCCTGCTGCGCCCGAGCGAACAGTGGATCATGCATCTATGGTTCCTGCCGGCCCTCATCTTCTATTCGATCCTGCTTGCCGGCCTGCTGTTTCTCGCGGAACGTCCGCCACTGGCCTATGTGAGAGACTGGTTCGGCAGCCTGCGGCAGCGGCATACCACCCTGTTTTTCGCGGCACTCTGCCTCGTACCCGTTGTGTGGGAATTGATGATCTACGGATCCGGCCTGCTTGCGGCAAAGAGCGGAAGCGGCCTTTTTCTTCTCTATGAACGCGCTTCCGACCCCTATGCGCGCTACCTGCCATTCTTCCTCATCGGCGCGCTGCTGCACCGTGACCGCGCCCTGTTTCACCGCTTTCGCCAGACGGGTCTTCTCACCGGCGTCATCGCGGCGGGCGCCATCGCGACGGCGGTGATCCTGCGCCTGCAATATCCCTTTTCGAATTCGGCCCTGCTGGTGCTGGTGTCGGCAATTGCGGCGGTGGCGGCAAGCCGTCTGTTGATCGACCTTGCCTGCCGCTATTTCGACAGGCCGAACCGGCTTGCCAGACGCATGACGGATGCGTCCTTCACCATCTACCTGTTTCATCATCCGCTGATCTACGCCTTCGGAACGCTGTTCATCCTCATTGCGCTGCCGCCCATCCTGGAATTTACCATCATCGTCGCGGCCACCACGGCAGTCGCCTATCTGCTGCATCAAGCGATACGCCTCAGTCCGCTCGCCCTTTTCCTGTTCAACGGCATCCGCAAGCCACGCGTGGCGAACGATATTGGCACACAGGCCGGCGCGTCCCAAACCCTTCGTTAAGGATGAAGCGCGTATGATCGGCCTGCCTATTCAACTGGAAATGATGGCGTGTGGATCATGGCTATCCTCAACACGGCGGAAAAAGCCTTACCCGCAGGCCTGCGCGCGACGCTTTCGCCGCTGGTAGCGAAAGTCGCCGTCGTTCTTTCCGGCGGAGATGAGGTCTCCCGCGCGCAGCGCATGGCGCTGGTTGCGTTTGCAGTGCGTATCGTCAGCGCCGGTATCGCCTTCATTTCCCAGATCATCCTTGCCCGCCTGATGGGTGAATTCGAATATGGCCTGTTCGCTTTTGTCTGGGTTCTGGTGATCCTGTTCGGCAATCTTTCCTGTCTCGGTTTTCACACCACCGTCATCCGCTTTTTACCCGGCTATCGCCTGGAGGATGCCCATGACAAGATCATGGGACTGACCTCGACGGCGCGTGTCTTCGCCATGCTTTCGGCCAGCGCGCTTGCGATTTTCGGTTTCGTTTTCCTGTATTTCTTCGGCGAAAGCATCGCCTCCTATTATCTCATTCCCGTTTCACTGGCGCTTTTCACCCTGCCGATGGTGGCGCTGGGCGATGTGCTGAACGGCACCGCACGCGCCAATGGCTGGGCGGTCTCCGCACTCAGCCCCACCTATATCGTTCGCCCGGTGCTGATCCTGCTGTTCATGCTGGTGGCAATCGGTCTTGGCGCGGAAAAAACCGCAACGACGGCCATGCTGACGGCCCTTCTTGCCACCTATGTCACCACGCTTTTCCATTTCGCCTTCATGAACCGCAGGCTCAACCGGCATTTCCGCAGCACGGCCCGCAGGGTGCATTTCCGCCACTGGATAAGGTTCGCCTTCCCCATGTTCCTGATCGACGGCATCGGTTTTTTGATGACCAATTCCGACGTGGTGATTGTCGGGCTTTACCTGCCGCCGGATCAGGTCGGCATCTATTTTGCCGCGGCAAAGACCATCGTGCTGATGCAATTCGTGTTTTTCTCGGTGCAGGCGGCCGCCGCCCCGCGTTTGGCCACCCTGATGTCGGCCAATGACAGGCAGGGGCTCGCCGGTTTCGCCAGCCAGGCCGCGCGCTGGGCCTTCTGGCCGTCGCTCGGTGTCGGCAGCGTGGTGCTTCTGGCCGGCCCGTTCCTGCTGTCGCTGTTCGGCCCCGGCTTCGTTCAGGGCTATGAGCTGATGTTCTTCCTTTTCGCCGGTTTCCTCGCCAAGGCGCTGATCGGCCCGGGGGAAACATTGCTGAACATGGCCGGCAAACAAAAATTGTGTGTCGTCCTTTATATTATTATCTTCGGTTGCAACATTGCACTCAACATGGCGCTCATTCCGGTCTATGGTCTGGCAGGGGCCGCGGCAGCGGTGGCGATAGCCATGGGCATAGAAGCTGTGCTATTGCATATTGCCATTCGCCGCACACTCGGGATCGTCCTTTTTGCCTTCAACGATCCCCGGGCGGGTCAAAACACTGGGAAGGCGGTGTAACGATAAGCATGTCCAGCGATCCAAAGAATCCGGATTTTCAGGACCCGCGCATCGCGGCACTGATGGCGTCCGCGGAGCGTGACCGCCCCGTGGCCGACAGCAGCCGACGCGTGGGCCGCGATGGCCGGGAATTCTGCATCTATCCGGGTCAGCTCGGTTATGACATGCAGGAAGAACTCGACTTTCTGTCCAACCGCGTCATGGAGGCGAATGTCTTCTTCACCGGAAGGCTTCTCGCGCCCGCCATGCCGCGCATCGACGACAAGTCCGTGCGCTTCGCCCTCATTCGCGATGAGAATGGCGCCAGAAGCCGCATGCGCTTCCTGATGCCCTTTACCGTGGAAAAGCCGGGCTTTTCCATCGGTCCCTCCATCATTCGCGTCTGGGCCAATCCATTCGGGCCGCTCGGCACGCCGCTGGTCGACACGGAAGGCGCTGCCGAAACCCTCGACAATCTTTTCGATGCGCTTTCCGATAGCAACATGCGTCTGCCGAATGTTCTGGTTCTGCCGGATGTCCGGCTGGAAGGGCCGTTTGCCCGCATGTTCAAAGCCATCGCGCTCAGCCGCAACCTGCCGGTGACGACGACGGGCAATTATTACCGGCCGATGCTGGAAAGCCTTCTCGACGGCAAGGCCTATCTGCGAAACGCCCTTGCGCCGCACCATTTGCGCGAAATGAACAGGCAGTGGCGTCAGCTCGAAAAACTTGGGCCCCTCTCCTATACCGTTACCCGGCAGCCAGCGGACGTGCGTTACCGCATGGAGGAGTTTCTGGCGCTGGAGGCGAGCGGCTGGAAAGGCCGCAAACGCACCGCGCTGGTCAACGACCGTTATCGCGCCGCCTTCGCCCGCGAGGCGATCACCAATCTGGCCGAAGCGGATGCGGTGCGTATCCACACCATCGATCTCAATGGCAGCGCCATCGCCTCCATGGTCGTCTTCATCACGGCGGGCGAGGCCTATACGTGGAAGACCGCTTTCGACGAGAGCTATGCGCAATTTTCTCCCGGCAAGCTGCTGGTGCAGAAACTCACCGACTGGCATCTGGATGACGCCAATATTCTGCGCAGCGACAGCTGCGCCGTGCCCGATCATCCGATCATGAGCCGCTTCTGGCAGGAGCGTCAGGAAATGGGCACGCTGGTCGTCGGACTTGCCCAGAACAGCGACCGGGACGTGCGGCAGGTTTCCACGCAGGTGGACATGTACCGCAACACCCGCAATCTCGCCCGCAGCCTGCGGCAGAAAATCCTGTCCTTCGGACGCAAGGGCAATTGATCCGAAGGGCGCCGGCGGCGCCCTTCGAAGTTTCTGACACGGACAAAGCCTGCTTCAGCGCGAGGCCGTCCTGATCATCTTGCACAGTTGCGTCAGCGCCGCATCGTATCCGCCGCCCAGAATATCGACACAACGGCGGGCGAGCTTGATCTGCTCGGTTCGCGACATATCGTTATAGGCTTGCAGGGCATTGCGCATCGCGCCGGGAGACACCGTGCCCGAGCCGCCGGGATTGGTGGTGCTGCCGCCCGGATTTCCGGGCGTGCCGGTCGAACCGGAGCCGCCGATACCGACGCCGACGCCGAGACCGACACCGCTCGAGCCGCCCACATTGGCCCCGACATTGGCATTGATGCCGTCCGAGCCGCCAACGGAAGCGTTCACACCCGCATTGACGCCGCTGGAACCGCCGACGGATGCATTGACATCCGCATTGACCCCATTGCTGCCGCCGACCGATGCGTTGACATCCGCACCCAGCCCGCCGCCGCTCCTGCCGCCGACATCCGCACTGGCGTTAACGCCACTGCTGCCGCCAACGGAGGCATCGACCCCGAGCCCACCACTGCCATTGTCGCCAACACTGGCGTTAACCCCATTCTCGCCACCGATCCCGATATCCAGCGCATGGGCGTTGATCGGCAGGATCAGACAGGCGGACAGTAACAAATTGCGAGAAAAAGCCCTCATAATTTCCTCCCTATGAGTTTGGCCATTCCCGCCCCGCGTGGAAACTCCACCCTGACATCATAATTCAATTAGTAATTGCGTATATTCTAATTTATTAGAGGTGCCTAATATTACCCTAATGCCGCAACTGCAGGTGTCGCGATCCGGCACAGCCACCCTCTGCACCATTTTGATCGGCGGCCCGGAAAAGACGGAAAACCGCGCGCGCAAACACGCGCAATTCAAAAGGATAAGTCAGCTTTGGGGTTGCACGCATGGCCTTGAGCATGATAGACGCCGTGGCATTACCACCGTTGCCCCAATGGCGGAATTGGTAGACGCGCCGCACTCAAAATGCGGTTCCGAAAGGAGTGCTGGTTCGATCCCGGCTTGGGGTACCATTTCCAAAAGCGCATTGATTTCTCTAGGCTTTGCCCCGCACGTGCCAGTGAATTCTCTAATGGCCTCACGCCGCCGACAAACTCACGAAACTTTGCTTGCGCACCCCCCGAGTATTACCAGGCTTTCATTTGCCAGACGCAGCGGACTGGATTAGACGAATCCCGTTACACCCCGTGAGGACCGGCGACTTAATTTCGCCATCACGCCCGCCTTTTTGAAAGCCCGTCCGGGATATCTGCTTCTTCGCGAAGTTTGAGGAAAACAACATGGCCAATGCGACCACCGCCGACAATAGCCGCACGCTCGCCGCTCTCGGCGTCACGGCGGGAATGATCTTCACCGTCGGCTCCGCCCTCGGTTTCCAGCATATTGGCGGTTATACGCCCTGCGCTCTCTGCCTCTTGCAGCGCGATCCCTATTATTACGCCATTCCGCTGGGCATATTGGCCATTGCGACCAGCATCTTCAAATTGCCGGTCCAGATCACCCGGCTGCTGCTTGCCCTTATCGGCGTGGCAATGCTGATCGGCGCCGGGCTCGGCGTTTATCATGCCGGTGTGGAATGGGGTTTCTGGGAAGGGCCGATCACCTGCGCCACCGGGGCGCCTTCCATCACCACCAATGCCGGCGATCTGCTGGGCAATCTGAACGCCATCAAGGCACCTTCCTGCAACGACGCTGCCTTGCGGGTGCTCGGCCTTTCCTTTGCGGGCTGGAATGTCATCGCAAGCGTTGCACTTGCGGCAGTCGCCTTTTTTGGCGCGAGCCGTAAAAGCCGGTAAGCGGAAAACCGCGTTGCAGTCCTCAAAAGATCAAGGCTGCAGTTCGGTATCCCAGTAAAGATAGTCCATCCAGCTTTCGTGCAGATAATTGGGCGGGAACAGCCGCCCGTTATTGTGCAGATCCTGAACCGTCGGCTGGAAGGGCTTCTGCGCCGGGAACATGCCCGCCTGCTTGGGAAGCTTGCTGCCTTTTTTAAGGTTGCAGGGAGAGCACGCCGCAACGACATTGTGCCAGGTGGTTTCACCGCCATGCGCGCGGGGAATCACATGGTCGAAGGTCAATTCGTCCCGCGTGCCGCAATACTGGCATTCGAACTTGTCCCGAAGGAAAACGTTGAAGCGGGTGAAGGCGGGGTTGCGGGTGGGCTGCACATAGGTCTTGAGGCTGACGACGCTCGGCAGCCGCATGGAAAAGCTGGGGGACGACACCGCGTGATCATATTCTGCGATGATGTTCACACGGTCTAGAAAGACGGCCTTGATCGCGTCCTGCCAGGACCATAACGACAAGGGATAATAACTCAGTGGCCTGTAGTCTGCGTTCAGAACGAGCGCCGGCAGGGCCTGTGGTGAAACTGCAATCGTCAAGGGCTTCTCCTGAGCGATTCGGCATCTGCACTTGTATATTAGGTCCGTTGTTACAGGATTGTGAAGCCTATAAATGCAGCGGCGAAGAGCTTAATTTTTGAGCCGTAAAATGGCCTTTTTCGCATTCCTGACGATCAAGCGGCACGGTGACACCTCCTGGCGTTGTGACACCGCTGGCCGATGCTGCAGGAAGGCGATTCGGGCCTTTGCCGGGCACAAATCCTTCTCACACCGGATGCACTATCGGTGATATGATTACCCCCGACGGACGACTGGAAAATCAATGCGCGCCGGGGATGGCAAATGTGCGGCGGCGGCGTTCATCCTTTCCGTCAATGGAGGAACGGTCATGAGGTTGGGCAGGCAGCAAGCGGCAGCATTGCGGGGCGGCCTGGCGGCCGGCGTCCTGACCGCCATGATCTGCCTTTCCGCGAGCGCCCATGCCCAGCAGTATCAGAATTTCGAAGTGACGCCGGATGGCCGCGGCGGGGCGCAGGGAACGATCGGCGGGCGCAATTTCGAAGTTTACCGGAATTACGACCGGCCGCCGGCCAGTCGCGCCTCCCCCGATACCCGGCGTGAACTCAGGCGGGCTGTCCCGCAGCAAACCTGTATTGTCGACACCGAGGGCAGAACCCGCTGCCGGTGAGCACGAACCCGGTTTTCCGGCTGTTTTCAGCGCGCCGGCACAAAATTAGATTTCATTAAAATGCAATCTATCGACTTAAACGGCCCGCAAGAATGGGTCGCTATGGTGCCAGGCACAAGACAAGACAATTGTGCAGGGGCAAGGACATGGCGAAGAGAACAATCCGTCTGGCAAAGATTTTTGCCGTCGCTGCCGGCGTGGCGGCAGGTATTGCGACAACGGCATCAGCCGTCCAGCTCGGTGGCCTTGCCCAGAAGCCCGGCGCATCGCGGCCCGGCCAGTTCATGACCACGAGCCGTCCCACCATCGCACCCATTGCCTTTGCGAAATTCTGTGAAAGCGCCGCCGACCAGTGCCTCCGGATTGGCGACCGCGATACGGTGGAACTGAGCAAGCAGAAGCGCACGGAACTCCAGCGCATCAACGCCGAGATCAACACCTCGATAAGCTATGTCGGGGAGCAGGATGGCGAAGACGACTGGAAACTGAACCCGGCAAGCGGCGACTGTGAAGATTTTGCGGTGACCAAGCGGCAACGCCTCCTGCGCGCCGGCTGGCCTTCGGGCGCCCTGCGCATCGCCACAGCCCGCACGACGGATGGCATAGGACATGCCGTTCTGGTCGTCAGCACCAGCCAGGGCGATCTGGTGCTGGATAACCGCACCAATGTCGTCAAGCCGTGGAAAGCGGTGGATCTGAAATGGATCAAGATCCAGTCGCACGAGGACCCGCGTGTCTGGCTGAAACTCTAGAACACGGTTTCAGGCTGAAGCCGCCCTTTCGGACGGCAGGCATTTCGATTGCCGGTTTAAGGCAACGTATCTTTCGACCATCAAAGCGGGTATTCTTTCCCCACAGAATTGGCGCGTCAACGCAGCTTTGACGGGTGATGTGACAGCCGCCTTCAACGCTCTTGACCTTGTGCGGGAGAGACAGTATCGGCAGCTATGCCCAAGGTGCTCAACTGGATTCGCGGTCGTAAACAACCAGCCTCCCGCGACGACCGGAGGCGGCGCAGAATTGACCTTGGCGACAAGTCGGCCTCCTTCGCGATCTATGCCATTGGCGACGTGCATGGCAGCCTCGACCTGCTGTTGCAGGCGGAGCGAAAAATCCTTGCCGATCTGGGACCCGACCCCTCACCCGCGCTGGTCGTTCTCCTCGGTGACTATGTCGATCGCGGGCGCGATTCCCGTGGCGTTCTCGACCATTTGCTGCAACCGCCGCCCGCGCCGCTGCGCCGTATTGCGCTTTGCGGTAACCATGAGCAGCTCTTCCATGATTTTCTCGAAAATCCGCAGCAGAATATGCACTGGCTGGACTTTGGCGGCCGCCAGACGCTTTTATCCTACGGCGTCGATATCGACTATTTCCTGCAAAAGGGCCGCCTGAGACTGCAGCCATTCAGGGACGCCCTGCTCGGCGCAATTCCGCAGACCCACCGCCAGCTTTTATCCAGCCTGCCGATCTACGCCCGGATAGGACCCTATATTTTCGTGCATGCCGGCTTGAGACCGGGATTGCCGCTGGAGGCGCAGACCGATGAGGACATGCTCTGGATCAGGGAGCCGTTCCTGTCGCAGGGGGCCGGGCTGGACCTCATCGTCATCCATGGCCACACGCCGGTCACCGAACCGGAAACCGGCCCGCACCGGATCGGCATCGACACGGGTGCATTCACCACGGGCAGGCTTACCGTTCTCAGGCTTTCGGATGCGGGCTTGCACCTGATAGGCTAACCCAGGCATTTTTGTACTTACAAAAATCTTGCATACGTCGCTCATTTATTGTACGTACATAATATGCAAATCACTTATGACGAAACGAAGCGGCTGACGAATATCGAGAAACATGGCCTCGATTTTGCCGATCTGACGATTGAGTTCTTTGCAGGCTCTATCGTTCTTCCCGCCAAGGAAGACCGCTTTATGGCTATAGGTGAGTTTCAGGGTCGCATCATCATTGCGGTGGTGTTCAGCCCGCTAGGTTCGCAGGCCCTGTCCGTCATTTCCATGCGGCCAGCCAGCACCAGGGAAAGGAGGCTCTCATGCCCGTAAAGTTTTCTTCGAAACGCCCGCTTACCAATAAGGAAGAAGCCGAGATTCAGAAAATGATAGCGTCCGATCCGGACGCCCCCGAAGCCACCGATAAAGAGATGGCGCAAGCCAAACCGTTCGGGGCGGTTTTCCCTGACCTTGCCAAGAGTATTGATGGGGAGATTGCGCGCCGTGGCAGACCAAAGACGGATGCGCCGAAAACGCCGGTTACGATCCGTCTCGATCCTGATTTGGTGGAGCACTACAAAGCCATGGGCAAGGGCTGGCAATCACGCATCAATAGCGACCTGAGAAAACTATCCGGTCTTCCCTGATCACTCGAACGCCCAAAGCCGCCCCAACCGCACGACCAAGAAAAGGCCCGATAGCGGCATCAAGGTCTGGTTTCAACGAACTCGCCTGCCACTCAGAATATCGTCGAGGACCGCCATTTGCTGGCGATTCCATTCAACGGCATCCTCAAACGCCCTGTTTCCCAACTCCTGCCGCTGATCGCGGCTGGAGGCGAGCTGCAGGATCGCGTTGGCGAAAGCCCGATGGTCATTATCCTCCACAATGACCACGCCGCGCCGGTATCGTTCCGAAAGCCCCCTCACACCTGTCCGGGTGCTGATCGTGGGAACACCGGCAGCCAGGGCATCGAGCAATTTTATATTGATGCCTGTTCCGAGCGTGATGGGATTGATGGAGAGCGGCGCGCGCGCGAAGGCGTCCTTCAGATTATCCACGCGACCGAGCTTGAGAATGCCCTCCCCGTCTTCGATCTTGCCGCATATGCCGCCCGCCAGAACCAGACGAATATCCGGCCGGGCAGCCCTGACCAGCGGCATGACGTTTTGCAGGAACCCTTTCAGGGAAATGATATTGGCGTCATTGCCGGAACCAAGGAACAAGAAGTCGCTCGGTGTTAAGTCTTCCACCCTTCCACCGAGATGGAGAATATGGCTGACGGTCGCAACAACCGGCGGCTCTACCCCCAGCCGCTGCCTGAACGCCCGCTCCTCTTCCTCCTGAATGGCGACAACCACATCCGCACGGCGGAAGGCCTTGCTCTCCACCGCCGGCGGAACGGAGAACCAGTATCCATATTTGTTCGCGGTATTGATGAAAGCCTTGTGTCGGTCGGCGAAGGAATCATGAGTGTCGAGAATACGCAGCACACCCTTCGGCAACCCCAGGAACGCCCGCGAATGAAAGGCATATTCGACAATGACGGCATCGATGCCAAGCCGGCGCTGAAGGTCCCGAACCTGCCGGCCGATTTCCGGGTAATAGAACTCGTCCAGATGGTTGTAGAAGGCGCCGTCGCGGCCGAGAAGGCGGTGGACCTTTCGAACAGCTCGAAACGCGATCACTTCAGCTTCGAAACCCAAATCCCCGATAAGCCGTGTTTTAAAACGGCTCCGCTGCCGTGATACGAAATGCAGGCGTCCGGAACCGAATTCCGCTTCATGCGCGGCCGGATCGAAATCGGCGGCAATCGGGGTATCAACATAGACGAAATGCACCTCATGTCCCAGGCTGCGAACGGCACGCGTCAGCTGGAGAATCCGGCTGCGATTACCCTCGGACGCAGGAACGGCGGGAATGGCTGAGACGAAAGCAACTTTCATGAGAACGATTGATTCTGTTTTGGAAAAGACTCGAAAATCTGAAAATTGTTTTTTGACAGGCTGAGAACATCAGGCAATTTCCGCTGGACCTGCTCGCGGAGGTCATCAACATTGTCAACGAACTCCATCAAAGCATTCCTGATACCGTCATCGCTATAGAAGGCCGAGGGAGCGAGCAGTTCCGACGAAGATAGGGCGAAATGCTGGTATAGTCCTTCGAATTTCCCCTGATAGGCGATACATATGACCGGAACGCCTTTACCCAGCCCTGCTATGGCGAGATGCATGCGCCCACTGACAATTCCATCCAGTTGCGCCGCAATGCCCTTGAGAACGGACGCGGACCACTTGCCGTTCAGATATCGAACCCTATCTGCCAGTGAATCTGGAACCTGCCCGGCAATCGCCTGAAGGCAAAATTGGTCGCCGAAACCCTCCCGGTAATCATGCGGCATAAGCAGCCAGCAGACCGGTCGTGCATCCGCCACAAAGTGCAATGCCTCGGCTCCACGCTTGATGATGGTATCGACCTGGCTGCTGTCAGCATTTTTGAACAGCATGGGATGCAGGTTGAAGCCCATCACCCGGTATCCCTCATCACGTTTCCGCTTGATCCAGGAGACGGTGTCTTCATCCGGTTCTGAGGCAACAAGGCTAAACGCCGAATCGGCAACCAGTACCGCGTTTGTCCTGGCGAAGGATTGCAGGCGGTTGAAGGAAACCGGATCGCGCACATTAATTGAGACATTGGGATGAAGGGCGCTATAAAACATGGCCAGAGCGGGATGAGGCGCTTGGTTGAAGCTGAAACCAAGGATGACATTTTTTATCCCGGCAGCCGCAGCCAAATCAGCACTTGCCAGGAGTTTTGCGCTGACCAATGGATGATAATATCCATCCATCACATCTGCCCCAACCACTACGACGCAATCGTATCGCCGCGCTTCAAAGTGGTTAAGAAGCGCTCCGGAAAAATCAACTTCGCCAAAGAGATCGACAGGATTAAATCCCCTCTGACGAACCAAATCCGAAGCCCCTGTTCCCTCGACCAATATATCGACTTCGACATCAGGATTTCTTGCGCGAGCATGCTGAACTGTCGCGGTGATCATGGCATCGTCGCCGATAGAGCCAAAAACGGAATAGGGATCGCAGGCGACAATCAGAACCCGATTTATATGATCCCCAGCGGCGAGTTTTTTTATCCGTCGCTTTTGCTCCTGCAGCGTGTGAAAGAAGTGACGAATGGCAACATCCTGATTGCGGCTTTCATTGTACTTCACCCATTCACGATGCAGCGGTGCGGGGATGATTTTTTTTATGAGCTTACGCATTCACTTCCTTCCGTGGGAGTACCTTGCTCGTGACGAAAAGAACGGCCGACCGCGCCTGCGTTCGGGCAACCAGCGCTATGAGCAAAAAATAAGTTAAGATAAAAATGGATCCGAGCAGTATTGCAGACATGAAATCGCCTAAACTGAGGGCGGCAATTTCAGGACGCATCCATTGAACGATGACAAAGCAAAGACCGCTGGCGGCAAAACTCGGCAGAAGCAGAGACATTATTGTTCGGAGCGACACGCCCAATTCACGCGAAACATAAAAGAACGTAAAGGGCGTGGAAGCAAGCTGGCCAAATACGTAAACAATAACGAGTTCATCGATACTGCTTGTCGGTATGAAGACAATCATCAGAATTGTGGCAATCGATTTGACGGCGCCGGCAATCAATACCTTGTTCGGGCTGCCGCGTGCGGAGAGAAACGGGCCGTTTTGAAATTGTACACATTGTAACGCACCGAGAAGCAGCAGGGGTCTCGCGATCTCATCTGCTCCTTGCCACTGCGCCCCAAACAAAACGCGGCAAATCTCCGGCGTCAATGCCGCAAAAAGCACGAAGGCTGGTGTCGAGACAATTGCGGATATTGCGATCAACTGCTTGTAAAGTTCCGCCATGCGTTCGCGCTCGTGCGAGACGCGCGAAAGCACTGTCAGCGACACATCATAAAGTGCCGACTGGAGCAATTGCATCAGAAGTTGATAGAGCCTGCTGCCAACAGTGTAGAGTCCGAAGACGGCCACGCCATAGCGTCCCAGGATCATGAAATCGATCAGGCGCGTGGCCGCGAAATCGACAATACGAAGGCCGAGCGCCGACGAACCGAAGCGAAGCAGTTCGACGAAAGTGCCGGGATTGAGAGTGGCGCCCGGCAGCCAGTGCGGCTTTCGCCAGAGCCAGATCAGCGTGACGATGGTGGCGACATAGGTCTGCACGACGAGGCTCCAGACGCCCATGCCCATGATCGCGAAAACAATCGCCACGCCGCCGCCGACGATGTTCGATATGAAGGTTCTGATTGCCAGCGGCTTGAAAGCCAGTGCGCGGCGATAATTCACCTCCTGAAACATCGAAGCCGTGTTCAGCGGCAGCAAGATGCAGATCGCCACGATGACCGGCGCCAGCCCGTCGACCTCGAACCAGCGTTCCAGTTCCGGAGAAAACACGCAGACGGCAATGGCCAGCAGCGTCGCAACCGCAACCGAGGCATAAAAGGGCAGATTGACGTCGCCGGGCTCCAGGTTGCGTCTCTGCACGACCGCATCCGCGAATCCGAACTCCGACACCATCTGGATCAGCATCAGCACCAGCCCGGCGGTAGCGACCATGCCGTAATCGGTAGGGCTGAGGAAACGGGCCAGAACGATGAAGAGAATGGAGGTGAAAAGCTTGCCGCCCCAGTTCTGGACGATGGACCAGAACACGCCTTTCAGGGCAGCATTGCCTATCGACGTAGCTTCGGACATCAATCCACCACCTGTAAAACCGGCCGTGTCAAATCACCCGGCGTGGCGACCGCAAAACAGTCGACGCCCAGGCCGTGAAAGCGGAGGCTGCCTTTATTGCTTCCCACCATATGCTCTCTCCTTCGAAGAAAACCGCTGCGACGGAACGGGTCCGTTGCCGGTTAAGATGCACGCAGGGTTCGGCTTTGCCTGTAGCGCGTCAGGACGTCCTCATAGAGTTTCACATAGTTTTCGCCGACCCGACGCGAGGTGGATTCCTCAACGATGTTTCCGAAATCCGCTTCCGTCGGCAATTCTTCGCGCGAGAGCGTCAGCACGCGGCGGATACGGGCGGCGAGGTCGGTGGCGTTGCCCGGCTCGAACAGCCAGTCATGGTTGGTCTCGCCAATCAGCTCCGGAATGCCGCCGGAGGCTGCGCCGATGACCGGCACGCCCATGGCATAAGCCTCGTAGATCGTGCGTGGCGAAGGCTCCGCCCAGAAGGAAGGAACGATGAGCACGTCGATCTCTTCGAGAAACTCCTTCGGTTTCGCCCAGCCGACGAATTCGATCGGCAGATCGCCGGCCTGAGCCGTGAAACGTTCGATGGAATCGTCCATCGCATGGCCGGCGACCAGACAGCGCCAGTTGCCGTGACCGATTTCCTTGAAGGCATCGACCATGTTGCCGACGCCTTTTTCCGTATTGATACGGCCGATATAACCGAAGGTCAGCGGCCGGCCTGTGCGGTCGATCTGCCGGCGGGCGACGGGATCGCCCTCTGGAACCGTGCAGGAATAAAAGATGACGCGGCGCAGGCTTTCCGGAATGTGGTGGAAAAGCCCGTGATTGACATGCGTCTTGAGGATTTCCGTGCCGACGCTTGCGACAGCGCCGATATAACGCTGGGTGAATTTCTTGGTGAAATTCACCGCCTGGCAGCCGAGATGGATGTGCTCGCAGGGCTTGCCGCCCTTGAACATGGCGGCGTTGCCGCACAGGAGATCATATTCGCAGATCGTGTGAACGATCGGAATGCCGCGCTTATGCGCCGCCCGCCACACCAGCGTCGTCACATCCAGAAGCGAGTGGGTGTTGAGAACGTCAGGTTTGAAATCGTCGAGAACGGCCTCGAACTGCTTTTCGACGTCGAAATTCCATTGCTGCTTGAGCTTCTGCATGCGCCGCTGCTGCGGCGAATATTGCGGCCAGTCCTCGAGCCAGAAATCGTTATTGTGGAACATGCGGTAGACGGTGACGCCGTTGCGCATGGTTTTCGGTTCGGCCTGCCGCTCGATACAGGCGGCGCCGACCGTATGTCCCATGGAAACGAGTTCCTCGGCGAGATGTTCGACCGAGCGTTCGCATCCACCAACGATATGCGGCGGATAAAGGCTGCTAAGATGGAGAATTCTCATGCGGATACGCTCTGTTTTCCTTCATCGAAAATCTATGGCGTCCATCCCGGGCTCGTTCGTCTCCCTTCATTCCAGGAGACCAGTGAGACATCTGCAAAAATAAAAGAGCCGGAGCAGAACTAATGTTTGAAAATATGAATTACCAAAATCTACTTTTCAAAAAGCACGGGAATCGACGCTATTTCAAGTGATTTTTTTCGCGGCGCGGCAAAAGCCATGCGGTGTTGCGAAAAGAACCGGTCTCGTGTTACGGTTTAGCCACTTTAAAGTGCAGGCGATCGGGGGAAATCGGTTGCATTGCAGCTCGTGATTATATTCCAGTTGATAATATCTGTTTTATTTCAAACACATGGATTTCAGGGCAATTGTAGATGCCGAAAACTTCCAGGACATTCTGATCTCGACGTGTTGAGAGACATCATCGCCATTTAAACGGCGACGTCCATGTGATGACGTCTTGCTTATATTTTCTCCGGACATGCCAGGAGGCGCAGATGAATGGAAAAACGCCGATAGCCATGGGCAGCCTGACACGGCGCAACCTGCTTTCAGCCGCGCCGCTTGCATTGGTCGCCGCCTCCGGTTTGCACGCCATTCCCGCACGGGCGCAGACGGTTGCTTCGGCCGGTACCGAAGCCTTTCTGGACAGCGTAGGGGTGTGCGGCCACTTCACCCGCCCCACGGGCATCTATCCGGAACAGTTCGACCGGATCGTGCCCGAACTCGAAGCACTTGGCGTCCGGCATTTGCGCGATGACGGGCTCATCACCGCGAGAGACAATCGCGACAGCCCCGTCTTTCGGCGGCTGCGCCGGATCGTGGCGGCGGGCGTTCGCCTCACCATCATCTGTTACGACAATCTCAACCCTTACGTTTCCACGCCGCTCGACAGGCTGGCGGATTTCTACAACTGGTGCGACGCGGGTATCGATATTTTCGAGGGCAGCAATGAACCGAACCTGACGAAGGATCCGCAAAATGCTCCGCGTATTTCGGCGGAGCATCAGGCGGCACTGCACGACACCATCCGCTCGGTTCCGCGCCTGAATGCGGTGCCCATTGCGGCGCCAAGCTATGTCCTGTCGAACAGAGCGCTGGCGCTGGACCTGAAAAATGCCTGCGACTACGGCAATATCCACGCTTATGCCGGGATGGAGCACCCCGAAACCACGGGTCCGGGGGCACTCTCGAAATCCATCGCCGCTTCGGCGCATATAGCGGCCGGCAGGCCGGTGCTCGCCACGGAAATGGGCTACCATACCTCGCTGCAAACCAAGACATTTCATTTCCCCGTCACAGAAGGCATCAAGGCGCGCTATATGCCGCGCATGCTGCTCTGGTGCTTCATCAGCGGTATCCGCCGGTCCTACATCTATGAAATGGTTTCAAGCTTCGCCGCCGATGAGACAAACCCGGAATCCTCCTTCGGCCTCCTGCGCCACGATCTGAGCCGCACCCCGGCTTACGAGGCCGTTCGCGCCCTTCTTTCCCTCTGCAGGGCAGAACGGCAAACCGAAGCGGAGGAACGACGGCTCGATTTCCTCACTGCCGATTCCCAAAGATTATCCCTTCACCTTACAAGACCGGACGGTGCTTTGCTCGTGCCTGTCTGGCTTGGAATTTCCGGCTGGCAATGGCCGGCCCGCATCGAAAACCCGCCCGTCGAACGGGTTGCGACATTTTCGGTGGCCAGCCAGCATAGTCAGGTTATCGCACACCGTTTCCGCGATGACGGCTCCGTTAGCCAGCAGACAATCACGCAGGAAAGCGGACAATACCGGCTTTCGGTCAGCGACCAGCTTACGGTTCTGGAAGTTTTCTGAATGGCGCGGAGGAAATGTCGCACCGCAAAATTGTGTGTATCGCGTCTGTCCATTGCATGATAGCCTGCTTGAATACTGGACTTCTGGCCCCGTGAGAGCGGCCGCAATATAATACTAAATATATCTTTATTTTTATAGATTGACGATGATGAAAAACTTTAAAGAAGCGCCAGCTGCCGGGGCGCAACGTCTTGATGTTCTTCAGGTGATGCGCGCCGTTGCGGCAACCATGATCGTTGCGCTGCACGCGGACGTGAACTGGCAATTCACGCTTTTCCCACTGCATCTGCTGCGGCTTGGCGGCGGTGTTGACCTGTTTTTCGTCATTTCCGGCTTTGTCATCGTTTATGCATCCCGACCCTATTTCGCCGCAACAGGCGGTCGTTCCGCGTTTCTGCTGCGCCGGTTCCTGCGCATCGTCCCGCTTTACTGGTTTGTGCTGACCCTGCGGCTTGCCATGGCCGCTAGCGTGACCATTATCAGTGCGAAGGCCTTTCCGCCGTTACAGTCGATCCTCACCTCCTACCTGTTTATTCCCTATGACAGCATGGGTTATGGCGACGCCTATCCGTTTCCGCTGATCGATCTCGGCTGGACGCTGAATTACGAGATGTTCTTTTACATCGTTTTCGCAGCGTTCATCTTCCTGCCGCTGGAGCGGGCGGTATTCACGACAGCCGGCGTGCTGTTTGCCGCCGTCATGATCGGCTCCGCCTTCGATCTCGGCCTGCCGTTCAGCTTCTGGTTCCAGCCGATCATTCTCGAATTCGTCGCAGGCATGTTCATTGCTGTCCTCTTCCTGCGAGGCGTTCGCTTGCCGTCCCTGCTCGGGCTTGCAACGGCCCTGTGCGGCTTGGCGATCTGGATGCTGACCGATCTGAGCAGGATCGGATTCCAGTGCGATCCCGGCTGTTATTCCTTTTCGCGGCTGCTGGTTTTCGGCGGCGGCGCGATTTTGCTGATGGCGGCGGCGACCTTGACCAGAAACATCTCCCTGCCCCGTTTCGCACGGCCGCTGGCAAAACTCGGCGATTCGTCCTATGCGCTTTACCTGCTGCACCCGTTTATTTTTCGGGGCTTCAAGATTGCGCTCGGCGGCGTCACGTTCCCGCCCGAGTGGAGCAACCTCGTTTATCTCGTCATCGTCGTCAGCACCGTCGCCATAGCCCACACCTTCCACGTCCTTGTCGAAACGCCGGCCAATATCTGGCTGCGTGACCGGCTGATAACATCGCCACGGAAAGTCGCCGTGTCATGAACAAACCGGAGAAAGGCAAGGGCGGCCGTTAACAATAGCTGAGGGTTTCCGCCACAGGTTTATTTTAGCGCTTGATCCTTTGCTTGGGCTGTGCGATTTAAAAAGAAATTTTAGATGTTGGGTAACCTTGCCCGGCATTGGATGTATTTAAAGTCGTATTTTAAAAGATTTGGAGAGTTGGATGCCCCGCATTCGTAACGGCTCGATGCTCGTTGGTGCGATGTTTATTGCCAGCATGGGTCTCTTTTCCGCTGTCGCAAACGCACAGAACGTGGAAACCGCACCGCAACAGGCGCCCTCGGTTGAGAGCGCTGCAACGGGCGCGCCCGTCAAGGCCGCCGATGAAACCACCGCTGCATTTCTGAGCCGCGTCAACACCACCAATCCGGACACGGTTTCGATTGCCGCAGCGGAACTGTTCAAGCAGTCTCCGACGCAGGGGATGATCAGGGATCTGGTCACCATCGCGTCCAGCACGGATGCGGCAACGGCCGACGTAACCGGAAAAGTGACGAGCGGGTTTCCGATCATCGCCGTTTCCACCAGCGCGGCGCAGTTCTCCGAACAGCTGTCCGCCCTCATCCTGAGTGACTCCGGCCAGTTGCCCACCATCGTCGCACTGGCCCAGAAGGTCGGCAACAAGGACTTTTCCGAAGTCGTCGGAGAAGGTCTGGCGCTTGCCCACGCCACCGCGATGAGGAACGGCAATACGATACTCGCAGCCGCCATCCAGTTGCAGACAAAGGGCGCCAACGTGCCCGCCGATCTGCTGATCGCCTTTAGCGAGAATATCGAGGGAACGGCTGCCGGTCCGGCCGCCCCTGCGGCTGCCGCAGCGGCGGCCTCGCCGATCGGTGGCGCCGGTTCCTCGCCGGCAAACGCCAACAGCATCGGCGGCTCGGGAACGGCAGGCGCCGCAGATGGAACCGCTCAGGCGGGTGGCGGCAGTGCACCCGTAGGCGGCGGCGGCAGCAGTGGCGCAACGACAGGTGGCAGCGGCACGTCCTTCACCACGATCAATAATTTCTTCTCGACCGGCAGCACCACCACGCCTGTCAGCACAAGTCCCGTTTGAGTTTGGCTTTATCGCCTTTCCCGTGAGGAAGGCTGCCGCCAGTTCTGTGATGCAACCGTGACTTGGCGGGCCCTGCGCCCGCCGAAAAGAGCGAGGCTGACAGTTGTTACAAAGGCACGATCCCCTGACGATGGCTGACTACGATAAAAGCGGGCTGACGGCCGAATTTATCGATATCGACGCCGTTCTTGCGATGATCCGCCGGCAGTGGCGCATCGTGCTCGCCGCCGTCGCAGTCGCCGGGGCAATCGGCCTCGCTTTTGCCGCAACGGCCGTTCCGATCTATTCGGCGACGGCGACCCTGCTGATCGACCGCAACAACAGCCAGATTGTCGAACAGCTTTCGACGATCGGCGGCGTCATAGAGGATGAAGCTTCCATTCTCAGCCAGGTAGAGGTCCTGCAATCGGAAACCATCGGGCTTGCCGTTGTCGATAGTCTCAACCTAACGGAAAATCAGGAATTCAGGGCAACGCGTGCGTCGCTTCTAAGCTCGATATTCGGCACCGTCCGCTCGCTCGTCAATGTTTCGCAATGGTTCTCGCCAGCGAAGAAAAAAGAGGCGGTGGTTGACGATGGAACCCTGAAGAGATCGCTGTCGGACCAGCTGCTCAACGGCCTCAGCGTCAAGCGCATCGGCCGAACCTACGCGCTGGAACTCACCTATAATTCGACATCGCCGGTTCTCGCGGCGCAGATCGTCAACGCCGTGGCCTCGGCCTATCTGGTGGACAAGCTGAATTCCAAATACGAGGCGACGCGGCGGGCCAGCGACTGGTTGTCCGACCGTATTGCCGAGTTGCGCCAGCGGGCGCTCGAAACCGATCTGGCCGTGCAAAAGTTTCGCGCCGAACATAATCTGATCTCGACCGGCAATGACGGCCTGCTCTCCGATCAGCAGCTGGCGGAATCCAACAGCGCGCTGATTTTGGCGCAGTCGGAAACGGCCAGGGCGCGGGCGCGGGTGCAACGCATCGAACATATTCTCGCCACCGACGATGTCGATGCGGTCGTTACCGATATTCTCGACAGCTCGGTCGCCAACGATCTGCGCAAAAAATATCTCGAAGCCTCAAAGACCGAGGCGGAAATTACCAGCAGGCTCGGCAGCAACCACATTCAGGCGGTGCGTCTGCGCAATGAAATGCAGGAATACCGGCGGTTGATGTTCCAGGAAATCAGCCGCATCGCGCAAAGTTACAAAAGCGATCTGGAAGTCTCCGAAGCAAGGGAAAAATCGCTCGCCGAAAGTGTCGCCAAGGCGACCGACATCAGCAACTCGGCCAGCGAGACACAGGTTCAGCTGCGCGAATTGCAGCGCGAGGCCGAAACCTACAAGAATATGTACCAGACCTTCCTGCAGCGATATCAGGAAGCGATGCAGCAGCAATCCTTCCCCGTGACGGAAGCGCGCGTGATTTCCAAGGCGATGCCGCCCAGAATTCCGAGCAAGCCGAATAAAACCATGATTTTGGCCCTGTTCATGATCATGGGCGCCGCAGCCGGCGGCGGCATTGCCGTGTTCCGCGAATTCCGGGATCGTTTTTTCCGCACCGGGGAACAGGTTCGAGACGTTCTCGGGCTGGAATTCCTCGGCAATACCCCTCTCATCCAGAACAACAAGGCCATAGTGGAAGATCAGGAAGGCGGCCATCCGGCCCTGACGCGCCCCACCAGCGTTGCGCGCTACGCGGTCGACCATCCGCTCTCCTCCTTCGCCGAAACCCTGCGCAGCACCAGGCTTGCCATCGATCTCGGCATTCCAGCCAAAAGCGGGGCGCGGATTGTCGGTGTCGTCTCGGCCTTGCCGAGCGAAGGGAAATCCACGATCTCCATCAATCTGGCTCAACTGCTCGCCGGTCAGGGTGCGCGGGTCCTGTTGCTGGATGCCGATATTCGCAATCCCGGCGCCACGCGCGCCATGGCGCGTCACGCGAACGAGGGCCTGCTCGAAGTATTGCTGGAGGGCCGCAGCGTCCAGGATGTGCTGCTTCGTGACGAAAAGACACGTCTCGCTTTCCTGCCCACGGTGGTCAAACAGCGTGTCCCTCATTCCTCGGAACTGCTGACCTCGGCGCAAATGCACAAGCTCCTGGCCGAAGCGAGCAATGCTTTCGACTATATCATCGTCGACCTGCCCCCGCTCGGGCCGGTGGTCGATGCCCGCGCCATGGCGGGGCGGATAGACGGTTTCATCTTCGTCACCGAATGGGGCAAAACCGCCCGCAGGGCGGTGCGAAACACGGTGGAGAATGAGGTTCATATCCGCAAGAAGTGCCTCGGCGTCATCCTCAACAAGGTGGACACCGAAAAGCTGAAGCTTTACCGCGCCTATGGTTCGAGCGAATATTATCATTCGCGCTATACACGATATTACCATGACCAGGCGTGACAGCGTGATGCGCCTGCGGAAAATCCTCGCGGTCGTGCCGGTCCTCGTCATTTCCATCTTTGTCCTGTCCGTCGCCGCGCAGGCCTTTTCGCAAAGCCGGCGTTTTTCCGATATTGTCGCATTGGCGCGGATCGCCGACGATAATAATGGCCTCGCGCCTGATCTCCTTGCGGAAACGGTCCCTGAACTTCAGCCCATCGTTAGCGAAAAAATCTGCCGTTCGGATATCGTCAAAGCCGGACTAAGGCTCGTTCTAGCCGATCTCGATGCAAATGGTGTCGATCCGGCATCCAATTCCAGCGTGGCGCGTCTCGGTTTTGCCGAGACCTTTATTCGCCATTCGCTCTTTTGTTTTCCCGCAAATGGCGATGTCTGGCTGCGTCTTGCCATGGTTCGTTCGCTGCGCAACGCCTCGCCCATGGAAGTCGCCGTGCTGATGAACTTCTCCCAGCTCTATGGGCCTGCCGATGCCAATCTGATCCGTGGGCGTTTCGCGATGTGGCAGCAGTTTCCGAAGAACACCTTGCCCGAGGCCGAGGCGGCCCGCGAGACGGATACGGCCATCGTCTGCGGCAGGCAGGGAGAAATCCTGCGATGGACCCTGGCGGAAGTCTGCCCAAAGCCACCGTCGGCAGACACAAAACGCCCTGCGCCGCTGTCATGATCTGAAACGATGAAACGGCTGAGCCTCGTCCATATTCGCGGCATAGCCACCACAAACAATTCCGACAAAGCCCAAAGATATGTCGCTCACCGAAGCCCGATCAGAACCGCTCTCCTCCTCGCAGCCCCCACTGGTGGCGGTTCGGGACTATGCCCGGCCGGTCGCAATAATCGCATTCTGGGCAATATTTTTGCTGGCGCTTCTCAACAGGGGCGCAACGGAAATCGAAAGTCGCATCGTCGTCACGGCCGCGATCTATCTCCTGCTGGTGCCAGCAATCCTCCTGTTCGGACCTCCGAAGGCCGGTGCGGGCAAGGTACTCGCGGCAGCCTGCCTTTTGTTGGGAGCGCTCATCGTTCAGGTGTTGTTGCAGGCATCCTCCATACCCGGCATCGCGCGCGCCAATCCGGCATGGTCCACCGCCGCCATGTTCATGCAGACTGCGCCAGCCGCCACAATCTCACTGACACCTGCGGATGACCGGCTCGGCCTCATGAGCGCCGCCCTGCCCTTCGGCGCCTTCATGGCCGGCCTCGTGCTTTTCGATAGCGACGAGCGTGCGGCGAAGACGCTGCGATGGTTTGCAATCGCCGGTGGCTGGCTCGCGCTGTTTTCCATCGTGCAATTCGTGCTTTTCCCCGAAGCTCTCGGCTTCATCCAGAAGCGTTTCTATCTCGGCAGCCTCACCGGCCTTTTTATCAACCGCAATACCGCCGCGACCTTCTTCGGTCTCATCCTTCTCACGCTCGCCGCATTATTGCACAAAAGCCTCCTCGCTCCGGATTGGGCGAGAGTAAAGGCGCTCGTGGCAAATCGCCTCACCGTGCCGGCGGAGCAGAAACAGCTCATTCGCCGGGCCGCTTTTCTCGGCGTCCTCGCGGGCTTTTGTTTCATCGCGTTGATGTTGACGGGATCGCGTGCCGGCATTGGTTCAAGCCTCGCAGCGTTGATTTTGCTGATCTTGCTGATTGTGTTCAACTCTCCCGCCAGAACCGGCCGCAATGGGGCCTCCAGCCGGCGCAGGCAGCGCGGGACGAGACGTCGTGCCGCGCTCCTGATCGCAATCGCCATCGCCCTCTTCGCGCTTTTCGCCAGCCGGGTGGCGCTTCGCATGGAAACACGTTTGGAAGACGACATGCGCTTCTGCTACATGCCGGGTATCGCGCGCGCCATCGCCGACAATTGGCCGCAGGGGTCGGGCCTTGCAAGCTTTACGGAAATCTACGCGCCCTATCATGTGGCGCGATGCGGGGTGGATGCGGTCGTCACCCATGCCCACAATGTCTACGCCGAGGGATTGCTGACACTCGGAGCGGCCTTCCCGTTTTATCTCGCTTTTTTTGCGCTCATCCAACTGGTGATTTTCATTCGCGGGGCACTGAAACGCAGAAATTATCGTTATGCCTCTCATCTCGGGCTTGCCGCGCTGCTGCTCGTCCTGCTGCATTCGACGCTTGATTTTTCGCTGCAAATTCCAGGCTTTGCCATGGCCTATGCCGTTTTCCTCGCCCCGGTCGTTACGCTTTGCCTGAACCCGCCCGGAATGGAGCGGGAGGGTCGCAAAAGGCGGAGACAATTTCCAGAAGACGCTGCGATGCCGGCGCCGGGCCATTCAGACCAGACAGTACAAACGCCGCTGCGTCTGCAATAACGAATTTTACGGATGCAAAACAGGTTTCGTGATCTTAAAGGCGCAGGAATTTGAGCATGCGGATATTGCAGATAACCTCGCTGTTTTCTCCGGATCGGGTGGGCGGTGCGGAAATATTCGTGGAAGACCTTGCGCGCGGACTTGCGGAAAAGGGGCACACGATCGCAGTGGCCACCATCTCCCGTGAAGAGCAGGCAGCGGAACAACGCGACGGTTTCACCATTCACCGCCTCGGGCACACCACGCCGTTCTTTATCGGCGACTGGGGGCAACAACCGGAATGGAAGCGAAAATATTACAAGATCGCCGTGCAGCTGGATCCGCGCCTCGTCCACCGGCTTGCGCGTGTCATCGATGATTTCCGGCCGGACGTGGTCAATACCCATTCGCTATCGGAACTGACGCCGCTGATCTGGCCGATGATCCGCAAGCGCGGCGTTCCGCTGGTTCATTCGCTGCATGATTTCACCAGCATGTGCACCAATGGCTCCCTGTTTCATGACGGGCATATCTGCGATGGCAGCAGCAAAAAATGCCGTGCCTTTTCCTATCTCCACCGCCGTTGCCAATGCGCGGTCGATGCTGTCGCCGGCGTTGGTCGCGATATCGTCGAACGCCACGTGCGGGCCGGCTTTTTCACCCATGTTCCCGAAAACCGCCGCACGGTGATCTGGAACGCCATCTCACCGCCAGATTCGCCAGAACCGCGCATTGCCCGCGCGCCCGGCGAGCCGCTGGTTTTCGGCTATCTGGGCCGCATCGAAGCGGCGAAAGGGGCTGACTTGTTGATCGAAGCGTTGCGGCTTTTGCCACCGCAGGGCTGGCGCACGGTCATGGCAGGCCGTGCGCCTGATGGCATCGAGGCCTATCAGCAAAAGGCAGCCGGCCTACCGGTCGAATTTCCGGGCTATGTGGAGCCTGATCGTTTCTTCGCTGGCATAGATTGCCTCATCGTGCCGCCCCTATGGCCGGAGGCCTTCGGCCGCACCGTTGCCGAAGCTATTCTGCGCGGCGTACCCATCATCGGCGCAAATCTTGCGGGTGTTGGCGAACAGATCGGCGCGGACAGGCCGGAACGCCTGTTCGCCCCGGGCAATGCCGCCGAACTGGCCGCGCGCATGGCAGAGGCGATGCGCAATCCCGCCATGCTTGCGGAAACACCTGAAACCCGGGAGCGAATTCGCCAAGGCGTTGAGCCTGAAGGGGTCGTCGCGGCCTATGAAAAGCTCTATGCGGATGTGTGCAAGACCGCATGACCCTGACGACGGCGTCCCTCCTCAGGCTGCGGCTCCTTGCTTGAAAAGCCGCGCGTAGCTCTCCGCCGCCTTCCGCCACGAATATAATTTGCGATTTTCATAACCCGCCTGACGGAGATTTTCTGCCAGTTCCGGATTGTCCAAAAGTCGCTCAAGCGTATCGACAAGGCTTTGAGCATCCGACGGATCGAAAATCAGGGCGCCTTCGCCGGCAATCTCCGGTGTTGCCGAACGATTGGAGCAGACGACCGGGCATCCCAGCTGCTGAGCCTCCAGCACCGGCAGGCAGAAGCCTTCATAGGTGGAGGGTACGCAAAGGCAGGCTGCATGACGATAAAGTTCGGCCAGTTGCCGGTCATCTATGCCGGAAAGCCGGATCAGCCGGGCCTTCAATTCCGGATCGTCCAGCGCGCCGGCGATTTCCTCCGCCTCGTCGCGGCCGACATGCACGATTTGCAAATCCGGCCATTTTTTACCGAGTATGGCAAAGGCTTTGCCCAGGAGCGCAAAATTCTTATTGGACGTCGCGTTTCCAACCGCCAGTATGTAGCGTCCGGGAACAGGCGGCACCGTGTCGAAAGCCCCGGGATCGACATTCAGCGTGCTGTCGGAATGAATGGTAAGGCTCTTATCGGCAGCGGCTGGGTAAAAACGCCCCAGATCCTTCCGCGTCGCTTCGGATACGCAGATGACCTGATCCGAACCGGCCATCATCAGCTTGAAGATGAAATCGGTCGTCAGGGTCGCCCGCCAGCCGATCTGTTCGGGAATGGTTTTGAAATAAAGATCATGAACAAGGGTGAGGCGCCGTTTGCCGCCGAGGGGACTTCCGAAAGGATCGGCATTAAAAAGCACATCGATGCCATGCCGGCGGCAGAGCGCAGGCAGCATCGCGGCCTGACGCACCACATCGAAAACCATGGCGCGCGGCCGTGGAGTCTCGATGAGCTGCAACCGGCTGTCGCGCAGGTTTTCAGGCAGTTGCGCCCGCGTCCAGGGAGAGCGCAGAACATAGTCGTCACCCGTCTGCTCCAGCAGCCGCTCCAGCAAACTGAAGGTCACGCGGGCCACACCGGAGGCCTTGCCGCCATATTGGCTCGGCATGTTTACGAGAATGCGCATCCTGGCCCTTCCGCCTGCCGGCATTGCCTGTTCCTGTCGATCGCCGGGCGAAACCTCACGCCGCCTCCGTCAGCAGCGCGGAAACGGAGCGGCAGGTTTCCTCCAGCGAGAAACGCTGGCTCACATCTTCCCGCCCCTTTTGCGCCAGCCTTTCCGCCAGAACCGGTTGCGACAGGACACAGCCGATCGCCGCTGCCAGCGCCGATGCATCCCCCGGCGGCACGAGAAGGCCGGTTTCGCCGTCACGGATGATTTCGGTAACACCGCCGCCGCGCGTGGCGACAACCGGACGCCCGCACATCATGGCCTCCACCACCACACGGCCGAAGGGCTCGGCAACAATCGAGGTATGAGCAACCACATCCATCGCCGCCATCAGTTCCGGCACATCCGGTCGGAAACCGAGAAAACGGACGCGACCGTCGAGACCGAGACGGGATGCCTGTTCGCGGATGCGCGCCTCATAGGCCTCCTGCCCGAAAAGCGCACCGCCGACGATGACCGCCTGCACGCCCTCCATCGCCGCAATCGCGTCCAGAAACACATGTTGTCCCTTCCATTCGCTCAGCCGGCCAAAAAGGCCGACAAGCGGTTGCGGACCAAGGCCCAGTTCCGCACGCAGCCGCGCGGCCTTACCGGGCTCGTAAACCCTTGCTTTCGCCGGGTCGAAGCCGTTGTAAACGATGCGAACCTTATCCGCCTCGCCGCCGGCCTCGATGAAAGCCCGGCCCGTCTCTTCGGAATTGACAGCAACCAGCCTGGCGAAAAGGCGCGCAAATGCCAGCGAAGCGCGGCGGTTGGTGGCGCTGAAAGCCGGATCGGTGACGATATCGTGTAAAATCCAGACGAGCGGCCGGCGGCTGAGCTTCGCGGCCAAGGCACAGACAAAAAGCGCCTTTTGCGAGTTGGCGCAGATTACATCATAGTGTCTCGCCTCCCGGCTCAATTGCCAGGCAACCGCCATCACGTCGGCCGCTCCGCGCAACAGGGCGCCAAAGGACGCATCGCGGCGGATCGACAGCATTTTTTCTCCGGCGGACAGCATGACTGGAGCCCGCCCCGCATCAACGAGATCATCTGCGGCCGCACCACCGCTGAGAAAACAGGCACGCCAGGAGTGTGGGCCCGCCTTGACGAGGTCCGTCAGAAAAAGTTCGGCGCCGCCCTTCTCCCCGGTATGGCTGACGAAAAGAGCGGATGTCATGGTGTCTCTCCTGCCGGATGAGAGGGCCCACGATGCATCTGTCTGTGATTGCGGGCATGAATAGCCGGCCGGCGGAAAGAACGAACCTGCCCTGAAGCGACAGGAATATCTTCACCGAAAGCTGCGTGGAAACGCGCGTCGCTAGATAAAAACACCAGCATCAAAACCTTTATTCGTAATAAAATTCCATAATAACAATAATAATTAGAATAATATTCTATTTTTACATTTCAAGCGAGATCGAAGAAAAATTCATAACGCTCGTTTCCGTGCGCTGTTTTCTGTTTCGCTCCCGGCATTTTTCCCCGGGCCTCGTGGCGGAACTATTCTGAGGCCAGACCAGGAGAACGAACGATGACACCGCCCGAACACAACATATGCATATATACGGCGCGAACGGAAGAGGTGGTCGCATGATCGGCTTAACGCTCGGCATACGTCCCCGAAACATGGGTGACATCGGTCTTTCCCTGACAGCGTTCTCGCCCTTGCGGGCCCGTCTGGCGGCTGGCCAGAATGGCACGATCTTCGTGAACGGCGACAGCACCGCCCATGCCGAAGCCGGACCATTTCAGCAATTTGCGATGATGCTCGGCGAGCTGCACGATACGACAGTTGTGTTATACCGCTGGGCGGAATGGGAGACGAGCGCCGCCACCGGGCCAAAAACCTATGCAGCGCCGGTTACGTTGCGCGCCGGCAAAGGAGCGACGCTGACGCTCTATCTTGCGACGCTGCCCGGCGGCATGGCGGGTTACATGCTTGCGGAGCAGCGCGCAGCGGCGCTGAAGATTCCCCGCCCCGATCTCTGCATCATGCATCATGGTCACAATATGCAGACCTTCGAAGCGCCCGGCGGCATTTTGAGCTCCGGACGATCCACCCTGCTCGGACCGCTGGGAATGACCGAATGGCAGTGGCCAAATGCTCCGCAACTCATCACCACTCAGAACCCGTGGCGGGATGGAACGGGTTACGACAAGGTCTATCAGGCGATCCTCGACCTGGCCCGAGCCCATCCGAACCTCACGCTGGTGGATACGCATGCCGCATTTCTGGCGAAGGGCAAGGACGCCGCCCTTTATCGGGACAATATTCACCCGAACGAGGCGGGCTCCCGGCTGGTTGCCCGGACCCTGTTCGATTCCTATCTGGGATCGGCACGCGATAACAGCTTCCAGACACCTTGCTGGCCAAAGCTGCCCGCCGCCAATCTCATCGGCAACGGCGATTTCACCGATTGGACTGGTTCCGTTCCGACGGGCTGGGGCATGACTTCACCAGGTTCCGCCACCAAAGCCACCGAAATCATCTTCTCCCCGTCCTTCGAAAGCAGCCTCGCCCTCTATCCAAATGGCAGCCAGATCGCCGGGCTTACGCGCTACCTCCGCAATGCAGAAGCGATAGCGATGATAGGCAGGACCGTTTCTTTCGCTGTACTTTACAAGAACAACGAGAAGCAGCGTCTGCCCTACATAACTCTGGTTACGAAAAGCGGCGGCTCAATCCGGACAATCGCTTGCTCCGCCCTGCAATTCGGAGGTGCCAACATCGCCGGCAATAGCGGCTGGATGTGGGCGGTCGCCAACGGGATCGCCATAGACCACGATATCAACCCGGCGGGGTATAATTTCTTTCTGCGAATCCTTCCGGCATTCGGCACCAGCGCGCCCACTTCGAATGAACCGGTTCACATTCAGCGCATCATCGCGGTCGAAGGGGATTTGCCGAAAGGCAATCTGATCTCATGACGAAACGATAAAATATCTTGCGCGGCGACGTCATCGAGCCCACTAATAGTCGCCATATTATATTGATTGCCACGCGGTAGCGCTGTCCTGTGGACAGTCGAAATCCGCTCATAAAAGATAGAGACCGCGGATGAAAAGAAGAGCAAATCGTGCGGCATCGCGCCAACCTGCTATACCGGGTTTTGTTTTGGCTATGCCGCTTTACCCTTTAAAGACAATCAATATTCCCGGCATCTTTCTCGCGACATTCGTTTTCGCCATTGGTTTCTTCATTCAATGCAATGTAGCGACCAGCAATATTGGCCTGCGTTTCCTCAATATTACCGATATGCTGGTACTGATGACGTTGCCCGTCATCGCGCTGCTTTACATTCGCTGCCTGACGCCTTCGATCATCCTGTTTTATCTTCTGCCGCTAACGGTGCTGTTTGTCCTCACGGCGCTCTTTGCCGATGCGCGTGGCGATGGTGAGTTTTATACGACGGCGATGACCTATTTTTATGCGGTCTATTTTCTGTTCTTTGCCTATATGCTGTTCAAGGAAAACCTGCTCGAACTGTTCTGCTGGGGCATATTTGCGGGCTTCATAGCGGTGACGATCCTGCTTTTCCTGGACATCGTCATCCATGACCAGCTCGCCTCCCTCGGATTGTCCTTCATGTTCGATGAGGCGGGCGTGCTGGAGCTTGCGGCGAAAGGTGAGATAACCCCGCTACTTTTGCGTGTCGAAAAGGCAGGCGGCATCTGGCCCGTCGGCAACACGGCTGGACCGGCCTTCGCGCTGGCCGGAGCAGCAGTGGCCTATGTCGCCGAACGCCACAAGCGCCCCGCGCTGTTTGCCGTGTTTCTGCTCGTATATCTTGCCAGCTTTACCCTCACGCTTAACCGCTCGGGGGTGTTTGCCGTCCTTGCCATCGGACTCTATTTCTACGTCCGGAATTTTTCGGTCAAAATGCTGCTCAGCACCTATTTCGGTTTTGCCTTGTGCGCCCTCGCCATTGCCGCCGTTTTGCCGCTCGGCGCTTTCGACTTTGCGGAACAGGCCTTTTCGAAACGTTTTCTCGAGGACAGCAATAGCAGCAACAACTTGCATGAGCGGTGGGAGACGATCACAGGTGGCTTTCAGGTCATGTTCCAGCATCCTTTGGGCATAGGATTTACCGCGCGATATGAAGAACTTGCGCGGATATCGAGGATCGGCACGCCACATAATGGCTTCATGGCCACCGCCTATGCTTCCGGGTTGGGATTTTGCATCATGAGCGCCTTCGCGCTTTTTTATGCAATTTTCCGGAAACGGAAAATCGGCTTTTTCGCCTATTCGGCAATCGGCGTCATTATCGGCTATCAATTTGAAGAGCTGAATTTCAACCCCGTCTTCATGGCCCATGTGGGACTTGCGCTTGCCTATGCCGCCATTGATCTGGACTTCAGGCTTTTCCTGAAAAACACGATGATGCGGATGCTGGGCACGACAGACAATGCGCGCAACAGGGAAGAAGGAAGCCTCATCGGCAACAGGCCGGGTCTAAGTCCGCCTATGTTCTGACGGGACGCTTCAGGCGACATCGACGATCTCGATCTCCCTCCCGCCCAAACTGACGAGATCGCCCGCCGCTTTTCCCATCAGCACCCTTGCAACCGGGGAGACATAGGACATCGTTCCCGCAGCGGGATCAGCCTCATCTTCGCCGACGATCCGGAACCGTTGCGTTCGCCCGTCATCGCGGCTGAACTTCACCAGGCTGCCGAAAATGACGACGCCATCCGCTGGCGGATCAGGCATCAATTGCGCGGTGCGAACCCGCTCGGAGAAATATCGCAGATCGCGTAGCGGGCTGGCGGAAATGCGTCGTCTTTCATTGATGTCTTCAATGGCATTGGCCGCCTCGCAGGCTTCGCGCGCCGCCCGCAACTGCTCTTCCAGCGCCCTCAGCCCGGACTGCGTTACCAGATTGGGATGCGGCGAGATTACCCGATCCGGCAGAACGGTTTCGGCTGCGGTTTCCGCACTGTCTTCCTTGGTAAAGGCTACACTCAATCCTGACACTCCATTCCCGATATGCCCCAATCCTGCCATCGCCCGCAGGGGCACGGCAAGACCGCGCCGCGCCGGTTCAAAAACGGACATGTAACAGGCGGAAGCGGGTCATGACAACGCGCCCGTTCAACAGCTGAATGCAACCGCAACGGAACATACCCCTCATATTTCGGCCTAACAGGAGGCTTTTTGCCCTGTTAGGGTGTGCAGCAGGAGGAGTGAGACACCAACGCTAACGGACAGGAGACGGTTCATGGCCCGGACAGTAGTGAATGCGCTTGGAGACACACTCTATTACAGCGGCAGTTCCACGGGATTTTTCTCCGCCACGGGTTCCGGCCCGCTGCTCACCGGCACTGCAGGCAATGATTCCATGTGGGGCGACAGTTCCGTCAACGTGACCATGGCGGGCGGCACGGGCGACGATATTTATTATCTCTATTCGAGCATCAATCGCGCCGCCGAAAATGCCGGGGAAGGTATCGACACCATCGATACCTGGATGAGTTACACCCTGCCCGACAATTTCGAGAATTTGCGGGTAACGGGTGACGGGCGTTATGCCTTCGGCAATTCGCTCGACAATATCATCACCGGCGGATCGGGCAGCCAGACGATCGATGGCGGGGCCGGCAACGACGTGCTGATCGGCGGCGGCGGGGCCGACACCTTTGTTTTCACGAGCGGCAACGGCACCGATCTCATCACGGATTTCAGCGCCAATGACACGATCCGGCTCAATGGCTACGGCATCACATCTTTCGATCAGCTTGTCGGCAGCGCCACGCAGCAAGGCAGCGACCTGTGGCTCAATTTTTCGAATGGCGAGGCCATCGTTCTTGCTGGAACGACCATGGACGACCTTCAGGCCGACCAGTTCGAACTCAGCCTCGACCGATCGTCCCTCACCCAGACCTTTGCCGATGAATTCGATACACTCTCGCTGCGCAGCGGCGATCAGGGCATCTGGGACGCCAAATATTGGTGGGCGCCGGAAAAGGGAAGCTCGCTGACGACGAATGGCGAAGCGCAATGGTATATCAACCCGGCCTATGCCGGCACGTCGGAGGTCAACCCTTTCAGCGTCGGAAACGGCGTCCTGACCATTACCGCCGAGGAGACCCCGCAATCGATTGCCGACGAGGTCGAAGGTTATGATTATACCTCGGGGATGCTGAACACCTATTCCTCCTTCAGCCAGACCTATGGCTATTTCGAAATCCGCGCCGATATGCCGACCGACCGGGGCGCCTGGCCTGCCTTCTGGCTCCTGCCCGAAGACGGCTCCTGGCCGCCTGAACTCGATGTCATCGAAATGCGCGGTCAGAACCCCAATACGCTCATCATGTCCGCCCACTCCAACGCCACCGGTGAACAGACCTCGGTCATCAACAATGTCAGCGTGCCGAGCACCGAAGGGTTTCACACTTACGGCCTGTTGTGGGATGCCGAGCACATAACCTGGTATTTCGACGATGTCGCCGTGGCGCAGACGGATACGCCCGATGATATGCATGACCCCATGTATATGGTCGTCAACCTTGCCGTCGGCGGCACGGCGGGAACGCCATCGGACGCTGATTTCAGCGACGGCTCTCAGATGATGATCGATTATATCAGGGCCTATTCGCTCTCCGACTGGGCAGCATGAATTAAAACACCGGCAGTCGCATCGGGACTGCCGGTGTTTCAAACATCAACCCGTCGGCTTACGCCTCGTTCAGGCCCATCACTCGGCCGCGAGCTGGGGGCGGGCGCTATTTAGCGAGATCAGATGCCGCGCCGTTTCGAGGCTTGCCGGCTGCTCGGCGCGATAACGGCGGCCGATTTCCATCATCAGCACGGTATCGGGCAGGAAGGAAAGTTCCGAGAAGATGTCCTGCCAGTCGATATCGCCCCAGCCGAGCGGCATGTGCAGATCGCCGATGCCGAGCGCCGTATTTTCCTGAGGAAAATACGGCTGATAGAAGCCCTGCGGGCGACCGAAGGAATCGTGCACATGCAGATGGCTGGCAACCGGCGCCATGGCGCGAAGCTCATCGCGGAAATCGAGGCCACGATAGGTGGATTCGAGATAGGCATGGCTGAAGTCGATCAACGCAACGAGATTGTCGTGACCAACAGCCTTCACGGTCGCTGCCACTTCGGCCGGCGTCTGGCGATACTGGCCGGGTTCGGTGGAGAAGATATTCTCAAGGGCGATGCGCACGCCATAGGGCCTGCAGAATTCCGCCAGTTCGAAAAGCGCTTCCCGCTCGCGGCTGTCGGCATCGGCCCGTTCGGCGATCTGGTCGGCACGCAGGGCACCGCCATGCTGGACGAGGATGCCCGCGCCGATACGGTCGCATAGAACGGCGAGCGCCTTGGCCGCATCGATCTGGTAACGGCATGTCACCGGATCCATGAAATTCGAAGAGACGAGACCATGCACGGTGTAGCGGAAGTCGAACTGCTTTGCGAGCGACACGAAACGGTCGGCGCGCTCCTCGATGATCCGGCCGCCGGCGATCATGTCGAGGCTTGTTGCGGCGATTTCCACGGTATCGCAACCAATTTCGGCAAGCGCGCGCAGATCGTTTTCGAGGGTGGCCAGTTCGCCATCATCCGAGCCGGCGTTGAAGCCGGTACCTATAAGATTGCTCACTTCGTCATCTCCAGGGCTAGAAAGGTCATGGGAGTTCGGACGCCGCACATGCGACGCCACTTCAAACAGGTCCGGGCGGTCGATATTGACGTCGTCTATCCCGGGCGATGCGATGTCGTAAGAAAGTCCGAGGTCGCCGCCGTTTTGGTAAAAAGCGACCGGGACATGGTGATCCGTTTCCGTTGAAACCGATCACTCAATTAAGTTTCTTCATTTACAGCTTTATGACATTTCCGCAGGCAAACAGCAGGGAGAACGGGCCTTCGCGGCTGGACAGGCGGCAGCATGAAGAAATGCGCGGGAGGCTGTCGGAGGGTCACGTTGCGGACGCTCGGGTCCGCTCAAACGGCGAAATAGCCCCAAATTGCGGCGATGGTTCTGCGCAGCAGCGGGCTGAAACCGGATGTCTTCCGGCGGGAGCTGCTAGCCGAGATTGTGCACCATGAAATAAATCAGCCAGCAATGCGCGATGGCCAATATAGCCCAGGCCCATTTTGCGGCCCTGATATCGGCATCGACAACCCTGTTTCTAATCTCGGTCCTGCCCGACGCCTCTTTTCCGGCTCGATCATCGCCGACGGCGGATGTGGGCAATGTCTGGGAAACGGGCTCGCTGACAACGTAGAGCCTGTCGCTGCGCAGAAGCGGGCGCGGCTCGTCCTCAACGCTCTCCGCATCGGAAAGCGTATCGTCGCCGGAAAGGCAATCCACCGCCACAAGCTGCGATGACATCCCCCTGTTACGCACTTTACCTCTATTGGGCATCATAATGTTCCACACAATAAAAATAAAAATATTCCCGGGTGACTTCCGATAAAGCCGCGCTTTACCGGACATGCCGCAATACGCGCCTCCATGCCTTCCGCCCGTTGACCCAAAGGGCGCCCCCCGCAATCAGGCTACCGGAACGCCCGGCAGACCACGCCTGCCCGCATAAGGTTTTGCCTCCCGCTGGATCAGGAAGACGGATTTTTCCACCGGCAGCGGCTCAATCGTCCGGTAGCGCTGAAACCGCCTGGAATATTCGAACCGGATGAGCCTGTCGTCGAACTTCCCCGCCAGAACGCGATAGCCGTTGACGAATTCATTCAGGATTTCCAGTTCTTCTCCCCACACCCAGCCGCCGTAGGACGTTCCCTCATTCGAACGCAGCACGATCTCGAAAAAGTGCCCGCCCGCCACCAGCGGCATACGAAAGAGAATATCGAGATTATCCTCGTCCTCGTCGTCGCCCTTTTCCGCCGACAGCCTGGCATGCGCGACCTTCGCATGGACCAGCGCCGAGACCGGATAGAACGGACGGCCCTTGAACCACATGAATTCACTGACCGCATAACCGACATCGTCGGCACGCTGGTAAGGCTCGATACGCGGCTCGAAGGCCATGTAGCTTCCGTTAAACGCTATCACTGTCGAAAATTCCCGATGCCTGCCCGTCGCATGTCCGCTGTTTTCCACCCGTCATTCATGCTTCTGTCTGCGACAATAGGCAGGCCGCGTCACACCAGCGTCAAATGGAACGCTATGATGACTTTCAATTTCCCGGACACGTTGTTAGATGATGATTCATGAGGGGACGAAAGTGGCTGGGAACGTTGAACTGATACCGATCCGGCTTTTTGGCACCCCGCGCTGTGATGCGGTGCGGGAGGCATTTTTTCCGTCCAAGGGCTTCGCCCTCACCGCCGCCCTCATCCTTGCGCCGAACCAGTCCCTTTCCCGCCAGCATGCCGCATCGCTGCTGTGGGAAAATGTCGAGCAGAAAAGAGCTCTCGGCAATTTGCGGCAGCTCATTCTCCGCCTGCAGAAACTGCCCAATGAGGACGATGCCATCCTTCTGACCGAAGGAAACGACCTGAAGGCCGGCAAGCTGGCGCAGCGCACCGACCTTGCCATCTTCCTTGCCGGCGCAAGGGCCGAAGACCCGATGCGGCGGCTCAATGCGCTGCTCGAATTCGGCGGCGAGTTGCTGGAGGGGCTGGAGGCCGGGCAGGACCATCTTTATCTCTGGCTGCTTTCGGAGCGCCGCCGTCTCAGGGACCTGTTCTTTTCGAGCTACACCCAGCTTCTGGAGGAATTGACGCGGTTCGGCCGCGCCAGCTCGAACGACATCGCCAGACTTGCCGAATGCGCCTGCAAGATCGAACCGGAGCGCGAAGAAACCTACCGCGCCGCCATGGCGGCCTATGCGCGGATCGGAAATATCAGCGCCTGCGAGGGCATGTACCAGCTCCTGATGGAACAGCTTCGTCAGGAGGGTCGTTCGCCGGAAGCGGAAACCGTGGCGCTAAGGCGGAGAATACAAAGTCTGGCCGCCACGATAACGGCCCCCGCCGAACCGGAAGAAGGCAGTCGCCGCAAATCGATGGCAAAACCGCGTGTCGCGTTCGTCCGCCCGGCACGCGTCGACGGGCAGCCGGTCTCGCCGGTCATGCATGCCTTCGTCGAGGATGTCGCCAACAGCCTTGTCCGATACCGAACCTTCACCGTCCTTTCGCCACACAGCACCTTTGCGCTGGCGCATGACCGGGCCGATGACGGCTACGCCATGCTGCGGGCGGATTACCGCATCATTTCGACCGTGTTCGACGAAGCCCGCATGTCGGTTGCGCTGATCGAGGATGCAAGCGGTGAAATCGTCTGGTCACTGGAAGCGGTCCTGACTGAGCGGCATATCCACGCCGCCTTCCGGCTGCTCTCCAAACAGGTGGCGGCGGCGCTTGCCCGCGAAATCGAGCGGCTTCAGGTGGAGCCCGACCGCAACCATAGCGGCGAGGCCTACCGGCAATTGCTGGAAGGCCAGCAGCTTCTGCGCGGCAAGTGCGATCTGCCGCTTCTCAGAAGAGCCCGTTCGATGTTCCGCAAGGCGGTCGATCTCGACCACAGCATGGCGGTTGCCCGCGCCCGCGTGGCACAGAGCCTGCAGCTGGAATGGCTGATGCTGGGCGGCAACGACCCCCATCTCCTGCACCGCGCCAAGGCGGAGGCCGATTCGTCCGTCGAGATCGACCCCGCCCTCGGCGTGGGCCACTGGATGTGCGCGGTGGTGGCGCTCTACCAGCGGGACTTCGACATCTCCGCCGAAAAATTCTTCGAGGCGGAGGCGCTGGCGCCGAATTCGGCCGACCTCCTGCTCCAGCATGCCGATGCGCTCGCTCATTTCGGCGATGCGGAAATCGCCTGGGAGAAGTTTCAGCAGGCCATCGACCTCAATCCGCTGGCGCCCGACATCTACTGGTGGGCCGGCGCCAGCATCGCGTTCAAGCGCGAGGATTACGGCACGGCGGTGGAACTGTGCGGGCGGATGGAAAATGACGAGCCTGCGCTGCGCGTCCTCACCGCAAGCCACGCGCTGCATGGCGATCTGGCCTCTGCCCGGGAATCCGGCAACAGGCTTCAGGAAAACTATCCGGGTATGACGGCGAGGGAGATCAGCAGCCTGTCTCCAGACCGGGACCCGATAGCGAATGAAAAATTCTATCACGCACTTCGATTAGCTGGGATCAAATAGGAGATACTATGTCCTCGCATTTCTTCATTGTCGGAAAAAAGGGTTTCGGCGTTCTCTTCATTCGCACGGCGCCGCTCAGGGTTGCGTCCGTGTCGCATGAGACGATTGCCGCCTATGAAGCCAGCCATCCCGGCGTGGATGGTTATGCCCGCGTAGCGGCCGCCGCAAAGTCCATGCTCGTTCGCCAGAACGGTCAGCCGGAAGCGGAACTGGACCAGGTTCAGATTCAGGGCATCGAAGCCCTCGTCTCCGGCGGCGCCGTGGTTTCCGAAGCCGATTTCGCCTTTATCGGCGAAGTGAACGACGCCGGCTGGGATTTCAACCGCATGGTACAGGCGCCGATCGAAGCGGCCTTGAAGGCGGTCGGTCCGGCCGGCTCCGTCACCGGCGAGCTGTTCGACGCCATCCTTGCCGACGACAGCAACACGGCGCCCTGATCGCGGTCTCGCAGCCTTGACCGGCGCCGGTGCTCCCATATCAGCGATAGCGGCTTCAAGGCATGTCGACGCTTCGTTCTTCGATCCCGGACTGCTTCGGCGGTTCGGGATTACCCGTGTCGGCGACGTAACCGGCCTCGATATTATCGGTATTCCCGTCTGGTTCGCGGCCCGGCCCAATTCGCGCGGGCTGTCGGTCTCGCAGGGCAAGGGGCTTGTCGCGGAACAGGCCCGTCTATCGGCGATCATGGAGGCGATCGAAGGCGCGGTTGCCGAAGAAACCCGCAAACATATCGCCGCCTTCAGCTCCATTCAGGAGATGCGGGACGAGGGAACTCCTCTCATTCCCTTCGAAACCGTCGGCAGGGTCGATTGCGACGCGCTCGATCCGCGAAAAGAACGCGCCTGGGTGAAGGGCACATCCATTCGCCGGCAGGGGCAGGTTTTTGCACCTTACGAACTCGTCGGCATGGATTTCCGGGTGGATTTCCCATGGGACCGGCAGGCCTTCCGCATGAGTTCCCAGGGGCTGGCAGCGGGGTTCGACCATGACCATGCGGTCCTCCATGCCCTGCTCGAACTCATTGAAAACGATGCCTGCTTTCTCGTCGATACTTTCGAGACGCGCGCCATCGCGCCGCGACCGGTCCTCATTCCGGCGGGCGTCGATCCTTCCTTCGACGGTCTTGTTCAGCATCTGTCGGATATCGGCCTGCCGCCGTCCTTCTTCGACATGACGAATGGGCTTGGCGTGCCGGTGGTGATGGCGAGCCTGCCCCGGTCGCTTCAGGCGCAGGACGGGCCAGCCACCCGCAGCGCCGCGGGGGCTGCCTGCCGGCCTGATATCCATGGCGCTGCGATTGCAGCCTTGCTGGAGGCGATCCAGTCGCGATTGACGGATATCAGCGGCGCGAGGGACGACCTTTCCCCTCTCCGCTACCAGCGGGATATGGTTGCGGCCGGGTCTTCGACCCCCGGCGTGCAGCCGATGGAAAGGGTGCCCGCCAATCTCGATCTTATACATGACGCCGCGTCTTCGCCGCCATGGCGTCAGCTTGCGACGCACCTGTTCGCCGGCGGGATCGAGGATATCTATGTCTTTCCGCTGGAAACGGAGGTATCCGGTCTGCACGTCGTGCGGGTTCTGGCAAGCGGCCTTGCCCCGGCCGGCGGCGGCCTGCAACACATCTCGCAGCGCACTCTCGATCACCTGCTGACCGTCGGAGGTCTCGGATGAAGCCGGTGGTTTTTGCAGGCCCGTCCATCCACGGCATCGCAGGCGAACATATATCCGGTCTCGATCTTCGCGGTCCGGCCGCCTGCGGCGATATTTTCGATGCGGTTCGGCAAGGCGTCGGAACAATCGGGCTGATCGACGGACTTTACGGCGATTGCGCCGCCGTCTGGCACAAGGAAATTCTGTGGGCATTGTCGAGCGGCGTCAGCGTTTTCGGCGCCGCCAGCATGGGCGCGCTCCGGGCGGCGGAATGCGCCTCCTTCGGCATGATCGGCATCGGCGAGATTTTCGAGGCCTATCGCGACGGGCAGCGTTTTTCCGATGCCGATGTGGCGGTGAGCCATGCACCCGGCGCGCTCGATTACCGCCCGCTGACAATCGCGCTGGTCGATGCCGAGGCGACACTTGCCGCCTGTCACGATACGGTCGCTCCAGAGGAATATGACGCGCTCACCCGCGCAGCCAACAATCTGCATTTTACCCGCAGGACATGGCGCGCCATCGCCGCGGAAGCGGGCCTCGGCTCCCAGACGGCAAATTTCCTCGCGGCCAATGCGATTTCCGTCAAAAGAAACGATGCGATGAGGCTTCTGGCAATGCTTACGGGCGAAACGTTGCCATCCCCACCGCCGCCATCATGGAAACTTCAGAATACGATGTTTTTCCAGCAATTGGCCGCAAGGCGGGCGGCAGGAGACAAAACGTCTTGAGCGCCATCCGGCCCCTGCCTCTGATGCCCGATTGCGGCGGGCTGATCCGCACGATTGCGCTCGCATTACCCGCCTCTTTTTTTGCGGAAAACAGGGCCGCCGACATTGTTGCACCGCTCGTTCCAATCGGAAATCTGCTCTCGGCCCTGCCTGCGGATATCACCGCCGTTATCCTGATCGATCGTGCCAGTCTGGGGTCAGCACGAGACTGGCTCGGCAGCCTGCCAGCCTCCTGCAGCACCGAGCTAATGCCCCTTGCGGGAAACGACAGCGTTTCGCATCCATGGATACAGGACATGTTCCATGTGCGTGCGGTTGATCCCGCGACAGAATTCGTCCTGGTGGCGGAGAAGGCCATAGGCGTCAGCCTGGCCGAATATCTGGGAGCGGCAACCACGCATTCGGATGTCGCCTTGGCAGGGGGCAACCAGCTTGTCGGCCCGGATTTTCGGCTGGTGGGCCAGTCCAGCCTGAATGATGACAGGGGGATCGGAAGGGATGCGGCCATCCCTTCGCAGCGGTGGCGAAAGATTCAGGCTCTCGACGGCAGAAGCATCTTCAGTTTCGGATACCGGCCGGAAGATCTCGGCAAAGTCCCGGCCTCTGCCGATTTTTCAGCAACGGAAACTTGCGGAGCGGAAATTGCCGGCAAAAAAATGCACCAATGCGGCTTCCACGTTGACCAGTTCGTTTCCGTCACCGGTCTGAGAAGCAGCGGCCGGCCGCTATTGCTCGTTGCCGACCCCGTCGCGCATGGCGGATGCAACGCCCGCGCCGCAACCGAGCTGAAACGAAAACTGGACGCCTCGGCACTTTGGCTCGCGCGGCAGGGCTTTGCGATCGAACGAAATCCCATCCCGCTTTCGCCGACAATCGACACCAACAAATGCCTGCCCAGACTTTACAACAATGTCCTTCTTGAAAATGTCATACGTTCCGGTCAGAAACGGCCATTCGTCTGGATTCCGTATTTCGGCGATACCGAGTCGCTTGAGGAATTCGATGCAATGAACCGAAAAATTTGGGACAGAATCGGCTTTCAGGCCATCGGCGTGGCCGGATGGAGCCATCTTTCCAGCCGCAACGGGGCGTTGCGTTGTGCAACAAAAATAATAAATCGCGGCCCGGACACGCGATTATGAACGAAAAATCGTGCAATTTCGTCAATAAAGCGTCATAATACCCGTGGAAATTGTGTTGAATGTATACCTTCAACAATATTAATTGATAATCATCGGATTTAAGAACCTCAACCGGAGGAATTTGTAATGCACGCCAAACTACCCAGCCCGATCGACGTCCATGTCGGCGCACAAATCAGAATGCGCCGCAAGTCGCTCGGCATGAGCCAGAGTGCGCTGGCCGGGCGATTGGGCATCACCTTCCAGCAGGTCCAGAAGTATGAAAAGGGCGCCAATCGTGTCGGCGCGTCCCGTCTGCAGGCCATTGCGTCGATTCTCGGCGTTGAGGTCAGCTCCCTGTTCGCCAATGCCACGCCCGATGGCGACCCGGCCAATCCGGCCCTTGGCACGATCAACGCCATGCAGACCTTCGTGGCTTCGAATGAGGGCTTTTCGCTCAACCAGGCCTTTTCGCGCATCAAGAGCGCCGCCGTGCGCAGAAGCATCGTCGCTCTCGTGACATCGCTCGCCGCGACTGAAGCGGCGGAAAATGCCGCCGCGCCGGCGGACAAAAACGACGATTGACGCAGGTGTGACGCTCGCGTGACGCTCGATGTGGTCGAAAATGAACAACGCAACATCATCGCGTTTTCATACTGTCGACTGTCGAGAGGGAATCATGGCGGCGTCTAACACAGCTATACTTGAACAGGACAATGCAGACGAGATTCTGGCGCTCGGGCGGATGGTTTCCTATCTTTGCCAGCGCTCGAAATCTCTGGAACTGGGCATGTCGACCTATTTCCTGGAAATGGCATTGTTGTCGCTGGCCCAGGACATCAATCAGCAGGGTCTGCCGCCGGTAAGCGCAGAGCTGAATGTCGGCGCCTTCGCACAGGCCGACCTGCATTGAGCGCTTTCGCGACGGCGTAAATCCGCCGGGATTGAGCGTTTCCACACCGATCTCCAGTCGTAAGCCCGGAAACGTTCATCTGCCTGTCCGGCTGGCTCCATCCTCCCGGAGAGGCATTCATATGCCCTCCCCCACATTTTCCCGGCGGAAGCCATGATGGAGGCCCGGTTTTGCCGGGCCTCCATTCATATCAAAGCACCGCGCGGCGGAGCTCGGCAGCGGCAGCGACCATGTTGACCAGGGCCGGCCTCACCTCTTCCCATTTACGCGTCTTCAGGCCGCAATCCGGATTGATCCAGAGCTGCCGGTCGTCAAGCCGCTCTCGCGCCAGTGCCAGAAGATCGACCATTTCACCAACCGCCGGTACGCGGGGCGAATGGATGTCGTAAACGCCGGGACCGATCTGGTTCGGGTATTTGTAGGTCCGAAACGCATCCAGCAACTCCATCTTCGAACGCGAGGTCTCGATGGAGATCACGTCGGCGTCCATTGCAGCAATGGCATCGATGATCTGGTTGAATTCGGAATAGCACATATGGGTGTGAACCTGTGTGCGGTCGCCCACGCCGCTGGAGCCAATGCGGAAGCACTCCACCGCCCAGCCGAGATAATCCTGCCAGTCCCGGTGCCGAAGCGGCAGTCCTTCACGAAGAGCTGCCTCATCGATCTGGATCATCTGCGCACCGGCCGCTTCGAGATCGTTGACTTCGTCACGGATGGCAAGCGCGATCTGGCGGCATGTCAGGCTTCTGGCGATATCGTCGCGGACGAAGGACCAGTTGAGGATCGTCACCGGCCCGGTCAGCATGCCCTTGACGGGTTTGTCGGTGAGCGACTGGGAATATTCCCACCACCGAACCGTCATCGCTTTCGGGCGCGACACATCGCCGAAGATGATGGGTGGACGCACGTAACGCGAACCGTAACTCTGCACCCAGGCATGCTGGGTGAAAGCGAAACCGGAAAGCTGTTCGCCGAAATATTGCACCATGTCATTGCGCTCGAACTCGCCATGCACAAGAACGTCGAGACCGATTTCCTCCTGCCAGCGAATGGTCGCTTCGGTTTCCTTCTGCAGGAATTTTTCATATTGCGCATCGGTCAGAGCGCCCTTCGCATGCGCCGATCTGGCCTTGCGCACCTCCGGCGTCTGCGGGAAGGAGCCGATGGTCGTCGTCGGGAAAAGCGGCAGCGCAATGGCCTGCGATTGCACTTTCTGCCGCTCGGCAAACGGGCTCACCCGCTTTCTGTCAGCCTCGCCAATCGTCGCAATACGCTTCTGCACGGCGGCGTCCGTTACCTTCGGCGAGGATGCACGCGCGGCAACGGCCTTCGAGGCAGCCTCCAGTTCCGCCGCGATAGCAGCCTTGCCCTCACCGAGAGCCCTGCCAAGCGTGGCAAGTTCGCCGAGTTTCTGGGTGGCGAAGGAAAGCCAGCTTTTCAGATCGGCATCGAGGCCGGTTTCCAGTTCGAGATCGACCGGGACATGCAGCAGCGAGCAGGAAGGCGCAATCTGAAACGCCGCCGCACCGCGTGCCGCGATTACCGGTTCCAATCGGGTAATGATTGCAGCGAGATCAGCGCGCCAGATGTTGCGGCCGTTGATGACGCCCAGCGACAGGACGCGATTTTCCGGCAACGCCTTCAACACCGTCTCCAGCGCATCGGACGCTCGCACCAGATCGATATGAAGGCCCGCGACCGGAAGCGCTGCGACGGCTTCGAGATTGTCCTCAAGCCCACCGAAATAGGTGGCGAGCAGGATTTTCAGATCCGGCGCGGCCTTCGACAAAGCGCGATAGGCCACAGCCAGCGCGTGACGCTCCCCTTCGGAAAGGTCCAGCACGGCGACCGGCTCATCGATCTGCACCCAGTCAGCACCGGCCGCGCGCAGGCGACGCAGCAGCTCTTCATAGACGGGCAGCAGTCTCGCCAGCAGATCGAGAGGCTTGAAGGCTGCCTCGCGCGCCTTGGCGAGCTTCAGGAACGTGACCGGGCCGAGAATGACCGGACGCGTATGGATGCCGAGCGCCTTCGCCTCAAGGAAGTGGTCGACCGGCTTTTGCGAGGTGAGCACAAAATGCTGATCCTCTGAAACCTCCGGCACCATGTAGTGATAGTTGGTGTCGAACCATTTGGTCATTTCCAGCGCCGGAACGCCCTGACCATGATGAGAATGTCCTTCATGCCCATGGCCGCAGCCTGCGTGCCCTTCGCTCTGGCTGCCGCGCGCCATGGCGAAATAGGTGGAGAGGGAAACATCTCCACCCGCCCATCCATAGAGGGATGGAATGGCGCCCACCATCACGGCCGTATCGAGGACATGATCGTAAAGGGAGAAATCGTTGGAAGGGATATGAGTAATCCCCTTCTCAAGCTGGAACGCCCAGTTTTCGGCACGCAGCCGGGCGGCGGTTTCGAGCAGTTCCGTCTCGGAAATCTTGCCGGACCAGAAGCCTTCAAGCGCGAACTTCAGTTCGCGATGGCGTCCGATCCTCGGAAAACCGAGCGATGCGACTGGAATTGTCTTGTCTGGCATTGTCATACCCCATTTGGTTGTGGGGGCATGGGTAAAGCGGACGCGTGCAGGCCCGGCCTGTGCCGGACCATTGCAGCAACCACCGGGACACCCCGCCCGTGGACGTTATTTTGTCCTGGCAGGTCTCCTGGCTTACGGGTCGTCGCCTTTGTCCGTCTTCCCGAGGTTTACCCCAGTGACGTGTTGGATAAAGGCTCGCCGCTTACAGTTGCGGGGGCAGCTCCGGTCTTGCCGATCGTCGGCGCACCGGATTCCCTCTTAGCTCCGGGATCGAACAAACAAGCCCGGAGAACCATGACACCCGCATTTCTCACCACGGGCGTCACGATGTCAATAGACATAAAGAAATCTTTATATCTTTATTTCACTAAATTCAGAGCGCGACCGCACCCGGCCCCGGCACCGCACCGGCCGGCACCTTGCCCAGAATGATCATGCCAAGCACCTCGTCCTTGGTGACATCCTGCGTGCGGGCATGGCCCACCACCTTGCCGTTCTTCATCACGAAGACCCTGTCGGCCAGATCGAAGACATCGTGAATATCGTGGCTGATGAGGAAGATGCCAATGCCCTGCCGTTTCAGCTCCTTGACGAGATCGCCCACCTGCGCCGTTTCCTGCGGCCCGAGTGCTGCCGTCGGCTCGTCCATGATGAGGATGCGGGCATCGAACAGAATGGCGCGGGCGATGGCGACGGACTGCCGCTGGCCGCCGGACAGTGCCTTCACCGGTTCCTTGAACCGCCGGAAATTAGGGTTGAGACGCCCCATCACCTCGCGAGCCGAGGCTTCCATGGCGACATCGTCAAGCGTGCCCCATTTCGTCTTCAGCTCGCGGCCGAGATAAAGATTGGCCGCCGCATCGACATTATCGGCCACGGCCAGTGTCTGGTAGATGGTCTCGATGCCGTATTTCTTGGCATCGCGGGGATTGCGGATATCGGCATCCTCGCCATTGATGAGAATATCGCCACCATCGCGCCGGTAAGCGCCGGAGAGAATTTTGATAAGGGTCGATTTGCCCGCGCCGTTGTGGCCGAGAAGAGCGACCACCTCACCGGGGAAAAGATCGACAGAGGCGTTTTCCACCGCATGGATACCGCCGAAGGAAATGGAAATATTGCGCATTTCCACGAGGGGCGTGACTTGGTCCGTCATAGGAGTTCTCCTCGGTTCTTACTTGGCGCGGGCGCGGTAGATGGTGTCGAGCCAGACGGCGACGACCAGGACCACACCGACGACGATGCGCTGGAAGGGCGTATCGATGCCCACCAGCACCATGCCGGATTGCAGCGACTGCATGACGAGCGCGCCGAGCATCGCGCCCGCTATGGTTCCGACACCGCCGGCAAGCGAGGTGCCGCCGATGACGGCCGCCGCGATGGTGTAAAGCTCGTCCAGCTCGCCCTGGGCGTTGGTGGCCGCGTTGAGGCGGGCGGTCGAGATGGCCGCGGCGATGGCGCAAAGAACGCCCATCAGCGTGAAGATCTTCACCGTGACCCAGCGGGTCTTGATGCCGGCGAGTTCCGCCGCTTCCGGATTGCCGCCAATGGCGAAGACATAACGCCCGAAACGCAGCCGTGTGGCGATGAAGGTCATGACCGCACCGACGGCAAGCGCCATCAGCACCGGAATGGCGATGCCGTGCGAAATGAACAGACCGCCTTCAGGCCAGGCGATACCATTGGCATCGGCATAGTTGCGGGCGATGTTGACCGGCCATGGGTAGCTGTTGACCACCGCCACGAAACCGATGACGACAAGGCAGCCGAGCGCGGCCAGAAAATACTCCGCCCAGACGGGCCGCAGCGGAAAGCCGAAACGGCGGCGCTGGTGGCGGGAATTCAGGATGGCCGCAATGATGGCGACGCAGGCGATGACGGCGGCGATCCAGCTCCATGTCGCGCCGATCGAGCCGCTGGTGCCGCCGCCCATCAGACGGAAGGTGGAATCCATCGGCGCCACGGTGCGACCGCTGGTGATGAACCAGGTGCCGCCGCGCCAGACGAGCAGGCCGCCAAGCGTGACGATGAAGGACGGCACGTTCAGGAAGGCGATGATGGAGCCCTGCAACATGCCGATGCCACCACCGACGAGAATGCCGACCATAAGCGTGACGATCCATGTCGCCCAATGTTCGAAGCCGAGGATCTGCGGCAGGATTTCCGCCTGCATGACACCCATGATCATGCCGGAAAAACCGAGGATCGACCCGACCGAAAGGTCGATATTGCGGGTGACGATGACGAGCACCATGCCGGTCGCCATGACGGCCACGGACGCGGTCTGCACGGAAAGGTTCCAGAGGTTTCGCGGCGTCAGGAACAGCCCGCCGGACAGGATATGGAATCCGATCCAGATCAGAAGAAGCGCACCGACCATGCCGAGCAGTCTGGTATCCAGCTCGGTGGCGTTGATGAAGCGCGTTATCGAGCCTGCTTTTTCCGTCTTTTGCGACGTTGTGGAATTGGATTGGGTCATATCGGCCATGAACTGCCGGTGCTCCTTACATCTTGGAGCGTTTTCGCTTTTCCCTGAATCGCGAAAACGCTCCAACGCTTTGTTCTGGCACATTTCCGAACGGAAAACCGGGGCCCACTTTTCCTGGAAATGCTCTAAAGGCGCCGCGCCATGAACCATGGCGCAGCGCCCGAACCGGGACCTATTCGATCAATCGCAGGCTTTGACGGTTCCGGCCTTCACACCCTGGCAGGCCGTTTCCTTCTTGATCCAGCCGGCGTCGATGACGACGTTCAGATTGTCCTTCGTGATGGCGATAGGCTTGAGGAAGACCGACTGCATCTTCACTTTTTTCGGACCGCCTTCAAAGGTGGAGACACCCTTGATCTCGGTCATCTTCTTGCCGCCGGCCAGTTCCAGCGCGATGCCGGCCGCTTCCTTGCCGAGTTCACGGCTGTCCTTCCAGACCGACACCGTCTGCGTGCCGAGCGCGACGCGGTTCAGCGCCGCGAAATCGGCATCCTGACCGGAAACGGGAACCGAACCGGCCATGCCCTGCGCGGCGAGAGCGGCGATTGCACCGCCGGCCGTGCCGTCATTCGAGGCGACGACCGCATCGACCTTGTTGTTATTCTTGGTCAGGAACTGTTCCATGTTCTTCTGGGCATTTTCCGGCTTCCAGCCATCCGTATAGGCTTCGCCGACATTCTTGATCTTGCCGCCGTCAATGGCCGCCTTCAGCACTTCCTGCTGGCCGGCGAACAGGAAGTCCGCATTCGGGTCGGAAGAAGAGCCCTTGATGAAGACGTAATTGCCTTCGGGCTTCACCTTGAAGACTTCGGCAGCCTGCAGACGGCCGACTTCCTTGTTATCGAAGGTGATGTAGAAGGCGTTCTGGTTTTCGATCAGACGGTCATAACCCACGACCGGAATACCCTCGGCAACGGCCTTTTCAACGGCCGGACCGATCGCGTCGCTGTCCTGCGCCAGAATGATCAGCGCATTGGCGCCCTGCGAGATCAGCGATTCCACGTCGGTCAGCTGCTTTGCGGCGGATGATTGCGCATCGGCGGAGATGTATTTCGCGCCGGCCTTGTCGAGCGCTGCCTTGATGGCCGCCTCATCCGTTTTCCAGCGTTCTTCCTGGAAATTCGACCAGGAAACGCCGACGACGAGATCGGCCGCGATAGCCGCGGTATGCAGGGAAACGAGTACGGCTGTACCCGCCAAAAGCTTGGCAAAAGAATTCATGATGTCCTCCCGGTAAGGGCGAAGCCCCACACCTCCATGCAGGAAAAACGCCCGGAAAAAGCTGCCGGTCTCTGTGGTTTCACAATTTTCTCGACAGTCGAGAAAATTAATGTCAGAGATTCCCCATGCTGTCAACAACGGCTGCGGGCAGCATCCGGGTGCCTTGATCTTCGCTCTGGCATGCGCCATCAGAGTGGATCAGCACGACAGGAAAAAGGCCGTTCAGGGAGCATGCCCCAGCCCATGTCCGCCATTGCAAGTACGGAACTGGTGCGCCAGAAAAACAGCCTGTCGGTGATGGCGGCGCTGCGCCTGCATGGCAGCCTTTCCCATACCGACATGTCGTCTTTCACCGGGCTTGCCTCCGCAACAGTCTCCGCCATCACCACCGAGCTTGAGCGGGCCGGTCTCATTCTGCGGAAAGAGCAGCTCGCCACTGCCGGCCGCGGCCGGCCACGCATTCTCTTCGGCCCGCGCGGCGCTTTCTGCCATGTCGCCATCGTCATCATCTCTTCCGACAGCGTGCAATATTCACTGGTCGATTATTCCGGCAAGCTGGTGGACCGCTTCACCGAACAGAGGATTGCGGCTGAAAAAGGCACATTCGGCGGCGCGATCCTCGCCGGCCTCGCAAGACTTGCCGATCGCTCGCGCATCGACCGGCACGATATCCTCCAGGTCTCGATCAGCAGCAAGGGACTGGTGGATGCAGCAGCTGCAACGCTTGTCTGGTCGCCGGTTCTCGGTGACGAAAGGATCGATTTCCAGCGGCTGGTTTCCGGGGACGGCCGCATCCGTGTGACGCTGAACAACGAGACGCTGCTGGCCGCAAAAGCCATCTGGATGCGGGAGCAGGCAAAAGAAAATCCGGCACCGGAGGCCCTCGTCACCCTGTCGCTCGGCCACAGCATCGGCCTTGGCATCGCCCGCTCGACGGGCGGCGCAATCGATGTCAGCGCCCCCAATTTCGGCCATATGCTGCACCTGGCCGACGGCGCACTGTGCCGTTGCGGCACCAAAGGCTGCATTGAGGCCTATTCCGGGTTTTACGCCATCCTTCGTTCTGCTTTCGAAGCCCCGCCGCAGGCGGAACCGGCGAAATTCGTACCGATCGCCGAGGTGGACAAGATCGCCGCCTCGGCCCGCACCGGCGCCCGCATGGCGCGGTTCGCCTTCCGCACCGCCGGACTTGCGCTCGGCAACGGCCTTTCACGCCTCTTCAGCCTGCATGGCCATATGCCGGTCTTCATCACTGGCCCCGGCACCCGCTATTTCGATCTTCTGGAAAGCGGCCTGCGCGACGGTCTGGCGCAATCGCAAGCGGTGCGTTTCGGCGGCATGCCGAAAATCGCCATAGCGCCCAGCGAGCCGGAACTGGTGTTCGAAGGGCATATGGAACACGCCCTTTCAGCCGCCGACGACTATATCCTGAGCGCTGACGGCCCGGAGAGGCCGGCGAAGAGTTCCCGGAGCTGACGGGGCAACCGGCGGATTTTCAGGCCCGCGCCGCCACGGCTTCGGCCTTTTGCCCGCCGCCCGTCAGCACAGCCACGAAGTCATCAAGACCGGCAGCCTCGTCCTTGTTCAGGCGCAGGCCCTGTTTCGTGCGCCGCCAGAGAATGTCCTCGGCCGCGCAGGCCCATTCGTGCTCCACCAGCCAGCGCACCTCGCATTCATAAAGCGTGCCGCCGAAATGCGGGCCGAGGCCAGAGACATCGGTGGCGCTGCCTAACAGTTCCGCCGCCTTGGTGCCATAGTTTCTGACAAGCCGCTCCGCATGGCGTCCGTCAAGGAAGGGATAACGGGAGACGAGCGCCCGCACCTGCGTCTCATATCTCGCAGCGCCGAAATCGCCGCCCGGCAGGTGGGAACCCGCCGTCCACGGCTTGCCCTTTTCGCCAATCGCCGCACCGATCTTTTCCAGCGCATGTTCCGCCAGCCGCCGATAGGTGGTGAGCTTGCCCCGAAAATATTGAGGAGCGGAGCTTTCCCCTCGTCCTCTTCAACCTTCAGCACATAATCGCGTGTCGCCTCCTGTGCTTTCGAAGCGCCGTCATCAAAAAGCGGCCGCACGCCGGAATAGGTCCAGACGATATCTTCCGGCCGGACCGGTTCGCTGAAATAGTCGCTGGCCGCGTTGCAGAGATAGGAAATCTCCTCCTCGGAGATGCGAACCCTGGCCGGATCGCCCTTGTAATCGCGGTCCGTGGTGCCGATCAGCGTGAAATCGCGCTCATAGGGAATGGCGAAGATGATGCGGTTATCCGGGTTCTGGAAGAAATAGGCGCGCGGGTCGGAAAACTTCCTGCGCACGATGATATGGCTGCCCTGCACGAGCCGGACATTGTGCACGTCGTTGCGGCCGAAGACGCCGGAAAGCACCTTGTCCACCCAGGGACCGGCGGCATTCACCAGCATGCGCGCCCTGTGCATCGCCGCCCGTCCGGTTTTTTCGTCCAGCGTCTCGATGAGCCACAGCTCGCCTTCACGCCGTGCGGAGACGACCCTCGTGCGGTTCATGATCGTCGCGCCGCGATTGGCCGCATCGCGCGCGTTGAGGACCACGAAACGGGCATCATCCACCCAGCCATCGGAATATTCGAAAGCTCTGGCGAAAGCCGGCTTCAGCGGCTTACCCGCCGGGTCCTTGCGAAGATCGAGCGTGCGGGTCGCCGGCAGAAGCTTGCGGCCGCCGAGATTGTCATAAAGAAACAGGCCGAGCCGCACCATCCAGGCCGGGCGCACGCCGCCTTTCTGGATGGGCAGAACGAAACGCATGGGCCAGATGACATGCGGGGCCATGGCCCAGAGAATTTCCCGCTCCATCAGCGCTTCGCGCACCAGACGAAACTCGTAATGTTCGAGATACCGCAGGCCGCCATGGATGAGCTTGGTGGCGGCGGAAGAGGTGCCGGAAGCGAAATCGCCTTTTTCCGCAAGCGCCACGGAATAACCCCTGCCGACGGCATCGCGGGCAATGCCGCAGCCATTGATGCCGCCGCCGATGACAAAAAGATCGAAAATGTTTTCGCCGGACATGAAGGCTCCGCGACAATGCAGGGGAGGAACCCCTTATGGAAAGACAATTATATAAAAACGAAAACAAAACGAATGTCAAAAGAAAATAAACGAACCATGTAAACGCAAGTGAAAGCGCCGCCGTGAGCGGTGCTTCACGACGTCAGCTTCTTGGAGCATTTCCGGACGGAAAGCCGGGGTCCACTTTTTCTGGAAATGCTCTAGGAGATTTATGTTTCAGCCGTATGTCTGAGAAACTTGCTCAAGCTCATAGAGCACGCCGCCCATATCCTTCGGATGCAGGAAAAGAACGGGATTGCCATGCGCGCCGATCTTCGGCTCGCCATCACCCAGAATTCGAACGCCCTTTTTGACGAGATCGTCGCGGGCCGCGACAATGTCAGGCACTTCAAAGCAGAGATGATGCGTGCCGCCGCCCGGATTTCTCTCGAGAAAAGCGGAAATCGGCGAATTTTCGCCGAGCGGATAAAGAAGCTCGATCTTGGTATTCTCAGCCTGAATGAAAACCACCGTCACGCCGTGTTCGGGTAGCGACTGCGGTTCCGAGACATCTGCGCCCAGCGCCCTGTATCGGGCAATGGCGGTATTAAGATCGGGCACCGCGATGGCGACGTGATTCAATCTTCCGAACATGGCCGTCTTTCCCTCACGCGTTCCGCCGGATGCCTTCCAGCAGGTCGAGAACTTTGTTGGCGGCATCCATGACATTGGTGCCGGGGCCGAAAATCGCCGAGACACCGTGGTCGAGCAGGAACTGATAATCCTGCCGCGGAATGACGCCGCCGACCACGACGACGATATCTTCCGCGCCCTTCTGTTTCAGTGCCTCGACCAGCTGCGGTGCCAGCGTCTTGTGACCGGCGGCGAGCGACGACATGCCGACCACATGCACCTTGTTCTGGACGGCGAGATCGGCCGCTTCAACGGGTGTCTGGAACAGGGGCCCGGCCAGCACATCGAAACCGATATCGCCAAAGGCGGAGGCGATGACCTTCGCGCCGCGATCATGCCCGTCCTGCCCGAGCTTGGCCACCATGATGCGCGGCTTGGTGCCGATCCTTTCAGCCACACCGGAAAGCCGGGCGGCGAGCGTGGCAAGTTCCGGCTCGTCCTTATAGGCCTCGCCGTAGATATCGCTCACCACCTCCGGCACAGCGGCATGGTCGCCGAAGGCCGCACGCAGCGCATCGGAAATCTCTCCCACCGTGGCGCGGGCGCGGGCGGCGACAACGGCGGCTTCGAGAATATTGCCCTTGCCGCTGCGGGCGACTTGAGAAAGTGCGGCCAAAGCGGCGGTCACGTCCTTGCCATCGCGGCGGCGGCGCGTTTCTTCGATGCGGCGGATTTGTGCGGCCCGCACGGCGGCGTTGTCGATATCGAGAACATCGATATCTTCCTCGTTTTCGAGACGGTAACGGTTGACACCGACGATAACCTCCTCGCCCTTGTCCACCGCCGCCTGCCGTCGCGTTGCCGCCTCTTCGATCAGCCGTTTCGGCAAGCCTTCCGCCACCGCCTTGGTCATGCCGCCAAGCGCCTCGACCTCCTCGATCAGCACCCAGGCCTTCTCGGCCAGTTCGTCAGTCAGGCTTTCGACATAATAGGAGCCGGCCAGCGGATCGACGACTTTTGTGACGCCGGTTTCGTGCTGAAGGATAAGCTGGGTATTGCGGGCGATGCGGGCGGAAAACTCCGTCGGCAGGGCAATCGCCTCATCGAAGGAATTGGTGTGCAGCGACTGCGTGCCGCCCAGCACGGCGGACATGGCCTCGAAAGCGGTGCGGACGATATTGTTATAAGGGTCCTGCTCCTGAAGCGAGACGCCGGACGTCTGGCAATGGGTGCGCAGCATCAGCGACGACGCCTTCTGCGGCTTGAACTCCTCCATGATGCGCGACCAGAGCAGGCGCGCGGCGCGCAGCTTGGCAGCCTCCATGAAGAAATTCATGCCGATGGCGAAAAAGAACGACAGGCGGCCGGCGAAATCATCGACGTTCAGTCCCTTGGCCAGCGCCGCCCGCACATATTCGCGGCCATCCGCCAGCGTGAAGGCCAGCTCCTGCGTAAGCGTCGCGCCCGCTTCCTGCATGTGATAGCCGGAAATGGAGATGGAATTGAATTTCGGCATCTCCTTCGCCGTATATTCGATGATGTCGGCAATGATCCGCATCGAAGGTTCCGGCGGATAGATATAGGTGTTGCGGACCATGAACTCCTTGAGGATATCGTTCTGAATGGTGCCGGAAAGGGCGGCGCGGGGCACACCCTGCTCTTCCCCCGCAACGATGAAACTGGCGAGCACCGGAATGACCGCGCCATTCATGGTCATCGACACCGAGACTTTTTCGAGCGGAATGCCATCGAACAGGATTTTCATGTCCTCGACGCTGTCGATCGCCACGCCCGCCTTGCCGACATCGCCCTCCACACGCGGATGATCGCTATCGTAACCGCGGTGGGTGGCGAGGTCGAAGGCAACCGAAACGCCCTGCTGACCGGCGGCGAGCGCCTTGCGGTAAAAGGCGTTCGAGGCTTCGGCCGTGGAAAAACCGGCATATTGGCGTATGGTCCAGGGCCGGCCGGCATACATGGTGGCGCGCGGGCCGCGCGTGAAAGGTGCAAAGCCCGGCAGGCTGTCCAGATGGGAAATCTTTTGCAGATCGTCAGCGGTATAGAGCGGCTTGACCTCAATGCCTTCGGGCGTGTGCCAGACGAGCGTTTCCGGTGAACGCTTCAGCTCTTTTTCGGCAAGCTGCAGCCAATCCCGCACCGTTTTTTCACCCGACATGCATCTCTCCCCTTCTGCATTTCATTTTAGCACTGTGGCCGGTGATCGTGACAAAAATCGAACGATCCGCCCGCAGGGCCGACCCCGTAAACAGCTCCGGCCCGCATGCGTTCCCGAAAAACGGCAGCGGCCATCACTCGAATTCGAGGATCACTTCATCCACCGCGAGGCTGTCGCCCGGTTTTGCCGCCACTCTGGCAACGCGGCCGCGTTTTTCTGCGCGCAGAATATTTTCCATCTTCATGGCCTCCACCGTTGCCAGCGCCTGCCCGGCCTCCACCTCATCGCCCTCACCCACCGAAATGCCGGTGATGACGCCCGGCATGGGGCAAAGCAGCAGTTTCGATGTATCCGGCGGCAATTTTTCCGGCATCAGCAACGCCAGTTCCGCCACACGCGGGCTGCGCACATGGGCACGAATATCCATGCCGCGCCAGCGCAGGCGGATCGCAGCACCTGCAAGATCGACCTTGGCGGCGATAACCTCACCCGCGACCGTGAAGAGGCCGAGGCTCTGACCGGGAAGCCATCCGGTATCGACGGTGAGCGCCGTCCCCTCTTCAAAACGGACCGCCGTACCATCCGTGCCGGTTTCAACGCTGACCCTGTGACGGGATGCGCCAAACGATACCACCCAGTCCTGACCGACGATGCGGCGGTGATTTCCGATGGTGCCGGAAATTTCGACTGCGCGGCTCTGTAGCCGCTGATGGATGATGGCGGCGATGGCGGAAAGCTGGCGCGCAGCGGCTTCATCCGGTTCCACGCCGGAAAACCCTTCCGGAAATTCTTCCGCGATAAAACCCGTCGTCAGGCGGCCGGCGCGGAAACGCTCATGCTGCATGACAGCCGATAGGAAGGGCAGATTGTGGCCGATGCCCTCCACCTCGAAACGATCCAGCGCCTGCCCCATGGCGTCGATGGCGGTTTCACGATCCTTGCCGAGAGCGCACAGCTTGGCGATCATCGGATCGTAATACATCGAGATTTCGCCGCCTTCGAACACGCCGGTATCGTTGCGGATGACGGTGCCGTTTTCCTGCGCACCTTCCTGCGGCGGGCGATATCGCGTCAGCCGGCCGATGGAGGGCAGGAAGTTGCGATAGGGGTCTTCGGCATAAAGCCGGCTTTCAATCGCCCAGCCGTTCAGTTTCACATCCGCCTGTCCGAAGGAGAGCTTTTCACCTGATGCCACACGGATCATCTGTTCGACCAGATCGATGCCGGTGATGAGTTCCGTTACCGGATGCTCCACCTGCAGACGGGTGTTCATTTCCAGAAAGTAGAAATTCCTCTCGCCATCGACGATGAATTCCACCGTGCCGGCCGAATGGTAACCGACGGCTCTCGCCAGCGCCACGGCCTGCTCGCCCATGGCTTTGCGAGTGGCTTCGTCCAGAAAGGGCGATGGCGCTTCCTCGATGACTTTCTGGTTACGGCGCTGGATCGAGCATTCGCGCTCACCCAGATAAAGTGTGTTGCCGTGCTTGTCGCCCAGCACCTGAATTTCAATATGGCGCGGCTGGGTGACGAATTTCTCGATGAAGATGCGGTCATCGCCAAAGGAGGATTTCGCCTCGTTTTTCGAGGACTGGAAACCCTCGCGCGCCTCGGCATCGTTGAAAGCGATGCGCATGCCCTTGCCGCCGCCACCGGCCGACGCCTTGATCATGACGGGATAACCGATCTGCGAGGCGATCCTCACCGCCTCATCCGCATCCTCGATCAGCCCCATATGGCCGGGGACGGTGGAAACACCCGCTTCCGCGGCCAGTTTCTTGGAGGTGATCTTGTCACCCATGGCCTTGATGGCGCCAACAGGCGGACCGATGAAGACGACACCCGCCTTTTCCAGCGCCTCGGCGAAGGCAGCGTTTTCCGACAGGAAACCGTAGCCGGGATGAACAGCATCCGCCCCGGTCTTCGCGATTGCCTCAAGAATCCTGTCGATGACGATGTAGGACTGCGACGAGGGGGCCGGGCCGATATGAACGGCCTCATCCGCTTGTCTCACATGCAGCGCATTGGCATCCGCATCCGAATAGACTGCGACAGTGGCGATGCCCATCTTCTTCGCCGTCTTGATGACCCGGCAGGCAATCTCGCCGCGATTGGCGATGAGGATTTTCTTGATCATGCGGTTATTCTCCCCTCGCATCGTCATCGTCGTCGCGGAATTTCTTTTCATAGGGCATCATCAGGATTGCCGAGGCGGTGGCGGCCGCGCCGAACAGGGATGCAATGGGCATGACGACCAGCAGCACGGGCACGACCGGATTTACGGCGCGGCCGATGCGCGCGCCCAAACCGCCAATGTCGAGAAAGATCAGCGCTGCACCGACGCAGACGCCGATCAGCACGCCAACTGCCGCATTGAGCGCCATGAAACGCAACATCTGCCGATGATCGAGCCGGGCGGCTTCCGGCGTCATCTTTGGCTTCGGATCACGACTGCCGGATGCCCTGCCTGCGCTGCCACCGCGGCGTTGCCCCAGCCAGCGTCGCAGCCATTGCAGGTCCATATGGAGTATGTCGACAATCATGCTCCTCCTCCCCCTCAGGAAAAATGTCGCCGCCCGCCCTCAAATCTCGAAGAAATTCTCGAAGGATTCCGGGAAGTTCTGCCGTGCGACGCGCTCGTCAATCACCAGCATCGCCTGATAGGAAAGTGGATCGAAATTCTTCTCCGCCGGCACGACCTCGCGGCCGAAGAGCAGGTTGAGGCGGGCGGCGTCGAGATTGCCGCGTTCGAAAGGCTCGGCACCGAAATGGTGCCAGAGCGAGTGCAGGAAGGCGGCATCGATGCGATGCTCCTTGGTGTCGTTGCGCGCCCGGCGGGGTATCATCTTGATAGGCGTTACCCCTTTGGGGTTGGCGCGGCGGATGGTGAACTGGACGCCCGTGCTCGGCATGCCGGAGGGAAATCCCTTGTGTTTGGTCATTTCGGGCAGGTTCGCCATCTTTTGTCCTTCCAGAACATTTCCAGTAAAAGCTGCCTTTCTTTTACGTCCGGAAATGCGCGAATTCAAATAGTTAGAGCGCTTTTGGCGCTCTAATCTTTCCTTATGCCCTGCCGATCTTATCCTGCGTCTTCGTCTCGAAGTCGGAGGCATCGTGGCGTTCATGCAATTGTTCGGACGGATCGCCCGAGGTCTTGTTAACGATCACACCGCGCTTGACCGCCGGGCGTTCGCCGATTTCGAGCGTCCAGCGCATGACGTTTTTGTAACCGTCCGCCTCAAGGAAAGCACCGGCATCGCCATAGGCCTGGCCGAGCGCGATCTTGCCGTACCACGGCCAGACGGCCATGTCGGCGATCGTATATTCCGAACCCGCCAGATAGCGGTTTTCAGCCAGATGCCGGTCCAGCACGTCGAGCTGGCGTTTGACTTCCATGGCGTAGCGGTCGATGGCGTATTTGATCTTCACCGGCGCATAGGCATAAAAATGGCCGAAACCGCCGCCGAGGAAGGGGGCGGAGCCCATCTGCCAGAACAGCCAGTTCAGCGCCTGCGTGCGGGCATTGCCCTCCTTCGGCAGGAAAGCGCCGAATTTTTCCGCGAGATAAACGAGAATGGAGCCGCTTTCGAAAACGCGCGTCGGCTCAGGCGTCGAGTGATCCATCAGCGCCGGAATCTTAGAATTCGGATTGACGCCGACAAAACCGGAACCGAACTGGTCGCCTTCGCCGATCTTGATCAGCCACGCATCATAATCTGCGCCCTTGTGGCCGGCGGCCAGCAATTCTTCCAGCATGATGGTGACCTTCTGGCCATTCGGCGTCGCCAGCGAATAAAGCTGCAGCGGGTGCTTGCCGACCGGCAGTTCCTTTTCATGGGTGGGACCGGCAATCGGACGGTTGATATTGGCGAACTGGCCGCCATTGCCCTTGTCCCAGGTCCAGACCCTGGGCACCTCATATCCGGCGGGGAAATTATCTGCGGAGGAATTTTCGGCCATGAAAATGTGTCCTTGTGCGTTTCGGGAGGACATCCGGACATCCGGGCGCCTGAACAAACATATAGTAAGGTGGCCGAAGCATTTTTCCAGTCTCAGAGCGGAATGGTGTCGTGTTTCTTCCAGCGGGTTTCCACACTCTTGTTACGCAGCGACGCGAAGGCGCGGGCGATGCGGCGGCGTGAGGAATGCGGCATGATGACTTCATCGATAAAACCGCGCTCCGCCGCCACGAAGGGATTGGCGAAACGCTCCTCATATTCCTTGGTGCGCGCGGCGATCTTTTCCGGATCGGAAAGCTCGGAACGATAGAGAATTTCCGCCGCCCCCTTCGCGCCCATCACGGCAATTTCCGCCGTTGGCCAGGCATAATTCACGTCCGCGCCGATGTGTTTCGAGGCCATCACGTCATAAGCGCCGCCATAGGCCTTGCGGGTGATCAGCGTCACCATCGGCACCGTCGCCTCCGAATAGGCGAAGAGAAGTTTGGCGCCGTGCTTGATGACGCCGCCATATTCCTGTGCCGTTCCGGGCAGGAAACCCGGCACATCCACCAGCGTCAACAGCGGAATGTTGAAGGCATCGCAAAAACGCACGAAACGCGCCGCCTTGCGCGAACTGTCGATATCGAGGCAGCCGGCCAGCACCATCGGCTGGTTGGCCACGACGCCCACCGTCTGGCCTTCGAGACGGATGAAACCGGTGATGATGTTGCGGGCAAAGGCCTCCTGCAACTCGAAGAAATCGCCCTCATCGGCCAGCGCGTGGATCAGTTCCTTCATGTCGTAGGGCTTGTTGGAACTATCGGGGATCAGCGTATCGAGACGTGCTTCCAGCCGCGCCGGATCATCGTGGAACGGGCGCACCGGCGGCTTTTCGCGATTGTTGAGCGGCAGGAAATCGAACAGCAGCCGCACATGTTCCAGCGTTTCGATGTCGTTTTCATAAGCGCCATCGGCGACGGAGGATTTTTTCGTGTGGGTGGAGGCTCCGCCCAGTTCCTCAGCCGTGACGATCTCGTTGGTCACGGTTTTGACCACATCCGGCCCGGTGACGAACATGTAAGAGGTGTCGCGCACCATGAAGATGAAATCGGTCATGGCCGGCGAATAGACGGCACCGCCCGCACAAGGCCCCATGATGACGGAAATTTGCGGCACGACGCCGGAGGCGATGACATTGCGCTTGAACACATCGGCATAACCGCCGAGCGAGGCCACGCCTTCCTGAATACGCGCGCCGCCGCTGTCGTTGAGGCCGATCACCGGCGCGCCGTTGCGCACCGCCATATCCATGATCTTGCAGATTTTCTGGGCATGGGTTTCCGAGAGCGAACCGCCAAGAACGGTGAAATCCTGGGAAAACACATAGACCTGACGGCCATTGATGGTGCCCCAGCCGGTAACGACACCGTCACCCGCCACCTTCTGCTCCGCCATGCCGAAATCCACCGCCCGGTGGGTGACGTACATGTCGTATTCCTCGAAGGAACCTTCATCCAGGAGCACGTCGATACGCTCGCGCGCCGTCAGCTTGCCCTTGCCATGCTGCGCCTCGATGCGCTTGACGCCGCCGCCGAGCCGCGCCTCAGCGCGCCGCGTTTCCAATTGCTCCAGAATGCCGGGCATGTTTCCTCCATGCGTTGTGCCACGATCAATAGCCCAGAAAACATTCGCCAAGAAGCCTTGATCGTGCGCGTATGCGTGCCATAAATATTTGCAATGTTTAATTTTGCAAAGTTGCAACATGGCGACGGAAAAACTCTTCATCGGCCGCAAGGTTCGCGGCCTTCGCGAAAACGCCCGCGCCACGCAGGCGCAATTCGCCGAACGGCTGGGCATCTCCGCGAGCTACCTGAACCAGATCGAGAATAACCAGCGCCCGGTTTCGGCCAGCGTTCTGGTGACGCTGGTGGAAAAATTCCAGCTCGACATGGCGGAACTGGCGACCGGTGAAAGCGACCGGCTGGTTTCCGCCGTGCGCGAGGCGCTGAAAGACCCGCTGTTCCTGAATTACGAACCGGGGCTTCAGGAGTTGAAGCTGATTGCCCAGAACGCGCCGGGTTTTGCCCATGCGCTGCTGCGCGCCCATCAGGCCTATCGCCAGAACAGCGAGCAGCTGGTGCAGCTGGATGACCGGCTGGGCCGCGGCACAGCGCAGGTGGAAAGAACCCCCTATGAGGAGGTGCGTGACTTCTTCCACTTCGTCGACAATTACGTCGCCGAGATCGATCTTCTGGCCGAGGAGCTGGCGGAAGAACTGGAGATAGAAGGCGGCGAGACCTATGGCATTCTGGCCGCGCATCTGAAGAGCCGTTACGGCATCCATATCACCCGAACCGAGGCGGCGGGCGGTCTGATCCGGCACTTCGATCCTGCCGGCAAGACGCTCGCCCTCAGCTCCTACATGGCCGCGCCGACCCGCTGTTTTCAGCTTGCATTGCAGATCGCCCAGCTTCACGCCGGTTCAACAGTGGACAGGGTGCTGGCCGGCGCCGGTTTCCGCAACACGGAAGCGGCCGAAATCTGTCGTATCGGACTGCACAATTATTTCGCCGCAGCGCTCATCCTGCCCTATGGGCAATTTCACCGGGCGGCGCAGGAGCTACGCCACGATCTCGAACTTCTCGCCGTGCGTTTCGGCGCGAGCCTTGAGCAGGTGGCCCACCGGCTGAGCACCTTGCAGCGCCCGGGCATGAAAGGCGTGCCGATCTTTTTCGCCAAGATCGACCGCGCCGGTAACATCACCAAACGCCACAGCGCCACGCGGCTGCAATTTGCCCGTTTCGGCGCGGCCTGTCCGCTGTGGAATATCCATCAGGCCTTCGAAAGCTCCGACAGGATCGTGCGGCAACTGGCGGAAACGCCTGACGGCGTGCGCTATCTTTCCATCGCCACGCAGATCGAAAAGGCCGGCGCCGGTTTCAACACGGAAAGACCGCGTTATGCCATCGCGCTCGGCTGCGAAATTTCCCATGCGCAGAATTTCGTTTATGCCGATACGCTCGATCTCGGCAATGCGGCCTCCTTCAAACCCATCGGCATTTCCTGTCGGGTCTGCGAGAGGGTTGATTGCGTGCAGCGCGCCGTGCCGCCGCTGAAACGCAAGCTGCATTTCGATCATCTTTCGCGCGGAGCCCTGCCCTACAGTATCGCCGATTTTTGACCCCGCTCAGGGCAGAGGCACCATGGCGCGCCGCATGATGTTAGCGTAGTAGCCCCAGAAAAGCCGCGCGGCCACGGAGCGCCATGGCGACCAGATTGTTGCCCGCTCCGCCAGCCACTTCGCTTCCGGCCTCACCTCCAGGGCAAGCGCATGCGCCACCGCCGATCTCAGCGCCACATCGCCGACGGGAAAAATATCCGGGTGCCCGCCGCAGAACATCAGATAGACCTCCGCCGTCCACGGGCCGATGCCGCGAAGCGCCACCAGCTCGGAAAGGGCCACACGCCCCTCCTTGCGCACCACGCCGTCAAGATCGACCTGCCCTTCCGTGACGGCGCGCGCCAGCCCTTCCAGCGTCCTCGCCTTGGCGCGCGAAAGGCCGAAGGTGGCGCGCAATTCCTCCGATGCGCCGAGATAATTTTCCGCCGTGACCGCGCCGCCGGTGCCGGCAAGGATACGCGCCCATATGGCATTGGCGCTGGCGCGCGACACCATCTGCGAGACGACGATGTGGGCAAGGCCGGAAAAGCCGGGCTCGTGAATGCGCAGTTCCAGCGGACCGGCTTTTTCGATGACGAGGCCGAGAGCCGGATCGAGGTGGGCGAGATGCTCCAGCCCTTCGCTGATGTCATCCATCCCGGTAATGATTTTCATGTCCGTCATTCCATATGCCGCCAGCCGCTGGCGGGGTGCTGTAAAACATGGCAGAAGAAACCATGCCTTCGCCTCTCCGTCAAAAACCGGTTTACCGTTTCGCACCAAGCCCCAATGGTCTGCTGCATCTCGGCCACGCGCTTTCCGCCTTCCTGAACCACGATATGGCGCGGGAAAATGACGGCCGCTTTCTGCTGCGCATCGAGGATATCGACCAGACACGCTGCACTCCGGAGCTGGAACAGGCAATTTATGACGATCTTGGCTGGCTGGGTCTCGACTGGGAAAAACCTGCGCGGCGGCAATCGGAGCATTTCGAAGAGTACCGTGTGGCGCTGGAGAGGCTGATCGAGGCAGGACTTGCTTACCCTGCCTTTCTGAGTCGTGGAGAAACCAGGGCAATCGTTCATACTTTCGAGGCGGAGGGCGGGCTCTGGCCCCGCGATCCCGATGGCGCGCCACTTTACCCGGCCATAGACCGGGAGAGGCCAGGGGCGGAGCGGGATGCGCTGCTCGCCTCCGGCCGGCCGCACGCCTGGCGGCTGGACATGGAAAAGGCGATCCGCGCCGCCGGCAGCCCCCTGTTCTGGCAGGAGAGCGGCGATGGCGAGACGGGACAGATCGAGGCCCTGCCAGCGCTTTGGGGCGATGTGGTGCTGTCGCGTTCCGACGCGCCGTCGAGCTATCATCTTTCCGTTGTGGTGGACGATGCGCTGCAGGGCATAACCCATGTGGTGCGCGGCATGGATCTCTATCACGCCACCGCCATTCACCGGCTGTTGCAACACCTGCTGGACCTGCCGCAACCGGCCTATCACCATCACTGGCTGATCTTGGGTGCGGACGGGCGCAAGCTCTCGAAAAGCGAAGGCAGCACCGGGCTTTCCGCCCTTCGTTCGGAAGGTGCTGCGCCCTCAGATATCCGCCGGCTTGTCGGGCTCCTCTAGAACCTGCTCGCGACGCGCGCTGTTGCCGCCGATATTGCGGCGGATGATCTGGCGGACCTTGTATTTCATCAGCGCCGCATTCACCTCCGCGCCGAGCATGAAGATGACGCCGACCATATAAAGAAACACCAGCACCACCATCACCGAGGCGAGACCGGCATAGGTGGCGGCATAATTGGCGAAGGTGGAGAGATAATAGGCGAAGATGGCCGCACCGATGACCCAGAAGATCATCGTGAGGAGAATGCCGGGCCAGACATCCCAGATGCGGCGCTTGCCGGCGGGAAGCCACAGATGCGCCGCCACCAGCCCCGCCGTCAGCACCACGATGGTGCCGTAAAGACCGAGGCTGGAGATGGTGTTCAGCACATCCGTCAGCCACGGAAACCGCTGCTCGGCAAAAGAGGTGGCGACCGGCACGGCAACCAGCACGATGCTGATGCCGGCAAAGACCACGACGGCGATCAGCACATAAAGCAGGCTGAGCAGGCGGGTGACATACCACCAGCGCGTTTCGGTGACACGATAGGCGCGGTTCAATGAAATGCGCAGCGCCTCCACACCATTGGACGCAAAATAGGCGGCCGCCAGCACCGAAATCGTCAGCAGCCCGCCGCGCGGAATGGTCAGCACCTGCTGCACCTGCGCCGCCAGCGGCCCGGCAATCGCCTCCGGCCAGGTGTCGAAAATCAGATGCACCGCCGTTTCGGAAAACTGGTCGGCCCCCAGAAAACCGGCGAGAGCCGTGCCGAAGATCAGGAACGGAAACAGGGCCAGCAGAATGGACAGCGCCATATGGCTCGCCATCGCCCAGCCGTCATCCTCGGCGAAATGGGAATAGGCATCGAAGGCAACCTTGCCTGCCAGGCGCACTGCGGCAACCATGTCACCTCCATTCATCGGCATTTCATTTGTAACTTCGAGCCGAATATGGGAAATCAGCTTCGCTTTGTACAGCGCGCAAGCTGGCCTTTCGGTTCCAGAAGGGCACGGATTTCGCGCGATAGGATTTTAACGGGCCGGGCAATCGGGCCAGAGCAACAGTCGGTTTCCCGGAGCGGCACATGTCTGAAAAACCCGTCATCATCATCACCGGATGTTCCTCGGGCATCGGCGCCCATTGCGCCGGCGCGCTCCACCGGGACGGCTGGCGGGTTTTCGCCACCGTGCGGCGCATCGCCGACATGGCGGCGCTTGAGAACCAGGGCATCGAGACCCTGATCATGGATTATACCAAGCCGGAAACCATCGCCGCGCTGGTGGACACCGTCGCAGCCCGGACCGGCGGCCGCATCGATGCGCTGTTCAACAACGGCGCCTATGGCCAACCGGGCGCGGTGGAGGATTTGCCGGTCGAGGCGCTGCGGGCACAGTTCGAAACCAATGTCTTCGGCTGGCACGATCTGACGCGGCGGGTCATTCCTTTCATGCGCGCCCGAGGTGCGGGGCGCATCGTGCATTGCTCCTCCATCCTCGGCCTTGTGCCTTATCGCTATCGCGGCGCTTACACCGCCTCGAAATTCGCCCTTGAGGGGCTGGGCGTCACGCTGCGCATGGAGCTTCAGGGCAGCGGCATCCATGTCAGCCTGATCGAACCGGGGCCGATCACCTCGAAATTCACCGCGACGGCGCTTGCCCATATCAACGAGCACATCGATCTCGAAAATTCCGCCCATGCGGCGGAATATAAACGCCAGCTGGCGCGCATGGATGGTTCCGGCCCCGTCAACCGCCACAAGCTTGGCCCGGACGCCGTTTATGCCGTGTTGAAACATGCCCTGACCGCCAAAAGGCCGAAACCGCATTATCCCGTTACCGTGCCCGCCAAACAGGGGCTTGTGCTGAAACGGCTCTTGCCTGCCGGACTTTTCTATCGTCTGCTGCGCAGATTCGATTGAGGAGGAGTAATAACGCATGTCCGGCTTCACCACCGTTCTGGCCCTTATCGTCATGGGCCTCGTCGTCATCGTGCTGATACGCGGCCTCTTCAACATGCTGAAGGGGCAGGACGCCAACCGCTCCAACAAGCTGATGCAGCTTCGCCTGCTTTTGCAGGCTGTAGCGATTGTGCTGATCATGTTCACCCTCTGGCTCACCGGCGGTGGCCGCTGACATGGTGAAGCTGAACAAGATCTACACCCGTACCGGCGACAAGGGCACCACGGCGCTGGTTTCCGGCCCGCGCCGCCTGAAGCACGATCTTCGCGTCGAGGCCTATGGCACGGTGGACGAAACCAATTCGGCCATCGGCGTCGCGCGGCTGCATACGGGTGAGATGGAAAAGCTGGATGCCATGCTCTTCCGTATTCAGAACGATCTTTTCGATCTCGGCGCCGATCTCGCCACGCCGGACAGCGGCGAGCCGCTTTCTTACGAACCGCTGCGCATCGTCGAAAGTCAGGTCACGCGGCTGGAAAACGAAATCGACGATCTCAATGCCGCCCTTGAACCGCTGACCTCTTTCGTGCTGCCGGGCGGCAGTGCTGCGGCGGCCAGCCTGCATATGGCCCGCACCGTCTGCCGGCGCGCGGAAAGACTGATGGTGGAACTTTCCGTCACTGAGAATGAGATCGTCAGCCCCGCGGCGCTGAAATATGTCAACCGCCTGTCCGACTTCCTGTTCGTCGCCGCCCGTTTCGCCAATGATGCGGGCAAGGCCGATATATTGTGGGTTCCCGGCAAGAACCGCTAAAGCGTTTCAATGACGCAACCAAAGGGCGTTCGATGTTCATACCGCTGCACGATGCGAATTCCCTCAAACATATCCGGCTGCAATATGTCACCATCGGCCTGATCGTGGTCAATGTGCTGGTCTGGCTGTTTACCGGGGTGCTTGCCAGCGATACTGAGGCCAATGCGGCAGCCCTCGGCCTCGGTTTCATTCCGGCGGTGGTGTTCGATTACGCCTATCTGGAACCCGCCCTGCAGGTCGTGCCCGATGACCTGACCGTTGTCACCTATGCTTTCCTGCATCTCGATTTCTGGCATCTGGCCGGCAACATGCTGTTTCTCTGGGTCTTCGGCGATAATGTCGAGGATGCGCTCGGCCATTTGCGTTTCCTGATCTTCTATATCGCCTGCGCCATCGCCGGCGCGCTGTTTCACGGTTTCGTCGCCCCCACCTCCGAAGGTCCGCTGATCGGCGCTTCGGGTGCGGTTTCCGGCGTCGTCGCGGCCTATTTCCTGCTGCATCCCAGGGTGCGCGTCTGGGTGCTGGTTCTCATGCGCATTCCGCTTCCTTTGCCCGCCTTCATTCCGCTGGCGCTGTGGATCGGCCAGCAGTTCCTGATGCTGGCGCTCGGGCTCGAGGAAAACGTTTCCTGGGGCGCGCATGTGGGCGGCATCATGGCGGGCGCAGTCATGGTGATTTTCATGCGCAGGCGGGGCGTTCCCCTGTTTGACCGCACCATTGTTCCGCCGAGGGCGGCACAGTTCAAGAATCCGTCGCAAACGGCGGGGTTGTCGCAAATCGAACGGGGCTATGACGGGAGCAGATGAGCTCTTGCGAAAGAGATAGAGTATTTACGTGAACGTCAACGTAAGATATGCCTTGCGTGCATGCGATAATGAAGATTGCTCCGTTGTAATTGCGGGAAAAATGCTTATCCATGTCGCCAACCTGTTTTTGGAGGTCCGCGCGGTCAACTGGCCAAAGCGGACAGGAGTTTGAGGAAAGCCGCCGATGAAGATTCTTGTCCCCGTCAAACGAGTCGTCGATTACAACGTGAAGATCCGCGTGAAGTCGGATGGCTCCGGTGTTGAGCTTGCGAATGTTAAGATGTCGATGAACCCGTTCGACGAAATCTCGGTGGAAGAGGCGCTTCGTCTGAAGGAAGCCGGCAAGGCCGAAGAGGTCGTGGTCGTGTCCATCGGCCCGGCCAAGGCGGAAGAAACGCTGCGCACGGCGCTTGCCATGGGTGCGGACCGCGCCATCCTGATCGAGACCGACGAAACGGTCGAGCCGCTTGCCGTTGCCAAGCTTTTGAAGGGCGTGGCAGAGGCTGAACAGCCCGGTCTCGTCATCGTCGGCAAGCAGGCGATCGATGACGATTCGAACCAGACCGGCCAGATGCTGGCCGCCCTTCTCGGCTGGGGCCAGGGCACCTTCGCCTCCAAGGTCGTACCGTCCGACGGCAAGGTCGCGGTCACCCGTGAAGTCGATGGCGGTTTGCAGACGGTCGAGCTGAAGCTTCCCGCCGTCGTCACCACCGATCTTCGTCTCAACGAGCCGCGTTATGCGTCGCTGCCGAACATCATGAAGGCGAAGAAGAAGCCGCTCGACAAAAAGGCGCCGGCCGATTTCGGCGTCGATGTTTCGCCGCGCCTGAAGGTGCTGAAGACCGAAGAGCCGGCAGGCCGCAAGGCCGGCATCAAGGTCGGCTCGGTTGCCGAGCTGGTCGAAAAGCTCAAAGCCGACGGCGTCCTCTAAGGTTTCGGAAAAGGGAGATATTCTCATGGCCATTCTTCTTCTGGCAGAACACGACAACGCAACCCTTTCCGACCTGACGGGCAAGACGCTGACGGCGGCAACCCAGATCGCCAGGGATCAGGGAAGTGACGTCCATGTGCTGGTCGCCGGCTCCGGCGCCAAGGGTGCCGCTGACGCAGCAGCGAAACTCTCCGGCGTATCCAAGGTGCTGCTCGCCGACGACGCCTCCTATGCCAATGCGCTGGCAGAGCCGCTGGCGGCGCTGATCGTCTCGCTCGCGCCTTCCTATGACGTCATCATCGCGCCGGCGACCGCCTCGGCCAAGAACGTGACGCCGCGCGTTGCGGCGCTTCTCGATGTGGCACAGGTCTCGGAAATCATCGAGGTCGTCAGCGCTGACACCTTCAAGCGACCGATCTATGCCGGCAACGCCATCCAGACGGTGCAGGCGACCGATGCGAAGAAGGTCATCACCGTGCGTCCGACCGCCTTTGCCGCTGCAGCCGAAGGCGGTTCGGCAGCAGTCGAAACCATCGGCGCTGCCGCAAACCCGGGCCTTTCCAGCTTCGTTTCCGATGCCCTGGCGTCGTCCGACCGTCCGGAACTGACATCCGCCAAGATCATCATCTCGGGTGGCCGCGCGCTTGGTTCGTCGGAAAAGTTCAAGGAAGTCATCCTTCCCGTCGCCGACAAGCTGGGTGCCGCCGTCGGCGCCAGTCGTGCGGCCGTCGATGCCGGTTATGCGCCGAACGACTGGCAGGTGGGCCAGACCGGCAAGGTGGTTGCGCCGCAGCTTTACATCGCCGCAGGCATCTCGGGCGCCATCCAGCATCTGGCCGGCATGAAGGATTCGAAGGTCATCGTCGCCATCAACAAGGACGAGGAAGCGCCGATCTTCCAGGTGGCCGACTACGGCCTCGTCGCAGATCTCTTCGAGGCGCTGCCCGAACTCGAAAAATCGCTGTAATTTAAGCATAAATTGAAGGCGGCGCGTTTTTTAAACGCGCCGCCTTCTCTTTTTCGGCGATATGCGTAACATCGCCGGCAATAACGCAGACAAAATCCCTGAGAGGAGACCAGCCTATGACCGCCCCCTTTAAGAACATCGGTGTCATTGGAGCCGGTCAAATGGGATGCGGCATTGCGCATGTCTCCGCCATCGCCGGCTACAAGGTGCATATCTACGATCTTTCCAAGGAGGGCATCGAGGCCGGTCTTGCCACGATCAACGGCAATCTCGCCCGCCAGGTCACCAACGGCAAGCTTTCCGACGACGCCCGCAAGCAGGCGCTGGCGCTGATCAGCGGTTCGACCGACATCAACGATCTGGCGGCCATGGACCTCGTCATCGAGGCCGCGACGGAAAACGAGGAGATCAAGCGCAAGATTTATGCGCAGGTCTGCCCGATCCTGAAGCCGGAGGCGCTGCTCGCTACCAATACGTCGTCGCTCTCCATCACCCGGCTTGCATCCGCCACCGACCGTCCCGAACAGTTCATGGGCATCCATTTCATGAATCCGGTGCCGGTCATGAAGCTGGTGGAACTGGTGCGCGGCATCGCCACCAATGAAAAGACCTTCGACGCGGCGAAGGATTATGTGCGGACGCTGGAAAAGGCGATCACCGTTGCCGAGGATTTCCCGGCCTTCATCGTCAACCGCATCCTGCTGCCGATGATCAACGAGGCGATCTATACGCTTTATGAAGGCGTCGGCTCGGTGGAAGCCATCGACACCGCCATGCGGCTCGGCGCCAACCACCCGATGGGACCGCTGCAGCTTGCCGATTTCATCGGTCTCGACACCTGTTTGTCGATCATGCAGGTGCTGCATGACGGCCTTTCCGACAGCAAGTATCGCCCCTGCCCGCTGCTGGTCAAATATGTCGAGGCCGGCTGGCTCGGCCGCAAATCCGGTCGCGGATTCTACGACTATCGCGGAGAAACGCCGGTTCCGACGCGCTGATCCCCTTCACCTGAACCCTCAGGCAATGAGCAGGTAAATGATCGCTCCGCCGCCGGCGGCGACGACGGATGCAGCCGTAAGCAACCCGCAATAAACGAGCGTTCCGGAAACGGCGGCGACGAATACGCGCCCTACCGCGTTGGCGGCGAGTGCAGCGAGGATCGCGCTCGCCACGATATCCGGCGACAGATTCTGTGCGCTGGTTCGCAGCGCGCTGAGAACGGCGACATCGGCATCGAATATGGCCGACAAGGCCGTGAGGGCGATGAAGCCGCCCGTGCCGATCCAGACGAGAAGAACGGCATTCAGCGTTCTCGTCGCGGCAAAGAGGGCGGCGAAAATCGCAAGCGGCACCAGTTCGAACGGGTTCTTTGCGTCGATTTCCTGTCCGGACTGCGTGTCCTGCAGCCTTATCAGGCCAGCGCCGCTCAACCCGAGAACAAGTGCAGCGGCCAGTACTGCCGGTGCGATAAGGGAAAATGTCGTCAGCGAAAGGGCAAGAACGATAACGAGGACCCGGAGCAGCGATACGGCCGCGGCCAGCGCCGCTACACCGGCGAGAGGCCACACGTTTTCACCGCTTTTCGCCTTCTGCCCAAAGCTGGCGGTTACGGCGGTCGATGAAACGAGGGCTCCCGCCAGCCCGGTCACCAGCAGGCCACGGGTTGAGCCGAGGAGGCGCACGGCAATATAACCGCAATAGGAAATCGTGGCGCTGAGCACGGTGAACAGCCATATTTCCCAGGGGTTGAAGCCACCCCACGGATCGATTGTCCGGTTCGGAAGGATCGACAGACCGACGGCAGTCATCACCGCAAGCACCAGCGCGGAGCGCAGTTCGATCCATGTCAGCCGTTTCAGCAGGCGGTGGAGGACTTCCCTGCCAGCGAGCAATGCCGCAAGGGCAGCACCACCAGCCGCCGCCGCCTGATATTGCGCCGTTACCGCAAGCCCGCCGAGGGCAAAGACGCAGAGCGCCGCCACCACGCCAGTGACACTGAAATCATTGTCATGGCGCGCCTCGCGCAGCTTGAACCATGAAAAACTGAATGCGAAACCCAGAAAACCCGCCGCGAAGGCGAAGGCACCGTTCTGCTCGGCGGCCAATATGCCGAAGACGCCACCCAGCAGACCGGCAATGCCATAGGTCCTGATCCCGGCGGTACGGCTGCCCGCCGGCGCATCGCGTTCCCGCCAGCCGCGCTCAAGACCGACAAGCAGGCCGATGGCGAGGGCAAGACCAAGCCGGGGAATAAGCAACTCCATATCGGCACCCCTTCATGGCGGAAGCCAGGATCATTATACGAGGCGGGCACGGGCTTGTCTGTACATGCCCGTCCGCTGGAAAGGCCCCGCTTTGAAGGCGGTTGCGGCCCCACAGCCCTCAATATCCAGCCGCCGGCATCATTTTACAGTCGCGGCTGTCACCAGCGCCTTGGCATCCTCGCTGTCCCACGCCGCCGGGCCGTTCATGGCCGCAAGCAGGCAGCCGTTTTCATCCAGCAGCAGGGTTGCCGGCAGGCCGAAAGCGAGACCTTCCTTTTTCAGAACGTTGAAGACGCCCATGGAACTGTCGCGGTAGTGCTTCAGGGCATCGATCTTGTATTCATCCATGAAGGCTTTCGGTTTTTCATCCGCGCCGGTATCGATATTGACGGCCACGACCTCGAAAGCGTTACCGCCCTTTTCCTTTTCAAGCGCGTTCAGCGCCGGCATCTCTTCGCGGCAGGGTACGCACCATGTGGCCCAGAGGTTGAGAAGAACCGCCTTGCCCTTGAGATCGGCAAGCGTCATGTCCTGCGCCTGCGGCCCCTTGAAGGAGAGAGGAATGATGCGCGGCGTGTCCGTGGCCGACATGGCCGCCACCTGCCCCTTCAGAAACGGCTTCAGCGAGGCGATGCGGTTCGCCGCCCCCTCACATAAACCGGCGTCAGTCACCGCTGCCCCTTGAACCGGGCTCTCAGACCCAATATGCCTGAACCAGACCGCGCCCGCGCCGCTTAAGACACCGGCAACGGCAGCAATTGCAACCAACTTGGCGGAAGGAAGCCTGAACGGCCTTTTTTCTGTCATCGAATACTCCAGGGCACTGCGAACATGGCTGACGGCACAGATCAGAAATCCTCCAACCAGATGTGGGGCGGGCGTTTCGCTTCCGGGCCATCTGCCATCATGGAAGAGATAAATGCCTCCATCGGCTTCGACAAGAAGCTTTACGCCCAGGATATCCGCGGCTCTATGGCGCATGCCGCCATGCTGGCGGAAAAAGGCATTATTTCGCAGGAAGATAAAGACAAGATCACTCACGGCCTGAACACGATCCTGTCAGAGATCGAAGCCGGCAGCTTCGAATTCTCGCGCAAGCTCGAAGACATTCACATGAACATCGAGGCGCGGCTTGCCACGCTGATCGGCCCCGCCGCCGGCCGCCTGCACACCGCCCGTTCGCGCAACGACCAGGTGGCGCTCGATTTCCGCCTGTGGGTCAAGGAAGAACTGCAGAAGACCGAGGGTATGCTGACCGCCCTCATCGCCGCCTTCCTCGATCGCGCCGAAGAAAATGCCGACACGGTGATGCCGGGCTTCACCCATCTGCAAACCGCCCAGCCCGTCACCTTCGGCCATCATTGCATGGCCTATGTGGAAATGTTCGGCCGTGACCGCGCCCGCGTGCGCCACGCCATCGAACATATGGATGAAAGCCCGATCGGCGCGGCTGCCCTTGCCGGCACCGGTTATCCCATCGACCGTCATATGACGGCGAAGGCGCTCGGTTTCCGCGAGCCGACCCGCAATTCCATCGACACCGTCTCCGACCGCGATTTCGCGCTGGAATTCCTGTCGATCGCCTCCATCTGCGCCACGCATCTGTCGCGCCTCGCCGAAGAAATCGTCATCTGGTCGACGCCGCAATTCGGCTTCATCCGCCTGTCGGATGCCTTCTCCACCGGCTCCTCGATCATGCCGCAGAAGAAGAACCCCGACGCCGCCGAACTGGTACGCGCCAAGACCGGCCGCATCAACGGCTCGCTGATCGCCCTTCTGACAGTGATGAAGGGCCTGCCGCTCGCCTATTCCAAGGACATGCAGGAAGACAAGGAACAGGTTTTCGATGCCGCCGAGAGCCTGGAACTGGCGATTGCCGCCATGACCGGCATGATCCGCGACCTGGAAGTGCGCAAGGACCGCATGCGCGCCGCCGCCGGTTCGGGCTATTCCACCGCCACCGATCTTGCCGACTGGCTGGTGCGCGAAGCGGGCCTGCCCTTCCGTGATGCCCACCATGTGACCGGCAATGCCGTGGCGCTGGCGGAAAAGAAGGGCTGCGATCTCGCCGATCTTTCGCTTGAGGAATTGCAGGCCATCCATCCCGGCATCACCAAGGGCGTTTTCGACGTTCTGTCCGTCGAGGCATCGGTCGCCAGCCGCGTGAGCTTCGGCGGCACGGCCCCTTCCGAAGTGAAGAAGCAAATCGCCTGGTGGCGTGGACGCAACTGATAAAATCGCGTTACGCTGCGATCACAAGAAACAGGGTGCACAAGCGCCCTGTTTTTCGTTATCAGAGAGGCACATATTTCCTTTGGACAGGCTCATGCTTTCAAAAACCGCGCGTAAACTCATCGTTCCCATCGGCATGACGCTCGCCGTCAGCCTTGCTCTCAGCGCCTGCGGGCGTAAGGGCGACATCGACCCGCCGAGCACGCCGGTCGAAATGCGCAACAAGCGCAATGCCGACGGAACGGAGACGAAGCCGGCGACAGCGGAACGGCCGTTCATTCTCGACAAGCTTCTCTGACGGATAAAAGCCTGTGAACCATTTTGGCTATATCGACGGCGTGCTGCACGCCGAAAACGTGCCCGTGCCTGAGATCGCCAAGGCGGTCGGCACGCCATTCTACGTCTATTCGACTGCGACGCTGGAGCGCCACTACAAGGTGTTTTCCGGCGCCTTTGCCGATGTGGACGCCATGGTCTGTTACGCCATGAAGGCCAATTCCAATCAGGCGGTGCTGAAGACGCTGGCAAAGCTCGGCGCCGGCATCGACGTCGTCTCGGGCGGCGAATTGCGCCGCGCACTCGCAGCCGGCGTTCCGGCAAGCCGCATCATGTTTTCCGGCGTCGGCAAGACGGTGGCGGAAATGGATTATGCGCTGGAAGCCGGCATCTACTGTTTCAACATCGAATCCGAGCCGGAACTGGAAGTCCTCAACCTGCGCGCCGTGAAAGCGGGCAAGCGGGCGCATGTCTCCTTCCGCATCAATCCGGATGTGGATGCGCGCACCCACGCCAAGATTTCCACCGGCAAGAAAGAGAACAAGTTCGGCATTTCCTATGAACGGGCGCGGGCGGTCTATGCCCATGCCGCCACCCTGCCCGGCATCGAAGTCACCGGCATCGACATGCATATCGGCAGCCAGATCACCGAATTGCAGCCTTTCGAGGATGCCTTCCGGCTGCTGCGCGAACTTGTCGAGGCGCTGCGCACCGACGGCCACACGATCAGCCACGTCGATATTGGCGGCGGTCTCGGCATTCCCTATCGCGATGACAATAATCCACCGCCACTGCCGGATGCCTATGCCCATATCGTCAAGAACGAGCTGAAGAGCCTCAACTGCAAGATCGTGACCGAGCCGGGCCGCCTGATCGTCGGCAATGCCGGCATTCTGGTGACGGAAGTGATCTATGTGAAGGACGGCGGCGAAAAGACCTTCGTGATCGTCGACGGCGCGATGAACGATCTCATCCGCCCGACGCTTTATGAGGCCTATCACGGCATCCGCCCTGTGGTGCAGCCGGCAGAGAATACGCCGCGCATCAAGGCCGATATCGTCGGCCCGGTTTGCGAGACCGGCGATTATCTGGCGCTGGACCGGGAGATGGCTGCCCCGCAGCCGGGCGATCTGATCGCCGTCAGTTCCGCAGGTGCTTATGGCGCGGTGCAGGCCGGCACCTACAACTCGCGCCTGCTGGTGCCGGAAGTGCTGGTGAAGGATGACCAGTTCCACGTCATCCGTCCGCGCGGCACCTATGAAGAGCTGATCGCGCTCGATTCCGTGCCCGCCTGGCTCGATTGATCTCGCCCGCATCACCGGTTAGCCGATCACAATCAAGCGAAGCTGCCTAAAAAATGGGGGTGAGGGCCTGGGCGCCCTCGTCTTCGCCACAAAGAATGTTATCCTTGCTCCCGTGATATAAACAGCGCGCCGTTCCGGGAATGGCGTTCGACGTGGCCAGAACCGGGAGAACGGATTGATGACCACAGCCGGAGAGGACAGGACAGGCAGAAAGCGCCCGACCGGCGCATTCGCGCAGCGGCCGGACCTTGCCCGCCGGGTTGCCGGCAAGCGCTTCTTCGCGAAAATCGTCCTGCTTTCGGAAAAAATTGCGCCGAAAACGCTCTGGCCGCTCTCCATCGCCGCCGTGTTTCTGGCGCTTGGGTGGTTCGGCCTCTACCGGCAGATGCCGGATTTCCTGCGGCTCGGCGTTGTTTTCGTGCTCGTCTTCTCCTTCATCGCCACTCTCCTGCCAATCCTGCGGCTAAAATGGCCGACGGACCACGATGCATCCCGCCTGCTTGAAGACCGCAACGGTCTCGCACACCAGCCGGTTGGCGTGCAGGAGGACGAACCGGCCTTCGATACGCCTTTTTCCCGAACGCTGTGGAAAGAACACCAGATCCGCATGGCGGAGCGCATCGCCGCACTGAATGCCGGCCTGCCGAAACCCGATATCGCCCGTTATGACCGCCTCGCGCTGCGCGCCGTTCCCGCCCTTCTTCTGGCAGCCGCCTTCGGTTTTTCCTATTCCAACGGCGCGGGCACGATTGCCGATGCCTTCCGCAGCCAGCCGGCCGTCGGTCCGCTCAATCCCGATATCCGCCTCGATGCCTGGGTCACGCCGCCATCCTATACCGGCCGCGCACCGATTTTCCTGACCGGACGCGATGCAACCAACCGCGATACGGTTTCCGTGCCGCAATCCTCCAGGCTGACGATCCGCATGACCGGCGGGGATGGCGGCGAGGAGGTGACGTTCGAGCCGGAAATGGCAGGCGCGCTGCAAAAGCTTGCGCCGGAAGCGGCGCGTGCCGATAGCGCAAGCGGCGATATCGCCGTTCAAACACCGGTTCGTTCGGCGGATCAGCCCGTTGCACCGCGCACCTTCGCCATGGATGTTACCGAAAGCGGCATGATTACCGCCAATGGCGAACAATGGGTGTTCAACGTCATCCCCGACCAGCCGCCCAGCATCGCCTTCGACAACATGCCGCGACGCGCCGTCAATGGCGCGCTGGAAGTGGGCTTTACCGCCAAGGACGATTATGGGCTGAAGGAAGCCCATGCCATCATCGAGCCGATTGGCGTTGCGGAAGGTGCGACTGCGCTTTATCCGCCGCCGGAATTCAAACTCGATCTGCCGCGGCAGAACAATCGCGAGATCAAGGGCCTGACCAGCCGTAACCTGACCGAACATCCGATGGCGGGAAAACGCGTGCGCATCACGCTGGTGGCGACTGACGGCGCTGGCCAGACCGGCCGCAGCCCCGCACATGAAATGGTGCTGCCGGGTCGTAATTTCTCCGAACCACTCGCCGCCTCCATTGCCGAGCAGCGGCAGATATTCTCGCTTGATACGCGCCAGATGCCGAAGGCGATCGCCTATAACGAGGCGGTCGGCCTGCGCCCGGAAGAGACCATTCCCAACACGACGCATTATCTCCTGCTGCAATCGGCCCAGACCCGCATGCGGCTCGCCTATAATGAGGAAATGCTGAAGGACACGGCCGATTACCTCTGGGAGATCGCGCTCGGCATCGAGGACGGCGATCTTTCGCAAGCCGAGAGACGCCTGCGCGATGCACAGACTGCGCTTTCCGACGCGCTTCAGCGCAATGCCTCCGACGAGGAAATCGCCAAGCTGATGCAGGAACTGCGCGAAGCCATGCAGCAGTTCATGAGCGAGCTTGCGCAGCGCATGCAGAATGCGCCGCAGGCCAACATGAACCAGCAGGCGCAGAACGTTCTGCGTCAGCGCGATCTGGAAAACATGATGAACCAGATCGAGAACCTCGCCCGTTCCGGCAATCGCGACGCGGCGCAGGAAATGCTTTCGCAGCTGCAGCGCATGATGAACAATCTGCAGGCCGGCCGCCCGCAGCGTCAGGGCCAGCAGGGACAGCAGCAGAGCAGCAAGATGCGCCAGCAGATCGACAAGCTGGGCGAAATCCTGCAGCAGCAACAAAAGCTCATGGACGAGACCTTCAAGCTCGATCAGGCGCTGCGCGACCGCATGCAGCGCGGCGACCCGCAGCAGGGCGGCGAAAACGAAGACCAGCAGATGGGCGAAAACGGCCAGCCGCCGCAAGAGGGGCAGCAGGGTCAACAGGGCGAAAATGGCCAGCAGGGCGGGCAGCCGAGCGACCAGATGACCGCCGAACAATTGCGCGAGGCGCTGAAAAACCTGCGGGCGCAGCAGGATGCGCTCGGCAAGCAGCTCGGCGAATTGCAACAGGGCCTTCGCGATCTCGGCATGGAACCGGGCGAAAACTTCGGCAAGGCGCAGCAGGAAATGCAAGGCGCCGGCGAGGCGCTGGGCAAGGGCCAGGGCGAGCAGGCTGTCGAAGGTCAGGGCAATGCGCTGAATGCGCTGCGCCAGGGCGCGCAGGACATGATGGGCCAGATCATGCAGGCCATGCGCCAGCAGGGCCAACAGCCGGGACAGGGTCAGGAAGGCATGGCGGGCCAGGGCGGTCAGAACGGCCGTGATCCGCTTGGCCGTCCGCGCAGCACCACCGGGCCGGATTTCGGCGATCAGGTGAAGGTGCCGGATGAAATCGACGTGCAGCGCGCCCGCGAAATCCTCGAGGCGATCCGCGAAAAGCTCGGCAACAATCCGCCCGGTGAAATCGAGCGGCGGTATCTGGAGCGGTTGCTGGATATACAGTGAGGGTTCGCACAGGTAATGGTGCGCCTCGTTACATCCTGTTTCAGAAGCTAAAGTTTCCGTCATGCCGGACTTGATCCGGCATCCAACAGACGCGCGTCTGCGCGGCGGAAAGAGTTCTTTCAGACCAAGGACTTGGGCTGGCTGGATTCCGGCTCAAGGCCGGAATGACGGAGGTAGGGAACTGCGCTGAGCCAGGGGCTGACCAACAAAAAAGCGGCCCGACGGCCGCCCTTTAAATCTCTGCGCCCTTACCACTCAGGCCGCAAGCGCCCGCGCCACAGCCTTGCGGATATCCGGAAGCGCAAAGGGTTTGGAAACCACATCAACGATCTTCTCCGCAAGATCGTCAGCCCGTTCGCGCTGTTCGGCATAACCCGTCATCAGCAAAATGCGCATCGCCGGGAAGCGTTCGGCGGCGCGGTGCGCCAGCTCGATGCCATCCATGACCGGCATGCGGATATCCGAGAGAAGAAGATCGAAACTGGTTTCCTGAAGCTTTTCCAGCCCCTGCTCGCCATCCGCCGCCTCATGGGTCTCGTGACCGTCGAGACGCAGCGCGCGAGCGACGAAAGCCCGCAATGCATCCTCGTCTTCGGTAATCAGAATCTTCGCCATTACTCATTGCTCCTGGGCATCATTTCCAGCCGTGAGCAACATCGCAGGCTCCTCTTTTCAAGAGGTAAACACCCAGCCCTTCGCTGGGTGAATGGTTAATGAGGCGTCTCCGCGCTGTGCCGTTCCGGCACGGCAAAAGTGCTCAGGCGTCGCCGGTCACGACGCCGACAAAGGGCAGTTCGCGGAAGGCATAAGCGACATCCATGCCGTAACCCACGACGAAATAATCCGGACATTCGAAACCGACATAATCGGCCTCCAGATCTTCCTTGCGCTTGACCTTCTTGTCGAGCAGCACGGCGATGGTGACGTTGCGGGCGCCACGCTCGTAGAGCAGTTCCTTGGCGAAACGCAGCGTGCGGCCGGATTCGAGAATATCGTCGATCAAGAGGACATCGCGGTCCTTCACGTCGCTGTCGATATCCTTGACGATCCTCACACCTTGCGAAACCGTGCCGGCGCCATAGCTCGACAGCGTGATGAATTCGACTTCGGGAGCAAGGCCGCTGTCATGCAGCGCGCGGATAAGATCGGCCGCGAAAATGAACGATCCCTTGAGCACGGCAATGACCAGCAAATCCTTAGTCGGGCCGCTGGCAATGTGCTTGGCCATATCGCGATTGCGCTCGGCGATCTGCTCGGCGCTATAAAGCGGCTCGATGTTTTTTCCACGGACGACGGGCATTCTTTCTCCTGTGCTGCGCCTTGCCGATTTTACCTTTCAGTAAAAATACGAAGACCACGCGTTAGCACAGTCAGCGTTCGGACGCACCCGCCTCAACAAAGGAAAGCTTGATCTCAGGCGTTTTTCCACCGGGATGGCGCAACTTTGCAGAAAAACCGTGGCTGAAACCGGGCTGCATCTCTTTCACCGGCGGTTCGATGACCATGCTGGCCACCAGCTGTCCCTTGGCGGCGAAGAGATCGGCGCGGAGAGCCGGCACCTCTTCGAGATTGCCGCCATTGTTTTCGACGATGCCGTTGATGAGCAGAGTATCCATGCCGTCCGCCTCCATCGGGGTCACGGTGACATGGGAAATGGCGAGCGGGTTCACCGAAGCGGCAACAGCCGGCTTTTCCGGCACGACCACCGAAAGACCGCCCGAGCAGACGAAGACGAAAATCGCGAGCCCCGCCACCAGCGCCGAATAGGCATCAGCCGAAAGACGGGACAATCTGCGGTCCAGCCAGCCGATGAAGGCAAGGCCAAGCACACCGATGGTGACGGGTGGTTTGGCCGCCTGCCGGCGCGCAGCACCACGATTGTCGTTTCCGGGTTGCCGCGAACGGTTTTCCTTGATGGTGACAAATTCAGCGTCTACCACATCGCGGTCGGGATTTGCCGCCCGCGCCGTGCGGCGCACCGGCGTTTCCGGCATCAGGAGGTCGAAATCGAATGCCGCTTGCCGGCGAGATGAACGGAACATAGCCATAGAATTCCTTGGGTGAGGTTTTCCGGCCCGCAAAACTGGGCATTGCAACGAATCCTGCCAAGTTTTAAATTTAATTGGTTAATGCTTCGCAAAAACGGCTCGCACAGGCTGCCGGATCCGGGTTAAACCCCGACATCCGAACCCCACGCGCCAGCGGCTTGCGAACCACCACGAAACGAAGAGACTGGAAGTCCGTTGATCCATTTCGAAAATGTCGGGTTGCGTTACGGCATGGGACCCGAGATCCTGAGGGACATGACCTTCGATATCCCCAAAGGTTCGTTCCAGTTTCTGACCGGCCCGTCGGGCGCCGGCAAGACGACGCTGCTCCGCCTGCTTTTGATGTCGCTGCAGCCGACGCGCGGCAATATCCGCATGTTCAACCGCGATGTGTCGCGCATTCCGCGCAGCGAGTTGCCTATGCTGCGCCGCCGCGTTGGTATCGTGTTTCAGGATTTCCGGCTGCTCGATCACCTGACGACCTATGAAAACGTCGCCCTGCCGCTGCGCGTGCGCGGCAAGGAAGAAAGCGCCTATCGCAACGATGTGATCGAGCTTCTGAAGTGGGTGGGGCTCGGCGAGCGCATCAATGTGCTGCCGGCCATTCTTTCCGGCGGGGAAAAGCAGCGCGCCGCCATTGCCCGCGCGCTGATGGACCAACCCGAAATCCTGCTTGCCGACGAGCCGACCGGCAACGTCGATCCACCGATGGCCAAGCGCCTTCTCAACCTTTTCCTGGAACTCAACCGGCTGGGCACGGCCGTCGTCATCGCCACCCATGATTTCGGCCTGATGGACCAGATCGATGCGCGCCGGATGATCCTGACCGAAGGGCGGCTCGACATCTATGAATGAGATCAACCGCAAACAATTGAAGCCGGAAGCGGCGCAGCCGAAGCGCCCGCCCATGCGCATCCGCCCGATGGCGCCCATACTGCCGCCCTCCAATATTCAGGGCAACGCGCTGATGGTGGTCATCGCCATCATGGCCTTTCTCGCCTGCCTGACGCTGGGCGCCGTCTCCATGGTGCGCGCCACCGCCGCCACCTGGCAGAGCCAGATTTCCCGTGAGATCACCATCCAGATCAAGCCCGAGGACGGGCTGGACATGGATGCGGCGCTCTCAAGGCGCGCAACCTGGCGCTCACCTTCGTCGGCACGCGGGATGGCACCATCCTCGACGATGCGGCGACATCGCGTCTTTTGGAGCCGTGGCTCGGCAGCGGTCTCGATCTTTCCGAATTGCCGGTGCCGCGTCTCGTCGTCATCACCATCGATGAAAACAATCCGCCCGATTTCCAGGCGATGCGGGACATGCTGAAGGCCGAGATTCCGCAGGCATTTCTGGACGACCACCGCACCTGGGTCGACAGGCTGGTCTCCATGGCCAGAACCACTGTCATGATCGGCGTCGGCGTTCTTATCCTCGTCTTCACCGCCATGGTGCTGACGGTGGTGTTTGCGACGCGCGGCGCGCTTTCCGGCAACCGGCATATCGTCGAGGTTCTGCATTTCGTCGGCGCGGAAAGCAGTTTTGTGGCGCGCGAATTCCAGAAACACTTCCTGAAGATCAGCCTCAAGGGGGCGGCGGCGGGCAGTGCACTGGCCGCGGCGGTTTTCCTCGTCGCCGGTTTCTGGCAATCGAGCACGGTCGCCACGCCGCAGAGCGATCAGGCGAGCGCGCTTTTCGGCTCGTTTTCGGTCGGCCTCGGCGGCTATTTCGGCATTGCCATGACGATGATCATCATCGCGCTTTTGACCACCATTACGGCGCGCGTGACCGTCATCCGCACCATCGACGATATCGACCGCGTCCGCTCCGATCCATCGAAAAGCGACGGCCTTGCATCGTGAGAACACCCCGGAATCCTGCGGTAAAACTGAAACCGTCACAAGCCGGATGTAACCTGCAGACGGTGGACAAAAATGCCTGTTCCTTGCCTTAATCGGCGAGTATTCAGGAGGAATGTTTGTGAGTCGGATGGACCAGGATCAGACGACAGCGCGACCGGCCAGAAAGGGCCTGTTGTCGCGGCGCGGTCCTCTGCGCCGTTTTATTCGCGGCCTCATCCTGCTTTGCGTCATTGTGCTCGGCGCATTTTCCGGCGGTTTCCTTTGGTTTGCCGATTCCGTCGCCTCCATGCGTCCGCCGGAGGGAGCGAGAGGCGATGCCATCATCGTGCTTACTGGCGGTTATCAGCGTATCGAACAGGCGGTCGGCCTGCTGAGAGACGGCGTGGGCAAGCGGCTTCTGATTTCCGGCGTCAACCCGGCCACCACCCGCGCGCAAATCCGCAAGATGACGCAGGGGTCATCCGACATGTTTTCCTGCTGCGTGGATATGGGCTACAAGGCGATAGACACGATTGGCAACGCCAGTGAGGCGGCAAGCTGGATACGCGACCACAACTATTCCTCCATCGTCGTCGTCACCAATAATTATCATATGCATCGCAGCCTGCATGAATTGCGCAGCGCCAGCCCGCAGACGCAATTCATCGCCTATCCCGTCATCAGCGCCGATCTCGCCCGCACAAACTGGTTCGTGGAGCCGGATGTGGTGAGAACCATGCTTTACGAGTATCTGAAGTTCGTGGCGGCGGCGGGACGCGACCTCACCGGCTTCGGCAAGGGCGACGGTCTGCGCAAGGCCGCCGCAGATCATTCCCGGATAAAGACGACAAGCGCTTCTTCCTGACCGGCGAGAACGCGCTTGCTGCGGCCCCTTGTTTTCGTGTAGGCGTCTGGCATCGGCATCCGGCATCGAGGCCTGTCCAAGGCTTCGGAACGGCTGCGCTCCGGGAAGGCTGTTGATGCTCAAGCTGCGCTCTTTTCTTTTCAATACGCTGTTTTACCTCAACCTGATTGTCCGCATGATCGTGCTGACGCCGATCTATTTCATCCTGCCGCGCAAGATCGCCTATGAAATTCCCAAGAACTGGGCGCGATCCAACCACTGGCTGATGAAAACCATCGTCGGCACCACCTTCGAGGTGGAAGGGCTGGAAAACATTCCCGAAACCGGCTGCATCTTCGCACCCAAGCACCAGTCTTTCTGGGATACCTACGCGTTGCTGCCCAATCTTCCCGATCCGGTCTATATTCTGAAGCGCGAGCTTTTGTGGATTCCGCTGTTCGGCTGGTACGCCATGAAACAGCGCATGATCCCGGTCAACCGCGCCGCACGCGGCAAGGTGATGCTGAAGGTGATGGAGCGGGCGAAAGAGGAAATGGCCGCCGGTCGCGAACTCATCATCTATCCCGAAGGGACGCGCCGCCCGCCGGGCGCCGAACCCGAATATCGTTACGGCATCGCAAGGCTTTACCGCGATCTGCAGGTTCCGGTCATTCCCGTCGCCATGCATCCCGGCCTCTTCTGGCCGCGCCGTTCCACCATGCGTTATCCCGGCCATTTCAAGGTGCGTATCCTGCCGGCCATCGAGCCGGGGCTGGATCCCGACGTGTTCTTCAAGCGCCTGATCGACGTGACGGAAAAAGCGAGCGACGAGTTGCTGCTGGAAACCGTGCGCAACAACCCGCATTTGCCGCTGCCTCCGACCGCCGTGAAGCGGATCGCCGAACTTCAGGGCAAGGAAACCGCCGCCGGCTGAGCGGCGAGCGTGCCGACATTTTTCGCGATGCTCTCCAGCAGGGAGTCGCGAATGCCCATTTCCTGCAGATGCTGCACGGTGTTGAAGACATAATCCGTATTCGGCCCGGACCGGCCCGATGCGGCTGCGACGATGGTCGCCGATTCGGCAACGCCGAGACCGCCGATATATTGCTCATGCGCGGGATCGGCCACATAGGTCACCGCGCTGCTGCGTCTGCCATCGGAAAGCGCGATGGAAACCAGCCGCTCCTTATAGACATTCGTCACCAGTTCGCGCTCGCGCAGATAGATCATGACCGGCTCGCGGTCCTGTCCGCGCACGCGGAAAGCGACGCCAAGGCAGGAGCCGCCGCGCTCCAGGCCGAGAACGAGACCGGGCTTTTCTTCGGTGCCTCTATAAAAATTGGAACTGATACAAAGCGAGCGCCGATACCCGTGCAGCCGCGCCTGCTGCCGCTCTTCAAAGGCGAAGCCGGGGTTCCACATCAACGAACCGTAGCCAAAGACCCAAAAATCGTCCATATCCCAAGCCAAATCGAAATTGTCTGAAGTCTGTTCATCGGAGATCAATATGGCAGCGTCAAGCCAATCCGGCACCGCCAAAAAATTCCTCTGGCTCGCCATCGCCATCCTCGTGGTCATCGGACTTTATACCGCCGGCTGGTTTTACGCCGCCGACAGGCTGAGGCAGACGGTTCTGAACGTCATTGCCCCCTCACAGGCCCGCAGCGTCAGCGGCGAATGCGGTGATATCGCCTTCAAGGGTTATCCCTTCCGCATCGGCCTCTTCTGCTCCAAAGTGACGGTGGATGACAAGGAGAACGGCGTTTCCGCTTCCTTCGGCGAACTTCGCTCGGCAGCGCAGGTCTATAATCCCGGCCACATCGTCTGGGAACTCGATTCGCCGGCGGAAATCCGTTCCGCCCACGGTCTGACGATTTCGGCCGCCTGGCAGAACATGCAGTCCAGCATCGTCACCAAGCTGAAGGGCATCGACCGCAGCTCGCTCGTCATCGACGGGCTGAAAGCGCAGGCGGTTTCTTCGGTCACCGGCCAGACCATCGATTTCGATGCCCTCAAGACGGAAATGCATCTGCGCCAGAACGGTGCCGATCTCGATGGCGCGATTACGCTCACCGATGCGGCAACCGTCATCAAGGACTGGCCACAGGTTCTTCCGCGCCTCGACGCCATTCTCGATGTGACGCTCGCCGGAAAGGCCGGCATGGTGGATGGAAGCGATAAATCCGGCCTTTACGGCACAAGCGGTGAACTCCGCCGCCTGGTCGCTGATATCGGCGACGGCCGCACGATGCGCATCACCGGCCCCTTCTCATTCGACAACGAAGGTTATCTCTCCGGCCAGTTCAAGCTTGAGATCGAAAAGCTTGGCGCGTGGTCTGATAATGCCAAGCAGGCCTTCCCGCAGCTGCAATCCACCATTGATACGGCCCGCAAGCTGCTCCGCGCGCTCGCCGGTGGCGGCGACAGGGCATCCGTCGATCTGGTGGTGGACCGTGGCCGTGCCACGATCAGCGGGTTCATCCCGCTTGGGAAAATCCCGCCTATTTGACGTTTAGCCCCATATTCGACGTCATCCTCGGGCTTGTCCCGAGGATCTGCAACCGATTGTTTGTGTTGATCTGTTCAGATCCTTGGGACAAGCCCAAGGATGACGAAAGCAAAGCTTTGACACTTTACCAGCGGTCTGATGGCCGGATCAAATCCGGCCATGACTGTCGCCAGCGGCATTTATTTCTTCTGATCCAGCGCATGGCGACCAAAGTCGGGTGCATCCACATCCTGACCGGCCTGAACGATGGAGCGGCGAATGGCGCGAGTGCGGGAAAACAGCTCGAACAGCTTGTCGCCCTCCCCCCAGCGGATCGCCCTTTGCAGGGACGCCAAGTCTTCGGAAAACCGCGCCAGCATTTCAAGGATCGCATCCTTGTTATGCAGGCAGACATCGCGCCACATGGTGGGATCGGAGGCGGCGAGACGGGTGAAATCGCGGAAACCGGAGGCGGAATATTTGATGACTTCCGATTCGGTCACCGTCTCCAGATCATCCGCCGTGCCGACGATATTGTAAGCGATGATGTGCGGCAGATGCGACACGATCGCCAAGACCTTGTCGTGGTGTTCGGCATCCATCTCATCCACGCGCGAACCGAGCGCCCGCCAGAAATCCTTCAGCCTTTCCAGAGCCTCGGCATCCGTGCCCGGCAGCGGCGTGAAGATGCACCAGCGGTCGCGGAAGAGACCGGCAAAACCGGCATCCGGGCCGGATTTTTCCGTACCGGCCAGCGGGTGGCCGGGAATGAAATGCACATTGTCAGGCATATGCGGCGCCATCTGCGCGATGACCGAAGCCTTGGTGGAGCCGACATCGGTCACGATGGCGCCCGGCTTCAGATGCGGGGCGATCTGCTGCGCCACACTTTCCGACGCGCCGACCGGCACCGAGACGATGACGAGATCGGCATCCTTTACCGCGCCTGCCGCCGAAACGGTGTAATCCGTGCCAAGCGCCAGTTCTTCCGCCCGTTTCAGCGTGTCTTCGCTGCGGGTGGAAATGGTCACATGGCGGGCAAGCCCCAGTTCCCTGACATCGCGGGCAATCGACGAGCCGATCAGGCCGATGCCGATCAGCGCGATGCGTTCAAACATGATCTCAGCCATCACGCCTGCCCCATGAACTCGGTAAGGGCCGCGATGACGCCGAGATTGGCCTCTTCCGAGCCGACGGTCATTCTCAGCGCATTCGGGAAACCGTAGCCACGTACCGCACGCAGAATATAACCGCGGCGGCTCAGGAACTCGTCCGCATCCGCCGCGCGCTTGCCGTCCTGATCCGGGAAATGGATGAGGATGAAGTTGGTAACCGAAGGCGTGACGGTGAGGCCGAGGCCGGTAAAGGTCGTGACCAGCTTTTCCATCCACAGCGCGTTATGCGCCACGGCCTTCTCTACGAAGGCCTGATCGCGGATTGCCGCAGCACCCGCCGCGATAGCCGGCGCGCTCATATTGAACGGACCGCGCACACGGTTCAGTGCATCGATAACAGCGGCAGGGCCATACATCCAGCCGACGCGCAGGGCGGCGAGGCCGTATACCTTGGAGAAGGTGCGGGTCATCACCACGTTGCGGTTGCCTGAGACCAGTTCGAGACCGGCCTCGTAGTCGTTCTTGCGGACATACTCGGCATAGGCCGCATCCAGCACCAGCACGACATGTTTCGGCAGGCCGGCCTGCAGGCGGCGGATTTCCGCCACGGGAACATAGGTGCCGGTGGGATTGCCCGGATTGGCGACGAAAACCATCTTCGTCTTCGGCGTCACGGCGGCGAGGATCGCATCCACATCCACCGCACAATCCTTTTCCTTCACCGTCACCGGGGTGGCACCCGCGCCCATGATCTGGATCTTGTAAACGAGGAAACCGTGTTCGGTGATGATCGCCTCATCGCCCGCGCCCAGATAGACGTGGCAAAGCAGGCCGAGAAGCTCGTCCGAACCGTTGCCGCACATGATGTTCGCGATGTTGAGACCGTGCACGTCGGCAATCGCCTGACGCAGCGCGATGGCCTGACCGTCCGGATAGATTTCCAGATGGCTGGCAGCTGCGCCGAAAGCCTCTATCGCCTTCGGGCTCGGCCCAAGCGGCGTTTCATTGGAGGAGAGCTTATAAACCTTCGCAACGCCGTCCACATGTTCCTTGCCCGGAACATAAGCGGCGATATCCAGAATACCCGGACGCGGAACAGGTTGGCTAAGCTCTGCACTCATTTGATCGACCTTTGGAAAAGCGCCGGAGAACCCGGCAAAAGCAATGCCGGAGGCATTAGACCGGAATGGGCGCTTTGTCGAGGGTCAGCGCGGCTTTCCTTGGCTTGCGGCAGTGCGGGTGGTGGGCACCCCCTGCGGGGCCAGCACGGGCACAAAAACGCGACGCGAGGCACGCTGGGTGACGGGCAATCCCTGATAGAGACGTTTCTGGGCTTCCACCACGATGACGCCAGAAAAAAGCGGCCACAGCCGGCGGCCGGTATGTTCGAGATAGCGGCGGAATTTCAGTATCGGCCGGCTGGTGGTGGGCGGGAAGAACAGCGCCTCGGCGGTGGCGCCCGGCGTGAAATTGGTTTCGCGCAAAAGCGCCGTCAGCTGTCCGCGTGAATAGGGCCTTCCGGAACCGAAGGGCGTGTGCTCCATGCGCGCCCAGACGCCGCGCCGGTTCGGCACCACGATCACCAGACGGCCGCCGGGCGCCAGCACCCGCCACAGTTCCTTCAGGCTTTCGCGCGGATTTTCGGCAAATTCGAGCGCGTGCACCATCAAGACCCGGTCTATCGACGCATCGGGCAGCGGCAGTTCCTCGTCGAACACCAGCGCAGTGGAGGACAGCTCGCCCGCCGGCCAGTTCACCGCCCCCTGCCCCGCCGGCATGAAGGCGAAGGTGCGCTCCGTATCGCGGCGAAACCGCTCCAGAAACGGCACAGCGTAACCAAGGCCGACCAGCCGCTCTTCCGGCAAAGGCGGCCACAGCGTCGAAAGCGCCATGGTGATCGCCTGCTCGGCCGAGCGGCCAAGCGGAGAATGATAGAATTCGCGCAGATCGACGATATCGGTATTCATGGGCGAGAATGTAGCATCAGGCGGTTGGACTTCAAGGCGTCTGCCCTTACATAGAAGGTCAGGCGGGCGAATGCGCCGGTTTTGGCCGGCAAATGGAGAGGATAAGATGAAACCTTTGGAAATAGACGTCTTTCTTTGCCGCAGCGACAATTTCGGGGTTCTTCTGCACGATCCCGAAAGCGGCGCGACGGCCACCATAGACGCACCGGAAGAAGGACCTATCCTGCAGGCGCTCGACGGCCACGGCTGGAAGCTCACCCATATCTTCACCACCCACCACCATCAGGACCATGTGGAAGCCAATCTGGCCCTGAAAGACAAGTTCCGCTGCGAAATTCACGGCCCCTACGACGAAGCGGTTGCGATCCCCGGTCTCGACCGTTCGCAGGCCGATGGCGACGAATTCGAATTCGCCGGCCGTCGCGTACAGGTCATCGCCACGCCCGGCCATACGGCGGGACATATCTGTTATTATCTGCCCGATGACGGGCTGCTGTTTGCCGCTGATACGCTGTTTGCCATGGGCTGCGGCCGCCTGTTCGAACGTCCGGCAGCGGATATGTGGCATTCCTTCCAGAAACTCATGGCGCTGCCGGATGAGACCAAGGTTTATTTCGGCCATGAATATACACTGACGAATGCCCGTTTCGCCCTCACCGTCGATCCGGAGAATGCTGTGCTGAGCGAGCGCGTGGCCCACATAGAGAAGGCGCGGCAGGCGAATGAATTCACCATTCCCACCACGATCGGGCTCGAAAAACAGACCAATCCCTATATGCGGGTGGCCGACGCCGGTATTCGCAAATATCTTGGCCTTGAAAGCGCCACCGATGCCGATGTTTTCGCGGAAATCCGCACACGCAAGGACAATTTCTGATGGGAACGGATATGTCGGCGCAGGCGATCATTCGCGAACTGGGGCTGGAGCCGCATCCCGAGGGCGGTTTTTACCACCAGACATTCCGCGACAAGGCAGGCGGTGAGCGCGGCCATTCGACGGCGATCTATTATCTCCTGGAAAAGGGCGACCGCTCGCACTGGCACCGGGTCACCGATGCGGTGGAGGTCTGGCATTATTATGCCGGCGCGCCCATCGCATTGCATCTTTCGCAGGACGGCCGGGAAGTGCAGACCTTCACGCTCGGCCCCGCCATTCTTGAAGGCGAGCGCCCGCAGGTCATCGTTCCCGCCAATTGCTGGCAATCGGCCGAAAGCCTCGGCGACTTCACGCTCGTCGGCTGCACCGTCTCACCGGGCTTTGCCTTTTCGAGCTTCGTTATGGCAGAGCCCGGCTGGTCGCCGGGTGATGCGCCGTAATTGCCTCAGCCGCCGTATTTCGTGGCGGTGATGTAAACCTGCCCCACCCGAGTCGGAATGATTGCATAGACAGGCGCATAGACATCCATGTTGTTCGATTTGGCGAACCAGATCTCCATGGAAATGGATTTCAGATATTCGATATCCTTGCGCCCCTGCCTGTAACCCGACTTCGGCACATACCGCGCCTTGCAGACGATGGCGTCGCCATTAAAACCGTTGGTCTTGAACGGCTTGGTGCCGCTGGAGCTCAAAACCAGATCGAGTCGCGATTCGCCGTCATAGATCGGCAGGCGAGTGGGGCAGATGCGCCCGCCCGCGGGAATGATGAGGCCGGAGATCGGATCGAGAACCGAGCGCAGGTCGCGGTCCTTCACATCCACCCAGTTGTCCGGTCGGGCTTTCGGCTCAGGCTTCACCGTCGTCGATGTGACGTTGCCGTTGCGATAGACAACGTCATAGGTGCGCACCCGCTTGCCGTCCTTATAGACCAGCGAATATTCGTTGGCCTGCAGCCGGTGGCCGCGCTTGGCGCCGGAAACGGTCGTCTTGCCGGAAATATCCTTGAGGATGCTGGCAAGGCCGGCGGCGCTGAAGGAACCGGAGATCGAATAATTCGGTCCGTCCATGCGAGTCGAAAAACTTGCCCTGGCAATCGGCAAAATGCCGAGATTGATGCTGTATTCGCTTGTGTGACGCGCTTCGGCGGCGAGCGAGGGGGAGACGCCCGTTAACGCTATTGTCGCGGCCACGAAAATGCTTTTTCCTCTGGCAATCATTTCGATATCACCTTAAAAGAGGCGCGGAAGCGGCCTTATCGGGCGATCATATACGCTGACTTGTGGCAATAAAAAAGCGGATGCCGGTTGAAAACGCCGGAATTTCCTTTCATTTGATCGCGAGCGGCTTGACTGTTAAGTCTCGTCTGACTATAGAACCGCAACTTTCCAATCATGGCCAGTTGGATTGCCACCCCGGTTTTGCCGGTGGCGAGCCAGTGGTGAAACAGACGAAACGAAATAGGTGTACCCATGTCCCGTGTATGCGAATTGACCGGCAAGGGCGTCCAGACGGGCAACAACGTCAGCCACGCCAACAACAAGACCAAGCGCCGGTTCCTTCCGAACCTCTGCCAGGTCACGTTGATCTCCGATGCTCTCGGCCAGCGTTTCCGCCTGCGTGTTTCCGCAGCCGCTCTGCGCTCCGTTGAACACCGTGGCGGCCTCGATGCCTTCCTTCTGAAGTCCGGCGAAAACGAACTGAGCATGCGCGCTCGTCTCCTGCGCCGCCAGATCGCCAAGAAGACGGCCGAAGCTGCTTAATAGCGGTTTCGACATCATCTGAATTCAGAAGGCTTGAATGGCTTTGCCGCTCAAGCCTTTTGTTTGTTCCAGATTTTAGTTGCATCGGGTTTTGCGAAAACCGTTTGAGATGTTTTCCTCCGATGCTTGGCTCCAACTGGTGGCATCACCCAGGATAAAAAAATGCCCTATCTGCGCTTTACGCTTATCTATGTCCTGCTGATGACACTGGTGGTTGTCGCATCCAATATTCTGGTGCAATACCCGCTTTCCGGCTCGCTGTTCGGCGTCAATCTCGGCGACCTTCTGACCTGGGGCGCCTTCACCTATCCAATCGCCTTCCTCGTCACGGACCTGACCAACCGCCAGTTCGGCCCCTCCATCGCGCGCCGCGTCGTGCTTGCCGGCTTTGTCGTCGGGGTCACGCTGTCTTTCTGGACATCCATTCCGCGCATCGCAGTCGCTTCCGGCACCGCCTATCTGATCGGCCAGCTGCTGGACATTTCCGTTTTCAACCGCCTGCGCCGCCAGCGCTGGTGGCATGCGCCGCTCGCCGGCTCCATGCTGGGATCGGTGCTGGATACGGCCCTGTTCTTCTCCATCGCCTTTGCCGCAAGCTTCTCCTTCGTCGGCCCCAACGACGCCTTCGCCATCGAAAACGCTCCCATTCTCGGTGTCTTCGCCGTGGAAGCGCCCCGTTGGATTTCCTGGGCGCTGGGTGATCTTTCGGTGAAGGTTCTCGTCGGCCTCGTCATGCTCCTGCCCTACGGCGCGCTGATGAACACGCTGAAGCCGATGCCGGGCGCCGTAAAAACCGGCCGCGTTTGAGACCGGGCAAGCGCGGATCAAATCGCGCTTGCAAGCCATCCGTCAGCATTGCAGTCTGTCGTCCGTGGCACAGCGCGGAGGCAGGTCGACATGCAGATCAAGGACGTTATAGACATCGTGGAGGCCGCCAGCGCCACGCTTTCAGGGTCAACCTTCAACGACGTCAATCTATCCGGCACGGTCTTCGACAATGTCAATCTTTCCGGTGCGAGCTTCAACAATATCAATTTGTCAGGTGCGTCGTTCACGGATAACAACATGTCCGGCTGGTCGATCGACGACGTCAATTTTTCCGGTCTGAAACTGAGCAACTCAAACCTGTCCGGTGCGCAGATAACGTCATGCCGGATGACCGGCATGAAGATCGACGGCATTCCCGTCGAGGACCTGATGGCAGCCTATAAGGCGGCACAGCAGCAGGCCTGATTTTACTCCACCAGTTTGAATTCCAGCATCAGGTTGCGCTGGAGGAACGAGTGATTGTCATCGGAAACGATGATGAGGCGTGTGGAGCCGTCCGGCCCCTTCACCACATCCATGCCTTCCATATTGTCGATCTGGTAGGCCATGCCGGCTTCCATGAGGATTTCGCCATCCACCACAGCGCCCGGCCGGATGTCGGCCCCACGGATGCGGCGGATGCGCATGCCCACGCCTTCGGCGAAATTGAAGCGGCGCTCGAGAAGCAGCAGGTCGCCATCGGGCAGGAACGCGCCGTCCGTCACGTCGAATGACGGATGATGCGTAACGGCGAATGTGCCCTTGCGTGGACCTTCCAGTATGGCGGCGAGAAGATTGCCGTCCGTATCGATGCTTTTTTCAGCCACCACGACCAGAGCCCCGGCGAGCGGCGAATCGGCCGGCGATACCGCGAGAGCCTCCAGGCCGCCATTGTGGCGCAACTCGTTGCTAGGGATGAGATATGGCAGGCGGTCGAGCGGCTTTGCGGTGGCGAAGCCCGGATCGGGATAGATATCGATCCTGTGGCGCTGCTCATAACTGACGAAAACCCTGCCGTCGCGCAGCGCCAGCCCTTCCGCATCCATCTCCATCTTGCGCGGCGGTTCGCGCCCGCTCATGTCCAGCATGGGAGTGATGCGGGCATCGGCAAACCCGGATAAAGCACCGCGAGCGTCACGCAAGACCCTGCCCGTCAGCCAATGGCCGGTATCCAGCACCGCAACGAAATCCTCCCCATTGGGGCGGAAACGGATGGAGGATATCGCCCCGAACAGCTTTTCCGGCGCGCTCATCACCATGCCCCCGACAAATTCCAGCTTGCCGAAACGTTTTTCGCTGGTGCCGACCTCGAAAGAGGAAAGCAGACGCACGCTCACCGGCACATCGATGGTGGATGCGCCGATGGAAACCGGACATAACGATGCGGCCGCCAGAATGGCGGCCATCGCAAGCGTCTTGCAGGCGGAAGAAGCCCGGCCCCGCTTATCCCGCACGGCGAACCCTACGGGACGAACCGGAAGCGCCGCTCGTATCCTCGAAGAGCGCCGCAAGCTGCTCGGTCATCGCGCCGGCCAACTCGTCCGCATCCACGATGGTCACTGCGCGGCGATAATAACGCGTCACGTCGTGGCCGATACCGATTGCCAGCAGTTCCACCGGCGAGCGCGTTTCGATCTGCTCAATGACGGCGCGCAGATGCCGCTCCAGATAATTGCCCGGATTGACCGACAGGGTCGAATCGTCCACCGGTGCACCGTCGGAGATCATCATCATGATCTTGCGCTGCTCGGGGCGGCCGATCAGGCGGTTATGCGCCCACATCAGCGCTTCGCCGTCGATATTTTCCTTCAGCAGGCCCTCGCGCATCATCAAGCCGAGATTACGCCGCGCGCGCCGCCACGGAGCGTCCGCCGACTTGTATATAATATGGCGCAGATCGTTGAGACGACCCGGCGACGCCGGCTTGCCATTGGCGAGCCATTGTTCGCGCGATTGTCCGCCCTTCCACGCCTTGGTGGTAAAGCCCAGAATCTCCACCTTCACGCCCGAGCGCTCCAGCGTGCGCGCCAGAATATCGGCGCAGGTGGCAGCCACGGTAATGGGACGGCCGCGCATCGAACCGGAATTGTCGATGACGAGCGAAACCACCGTATCGCGGAACTTGGTGTCGCGCTCCTTCTTGAAAGAAAGCGGCTGCATGGGATCGATAATGAGCCTGACGAGGCGGGCCGGATCGAGATAGCCCTCTTCCAGATCGAAGTCCCAGGAACGGTTCTGCTGCGCCATCAGGCGTCGCTGCAGACGGTTCGCCAGACGCCCGACGGCGCCCTGAAGGTGAGCGAGCTGCTTGTCGAGGAAGGCGCGCAGACGGTCAAGCTCGGCCTCGTCGCACAGTTCCTCGGCGTGGATTTCCTCGTCGAATTCCTGCGTGAAGATGCGGTAATCGACCTTCTCGTTGAAATCGTCGAAGGGGCTGTTGGGACGGCGGGTTTCGCCGGGCGTTTCGGAATCCTCGTCGAGATCGTCGGACATCTCCTCGTCCGACATCTCGGCACCGTCCATCTCGCCTTCTTCCATTTCCTCCTGCGAGGCCTCGTTTTCATCGGCGGGCGTCGCGTCGGAGCCGGCCTCCTCCTCGACCTGTTCTTCTTCGGTCTCGTTGGTGCGCGGCTGGTCCTCGTTGGATTCCGCTTCCTGGCTCTCGGGCTCGTTATCCTCGTCGCCGAAATCTTCCGCCATCTGCATGGAGGTCAGCATCTTGCGCACCAGTCGCGAAAACGCCTTCTGGTCGGTGATGACGCTGGAGAGATCCTTGAGGTCGCCGGCCGCCTTGTCCTCGATGAAATCGCGCCACAGATCGACAACCTTGCCGGCGCTTTCCGGCGGCTTCTCCCCGGTCAACTTCTCTCGCACCAGAAGCGCCACGGCTTCAGCAAGCGGCGCATCGTCCTTGTTGTTGATGCCGGCGAAGTTGGCCTTGGCGTATTTTTCCGTATTCATGGCATGAATGTTGGAAGCCATGCCCGGCATGCGCAGCGCGCCGATGGATTCCACGCGCGCCTGTTCCACCGCATCGAAGATCAGCCGGGCTTCGGCGCCCTGCGGCGACATCACCGCATGGGTGTCGGCATCATGGCAGGCAAGGCGCAGCGCCATGGAATCGCCAAGGCCGCGGGTGATGGCGATTTCCTGCGCGGTCGGTTTCTTGGAGATTTCCGGCAGGCGCATGCGCTCACCGGCAAGACCCGGCCGCTCATTGGCGAAGACGACCTCGACTTCGGCATCGCCGGCGACGGATCGCACGCATCCGGCAATCGCCTGACGCAACGGTTCCGTATCGACCGCCGTACCCGGTTTTGCTCTGGAATTGTCGCCGCGCCCTGCCATTGTCTTTCCTGTCATTTGTCGGCGCCTGCGGCACGCGATCAGAAGATCGCGCGCCCCACCGGCGTCTTCAAGTCATCGGTGATCTTCTCCGGACAAGCCGGGGACGATCAGGCGCTGAGAACTATGTTCGCAGCGCTTTCCTTCAGCTCGACGCCGAAAGCCCGCTGATACTGCTCGGCCACCAGCGTGCGCTCCAGCTCGTCACACTTGTTGAGGAAGGTCACGCGGAAGGCAAAGGCGAGATCGCCGAAAATTTCCGCATTTTCCGCCCAGGTGATGACGGTACGCGGGCTCATGACCGTGGAGAGATCGCCATTGATGAAAGCCGAACGGGTGAGATCAGCCACGCGCACCATCTTGGAGACGGTTTCACGGCCCTTCGGATTGTCGAAGCTCTTCACCTTGGCGGCGATGATGTTCACTTCCTGCTCATGCGGCAGGTAGTTCAGCGTGGTGACGATGGACCAGCGGTCCATCTGCGCCTGGTTGATCTGCTGCGTGCCGTGGTAAAGGCCCGTCGTATCGCCAAGGCCGATGGTGTTGGCGGTCGCAAAGATGCGGAAGGCGGGGTGAGGACGGATGACGCGGCTCTGGTCGAGCAGGGTCAGGCGGCCGGAGGATTCCAGCACGCGCTGGATGACGAACATCACGTCCGGGCGACCGGCATCATATTCGTCGAAGACGAGCGCGACATTGTGCTGGTAGGCCCAGGGCAGAATGCCGTCCTTGAATTCGGTAACCTGCTTGCCGTCTTTCAGGACGATGGCGTCCTTGCCGACGAGGTCGATACGGCTGACATGGCTGTCGAGGTTGACGCGCACGCAGGGCCAGTTCAGGCGGGCGGCCACCTGCTCGATATGGGTGGATTTACCCGTGCCGTGGAAACCGGAGACCATGACACGTCGGTTGTGAGCAAAACCGGCAAGGATCGCAAGCGTCGTGTCGCGATCGAAAAGATAGTCGGGATCGAGGTCAGGCACATAGGCGTCGCCCTGGGAATAGGCGGGAACCCGCAGATCCGTATCAATGCCGAAAACCTCCCGCACGGACACCGTCGTGTCGGGCAGGTTGGAAATATCAAGGTCGATTTTGCTCATCACGTCTCCAAGGCGGGCGGCAGCCACCCGGCCACATCATCAATCAGGCGGTAAACACATAAGTTTGCTTAGCAGAAACCTGACTGCTTTAACAATTGATATGCTTGAACAACAGCCCGAAAACGCTCTTCCGAACCACGATCGCCACCATTAGCATCAGGATGGTGCTTTTTGACAAGCTCCTTGTAGCGCCTTTTTATGTCTTCCTGCTTTGCGGTGGAAGAAAGACCGAGCGTATCGAAGGCTTTTGCCTCCAGCGTCTTCAATTTTCGGTCCTGCTGCATGCGGGTGCCGCCTGCCCTGGAGCCCCCTGCAAAACCGCCGGCGAAGCCGAAAGGATCGCGGATACGGGCGTTCCCGCTCGCCGTGCCGGAACGCAGCGTGGAGTGCAGCGGGCTGTCGCGCGCCGTCTTGTTGACGCCCACCGTCCAGGTGGGGCGATGGCCGGTGATCGCTTCCTTCTGGTAACGGGCGATCTCGCTGTCGGACAGGCCGGAAAAATAATTATAGCCCTTGTTGTATTCCTTCACGTGCTCAAAACAGAACAGGAAGAATTGCCCCTCGGCGTTGCGGCCGACGGGTGCCCGGTGAATACCCGGCTTGTCGCATCCGTCCCACTGGCAGGTCGGGGCCTGAACCTCAGGTTCCCTCTCCCTTTTCCGGCGCGTGCGAATGCGATCGAAATATTTCGAATCCAGTTTCATGATGCCCTGATTATGGGGTGCGAAAAGCCGCACAACAAGAATTGACAAAGTGGAATGTTACAGGCTTTTAGGGAGCCCCCTTCAAAGACCGGCAAACAGAATTGGAGCCCTTCGAATGTCTCTGCGAGAGCGCATAGAAACCAAGCTCAGGGAAAGCTTTTCACCGGAGCGACTTAGGGTCGTCGATGAAAGCCAGATGCATGCGGGTCACCAGCCGGATATGACCGGCACGGGCGAGACGCATATGCGTGTTCAGATAGTGTCGGAAAGCTTTTCCGGCAAGTCCCGCGTCGAGCGCCACCGGGCGATCAACGCGCTTTTGAAGCCGGAACTCGATGCCGGCCTGCATGCGCTGGCGATAGAGGCGGCAGCGCCCGGGGAAGCGGTGCGGTTCTAGGCACGGCTTCCTTTGTCTCGCGGCCTTAACCCGGATGCTTTTCCGACAGGAAGGACTGCACCTCGGACGCCGCAACATCATCGGCCACGAAGGATTGACCGATGCCGTGGGTGAGGATGAAGGTGAGCTTGCCGCCCTTGACCTTCTTATCCTGCGCAATTGCCGTCATCAGCGTTTCGACCGGCGGCAACTCGCCGGGAATATCCTTCATCGTCGTCGGCAGGCCAACGGCCTTCAGATGCGCCTCGACGCGGGCGGCATCGTCCGGGCTTGCGAGGTTGAGACGGGCGGAGAACTGGTGGGCCAGCACCATGCCGATGGCGACGCCTTCGCCATGCACCAGCCGCTTGCTGTCGTAATTGGTCGCCGCCTCCAGCGCATGGCCGAATGTATGACCGAGGTTCAGAAGGGCGCGCACGCCGTTTTCCTTCTCGTCGGCCACCACCACGTCCGCCTTGGCCTGGCAGCTCGTGGCAATCGCCTGGATGCGCGCGGGTCCGCCGGTGCGGATTTCATCCCAGTTCTTTTCCAGCCAGAAGAAGAAATCCGGCTTGTCGATCAAGCCATATTTGACGACTTCGGCATAACCGGCGCGGAATTCACGCGGGCTCAGCGTATCCAGCACCGCCGTATCCGCCAGCACCAGATCGGGCTGGTGGAACACGCCGACGAGGTTCTTGCCATGGCGGCTGTTGATGCCGGTCTTGCCGCCGACGGAGGAATCGACCTGCGCCAGAAGCGAGGTCGGTATCTGCACGAAGCGCACGCCACGGCGCACGATGCCCGCTGCAAAACCGGCGAGATCGCCGATCACCCCGCCGCCGAGCGCGATCACCGCATCGTTGCGCTCCACCCGTGCTGCCAGAACCGCATCGCACACAGTGACCAGATGCTCGAAGCTCTTGGTCTTTTCGCCGGCCGGCAGGGTCAGCGAAACGGCCTCGATGCCATCCGTCTGCAACCCGTCCATCAGCCCTTCGAGGTAGAGCGGCGCGATATGTTCATCGGTGATGATCGCCGCGCGCCGGCCCTTCAGCCGCGCTGAAATCTCGCCGCCCGCCCGGCCGATCAGGCCCGGCCCGATCAGAATGTCATAGGCGCGCTCGCCGAGCGGCACATGGACGAGACGTTCATCGGCGTGGATTTCGGAAGGCGTCATGGGGATCAGTCTTTCTGTTCGATGCCGGCTATGGCGGCCAGCACTTCTGTCACGATGATTTCCTTGCGGACATCGCGGGATTCGATGGTCAGATCCGCTTCCGCATAGATCGGATAGCGCTTCTCCATCAGGGCCGCCAGCGTGGCCTTGGGGTTTTCGGTCTTGAGAAGCGGGCGGTGGTCGCGCTTGTTGACCCTCTCCCACAACACCTCGAGATCGGCTTTCAGCCACAATGAAATGCCGCCGCGCGTGATGTGCCGGCGGGTATTGTCGTTGATGAAGGCGCCGCCGCCGGTGGAGATGACCTTGGGGCCGCCACGCAGCAGCCGCTTGATGACCCGCGTTTCCAGCGCCCGGAATTCTTCCTCGCCATAGGTGGCGAAAAGTTCGGATATCGTCATGCGCGAAACGCGCTCGATTTCGACATCCGTATCGATGAACGGCACCTTAAGCTGCTGGGCGACCATGCGGCCCACCGCCGACTTTCCGGCCCCCATCAGCCCGACGAAGACGATGTTGCGCCGTCCGAGCTTTGCCCGCGCTTGCTCCCCGAGTGTGGCCGGGACGGATAAATTCGTTTCATTCATAGATTTGAAAGCCCGTTTGGCATGGATATCTGCAAATGTTTACGAAGCGTCAAGCCAAATTGCTGACTGAATTGCGGTGAATCACAATCATCGCCGCATGCGGCATGGGGCGGAGCGGGCATTTTGATCTTGTCGCCGCTTTCGCCGCACCGCATATACGTTTCGACCGCCACCTTCACGGAGCCGCCATGCCCACCCTCTTCCGCTTCACGATGATACTGGCGACCATCGCGGGGCTGATCTATGGCGGCATGGTGCTGCTCGTCATGGTCGTCAAACCGCGCGACCGCGAAGTGACGGTGCGCATTCCTTCCGAGCGGCTGAACCCGCCGTCGACCGAACCGGCAAGGCGCACCCCATGAGCGGACCGGCAGGAGCGCGACGGCGCGCGGCTGGAAAGTTTTCTGGAAATGATGAGCGCCGAACGCGGGGCAGCCGCCAACACGCTGTCTTCCTATGAGCGCGATCTTTCCGATCTGCGCGAATTTCTCGGTCAGCGCGGCCAGTCCCTGACGCAGGCGCAGACGCCTGACCTTTCCGACTATCTGACCCATCTTGCCGCTCAGGGCTTTGCCGCAACCTCACAGGCGCGACGTCTTTCCACCATGCGGCAATTCTATCGTTTTCTCTATTCGGAAGGGCTGCGCGACGACGACCCGACCGGCATCATCGATGCGCCGAGGAAAGGTCTCGCCTTACCGAAAACGATGAGCGTCGCCGATGTGAACAGGCTTCTTGGCCTCGCGGCGCAGGAAGCCGCCACATCCGGTCCCGGCCAGCTTGCCCGCATCCGCATGCATCTGCTGCTCGAACTGCTTTATGCCACCGGCATGCGTGTCAGTGAGCTTGTTTCGCTGCCGGTCAAGGTGCTGCGTCAGGAAGGCCGCTTCCTGATGATACGCGGCAAGGGCAACAAGGACCGCATGGTTCTTCTTTCCCGCGCCGCCATCGAGGCGATGGAAAAATACGAGGCTGCCAGAAAGGCGCTCGCATCGGAAAAAAGCAAGGTGGCCGCTTCGCAGGAAAAGCCGGAGACACCGGAAAGCCCTTGGCTGTTTCCTTCCAGCAGCAAGGAAGGCCACCTGCCCCGCCAGGTCTTTGCCCGCGACCTCAAGGACATCGCCATCCGTGCGGGCCTGACCCCGTCTGCGATATCGCCGCATGTGCTGCGCCACGCCTTTGCCAGCCACCTTCTGCAGAACGGCGCGGATTTGCGCGCGGTACAGGAACTGCTCGGCCATTCCGACATTTCCACGACACAAATCTATACACATGTGCTGGAAGAACGCTTGCAAGAGCTGGTACAAACACATCACCCCCTTGCCAAACAGGGCAAAAACCTTGATTAGAGCGACCGGAACCGCCGGATAATCCGGTCAAACCTTGCGCAAAACGATCGGAAACGGATCTCATGCACAATTATCTCGACTTCGAAAAACCTATCTCGGACCTTGAGGGCAAGATCATCGAGCTGAAGAAGCTTGCCGATGAAGACGAGAGCATAGACACCTCGGAGGAGATCAACCGTCTGGAATCGCGCGTCAACGACGCGATGCAGGACATCTATTCCAAGCTCAACGCCTGGCAGAAAACGCAGGTCGCGCGCCATCCGCAGCGTCCACATTTCGTCGATTACGCCAAGGCGCTGTTCACCGATTTCACGCCGCTGGCCGGCGACCGCAAGTTTGCCGAAGACGCCGCCATTCAGGCAGGCCTCGGCCGCTTCAACGGTCAGCCCGTCGCCATCATCGGCCAGGAAAAGGGCAACGACACCAAAAGCCGCCTGAAGCATAATTTCGGCAGCCCTCGGCCGGAAGGTTATCGCAAGGCGATCCGCGTGCTGGAACTGGCCGACCGTTTCTCGCTGCCGGTCGTCACCCTCATCGATACGGCAGGCGCCTATCCCGGCGTTGGCGCGGAAGAGCGCGGCCAGGCCGAAGCCATCGCCCGCTCGACGGAAATGTGCCTCAACGTCAAGGTGCCGATCGTCTCCGTCGTCATCGGCGAAGGCGGCTCAGGCGGCGCGATCGCGATCGCCACCGGCAACCGCGTCTATATGCTCGAACATGCGATCTATTCGGTGATCTCGCCGGAAGGCGCCGCCTCCATTCTCTGGCGCGATTCGACCCGCGCCAAGGAAGCCGCAACCAACATGAAGATCACCTCGGAAGATCTGAAGTCGCTCGGCGTCATCGATGGAATCATTCCCGAGCCGATCGGCGGCGCGCACCGTGCTCCGGAGACTGTGATCGGTGCGACGGGCGATGTGATCGCCAAGGCGCTGGCCGATCTTTCGCAGCGTTCGGGCACACAGCTGCGCGCCGAACGCCGCCAGAAATTCCTGGATATCGGCCGGAACCTCTAGAGCATTTCCAGTAAAAGTGCGCAGCGGTTTTACGTCCGGAAAATGCGTCAAAAGAAGGAGTCAGATTGTTTTGGCGGTTCGAAGAAAAGCCGAAACAATCTGGCTCCGGCCTTATTTTCCTTGAATATCGCCCCAACTCGGCCATAGTCCGGTCACATCAACAGATGTATCGGCGGCCGCGGGGCGGATCCGATTTGAGTTAAGAAGATGTAAACGGTTAATACCGTATTTAAAATACACACGGGACGGTGTAGAACTGCCGCCGCTTCGTGCCATCGTCTTTCGGATCAGATCATGCGTTTGACACATTTTGCACTTCTTGCCTGCACCGCGCTCGTTCTTGCCGGCTGCAACGATACGCTCGAAACCGTTGAACGCGACGTTTCCCACGTCAAGAACAAGGTCGATTACCCGCTGTCTCCGTCCATTCTGGCCGAGATCGACAAAAGGGGCATGGACCGCACCTCGCCGATCATGATCCGCATCTTCAAGGAAGAAGGTGCCTTGGAAATCTGGAAAGCCAGGCGCGACAACCGTTTCGAGAAGATCGCCGGCTACGAGATTTGCGCATGGTCCGGCAAACTCGGCCCGAAGGTGAAGGAAGGCGACCGGCAGGCGCCGGAAGGTTTCTACAACCTGACGCCCGCGCATCTCAATCCGAACTCGAAATATTACCTCGCCATCAATACCGGCTTTCCGAACCGCTACGATGCCGCCAATGGCCGCAACGGCACCAATCTGATGATCCATGGCGCCTGCTCGTCCTCCGGCTGTTATTCGATGACGGATGCGCAGATTCTTGAAATCTACGGTTTTGCCCGTGACGCCTTCAAGGGCGGCCAGAAGACCGTGCAGCTGCAGGCCTTCCCCTTCCGCATGACGGCGGAAAACATGGCCCGCCATCGCCAGAGCGAACATCTCGAATTCTGGAATATGCTGAAGGTCGGTTACGACAATTTCGAAGTGACCAAGCGCCCGCCGGAAGTGAATGTCTGCGAGAAGAAATATGTCTTCAACCAGCAGACGGAAGGCGGCAGCTTCAACGCGTCTGCCCAATGCCCGGCCATGAGCACCCCGCCGGCGCTCGTCAGCGCGCTTTCGAGCTACGAGAAGACCTACGATCTCGCCTATGAAAAGGCGATGAAGAAATATGACGGCATGGCCTGGTACGACCCGAGCGAAGCCGAGCGCAAGGCGCTGGTCGCCGAAAAGCGCAAGGGCCGCGAGCCCGCCTATGCCCCGACCGGCTCGGCGCTGAAAGCCGGCAAGCTGATGAAGGAAACGGAATATGCCGCGCTGATGGAGAAGAAGGCGCAGCAGGTGACGTCTTCCTCTCCAGCCACGACCGCAACCGCCTCTTCCCTGCGCGGCCCGCGTCCTTCGGCTGTCCAGCCCGCCACGGCACCGCAATCGAACCCGGCCCCCGCGGCACCGACGATGGTTGCCTCGGCTACCCCCGCAGCAGCCGGCCAGACCGGAGCTGCCGCCCAGAGCATCCCGGTTCCGGCCATGAACCCGCTTGCCTATTCCGCAGCGCCTGCTCCGGAAGCGCCGGAAAAGAAGCCGTTCTGGAAGTTCTGGGCCAAGGAATGAGCGACACGGCCGAGATCGTCTACGATTTGAGGGGGCTTAAGTGCCCCCTTCCGGTTTTGAGAAGCCGCAAGAAACTCGCAACCCTGAAGGCAGGCGATATTCTGACCGTCGAGACGACCGACCCGCTGGCGGTGATCGATATTACCCATATGTGCAATGAGGATGGGCATAGGCTGGTGGAAACCACTGCGCTGGATAAGGGGCATCGGTTTCGCATTGTGAAAGGCGGGTAACCGGCGTTCAACGCTGACGCTCCGGGCTTACCCCCCTCTGCCCTGCCGGGCATCTCCCCCTCAAGGGGGGAGATCAGTTGTGGCGACCGCTCGCTTTCTCACAAGCTCTGCACTTCGGGCTACTGCATCGATAAAGATGTTCGAAGCAAGCCGCTTGTCGATCTCCCCCCTTGAGGGGGAGATGTCCGGCAGGACAGAGGGGGGTGAACCACACCCGCCGACCTAGACCATCACGACACGCCCTAAAACCGCAACCCCGAAACCGCCAGCGGATTATCCGTCATCGCCTGCCTGTCCGGCCGGTCGATGCCCGGTGCGCTTGTAAAGGCCGCGAACAGGTCCTGCACGAAAGCCTCCGGCAAATCCTTCGTAATCAGCACCATGCGCGTACGCTGATCGGCCGGGTCCGGCCAGGCTACAAGGCGCTCCGGCGTGTGGAAAATATTCTGCACCCCATGCAGCACCAGCGGCCGGGCCGGATTGTCCGACAGCTTGACGATGGCCTTCATGCGCAGGAGCTTTTCACCATGTGCCGAGCGCAGCAGATCTACGAACATGTCGATCGCCATCGGGCTGACCGGCTGATCGTGAATGATCGAGAAGGAACGGATAGACGCATCGTGCCGGTTCACATCGTGATGATGGTGATCGTGATCGCCATGATGGTGGTGGTGGCCATGGTCGTGATCGTGATGATCGTGATCGTGATCGTGATGATCGTGCGCCGCCTCTTCACCCAGCCAGCGGCCGACATCGGCGTTCTTGCTGCCGGCATCGTAAAGGCCGTTGTCGAGAAGCCCCGCGGCGCTCCACTCGGTTTTGTCGCCATCCTCGATGGTCGCACGTGGATTGAGCGCCTGAAGACGGGCTGTCAGCGTGGAAATCGTGGCGGCATCGGCAAGCGCGCGCTTGGTCATCACCAGACGGTCAGCCACGGCGGCCTGTTTCACCGCCTCCTGATGATTGTCGAGCGTGGAAAGGCCGTTCACGGCATCTACCACCGTAATCATGCCGTTCAGCACGAAATTCTGCGCGATGACCGGGTTGCCCATGACCGACTGCATGACGGGGGCAGGATCGGCAAGGCCCGTGGTCTCGATCACCACCCGTTTTACCGGCTTCAACTTGCCTGTCTGGATGCCGTCCATCAGTTCCGCCAGCGTATCCACCAGCTCGCCGCGCACCGTGCAGCAGAGGCAGCCCTCCGCCAGCTCGATGATGCCCTCACCCGCGCTTTCGACCAGCATGTGATCGATGCTGACATCGCCGAATTCATTGATGATGATCGCCGCGTCGCTCATCGCCGGATCCTTGAGGAGCCGGTTGAGCAACGTCGATTTTCCGGCGCCGAGAAATCCGGTGATGATGGAAACCGGGATGCGATCGCGAGACATGACTTGCCTGTGTGTTGATGGCCGCTCCGGCAGGTCACTGGACGACACGAAACCCGGAGCCGCATGGAGCTAAAAGAAATCGCCCGCGCCTGGAAGCCGCGAGCGACACTGTAATATCATAACGTCATCGACCTGCGAATACACAAAGCGCATTGCAACCGCGAGGCTCAGCCTCAAGGCAGCCATCGATCATCAGAATGTCGGGCGCGGGATCGGGATCGGCACGTTCGCCAGTTCGCCCTTGCCGGCTCCCTTGGCGGCATTCACCGCCACCGTCTCACTGCCCGGAATGAGACCGGCGAAGGAATATTCCGGCGGGCGGGTCATTTCCTGCACATAAGGCGAATGGATGACCATGCGGCCAGCCTCGTCGCGGCTTTCGCTGCGCACCTTGGCGGCCTTCGGGTTGCAGATTTCGGCGCTGACATCGTTCACATCGCCGGTATCGCCATAGGGCGCCAGCGCGGCGAGCGAAACGCCTTGGCCCGAGGGCGCAGTCAGCCCCATCTGCAACAGATCGGCCGACTGATCGGTGCGTCCGGCAAGGCTGTCCGCGCCCAGCACGACCGTGATGACAGAGCGGCCATTGCGCACGGCCGACGACACCTGGTTGAAGCCGGAGGCACAGATGAAGCCGGTCTTCATGCCATCCGCGCCATCGAAACGGCCAACCAGCATGTTAAAGTTAGCGTAGTTCTTCTTGCCGGTGCTGACGCCTTCCAGCGAGAAATAATGGGCATATTCCGGAAACTCGCGCTTGATGATCAGCGCCAGCAGCGCCAGATCCCGGGCGGTTGTATATTGTCCCTTGCCGGGCAGGCCATTGGCGTTGATGTAACGGGTGGAGCTCATGCCCAGCCGCTGCGCCTGCGCATTCATCTGCGCCACGAAATTGTCGCTGGTGCCGCCGATGGTCTCGGCGATCGCCACGGCGATGTCATTGGCGGATTTGATGAGCAGCAGCTTCAAAGCGCTATCCATCGTCAGCTTCTGGCCGGGCTTGAAATACATTTTCGAGGCCGGCTGATCGGCGGCCTTCTTGCTCATCACCACTTCCGTCTGCGGGCTGATCTTGCCGGCCTTCATCTGCGAAAAGGCGATATAGGCGGTCATCAGCTTGGTGAGCGAAGCGGGATACCACTTGCGGAAGGCTTCCTGATGGGAAATCACCTTGCCGGTTTTGACATCGACCACCATTTTCGGATTGGCATTTGCCACGGGCGCTGCGGCAACGAGGCCTGCGGTCATGATGGCAACGGCTGCGGAGAGCCGTCTGGCGGCGTTTGGCGATTTAAAAGTCTGTGGCAAGGCTTGTCCTCGAATTCCCGTCTTCGGTCGGGGAATGGCAATATTCACCATATATGTCCTAGCAATGGCAAAGTACATTGATTACGTCAATTATGCGGCGCACTATCCACCACGGAGGATAGGATTTTACGACACGCCGCACCGATGAACCCAGGAATGAACGAATGCCGATTTTGAACAGAGCCGCCGAACTTCAGCAGGAAGTCAGCGAATGGCGGCGTCACCTGCATGAAAATCCCGAGATTTTGTATGATGTCGACAACACTGCGGCCTTCGTTGCGGAGAAGCTGAAATCTTTCAGCGTTGACGAAATCGTGACCGGTCTCGGCCGCACGGGTGTGGTCGGCATCATCAAGGGCAATCTTCCGGGCAATCGTACCATCGGCTTTCGCGCGGATATGGACGCTCTCCCCATTCTGGAGGAAACCGGCAAGCCCTGGGCATCGAAAATAGCAGGCGCGATGCATGCCTGCGGCCATGACGGCCACACCGCCATGCTGCTCGGCGCAGCGAAATATCTCACCGAGACCCGCAACTTCGCCGGCTCCATCGCCGTCATCTTCCAGCCGGCGGAAGAAGGGGGTGCCGGCGCGCTCGCCATGGTGGAGGACGGGCTGATGGAGCGTTTCGGCATCAACGAGGTCTATGGCATGCACAACATGCCGGGAATTCCACTCGGCGCCTTCGCCATCCGCAAGGGCGGCATCATGGCGGCACCGGACAAGTTTTCGATCACCGTCAAGGGCCGTGGCGGCCATGCGGCACAGCCGCACCGCACCGTCGATCCCATCACCATCGGCGCGCAGATCGTCGGCAACCTGCAGATGATCGCCTCGCGCAATGCCGACCCCATCCGCTCGGTGGTCGTCTCCGTCACCCGCTTTCAGGCCGGTTCCAGCCACAACATCATCCCCAACGAGGCATTGATCGCCGGCACGGTGCGCAGCCTCGATGAAACGGTGCGCGATCTGGCGCAGGATCGCATCAAGCAGATGGCGGAAGGTATTGCCCTTGCCAACGGTGCGGAAGCGGAAGTCGTCTATGAGCGTTATTGCCCGGTGACCTTCAACCACGCCGCCGAGACCGACCACGCCATCCGTGTGGCGCGCGATGTGGCAGGCGAACCGAATGTCGACCCCGATGTCGATCCTTCCATGGCAGGAGAGGATTTCTCCTTCATGCTGAAGGAAAGACCGGGCTGCTTCATCTTCATCGGCAACGGCGATTCGGCCGGGCTTCACAATCCGGGCTATGATTTCAACGACGAGGCCATCGCTTACGGCATTTCCTATTGGGTGAAACTGGCCGAACAGCGCCTGACGAGCTGATTGCCGGCCAACGCGAAGAAAGCCGAGGAAGAGGTCGACCGCGATGAAGAACGCGGTTGATCCGCAGGCATCGTCAGGTTAAAGAGCAATTCAGTGTCCACGTAGCTCAGCAGGATAGAGCACAGGATTCCTAAGACAAATTGGGGGTTGCGCCCGGAAACGACGCAATCGATCTGCTCAAAGTCGGGGAAAGCTTCGCTGGTCTTCCAGCATGCCAATCCCGAGCCAAGCTCCGGAGAAATCCGGTGAAGGTGTAGAGACTGGATGGGCAGCACCTAAAGGCCGCAAGGTCCATGGTGAAGGGACAGTCCAGACCACGAACGTCTTGCCGGCAAACGGCGGGACGGCGGCGAAAGCCGAAGCGGTATGAATCCTGGGGTCGGAGGTTCGAATCCTCTCGTGGACGCCATTTTCCTGTTTTATTTGCTATCGAAAATGCAAGGCGTGATTGCGCTCCGTAGGTGTGTCGCTATTTCTCTTGGTCGGGTCGAAATGCTCCGATAGGTTTGTCCTCAATCGAGAAAGGGCACAATTCGGCCAAGTACCTCTCTAGCTACGTTCCATTTGGCCCAGAATCGGCGATGCCAAGGTGAATGGTGATCCCGAGTGGTCTTCCATGTATTGTCGGCAGACGATTCTTTTCTGAGTGCCGCCATGGAAACCTCCCTTTATCAACCTGTGAAAGCCTTTCTTGAAAAGGCCGGCTATACGGTGAAGGGGGAGATCGGGGGTTGCGACCTCGTGGGCATACGTGACGACGATCCATCCGTCATCGTGGTTTGCGAACTGAAGCTGGCGTTTAACCTCGAGTTGATCCTCCAGGCGGTTGATCGAGCATCGATATCGGACGAGGTGTGGATCGCAGCGAAAATGTCTACCCGCGGTAAAGGACGGGAAACAGACAAGCGTTATCGCGATCTTTGCCGACGGCTGGGGATAGGAATGCTCGCCGTCTCGGAAGGCGGCCATGTCGACGTCATCGTGAGTTCGGTATCCCCGATGCCGCGGACAAATCCCAAACGACGCTCGCGGCTTGTACGCGAACACCAGAGACGCAGGGGTGATCCCGTCCTCGGCGGTAGCACGCGTACGCCTCTCATGACGGCATATCGCCAGCAGGCACTTGGATGTGCGAGAGCCTTGACCGAAGGGCCGCTTCGCGTTCGCGACGTGAGATCGAACGCCCCCGATGCGGGCAAGATATTGCTCTCGAATGTGTATGGCTGGTTCGAGCGGATTGACCGAGGCATCTATGGCCTGACCGACGCGGGCCGCGAAGCGTTGATGCGTTGGCCGATATGAATTGGCGAATTAATCGCTGTTGATGGGACCAAGATACCAAGGCGGTATAAAATCGTGTGGGATGACATCATTCGTTTACCAATCTCTGGAACAGAGCCCTCCCGCACGCCATTCTTCGACGGCCACACTTCGTGATCAAAAAAATCAAGAGTTCGGCAAAAAATTCCGGACTGTTAATAATTAACCGGCCTCTTTCGGGCATCTTCGCTTTCGCAGTCAACGTTGACTGCGAAAAAATGGAGCAAGCCATTGAAATATCTGGCAACGACCTGCCTTGTAAGCGAGGTTTCTAAACCGCGCCAAAAGCCCCACGTCTTGGAATTCATTGCTACGAACACATTCGTGTTCTCGCCCGAAACCCTGATTGACGTTCAACGCGGAATCCTTAGGACGTCAAGGACGAATCCTCAGAAGGCAGCCGAGCTTCGCGAATGGCTTTCCTCAGTCAGCAGCAGTTGGCCCCTCGTATCTGGCCGAGAGCAGGAGAAGGCAAAATTAGTCGCGGCCATGCTCGAGTGCCGCGAACTGAAGAATATTTGGCTCCCTCAACCGCGGGCAGCACATCCTGGTTTCGGATACCATGTGTCAATCGCGGCGGCGGCGATTACATACGAGCTTCCGCTTGCAGGCTTTGGAATCGATACCTTCCTGCAGATTGATCGCTATTTCAGCCTACCCGGCATATTCGACCTAAAAGACGAGAGCTGGAGATCGGCTACAATTGAATGCCGCGCTGTCGATTGGAAACAGGTCAGGACGCAGTTGCGCCAATCTTTGGATGGTCGACAAACGCCTGAAAGACGGGCGGCCTAACCAAACCGCTAGACCGCCCAATCCAATTTAGTCATCAATATCCGATCAGCAGCCACTGGAATGGCTGATGATCTTCAAGGCGGGCATCGCGCAAGCGCATGCTCGCCTTGAGAAGTGTTTATGGCCGGCAAACCTTAACAAAACACCGGCGGTGTTATTATTTAGGTGCCCACAGTTTCGATAGCCGAACGGCTGCGGGAATAGCAACGTGATCACCTGAAGTCTCCGGTAATTTTTTTGAACAACGGCGAACCGCGATTTGCCATTCAGTATGAGGCAGATCAATTTCTTAAACGTGCGTTTAATGTTTCTTGCAATTTAAGGGAGCGCGACAGGAGACAGCATGGAATACGCCCTCTACAACGGAACGGATCGCCGAGTAACAGCTGATGAGTTTCACCAGCTTGCTGGACCAAATTTTCGCGAACAAGGAATTTTGCCGTACTGCGAACAATGTCAAGAGGCAGTCGATCCACATGGGGTCCACAATCCTGGCATCCCGTCATGCTTCCATCATCCAAATTTTCCTATCGGGGCTGACCCCTATGACGATTGCCCTGCTGCGAGACGACAAGCACGGCGTTTCGTTGGCGTAACGCCAAGGAGATTTGACGAAGCCCACGGACAAGCACTACGTGACCAATTTTTCGCCGAACCGAACATCCGGCTAGCCTATCAATTCATGCACAGAGTAGCAGGGGGACCGGGCCAATTGCCTGTAGAACTCTTTGGTCGGATAATCGAGCGCGCAGACCGTCGCAGAATATGGGCGTACTCCGACCTGCCTTTATGGTGTGTTCCGTTCATACTCATGACGCTTGCGCAATTTGAGGCCCCAAACTTCAGCTTCCATTTCGGCTTCGTCAAGCCACGCGGACCGGCTGAAATGATTTGGGAACATGCACGTACTAGCGAACTGGTAAAATACTTCTCCGACAGCGGGCGCGAAACCCGAACCCCAAGATTAATGGTAACTGAAGAGACATTCATTCACCAGGCAGAGGGGAGAGGAGTTTGGGTTGCGGACGCGCTAGCCGCCCGGTTGCAGCAATTTCATGGACATATCGGATAAACACCGTCCTGGTCTTTGAAGGACGTCATCCCGAAAACATCAACTATCCTTAAATCTGGATCACCGGGTGGAGAATTTAGTTGCCTAGCTAGTGCCATTTCTTCAAGAGCGGATACAGCGGCAGCAAAATCTGCGTTCTCGCGGTAAATTTCGGAAAATCCGTCCGCGGAACAAGGGTCGTACTTCAGTCTTTTTCTTACCCAGTAATCGAACCGTGCAAACAGAATGGCATCTTCAAAAGCATCGACGAATGCAGTTGTGAAGACGATGACACTGACAAAAGTCAGCCGCTTGGGGTGGCGACAAACATAGCCGTACCAAAAACCCTGATTGGCGGCGTTACTGTCCAATAAGCAGAGCGCTTCGGGGCCACCAGTGGGGCCTTGTTCAACCCATCGTAGTGCGGGCGTGACGAAGAGGGAGCGGCATGACAAGCAAGCAGACTCTTTGAAATATCGACCAACATCACGTTCTTCTGATTTCCCCGAACACATGGATTAAACTCGTCGTGCTTGAACTTTTTCGGAAACATTGTTCCCGGAAATCCTTGCAAGAGACAAAGCGTCGCTCATCAGACAATAAAAGCTTGTGCACTTTTTGTCCTATGCGCCATACGCACAAGACAGCCGGTCAAAGAGCTGAGCGCCGATGAGCTAACTTGCGTCGCGTCTTCTACAATGCCAACGCGTGTATTCGTCGTCGATCACCCAGCCAGATTCTTCTGCACAGGCACCAACATTCCATCCCCCATTTCAAGCTCGCCTTGTGTAACGAGGACCTCAATGCGCCCGCGAATGATCTCCCGGAGTTGCGCGCTTGTCGCCTTGAAGCCGAGTCCACGAGCAACAGCGTTGATTGCCTGCTCCTCGGTACCACCGAGACTTTGATCAATAATCGCTTTGAGACCGTGATCGATTTCCATCGGGGGAAGCAACTCAAGCCGACGAAGGCTAGCAGAGGAAACAGAGCTACGATCACGTAGTCTGATTTCGGAATCGGGTTCAAGAAGAAAATCACCGGACCGAACGACTTCTCTACGGTCAACCAAAAGCTTGATAGCTTGATTGACATGCGCTTCAATTCGCCCACCTGCCCGCTGCAGACCCCACGCGGTGCGGATACGGGTGATGACTTCACCGCTGTGGATTGGGCTCTCAGTTCTTACCGTATTTTTCACCAGCGTCCCTAACACCGACAGAGGGGCTTCATGCAGTTCCGAAGACGTATTGACGTACAAAGAGACTTCTTCGTAGGGAGTGTTGACGTCTACAGCCGAACCCACCTCCTGCAGCCCTATTTCAGTAACGTCCGCTCGATCAATTGTAACGACCTCAACAGGCACAGCACGCTTCCTCGCTGCCGGACCACTACCTCCCGCAATCGCATCGGCTTTTGCTCGCTCTATTGTTTCAATAAGCCGTTCGAGTTCCGCCTTAGGTCGCTGGAACCAATCGGTACTCCAGATACGGTGAATATTCCAACCGTGGTCCTCAAGTACCGCCTGACGTAGGCGGTCACGCTCGCGGGCCGATCGCGCGCTGTGATACGACGCACCGTCGCACTCGATCCCCACAAGATAGCGACCCGGCACTTGATCATCTGCAACCGCCAGATCGATGAAGAACCCGGCGATACCGACTTGCGGATGGACCTGATAACCCCTGTCCTGAAGTGCGGCCATGACCTGCTCTTCAAACACACTATCCATTCCGCGGTCAGCCCGAGCAGCCATTGATAGCCGCCCCGTACGCGCATAGTGAAGGAACAGCTTGAATGCGAACACACCTTTACCCTTACCGCGCTCGAGATCGATATCCTCGTCCGCAATCGAGGCGTAGACCTCACAGCGCTGCTTTGCACGGCTGATGAGCACGTTGAGCCGGCGTTCGCCACCCTCTGCGCCAAGCGGACCGAAGCGCATGCTCATGTAGCCCTGGGCATTCTTCGCGTAAGCCACCGAGATTAGGATGACGTCGCGCTCGTCGCCCTGCACGTTCTCGAGGTTTTTGACAAAGAAGGGTTCTGTCGGATGTGAATGAAAAAAGGGCTCCGTTTCCGGATTGAGACGACGAAGCAGTTCCAGTTGGTCCTGGATTTCTCGACGCTGCTTTATCGAAAATGCGGCTACGCCTAACGAGAGATGTGGTGTCTCGAGCGCATGCCTGATGATAGCTTCGGCAACCACCTTCGCCTCGACCTTGTTCACGCTGTCCTCGAACACGCCACCTGGGACGTGGTGGAAGCGTAGCCCCATACCGGCCTCCGCCGTATAAGGGCTGGGTACGATGAAAAGCTTGTTCTCATAGAACTGGCTGTTCGACACTGCGATCAGCGATTGGTGGCGGCTACGGTAGTGCCACCGCAGCATACGGCTCGGAAGACCTCGCGCGGAGAACAGCCCGAGGATACTTTCGATATCCGACACCTTTGCGCCGTCATCTTCGTCATCTTGTTCCGATCCGTCGGATGTCATTTTCGAGAAGAACATCGTTGGCGGAAGCTGACGCTCGTCGCCGACGACCACAACCTGTCTCGCACGCGCAACAGCACCCAATGCATCAACGGGCTGTATCTGACTTGCCTCGTCCATCACGAGAAGGTCGAACTCAATGACACCTGGGGGAAGAAACTGCGCAATGGAAAGCGGGCTCATCATGAAGACGGGCTTGAGCGCCTGAATTGCGGGAGACGCCCGCTGCATCAGTTGCCGGATCGGCATATGGTTTCGACGGCGGGCCATTTCACCGCGTAGGACACCTACTGGCCCGATACCGCTGACAGAAGGAATCTTGCGGTGGTGGGCGCGGACGACCTCCAGCTTCGAGTGCTTCATACGACCGAGATCAAGGTTGGCAAAATCGGCGACGAGGCGATTGTGTACTTCTCCGTCGAAACGCGCGAGTTCCGGCGTCCTGTCGTGCTGGTCCCTGAGCAACGCCTCGTAGTAAGCCATTTCAAAGTACGGAATGACGTTCGCCGTTGTTAGACGTCCATCCTCCAGACGAGCAACGATCTCCGCAACCCCGGCCTCTGCGGCCTCATTTGCTCGGCCATTAAACGCCGCAAACTTCGAAAGCTGCTCCTCGTTGGCAATCCAATCGCCTAGCTTTCGGATCATTTCATCAAGTGGAGCATCAGCTACCACGCCCACGCCGAACAGCGTCTCGGTATCCGATTTCAGAATCGCCAAGAGTTCGGTCATCCGATCGAGGAACTCTCTTCCGAGGGCGGAGGCTTCTTTAGCATGAGCGTAGATCGAACTTGGGTCATTGACCCGAGACGCCAACCTGCGAATGTCAGCGTTTGAGGTCGACCAAGCATAGATTTGAGAGAGTTTCGGCCAGTTTGACGTAGCTCCTGACCAAAGTGATCCGAACGCAGCGACGCCAATGACGCCGCTGGTTTCCAGCGTTTGCTTGCAACGCTGCGCCGTCGCGAGGGTCCCAAGGGCTTTCACCCGGGCTGCGGCATCGGTAAGCGGCAGATGAAGCAAATCCGAAAACGCCGCATCCGCATTCGTCAGATCGGTAATTGCAGGCGCGGCCTGGAGCAAAGATATCTCGTCGACGTCCGACGAACCACCGAAAAATTCGGCATTACCCGACCCCATATCTGTCCAAAGAGAAAGAAGCACTCGACGGGTTTCATCAAGCAAAGCCCGGACCTGCTCACAACGAGACGCCACCGCTGATTTATCTGTCAGCCTACCCGCGATCGCCCGAGCTTCCGATCCCACACCTCGTAGGCTTCTCATCCAAAGGACCAGGCTCTCAAGTGGACGTGGATCAGATTTCTCGCCACGCCAGTCGGCTCCAAATGCCGAGCGTCCAAGACCGTCACCCTCTCTGATCGTATTGCGGGCGTCTTTACCCTTCTGAAGGAGATCGAGAATGCGGACGGTTTCTGCGGGCGGCGTCTCCGGCATCACAGTTTTTAGCAGCGCCTTCGCTCTTCTCCAATCGCCGCTGAGGAATTTGAGGAGACGGTCCCCGTGCATTGCTACCGCGGTGCGGATGGCCCCGAAATCCATATCCCAGGCTTGGTCGGCGATTTTTCCCGCCAATTCCGTCTGGATATTGCGGTAGGTTGCTACCGCCTCGGCGAGATCACCCGCCTGTTCCAACCCCCGTTCCCAGATTGCGGCTACGAAAGCGTCTGGGCTGACATCAGGTGCTTCGGCAACGCGTTCGCCAATCGTAACCAATCGTGAAATTGATCCGAGAGTCGGTGATGCCTTCACCCCGAGCGTCGTTCCCAACGACATCGCAGCGCTTAAAAAGCGCGGGATTAGCCCGTTCAATTGAGCGATGGTCCCAAACCCTGGCTGCGGGAAATCCGAAGGTAGACGCCGGAATATGCTAATTAGTGAAGCCGGATCAGCATCCCAAGCGGCTGCAACCATCGTTTTATCAACTTCCGCGGCGAGCCGGCTATATTCAGCACCGTCTTTGATCAGGCGATCTACGCCGGGTAACGCATCTAACCACACGCCATTTCCAAGCGCCTCATAGTCCGCGGCTTCAGGTCTCGTTGCTAGGCGTTCAGCAACCTTCACGCTTGCAGCAAATGCCGTGAAGGTTTTCGAAGGTTCAGTTTCCAGCGCATCCGTGACTGATCTCATCCCGTCGCTTACACGCTCGGAAAAAGTTTTGGCGTCATTTAATCTCACGACTAATCGTTCGAGATCGAGAGGATTAATTCCTGTCAGGCCGACGCCGTGCCAGGGATGGGTCGAAGGAAGCCCGATATCATCGATACGCTGCGCAAGTTCAGTCAACAGCGCGACAACCCGCTCGCGATAGTCAGGCGTCCAGTTGACTGCATCTGCAAGCTCAATGTCCGATGGCGGCATTCCGATCCGTCGCAACCGCGACAGATGCCCAATCACCTGAAACGGCGTCAGACCGTACGGTTGGTACTTTTCGTGGAGACGCGCGGGGTGACTATTCAGGCTATCACGCGCGTCCACCAGGCTCCTGTTCAGCGCGTCCGCGGACTCGCCCCGGGGAGCACCCAGTTCCCAGGTGTGCTGAAGCTCCATGAGAAGAGCACGCTTGTTCGCCTTGTTCGAATGCAACTCAAGGCAGGCGTCTCCCACTCCGGCGTTATCAAGGCGACGTTTGACAACCTCAAGAGCGGCCATCTTTTCAGCCACGAAGAGGACAGTCTTACCATCTGCCACCGCAGCAGCGATAATGTTTGCAATGGTCTGGGACTTGCCGGTTCCCGGAGGCCCCTGAATAACGAGGTCGCGTCCCCTGCGGACTTCGTGGATCGCTGCTGTCTGTGAACTATCCGCGTCGACGATGTGCGTCATCTCACTCGGAGATATGTGCGCGTCGATATTCGCGTCCTCAGACAATAACTCCTCACCCGTGGTGAAACCGTTCGAAACCAGGGAGGTGATAAGTGGGCGATCGGTGAACTTGGCGTTCTGCGGCCAAAGGCTTGGGTCGAGGTCGCGGTACATCAGAAATTTTGCGAATGAAAAGAAGCCAAGGACGATGTCGTCGGGTTGGACAGACCAATTCGGCTTGAGATGGAATCGCCGCAGCTACCTGCGCGGCGTAATCGTCAAAGGAAAATTGATCGGTTGCTTCAAACGCCGGCATCGTGATCTTGTGGACGCGATCCAGAAAACCTTCGAGTGACAAGTTGGAAGCATAGTCCTCCTGCCGCGCTTTCAGTTTGAACCGCTCGGCTGCGCTGCCGCGCTCCAGCATAACCGGAACAAGGATGAGAGGGGCGTATCGGATGTTCTCGGAGTTGTTTGGATCGATCCATTTTAACGTGCCGAGTCCGAGATAGAGGATGTTAACCCCCTGCTCTTCCTCAAGGGTCCTCGCGTCGAAATATAGATCGAGGAGGCGCTTCTGAAGCGCGTTCGGAGTCATCCTTGTCTGGAGTTTGGTGTCACCATGCCTTACGAGGCGACCGTTCTCATCTCTGTCATCGTCCTCAGGCAGCGCGAGTTCGATCAGGTCTTCCGAGCCCTCCCCGTTTTTGGAGTCGCGGCCCTTTGCGCCTGCGAGAAAGGTCATCGCCTTGCCTTCGCTCACAAGAATACGGAAGACCTCAGAGGAACGCTCGTCGACGATATCGACGGTCTTCGCGCTTTTTGAGAACCGGGGACATTCAGCAGGCGATTACGCGCCGAAAAGTCAAGCAATTCAGTTCGTGCCCGCTCAATCTTGGCCTCAACTGAAAGCGAGCTCTGGAAAACCGAATTCTCAGCGTTTTGGTCTGTGTCAGAAATCAAATTTGTCATGGCATGCCCCCTGCTTCCAGTGAGAATGCACAATCGATTTAGAACGTCTAGTAGCAATACCGGAAAGACGATAACAACTTGCAGTATTCCTCTGACTTTTTCACAGCATGTCAGAGGCCGCCGGCGCAAATCTGATATTGAAGGCACCAAGGCGTGATGCCCGAAAAAATGCTATGCAAGCACCTTCGGCCTAGACTACACTTGAGGTGCGATATCTCCCGGTTTCAGCGGCCCTTCCTTATCCAGGATATTATCTAGGGATTTGCCTCCAGTTTGCCTGAACGACACCTCAAACCTGCCATTGGGAGCAACAATATATTGCGACGACGTCCGTGCCGCTTCAAGTAGACTCGACAGGTCGGCAGATGCCTCATCGATGGTCCAGTTTCGTGACATCGTCCCCTTCCTCCAATTATCGACTATGATATTTTTCAACCCAATTTTTACCAAAAACCGGCACATGCCGATTACGACCCTTGGTGCTTTCACCTGCATCCGAGGGTTTCGAAATGGCAGACCTCATTTTTCTGATGGATACGAACATCCTGAGCAATGCCGGTTTGCAACGACCTCCGCCAGGGTTACGTGCCTGGATGAGAGCCATGGGAGCAGATTCACTCGCCATCTCGTTTCCCGCTATAGCAGAGTTGAGGCGAGGTGCCCATCTGGCCTTGAAACACGATCCACAAAAAGCAATGCGACTCCAAAATTGGATCGATGACATTCTTTCCGTGGACTTCCAGTTCGCTGAACTTACGTCCAAGGCTGCTGACCTTTATGCCGAAATGACGACCGTCGGTCCGCTTCGCCATCTCTATGTCCCTAGCCCGGAGCAGAAGAGGGATAAGATTGGGCATGATCTCCTGTTCGCGGCCCTGTCGATCGCCCATCAGATGCCTATAGCCACATTTAATGTGAAAGACTTCGTCCTGGTAGACAGGTACTTTCCGTTGCCGGGCGTTTTTCACCCCGTTGAAGTTCAATGGCACGTTCCATGCCACGCTGTGATACCCGACGACGATTACGGAATGACGCCGCGTTCATTGCCCGAGTTCGTATCCAGCGGTTTTGGCTTTATGAGGTAGACCGAAGCTCTCGCTCCTTTCTACGGCAGCTCTGACCACCGCGGCGGCCAAACTGCCCTCCCGCAGAAGACCGACATGAAGATCGAGAAGGGCATCCCTATGTTCTTCGAGCAGGGATTTCGCCCGCCGAAACTCCACCTGCAATGTCGCCTCGACTGATTTGCTGAGAGCCTTGCGGCGGTGACGGAATGCAGACAATTCACGTGGACTGTCGCCAGGTTCGACAGACAGCGTTTTCCCAAGACCCCACCTAGTTTCCATCATCGTCGCTAGATCAGTTGCCCGATTGAGGTCGGCCGATGGATCGCCACCAGCACCACTACCGAATTCCCCGAACAACACTTCTTCGGCCGCGATACCACCCAGAAGCGTGGCGATCTTGTTTCGAAAATACGTCGAAGTCCTTCGACTGAACAGTCGCTCCTCGAACGCCGTGTGCCCCAGAGATTGTGATCGACTGCCGACCCGGATGGTTCTCTGGATCGAGACTGACACCAGCGCGTCGGCCTCCAGTAGAACACCGACGATGGCATGGCCGAGCTCGTGCGCGGCGACGCAACGCTGTACCGCCAACGGAACCGGCATCACTTGCGGCACTGCGGCGATGAGATCAACGAGGGCAATTGGTCGCTTCGTCCGTCGCGCGTTACGTCGTGCATCCCGGACGCACCGTTCGATGTCCGCACCAGACCAACCGTCGCTTGCCGTCACGACACCATCCAGCACTTCGTCGGCAAGGTCTCCCCGGAGATAGAAACGGAAGATGCCGTGACGCGCGTCCTCATCCGGAAGCGAAATGGAAAAGTGGCGTTCAAGCCGACCCGCTCGAAGAAGCGCCGGATCAATGATGTCTGGATAGTTCGTTGCGCCGATGACGATGACGCCTTCATGCGACTGGGTGCCATCTAACAATTCCAGGAGCGCGTTGACGACCTGACGATGATAGTTGTCGTTGCTACCGGTCCGATCATCGCGGCTGGTAAAACTGTCGAACTCGTCAATCAGCAGGATCGAAGGTGCCTGTCTTGCGGCTTCGGAGAACGCTTTCCGCATGGCTTTGAGCATATCACCGAGGTGACCGGTTGCCTGCCAACGGGCTGCGGAACCCAATACGAGCGGTACGTCGCAGGTCCTCGCCAACGCAGCCGCGTAAGATGTCTTACCCGACCCCGGAGGGCCGGAAAGCAGGACGCCGCAATCGACATCATCCCAGGTGAGAACTCCCGCTTTCCATGCCGTGATGTCCTCGGCAAGTTCGAGACCCCAGGCTTTGGCCTCACCATATCCGGACAGGTCGTGCAGTGTCGGTCCCGCCGACGACGGGTCGGAGAAGGGCTTTCCTTTTTCGATATGTGGATACCGACGGAGACGCCCAATGCTGACTGCCATGGATCGTCCGCGCCGCCAACCGAGTTCGACCCGTTTGGGAGATTGCTTCGCCAAAAAATCGGCATCGGCATTCGTGATAGTCCCGAAACCCATTCGCTGTCCCGCAATTCGGTAATCGTTTGGAGCCGGTAACGGCAAACGAACAACGATATCGGCCGCAATGCGGACCTCATCCGATAGAAGCTCATCGTCATGGAGAAGAATGATCGCCCGCTTGAGTTCTCTCAATTTCCTGAAGCCAGCGAACTCGTCGGCAACTTCAGTTTCTTCACCGACGAACAGAACGTAGTTGTTCCCGTGTTCGCCGCCAACCGGCACAGTCCCCTCAAGCAACCATTTCGCGGCCATCTTGTAGGCATGGATGTCTGCCTTCGGCGGCATGACGAAAACCGCGACGAACGACGATCGCCTTTTCAGGAACTGGCGGATCGATCTCGACATTGCGATGATGGCTAGATGGGTCGGCAGGGTAAGCTCGTACTTCGAGCTATGGAACGGATCGCGATTGGCGATCAGGTTATCGCTATAAGACTGCATGTATGCCTCGGAACACGGGGAATGATGATGACGATTACGGGCGGTCAGGTCCGTATCCGCCGCACCATTGTCTCGGGGCCGAGTAATTCCGTATCGAGATCGACTTCGACGAAACCGCGCAAGATCATCTGGGCCAGTCCGGCAACTGGCTTGGTTTCGGTAAAAACTGTCAGGCATTCGGCGACAGTCAGATTGCCGTGCTCTTCCAAGACGGCGAGTAATCGCAAACGGTCACCGAGCGCTAGAACCGTACCGCCATACCGAAGCAGGTCTTTGGCATTCTGAAGACGCGGGCCATCGTAGACTTCATCGGTCACCAGACGTCGATATCTGACGCCATGGTTTTGGGCTGCGGCCTCGATCCTGCCTACGTCGACCAGCATCACCCTGTCGGACGCATCGACTAACAAGCGCCCGCCATCATCGTCGAGAATACCAAAATCAGGGACGTGGACGCCACCACCGTAATCGAGCGAGAGTGGCATGCAGTGCCATGACGTGATTGATGGGTTAACGTCAAACAGGCAGGCAGCATCACGCGCCGCCTGTGATCGGAAGACTGGGGGGCCATCGCATTTAACGGTGGCCATTGGATAGAGCGTACGGATGGAAGCAGAATGACGGCTTGCGCGGAGCGACTTCGCGCGCTGTGCGATACCCATTTTCTAAAACCTCAACAAAACACAGTTGCTCGTCGCCGCGAATGTCACGGCGGGCGGAGATCAACCTATTCGTATGAGGCGGGTAAGATTTTTCATGTGTGAACAATTAGAGAACAGATTTGATAATGTCAACTTCCAGCAATGACTTAGGCAAAAATATAAGACGAAAGCACTTCAGAAGATCGTAGTTTAAAGGCCTTGACAAAAATCCATATATCCAGCATTGTAGATATATGGAAAAAGATTCAGCAATTACGGCGCTTGCTGCCCTCGCACAATCCACCAGGATGGATACATTCCGGCTCCTTGTCAGGCATGAGCCAGATGGCGTACCGGCTGGCGAACTCGCACGACTTCTCGACATTCCGCAAAATACCATGTCCGCTCATCTCGCCACACTGACGCGAGCGGGCCTCGTGACAAATGAGAGGCAAAGCCGCTCGATCATCTATCGAGCCGATCTGGAGGGGCTACGTAATCTGACTCTCTTCCTTTTAAAAGATTGCTGCGGCGGCTCAACCGACCTCTGCGCACCGCTGATCGCCGAACTCACGCCCTGCTGCATTCCCGGGGTGCAAGTGTCATGAGCAACATTAGGCTGGAGCCAGTCACGGGGAGCGATCTCGAACTGAAACTGGCGCTGTCGGCTTCCGGTCTTCCAACCGAAGACCTCGAAGACACTGGGCGCTCGTTTTTCAGGGCGGTTTCATCAGATGGCGGCACGGTTGGTTATGCTGGCATCGAGGCGTGCGGCGACGACGTGCTTCTCAGATCGATAGTCATATTGCCTGAGCATCGCGGCAAGGCGTTTGGAACATCGCTAACCAGGGAAACGCTGAAGGCCGTCAAAGTAAATTCGGCGGTCTTTCTGGCGACGACCTCCGCCGCACCGTTCTTCGAAAGCCTTGGCTTCGCTGTGGTCGAGCGCGCAGATGTGCCGCCCGCCGTTCTCGCGACCCGTCAGTTGTCGGGCATCTGCCCGGCATCTGCAACGATCATGCAATTCAACAGAACTCCGACCTAACCACGGAAAACGACCATGACTGACAAGACTTACAACGTGCTCTTCTTGTGCACGGGCAACTCCGCACGTTCTATTCTCGCCGAATCCATCCTCAACAAAGAGGGCGGCGGGCGCTTCCAGGCGTTTTCCGCGGGCAGCCAGCCTAAGGGCGAAGTCAATCCACATGCCCTGAAGGAACTGGACGTCCTCGGCTATCCGGCGACTGGCTTCTCGTCGAAGAGCTGGGACGTTTTCGCACAGCCGGGCGCGCCCGAAATGGACTTCATCTTTACCGTCTGTGACAGCGCGCACGGCGAGGCTTGCCCGGTCTGGATCGGACATCCGATGACTGCACATTGGGGTGTCGAAGACCCCGCAGCCGTCGAGGGTTCCGAAGTCGAAATCCAGCGGGCGTTTGCACAGGCCGCGCGCTTCCTCAAGAACCGCATCATGGCCTTCATCAATCTGCCTCTGGCTTCCATCGATCGCCTGGCGCTCGAGCAGCACGTCCGCCGGATCGGTTCGCTCGAAGGCGCTTCCGCCAAGTCCGCAAAGGCCGAATGAGATGTCTACCTTCGAACGCTATCTGACCATCTGGGTGTTCCTCTGCATCGTCGTTGGCGTCGCCCTTGGCCATCTGATGCCCGATGTATTCCAGATCATTGGTGCGGCTGAGGTCGCGAAGGTGAACCTGCCCGTCGCCGTCCTGATCTGGCTGATGATCATCCCAATGCTCATCAAGATCGATTTCCGCTCGCTGGTGCAGGTGGGCACGTATTGGCGCGGCATCGGTGTAACCCTGTTCATCAACTGGGCCATCAAACCGTTCTCCATGGCGCTGCTGGGATGGCTGTTCATCGGATGGCTCTTCCGTCCCTATCTGCCGGCCGACCAGATCGACTCCTATATCGCTGGCCTGATCATCCTCGCGGCCGCCCCCTGTACCGCGATGGTGTTCGTCTGGAGCAACCTGACGCGCGGCGAACCGCTGTTCACGCTCTCCCAGGTCGCCCTCAACGATGCGATCATGGTCGTCGCCTTCGCGCCGATTGTCGGGCTGCTGCTCGGGCTGTCGGCCATCACCGTGCCCTGGGACACGCTCCTTCTGTCGGTCGTCCTCTATATCGTGGTCCCGGTCATCATCGCCCAGGTCCTGAGAGGGCGGCTGACCACCGACGGCACGACGAAGGCGCTGGACGCCATGCTGGCGAAGCTGCAACCGCTTTCGCTTGTCGCCCTGCTCGCTACGCTCGTTCTCCTCTTCGGCTTCCAGGGTGAGCAGATCATCGCGCAGCCGACAATTATTGCTCTCTTGGCCGTCCCGATCCTGATCCAGGTCTACTTTAACTCCGGGCTGGCCTATCTCCTGAACCGGATGTCGGGGGAGCGCCATTGCGTCGCCGGGCCTTCGGCATTGATCGGGGCTAGCAACTTCTTCGAACTCGCGGTCGCGGCTGCCATCAGCCTGTTCGGCTTCCAGTCCGGCGCGGCGCTGGCGACAGTCGTCGGCGTACTCATCGAGGTCCCCGTGATGCTCACGGTCGTCTGGGCCGTGAACCGCACCAAGGGCTGGTACGAGGCAGCTCCCGCTGTCTCCCGGAACACCATCACTGAAAGGACATGACAATGGACGCCACCATCTATCACAACCCCGCCTGCGGCACGTCCCGCAACACGCTGGAGATGATCCGCGCAGCCGGGATCGAACCGGCCGTCATCGAGTATCTCAAGACGCCGCCGTCGCGCAACGAGTTGGCAAGGATGATCTCCGATGCTGGGCTGACAGTCCGACAGGCGATCCGCGAGAAGGGCACGCCTTACGCTGAATTGGGTCTCGACGATCTGGAACTGACGGACAATGAGCTGCTCGACGCCATGCTGAAGAACCCTATCCTCATCAATCGTCCGTTCGTCGTGACACCGCTCGGCACCAAACTTGCACGACCCTCCGAGGTCGTCCTCGACATCCTGCCGGATGGCTTCAAGGGAGCGTTCTTCAAGGAAGACGGCGAGCAGGTCCTCGACCAGGAGGGAAAGCGCATTGTCTGAGACCCTTCCCGCTTTGCAGGAGCGGCATCTTCGCCAAACTGACCTCGACGCGTTGCGTCCAGCGTTTTCGACTCACAAGCCGCGTATGCTAATCCTCTACGGCTCGCTCCGGGAGGTGTCCTACAGCCGGCTGCTCGCGCATGAAGCCAGACGTCTGCTCGAGCGGTTGGGGTGCGAGGTGCGGATGTTTGATCCGAGGGGACTGCCGCTTCCCGACGAGGCTCCGGTCAGCCATCCGAAAGTGCAGGAGCTACGCGAGCTGTCGCAATGGTCGGAAGGCCAGGTTTGGGTTAGCCCCGAGCGCCACGGTGCGATGACGGGCATCATGAAGGCGCAGATCGACTGGATTCCCTTGTCGCTCGGATCGATCCGGCCGACGCAAGGCAAGACGCTGGCGATCATGGAAGTCTCCGGTGGCAGCCAGTCCTTCAACGCGCTGAACCAGATGCGCGTGCTGGGCCGCTGGATGCGGATGATCACGATCCCGAACCAGTCGTCCGTCGCCAAGGCCTACCAGGAGTTCGACGCCGACGGCAGGATGAAGCCTTCCTCCTATTACGACCGCGTCGTGGACGTCTGCGAGGAGCTGGTGAAGTTTACGCTGCTGACAAGGGACGCCTCGGCCCACCTGACAGACCGATACAGTGAGCGGAAGGAACAGGCGGCCGAACTCGAAAAGCGCGTCCAGCTCAAATCGATCTAGGGATGAATGCTGTCAGCCGTGTCGCCAAACCTTCACGGCTGACAGCAACAAGATCACGGCGAGCGCGGGAAGAAGGACAGAATTCGGGACGATGCCGAGGAGTAGGCCGCCCACAAACGTCCCCACGATTGATCCCGCGGCCATTACGAGAACGAATACCCTGTTGCAGCCCAGAACCGAAAAGCTCTGGTCGCGGCTGTAGCGGGTAAAGCCCACCAGCATTGTGGGAAGACTCACCGCCAGTGAAAGGCTCCCGGCGAGCTTGATGTCCGCGCCGAAGAGCAGAACCAACGTCGGAATGAGCAACTCGCCCCCGGCGACGCCCAGCAGCGACGCAACGATGCCTATCACGAAGCCGACGGATATTCCCGCGACAATCTGCCAGCTTCCCGTCAGCAGCGGTTGGCCGACCGAGGTGCCGTGGCCAAGCACCAGCACGACGGCGATTGCGACGAGAAGAAGGGCTATCACCCTGTAGAGGGTCTCCGATTTCAATCGGGTGGCCCATCCTGCGCCGAACCAAGCACCGATCAGGCTCCCTGCAAGAAGGTTCAGCACGATCGGCCAATTCGATGCGATCTGGCTGAAAGGGATCGTGCCGGCTCGAAACGGCAGGGCGGAAGACACTACGACAAGGCTCATTGCTTTGTTCAGGATCACCGCCTCGAGAGCCGCGAAGTTGAATGCGCCGATGAGCAGCGGCAGACGGAATTCCGCGCCTCCAAGCCCGATCAACCCGCCGAGTGCGCTGATGATGGCTCCGCCGCCGAAAGCGGCCGGATGACTGCGTGACGTCGTGGATTTGATCGGGGTGTTCACGGGGCTTGGCTTTCATGACGGTGATCCGCGGACTCTTATGTACGCTCTTCCATTATGAGGCAACGCGGTCGCCACGCACCGATGAGGCGACCGCGATGAACGCGAGGATTCCAAGCGTACCCAGCGCGGCGATCACGAAAAGTGAGATGGTTGTCCCGAAGTGGTTCATTGCCGCCGCGAATGCAAACGGTGCGGCTGCGCCAGTCGCCAACCTTGCCGCAGCCATCTTGCCCGTGATCGCGCCGTAACCGGCGGACCCGAAGAGATAGAGTGGGAGGCTCCCCTGAGCGATGCTGTTGATCCCTGACCCAAGGCCCAGACAGATGGCGAAAGCCACCGCACCGGGCAGCCAATCACCTGACACCCCGAGTATCACCGCCCCGACAACCATAAGCGCCGCGGACACAATGGCAAGCGCCGGCGGCGACAGGCTCTTTCCGAAGACCATGTTGATCAGGCGGCTCATGACCTGTGCCGGACCGAACAGGGAACCGATCACTACTGCCGCACTGCCAAGTCCGATCGCGCCGAGCATCGGCACCATGTGGGCAAGTATCGCGGCGAGAGTGAAGCCCGACAGCGCGAAGGCGAAGGAGACCAGCAGCATGCCACGGCGGCGCGCCTGCGGCTCAAGAGCGCCAACGACCACCTCGCGGGTTCGTATCTCGCCCGTATTGGAGCCGTTCCTCACGTCACGCATGATCCAGTAGTGCAGCGGCATGCAGACGAGCAGGTTCAGCGCGGCGAACACAAGATAGATTTCGCGCCAAGACAGGTATCCGGTCAGTGTGGCAGCAATCGGCCAGAAGATTGTGGAGGCAAAGCCACCGATGAGTGTCAGATAGGTGATGCTACGGGAGGCCGTCCGAGGTTCGCTTTCGACCAGTGTGGCGAAGGCCGCCTGATACTGGACCATCCCGGAGGACACCTCCAGCATGACGATCGCAAGGGCGAAGAGTGCCATGGATGGTGACCACGCGCATAGCGCCAGGGTGAACGCCGCAAATGCCGATCCCAGGGTCATCACGGTCGCCGCGCCGATCCTGTCCATGTGCCTGCCGATGAAGGGAGCAGACAGCCCGCCGATGAACAGCGAGACCGAGAAGATGGCGAAGACCCGCTCCACGCTGATGCCGAAATCCTTGGCCATCCCGGGGGCGAGGATGCTGAAGGAATAGTAGAGAGTGCCGTAGCCGATGATCTGCGTGACACCGAGAGCGGAGACGATGCGCGCTGGAACCTTGGTCGAATGCAATGACGTATTCCTTCAGCCTATGCTTCGTTTGAGCAGCAACTGGCGGATCGCTCGACGGACCCACGAATACCGGGATGTCCCGCGCAGCAGTCTTCCATCAGGAACGTCACGAGGTCGGCCAGTGTGTCGTAGCTTGCGCTGTAAAGGATCGAACGCGACTCCCGGCGCTGGACGATGAGACCGGAGCGCTCGAGTTCTTTGAGGTGGAACGAGACATTCGATGGCGAGACGCCCATTCGTTCGGCAATCGCGCCGGCGGCTAGACCTTCAGGGCCGGCGACGACCAGGGTCCTCACGATGGAGAGACGGGTTTCCTGTGCGAGTGCGGCGAACGAAGAGAGGGCTTGACGATCATCCATATTTCAATAATCCTTGAATTGTTGAAATAGAGGATATCCACAAATGAGCACGATCGACAATAGCCATTTCGACAAAACCGACATCTCGCTCGGGAAATTACTAAGCAGGGCGGCAGAGACACCGGACCTGCCATTGGTCTTCCTGTACGATGGTAAGACCGTGAAGCCTGGCTATCACGTGACCGAGGTCAAAGCTGGCCAGTTCTCCGCGCTCGACTGCGGTGCAAATCCGGAAGCCTGGTCGGAAATTTTCGTGCAGCTTTGGGATATCGAGGAAGGCGAACGGACCCATATGACAGCCGGGAAGTTCTCGGCCATCGTCCGCAAGGTTTCCGAACACGTCCGTCTCGACGGCTCCGCGAAGCTGACATTCGAGGTCAGCGACGGCGTTCGACCGATGCAACTGTTTTGCGCGGAAGAACCTGTGGACACCGACGGCGTCCTTAATGTCTCGCTGATTCCGAGACCAGCGAGTTGCAAACCGCGTGACCGCTGGCTGGCCGAAAACAACGCGAGGACCACCGCCTGTTGCGGCACCCATATACCGACTGAATGCTGCTCACGATGATAACTCGCGACCTGCGCCAATAGCGGACTATCCCAACGTACCTGCAAACCGTTCTGGCCACCTTTCGCGTTGAAAGACTTCACCTATGAAATCAATAAACACTCGGGTTTTGGTGGGTAGCAAGGTTCGGTTCGCATAGTAGATCGAAATCGGACCCGCATCCGCGTACCAAGCTGGGACAAGACGGATAAGCTCACCGTTCTCAAGGTATGGCAATACATCGGGTTTGGCGATCATGGCGACGCCAAGCCCCAGAACCGCGGCTGATCGCATTGCGGCCGGGTCGTTGACGACAATCTTCTCCTTCAGCCCCGCCGGCTGCTCTTCGCCCGCGACGTTGCGCATCTGCCATTGCCGAATTCGACCTGTCCGCAATGAACGCATGACGATCCCGTCCAGCTCGATCAACCCGGACGGATCGTGAGGCGGAACGCGGTCCTGCATGTATGATGGCGAGGCAACCGCGATGATGTGGGCGGAGGCAAGGGTTTTTGCGATGATGCCCGGCGTCAGCTCAGAATCCGCCACCGATCGCCGCGTCGTAGCCCTCGGCGATCAAGTCAACCTGACGGTTCTCGAACATCCATTCTGGCCTGATTAGCGGGTAACGGTGCATGAACTCGGGCAAGGTCGGAAGGATGTATTCCACTCCGAAGGTAGGGCTCATGCTGAGCCTCAGCACGCCTCCCGGCTCCGCTTGTTCACTGGATGCCTCGGCAATCGCACCTTGAAGGCTCTCCAAGTGGTCACGGACCGAATAAAGGAAGCGCTCGCCAGCCTCCGTGAGCGTCAGACTTCGCGTGCTGCGCTGAAAGAGCCGGAGCTTCAAGTTGGATTCGAGAGCCGCGACGTTCCTACTTACGGCCGCTGGCGTCAACCCCAGCCTGCGGGCCGCTGAAGAGAAGCTGCCATACTCGGCGCTACGGACGAAGGACTCCAGATTTGCCAGTGTTTCCATGATGCCTCTTTCAACGATTACTTGAAAGCAATAACAGCCAATTGCATCTAATAAAAGAGGAATAAGAGGGCGATATTCACTCCATCGAAACCAAGCAACGGAGTTATCGCAATGACCAACACCTCTCTGAAACTGTCCAGCAAGACCGCTCTCGTCACCGGCGGGTCCCGTTCGATCGGTGCCGCCATCGCAAAGCGTCTTGCTGCTGATGGAGCCGCAGTAGCCATCACCTACAGCGCATCGCCGGAAAAGGCAGCGGCAGTCGTAAAGGAAATCGAAACCGCAGGCGGACGTGCGATCGCCATCCATGCCGACTCCGGAAATCCTGAATCGGTTCGGGCCGCCGTGGCCAAGACCGAGGAAACCTTCGGCTCCCTGGATATCCTCGTCAACAATGCCGGCATCGCACTCGGTGGTCCGATCGAGGACATCAAGTTCGAAGACTACGAGCGCATGATCGCGGTCAACGTGACGGGTGTGTTCGTCGGCACGCAGGAAGCTGCGCGCCGCATGAAGTCGGGCGGACGGATCATCCATATCGGCTCGTCGATGGTCCGCTATGCGGCCTTCCCGACTGCCTCTCTCTACACGCTGACGAAGGGAGCTGTCGCCGGCTTCAACCGCAGCCTCGTTCGCGACCTCGGCCCCAAGGGGATCACCGTGAACACCGTGCACCCCGGCCCGACCGACACCGACATGAATCCGGATGGAGGTCCCGTCTCGAAGATCGTCGGCCCCGGAATGGCGATCGGCCGCTACGGCAAGGATTACGAGGTTGCGAGCGTCGTGGCTTATCTCGCCAGTCCGGAGGCTGCCTTCGTGACCGGTGCTGACATCGTCGCCGACGGCGGCTTCACCGCCTGATCATAAATCCAACCTGGAGACTCCCCATGTCTATCGGTATCATCGGAGCCGGCGAGATCGGCTCCGCATTCGCCCGCGCGCTTGCCCGGAACGGTATCGCCGCAATGATCTCCAATAGTCGGGGTCCCGAGACGCTTCGGGACTTCGCAGCCGAACTGACGCCACACATCACGGCAGGCACCATCGAGGAAGCGGCCAAGGCCGATCTCGTGCTGGTCGCCGTGCCTTGGTCGAAGTTGCCAAAGGCATTGGCGGGTGTTCCGGATTGGGCCGGCCGCATCGTCATCGACGCCAACAACCCGATCGAGCGTCCGCTCTTTCAGCCGGCCGAACTCAATGGCCGGCTGTCGACGGAAGTCTTCGCAAGCCTGGTGCCGGGCGCTCGTGTCGTAAAGGCGTTCAACCATCTCCCTCCGCATCTGCTCTCTGGTGATCCACGCGCCGAAGGTGGCAGCCGCGTCCTCTTCTATTCGGGAGACGACGCGCGGTCGAAGGCCGAAGTGGGAGCGCTGATCGCCAAGCTGGGCTTCGCGGGGATTGACCTCGGTGCGGTCTCGATCGGTGGAAAACTGGTGCAGTTTCCAGGCGGTCCGCTCCCAGCACTTAACCTCGTGAAGTTTGGATGACGAACGTCGGCCGGAAGCTCTCGCCTCCGGCCGAACGCCATCATTGATAACATGCCTCTCCCGGACACCACTCATATAGCCTCGAAGAGTAAAATGAACGCCTTGGTCTCCCCAGAGAAAGGACGACACAAAGGCGGACGCTTCACGCCACCGCCAATGTCCAGCCGATCCCAAGCAAGGCCGATATGGCCAAAGTCGTAATGACCGACAGCTTGAGCCTAAAAATGGCGATGGCCGCCAAGACCGTCAGGACCAGAGATGGCAGTATGAGCGAACCGAGCACGGGTACGTCCAGTGTGAGTGGGCCGAACGCAGCGGACCTGACGTCGGAAAATAGCACGTGAAGCCCGAACCAGACCGCAAGGTTGAGAATAACGCCAACCACAGCCGCAGTGATTGCTGACATTGCGCCGCCGAGCGCCGAGTTGCCGCGCATCTTCTCGATAAACGGCGCTCCGGCGAAAATCCAAAGGAAGCTCGGCAGGAACGTTACCCACGTCGTCAATATCGCGCCGAGGGTCGCTGCGGTTAACGGAGTCAACGTGCCCGGATCGCGGTAACCAGCCAAAAACCCGACGAACTGCGTGACCATGATGAGGGGACCGGGAGTCGTCTCCGCCATGCCGAGACCATCAAGCATTTCGCCTGGACGAAGCCAGCCATAGTTTTCCACGGCAGCCTGCGCGACATAGGCCAGGACTGCATAGGCCCCGCCGAACGTCACAACAGCCATCTGACTGAAGAACAGGCCGATCTTCGTAAAAACATTGTCCCAACCGAGTACGAGGACGAGTACCGCGACTGGAATGAGCCAGAGCGCCGCCAGAGCACCTGAAGTCTTCAGCGACCATAAAAGGTTAGGCTTGGCGTGATCCGGGATTTCCTCACCGAGGACAGAATCCCTATCTTCGAGTATCTTGCCCGACCCGGACTTGTGGCCCCCGCCAGCTTTGAAAGCGCCGAAGCCCGCCCTTCCTCCAAAACAGCCGATAATGCCGGCAGCGATAATGATGAGCGGAAACGGCACGTGGAGAAAGAAGATCGCGACGAAGGCCGCCGCAGCTATAGCGACCATCACCTTGTTCTTGAGCGCTCTGCTGCCGATGCGGACTACCGCCTGTACGACGACAGCAAGGACGGCGCATTTCAGCCCGAAGAACATGCCTTCGATTGCGGTTACGTTGCCGAAGATCACATAGATGTAGCTGAGCGCCAGGATCGAGAGGAAACCAGGCAGCACGAACAGAAGGCCAGCAATCATGCCGCCCTTTGTCTTGTTCAGTAGCCAGCCGATGTATATGGCGAGTTGATGGGCTTCCGGCCCTGGCAGGAGCATGCAGTAGTTGAGCGCGTGGAGGAATCGGTGTTCACCCACCCAACGTTTCTCGTCGACAACGATACGGTGCATGACCGCGATCTGGCCAGCGGGGCCGCCGAAGCTCAGCGCCGCCACACGCGTCCATACCTTTATCGCTTCGGAGAGCGGAACGATGTCGTTCCCTGCTGCGTCATCGTGCGCGCTGGCCTTCGTGAGGTCGGTCATGGTCGTCATCCCTTCCTCGGGTTTGGCCAGTTGTGCGTTTCGTCGGTGGCGTCACGGCACCATCTGTAGAACGCGTCATAGAGTGTCATGCCCGCTTCGAGTTGCTCGAGGTCGTCGTTGAACATGCGAGAGAGGCCGAGCGATGCTGCCAGCAGGCCTGCAACTTCGGGGGCCAGGTCAGGCCTCGATGTATCTGCTCCCCGAACGATCGTCGCGAGACAGAGCATGGGTTCGGTCCCGAGGCCGAATTCTTCGACCATGACATCGAAAGTACAAAGCTCGCCGCGGTGACTCCAGAATACTTCTTCAATGTCGAAGGGTGTGGCATTGAACCGGTCGGCAACTGCCGAGACTTCTGCAGCAGGAACAAACAGGAATACCGCTGACGGGTCGACGAAACGCCTGATCAGCCACGGGCAGGCAATCCTGTCGATCTTCGGCCGCGAGCGAGTGACCCAAACAGTCCTCCCGCGGCTGTCACGGGGTGGCAGACTTTCAACGGGGATAAGAGCTGCCTTTGATTCACGCCATGCCTCAAATCCCCTTCGAGGACCTCTGCAACTTTGCCAGCTGCTCGGAGATGAGCGGCAACGCCGTGGCCAAGCTTCTGGCCTTTCTGGCAAAGAACGACGGACGGTCCATTCAGCTCGTGGACCCATTCCGTGACCACGCGGTAATCGCGGCGCACTGACCCCGGTATGAGGCGGGGATCGGTAGCGAAGTCTTCGTCGTTGCGGACGTCGATGATCATCGGCGCGTTCGGCAGGCCGATGATGCGGTTTAGCTTCTCGGATGTAATTTCAAGAAATGACGGCATAACGCGTCCCTCCGGTTCTCGGGTTTAAAGGACGCGATTCTTCGGCCGTGGCCTCGTGGGGTGATCGCTACCCCATATCTAAAAATTTGCACCGCCGCCGAGCGATGTCAAGGCCCATCCCGCACTTGCCCCAGACATCCCGTAACTGACGAAATCAGGCCGACCAAAATAGTCCAACTAGCGTAACCAATTATGCGCGGCTTCGAATGCGTTGGAGCGCAAACGCTGGCCAGCTAGAAAGCGAGGTTCTCGTGTTCCATGACGCGAGCGATAAGCAGACACCGGGCGGGATGATCATCAGGCTGAAAGCTTCCAACTTCCTTACCCGAAAAGCTGCAGGATCGTGGATGGTTGGGAATTGGCGAGATGTAGCCCATTGATCGCCAGTTGTTGCTGCGTCTCCAGTGCTCTCAGCTTCACCGCTGTGACCTCCATGTCGGCGTCCACCAGCCGCCCGATGCCCCGTGTCGCGGTGCTGATCCGCTTCCTGTTGCTTTCGTCATACAGGTCGAGTGCCGACTGCACCGACCCGACATAGGCCATCTTGGAGGTCAGCTGCTGGATTTTGCTGTCGATGTTGGCGACGAGGTTGCTGTATAGACCCTGCCTGTCCGACCCGAAGCGGACGACATGGCTTTCGATCGACTGGAGGATATAGGTGGGATTGACCGGATAGGCCTCCGGGTCGCCCGTGACGGGGTTCGATACCGGGATGTTGTACCAGTAGATCGCGGCGGGCGTGAACGATCCCGGCGCGTCAATGATATCGCTGCCGTCGAACAATGTCTTTTCCGGGTTGAACTCACCCGGATACGTCGTCGGGTAGCTGCCGAAGTCGTCGTTCAGAAGCAAGGTGTCCATGGCGCTGACATCCATCGTCTGCACCTTCCCGTCCGCATATCCGATGACGAAGGAGAACACCTGTTCGCTTGCCTTCACGTCTTCGTTCTTGCCGTGGTAGATCATGTTCACGCCCGCGAACGACGCCGACGGCATGGCCGCCTTCGCCTGGTCCTGTAGCTGCTGTATCCTGACGTCGATCTTGTAGACGTCCGACTTGGCGTATTCGGGGTCGAGGCTGAAGGTCGGCTTGATCGCGTCCTGCATGCCGGGTTGCGGCATGTCGCTGGCGGTGATCGCCAGGTTCCTGATCTCGACGAAGGACTGCCGCACGGTTTCCATCGCCGCATATGCGGTATCGACGATCCCCATCGCCAGCCCAAGACTGTCGGTGACGGCCTCCATCGCACCAACGTCAGAGCGCATCGATGTCGAAATCGACCAATAGGCGGCGTTATCGGACGCCGTTGAGACCCGGAGGCCCGATGACATCTGTTGCGATGCACTGGAGAGCTGTGCGCCGATCCCGCGAAGCGTACTCAACGCCGTCATCGCCGAACCGTTTGTCAGGATATTGCTCATTCAAAATCCGATGTCCGCAATCTGTAGCAACGAAGCCATATGCGGCTTCACCGACAGGTTTCGGACATCGGCGTTAAAACCGCGGCAAATTGAGAGGGTAAAAATACCCTGTCTCAAAGATTCTCTGCCGACGGATTTTATTTCGATAGGCCAAAATGCGCCCTGCGTTTCCGACCCTTACAGTTTACCGTTTTATGTCGAGATAATTCAGTCTGGTACCAGACAGAAAACGCTTACCTCATGACGCTTTTAAAAACGCACGGAGTTGGCGAGAAAACGGTCTATTTTCGAAAAGCCTATCTACTGACGACCGCGATCACCTACTCTTTTTCGGCTTTGAAGGAAGAAGTCCGTCGCGCTGCATCTGCTTACGGGCGAGCTTTCTCTGACGGCCGACTGCTTCAGCCTTTTCCCGCGCTTTCTTGATCGATGGTTTCTCAAAAGCTTCACGAAGACGCATTTCGCGGAAAATGCCTTCGCGCTGAAGCTTCTTCTTGAGAATGCGCAGCGCCTGATCGACGTTGTTGTCGCGTACTAAAACCTGCATTTGATCCTCTGGAGGTGAAAATGGTGCGCTACCATACTCAATTTTTCATTGAATCCAAGATCGACAATCTCCTTGTGATAGGCCTCTTACAGAAAGATCAGCCTTCCGTGTCAGGTTATGGGCCAACGCAGCGTCGTGCAGCTATCGGTCAGTCTTCTGGTTAATGCAAAAAAGTCTCGACACCCCGCGCATGGGGCAGAGATCGTGTTTTTGATCCTGAAACGATCGAACCAAAACAGATATCCCTAAACCTGCGCCGGAAAGGATTGTGCGCAATGAACTTGCGGCTGGGTTTTACGAATGGCACGCTTAAATTGTGCGAATCACCACCAACACGGAGGAAAGCAATATGGCGCATAAGTTTGAAATTTATAAAGATAAGGCTGGCGAATTCCGCGTTCGCTTCAAATACAACAGTGAAGTGATCTTTGCGACCGAAGGCTACTCCTCCAAAGCGAGTGCGCAGAACGCAATCGCCTCGATCAAGAAATATGGTCCGGACGCGCCTACCGAAGACAATAGCTAAGGCTTTAAAGCGGCCCGCCCAGTTGGGTGCGCCGCTTTTTCTCAAAAAGACACAAAGGCCCCACTCCAGTCGGTCCACTCATTTCTGGAGAGACGACTTCTCTGCGGCAAAGGCAAACTGCAGAAAGTGGCGATCGGTCAATTGGGATCATAACTGCCGAGGGGAATGTCCCCACCTCCGCTATACATTAGTTATGATTCATAATTTTAAATGGCAAGAATAAAAGCCCTACGACATGGGCATCACGTGATCTGATTGGTGCCGACGTCACCTGAGGTATACGCTACGACCTCACCGACTTGAGCCGATATTGATGACGGCGGACGAACCTACCTGAACAAAAGAATACTCGACCGCATCTCGTTTCCACCAGGCTGTCGTACTTTCGATCGCGTCATTCTTGTCCAGATTATCCGGTGCGCCAAGCCTCTCCGATAACGCATCCAGGAAACCGGCAGGTCTTGGCGTGGAATATGCGCATGCTTTGTGTCCGTTCGAACCAGTAGCAAGCCAAAAAGACAATGACTCGACTCCGCCTGCCTTTTCTTGCCGCCAGCCCACAACGTCCACCGAACCGCCATTATGGGCGACGAAGCTACGACGCCACTCCTCTGTTTCCGCATCGGTCAGCCGCGGCCAGCCAAGTTCGTCCCCCTTGGTCATCGCGGTCTGCACGGTGGGCGCTTCACAGATAGTGAGAAGGCGCTCCGCCGTCATGTCCGCCGGCATCGCCGTGGCCACCCCGAAACTCAAAAATGCAGCGCAGAAGCTGCCAATGGTCGATATCTCAAGATACCGAAGCGGACTTGCTCGCTCTGCGCTCCTCATTTTCTTCTCCGGTTCATCATCGTCCATGGGATCAGACCGCCGCGTCCGAAAGTAAACGTTGCGGGATGGATGCAGCCAGTTGAGGATCATGCCCCGGCGTTCACACCCGGCGCAACAGGCTTCCTGTCGTTCGCAAACGCTCTTCCAGCAATTCCATAAGCTGCTCCTCGCGAATACGACCCTGCCCCAAGCCGAGCTTCATTACCAACTCGCGCCAACCATATGTCGGCCGTACCTGGGGTGCGCCATAGGCATCAGCGAACCGTGCAAGAGCGACTGCATACCCGTATCCGTATTCCATCTCGACAGAGCCGCCGACAGATACCCAGATATCGGCACCGATAAAAATCGGCGTCCTGAAATCGCCACCGACTACCATCGACGAGTCTTCCCTGGACGCGAAAACCCACTCCCTGACGACGGCATCTCCGGTGACGAAGATAATGCTGGCCCAGTCATTATCGACGCTGCCGCAGTTCAGATCACCGAAAACAACGAGGGTAACATGCCCATCGCCCCCCTCAATCTGTGTTGAGACCTTGCCGCTGACATGCAGGTTTCCGTCGATCACAGTGATCCATGAAGTCGGGACGAAATCCCCATCAATCGTGAGATCGCCGCGATGAATGCACGCGTCCGCGGTTTCGTTTTGGGGGCCTCCGGGAACCAGCTGAAACCTCGAGAGGGCCTCGGTCACGGCGGGGTCGGGAAGCTTCCTCGACCTCTGGGTCACAAATTCCTGCCACTCTGCTGACGTTACGCTGTTCAAGGGCACCCACTCTCCTCTTTTCGCCGAATATGCCTGAACGGCAACATGCCACTGGCCTTGACCGAAGCGAACCCTAAAAGGCTGATGTAAACATGTCCAGCAGGGGTGCTTTGCGCATGAACGGCTTCCTGGAGTACCTCTGGAGAAGCGGGCTGCTCGGAGAAGGAGTTATGCCGAAAAGACTTCTACCAGTTTTGCGCCTGTTGTCGGTCGTCATCGCGCTGCTTGGCCCGGCGGGCATGCCCGCTTTTGCAGAATCTCGTTACGTCGCCGCAGGCACAACGGACCAGCCTGCCTATTTGGGTAAGGTCGAAGGCTTCCTTACCTTCGAGGGGCGAACTGGCGAAGGGCCGATGAAGGACGCATGGTTCGCCTTCACGCTCGCGAACGCCGCTCGCATCAGGATCGCGGTAGACCAACCAGATGTCACATTCGATCTGCGCGTGGTTGGTAGCCGGGGCGTCGATGGCGTTCTGATCAGTACCGCCTTCTCCCGTGAACCCAGCATCGAGTACGAGGTGAATGCGGCGACGTATCTGTAGCGTACCTATGCGGACAACCCCTCAAGCTACACCATCACCATAGAGGCAAACTGACATAGGCACGGATGGGGCTGTTGGCCTGTGCGACCTGATGATTCTATTTCTGCCAACGATAGGTGCGAGGTCGTTCCATGAAGTCCATGGCTGTTACATCATACGAATTGAAATGGGCTTTTGTCTTGTGCGCCGCGCCTGTTGCGCTCTGCTTATGGGTTGCGATTGGCGTCGAGAATTCTGCCGCGTTCTGGCAAATAACTGCCGTCCCCATTCTCGGACAAGCGATCATATCGTTTGCCGTTATCGGTCCCCCCATATCGGTGATCGCGATTTGGGGACGCAACCCGATCATTCAATCGATCTTCGTCGCTTATTACATCGTTCTTCTTGGGATCGCAGATTTCCAACCGAGGCCATTGGAAGACGCCTCATTCGGCGATCAATTCGTCAATGTTTTTCGAGCGGCCTATTACAGCTTGTTGGTTCTCTTTTTATTGGCTCTATTCGCCGCCATAGCGAGGAGGCGGGAAGAGAGGAGTGCAATGAAGCTAATCATTCTCGTTGTGTTCATTGTTCTTTCGGCTACGCTCGCACTTGCATTGCCACAGATGCTCTAATCCCGGGGAATCGGGCAGGCCACCTCAGCTTCACGCCAACCGGCGTATCCCCGAAGAACCGTTCGAGGATGAACGTTGTACTTTCGAGCAACCTCCCGCACGGATGCACCGGCGTTCAGCACAGTAAGGATTTCCCTGCATTGCATCTCGGTCAGCGCAGGACGTCGCCCAGGCAATTTACCTCGTGCCTTCGCGGCAGCTATGCCAGCGATGGTCCGCTCCCGGATCAGCGACTTCTCGAATTCGGCAAGGGCCGCGAGAATGTGGAATATCAACTGACCGCCCGCCGACGACGTATCTATGCTTTCAGTCAGGGATACGAAGCCGACCCCACGGCGCTTCAGAGTTTCGACCATGGAAATCAGATGGGTGATCGACCTTCCGAGACGATCAAGCCTCCAAACGACCAGAATATCACCGCGCCGAAGCACCTTCAGCATCGAAGACAGGCCACCTCTTTGCTGGTGACTTCCTGAAACGCCGTGGTCTTCGAATACACGTTCGCACCCCGCCAGACAAAGGGCGTTTCTCTGCAAATCAAGATGTTGGTCGGTCGTCGAAACACGCGCGTAACCGATCCTCGCCATGGTACCGATGAAACCTCTCATTTCACTCGCCTGCTATCACGACTTGACAGAAACGAACGGTTTCGCGGGAGGGGCATTCGGTCTCTCGGTCAAGTCTTAAATTCAACAATGAGAGGCAATTACGCGTAGAACGACAACCTCCGGTCCGTCGTGACAAAACCGTTCGTTTCTGTCCGTTTGGACGGACGCCTATTGAGGCCAAATGTCCCTTTTCCCGATCTGGCGAGGCGACTGACAGATGCGTGGCTGGAGAATTCAGGCGGACTATCGGTCTTACCAGACGCCATCTGGCGTTCCGTGAAAGACCTCCTCAAAATCAACATGGTATTGACTATCGTTGACATGGCGAACGCGCCGCCCGACTGGCGCATGGATTTCGTCCACCAATATGGGATTCCCACGAGCCTGATAGACTCCAAAGCCCTTCAAAACGCCGGCAATCTCCGCGACTTATCGATGGCCCCTCTCCTCAAACAGCACATCGTCGGGGTCTGCCAAAAAGCGATTACCGATGGACGCCCGATTATCGGCAAAATCGACCGCGTCATTCAGGATGCGAGAGTTGTTGCCAGTGGCATTGTCGTACCCGAGCCAACAGCGAAAAAGACATGGTGCGTCATTCTCGGTGAGGTCCATTCCATCTCGGCCGTCATTCGCGACGTCCGTCTCGATGACATCGATCTTTCTATCGTGCAGCTACTGCGTGAAGGGTTGTCCGCGCGCGAAATCGGCGACGTGATCGAGCTCTCGCCGCGGACGGTGGAACACCGCATTGAGAAGATGAAGGCGCGAGCGGGTGTAAAATCGATAGTTCCACTGTTGATCGCTAAAACGTAGACCAAGCCTCGTGATTTTCATTCAACATAGGGAATGCCCGGAGTTCGATAGCAACTGCCACCAGACTGCTTGCTCGTGCGCTCATAGGACGCGGTGAGCTATGAGTGCCGATGCTTTTCAAAAACTTCGCCCGTCGGAGCTTCATCCTACCAGCGCTACACAGCGCTGGGCGTCCAATTACGACCGCGGAATATCTCCAGGTGACGATCGAGAGGCTGGTATGATGGGCACGAGTCCGACTCAGACAAATCAGAAACTACTTCCCCAGACCCTTGACCAACTCGCGCGTAACCAGAACTCACCAACCGGCGTTTCCCTCCCAGTTCGGTGGAAAGCCAATTTCGTTGATATTGACCGAGGGAAAATTATTGAAAGTGTTCTTTAGATCGGTTTTCCACGTATTTGGAAGCCCAGTCGATTCTTGTAGGTAATTCATTGCCGTCGCCACTGCATAAAAAGATTTGGCGTCAACGAACTTAATATTTTTCTCTTTCAAATTTGAAGGCCCAATAGCGAATTTATGCCTTAAAAGGCGGCTGTGATGCGCTACTGTGTTGCGAAGTACAGTAATACTATGCATCCAACTCGAAAATACTTCTGTCTGATTAACCTTGAATTTTACAGAAATTGACTTCTGAACTTTTTGATCTTTAATCGCATTGAATGTCAAAGACCATAGACCGAATGTCACGCACTCGGTCACACCCCAGCTCGGAGGCAGATAAGGTTCGCTGTGATTGACGAAATAGTGCTCGATGAAGGCTTTGGTGTTGGAGCGCTGAGTTTCATCTTCGATTTTTCGGACGAGCTTTCCGAGTGACAGCTTTTCATTATGATTGAATATTTCGTATCGCAAAAACCAATGTGGACCGTATGCTCGGCTCAATTCGTTGGCAATCGTTGATCTGATCGCCATCTCCAGACGCGTGATTGCGGCGAAGGCATGATAGCGTACACTTCTGTCAAACTCATACCTCTCTGCAATTGTTTCAAAGCTGTAGTTTGCAGGGAAGTTCTTTGTCTGGGCATCGAGTACGTGATAATAGTAGCCTTTTAGCCGATACCCTCCGACGTGCTGAAGGTAGCTCAATGCAAGCTTATCGTTGAGGACAATAAGTCCACGGCTTTTTAGCTTCGCAAGCTGCTCCTGCGGAGTGAACGATGGTTTCGTAAAAGGAATTTTAGCCACAAAAAAACCCGCCTTTTGCACGTCTCCGAAGAGAACACTTCCCGCGAGAAGCACGTGTGGACGGGTTTTGTTGAATTGAACCTAATGCCGCACATACCAACTGTCAACCGGAAAACATCCCAATTGCTAGGGTTTATGCGAGCCCGAGTTAACTTACAACGAATAGTGGCAAAATTTCCAGCCTTTGGGGAACGGTGTGTTCGATCCTGTATCGCAGATAACGAGCATGCATCAGCAGTTGCTAGCTAATTGCGGGAATGCCCTGCCCCGTATCCCGGACGCCGTCGGCTGCGGCAATGGATCAGCGTCTGAAGTTTCAAGGGGAAGAACACGTCCGATCGTATTCAGATACGCGATTATGTCACCGAAGAGATGATCACGAGGCCCGAAGTCCTCCAAAATGATATGGACACGGTCAGACACCTCTTTGTCATCCAGTGGATCAACCAATGAATACCCAACGGTGCCGAGCGCACGAATGTCGCAGCCCGCCTCGATTAGTCTGTCTACCAACTCGGCGGCAAGATTTCTATCCACGGTTGTCTCCTGTGAAAAAATACAATGCAATATAGACGCCACAGCAAGCCGAGAAAAGACCGATCTGTCGCTGTCCGCCCCTCTCAGACATCATGCGAAGATCGTGTTTCTGCCACGGGTCGGTCAGAGCACATTCAACGGCCCGCCGAAAATCGAAGACCCTGCACCACGCAGAGTCTTCGATAAATCTTCACAGTTTCGGTGCAGGCGCAGCGCTGCTTGTATTCTTGGCCTTTGCGGCCTCTATCTTTTTCGTGCATCCTGATTGTCGGCATCAAAATCCTGGACCAGATTGAGATGGTTCATCATGCCCATGTCGAGTTCGTTGGCGAGACCGGTTTGGTCTCCTCGGACTGTAAACTCGATATATAGACCACAAAAGCTCGCGCTCTTCCTGGCTTTCCCGGCAGTATGGTCATTGAGGCCGACAGGGAAATCGCTTGTCCCAATACAACTGAGCGATGACTTGAGTTTCTCCGCAGGGGCATTGACAGTGCTGAATTTCCATGCCGCCCAGATGGCGGTGTCGTCTTTGTTCACATAGGACGGTTCGCCGTATTTCTGCACGGCCGCTGCATAGATCGCATCCGTAGATGGACGTTCGGACGGCCTGAATTTCAACTCCCGACGTACCGCAAACAGCTTGTTTCCGCTTCCCATGCCAGTGAACGCGAACTGCATGCGTTCGTGTTCCATGTCGTCAGGACGGCTCAGATCATTGTACAAGGTCCGTCCGTTCGCAACCCACTCAGTGCCTTCCGGAAGCTTCCATTTCGAGAAGCTGTATTGGCCGTCTGGACGCAGTTCCTGATACCTGGCGACAACCTGATCGGCATTCATGCCGAGCGCCATTCCGTTAATGTCGAATTCTGCGGCATGGGAAGCCGCCGTCGCCGCACTTAAAAGCAGGGCCGATAAAATGATGTTTTTCATTTGATGCTCCAGAAGAAACGCGGATTTCGCGATTATCGACGACCAGTCCAGGCCTGCCACACGCTGCCGAGTACGAGCAGTCCAAGTGCAACGCTACCGCTGCCCAGTGACAGTCCGCCAGACATCGAAAACTGACGCGCGGCCGCTGAGCCCAGCATCTGCGACATTTGCCTATTCGCGTTAGTCATCTCATCCATGCCATTCAGCAGCGTTGCGATGACGTAGATCGCGCTCCCTACGGCGACCGCCGGAGCTGCAATCTCGACGACCCGTTGATATGGTCGCAATTGCGGTGCCAGTCGGCTGCCGATACCAGCGAAAAAGGCCAACGGCAGGAGGTATGCGACGCCGCCAAGAAGATGAGGCGAAGGAAGCGCCAGGCCGCCACTGAAACCCATGACCTTGAGATTGGCGATCGGAAGTGAAATTGTCGCAACCGAGAGCGCAGCCAGTACTGCCGAAATTACGACTTTGTTCCTGTCCACGGACGGAATCGGGTTTTCATGCGTATGTGTCAAAACCAGCCCCTTGTAGATAATACGATGGGGCCGAAATCGCCCCGTCGCGGACAATCGGGGAGCCGCCTTACCGATGAGAGAATTTCCGAGGGGGAATTTACCCTGCGACGAAATTCAGGACTTCGTTTTTCGGCACATCGTCAACATGGCACTGATAGGCCAGGGTAAAAATACCCTGTGCGGCATCATGGAATCCGACTATTGGCAGACATCAATTTATGGATTTCATATTTTCGACAATGGCCAAAGAGACACCGTTCAGTGGATGCCGCAAGACCGGAGGCAGTTTACAACGATATCCTCGGCCATCTTTCAATCAGGATGCGGCTGACCCTGTTCACCGTAACAAGCGACAATCCGAAGAAATGGCACATGAAAGCCATCCGCCATTCGGGCTTTACTTCTCGTATTTTTAACATCAACAGGATTTTCGCCGACTGTTATGTCGAGGATTTCAAAGACCAGAAATACATGGAGGACGCAGTTATTCGGAGACTTCGCCATGTCATGGAATGGCAGCAGTCATCCATGGAACTGGTGAAAACGCGGCTGTTCGGCGTCAACCTTGGTTATGATCGTATTCTGATACCGCAGAAAAATACGGCGAGACCGCAATGGGTCATCTCATCGTCCTACGCCCAGTTCCTGCTTAGCCCGCCTCAACAACACGAGAAACTTGATGTCGCCGACGAGGCGATCTTCCAACTTTAACAGAAGGGGCCACGGCGAAAGAAATCGCCGAAACGCTGGGGGCGTCGCCACGAACGGTAGACCACCGCATCGAGCGTTTGAAGATCAGGTACGGAGCGCGGAATACCGTGTATTTGATTGCCATGCTCGTGACGGCTCATGCTGAGAAGATGGCGGAACCGACGTCCGGATAATCAACCGGTCGATTTCAGTCCTTGGCAATGGTCACTAATCGCAATTGTTGCCTGCGAAAAGTTTTCGGCCGCAATATGTTTTCTTCCGACATCATATATCAGGTCGGGATGCGCAATCTCAATATCGAGGGGATATCCTCTGGCAATAGAAGCAAAAACTGCCCTCGATTGTTCAACCGATAAATCGCTGACGATGCCAAGGATACCGCCTGCGACGAGCGTAGGAACGCCTTCGACTTGCATTTTTTTAACCTCGCCGCCTCTTACCTTGTATGAGATTGCGACTTTCGTTCCGGAGTAAGAGGACAAATCAACCAATTGTGCGTTCGACCGCGTTAAAACCTCAACTGCAAACCGCCCATCGGCGCATGTCAACGTGACGGTGGATGAAACACCGTCTTTGTCAGTAGCGATTCCCGTAATCGCGAGGCGGTCTCCGCTGTCCAATCGCGCAAACCATGCTGCGCTACCTGATGTAGCGAACATCATAAATGCGACCAACGTTGCGACGGCTATACGTGTCATCCCCTGGAAACCTCTGTGTTTACCCAAACATCTACTTCGCTTGAAAACGCTACTTTAGGAAATGATCGTTGAGAAAATCTCCATAAATTGAGGCGACATTTGATGTCGTTTTCTGCGGGATCGAATGTCTATATGTAAAGCCGCAGTTTTCGTCAGCGCGTTGGGTATTTTGTCCGCGACATCAGCAGGTGCCGTCAAGCCGCAAATTGTAAACGCGAAGAATGCTGCGGTTCATACTGATTTCCGATCGAAGCCTTACTTGTCCGATCCAAAGCGCATCTTTTGTTGCGAATTGGAATACAGTGCCTATTGGGATGATGACGGATTTGGATACCATCTCGCTCTCACCTACGGTCTGCGGTTCCCTCCTTTAACAGAAAAACAGGTCCCGATTCACTTCCTATCATCTTTCCTATCGAAGACGGACAAGAAGGACGTTGAAACCGTCATTCCCGTGAAAAAGGCATATGTGGGAACGAGTGACGACAACACCTTGGCGAAAGAGATCAGCTCGCACGAGGCGGCAGGGCACGCTGCGTTCACTCGGTTCGACAATCCGTCCGTTTTTGGCATGACGTCAGAAATGTCCGAAGATTCCCGCCTATATGCGTACGTATTGACGTCCACCGGTAGTGCCATCGTTGCGGAGATGGATTTCTCCGCAACAGAAACAGGGATGCCTGGTGAGGCTACTCAAGCCCAGTCCTTCGCCAAGTGCGCCGAAAGAGTTATATACCAGTAGGGAGACGAATACTGAATCGGTTCCACGAGGATAGCATCCAAGTTGAAAGCCCGGTTAAATTTTTACTTCCTATTCTCAACCTGGAAAGGCACGAAGAATCGTAAAATCAGGATGTCGTGATTTCGCGACGAAGGAGAGTGTACGCATGGCACCCGACCCGTTAGCTTTACTAATCGATGGCGACAATGCGTCTCCGAAGATCATCTCGGACCTTCTGGCCGAACTCGCCAACTACGGAACCGCTAGTGTTAGACGAATTTACGGAGATTGGACGAAGCCCAATCTCAATGGCTGGAAAGAGTGTCTCCTAGAGCATTCTATCCAACCCGTGCAGCAGTTTGCTTATACGACGGGCAAGAATGCGACCGACGGCGCGATGATCATCGACGCCATGGACTTGCTCTATACCGGGCGTTTTTCAGGCTTTTGCATAGTCTCCAGCGATAGTGACTTTGCCAAGTTGGCGTCGCGCATCAGAGAGCAAGGTATCACTGTATATGGTTTCGGCGAACGCAAGACGCCTCGTCCATTCATCACGGCCTGCGACAAATTCATCTACGTCGATGTCCTCAGTTCAGTGACCGCAGGCGACGCACCGGCCATCACACAAGCCAAAGCGGCTGCAAAGCCTAAAGCTTCAGTGTCAGACGGAAAACTCGGGCCAGAAAAGGCTCCTGCATCGCAGGGCGTAGCCGCCGGCGGCAAGCTGGACAAAGCAGCCCTGGAGATGCTCCGTAAAGCCGTCGACGCATCAGCGGAAGAAGATGGCCGTGCGAACCTCGCTCGTGTCGGTGCGCATCTAGCCAAACAGTCACCTGACTTTGACGCTAGGAACTACGGATATGCGAGGCTGAGCGATCTGGCCGAAGCTTCTGGCATACTGGATGTAGAACGAATCGGTGATCACACCAAGGTCGTTATGGTCAAACTAGCCAGGCCTTGACCGCCACTGACGTCGACGGCTTTGGGACCGCGCAAACGATGTCTGGTCGCTCAATCCAAGCTTGGCAGGCAGTCACGGGGAATACTTGGCAGCGGGCTCCCCTGGTGGCATCGTTCAAGAATGCGTTTGGCTTTGTGAAGTGCAAACGGTGCCGGTAGCGCACTCAGTCTTTGCGCGTCGATCATCTTTTCCAGCTGCAGGATAGCCCGCTCCAGCGGGCTGACGATAGTTGGTGTGGGTCGCGAGAAATATCGAGCATGACCCGAGTTGATTGACATCATGTCACCTCATCGGTTGTTGTTATCACGGGATACATAATGGCAAAGACGACATATACGCGGCGTGGAATTCGACAATCCGCCTTGTGGTAAATGAAAGTTTGCGGTCGTTCCGATTTGAAACTCTGTCCGGTACCGCTGTCTGTTCACGAGGGTAAAATGCCGCAGAAAAGATGGAGGGCAACCTGTCATTCCTTGTAAAGACGGAACGACTGTGGCTACGAAGAATCGAGGAGTCCGATCTGGTTTCGCTTGGCAGGATTTACACCGACCCGGAATGCATGCGGTTTTATCCGGGTACCAAGTCACCCTCAGAAATCCGCACATGGCTTCAAAAACTCGCCTTCGACAGCTACGATCAGCACGGCTTCGACCTTTGGTGCGTCATCGATGCATCCTCAGGAGAAGTCGTCGGCGATTGTGGTATTACACAACAAGAAACCCCTGCAGGTCCCGAGCCAGAAATAGGCTATCATTTATGGCGTGATTTCTGGGGAAACGGTTTCGCAACCGAGGCAGCAATCGCCTGCCGCGACTATGCATTTCACAGCCTCGGTTTGCCGAGAGTGGTCAGCATCACCAGCCCGGAAAACATACCATCCCAAAAGTCGCGCAACGAGTGCACGACAGAAAAGAAGTTTATCGGAAACAGCTCGCGGAAAACGGCGTCTTTGTCGACCGCTACCTCTACATCAGTGAGAAACGGTGATTGGTTCAGCAGAAGAACACTCATCGAATTGCAAGCCCTCGTCCGCCGTTAGGCAACCGCCTGTTCAACGTGCGAGCCACGAACTCCGATTTCCACTCGGGTAAAATTTCCAATCGCCGCCGGCATCTTTGGCGTGGAAATCCTAGCAAAGGCTAGTAGTAAGTCTTAGTCAGAGGTATCTATCGCAGGTTGCTATCAGCGCGGCAGGTTCGGAGGCACCGAATGCATCTTCAACATGGACAACGCGACGAGCCGGTGGAGGGCGATGAGCTCGATCGACTCGGGGCGATCGGTGAAGTGCATTTCAACGCCCTCTGCTTGAAGGCTAAGCTGAAGTGTAGCATCGTTTTCCCCGACAAGACTGGAAAAGACTTCGTCGTCGAGACATCGTTGCAGCCTGCGACGCCCGAGCGATCCTTAGACAAACGGCCTGCGCCCACGCAGATCATCGCTCAGGTCAAGACAATCCTTGCCAAGAACAGCACCGTACGCATCTCGATGTCGGTCGCCGAGCGCCTTACGAAAGACACCAGGCCGGCGATTATATGCGTTTTCAGGATTGGGGCTGACGACACCATCAAATCGATGGCGATCATACACCTCTTGGATGACCAGCTCGCGTCGATCCTCAAGCGCATGCGGCGCGCGTCGACAAGGGGACGCGTTCAGCCCCATAAGAATTCGATCTCGATCAAGGTGCCGAATGCCTCATGGGTCGAGGCGTCGCAGACCGAACTCGCCCGGACATTGATGGCGCTGCCCGGCGCAGGGATGGCCAACTATGCAAAGGAAAAGATACGGCAATTGGACGAACTTGGGTTCGACCAAGCGAGATTTACAATGCACTTCAGCGTGACGACGAGGTCGGAAGATGATCTCGCGGACAAGTTTCTAGGCCTCTCCCCCTATCCGCCGACCACGTCAATCTCTTCGAGAACCGATTTTCGATTCCGCTGCCCGTCAAGGACGCTTCTGGTCCCGGCACCCTGCATTTCGAACCGCACCACAGCCTCCATGGTACGCTCGAACTCAAGTCGACAGTCACGGAAGCAGCGGTGAGGACCACAGCTAGCATTGCGATGATAGGCCCGCCAATCTTGAGCGAAGACAACATCAGGCTCTCGGCGCAAACCCCGCTCGGTCGTATCATCCTTGGCGGCGGCGGATGGACCTACAGGTACCCTGATAACTTCTCTCTGGCCGATCACCACACGGCAAAGACATGGGAGGACTACCTTCTATTCAACGGCATCCTCGCCCGCGGGAGGTTCCGTGTCACCTTGTTTGCAGACGATCGCGAACCGCTCGCCATGGAAGTCGACGAACCGCCGCGAGCCTTCGACAAGTTTGACCAGTACACAAGCCTTGCAGGCCTGGTTCGCAAAATCTTGTCGCATGCCGATCTGGAGGACGTAGGATTTCCGATGGCTCGAGCGCGCGACGAGAGTAGACAATTGAGCTACCTCGCGCGGGTCTTGGAAACGACCGATGGCATGTTCAGTGTCGTGGACGACAGCGAACCGCCCATCGAACTCAAAAGCGAAAAAACGGCCTATGTCTCGTCCCTTGATCTCATGGGCACGTGGGTCGGTGTCTTCTTTCCGATGACGGTGAACGCGGAGGACGTCGACGGCGTGAGGTCGTTGGTCGGTAAGCAGTCGAGCAAAGCGATAATTGAGAAGCTCAACGACGCGAAGCTGGAGGCGTCCTTCGAACGTTTCCGGGAGAAATACTCATCGATCAGTGGCGTGACGTCCATTTTCGTCCAAGCGCCAGGCGAATTCTGGTCGTCAAAGGTTGCGATCGTCGTAGACTAACCCACGGCAGTCCAGTTTGAAGGAAGTGCTGGCCCGCTAGGCGCATGGGCAGGGTCGTGACAGTAGTTAAAGCACGGATGCGGACTTAGCGGCATCTATGTTGCGAAAGAGCCCGCCTGACGCCCATTTCCACTCCATCTCACTAAGGTTCTAGCACGGTGCCGTCCTTGCCTATCCGTCTACGGCAACCGATGCGGTATCGCTGTTATCTGACCGTCACACTTGCGTTCTACGAGTGAACAATGCAACGTCATCTCTTTGTGTTGTTCCTTCTTGCGCTGACCCAAATCACCGGCTGGGGCATGGTGAGTGTCTTGCCCGTGATTGCGACGACAGTCGCGACAGAATTCCAAACCTCGCTGCCGATGATCTTTGTCGGGACCTCTGTGATGTTCGTCGCGATGGGGCTTGCTGCCCCCTGGACAGGCCGTGCCTTTCGCAGGTTTGGACCGCGTTCCGTCATGGCTGCGGGAGCCGGGATGATCGCGGGCGGGCTCTGCCTGCTCGCGCTGGCTCCGGGCCTGTTGGTATTCTGGGCAGCTTGGGTGTTGATCGGGATTGCGGGCTCCATGTTCCTGACGACATCGGCCTATGCCTATATCGCGGATTACGCAGAGGATCGGGCGCGGAGCCTTATCGGCACGTTGATGCTGGTGACGGGTCTGGCGGGCAGCGTTTTCTGGCCCATCACCGCTTTTCTCGACGGATTGGTTGGGTGGCGTGCGACCATTCTCGTCTATGCGGGTATCATGGCGTTGGTCATCTGCCCCCTGGTTTTAATCGGCCTGCCGGGCAACTGGAACAGCGACCGCACCGGCCATCAGCAAAAGAAGTGCGCACAAGGGTCCTGTCTTCGCCCTTCTTGTGACCGCCATCGCTTTGAACAGTTTTGTTACGTTTGGCATTGAGGCTGTAGGTATTCAGCTCTTGCAGGCGACGGGAATGGACCTTGCCAAAGCCATCGCGATTGCATCGCTTCTGGGGGTCTTCAAAGTCGGCGGGCGCGCGATTGACCTGCTGGGTGGGCAACGATGGGATGGGCTATCCACCGGCCTCGTGTCCGGCGCAATGATACCAGTTGGTCTTGCCGCAATGTGGGCAGGCGGTGAGGGCAGCCTGTCGGTGGTTGGGTTTCTCGTGATCTTTGGCGTGGGAAGTGGGGCTTTCGCTGTTGCCCGAGCCACGATACCGCTCGTCTTCTTTGAGAAAGCCGACTATGCCGCCGCAATGGCAACCATTGCCCTGCCGATGAATCTGATCAACGCGCTGGCACCACCGGTCTTGGCTGCGCTCATGGCGGGTATCGGGGCCCATACAGTCTTTGCGGTGCTTGGAGTTCTCAGCACGATAGCTTTCATGGTTTTGTGGCAGCTGAACCGCAAGCGGTCGTGGGGCGTCATGGTTGGATGATCGGGACCTCAAAGCTCTCTACTGCGACAAAACCGGGACTTAGATATCTGCAATAAATAAGATCGTGCACAATGCACGGGTTCGACCAGCCCAAACCCACGGCATGCAGAACAAACTTACTTCATTTACGAAATCCATATTGAAACCGATAAAGCCAAAGAAGATTTTCAATGAGCCGAGAACGAAACGATGCGAATTGGCAACCTCCGCAGGACCGCCCTAAAGGTACCATCCTGCACTTTCCAAAAGGTGGCTATTCCGGCAAATATTATGATAGAACCCGTGGAAATCTGCGGGGGCGAGCCAATATGCAGAAAGCGGCTGAGTTAGAGAACGCGGTATATTTCCAGCGATGTGGTGAGGTGCTCAACATTCTGTCGAACCCAAAACGCGTCGAGGTCGTGCTAGAACTGGCGAGCGGCGAGCAAAGCGTGACGAAGTTGGCCCACCAGGTCGATTTATCGCAGTCAGCGCTTTCGCAGCATCTCGCAAAAATGCGCGAAGCGGGGGTCGTTAAAGCGCGACGCCACGGCCTTGTCGTCTATTATTGTTTGGCGATGCCAGAGCTCATCGGTCTATTGAAAGAGGTCACGAGATTCCTGGAGGCAAGCTCCGAAATGGCATGATCGCCCCAACCGTCCCGAGATCATCGTCGGCCCTATCACCATCCCTCTGGAAGAAGGCGCGTCCATCGCCCGGGTATCTGACAGCCGCGCTCACCTCCATCGTCAACCGCCACAAGCAGAGCCGGATCGGCGAATTGATCCCGTGGAATCATTCGGGGAGAACAAATCTCTGAAGTCTGCTGTGAGCCCTTTGCGGTCATTATTCCATGCCTAATCACACGCAGGGCCTTCACCATGAGCTGTTTTGGCTTTCGCTCCATATGTTTCTCTTACTAAGCAACTATTGGCTGGCCTCGTTCGCTTCGCCCTCTACGATGCGTCACCTCGCGGGAGCAGCAGGCAACGGCTCTCCGTAGTCTCCTTCGAGCCAGCCGTGAAACCCCATACACATTCCATCTCCCTCACCTCGAAGGTTCAACGCTTGTATGAGCGCTCCTTTCAACTCCAGTTCCGCGTTCACCGTAAGACGGACTGTCTCTGAACCATTGGTGAGTTGGCCAGTGACGCCATCCATTACCATCATCAGGCCGTACAACACATCATCAATAGCCTTGAACGAGGCTTGGAGAGCGGCTTCATCAAGCCCTCTATCGACGCGTTCGCGGGCATACCCGCGCACATCTTCGAAAATAATGAGACCAGCCGCGTGCTGAAGCCAGAGGTCGCGGTCGCGGCCTGCCGGAGGTGGCGGCATAAGGTGATAGTCTGAGGTAGCCAACTAGAATCTCCTTATTGTTCCATTTTAGTCAATTTCTTGGCCACTTAGCCTCAGCAAGGCGGCGAAGCGGATACGCCGATCGCTACAGCCCCGATGGCATCAGTATTAAGACAAGGTCAGGGGAAAGGTCACTCCGAGAAGCGGCGGAGCGCCGCTCACAGACAAATAATGTTTGGAGCTACGGCTTTCGACAAGATTTCTTCGGCAAGCTCCGCCTCGTCCGGGTCGTTCTCGCGATCGAATATAATGTCCGTTATTGGCACGTTCGGGAGGCTACGCTGCAAAATACTGAGGCAAAAGCTCGCCAACGGCTCTTCTGCACTTCTGATAATGTATAAACACTGGACTACATCGGACTGATCCATGTTGGCGACGTGCGGAGGCGGTCCCATTGCTGCCAACTCCGCAAACTCCCGTTCGCTTGTCCAACTGTAAAGCTTGAAGAATGTTCCGGAGACGAAATCTTGCCCGCCTGAGAGTTTGTTAATATCATCTATTTGCCCTGCGGTGTCGCGTCCTTCGTCAATTCCGGTAACAACTTGACTAATCAGCCCTTCTAGCACGTCAACTAAACCGCCATCAGGTTTATTAAGCAGTCGTTGGATTCGCTCGGACATCTTGCTATCCTTTTTTGTGTTCAAGCCGTGATCTTTCCGGGTTTGTGGCATGGCATGAACGATCTTCCAAGGCAGAAGCATGACAGAAGATGACGACCCCATCGCCACATTCGTTGCTCCTATGGCACTCCTTTCTCATATTCGATGATCCTGACCGCTGAACTCCAGGCTAGGCATCCCCAACACGAGTTGCGGCCGATGAAATAAGGCCCGACAATTGTCGGTGAATACATAGGCTACTAGGAGTCGGGCATGACGAATATGGATTTCCCACCACTACTCGTATCGATGCGAAGGAACTTGGAACGCGGTGCCATTCCAGAACTCGAGTTCCAGCTTGAGTTCTAAGAACCACTCGCCCTAAGGTCCGGCGATCCAAAGGTTATCAACACCTTTGAGGAGCTTAGGAAGGAAGCTGATGCTGGCCTCGAATACGAAAAGGTTCATGGACAGTGGTCATTGCTGAAGCACGACCATCCTGCAACCCTAAGGCTCAAGGCCCGCGGGTACTATAGCGACTTGAAGGTGGTTTAGATTTTCGGCACGGTCTGCGGGCGGCGCATGGTGACTTTCATGTGCTTGCTTGCACAAAAGCGCCCTAACGGAGACGTCGTAGAAGGTAGATGTGTTCAACCCCGACGGTGGCCATCAAAACTATTCATCGGAGCGATACGCAACCCGTGATGGATTTCTCGGTCGGGAGAAAATAGCCTGACAGTCCCCCGCGAGGTTTAATAGGATGCCGCGCAGACCGGCTGGCGTTCGAAAGGTTCTGTATGGCTCTTCTCGACGCAAATGCCATCCATCCGATTACGCTTCCCGACGGAGCTGTTTATCGGGACACCGTATATCTGAAGAACGTCATAGATCATCCGCGGATGGAGATCGGTGATTTCAGCTATTATACTCATGCTGGAAAGCCCGAAGACACGGCCTTGATCCTGGCCCCATATCTCGGTCATGGCGTGCGCGAGCGACTGGTAATCGGCAAGTTCGTGCAGATCGCGAGGGGAAGCTACTTTATTACCAGTTCGGCGAACCACCCGATGACCGGCTTCATGCCAGGCGTTCACATAGGCACGGGTGCGATTGTCGCTGCCGCTTCCGTTGTTACCCGAGATGTACCGCCCTATGCAGTTGTAGGCGGAAATCCGGCATCTATTATCCGAATGCGTTATCCCAGCGAAGTCATCAACGAACTGCATCGTCTCGCCTGGTGGGACTGGCCGATCGAGAAAATCGAAGCCAACTTGGCGGCGCTCAGCAGCGGTAACATGGCTGCGCTCAGGCTGGCCTACGGGTGAGTGTTCGGCATTTCCACCAGCGGCAAACGGCTCCTTTTCTCTCAACTGGATTGCGCCGTACACCAGACGTTGCGGCCACAAGCTACCCTGATAAATTAATGCGATGACCCAGGATATTCCACCGCACCTTCATATCGCCCAAACTGCTCATTGGTCTATAAACCATCGTGTCAACTCGGCGCTTCCCGGCTATCTCATCATAGCTTCGACGAAAGTCACGAACGATTTGAGTGATCTTTCCGTCGAGGCGCTGAGCTCGATGGGGCGGGTCTTCGCGGTTGTTCAGCATGCCTTGAAGAGCTTGGGTGCAAATAAAATTTATATCAGCCGCTACGGGCATTCCCTTGGGTATCCGATCCATTTCCACGCTATTCCAATCTATGAGTGGGTCGAAAACCTCTTCTGGACGGATCACCGCTATAGACTCCTCCAGCAACTCTCGAACGGACCGGAGGAGATGCAAACTGACGGCGCGGAGCTCACATTGTTTGTATGGCGGGAATTCTGTGAACGGCCTGATCCGCCACTGATCAAGGGGCCGTCTGTAGCAGAGGCCATCGCGACACTACGTCAGGCAATTCAGTTCCCATGAGGTAATAGGCGGCTTCGGCTTCACGCCGGCCAAGGCAGCGATTCAAACTAACCATGCCTATTGACCTCAAGGTCGGTTCAGGTTGCAAACTGGCTGAAACTGGAGTTTCGATGATGGCAAGAATATTGAGCGACAGTGACCTTCTGAATGGCTCATTCATGAACGTTGCGATCGAAGCTGTAGAAAATATTCTTCGCGATCGCGCTGCTGGCCAAACAATATCCCCACCCCGACACCATATCTCGTTCCCCGGGCGGGGCGATCTGATCTTTACAGTTGGAGGCACCCTTGGCGAAAAACCTCTCGCGGGCTTTCGGGTATACGAGACATTTGAGGGCGCGGAACACTCCCAGATCGTCGCCGTTTGGTGTGCGGATGACGGGCGGCTGAAAGGGCTTATCCTCGGGGAACGCCTTGGCGCGATCAGAACCGGTGCGATAGGGGGCGTCGCAATTCGGCACCTCAGTTCACCCGACGCCAGTGTCGTAGGGGTATTGGGTAGCGGGCTCCAGGCGCGAAGCCAGCTTGAAGCTGCAGTTGCCGTTCGGAAAATCAGTTCTGCTCGCGTTTACAGCCGCGATGAAACCCGGCGAAGCCTTTTCGCGCGGGAAATGGAAGCGGACCTGGGAATTGAGATAAGGCCAGCAGACAGTGTTTATGAGGCCGTGAGCGATGCTGATATCGTCATCTGTGCCACGTCCAGCAACCAGCCGGTTGTCCGTGCGGCCGATCTGAAGCGCGGTGTGCATGTCAACACGGTTGGCCCTAAAACGCTTGAGGGATATGAACTCGGACTCGATATCGCGGATATGGCAAGCACTATAGCGACAGATTCTTCCGAACAGACGCGAGCCTACACCTCCCCTTCTTCCTCAATGGTTCAGGCAATGAGAATCGGATGGTGGAGCTTTCTGATATCGTTGCAGAAAAGGTACCCGGTCGGACGTCAGCGGATCAAAGGACCCTGTTCTGCTCCGTCGGGTTGGCGGGTACTGAAGTCGCGGTGGCCTCGGCAATCTTCGACAATTTGTAAGTTAAACGTCTGCCAAGCTGAAGCTGTCATGGCCCCCTAGCGTATTTTGCAACCTATTTGATGTCTGGTTTGGTTCAGATAGAGCTTTTGACCGGATACCACGAATAGCGACACACGCGCTAAGAAGGCCGCACGCAAATACTGATACTCATTTGCCGCGCCGATCTACGCAGGATATCTTTCCAACAAGATGGGAGGTTAAGCTGATCAGCATAGTGAATGATCATCCTACCGCAAAATGATCAAACGGCGATGACATTTCCGTCACCGAACCACTCTTTCGCTCTTGCTATGACCTTCAAGGAAGGGTCCCGAAAATACACTGCGAGCGAGTCTTTTGACCGCGTGCAGCAGACATAGAACAGCTTTTCCGTGCGCTCGCGGACGGAGGCTGTCCCGCCACCCTCGAACAGATAGGTGAAATTGTACTTGTTCCACCCCCAGAATCGAGAACGACGAGAACGCGATCAAATTCTCGTCCTTTGATCTTATGCTGCGTTGAGTAGGTCGTTCGGCCTTCGAGATACTCATAGAGCGCCAGGTACGATGAGCACTTTATTGGCGACACGCGATTGAATAGGTAGGGCTTGCGGGTCACAAAATTGGTGAGAGCGTCATCCTTGCGGACCAGTCCATGTTTCTCAGCGTAATCTATGACTTCGATAATCGGACGGTCGCTCATCGCCCCGATTTCGTTAATACATTCCCTAAGCTGCACCTTGTCTTTTGCTGACCCAAGCTTGAACTCGGTACGCCTCAGAAATTCATTGAATTTCCGCTGATTATAGAGGTGAACGACGTCTAGGATTTTGAAGATGTGCTTGATAAACGGGCATCGTTGTGAGCCCTTGCGTGCGGCCTCTTCCTCGGTTTGCTTTTTGTCGTCGACGAGTTGGTCCTTATCGACATACATGCGCCTGAATACCAGGAAGTTACAGCTTTTTGCATCTGTCAGCCAGTCTGGATGGGCGTCGATAAAATCCCTCATCCCGGGCGTCGGAGCCACTCCCGGGAACTTGGCCATGACTTCGCCGAATGTGTCGGCGTCGTACTTGGTAAGGTCATCGTTGCCTTTGATATGATCGAGGAGCCTGTCACGGAATTTGAGCACCCCGTCTTTGTCGTAGATTTCCATGAGATCGCCAAACCCCGCCTGTGGCGCGATCAAATTGTGCGTCAGGTTCAGCTCTTTGGTCCCAGCGACCTCATTGAAGTCCCATCCGAGGGTTTTCCGCACGGCATCGAGTTTGTCGCCTCCGTCCGCCGCGTAATAAAAGCGGATTGATCCATCCTTCACGGCACCGTCATGCATATTCGGAGCATTTTCGTCATCAGATTCTTTCTGCACGATCCCGTCTGATCTCAAGCGGTTCGCAAGCTCGAACACGAGGCGAGGATTTCGGCGATTCTGGACCTTTTGAACTTCCATCACAGAGGCAGCTGCCACATAATCCTTTATCGATCCAACACCTTCATCATAGATCGATTGCATGCTGTCACCGAAGAAGCCGCAGACGCCTTTCCTGTGAGCCAAGGGCAAAAAATCGAGGAGGATTTTGACGACGTCGGGTGAGGTGTCCTGGTATTCATCGACGAGAATGTACCGATAACGATCTCGGAGGATTTCTCGTATCTTCGGGTATTTTTCAAACACACCGTGAGCGAGAGTGATAACCTCGTCATGGGAAATGATCCCTTCTGCTAGTATTCTGAACTCCTTGTATTCAATCGGTTTTCCGTCATACATCCCATCGGAAACAGCGATACTCCCGGGCTTAATGCGAGGGCTATCTCCAGTCATCAAATCGATCAGAACAAGGCGCAGCTCGGCTTGGAACGGGCCGATAGCTGCCCAGAGAAAATCATGGATGGTGCTGACGGCCAGTCTCTCGTCCGCGACGCGTGACTCGATTTCACGAACCGCAGCGTTCGTATAGGTGATACAAGCAATGGACGCGCTTGGCTGGGTCCGCAGCAGCTCTCCAATGACCTGGACCAAGGAGTACGTTTTCCCGCTCCCAGCTCCACCGCTTAGCAGGAAATTCTTGCCGTCGGCGACATGTTTGAGAACACGCTCGACCTCAGGCTCCAGCTTCAACCCGCCTTGATCCATCTTAGACCTTCGTGAATGTATTTCGGAATGTTCCAGTTGCTAAATTCAAGAGTGAAATCTCGTGCTTGGCCGCCCTTATCTGTCTTTGTCAGCTTAGTCGTTTCGCTGTTGAGCAGTATCTCGATGGCGAAGGAGGGCTTCTTATCAATTCCGTTATCAGCCATTACATCGGGCTTGCCGCCACCGATGAATTCGGCCAGTGCCCCTTGTTTGAGACTTGGAAACTTCGGCGAGTCGTCATCATCGGCCACCGCGCTGGCCGATGTCATGAATGCTCGATTGACGTGGAAAAACGCATCCTCAAAGCTCCGAGCGCAGTATGTTTCGTTCTCTGCGTTGGTCTCGGTAACCTGGTAAGCGCACATGATTTCGCCAGCGGGGTCCGCAGCCCAGACGGCATCTGGCTTCTTCTTGACGGTCTTGTGTTCAAGCGCCAGCTCCAGGAAATATGTGAGCGCGGAGCCGACTCCGAAGAAAAATCTTAGGGCAGCATTGGTCGTGTGGGTTCCGCCTTCCACCGGGTGGGCAACGATATCAATAACTGGCTGCCCTTTCTTGTTGGTTACAAGGTTGCCGTCTTTCATGCGCTGCCGCTCTACGGCCGAATCCAAGTCAGTGATGATGAGCGTCTTCACGCCGATGAAGTCGAGGAATATTTCAAAAATCTGAGAGTGTGCACCGACCTCTATTACCGAGATGTTCTGCGACATCAAAGGCAGCGGGGCGATTTCAGTGTCTGCGAAAGCGGTCGCTTCGTCGAGTTGGTCAATTTTGCGCATCATCGCGGGAAGAAGGATTCGCTCTGTGTCGCCCTCAACTAGAATCGCCTTGTCGGCGAAAAAAAGCTGCGAACGATGGAGAGTCAGATACTGTCTTAGGAAGGTGTAATGGCCGTCTTTCCCGGCAACCTTGTACATGGCGTGCAAGTCGCGCAGGCCCTTGGCCACAGTGGTTCCACCGGACTTCTTGAAATACTTGATGTCGTCGAAATCAGACTCGGCCACAATGTGTGCCGAATGCGTCGAGAGAATTGTCTGGAGAGGACACTTAATACCATCCGCGTTTGAAACGGACCGTCCGACGAGGTTCTTGATATTCTTGATGAAAACCGCCTGCATCTGCGGATGAGTATGGGCTTCAGGCTCTTCAATGAATAGGAGATTGATATCAGCGGGTTTCGGCTTATTTCCTCGCTTGAACTCATTAAGGATGATCTTGATATCGAAGATCATGCTGATCAGGTTTAGGTAGCCCAAGCCATTGTAGCTTTCGGGCAGGACGTGCAGTTCTGCTCCCTGCCCGTACATGACGGTTGTGTTGTCTTCAAGCAGTTCACGATGCTGCAACGTCGACCTAATTTGCAGCTGTGTATCGCCCTCCTTAATCCCGCCAAATCGTCTCACATCATCGATGACCTCTTTGAAGAGTTTACCATAGATGGTGTCTAACTGGACGTCCGTATGGCTGAGCGCCTCCTTGAACGTGTCGAAAACCTCCTCATCTCCCGCGTCGGATGACATTGCTGAGTAAATTCTCGACGACATCGTTGATAGCGTCTTGTCAGTCTCTTTGTTTGAAACCGAACGACGCGCCGCGATGCGCTTGAATGAAATGATATCGTCGATACGGATAGATTCCTTGATGAGATCAACGAAAATGTCTTCCTGAACCTTCTGATCGAGGTGATCAAATTGCACGCTTCGCCTGGCGACCTTGAAATACTCTCTGTGGTTTTCGCGAAGGAATTTGAGAACGTCCTGCGCTTTATCTTTCTTCCTGTCTTGGTGAGCCTTGAAGTCCCGCCGCAAGATTTCGAGATACTCCGATGAGAGGTGGTACAGGAAGTCCAACACGATCCACTTGTTATCGGGATCGAGGTCCATGATCACCTTGTTACCGACGTTGCCCAAATCGTCATCGTCCGAATATTCGATGAAGACGCGAAGCCTGATGCCACAAAACGGATATGGGTCGTCAGGCTGAATCTTGCTCTCGGCCAATGCTGCGACATGCTGCCGAAAATCCAGATTGAAATCCTCAAAATCGAAACTGGATTGAGAGCTACCTAGAAAGCGTTCCAATGCGACTAGAAGCGAGGTCTTCCCAACATTGTTCTTGCCAACAATTATCGAAAGATACTCTTCGAGATCGACCTCAAGGTTCTTGAGGGATCGGAAATTTTCGATCTGGAGCTTTTTTAGTTTCACAGAAGCGCTCGCAACCTGCACCAATAACCATAGATATATTAGTGATATGCGATTCGCGCTCTACGAGAAATTGGACTGAGTCCAAAAAATAGATATCTTACGGATTACTTCCTGCAACTCCGTAGCAAATCGAAGAAGCTGAATCTGGATCAGCATGTCTGCAATGGGCCGGGAGCGGTCATTGCACCAACGGCGAAACCGAATACTTTGGGAACTGCTGTTTCGCCGGCGATCTTGCCAGCAATCGTACCAAGCTCGAAATCGGTGTCATATGACTTTTCAAGCCAATAGAGATTTTCTCGAATTCCATTCTCTTCCAATCGATACCCTGACAACCCTGCTCGAAAGAGCTGAAAAGCTCGCCACCGATTGGGATAGCCACACCGTGCCGCAAACCTTGAAAGGCAAGCGCATCGGCCTCATCGTTGATGATACCGGATGGCGAAATACCACCGCCTTCGATCTCGGCGCAAAGGCGATGGGCGGCATTGTGGTTCAACCGCCGATCAGCTTCAATGCCAGAGAAACTACTGCTGACCTCGCTGGCTACCTCGACAATTGGTTCGACCTCCTTGTCGTCAGAACGAAGGAACTGGCTACCTTGAAGGAATCGGCATCAGCCATGCAGGCTCCAGTCATCAACGCGCGGACGAGGTCCAATCATCCATGTGAAACACTCGGCGATCTGGCCTATGTGAGGAAAATCAGAGGTTCATTGGACACGCTCAAAGTCGTCGGCATCGCCCCTGACGCCAATATTTTGCGTTCATGGGTCGAAGCTTCAAAGTCATTGCCGATAAACGTTGTTCAGGTGTATCCCGAGCGGTGGCACGTTACCGACCCGGCACTCATCAACACTAATTTCGAAGTAAGCCAAGATATCCGTCACATCTTCGAGGCGGACGTGATCATCACAGATTCATGGCCGACGAATATTCATGACGCTGAACTGATCGACTATCAGATCACTACAGCGGTTCTGAATGAATGCAAGAACAACGCGATATTTCTCCCATGCCCACCCGTTGCAAGAGGTCAGGAAGTAACGATCGAGGCGATGCGACACAAGATTTGTCACAGCCGTTCTGCAAAAGCATTCCTTCTCCATGCCCAAAACGCATTGATGGAATGGGCCACGGCGTAACGGATGACCGATTTGGGCCGATCGCGGACACTTGCAAAGCGGTCCTGACAATCAGCTTCGGGCCGAGACGCGTCTGCCGCTCAGCGCCAACAGGAGACATGCTGTTCCCTCCACTAAATTTCGGCTACACGCGAAGGCAAGTGATTTCTTAGGGCATTAAGATGAGAGATTTGTTCATCGTAACACATACCGAGTCTGCCCACCATATAGAGGGAAAGGTCGGAGGCTGGTTCGATACCGGTCTTACGGCGCAGGGACAAGAAGACGCCCGCGCACTGGCTGAGAGACTGTTTACGTTTATCGGTGACGATGAGATTGAGATTTTCTCATCTGACTTAAAACGGGCCTACCAGACAGCAGATTGCATCGGAAGTCGCTTTGGACGGCCTGTAACGCAGACAAAGGCGCTACGCGAGATCAGCTACGGTGTGGCTGAAGGGAAGCCACAGGAATGGCTTGACGCGCGTTACATACCCGCACCCGATACCGATAGACTCGATCATCGAGGCAGCATTGAAGGAGCGGAGTCACGTCGTGATGTGGCGATACGGGTCTATCCCTATATCGACGCAATACTCGGTCGAAAATGCGAAACTCAAGTTGTCGTCACCCACGGCTTCACGCTGAGTTTGGTGATCGCGGCCTGGATGAAGGTGCCCGTAGATGCTTGTGGATTTATCTCCTATGCCGCACCTAGTGGAAGCATCACCCACCTCCGGCAAGACGACTTCTTCCGCAGTAGGGCGATGATCCGGTTCGCTGACACCGTCCACTTGGTCCGATGACCGCAAAGGGTTCAAGCTGCCTTGATGGCAAAGTACCGACTACGGTCGTGAATTGAACCGAAATGCGCACGTTCCAAAACGGTTAGGGTCAACTATCATCTAGCGGACGCGTAGAACGACTGGATTTTCAAGAAAGCAACGTCGGAAAGTTCCTGCAACAACCACACCCATTCCAAACCCAGATAGCAATCTTGCCAGTAAAAGGTCAGGCAATGAATAGGACACAAGCCAATAAAAGCTCCCAAATACCAAGAACGATGTCGCGATAAGGCTAAGCTGGCCGTCCGTGGCTGGCCGACGAAAAGCCACAAAATGAAAGCCAGCGACACCGCCCACCAAGCATGGCACAAATTGACCGAGAGTTGTCGTTGGCTTCGCTGTAAGCGCATCCAGCAGACAAAAGATGAACGCCAACAATCCGGTGCCGAGTAACTGCAAAACGACGGCCCCGATGAGACGTGTTCCGTAGGAATATTTGGGTTTCGAATAGCGAAAATATGTGACCAAGACGTCCTCCTCTGAAGTGGTCGCCTTCGATGGGCTGCGACCGCCTCAAATTCGTACGACCTCAACCGAAGTTGAGGTCAAGGGCCTAGTGGTGTTAACCGTTGAGCAGGTTGCGGTCATGGCGCAGAAGCGCCAGAACCGGACATTGCGGCTCCCGCCCCCCTATTCTGCGACATCGCAGAAGCCAGGAAAACAAGTGTCGCTTTCATTGGATTTTCGCGACAAATAGCTTGGAGGTGTCCATATGGAGCATTTGCCAGAAATCGGTTTGGCGTTCGGTGCCTTTGCACTCGGGATGTTCAGTCCCGGCCCAAATATTCTTTCGGTCGTCGGCACATCGATGGCTGTCAGCTGCAAAGCGGGCATTGCGTTAGCGCTCGGCATCTCTGCGGGATCGTTCCTGTGGGCCTCCATGACCGCGATCGGCCTAACCGCATTGATTGCCGCCTATGCCTCCGTGCTGACGGTCATCAAAATCATTGGCGGTCTCTATCTGCTCTGGCTGGCCTTCAAAGCTTTTCGCTCGGCCGCTTCGTCAAAGCCGATCATGGACCCGGCCGGAATAGCGGGAGGCAACCTGCGCACGTATTTTCTGCGCGGCGTGATCGTCCAGATGACCAATCCAAAGGCCGCATTGACATGGATCGCAATCATGTCGCTTGGCCTCGCGCACTCTGCGCCTGCCTCAACCGCTCTCGTTATCGTAGTCGGAACCACCATCCTCTCAGTTCTCCACCAAGCGTGTTGTCACGGCCTACGACCGTGCTCGCAGATGGATCGACGCAGGTTTGGGAGTATTTTTCACCTTCGCCGGAATCAAGTTGCTTACAAGCAGGACTTAATCTGTATCTGTCTGTTGCGGCCTCTGGATATTCGCCCATTCTCGAAGAGGGAAAATAAAAATCTCATTCCAGCTCTTGTTGGCGGCCTCGTCGCTGGACTTAGTGTGTGGCTCGCTCAAGCTTTCGGCGCACCTTATTGGGCCACTGGTGTCTCAGCTGCGGTAGCGGCCTTTTTGGGCACATGTTTGGACAAAAGCTGATCGGTCATTGAATTGGTCGCGAAAGGTGTCGCGGGTTTCGATAATTTTACGACATTGGAGTTTCTGCACTTGTTGAAGCTGGACCACATCACCGTCATCGCCCCGACGCTGGCCGAAGGAGTCTTGCATGTTCAACGCTGCCTTGGCCTCGACGTGCCTTTCGGGACGCGCCACGAATATATGGGGAGCCACAATCACCGGCTCCAGCTCGGAAATTCCGTTTATCTGGAAATCGTGGCGCTCGATCCACAGGGAATAGAGCCAGATCGGGCCCGCTGGTTCGGCCTCGACAATCAGGAACAGGTTAGATCGGATTGGGATGCAGGTCGCCGGTTGCGCGGGTGGGTCGCCAACACAGATGCGATGGACGCCGTTGTTTCAGCCTACGGCGCGATCTTGGGCGACAAGGTTCCCCTCCCGGCCGAAAGCCCGACTTTCGATTTTGCTATCCCAAAGGATGGCTCGCTTCCCTTGGGCGGCGCGGTCCCTTCGATCATCGACCACCGGGGCGACACCAGCTATATCGCCTCTATTCCCGATCTGGATGCCCACCTTCATTCGTTCACCCTTCAGCATCCGGACCCGACCCGCATTGCGGCGCTCTACCGGGAACTTGACATCGAGAATTCGCCCGTCATCGTCCAAGGCCCCGAGGTCCGATACCGGGCGCTCATCGAGACACCCGCCGGATTGAAAGAGCTAACCTGACCATGGCAACGCAGGTCGTCTGTCGCGAGTCCTAATTTTCTGAGCGTCCCCTTTCTCATGAGAGAAAATCGCGTATCCTGAAACCCCGAGAGCAATCATAACTTTTGCGGGTTCCATGGATTTTTCGACCTTACTCGCCTTCGCGGCGGCCTTTTTCGTGTTCGCCGCCAGTCCCGGCCCGGACAACATGACGATCGTTGCCCGCACAATTTCGCACGGGGCGGCATCCGGCATTGCCTATGGAGCCGGAACGGTCGTCGGCATCCTCATCTTCCTGACCTTGGCCGCTTTCGGCCTGTCGATCGTCGCGGCCGAGATGGGTGTGGTCATGACGATCCTGCGCTATGCGGGTGCGGCCTACCTGATCTGGATGGGTGTCAAGCTATGGAATACCACCCCGACTGTGCCCGAGCTGCAACCCGTTGCCGAGCGGCGCGGCCTGCTGGCGATCTTCGCGACCGGCGTTGCGCTCAACCTCGGCAATCCGAAGATGCCGCTTTTCTATGTCGCGCTGCTACCGAGCGTCGTCGGCGCGTCACTTACGCCCGGCCACGTCGCAGCGCTGGCGGCCGTGATCCTTACGGTTGAGGTGGTGGTGATCGGCGGGCATGTGATCCTCGCCGGCCGGGCGCGCAAGCTGCTCAGGACGCCGGTCGTCGTTCGCCGGGTGAACCGAACGGCCGGCGGGATCATGGTTGGCGCGGGCATTGCTGTTGTCGCATCGCGCTAAGCCGCGTGAATCCTGAAACTCGCCAGTGCGGATTTCAGGATTTTTGCCACTAAGAATGGCGACGCATCCCCTTTCGTGCCTGCTCGACTTCCGCCCGCATGATGCATCCCTCTGCATGGTCATTGACCAGCCCCATCGCCTGCATGAACGCATAGACCGTGGTGGGACCAACGAATTTCCAGCCGCGCTTGCGCAACTCCTTGGACAGCCTCTCGGAAGCCGGCGAGGTCGAGCGGCTTTGGGGCTCCTCATCGTCGTTGTCCGGTTCAAACCGCCAGACAAACGCCGCCAGCGATCCTTCTGCTTCAACCAGTTCGCAGGCGCGGCGAGCGTTGTTAATGACGGCTTCGATCTTGCCTTGATGACGGATGATACCGGCATCTGCCAGCAGCCGTGCCACATCAGTATCATCAAACAGCGCCATCTTGCGGAAATCGAAGCCTGCGAACGCGGCCCGGAAGTTCTCGCGCTTGGCGAGGATGGTGCGCCAGCTCAAGCCCGATTGAAAACTCTCAAGGCAAAGTTTCTCGAACAGGCGTGTGTCATCCACAACCGGAAAGCCCCATTCACAGTCATGGTATGCTAAGAACTCCGGCACGGCCGCGCACCAGCGGCAGCGCGGGCGGCCATCGGGGCCGGGAACGATTCCGCTCATGCCGGCGACTTCACGAAATCCAGCGCGGCAACAGTGCGCTTCGGGTCGATCTCGTAGGTTTCGGCGGTCACGATCCCCTGCGCGACGAAGGGGTCGGCAGCGATACGTGCATCGTGATCGGCCCGGCTTTCCCCATTGGCGAGGATCGCGCCCCCGGCTGCGGGCTGAAGCGAGCCGACGCTGAGAAACGCACCATCGGCAAAGCCCTGCGCGATCCAATCGTTATGGGCCGCCATGAAGTCCGGTGCGGCGGCGCGGTTCTCGGTAAATTTCAGAAAGGTGACAAACATCGGCGCTCCTTGGTCAGTTGGATGGGGAAATGTCCTGCAAGGTCGCCAGCCAGTTTTTGATTCCTGCCACCTCGCTACGGATGAAAGACTCGTCGCGGAACGCCGTGGCCATGACCGCCACCCCCTGCGACCATGCTAGAAGATGCAGAGCCAGCGTCTCGGCCCGGTCGCCGGCATCAAGTGCCCGGAACTGCCCGGCAAGCCAGTCACGGAACAGGCCGAAGATTTCGGCCGCCCGGTGCTGCGCGACGTGATCGAGCTTGGCAAGTTCAGATGAAAGGGTGCCGATCGGACAGCCGAAGGCAATGATCTTCACCCGGTTGGCGATCAGCATATGAATGAACGACATGATGCACTCGCGTGGGCCTTCGCCCTCGGCCTGCCAGCCGTCGAGCATGGCCCGCGTCCTTTCCATCCGGCGCACAATCACGGCCTCCAGTATGGCATCCTTGGTCTTGAAGTGGTGATAGAAATTACCGCGCGATATGCCCACGGCGGCGGCGATCTCGGCAAAGGACGTGGCCTCGAACCCGCCTTCGTAAAAAAGGGAATCCGCCTTTTCGACTATCAATTCGCGAGTGGATGATACCGACATGCTTGGTCAATTGTCCTAGTGATGTAACACATCTAGGACAATTGACCTAATATGTCAAAGCCGCAGCTTGTCTTGGAAATCCTGACTTTTATGCGGGTTTCAGGTATTTCCATCCCAATCGGCAGATCAGGATTGGAAGATGACCCGCGACAAGCTTTTTTGTTACGTCCGGATTTTGAAGACCCGGCCTATCCAGGTCACGCACCATCGTCGTGCAGGCTTGCGGAAACTGTCATGCCGGACTTCAAACGGCGGATCATCGTTACGAGTGCAGATTTGTTGCTGCTTAACATCCATACTCAATTAATCGTATTGCTTCGGCCGTATTGCGAACGTTGCCTCGGGGATTTTTGAAAAATGGAAAATATCGTTCATCGCTCGAAAGCTGAAATGGCGCTAAAGCTCTTGCTCGATGATCTCCGTGAAAGTGCCGCAAACGCGCGGGTCTTCGGACCGGTCTCAGCACTCACGCTCTGTGGACGGCGTTTTCCTCCCGCCATGGATGATCCTAGCTGGCTCGAGCGAGGCCCCAAGAGACACTGCTTCGCAAACGCAGCAAAACTAGCCAGCGAACGCGATGATGTTTTCTACGCTGAAGGCTATGCGTTCAACGGCAAAATTCCGATCCCCATGCAGCACGCTTGGCTTGTAGACAGGAATGGCTGCCCAATTGACCCAACATGGGAGCAGAGCCCGGATCACATCTATTTCGGAATCGTATTCCGCAAGGCCTTTATCACTGAGATGATGAAAATCAACGGCTGTGAGGATGGCCTGCTTGTCTATCCTGACGTGCTTCGTCGGCATTTCGGCTCTCCTGATCTGCTCGAGGCAGTCATCGAACCCAGTGTGTAAGTTTTCCATATTGCACGTAGTGATTGACACGATAGCATGCGTCTGGAGGCGAACGGGGGCAAAAGTCGTGTTTCAGCGTATTCTATTGGTAGCGACTATCGTGTCTATGGCTTGGGTCGGAACCGCACACGCGGAAATCACCCTTGAGCGTGTTCCAATCGACGACTCTTCGCCTGTTTTGCTAGTGAAAGGTGAGTTCACCACAGCGGACAACCCAGACCAGCTTGCACGAGAAGTAGCTGCGAGCGGTGCCAAACTGATCACCTTCAACAGCAACGGCGGCAACGTTGTGACGGCGATGGCGTATGGCAGGATGATCCGGTCGCTCGGACTATCGACGCTGCAGCTCCGGTCTGCCGAATGCGCTTCGGCCTGCGCACTCGCTTTTGTGGGAGGCGTGAACCGTCAGGCTGAGCCCGGCGCGATCGGCGTGCACCAGTCTTCTTTCTCTTTGGAGACGACTATCGAGGGACATACTGCGGTCGCAGCGATTCAGGCGCTGACCGCCCAGATCATGACGTACCTTGTCGAGATGGATGTCGACCCGAAATTGCTTCAACTCAGCCTATCTGTTCCCAGTGACGACATGCGGTATCTCACGGCCAGTGAGATGCAAAGCTATAAGGTGACGTGGGGAAGTCTGGCCGATCTGACAGAATCCGTTGCAGCGTCCAAGGCTGCCCCGACGACCATGCCTGCAACCCTAAAAACCACCGAAGCCCCTCCACCGACAACCGAGGAAAAAGCACTAGCCTTCGTAACGGCATACCATGACGCTTGGTCCCGCAGGAACGCAGAAGCGTTGACCTTTATGGAAAAGGTGTACGCCGAGACCGTCGATTTCTATGGGAAAGCGACGCCGAAAGCCGCCGTCCTTAACGAGAAACGGACCTTCGCGACTAGATGGCCAGTCCGCGCCTACAGCGTGCAGGCAGGTTCTACAAAAGTAATCTGCGCGGAAACCTGCAAGGTTGACGGCATCATTGACTGGTACACAAAACGCGACGTTGGCAATCGGATTTCATCTGGTTCCGCCGAGTTTTCTCTGGTTTGGGACCAGAGGGCTGGTGTGATCCTCTCCGAAACGGGCAAGGTTGTCCAGACGGACAAGGGCGTCTCTCAACCCGTACGTCTGATATCCCAGTGGGCTGAACAGAATTCTGCCTGCCGCGGCGGCAGCGGTGACTTGCCGGAAACAAATGTGGCCTGTGAGCGGCGCGAAGCCATCAGCGACAAGCTGCAAACTGTGGGCTGGTGTTATGGCCGTGAAGGGGAATACGGCTATCAGATGCGCTGGCATGTCTGCGAAGCAACATCCTATAAACAGGAAGGTGCGGTAGGCGTTGCTTCGAGCCCCACGTTCAAGCGGCCAAACCTTTCCCGCTACCCTGTCCAAGGTCGTTTTTCTGGAAAGACAGTCATGCCAGACTTCAAGGGACGCGATCGCGAATTCAATAGTTTCAGGACCCGTATTCGCGACGGTATGCGGCAAGGACCAAATTTCGCCGGCCGTTATACCCTTATTCAGATCGGGTGCGGTACGGGGTGCTCGTTCGTTATCGTCGCCAACAATCAAACGGGTCGCCCCGGTTCCTTTCCCCGTGGTGGGGAAGAGCACATGTATCTGAGTTTGGACTTTCGCCGCGATAGCAGGCTGGTGGCCGCTCAGTGGCTGAACTACGACACCAATACATGTGTGGTCGAGTTCTTCGATTTCGACCGAGATATTTGGAAACCAATCACCAAAACTGACGTCGGTAAAGACGACGCGTGCTATCGGACGATCGCAGAAAATCTCCGTTGAGTTTGGTTTGGCGAAGAACTTCCTCCGAGCTTAAAAAACACCTGGCTGCGTCCGGCCCGCTCACGCACGCGCTCGCCGAAGGCCAAGAGCGACCACCTGCCGGCTACAGGTCGCTGAAATTAACCATTAAGTTGAGAGTGGCAATCATTGCTACTTGCGGAGCATTTTAGCCCTCGGCAATATACCGCGGGGGCTCTTATGAAAAAACGCTACTGGCTACTTTGCGGACTTATCCTGTTCGGCATTTCGAAATTTGGGGAAACACCCTCGAAGGGCGGGAGAACGGCACCGTCGCCGAGTTTTTCAGAGGAGGCGAGCGCGCCGAAAGCTCCGCCATCAACGATGAGCGACCAACGACCGACCTCTTCCCCTACAAGCACCGCTTCCACGCCGAGCGAGACGGCCGGCTCGCAGACTGTCGCAAAAACAACTACCAAGTTCGTCAGTGGGAACGGCGTCGCACTGCGTGGTGCACCAAATCCAAAGTCTCAAGTCATTGATAGACTGGATAGAGGACGGAAAGTCGAACTCCTTCAGTCGGATTTACAATGGTCCAGGATCAAAGATGTTCTGACTCAAAAAGAAGGATGGGTCGCAACCAAGTTTTTGCAGGATGACAACCCCAAGCGGGAGGAAATCTCAAAACCGTCGGAGCCAAAGAGTAAGCCTCCGCCGACACTATCACCCGCCATCATCATTCAGCGGATCATTGCCGAATCCCTGGCCAACTATCCCGGCACATGCGCCTGCCCCTACAACACAGACCGCAGAGGCCGAAGATGCGGCAACCGAAGTGCATATTCAAAGCCGGGCGGCTATGCACCGATCTGTTTCGCGCAAGATGTTACGAAATCGATGATCGAGGCGTATCGCTGACTTCAAACACGAATGGCTCGAATAAAAAGACAAAAATAATCCACGCGACCGATGTCCGTCTGCGAGACACCCGCTATTCTTCCCCAGCCGCTCATACGGACCGGCCAAGTCAGGGCGAGCACGGGCGGTATCGTCACTATCGCCATTGCGCTCTGCAAAAGCTACTTGCCGACGAAACAATCCTCAGCGCCGGCATGGTCACCCGCCGAAAAGCTAGCAATCGCCAGATCGCGTAGCGTTGCGCCGATCACGCCGAGAATTTCATGCTGTTCGGCGATTGCCAGCCGTCGGTGCATAGGGTCCACCGACCTATCTGGATGTTCGAGCACGAACTCGTTTCGGGCGAGATTGTCGATTATGCGCAACAGCGCCGGATCGTCCTTGCCGAAGGCAATCTCGGCTCGTTCGAGAGTTTCCGCATTGAGCTTGCGCGCCTCTTCGAATTCGGCAGCTTCATGCAGGCAGAAAGCAAGATTGGTCATCGCGGCGAGCACGACATTCTCCTCCGCTTCCGGGTCGGCCTCAACGATCATCAGCGCGCCGCGATGCAGATTGACCGCCTCCTGCCACTTGTGATCACGGGCAAGCGCGACAGCCCGGGCGCTCATCAGAGAGGCGCGTTCCGGTGGTGTCAGAAAGGGTGCTTGCTATCGATCGCAAGCACCGTTTCAACGGGGCCGATATAGGCTGGGTTGCCTTGTTCCCAGAGCACGAATCCGCAGATCAGACTCGATCTGCCAAGCACATGGGCTCGGTCAGCGGCGGGATTGTCGGCCTCCGCGCATAGCTCGGTCGATGGACTGTAACACGTCCGCCAGTGACGGTCTGCTTCTTGGCCCATTGCGGTCATTCACGGACCGATCCCCGAACGACTGAGGTGGGGTGGAAATCAGTCTGTCGGTTTCTGGAAGAGGAGACACGAGATTTTCACGCGATTGGAACCGCAACCGGTTGGGTCACTGCACCCGCAATGTCCGTTAGCGGTTCAACCGGCCGCCCCGCACTATCAATCCCCTAGAAGGTCCGAAGCCTTTTGTTGGTCCGAGAGACTAAGGACGTAGTGCGTGAACACCGGGTTCTCGGAAACTGAACGATCGCAGAGCTCGCTAAGCAGCCGCAGTGTTCGCTTCTGCTGCGCTGTCAATCCATCCCGCGTTCTTAGGATTTCATCGTGTGATGTTTCGCATACGAACGAGAAGAACTTTCCTATCAGACCGATGAGTATATCCGCGATCTGAATTCCGGGTTCGTCATCGGAAACAGCGAAGCGATAGTGCGTGAGCACGTCGTCGCCATCGCAGAATTCGATCCCCGCTAGGTGCTCGCGAATGACATCCTCGACGTCGAGGATATGGTTGGCATTTTTGAGGAGGCAAAGCCTCTCGACGAAGAACGGGCCGAAACCATCGATCAGCACGTTCGGTTCGACATCCTCAAGGAAAGGCAAACTATCCAACGTCTTCGCGATCTGCATGACGCCCTTCAACATCATGAAGTTAAAGGGTATCAAAAGCGCCTCACGCTCCTGGATGAGATCGAGTAGATCAGCAATGAATGCGGGACGTCTCTCCCGCCCGACGTTCGGATAGGAATATCGCTGAAACAGCGCGACGGTCTGATCGAAATCATGTCGTAACACTGCGTAAAGATCATTCTTGAGACCCATGTGATGCACAAACAGCGCTGGCTCGTCGTGCTCCCCTAAGATTGAATCCACCACGTCGATGATGGACCAGTACAGCGGATCAAGCACCGAAAAATGGATAAAGAAGCCTTCGTCTTTGATCCATGCTAAGAATGTCTCCATCCGCGCACTATCGACCAATTCCAAGAAATCGCCCTTTGCTACGTGCTTGAGCTTCAGTTCGGCTGCAGATTTCTGAATCCGAAGCGTGTCGCGCAATTCGTCCAAACTGAGGGAGCGAACCGGAGGCGTATGGGCGACGCCACCTATCACAAAGCATTGCGGCTCTGGAGCATTTAAACCATCGGGACGTACGTGTAGACGCCGAATATTGTTCGTCTCATCGTAATACATCACGTACGCACGATCGGCCTTAGCAAGACCATGCAGCGCGATGGCCATGTCCCGCATTTCGTTTACGTCTAGGCCTATGGGTGTCAATTCCTTACCACATCCTCGTTGGTGTCAGTCGTGTCGAAGAGAGAGCAGGGATCAGAGGCGCATCCAACGTGCATTGGTCCTGACCGGCCGGAACTCAAGGGCCCGTTCCTCTTCTGCAAGCGCCTTGATCTTCTCCGCCGCAGCCACGAAGTACGCGGTATCCTCGTGACTCATATCCGGATGACTACCGATATAGGCCAGGTGCCCTCCAGACGTAGTCCTCACAGCATATCTCCTGTCATAGGGGCGTTTCCGATAGGTACCAAGGGATTCGTAAGAGAGGTGGAAGCGTTGCAACGCTCGGTGCCGCGCCGCCATTGAGGATTGCGAGTCTATTGCTGATACAATGCGAAATGTGTCGATTCCTCAAATTTATCCCCGCCGATTTCCTGTCAGACAACACAGATTACCATTACTATATCGACGGGCTAAGTACAGCGAGATCATACAAGACGCTATTATACTGCCTACGTGTAGCAATACACTGTGGAGTAACATACGACAGTCATCTCCCGCACCCATGATCCGGCCGAGCATTTTAGATCACATCGCATCCACAATTATAAGAAATCGCCACAAAAATTCACCTTTCAATAACGTTTGACGCGTATGAGCCCTGCCTCGACGTAATATCCGCTCGCCGACAGCGTGAGCAGTAATGAGGACGCATGATGACGATAGCAGCCACTATAGGTTTTGCTTCTCTCTGAGCCAGGGGACTTCCGACCGGAAACCTCGGCCAGCGAGATCATCGCAGGATACGAGGCAGGAGATCGGAATGCGTCACTCCCATAAAGTCGCCCAATACCTTTACCAGAAACGCGAGGGACTCGGCTTCCTTTCCCTTGCGTCCATGACCCAACCGCCGGAGAACACCGGCACGACCTTGGCCGGGGGCTTGCGAATATAGCCCAGCCGCCAATCCGGCCGTCAGCGTAGCGGACAAGGAGTATTGGCACGAGCCGCACTTCGGCTTGGCCTTGCGCGTGCCCGCCGACAAACAGGCGAAAACCGCACGTGGTCATACGTTCTTCAACGGCAACGGCGTCTACCACGAAAGCGAACTCGAGCACCGCGTCAGTTCTGTGCTTCACACCTTGTCTGGCCTTCGAGAACTTCAGTCGCAATACCCGAAGGTCCAATACACCGACGCCGACGGCGTTCTTCGTGAGCACACCTTCGATTACCTCATCGTTCTCAACGACGGCACACGGGTCGCCGTCGCGGTGAAGTATGCCCGCAAGCGAGCCGAAATGATCGACTTGCTCGATCGCATCTGCGCCGCCGGTATCACAGGGGTCGGCCCACTCGGAAAGTTGACGCCGCGCGTCGCGGACGCCGTCACCTTGATGACGAACGAGGAAGCAACCCACGAGGCATTCGAAAATGCCTACTTCATCCTCACCTCCCGCCTCCACCACGATGACGCCGAATGTGCCAGACTCGTGGATGTGGTGAAACGTCTGCCGGGCCAGTTCCGGTTTGGTGACCTCCTGCGTGACGTCCGTGCACGTGACAAACGCCGGACCGCCGTGTGGCGTCTTATCGATCTCCGTCTGATCGCACCGGTCTACTCGGGCCGTATCGATGATCGATCCTGGCTGCGCGCCTGCGCCTAGCCGTTCCCAACCAAATCAAAATTCCATCCATCAGAGAAAGGACCATCATGGAATCCCGCACCCTGCCCGCTCGTCAATTCCTTCATTCCCTCATCGGTATGGGTCAAATGGATCGCTACCATGACAAGACGAGGAACGCCTTCTTCATTCCTGTAAGTCGCGACGACGTAGGTTATGTGCTCCGTTCAGAAAGCGATGTGGAATATAAGATTTTCCTCTCCCACCAGGAAATCTACGCCGCGCTCGACAGCAACAAAGCATCGATCCGCTACGGCTACAACAGCCCCGCGCAGCAGAAAATCCGTGCCATCTTCGGCGATAAGTCATGGGACGAATTCGACGTCGAAGATCGTGATCTCGCCGTTCATCGGGAAAAGCTGATCCACAAATACGATGTGGAATGCGACCGCATCGGCAAGCTCCTGCCAATGTCCGAGAAAAAGCTCGGCCCGAAGCTGCTGGCGTGGAACCGGGAAATCAACGACGCGCTGTTCGACCTAGCCGCTGATGGCCGGGCCGACCAGAGAAGCCAGGTCGTCATTTTCCCTTGCCCAAGCGTTAAAACCTTCAAACGCGACTACGACGACTATCATAATTGCGACGGTGACGTGATGGCGCTTCTTCCCCGGCATCACGGTCCGGGCCCGAAGCTGTTCGCCCCGAAACCAGCAACGATCGCGTTCGCACACAAGATGGCGATGGCCTATCTGGATCGCCGCCGTCCTACCAAGGCGCATGTCTATCGCTCGTACCTGGCTGAACTCCAGAAGCACAATGCCGACCTCCCGATCCCAAAGAAAATCGGGAAGGTATCCCGCAAAAAATTCGAAGCGATGATCGCGAAGTTCGACAAGTTCCACGTCATTGCGAGCCGTCACGGCGAGAAGTTCGCCATCCAGAAGTTCAAGGCGATCCGTCGGAGTTTCCACGTGGTCGCTCCTGGCCAGCGGATCGAGATGGATTTTGTCACCGTCGATCTGATCTCGCTTCTCGTGGAAACGGGTATCTGGAACGCCCTTCCGGAAACAGTACAGGAGCGTATTCCTCGCGTCCGCATCTGCTTCTGCGCCGCAATCGACGTCGCGACACGTTACATTCTCGCGCTCAAGGCAAGCACGAATCCGAACGCCGTGTCCGCCGTTGCCACGATCCGCATGATCATGACCGACAAGAGACACCTGTCGTCCTATGTGGCCGCCCAGACGCCATGGATCGGGAAAATCAGGCCCCGGGTCATTTACACCGACAACGGCGCGGAATTCACCGCACAACGAACCGCCGAGGTGCTTCGCGCCGCCCGCATTCACGGCACCCGCCCGCCCGCCGGCGATCCTGGTTGCCGCCCGTTCATCGAAAGCCTTTTCCATTCGATCGGTCTGCTAATCGCACCGTATTTCGAGGGCCGGACTTTCTCTTCGGTCGTAGAAAAGGGCGATTACGATCCGCAGGTTCATGCCGCATTGCTGGTCGACGAACTGATCAAGATTTTCATCTTCGCGGTCTGTGACATCTACCACAACAAGCCGCATTCTGGCCTTGGCGGCAACACCCCGCATAATGCGTGGGTCGAGGCCTCCAAAGAATACGAAATCCTCTACCCGCCAGATGCCGAAGAAATGCTCCAGATTTTCGGCATCAAGACGACCCGCCGGATTTCAGACTACGGTATTACCGTATTCGGCATCACCTACTGTGATGCCGAAATCCAGCGGCTCCGGACCAAGTTCGACCAGGTCGACGTCGAGATCAAATACGATCCGGAATGCCCCGCCCACATCGCCGTTAAAGGCGACAAAGGCTGGTTCGTCGTTCGCAACACCGTCGGTCTCGATGACAGTGTAACGCTCGCCGAATGGATGGCCGCACGCAAGGAATTGCGTGCCAGCTACGCCACTGCTGCCGAGCAGGGCATGACGGTGATGTACGACGCTATCAATCGCCTTCGCGCTATCGGTGATGCCGCAACTCTCCGCGCCGGTCTTTCTCCCAGCGTACCGACCGCAAAAGACTTCGACCGTTGGGACGCGGAACTGTTCGGGGCGTGGATGGCCGCGCCCTCTGAAGATCAGATTCCACTCCTCGCCGAAGGCCCACTGCCCGACGATCCGTTGCGGATCGGCATGGTCATCCAGCGGCCCGACCTGTTTGCCCTCGAAAAATCCGTGACCGAAGAAATCAAAGAAAACGAACCCACCACTACGCAAGCCTCTGACGCGCTTGCTTCGGGCTTCTACTATGATGAGGAGTACTAAGATGACGGCAACCAACGAACTGCGCGCGCTGCGTGTGAGGGAAACCAACCGTTACTTCGAGACAGGCCGTTGCCTGGAGCTCGTGAAGCGCCTGACAGAATTCGAGGAGCATGCCCTCGATTGCCTTGCCGGCGGCGGCTCGAGAAGGCGCTCCTTCATCGTAATCGGCGAGTCCGGTAGTGGGAAGTCAACCTCGCTGGAGCGAGCGTTTACGATGGTCCCATCGTTTCAGCCGTACCAGAATGAGTATGGCGAAACGGTGCGTCCAATGATCAGTATCGAGGTGCCGAAACCCTGCTCCACCAAAGATTTGGCAATCCGTATCCTTCACGAAATGGGTCTGCCCGCGAGCAATCGTGCAAATGAGCATGAACTTTACGAGACAGTCAAACAACAGCTCAGAGAACGTCGCGTCCTCTTTCTGCATCTGGATGAGGCACAAGACCTCTTGCGGGCACCAACAGCTGCAGCCGTAAGGTCTCTTCAGGATCGCCTGAAAAGCCTCATTGCCATTCCTGAGTGGCCACTTCACACGATCTACAGCGGCGTGCCGGACCTGGCCAGGCTGGTATCCGGCGATCTCCAGCTCGCGAACAGGTCATTGGTCATGCGGTTCGAGCCGGTGCGATTTCCTTCTGACAAGCCGCTGATCGAAAAGCTTCTGTGCGACATTGCCGTCGATCATTGCGGTCTTGTGCTGGCGGACGAGTTGATGACCGACGACTTCCTGGGACGCCTGGTAGCCTCCACGGATGGTGGGTTGGGTACGATGATCGAGATGGTGCGAGCGGCTTGTTTCGCAGCCCTGGGACGAAACCGCAAAAATCTCACGGCTCGCGACTTCGCAGGTTTCTACGACCGTGCGTCGGGCAGTCTTCGCGGCGACAACATCATCACCTCGCCCCGGTGGCGCGACATTGATCGCAGCAACGCATTGACGGACCTCGTCGCCCAGCCCTCGAAAAAGAAGAAGTAATAGCCAGAAAGGTATCGCGTCATGGCACTCCCTGTCACCGTCGAGTTTCACAAAACCGAAACGCCCCTGAGCCTGGCATCCCGCCTCGCGCACGCAAATGGCTATCGTTCAATGCGGGGGTTTCTCGCCACGACGGACACAAACGCCACTGCCATCGCCTCGGGCGATCCCGAAGCGATGGCATTACTCGCACACTGGTCAGGTGTCGAAGAAGCGCGTCTCGCAGCGTATGCAATCGCGTCCGTTACCGCCGGAGCGACGTGGAAGCTGGGTCACGCATTGATGGGCCGTGATATGCGACCGGGACGAAATCATCGGTACTGCCCGAAATGTGTCGTTGACGATCTCGAAAACGGCAGCGGACGTCCTTCTTCACGGCCCTACGTCCGGGCGGCGTGGATGACACGCGCCTTACAGAATTGCCATGAGCATGCTTGTGCGATCAAGGAAGCCCCGGCGTCCTCGCAAGAGCAAGGTGATTTCGCCTCGTTCGTACGCCTGAATATTTCAACGATCAGGGAGGAGGCGGTCGACACCAGCGCAGCCTCCTCGTCTCAAATCGATCGATACGTGGTCGCAAGAATCGACGGTCTCCCCGCCAACGAGTTTCTCGACAATTTTGAAACCTATGTGGCTGTCGATCTTTGCCGTCATTTCGGTCGCTTCCAGAAGATGCACCGGATCGCATATGATCGTTGCGACCTGGCGTCTCATTCCGACGTCGAGTGCGGGTTTGGTTCCGCCTCGGCCGGACGCGATCTGATTGAGAAGATTATTTGCCAGGCGATCGAACAATCAAAACCGATGGTCTATGAAATGGCTTCCTTTTTCGGGCCGTTGCGAGATTGGCTGATGCGCAATCACAAGAAGCCTGAATTCTCCCTCGTAACAGAGATTTTTCAGGACATCGCCGAGAGAAATCTCCCAATCGGTCCTGATGAAGCCTTTGTGCTGCCCACCCGAAAACGCCATCTGCATTCGATCAGATCGGCAGGCCTCGAATATGGCATGATGGAAGACCGTATCCAGGACCTGCTTCTGGAAGCTAATCTCATTGCACCCTCACAGCTGACGAGCGCCCAGATTTACTTCGATGCGCGTCGGGGCCACGAGGTATTGTCCAATGCGCTGGATACGATGACCAGTGTTGAAATCCGGACGGTTCTCGGAATCAGGGATGACCGCATGCGAGCCATTCTCGATGCCGGACTTCTGCGCCGCGTGGAGCAACCGAAGGACGGCGCACGCGTGTTTTCGCGTGTCCAACGGTCCGAATTCGAGGCATTTAAGAAAGCGCTTTTCGGGCGCTCACTAAACGGTTCAAATACAGACGGCCTGGTGCGGCTGGATAAAGCAGCGCAAAGATGCGGTTGCCAAACCGAGAGCATCCTCAAATTGGGCTTGGAAGGTTCTCTGAAAAGCCTTCATTTCGAAGGCGGTCGGACGACGCTCTCGAACCTCCTTGTGGATTGGGAGGAAGTCAGAGCCTGCTTGAACCGCTCTATTCCTGAAGTGGCATCGTTGAATGGCAACGTTCAAAACGATAGTCATAGACATCTCAATGTCCGAGACACAGAACGCCGGATCGGGACGGCGAGAGGCACGATCGGCGAACTGCTGCGCCTCGGTTATCTAAGGACCGAAACCCGGATCAATCCTGCCACCCGGCGTGAGCAACAATACATCCTCGCTCATTCCGTGGATGCCTTCATCGCCGAAAATATTTGTCTCGCTCTTTTGTCGGACCGTGCTGGTGTCTTTCCCGGAATCCTTCGTCAAAAACTCGAGGCCGAGGGAGTGCGACCCATTTATGAACCGACCGGTAGAAACTCGAGATTCTATCGGCGATCGGACGTAGCGCACTGGCAATAAAACGAAGGTCGTCTTTCGGCGAAAACGCGCAATCTTAGTTAGTAAGGCCCGCTTCGGCGGGCTTTTTTATTGCCTGCGGTTCCAGCACCTCAGTTTCGGGACACACCTATCGGAGCAATTCGCCCCGACCTTTGTGAGGTCCTCTAAAATTCCTCAATAAAATCAGGGAAAACTATCGTCGCAGCGACAAATCAACGGAGCGCAATCAAGGCGCGTTTATGCGGATCAGGATGATATGACATCAACTGTCAGCGGAGCCACCGAGACCGCATCCACGCCATTCGCTTTCAGGAAGTCGGTAACCAGGCCTTCGGCTTTGGCGCTTTCCACAAACGCGGTCAGATAGCTCTCCGCCACCGGGCCATGCGTCCGTGCCACTCCCATCGCCTGCTCGATCACCATGAAGCGGCCGGCCAGAAGCCGCAGTCCACCGAACCGGTCCGCGTCCTGCTGGAGTTGCTGACGAACGCCCGCCGCGACGTCGGCTGACGTTTCCAGGAAATGCTGGACGACGGTGGGGGACGTCGCGGCGCGCTCGATCGTGGCGTGTCGAAGTTCTCGTGTAAGATACAGGTCGTAGGCGCTGCCCTTGCCCACAACCACCCTACGGCCCGCAACATCAATATCTTTCATTTCGGAGACCGGCGAGCCGTCTCGGACAAGATAACAGCCTTCGATCAGCACGTAGGGGGCAGTGAACGCAATCAGCTGCGCGCGTGCGGGATCGCGAGCGAAAAAGCCGATATCGGCACGGCCTTCCTCAACGGCGGTGACTGCTTCACCCGCTGACTCCATAACGACAAGTTCAAGCGGTACGTCCAGACGCTCCGCCAGCGTCCGGGCGAGATCGACGGAAACGCCTGCGACGCCTCCCGGCACGTCTTTCCGGCTTGCGAGGATCGGATTCCCGACGTTTATCGTCGTCCGCAACGTTCCCGAAGGAGCGATTGCGCGTCGCACGTTGACGATGTCGATGTCTGTCATTTCGCTTCTCCGATCAGGTTTCCCGCCCGGATGCCTTCCGACCCGGCCTGTTCAGCAATTGCTTGAGGATGAGCGGCAGCACGCCGCCTGCCCGAAGAATGCCGACCTCCGCACTGGTTTCGATTGCCGCCACGGCATCCAGGGTCGTCGAAGTGCCATCCACCTTGCGTATTGTCACGGTCACATCGCAACGTGGTGTCATGGTCTGTGGATCGGCGTCAATCACGACGACATCATCGGCCGAGATGCCAAGGTCAGCGGGCTTGACGCCTTGCGGTAACCGTAGGGGCAACACGCCCATGCCGATCAGGTTCCAGCGGTGAATGCGCTCAAAGCTGGTTGCGAGCACGGCGCGGACACCGAGAAGCGCCACACCCTTGGCTGCCCAGTCACGAGAAGAACCCATCCCATAACGCTCGCCTGCCAACACGACCACGGACCTGCCCTCGGCTTGGTATCGTTGCGCCGCGTCCCAGAGTGACAGGACATCGCCCGATCCGGCGTGGATGGTGGAACCGGGGGAATGTCGTGGCCGAGAAGATTGCGCACCGTTTTGTTGGTGAACAGGCCACGAATCATCACTTCCCAGTTGCCGCGCCGCGACGAGAAGACGTTGAGGTCGAAGGGATTTTCCCCGCGTTCGATCAGATGGCGGCCGGCATCGCCCTTTGCAGGGATCGCGCCGGCCGGTGAAATATGGTCGGTCGTGATGTCATCGCCAACAATGAGGATCGGATGCGCCTCATAGGTCCCGAGCTTGGTTCCCTTGCCGAAACTCGCAAATGGCGGACGGCGGATGTAGGTGGATGTCTCGTCCCAGGGAAACAGCGTCGTCGTTGGAGCCGGAAGCTCCTTCCACGCCTTGCTCGCTTCGGCGGCATCGTAGGCGGGCGCGAAGTCCTCTATTTTCGATGCGGCAGCCAGGGCTTCGTCGATCTCCACGGTGCTCGGCCACAGCATGGAGAGGGTCACCGGCGTGCCGTCCTGCGAAACCCCGATCGGATCGTTCATGATATCGAGTTCGACGGTCCCGGCGAGCGCGAAGGCCACGACCATTGGTGGCGAGGCGAGGAACCCGGCCTCAAGCTGGGGATGGACGCGCCCGGGGAAGTTTCGGTTTCCCGAAAGCACGGCGACCGGAAGGATGCCACGTTTGGCCATCGCATCCGCGACCGGCTCGGTCAGCGGGCCGGAATTGCCGATACATGTCGTACAGCCGTAACCCACGATACCGAAGCCGACGGATTCGAGATCGGACAAAAGCCCTGCCCGCACGAGATAACGCTCCGCCGTCGGCGAGCCGGGCGCGGTGGACGTCTTGACCCAGTGCGGAGGGCGAAGTCCGTAGGCCTTCGCCTTGCGGGCCAGAAGTCCGGCAGCGATCAACAGGCGCGGATCGGACGTATTGGTACAGCTTGTGATGGCCGCTATCGCGACCGAGCCGTCGTTCGGTTCGCCCTCGACGGAAGGCGCGCCGCCGTTCTTTTTCATTCCCGCGATTGCGCTACGGGTTTCGCTGACTGCAATCCGGTCCTGCGGGCGACGGGGGCCTGCGAGGCTGGGTTCGACGCTGGACAGGTCAAGATCGAGGGTGGACGTGTAGCGCGGACTGGCGTTCGGATCGAACCAGATGCCGACCCGTTTCGCATAGGCCTCAACGAAAGCAGCGTGTACCGACCTGCGCCCGGTGGTGAGAAGGTAATCGATCGACTGGCGGTCGATCGGGAAATAGCCGCTATTCGCCCCGAACTCGGGCGTCATGTTAGCAACGACCGCACGGTCGCCTGCCGTGAGGTTCGAGACGCCCGGGCCGTAGAACTCGACGAATTTGTCCTGCAAGTCGATCTGGCGGAGCAGATGGGTAACGACAAGCGCCAGATCGGTTGCAAGAACGCCCTCCCTGAGCGCGCCCGTCAGCCGGACGCCGACAACATCGGGAACGCGGAGGGCGACAGGCATGCCGAAGAAAACGCTTTCCGCCTCCAGCCCGCCGACACCCCAGGCCAGCACGCCAATGCCATTGATCATTGGCGTATGACTGTCCGTCCCGATCAGCGTGTCCGGCATGGCCCACAGCCTGCCGTCGCGCTGCACCGACGTCGCGACCGTCGCAAGCCGTTCGAGATTGAGCGTATGCATGATCCCGGTTCCCGGCGGATGCGCCCGGAAGTCGGCAAGGCTGTTTGTCGCCCATTTCATGAAACTATAGCGCTCGGCATTGCGCTCGTACTCTCGCTCCATGTTGCGTGCGAGTGCCGCCGAAGTCCCGAAAGCATCGACGGCGACCGAGTGATCGGTGGAGACATCGACGGGAACGACGGGGTTGAGCAGGGCCGGATCGCCGCCTGCCTCGGCGAGCGCCGAGCGCATGCCAGCGATATCCACGAGCGCGGGCCCGCATGTCGTGTCGTGCATCAGCACCCGGTTCGGCAGAAAGGGAATTTCGACATCGCTCTGGCCCGTTTCGAGCCAGGCGAGCATAGCGTCCTTGGCACGAAAGGCGTCGTCACCTGCCGTACGGAGAACGTTCTCCAGCAGGATGCGATGGATATAAGGCATGCGCACCAGACAATCGCCAGCCTCGGCCGGAAGATCGATGATGTCGTGGCTGACGCCGTTGATGTCGAATGTGGTGCGCATGCTGTTTTTCCATTCAGGCTTTTCGGGAGGACGTACGGCCGGCGTGGAACTGTCCGGTCGGACTGTCATCGGCGTCGGGAGCCGGGAAGCGCATGAACCATGTCATGAAGAACGAGATCACGAGAAGCACCGCCAGAAACAAAAGGCCGCCGAGGGGGCTGCCTGTCGCCGTTTTAGCCCAACCCATCGCGTAGGGTCCGACGAATCCACCGAGGTTGCCGATCGAGTTGATCGCCGCAATCGACACCGCCGCCGTCGAACGTGACAGGAAGAGGCCCGGCAACGACCAGAACGGCGATTTGAACGCATAGATGCCTGCGAGAGCCACCGAGATCAGGCCAATCGCGACATAGGGATCGTGTGTCAGGCCTGTAGCGGCCAGCGCGAATCCGCCGATCAGGAGCGGTACGGCACTGTGCTTTTGTCGTTCGCCCATGCGGTCGGAACTCCTGGACCACAGGACCATCGCGATCGTGGCGATCGCATAAGGAATCATGGCGACGAGGCCGATCTGGGTGTGCGTTAGCGACTTGCCGAAGCTCTGGATGATCTGGGGCATCCAGAGACCAATCCCGAGATTGCCGACCTGATAGATGAAATAGATCGCTGACAGGAAAAGCACTTTCGGGTTGGAGATCGCCGCCCACAGCCCAAGATGCTGGACGTTCTTGCGTTTGTTATGGTCTTGGGCAAGCTCGCCGACGAGCCAGTTGCGCTCGTCCTCGGTCAGCCACTTCGCCTTCTCCGGGCGATCTGTCATGTAAAAGTAGTTGAAGACGCCGGCCAGGATCGCGGGCAACCCTTCGAGCACCAGCATCCAGCGCCAGCCCGCATGTCCGAACCAGTTCACGTTGTCCATGATCCAGGTGCTGAGCGGCGCGCCGAGCAGATAGGAAGCCGGGATGGCGGCGGTGAAGAAAGCCACCGTCGTTGCCTGTTCCTTGGCGCGGAACCAGTAGGTGAGATAGATGATGATACCGGGGAAGAAGCCTGCTTCCGCGACGCCGAGGAGGAAGCGGAGTGTATAGAGCTGCCAGGCCTCCTGAACGAAGCCCGTCAGGACCGCAACCGCACCCCAGGTGAGCAGAATACGCGAAATCCAGATGCGCGAACCGTATTTCTGGAGCGCGACGTTGCTCGGAACCTCGAACAGGAAATAGCCGATGAAGAAGATTCCCCCGCAAAGCCGAAAGCTTCGGCGGAAAGGGCAAGGTCCTTGTTCATCTCGAGGGCCGCGTATCCGAGATTGGCGCGATCCAGATAGGAAATGACATAGAGGATGAAACAGTAGGGCACGATTCTCCAGAAGACTTTACGCGTGGTCGTCTTCTCGAGCGTGCTCGTATCGGTGAGCGTCATGGCTCCCTCCCAAAGGTATTTATGCCGCTTGCCTCCCAAGGCACGGCCCTTGTTTACATATTATAATTATAAAATGCAATTGCGATTTTTGAAGGACCGGTTTATCAGGTTCTGGGCCATACGGAGGAGACCTGAGAAATGGAAAATCGCGGCGACCTGGTCGTTTATGTCGGCGCGCGAACAACGCGGCAACGCAACGCGCGCGGCAACGGCCTCAATGTGTACCGTCTTCGCAACGGCATGCAGTGGGAACACCTTCAGCTCCTCGAGATGGAAAACCCGTCCTTCTTGGCATTCGATCGAACCGGCCAGTTCCTGCACACCGTCCACGGCGACTCGGATCGGGTGACGTCATTCGCGATCGAACGGTCGACGGGCAAGCTGACGCCACTGGGAACGCAATCGACACGGGGACGCAATCCGGTCGATCTCTCCTTTGACTCGACGAACCGATACCTCGTCATCGCAAATCACGTTACGTCGTCCATCGTCCTTCTTCCGCGCCTTGAGAACGGAGCCCTGGGCGAGGTCTGTGACCTTGCCGCAGTTACCGGGGAAATCGGCCCGCATCGCGTCGAGCAGGCCATGCCCAAGCCTCATCAGGTGGAATTCGATCCGAGTGGCCGGTGGATCGCGGTGCCGGACAAGGGTGCCGACACCGTCCTCATCTACGAGATCGACGCGGCGAGCGGAACCTTGCGGAAAGCGAGCGCCTGCGCCACGCGGGAGGCCTCGGGTCCCAGACACATCGCGTTCCACTCCAACGGCCGCCTCGCCTATGTTGTCAACGAGCTCGACTCAACTGTCACCGCGTACCGTTTCGATCCCGACAACGGACGCCTCTCGCCCTTCCAGATACTCTCGACCCTTCCCGACACCTTCACCGGAAACAGCCGCGCTGCCGAAATCGCGGTATCGGGCGACGGACGGTTCGTCTATGCCAGCAATCGCGGCAGCGACACCATCGTGGTCTTCGAACTGGACCGCTCCGGCCACATGCGTCTTGCCGGACATTGGGCGACCGGCGGAAAGACACCGAGATTTTTCACAATCCTTCCAAACGGCGTCCTCCTCGCGGCAAACGAGGATTCGGACACCGTGACCGCGTTCGACATAGACGCAATGACCGGTCGCCTGTCTGCGAGGGATGAGGTGCTCTCGGTCGGGAGCCCTGTCTGCATCGTCTTCAACGCGCTGGACTGATGGACCTCAGACCTTCGGAGTCTTGATGCGGCTCGCGCCCATGATGTGGGTGAACAGAAACGCCGCAGCCTCGTTTCGTCGCCCGTCCTCGACGAGATCGAGGATATGGAGATGTTCCGCCGTCTGCTTCGGCAGGCGGCTGCGGTCGATGGTGATGTGATATTCGATGAGGCGGCGAAGCCTGTTGATCCGCTTGATGGAGTCGAGGAAGAACTCGTTGCGGGAGCATGCGACGAGCATCTCATGGAACTCGTTGTTGGCCTTGAAGATATCGGCACGCGACCAGGTCTCGAAGCCGCCGTCGCGCAAGGCGGTCTGGACCTCGCGGGCGCGCTTCAAGCCCTCGACGTCGGGCTCGAACGTCGGCAACAGCATCGCCTGCTGCTCGATCACGGCCCGGAACGCATATCCATCCTCGTAACTCTGTCTGGACGTCAGAGCCTGACGGAACGCCCACCCATTCCCCGGCAGTCGCTCGATCCAGCCTTCGTCAGCGATGCGGTGCAGAACTTTCAGGAGACGGGTTCTGGGGACATCGTAGAAGCGCATCAACTCGTTTTCGCTGACGCGCTCTTCAAGCTTGCCCGACAGACGGTCTTCGGCCATACGGAAGTAGATTGCCTCGTCGCCCGCCGCGTCGTCGTTGGCGGTTTCAAGCGCGATATTTTCAGCGTCGACGGCAAGGAAGTAGCCCCTGTTTGGTTCGGCCCGGACGATACCATCTCCTTCGAGTTTCTGGAGAGCGCTCAGGATCGGCGCACGCGAAACCCGGAACGTATCAGCCAGCAGCTGCAATGGCAGGTGCTGGCCCTGTTGCATGCGGTTCGTCTGCACATACTCGACGATGTTGCTGCTGATCTGTGGTACCAGGCTTTTCCTAGCCATCCGCCGCCCTGTCCTGTTCATCGCATGGTCGCGATGTCCTCTTACGGAACATCGCGCCATGTTACCATAGCGCGATGGGTCGCCGGTCACCAATCAATCCTCGTCCTGCTGGAAACGTGACAGTCCGCGGAAGATGAAGGGTGCGACAAGAGCAACGACCGCGATCCCGATCATGATGGCCGAACTCGGATGTTGTAAGAAGACAATCGGATCACCGAGGCTCATCTGAAGCGAGCGACGCAATGCACTGTCGGCAAGAGGGCCAAGGATAAGGCCAACGACGGCAGGGGCGATCGGATAGTCGAAACGCCGCATGAGGAATCCGACGACACCGAATCCGGTCAGCAGGAGCAGTTCGACAACGGATGGATTCGCCGCAATCGTTCCCATTGACGCGAAGACCAGAATTCCGGCGTAAAGCCATGGAAGCGGGATTTTCAGCAGTCTGACCCAAAGGCCAACCAGCGGTAAATTAAGCACCAGCAGCATCACGTTGGCGATGAACAGGCTCGCAACGAGACCCCAGACGAGATCGGCGTGCTGAGCGAAAAGGAGCGGTCCTGGTTGAATGTTATATTGCTGGAATCCCGCAAGCATCACGGCCGCCGTCGCGGACGTAGGCAGGCCAAGCGTGAGCAACGGCACGAGCGTTCCTGCCGCGGAGGCATTGTTCGCCGCTTCGGGACCCGCAACGCCCTCAATCGCGCCTTCGCCGAATTCCTCGGGTTTGCGGGATAGCTTCCTTTCGATGTTGTAGCTGAGGAATGTCGGGATTTCTGCGCCGCCCGCCGGCAGCGCGCCGATGGGGAAACCGATGAAGGTTCCGCGCAGCCAGGGCTTCCACGACCGGCTCCAGTCCTCCTTCGTCATCCAGATCGATCCCTTCACCGGGATCGGTTTTTCCGGCTTGTAGAGATGCCGGGAAGCCACGATCAGGGCTTCGCCTATGGCGAACAAACCGACCGCGAGCGTCGTCACCTCAACCCCGTCGAGAAGTTCAGGAACGCCGAAGGTCAGACGTGCCTGGCCCGTAAGCTGGTCGATGCCCATAAGACCGAGCCAGAGGCCAAACGCCAAGCTCGTCAGACCACGTAGCGGCGACGATCCGAACGTCGCCGAAACAGTGACGAACGCAATCAGCATGAGACCGAAATAGTCCCACGGGCCAAACTTGACCGCGACTTTAACGAGGACGGGCGCAAGGAATGCGAGGCCGACCGTTGCGATCAGGGCCGCGACGAAGGATCCGATTGCAGCCGTGGCGAGCGCCGGACCGCCCCTTCCCCTGCGCGCCATCTGATTGCCTTCGAGCGCGGTCACCACTGACGCGCTTTCCCCGGGCGTATTCAGAAGGATCGCGGTCGTCGAACCACCGTACATCCCGCCATAATAGATGCCCGCAAACATAATGATGGAGCCGCCGGGATCGAGTTTGAAAGTGACGGGAAGCAGAAGCGCAACCGTCAGCGCCGGGCCGATACCGGGAAGCACGCCGACCGCCGTGCCTATGATGACCCCGATTGCCGCGTAGATGAGGTTCGCGGGATCGATGGCAATGGCGAAGCCCTGGAAAAGATAGATGAGGGTGTCCATGGCGACCTCAGAACAGCCGCTCAAGCGGGCCCATGGGCAACGCGAGCGTCAGAAGCTTGTTGAAAAGAAGGAAGATGACGATGCCGAGGATCGCCCCAAGACAAATATCGGTGACGAACGCCTTGCGGCCGAAGGCGCGCGCGGTGAAGGCGAAAAGCAGCGTCGACCCCAGAATGAACCCGCCCCCGCCCAGATGGACACGATCAGTCCCGACAGGGCGAGACCGATCCAACCGACGGCCTTCCAGTCGACTTCCTCGTTCTCGACATCATTCGGCTTGAACGCGCTGACCAAATGGCCGGCCGCCAGAATTGCAAACAGGATCGCAACGAAATATGAAGCCGCGGTGGCGCTCATTCCGTATGTGGCCCGTACGACCATTCGGCTTGCGTCCCAGTAGGTCACGGCGGCGATAGCGAAAAGCACGATGGCGATGACCGCCGCGGGGCGGTTGTGGATAAAAGCTGATTTGCTGGTCATTGTTTCCTCGTCGCCGGGATGCCGCAGACGGGGCATCCCGGTCTTGGGAGAAATCAGTCGGCGAGGCCGATGGACTTCAGAATGCCGTGCACTCGCTCGGTTTCCGAGCCGATGAACGTCTTGAATTCGTCTGATGACGCATAATAGTCGGTCCAGCCGCGCGTCTTGAGAACGGCCTGCCACTGTTCGGATTTCACCGTCTTCTCTACGGCAGTCTCGATAGCCTCAAGGTCAGCGCCCTCGACGCCGGGACCGGCGAAAACTCCGCGCCAGTTGACGAGTTCGATATCAAGACCCTGCGCTTTCAGCGGCTTGGCCTCGATTCCTTCAATAGGCTCGGGATAGGAGATAGCCAGAGCGCGGAGATCGCCGGATTTGATCTGGCCTTCCCATTCACCGTAACCGGAAACGCCTGCCGTCGCCTGCCCGCCAAGCATGGCCGCCAGAGATTCACCGCCACCGGAATAGGCAACGTAGTTGATCTTCGCAGGATCTTCGCCAGCGGCTTTCGTGACCAGCGCAGCAAGGATGTGGTCCGCGCCCCCGGCGGACCCACCGACCCAGATGGCCTTCGCAACGTCAGTCTTGATGGCCTTGAGCAGGTCATCCATGGTTTGGATCGGGGAGTCCTTGGGAACGACGATGACGAGCGGATCGCCTGTCAAGCGGGCGACCGGCGTGACCTGCGTAAGATCCACGGGCGACTTGTTCGATATGCTGGCGCCGACAAGGGTAATGCCCGCGACGAGGAGCTGCTTGGGACTGCCCTTTGCCGACCCCACGAACTGCGCCAGCCCGACCGTGCCGCCGGCTCCCGGAACGTTGACGACCTGCACGCTCTTTGCGGCGCCCGTGGCCATCATGACTTCCTGGAGTGAGCGGGATGCCGAGTCCCACCCGCCACCGGCGCCGGCCGGAGCGGTGATGGTGAACTCGAGGCCCTCAGCCATTGTGGCACTCGCCCCCGACATCGCGGCAGTGGCGGCGACCGTTGCAGCCATGAGAAATTTTCTGAGATGAAGCATTGCGACGATCCTCCTTATCGCGTGAACCCACCTCCATGGGTATGACGTGGAGAAACTGCATTATATAATTATAAAAGTAAATGGGTATTGCGTGCTTCTTTGCGAAGCGATCGATCGCAGCCGACTGGGTCCGCGCGAAAGGTCAGTCACGGCTCATTTCCTTGTCCGCTTGTTTCGATGCCGCTCATCTGGCGTCCAAGTGACGCTTCTGAGCCTACTCCGCCTGCGGAAGGCTGCTCGCAACAATGCTGGCGTCAAGCGCTTCATAACCTGCAAGGTCGATCAGATCGTAGAGTTCGGCGCGGGTCTGCATCCTGTGGATGGCATCCGTCACGGCTCCCTGACGGGCAAGCTCGGCATAAAGTTCCTGCTGCGCCTTGTTGGCGACCCGGAGCGACGAGACTGGCCAGATAACCATTCGGTAGCCGAGCGCCTGCAGCGCTTCGGCCGTCATGGGGGAGAGCGACCGAATTCCGTCATATTGGCCAGAAGAGGAACGCCGTCCATAGCGGCTGCGAACTCGGCGAACATGGCTTCGGTCGTCAGAGCCTCAGGAAAGATGGCGTCCGCTCCGGCCTTCACATATAGACGAGCGCGGTCGATCGCCCGTTCCATTCCTTCATCAGCCACTGCGTCCGTCCGTGCGACGATCACGAGAGACCGCCGGGCCCGGGCCGCCGCCGCAATCTTTGCGGCCATGTCCGCAGGGGTGGCGAGCTTCTTGTCATTCAGGTGACCGCATTTCTTCGGCAGCACCTGATCTTCGATCTGGATGGCCGCCGCGCCGACCTCTTCGAGACGATGCACCGTGTTCATGACATTCAGGACCTCACCAAAGCCCGTATCGCCGTCGACCAGCAGCGGAAGACCCGAAGCCCTGACGATCTGGCGTGTGAAGAACAGCACGTCCTCCAGCGTAAGGATGCCAAGATCGGGGAGCCCCATGGAGGCGCTCATCGCCGCTCCAGACAGATACAGCGCCTTGAAGCCCGCCTTTTTTGCCTGGAGAGCCGCAAGGCCATTGTGCGCGCCTGGCATTCTGACGATGTCAGGCGCGCGCAAAAGGAGGCGCAACCTTTCGCCTGCCGATGTTCGATCCTGATCCGTGGGCACGAGATAATTCATTCTGATCAATCCATCTGCAGAGATGTTTTCTGCCGCCACTTCGCGAGTCTGGGCAAAAGCAGCGGAACGAGAAGAACAGCGACGGCCATCCCCCACAGGGTGACGGAAATCGGGCTCGACCAGAGGATGGCGACGTCTCCGGCAGAAAGAGACAGGGCCCGCCGCAGGCTTTGCTCCAGTATCTTGCCGAGCACGAGACCGAGGATGAGCGGCGCCATCGGCACACCGAGACGGCGCAGAACATACCCACCAACCCCGAGGGCCACCATCAGCACAAGGTCAAAAGTCGTGGACTTGCCCGAATAGACACCAATCGCGCTGACGACGACGATGAACGGCACGAGTACCCAGGCCGGAACCGAAAGCATCCTGGCGAAAACACCAACGAGCGGAATGTTGATCGCCAGAAGGATGAAGTTGCCGATGAAGAGCGAAGCGATAAGGCCCCAGACCAGGTCAGGTTGCGAACGGAAAAGCGCCGGGCCCGGTGTCAGGTTATAAAGCGTCAGAACGCCAAGCATGATCGCCGTCGTACCGGAACTGGGGATGCCAAGCGTGAGCATGGGAATGAAATTGGAATTGGAAGCGCTGTTGTTGGCTGCCTCAACGGATGCAAGGCCGCGCATGTCGCCCTGACCGAAACGGCTGCCCTCGGGATCGTTCTTTTCAACCACGCGCTTTTCTGTCGTATAGGCAAGTGCGGAAGCGACCGTACCTCCGGCACCCGGCAAAATGCCCACAAAGAACCCGATAAGCGATCCGCGAAGCGCAGCCATATTGGTGAAACGCATCTCGGCCCGATTGAAGAGCGAGCGACCCAATTGCTCGATACGAACGGTCATGCCCCCGTGCATGGTGTCGAGCATGATCAGCAACTCACTGATCGCGAACAGACCAATGACGACAGTGGCGAACTGGACACCATCGACCAGATTTGGCGAGCCGAAGGTGTAGCGATAGACCCCGGAGTTGGCATCGATGCCGATCGTGGAGATCGCGAGGCCCAGCCCAATCGCAAGCATCGCCTTCACCGGCTGATCGGTAAGAAGGCCCGTCAGGCAGGCGAAAGCGAATACCATGAGGGCGACATATTCGACCGGTCCGAATGCCAGTGCCCATGTCGCAAGAATTGGAGCGGCAACCACGATGCCCAAAGTCGCGATTGCCGAGCCGACAAAGGAAGTCCAGGCCGAGAGGGAGAGCGCGATCCCGGCTTTCCCCTGGCGCGCAAGCGGATACCCCTCCAGAGCAGTCATCACCGCCGAAGCTTCGCCGGGCACGTTCAACAGGATGGCGCTGATCCGGCCTCCATATTCGGAGCCGATATAGATCGCCGCCATCAGGATCAACGACCCCTCCGGAGGCAATCCGAGGGCAAATACCACCGGCACAAGCATGGCGACAGCGTTGATTGGACCCAAGCCGGGAAGAACGCCAACCATCGTCCCGACGACGGCGCCAAGGGCGGCAAGAAGGAGGTTGGCAGGCGAAAGAGCAACCCCAAATCCATGCATGAGATAGTTGAAAGTATCCATCAGACGATGCCTCCGAATGGACCAGCAGGAAGAACAACCTCCAGAAGCTGGTCGAAGAGCAAATACGACGAAACGGCCAGCACAACGCCGGTCAGCGCGCCCTGCCACCATTTGGCTCCGAAGATCATCGCAATCGGGATCATGAAGATCGTGGTCGCAATCACGAAACCAAGCGATTGGAAGAGAAGGGCATATCCGGCAAGACAGCCAGACAGGGCGGCGATGGCAGCGATGGGTCCCACCGGTTCGGCGGCGGATTTACCCGGCTTAAGAAGCAGGATGACACCACAGAGCCCGATCATCGCTGCCGCGATGATCGGAAATGCGCGAGGTCCAACCGGTTCATAAGCAAAGGGTGCCTGCAACCCGTATCCGAACATGAGCATGATCGCTGCGACCGCAATTGCGGTCGCTCCCAGAAGACGGTCGGTCATCATTGTTCAGGCCCTTATTTGGTCGTCGCGAGACCGAAGTCGGCGGCAAGCTTCTTGTAGGCAGCCACCTGCTTATCAACGAAAGTCTTCGTTGCTTCGCCCGTCATCGGAAGAGGAAACAGGTTGCGCTTCTGAAGCTCGGCGGCGTAATCGGGAGACTGCATGGCCTTGGCGAAGGCATCGGCCCACCATCGGTAGTCCGCCTCGGTGACCTCGGGGCCGACATAGAAGCCGCGCACGATCGGCCACTTGATGTCGAATCCCTGCTCGATGGCAGTGGGCACCGGCGAAAGCTTGCCGGGAAGGCGCTGCTCCGAGAAGATTGCGAGCAACTTCAGCGGCGCGCCGCCATCGATTGCCGCCTGGCTGTCGCCGACGTCGTTCATGCAGATATGGACATGTCCACCCTGAAGGGCGGTCGCACAGTCTCCGCCGCCCTCGAAAGCAACAAAACGCATGGCTTTGTAATCGATACCTGCCGCGCGGGCGGCCATCGCGGCTTTCATCCAGTCCTGGCTGCCGATCGTGCCGCCGGCTCCAATGATGACGGACTTCGGATCCTTCTTGATCGCTGCCATCAGGTCCGTCAGCGACTTGTACTCGCTGCTTTCCTGGACGACGACCGCACCGTAGTCGGTGCCGACGCTTGCAACCCAGCGGACGTCTTTTTCGGAATATGCGCCAAATTTGCCCTGGGCGAGATTAAGAAGCGATCCGGCGGAAAAGGCCACGATGACATTCGGCTCCGCACGGCGCTGTCCGACGATGGCGTTATAGGCGACCGCGCCGATACCACCAGGCATATAGGAAACGCGTATGGGGGACTTCACCGCACCCGATTGCTGAAGCGTCGCCTGCGCAAGCTTGCAGGTAATGTCAAAGCCGCCGCCGGGCTGGGCAGGAGCGATGCATTCGGGATTCTTGGGGTCGGCATGAGCAATCGTCGAAGAAATCGAAAATGCTGTAAGGGAAAGGGCGGCGCCGAGAGCGGCGCGAAATGCGAACGTCATTGATGTTCCTCCAGAAAGTAACGCAGACCTCCTATCTGCGAAGCACCCCGTATATCGCTCTCAAGCTTTCAACTGGCTTTCAGTCGCCAGAGGCAGGCGAATGGAAACCACGAGGCCAGTCCGATCCCTTCTATTCCGGACCTGCAGCGAGCCACCGCTGACGCGGGCGACGGTCAGCGCAATGGCCAGCCCCAGCCCGCTGCCGCTTGCTGCCCGATGTCCGCTGCGGAAGCGTGTTCCCGCATGGGTCAGTTCGTCCTCCTCCATGCCCGGACCTTCATCCATGATGTCCACAACAACCCATCCATCGTCGCGCAGGAGCTTCACCGTCACCAGACTGCCCTCGGGCGAATATTTGACCGCATTGTCGAAAACGTTCATCATCGCTTCCTGAAGAAGCCCCTCATTGGCGCGGATGACCAGTCCATCGTCGTGGGCGTCTATCGCGCAGTCCATGCGACGGCCGCGGATTCGGGGCCACAGCATCCTGACGCTCTCGGCTACCGTCTCGGCAACGTTCAGGGAAACCTGCGGATATGTTTCCGTACCCTGGGAGGTCCGGGCCTTGGCGAGCGCGAGAAGCTGGTTCGTCGTTCGGATCGAACGATCCAGGACGTCCTTCGACGACTTCAACGTCATACGGATTTCATCGGGGTTTGCCTGGTGCAGCGCGTAGTCGATCTGGGTTCGCAGGATCGTCATCGGGGTCCTGAGCTGGTGCGAGGCATCATCCAGGAACCGCCGTTGCTGTTCCGCCTGCTCGACGTTCCTCTCCATCAGCCGATTCATCGCCTCCACGGCCGGGCGAACCTCCTTTGGTAGATCGGCGATCTCGAGCGGCCTTAGATCGTCGGGTTCGCGGGCATCGATCGCCTCCCGCAGCCTGTTGAGCGGTTTCAGCGCCATGAAGACGCCGATGCCGATAAGCATTCCCAGAACCACCACGACGAGAACGTCACGAAGGATGGCGCGGAAGATCAACTCGTTCTGGAACATGGTGCGCGACAGTTTCGTCTCCGCAACCTGAATGGTGATCTGCGTCCCGTCCGGCTTAACGGGATCGAGCGGCCGGCTGAGTGCTCCGACGCGTATTGCCTCGCCGAAATAGTCGCCGTCATGGAAGCGAAGCTCACCCGGCAGGAGGTTCGGGGTTTCTGGCAGGAGGACATCGCCGATCTGGACGAGGCCGTCGCTCGTGGACACGTTGAAATAGACCTTCCCCTGCGCCGTCAGCTGGAAGAACTCGAAAAGATTGTAAGGAAGCTCAACCCCGATACCCCCGCTTTCCGTGGAAATGTTTGCATCGATCGCCCTGACTGCCCCCGCAAGCGATCGATCATAGGCGCTATCGGCCATTTCCTGAACGGTCGTCGCACTGAACCAGAGCGTGGACGCCATTGCCAGAATGATTGCCGGCACAATCCAGAGACCGAGCGTGAGGGCGAGCGGACGTCCGGGCTTGCCGGACCTTCCAGCGCTGCTCATGCCGCGCCCGCTTCGAGCACGTATCCCAGTCCGCGCAATGTTCTGATCTGAACCGAGTTCGAGAGCTTCTTCCGCAGTCGATGCGCGATGACCTCGATTGCCTCCAGTTGGATATCGGCATCATAGGAAAACATCCGGTCGACAATCTTCTGCTTCGACATGGGTTCCCCCGCATGCTGCACGAGGATACGAAGGAGCGAGTGCTCACGAGGCGTCAGGTCGAGCGGATCGCCACACAGGGTGAAGCGCTGCTCGGCCGAATAATAGGTAAGGTCACCGCAGGAAAAGGTGCCCACATTGCGCCCATGGGCTCGGCGCACCAGCGCGACCAGCCGAGCCTCCAGTTCCTCGATCGCGAACGGCTTGGCCAGAAAATCATCCGCGCCTTCGTGAAGCGTGCCTATTCGTTCGCTGAGGGTATCTCGAGCGGTCAGGATGAGAGCCGGAGTATTGTCGCCGCGTACTCTCATAGCGGAGAGAACGGCGCGTCCGCCCATCTTCGGCAGCCCCAGGTCCAGAATGACGGCGTCGAACTCCTCCTGCCGAAGCCGCTGGTCGGCAGCCGTTCCGTCATCTGCCCAGTCGATCATGAACTCGTAGCGCTGCTTCAGCGCCTTTATCAGCCACTTTGCCAGCTCCGCATCGTCTTCGACCAGCAGTAGTTTCAAATGTAAACCTCCGCTTACATGGCATCATGACCAGCTTCGGTGCAAGATGAACCAAATCATCGTCTGCCTGAAACCGTGACCGATCATCGTTTCTCGCTGATATACAGATAACGATCTACGACAATTTCGCTTTCCCCAAGCCGTTTCTGATAAATTTCCTTTCTGTCATGCACCCGTTCCGCAACCCTTTGTGAAGGGATGTTTTCGGGCGTGGTGATGCTGACCACTCTGGGCAAACCAAGGTTGTGAAAGGCATAGTCGCGGCAGGCGATGGCCGCTTCGGTTGCCAGACCCTTGCCCCAGAAACCGCGCCAGAGATGATACCCTATCTCCGGTTCACGGCCCGCAGGGGTCCTCTGCAGCGTAATTCCACAATCGCCGATGACCTCTTCCGAGACCGGATCGACGACAGCCCAAAGACCGAAGCCATGCCGGCTATAACTATCGAAAGCCAGTTCCTGAAACCAGGCGAGGGTTTGCGCAGGTGACTTCGTGCTGGGATAAAACTGCATGCAGTCCGGGTCAGCGTAAATCCGGCTCAATGCGGCCAGATCAGCACTCTCGACTTTCCGCAGATGTAATCGTCTGGTCCTTATGATGATCGACACGCGAACCCCTCCAGCGCCGTGCCGCACCCTGCCCCCATCCCGTTATGAAAGCAACACCGCCCCTCCTTTCGTCATTCTCGGTTCGGTGGAGGGCCTGGCAGAGAAATTCACGACCTTCCGGACCGGCATGGCCTCTCCGGAAGGTCGATTTGCTGTATAATCCCCTTGGCTGCAAGCCTATACCGCCACCGGGGTAATCCAGCGCGGATCGGTGCTCTCGGCGCTGTCCACCACCGCCTCCACGAAGGCCACGCCCTTCAGACCGTCATAGGCAAGCGGAATGTTGCGGCCAATCGCACCCGGTTCGCGCCCAGCCTTGCGGGCACGGATGGCTTCCGCGAAACCGACATAGAGGTTGGCGAAGGCCTCCAGATATCCCTCCGGGTGGCCGGGCGGAGTACGGGTTCGAACCTTCGCATCTTCGGAAAGATCGTCCGCGCCCCGCTTGATGGTCTGCACACGCCCGTTAAGCGGCGTATAGACGAGTTCGTTCGGCTGTTCCTGAAACCATTGCAGCGAACCGGTCGCGCCGAAAACCCGCAGACGCACGCCGTTGGAATTGCCGAGCGCCACCTGCGACGACCACAGGAGCCCCCGCGCGCCGCCCTCATAACGCATCATCACATGGGCATTGTCATCCAGCGCCCGCCCCGCCACGAAAGTGGCGAGATCGGCGGTGAGCGACTGTAGTTTAAGCCCGGTCACGAAGCCAGCCAGATGATAGGCATGGGTGCCGATATCGCCGATGGAGCCGCCGCGGCCGTTCTTCTTCGGGTCGGTGCGCCATGCCGCCTGGGCATTGCCCTGCTGTTCGATGGCCGTCGCCATCCATTCCAGCGGATATTCCACCTGCACGGTGCGAACCTCGCCGATCTCACCCGCCGCGACGCGCGCACGCGCTTCGTGCACCATCGGATAGCCGGAATAGGTGTAGGTCACCCCAACGAAGCGGCCGCTTTCCCGCGACAGTTTTTCCAGCGCGATGGCGTCTTCCAGCGTCGCGGTCAGGGGTTTTTCGCAGATCACGTCGAAACCTGCCTCGATCAGCGCCTTCGCGATCGGATAGTGGGTGAAATTCGGTGTGCAGATTGCAACCGCATCGACACGATCCTCACGGGCAGCTTCGCCGGTAATCAGCTCCTGATAGCTGCCATAACTGCGAGCCGGGTCGAGCCCTTCATTGATCGCAAAGGCGCGGCCTCTTTCGGGATCGACATCAAAGGCCCCGGCCACAAGCACCCATTTGCCGTCAAGGCGTGCGGCAAGACGATGGATATTGCCGATATAGGCTCCCTGACCGCCACCGATCATACCCAGACGAAGTGGTCTTTCGATAGTCATAGTTCCTCCAGCCCCAGCATGGCGCGGTTGGCATTGCGGTTCGCGCCGGATTTGACGAAATCGTCAAAGGCGCGGTCCGAAACACGGATGATGTGATCGGCGATGAAACGCGCACCTTCCGACGCCCCGTCCTCGGGGTTCTTGACGAAACATTCCCACTCCAGCACCGCCCAGCCATCAAAGCCGTTGGTCGTCAGCTTGGTGAAGATCGCCCCGAAATCCACCTGCCCGTCGCCGGGGCTGCGGAAGCGCCCGGCCCTTTTTGACCATGGCTGATAACCGCCATAGGCGCCCGATTTTCCGTCTGGACGAAACTCGGCATCCTTGACGTGGAAGGTTTTTATCCGCTCGTGGTAATGGTCGATGAAGGCGAGATAATCCATTCCCTGCAGAACGAGATGCGAGGGATCATACATCAGGTTCGCCCGGGGATGCTCCTTGACCTTGTCGAGAAACATTTCCCAGCTGTGGCCGTCATGCAGGTCTTCACTGGGATGGATTTCATAGCAGACGTCCACGCCATGGGCGTCGAAGTCGTCGAGGATCGGCGTCCAGCGGCGGGCAAGCTCGTCAAAGCCTTCCTCCACCAGCCCTTCCGGCCATTGCGGATAGGGATAAAGATAGGGCCACAGCAGCGCACCTGGGAAGGTCACATGGCGATCGATGCCGAGGCGCTTTGAGGCGCGGGCGGCAAAGCGCAGTTGTTCCTCGGCCCATGCCCGACGCTTTGCGGGGTTGCCGCGCACATGCTCCGGCGCAAAACTGTCCATGATCGCGTCATGGGCGGGGTGCACCGCCACAAGCTGCCCGGTGATGTGGGAGGCGAGTTCGGTGATCTCCAGCCCGTGCTCGCCGAGCATACCCTTCAGATCATCACAATAGGCATCGCTTTCCGCCGCCTGTTTCATGTCGATCAGGCGCGTATCCCAGGTGGGAATCTGCACGCCCTTGAAGCCCTTGGCCGCGGCCGACGCCGCCAGCGAGGCAAGCGAATTGTAGGGCGCCTCATCGGCCGCGAACTGCGCCAGAAAGACACCCGGCCCCTTGATGGTCCGCATCATCTTATTCCTCCAGCTTTTTCGCCGGCACCGGCGCGTCGTCGTAACCGCCATAGACCGACTGATCGAAGGGGATCACCGCGCCCGTCATCATGCCGCTGTCGTCGGAGGACATCCAAAGGATGGCGTGGGCCACTTCGAGCGGATCGAGGATGCGCCCGAACGGCTTGGCCGCCGCCGCACGGTCGATGAAATCGGGATCGCCGGTCTCGGAGAGGACGAGCTTGCGCTCGTGATCGGAGTTCATCCAGCCGATATCGAGCTGGTTCACATGGATACGATGGCGCATCAGCGAAAAGCCGGCATGGCGGGTGACGGTGGCAAGCGCGCCCTTTGACGCCGCATAGGGCGCAAGGAAAGGCTGGCCTGTCAGACCCGACATTGATCCGACATTAACGACCCGACCCTCGATCCCCTCGCGGATCATCACCTTTGCCGCATCCTGAATGAGAAAGAATGGCGCACGCGTGTTGACCGCGAACATCCGGTCGAAAAGCTCGGGCGTTGTGTTGAGCATGTTGCCGCGATCCGTCAGGCCCGCTGCGTTAACGAGGATATCGACCCGACCAAAGCGTTTGTCCGTCGCCGGAATGATGCTACGGACATCATCGATATCGCCGAGATCGGCCGCCACCATCTCAACCGGCACGCCTGATTTCTGCGTGATGGCATCCGCGACAGCCTGTCCTTTTTCCACACCGCGCCCGACGATGACGATCCCCGCCGCGCCCGCCTGCGCAAACACCTGCGCAACCGCTGCGCCCAGCCCTTGCGTTCCGCCGGTAATAACGGCGATCTTTCCCTCAATACGGTTCATTTCACGACCTCATATCCAGCGGCGTCCATCACGCGCAGCAATTCCCTATGCCCCTTTCGGGCCATGTCCAGCGGCGGGTTCCTGATCGGGTCCTGCTCCGCCTCGACCACGAACCAGCCCTCGTAACCTTTCCACGCCAGCGCCTTGACGATTGCCCCGAAATCCAGGCTGCCATCACCCGGCACGGTAAAGGCGCCCTTGATGACGGCATCGAGGAAACTCTCCCGGCTCCTGTCCAGCCCATCGACAACCTCACGCCGGATATCCTTGGTGTGGACATGGGTAATGCGCGCGTGGTGGTTTTCGATGACACGCATGACATCGCCGCCCGCAAAGGCCATGTGCCCGGCATCAAACAGCAGGGGCACGGAGGAGTGCTTCATGAAGAGATCAAGTTCCGGCTCGGTCTCCACCACGGCCGCCATATGGTGATGATAGGAAATCGGCATGCCCTTCGCCGCGCACCAGTCGGCAAAGTCGGACATCTTGCGGCCATAGGCCGCCATGCCGGCCTCGTCGAGCCGGGGCTTCGTGGCAAGCGGTGCGGAGCGCACGCCCTGAATGGAGCGCGCCGTTTCACCATAAACAATGCAGGGCGCACCGGCGGCGATGAAGAATTCCATCTGCTGCGCGATGCGGTCTTTCTCCGCCTCGATGTCACCATCCAGCAGCAGGCCGGAAAACCAGCCGCCGCACACCGATATGCCGTAGCGGTCGAGGATCGGCCCAAGCTCCACCATATCCATCGGAAACCGGCGCCCGGTCTCCATTCCGGTAAAGCCGGCTTCGCTTGCCTGCCTCAGGCATTCCTGAAGGCTCACATCATCGGAAAGCTCGGCGAGATCATCATTCCACCAGGCGATCGGCGCGATACCAAGTCTTGCTTTCATCTCAGACCCCCACTCGCTGCGCCTTGCGGATGTTTTCCTGCGCGGCGCGGGCGGCACGCACGGTCTCGAAACTGGAGACGGAGGGAACACCGACATCCCAGTCGGCATCGCCCGGCACCCATTTCCAGGCATCGGAAACGATGGAGATGACGGTCACGCCATCATTGCCCTGCGCCCAGATCATCGCGTCTTCAAGATCGGCAAGGCTTTCGGCCCTGCGCGCATGGGCGCCCATGGCTTCCGCATGTTTGACGAAATCGACATGCAGCGGATTTTCCCTGTCCCTGACGCGGCAATCTGCCAGCAGATTGTTGAAACCCGGAACGCCCTTGGCCTGCTGCAGACGGTTGATGACGGCATAGCCGCCATTATCGCAGACCACCACGATCATCCGGTGCCCGGTAAGCGCGGCTGAATAGATATCCGAGTTCATCATCATGTAGGTTCCATCCCCCAGCATGACGATTGGAACGCCGCCGGCACCGCCCGGCCCTTCCTGCGCCATGGAGCAGCCCCAGCCCGGCAGCGATCTCATAACCCATGCAGGAAAACCCGAATTCGCAATCGAACGTATTCGGGTTCTTGACCCGCCAGCCCTTGGTCACCTCACCCGGCGTTCCGCCCGCCGCCGCAATCAGCGTATCTTCGGGCCGCGCAACCCGGTTCAGCACGCCAACCACCTGCGCATAGGAAGGAACCGGCGCATTGGTGATGCGCTGGTGTTCGTTGAGCAGATTATCCCATTCGGCAAACAGCGTTTTGGCCCGCTGCATATGGGTGGCATCGGCCTTATAGGCGCCGAGCGCATGGTCCAGATCGTCGATTGTCTCGAGCGCATCGCCAACCACGGAAAACGCCCGGTGTTTCACCGCATCGAAGCGGGCGGCGTTGACGGAAATGAACTGCGCATCGCGGGAGAAAGCCGTCCAGGAACCCGTGGTGAAATCCTGAAGCCGGGAACCGATCGCCAGCACGACATCCGCCTCTTTAGCCAGCGCATTCGCCGAAGTTGATCCGACGATGCCGATCGGCCCGGCATGGACCGGATGGTGATGGGTGAGCGCGCCCTTGCCGGCGATGGTTTCGACAACGGGAATGCCGCGCTTTGCAGCGAAATCGGCAAGGCGTTCTTCCGCCAGCGAATAACGCACGCCGCCGCCGGAAATGATGAGCGGACGTTTCGCCTGCGCCAGCAGCCGGGCGGCAGTCGCCACGGCGTCACGGTCAGGACGCGGCCGAGGAATTTTCCAGACCTTCGGTTCAAAAAAGACTGCCGGATAATCGAAAGCGATTTCCTGCGTATCCTGCGCAAGACCGATAAAGGCCGGGCCGCAATCGGCCGGATCGAGCATGGTGGCAACCGCCTGCGGCAGCGATTGCAGCAATTGTTCCGGCAGCACGATCCTGTCCCAGTAACGCACCACGGATTTGAACGCGTCATTAACGGTCAGTGTCGGATCGCCGAAATGCTCGACCTGCTGCAGAACCGGGTCCGGCAGGCGGCTTGCGAAGGTATCGCCCGCAAGGAGGAGAACGGGCAGCCGGTTGGCCATGGCGACGCCGGCGGCGGTCACCATGTTCAGCGCTCCCGGCCCGATCGAAGTCGCAGCGACCATGATCTGCCTGCGCCGCTTTGCCTTGGCAAAGCCGATTGCGGCAAGCGCCATGGATTGTTCATTCTGCCCGCGCCAGGTCGGCAACTGGTCCTGCACCGTCTCCAGAGCTTCGGAAAGGCATGTGACATTGCCGTGCCCGAAAATGGCGAACACGCCCGCGAACAGGGGAACGCGCTCTCCGTCGATCTCGGTAAACTGGTTGCACAGGTAACGTACTAGCGCCTGGGCCATGGTCAGGCGTAAGGTCTTCGCGGTCATCTCGCCTCCTCCTGCGGATGGTTGTTGATATGTTTTTGGAATACATATTGACAAATTCGGTACTTTGCAATGATTATTGCCAAATGCCTCGGGAGGAAAATTTCAATGCTGAGAATTGCAGTGCTTGGCGTGGGCCGTATCGGCCGCATGCATGCGGAAAACATCGTCGCTCATCCACGCGCGACATTGGCTGGTGTCTTTGATCTATACGAGCCCTCGGCGAAAGAAATTGCCGAAAAGCTGAATGTGCCGAGATTTGAGTCGGCGGAGGCGGTTTTCGCTTCACCCGAGGTCGATGCCGTGCTGATCGCCACCTCGACGCCCACCCATGCGGATCTTTTGGAAAAGGCGGTTGCGGCGGGAAAACCCGTTCTCTGCGAGAAACCCATCGATCTCTCCCTCGACCGCGTCAACGCCTGCGCAACAAAAATTGCCGACAGCAAGGTGCCGATCATGCTCGGCTTCGTCCGGCGTTTTGACAGCGGACACCGCGCCGTGCGGGAGGCCATCGAAAACGGAACGATAGGCGACCTGCATCAGGTCGTCATCACCTCACGCGACCCCGGCATGGCGCCTGCCGCCTATATCGAAATGTCGGGCGGCATTTTCCGCGACATGACGATCCATGATTTCGACATGGCCCGCTTCATTCTGGGTGAAGAGATCGCCCAAGTCTCCGCCACCGGTTCGCGGCTGGTCGACCCGGCGCTGATGGAAAAATGCGACGACTACGACACCGTGACCGTGGTGCTGAAAACCGCTTCGGGCAAACAATGCACGATCAGCAATTCGCGCCGCGCGGTTTATGGCTACGATCAGCGGGTGGAAGCCTTCGGAAGTGCCGGCATGGCGATTTCCGAAAACCGGACGCTCAATCACCTGCGCCTCCACACCGAAACCGGCACCGACCGGGCAGCACCGCTGATGAACTTCTTCATTGACCGTTATGCCGATGCTTTCGCAGCGGAAATCAGCGCCTTCGTCGATGCGGTGGAACAGGGCAAGGCACCGGAGGTCGGCTTCGAAGACGGCCGGCTGGCATTGCTTCTGGCCGAAGCGGCGATCCGCTCTGTCGCCGAGGGGCGCACCGTCAACACAAGCGAGATCGGGTAAACCATGTACGCGAATTTTGGACTTTTCATCAATGGCCGCTGGCTTGCCGGTGCCGCAACGGGAGAGGTCGTCTCTCCGGTCACCGGCGCTGCGCTCGGCGAGGTGATGCTTGCAAGCGCCGATCAAACCCGCGATGCGATCGACGCGGCGGCCGCGGCCCTTCCGAAACTGCGCGCCATGGGCGGCTTCGCGCGTGCAGAAGCGCTGCACCGGGCAGCCGACGAAATGTTGCGCCGTACCGATGAGGGCGCGAAGATGATCTCGCTGGAGACCGGCAAACCGATTGCCCAGGCGGGTCGCGAATGGACGCTTTCCTGCGACCAGTTCCGCTGGTTCGCCGAAGAAGCGCGCCGCATCTATGGCCGCATCGTCGACAGCCGGGTGCCCGGTGGTCGATTTGAGGTGACCCGCGAAGCAGTCGGCATCGTCGGCGCTTTCACCGCCTGGAATTTTCCGGCCGCCCTTCCGGCCCGCAAGCTTGCCCCGGCGCTCGCCGCCGGATGCCCCGTCGTGCTGCGCCCCTCATCCCAGACGCCGGGTGTCGCCATGGTCATGGTCGACTGCCTGAGGGCCGCCGGCTTTCCCGATGGCACCGTCAATCTGGTTGTCGGCTCGACCGCCGATACCTATGGCCCGATCATGGCGGACAAGCGCGTGCGCAAGGTGTCGCTGACCGGCTCCACCCGGGTCGGCCAGCAAATGATCCGTGACGCCGCTGAGACCGTGAAGAAGGTCTCTATGGAACTGGGCGGCAATGCGCCCCTCATCATTTATGACGATGCGGATCTCGACACCGCGCTCGATCTTGCCGTGCCCACCAAATTCGCCAACTGCGGCCAGGTCTGCGTCACGCCAGATCGCATCTTCGTCCACGAGAGCCTGCACGACGCCTTTGTCGATGGTTTCGTGGCCCGCGCGGCGAAGATCAGGCTTGGCGACGGGCTTGATACCGATACAGGAATGGGTCCGCTCATCAATACCGGTCGCCTTGAGGACATCGAGGCGGTAGTCGCCGACGCCGTGCGCGCCGGCGCGAAAATCGCCCATGGCGGCAAACGCCCGTCACACCTGAACCACGGTTTCTTTTTCGAGCCCACCGTACTGACCGACGTGACGGACACGATGAAGGTTTTTGCCGAAGAAAATTTCGGTCCGATTGCCGCGATCACCCGCTTCAGCACCGAGGACGAGGTTCTGGAGCGGGCCAACGCCTCCGACATGGGCCTTTCCGCCTATGCCTTCACCCGTTCTCCGGACAGGGCACGGCGAACGGTAGCGGCACTGAAATCCGGCATGGTCGGCATCAACAGCTTCGCGCTCGCTGCATCCGAAGCGCCTTTCGGCGGCACCAACCATTCCGGCATGGGGCGTGAGGGTGGTATCGAGGGGATAAGCGATTATCTCGAAACCAAACTCGCCCAGATCGTCTTTTGAAGACGAATATTCTTGCAGGAGAAAATCATGCGGAAAAACAAGTTGAAGGAAATCTGGGCCGAGGGGCGCCCGGTGCTGCATGGCTGGCTGTCGATTGCCAGCCCGTTCAGCGCCGAAATCATGGCGGCGCAGGATTATGACGCCATCTCCATCGACATCCAGCACGGCGCGGTCGACTACAAGGACGTGCTCGGCATGTTCCAGGCAATGCGCGCTTCCGACAAGGTGCTGATGGCGCGGGTGCCCTGGCTCGATCCGGCGTGGATATCCAAGGTTCTGGATGCCGGGGCCTATGGCATCATCTGCCCGATGATCAACAACCGGGCGCAGGCCGAGCAATTCGTTCGTTACATGCGCTACCCGCCGCTCGGGGAGCGCAGCTTCGGCCCCACCCGCGCCGTTTACGCCGCAGGCGGCAATTATGCCGCAGAAGCCAATGACGAAATCCTCGCCTTTGCGATGATCGAAACGGCAGAGGCGATGGACAATCTCGAAGAGATTGCCTCCACCCCCGGCCTCGACGGGATTTATGTCGGCCCCGCCGATCTCAGTTTCTCGCTTTCGAAAGGGCAACTGACACCTGCCTTTGACCGCGAGGAGCCCGAGGTCATCGACGCCATCAAACGCATCCTCGATGCCTGCCACCGCAACGGCATCAAGGCGGCCCTCCATTGCGGCACGGCGGATTACGCGGCACGCGCGGTGGAATGGGGTTTCGACATGACGACCGTATCAGGCGATTCCCGCCTGCTGGCCGCTGCAGCGACGGAATCGACCGCGACCTGGCGCAGGCTGGTGGAAAAGACCGCCAAAAAAACCGATGGCAAAGGGGGTATTGAATGCCGAACCTTCTCGTGGCCGGAAAACTTCATCCTTCCGGCGAGGCCATGCTGCGCGACCTGCCGGCCCTCGGCTTCTCCGTCCGCTATATCGAAGATGTTTCCGAAGCCTCCTATGCTCCCTTCATCGAAGAAGCGGATGCCATCGTCATCCGCACACAGCCGCTTTCGGCAGCCACCATTGCCAGGGCCGGACGGCTGAAAGTGGTGTCCCGCCATGGGGTGGGTTACGATAGCGTCGATCTTGCCGAACTCAACCGCCGCAACATCGCACTCACCATCGTCGGCGACGTCAACTCCGTCTCCGTCGCCGAACATGCGATGATGCTGCTGCTGGCGGCGGCAAAGCGGGCCATACTCGCCGACCGCGCTGTCCGGGAGGCCGGACAGTGGAGCTGGCGCAACAGGCTGGAGCAGCAGGAAATATCCGGCAAGAACCTTCTCATCCTCGGTTATGGCCGGATCGGGCGGCATCTCGCCAGAATGGCTTCGGGTTTCGGCATGCATATCCGCGCCTACGACCCCTACCTGCTGCAATCGGGATGGCCCGAAGGGCCAACAAGACCCGTGTCGCTGGAAGAGGGCCTGCCCTGGGCCGACTATATTTCCGTGCATATTCCCAAAGGGCCAAGCCCGGCAATCGGGGCCGCGGAAATCGCGCTGATGAAACCCGGCGTCGTCCTGTCAAACACGGCCCGTGGCGGTGTCGTTTGTGAAAAGGCACTCAGCGAAGCGCTCGCCTCGGGTCATGTCGGCGCGGCCGGGCTGGATGTCTTCGACGACGAGCCGCCGGAAAGCTCCTCCCCGCTGCTGTCGCAGTTCAATACCGTCCTGTCGCCGCATATTGCCGGGCTTACGAAGGAATGCGGGGAGAGGATGGCCATCGCGTCCATCCAGAATGCCGTCAATTATCTGAAAGGGACGATCGATCCCGGCCTCATCGTCAATCCGGAATTTGCCCATGTCTGAAAAACCCGTTCTACGCGTCGGCCTCATCGGCACCGGCTTCATGGGCAAAGCCCATGTCTTCGGTTTCGCCTCTGCCCAGAAGGTCTTCGACCTCCCCTACCGGATCGAACTGCACACCGTTGCCGACATTACCGAAGATGCGGCTGCACGGGCAGCTGCGGATTTCGGCTTCGCCCATTCCACGGCGGACTGGCGCAGCATCATCGCCGATCCGGATATCGACCTCGTCGACATCACCGCGCCGAACGCCCTGCACAAGGAAATGGCGCTTGCCGCGATTGCCGCCGGCAAACATGTCTATTGCGAAAAACCGCTGGCGCCGCTTGCTGCGGATGCCGGCGAGATGGCCGCTGCCGCGGCTGCCCGTGGCGTCAAAACACAAGTGGGCTTCAACTATCTCTGCAATCCCATGCTGCGGCTGGCGCGGGAAATGGTGGCGGCAGGCGAACTCGGCAAGATACGCGGTTATCGCGGTCTGCATGCCGAAGATTATATGGCCGACGCCGCAGGCGCCTTCACCTTCCGCCACGATCCGGCCGGCGGCGGTGCACTTGCGGATATCGGCTCTCACGCACTTGCCACAGCCGAATTCCTGCTCGGCCCGATAACCGAAGTGATGGGAGATTGCGTGACGCTGATTGCCGAGCGGCCGGATGGCAAGGGCGGCACACGCAAGGTGGAAGTGGACGATGTGGGGCGCGCCTTCCTGCGTTTCGCCAATGGCGCGCAGGGCTCGGTCGAAGGCAACTGGATCGCCACCGGCCGCAAGATGCAGCATGATTTTGAGATCTACGGCGACAAGGGTGCGCTTTGTTTCACGCAGGAGCGGTTCAACGAGCTGCATTTCTATTCCGCCGCCGATCCAGCCGGCCGCCGTGGCTTCCGCAAAATAGAGGCATCTCCTGACCACGCGCCCTATGGCCGCTTCTGCGTCGCGCCCGGCCATCAGCTCGGCTTCAACGACCTGAAAGCCATCGAAATCGAGGGTTATCTCCGGGCGATCGCGGGACAGGCACCAGAGCCTTTCGGCTTCGCCGCCGGCCTGCGCATCCAGCGGCTGGTCGAGACGATCCAGCGCTCGTCATCGGCACGGCAATGGATGGATGTCGCTCCCTGAAATCCCGGATTAAACGGCGGGCTGCGGACCTTCATGCCTCTTGGAAAACCGCAATAAATATTGCAAGATCATGCCATGAAGCAACAACCGCAGCCCGTCGACCCTCCGAAAGATTACGAAGAACTGATCCGCCTCATCCATGATCGTCATGATCAGATGAGCAAGACCTATCAGCGGATCTCCGTTTATCTGACGCAGAACCCCAATGAAGTCGCCGTGCATTCGGTCAATACCATTGCAGAGCGGCACAACATCCACGCCTCCAGCTTCGTGCGGTTTGCGCAGTCGCTGGGCTACAAGGGGTTCAAGGAGCTGCAGGCGCTGTTCCAGAAACGGCTGGCGACGGCGGCTCCGGGTTTCGAGGCACGCGTGCGCGCGCTCGACGATGAATTGCAAAGCCGCGAGGACCGTTCGGAATACGGTTTCCTTCACGATCTTGTCGTCAGGGATATCGCCTCCCTTCAGGACCTGCTCGAACGCATCAGCGCCGAGCAGCTCGGCACCGCCGCCGATCTGATCGAGGCCGCCGGTACAGTCTATCTCGTCGGCCAGCTGCGCTCCGCACCGGTGGCGGAACTGCTGCGTTACATCCTCACCATGCTCGGCAAGCAATGTATCCTCCTCGATCCCGGCGGCGGCCTCGCCACCCATATGGCGCGGACGATGAAGACCGGTGACGTGCTGATCGCGGTGTCGTTCCGATTTTACGCGACGGAAGTGGTGAATATCGTCGAGGAGGCGGAAAAGATCGGTGTGCCAACGGTGGCAATTTCCGACAGTACCCTGTCGCCGCTGGCAAAATCGGCAAAGTCCTGTTCTCGGTCCCCGAGCATGATTACAGCTTTTCCCGGTCTCTGGCCGCGCCGATGTGCCTTGCGCAGGCTCTGGCCGTCGCCGTTGCCGCACGGGTTCAGAAGAACGAAACGGCGCCGCGCATTCCGACGGTGACCGGCCTCTAGGCACTCACACTCAAAGCCCCGTCACGCCGTCCCAGATCAGCTTCATCGCCACCAGCGCCACGGACACATAGGTCAGCGGATAAAAGATCGAGGCGCGCATGTGGCGGACCGTCCAGGCGCCAAGCCATGTAGAGACGATAGCCAATGGCACCATCAGGGCGGCCCGGCCGAGATTTTGCGCGCCGAAACCGCCGAGAGCCGCATAGGGCACGAGTTTCAGCACATTGGTGATGGCAAAGAACATCACATTGGTGCCGGTGAAAACCTTCGGGTCCATACGAAGCGGCAACAGGTAGACCTGCAGCGGCGGCGCGCCGGCATGGGCGACAAAACTGGTGTAACCCGCAAGCAGGCTCCAGAACCGTCCCGCCATCGGCCGCTCCTTCGCAACCGTCACCAGAACGCCCCTTGAAAGCACGACGCGCAGCACGAACACGGCCGAGACAAGGCCGACGATCAGGCGCACCACGGCATCCGAGGTGATCTCGGCGGTCATCCATCCAAGCCCGATGCCGAGAACGGCTGCCGGCAGAAGCTGGCGCATGATCCGCCAGTCGACCCATTTGCGCCAGGCCGCCACGCCGACCATGTCCATGACCACCAGAATGGGCAGCAGGATGGCGGCCGCCGTGACCGGCGACATCACCAGCGCCATCAGCGGCACGCCAAGCAGGCTCATGCCGCCGAGCCCGCCCTTGGAAAGCCCGACCAGCACGACGGCGAGCACGGTGACGCCCAGTTCCAGAGGAGAGTTGAAAAGGTTCAAGTGCATCTCCCCGGCATTGCCGCCGGCACCCCTGCCGGGGGCACCGCGCGCATGGATATCAGCCCTTCCTGAGCCGGGCTTTTTGACGGTAGACATCAGCAACGACCGCGCTGACGATGATCAGTCCCTTGACGATCTCCTGATAGTAAGCATCCACACGCAGAAATGTGAAGCCCGACATCATCAGACCGAGGATCACCGTGCCGATAACGGTGCCGAAAATGCGTCCCCGCCCGCCGGAAAGGGATGTGCCGCCGATGACCGCCGCGGCGATAGCGTCGAGTTCATACATCATGCCCATGCCGGCCTGCGCCGTTTCCGCACGGGCAGCGGTGACGATGCCGGCGAGGCCAGCGAGCAGGCCGGCAATGGCATAGACCTTGACCAGATGCAGCTGGACATTGATGCCCGACACGCGGGCCGCCTGCATGTTCGCGCCGATCGCATAGGTGAACTTGCCATAACGCGTATAACGCAGGGCAATGTGGAAGGTGACGGCGACGAGCAGGAAGATGACGACAGGCCATGCGCCCGAGCCGATCGACGCGAAGCTCTCCGTCGGGAAGGAGATCGGCTGCCCCTTCGTATACCACTTGGCGATGCCGCGTGCGGTCACCATCATGCCGAGCGTGGCGATGAAGGGCGGTATTCCCGTCACCGCGATGAGCATGCCGTTGACAATGCCGGCGATCAGGCCGAGACCGAGGCCGACGGCCAGCGGCACCACCACGGGCATATCGGTGAGCGCCGGATAGATCGCCCGGGCGAAATCGCTGCTTTGCGCAAAACTCATGGCGATCATGGCCGTCATCGCCACCACCGAGCCCGAACTGAGGTCAATGCCGCCGGTGATGATGACCTGGGTGACCCCGACGGCGATGATGCCGACGACGGAGACCTGCAGGATCATGATCGTCAGGCGCTGCGGGCTGCCGAGAAAGCTCTGCCCCTGCACGAACCAGCCGAGCAACTCAAATACAAGTGCGACGCCGATCAGCACAGTCAGAATATTCAGTTCCTGAGGCAGCTTGCGCCTTTTCCGTTCGACCGGTTCGGTCTGTACGCTATCCATGATTTTTCCTCCCCGGCATTGCCGCCGTCGCAGCCTCAGCGGGCCGCCAGTTCCATGATTTTGACTTGGTCCGCTTCGGCGCGATCGAGAATCCCGGTCATATGCCCCTCATGCATCACGACAATCCGGTCGGACATGCCAAGAACCTCTGGCAGTTCCGACGAGATCATGATGACGGCGACACCTTCCTTCGCCAGACTGGAAATCAGGCGATGGATTTCCGCCTTGGCGCCGACATCGATGCCGCGCGTCGGCTCGTCGAGAATGAGGATTGCCGGTTTCGTCAGAAGCCAGCGGGCGATCAGCACCTTCTGCTGGTTGCCGCCGGACAGGTTTTCGATCCGCTCGTCGAGATCGGGCGTCTTGATACGCAGTGCCTTCTTCATGTCGTTGCACAGCACCGTCAAACCGCGCTCATCGACGTAACCCATCGCCGCATGGCCATTCTGGAGGGCCGCGATCTGCATGTTTTCAAGGATCGAAAGCGGCAGAAAACAGCCGGTTGCCTTGCGGTCTTCCGTCAGCAGCGCCATGCCCCTGCGCATCGCATCCGCCGGCGAGCGGATCGTGACCGGGGCACCGTTGATGCGGATGGTCCCTTCGCTCGCCGGCACCACTCCGAAAATCGCTTCGGCGACGTTGGAACGGCCGGATCCCACCAGCCCCGCCACGCCGAGGATTTCGCCACGATGCAGATCGAAGGAAATACCGCGGAAAACGCTGGACAAGCCGAGATCGCGGACCTCGAGAACCACGTCGCCGATCGATGCCTCCTGCTTGGGAAACATGTTGGTGATCTCGCGTCCGACCATCATTTTTATGATGTCGTCGCGCGTGACATCGGTGCTCGCATGGGTTCCGACATATCGCCCGTCGCGGAACACCGAAAACTCGTCGGCGATCTCGAACAGCTCGTTCATCTTGTGGGTGATGTAGACGATGCCGATATTGCGTGACCGCAGGTCGCGGATGATATCGAAGAGATGCGCGACCTCGGACTCCGTCAGCGCCGATGTCGGCTCATCCATGATGAGCACGCTGGACTGGTAACTGACGGCCTTGGCGATTTCGACCATCTGCCGCTGCGCCACCGTCAGCGTGCTGACCTCCGCCGCCGGATCGATATTGATCTTCAGCTGGTTAAACAGCGCCTTTGTCTCAGCAAGCATTTGCGCATGATCTATGAGGCCAAGACGGTTTTTCGGTTCGCGGCGGATCCAGATATTTTCCGCCACCGTCATCCAGTCCATCAGGGCCAGTTCCTGATGGATCATGGCGATGCCGCGCTCCAGCGCATCGCGCGGACTTTTGAGGCGAACCTCTTCCCCCGCAGCCGAACGGTGCCGGCATCCGGGCTGTAAATTCCGGCGATGATCTTCATGAGCGTCGACTTGCCCGCGCCGTTTTCGCCCATCAGCGCATGCACGGAACCGGGACGCAGCCGGAACTGGACGTCATCCAGTGCAACGACGCCCGGAAACTCCTTCCGCACCCCCTCGATTTCGAGAAGATAAGGTCCAATAGTCTGCTTGAAGCGTTCGATCGCCTCTAAGGTGGTCGTGGAAATCATATCTCACCCGTCCTTCATCCGGCCATCGGCCAGGCCAGGCCATGATTTGCCGTGCCGGCGACCGGGGAAACGCCCGGCCGCCGGCTGCAAATCAGTTGCTGGACTTGTATTGAGCGACATTGGCGGGGGTGACGAGTTCGAAGGGCACATCCACCTTCTGCTCGAATTTTTCGCCGCGCGCGATTTTCAGTACAGTCTCGAGCGATCCTTCGCCCTGACCCTTGGCGGACTGATAGACCGTGACGTCGAGGTCACCCGCTTCCATGGCCGCCAGCGCATCCTGCGTCGCATCGACACCGGCAACGACGACGTCTTTCATGCTGATGCCGGAGGATTTGAGCGCCTGGATTGCGCCGAGCGCCATCTCGTCATTGTTTCCGAGCACGATGCTGGGCTTCAATCCGGATGTGATCCAGTTCGCCATCAAATCCATGGCCGGAGTGCGCATCCAGTTCGCGGTCTGTGCGTCCAGCACCTTGATGCCCTTGCAGGCATCGCTTTTGAGGACGCGTTCCGCGGCAGCAGTACGGCCGCGCTGGCCCGTGGTGCCGAGCTGGCCCATCAGAATGACGGCCTCGCCCTTGCCGCCGGCAAGCTTGCAAACCTCGGTCGCCTGCAATTCACCGGCCTGTTCCTCATTGGAGCCGACCCATGCCTGCTTTTCCGGGAATTTTTCCATATTGGCCGGAAGCATGTTCACGAAGACGAGCGGAATGCCCGCCTGATCGGCGATCTTCGACATGGCCTTGCCGGAATCCGCATCCACCAGCATGGTGATGATGCCATCAACCCCGGCCGCCACGAAGTTTTCGATCTGCGACTGCTGCCGGGCGATATCGCCCTGCGCATCTTCCATCTGGACTTCAACGCCGAGGTCCTTGGCGTGGCGCTGGATATTGTGACGCAATACGGTCAGATAATTATCATCGAACAGCGACATCGCCACGCCAATTTTTTCGGCATGGGCGGCACTTGCCATCAGGGCGCAGAATGCGGTTGTGATTGCGATTTTTTTGATCATGAGATTTTCTCCTCCTCTTTTTCCCGCACGTGACGAATGTGTGCGACCATCCAAACCGGCGCTTCCCGGCCATCTCCAGGGCATGACTTCGCCTTGACGGATGCAGCAGCACAATCCGCCTCGAGCGAGGTCATGTCCTTTCGATCAGCCGAAACGGCAGCACCGTTTGCGCGCAGCTTCAATGCTGCGCCCGTCTCTCCCATGCGGCCGGCATTTTCCGGCTGCAGTTTCAACATAACGGGATGGAACTGGATTCGCAACAAAAATTGCAGAATTTTCATACGGCAATAAAATTTCCATAATTTCACTCGCGGACCCAAGGCCATGAGGGGCGCCAGTACCCGGTGCCACGGCTTCGCGAGCCGCAACCTCGCGACTATGTTCCTCTTGAACAAGACCAGATGAAAGCGGCACCGTCTGGCCGCAGAAATTCACTCGACGAAAACCCGCACGCTCGAGGCGCGACCATCGGCGTCGATCACCGTGAGTGTGGAAAATCCCTGGCCTTCCGGCCGCCATTCGCTGTTGCGGCGATGGGACGCGTTCGGCAAGGGCAAACCATTGGCGAGCCAGCGGAAAGGTGCGCGCCCGCCCTGCAGCTTCAGTACCAGCGGCGAGATGCCCGACTGGCCGGAAAGCTCCACGCGCGCGCCTTCCGGCGGGTAAACGATGCGCGGGGCGCTTTCACGTCTTGAAGCAGAAAGCAGGCCGCTGGCCGTCGTGGTGAAACGCCGCTGGTTGGCGGGGAGGTCACTGACCGCGACCCGCGCGACGCCGGAAGGTGCGGCAGGCATCGGCGTGATCGCCACGCCGGATTTTTCGAAAGCCTCGAACAGGATCGGGGCGGCCGTCGCATAACCGGCAATGCCCGGCACCGCCCCATTGTCGGCCCGGCCGACCCAGACGCCGACCACATGCCGCCCGTCATAACCCACCGACCAGGCATCGCGATAGCCATAGCTGGTGCCGGTCTTGTAGGCGATACCGCGCTGTTTCATGCCGAGCGGCGGCAGCACGCCGGAGAGGATGTCGGAGATGTTCCAGATCGCGGCATCAGAGAACAACCGGTCGCCCTCCAGCCGTTCCGGGTCCGAGCGGACGCCGTCTCCAAGCCGCACGGGATCGCCGCCGCCGGCCAGCCCCGCATAGAGCTGCACCAGATCGACCAGCGAAATACCCGCGCCGCCAAGGGCTATGGCAAGCCCCGGCGCTTCATTGGCGGGAAGCACGAGTTTGACGCCCACCCGCCGGAACCGCACCATCAGCGCCGAGGGGCTGACGGCATCGAGCAGCTTGACGGCAGGCACGTTGAGCGACAGTTGCAGCGCCTGCCGGATGCTGACATCGCCTTGATAATGCATGTCGAAATTGCGCGGCCTGTAACCGGAAAAGTCGGCCGGGCGATCCTCGATGATGGTTTCCTGCCCGACAAGACCGTCTTCGAAGGCAAGGCCGTAGATGAATGGCTTGAGGGTGGAGCCCGGCGAGCGAACGGCCCGGCTCATCTCCACGAAACCGCGTCTTGCCGTATCGAGATAATCCGCCGAACCCACTTCCGCCAGAATATCACCGCTCTGCGCATCGGCCATGACGATGGCGACGGAGACCCTGTCGCCGAGCTTTTCCGCCGCATGGCGGGCAACACCCTCCAGCTCCCGCTGGATCGGCAGCTTCAGCGTGGAGCGTACTTCGGCGGTATTCGGGAATTTCACCCGTGCGGCGACGGCCATATGCGGCGCATAGGCCGGCAGGTCCCGCCGGTTGGCGGGCACATTCGCAAGCGCCGACCGTTCCGCCTCCCCCTCACCCACCACGCGTTCGACGGCAAGCCGTTGCAGCACCCGCTCCCGCGCCTGCTTCGCCGCCTCCGGAAAACGATCCGGACGTCGCTTTTCCGGTAATTGCGGCAGCGCCACCAAAAGCGCTGCTTCCGCCGTATCGAGCCGGCCCGGTTCCTTGCCGAACCAGGCGAGGCTTGCGGCGCGAATGCCTTCGAGATTGCCGCCATAAGGCGCGATATTCAGATAGAGATCGAGGATTTCCGCTTTGCTCAGCCGTCTCTCGATCTGAAGCGCGCGCGCGGCCTGCAGGAATTTCGCCGAAAACGACCGGTCGGCGCGCGGCTCGATCAACCGCGCCACCTGCATGGAAAGCGTCGATGCGCCGGAAACGATCCGGCCGTTGCTGGCCAATTGCCAGGCGGAGCGCAAAAGCGCCCAGGGATCGACCCCGTGATGCTCATAGAAACGCTGGTCTTCATAGGCCACCAGCATGCGCAGGAACTGTGGGTCGACTTCGGCGGCCGTAGTTTTCAGCCGCCAGCGGCCATCGGGTGTCGCAAAAGCGCGCAACAGCCTGCCGTCATGATCCAGAACCTCGAAGGATCGTTGCTGCGCAGCGTCCAGCGGCGGCGGATAGGCCTTGTCCAGCGCATCAAGACCGAAGGCCGCGCCGCCCATAAGCAGCGCGGCCGTCATGATGCCGACAATGATCGCCTTCTTCCGCCTCATGGGTTTGCCGAGCGCACCTCCATGCGGCCGGTTGCCGTGCGGGCGGCAAATTGCGGCCGGTACATATCCTCAACCGAAGCTGCCGGATGATCGTAGGTGCCAGGGGTAACGGCGCGGACCACATAGGCAAGCGCAATTTCCGAACTGTCGCCGGCGGAGCGGTCGAAGGCCGCCACGAAACGGTCGTAGCGGAATTCCGTATGCGCCGCTTCCGTTTCCGGCAGCCAGTCGAAATTCGAAAGCGCTGCCGAATTGACGAGGCTCGGATTGTCGATTTCGAAACCGGAGGGCAACAGGTCTGTTACCAGAATACGCGACTGCCAGTTATTTCGCGGCACCACATTCAGCACCACGACATAACGCTCGTTCTGGATCACCTCGCTCGGGTTCACCTCCTCACCATCCATGGAATAATAGGTGCGGGTAATGGTGAAGCCTTCGCCGCCCGCCGCAAGCGGCTGCGCCGGCGGCGCCACCGTGGTGACGACGGCCGTGACCGGATCGGCCGAGGCATTGGCGATCTTCAAGGGTGCGGCCAGCAATTCATCGCCGCTCATCCGCTTGCCGAAGCCGCCGGTCTGCAGATCGCCGTTCACATCGAGACGGATATCCTTGTCCTCGCCTTTGACGGCGCGGGCGGCAAGCAGCATCCATGCCTGTTCCTGGGTGCTGGTATAGGGCTTCTTTTCCCATTCCTTGGCCACCGCACCGGCAAGCTGCGGCACGACGGCCGGAACCGGCCGGCTTTCCGCCGCAAGCGCCAGCGTCGCCGCGCCGTCACGCAGGGCGGAGCCGTAATCCGCGCGCGAGAAGCTGACATTGGTGGTGCGGCTTGCCATGTCGAGCGAAGCGCCGAACACGGCCTTCGAACGGGCCTGATCGCCATAAAGCGAGAGGGCGGCGGCAACCTGCGCCTTGGCGAGCGGTGTCGGGAAATCGGCAAGCGCCGTATCCGCGTAATAACGCAGATCGTTGATCGCCGCCCTGCGGTTGCGCGCCAGCACATAAAGCGAATAGGCGATCTCGTTGCCGCGATCCTTGACATTGCTGTCATAGGAAAGACCGTTCTGCAGGTTGTTCAGCGCCTGCACCATGGCCTGTTCGGGAACATCGTAATTCTGCTCACGCGCCCTTGTCAGGAAGTCGCTGATATAGGCATCGAGCCACAGATCGCCATAACCCGGCGACCAGAGGCCGAAGCTGCCGGAACTGGACTGGAAGGACAGCACCCGGTAGATCGCCTCCTGCACGCGCTTGCGGGTGTCGGGGTCTTCTGCAAGGCCGCTATCCTTCGTCAGTTCCGAAACGTAAAGCAGCGGCAAAGCGCGGCTCGTCGTCTGTTCGGCGCAGCCGTAGGGATATTTGTCCAGCATCATCACCAGCGCCGGAATATCGAAGGCGGGCGAGCGCGTGACATTGACGGCGACGGACGAGCCGAGAAGCATGCTGTCGGCCAGAAGATCGCCGTTGATGGTCAGGCTGCTATTGGGTGCGATCTTGATTTCGCGCCGCGTCGTCACCGGCAGAACGGCCGGACGCACCGGAACGTTCAGAACCTGCTCCAGTGAAAGACCGGCGGCATTGGAAACCTTGATAGTGATCGCGCCATTGCCGGGCTGTTCACCCGTCAGCGGGACCGTCAGCGAAGACTTGCCGCCTTTCTGAAGCGCGAGAGTTTGCGACATCTCGCCCTGATCAACCGTCAGCGCCGTATTGCTGGTCACATCCAGCCGATAGTCGCCGGCCTCGCCATCCGTATTGGCGATATCGAGCCGCAATTGCGAGACATCGCCGGGTGCGAGGAATTTCGGCGCGCTGGCCGTGACTACCACGGGATCGCGAATGATGGCGTCGGAGACGGCGTGTCCCACGCCTGTCTTCGTCCAGGCCACCGCCATGATGCGGGCAGTACCGTTGAACTGCGGAATATCGAAGCTGACCGTCGCCTTGCCGTCTGCATCGAGTTCGACCGGACCGGCAAAGAAGGCCACGAGCTTTTCCGTGGGCGGGCTGCCCTGAAGTGCTGCCTGCCCGCCGTCGCCGCCGGTGCGCAGCCGGCCGGTGGCGCCGAGCGAACCGTCAATCAGGCGGCCATAAAGGTCGCGGATTTCCAGCCCCAGCCGGCGCTGACCGAAATACCATTCATCCGGTTTCGGCGGCTCATAGCGGGTAAGGTTCAATATGCCGACATCGACGGCCGCAACGATGGCATAGGCCTTTTCGCCAACGCCGGCACCGGCAACGGTGATCGGAATTTCAAGCGGCTGGCGCGGCAGCGTCTTCTGCGGCGCGCCGAGCGTGACGGCAAGTTTGCGCTCGGCCGGATCGACCGCGAGCCATTTGATGCCGATGGCGCGCATCGGCATACGGCTTTCCTGCGCATCGCCGGGACGGAACAGCGTGGCCGTCACATAAGCGCCCGCACCCCATTCCTCGGTGACGGGAATGTCGATCTCGCCGCCATCCTCGCCGATCTCGGCATTCTGAACGGCAATCAGCTTTTCCGAACCGGAAGTCACCATCAACTCACCGGCAAAACGCGACGAAACCTTGAGTTTGGCTGTATCGCCGATCTTGTAACTCTGTTTGTCGAGCGCGATTTCCAGCGCATCCGGCGTTTCCGTCGAGCTTGCCTCGACATAAAAACCGGCATCGAACTCAACGCTGGAGACAGGCGCGCCATTGCCGGCGCCCTCCACTTCCAGCCGGTAACGGCCCCAGGTGACGGGCACGGAAATCTCACCGCCATTGGCATCGACAGACAAGCTGCCGGCTTCCTGCTGCTTGGTATATTCCACCGGCTCGTAACGCCAGGAGTTGCCCTGTCGGTACCACTGATAGTTCCGCTCGACCTTGATGAGCTTCCAGGTCAGACCATTCATCGCCTGTTTGGCACCGTCAGCATTGACGCTGATGATGTGGAAACGACCAACGGAATTCTGGGCGAGATCGCCGGAAAATTGCGGTTTGATACCGATGACCGGCGCTGCAGCCTTGATGGGCAGCGTCAGGGAGCGCTCCACGGCACGGCCGCCGGCCTCCTGCATGCGCACGGTGATGTTGGCGGAAAGAAGCTGCGTTGTGGATGGCAGGTCGGTCAGATCGACATTGAAGCTCGCCTTGCCCTCTTCGTCCAGAACCGGCAGATCGGCAAGCGTAGTGCGGTTTTCCTCTTCGCTCTCCTCATCGGCCAGACCGAAGAAATAACCTTCGAAATCGGCACTGGTGCGCGTCGGCTTGATCGCGACCTCGCCTTCCAGCGTCAGGCCGGCAGCGGGCGCGCCATAGAGATAACGGCCATCGACGTCGATTGCCGTTTCCGCGCCGGGGTCGATCTGCTTTGCCTTGCTGGAAAGATCGAACTCGGTGCGGTCAGGCACGAAATCATCGACGAGGAAGCTCTTTTCGCTGATCGCAGGCGTTTTCGGATCGGTATGGATGCGCAATGTCCAGGTGCCGCGCATCGCATTTGCCTGCAACGGCAGATCGACCGCATGGCCGCCCAGCGCCTTGCCGTCGCTGACGAAGCGCCGGTCCTCGACACCGTCAGGGCGCGAGAAGATGAAAGTGAGCGGAAGATCCTCGATTGCCTTGCCGTCGACATCGCGGGCAAGCGCTGCGGCATGCACAGTCTCGCCGGCGCGGTAGATGCCGCGTTCCGTCCAGCTGAACACGTCGATGGCACCGGGGGCTGCACGTCCCGTCACGCCGCGATCCGAAAGATCGAAGCCGGCGCGGGTCATGTCGAGGAAAACGTAGTCCTTGTCGCCGTTGCGCGCGGTCAGGATCGCAGGCGCCTGCGCCGCCGTGCCGCGCATCAGGCCGGCCGAGAACACCGCGCGGCCGTCCGCATCCGTCTTTGCGGTGCCCAGCACCTCATTATTCTTGGCGAGCAGCTGCAAATCCACATCTGCCAGCGGTTTGGCGCTGCCAAGTGCACGGACAAAGACATTCAGACCATCGGTTCCGGCATAGGTGGTGATGCCGGTATCGGAGACCAGGAACCATTGCGTGGCGCGCGAATCCCATGTTTCCGGCGCGGTGCCCGGCGGCACGGCAGTCAGCACATAGATGCCGGGCTTGCGCTCCGGCAGGGCCTCATCCACCGGGAAGCTCGTCACCACATCCTTGTTGAGATCGGGCTGGATATCGATCGAGCCCTGCCAGACAAGCTCGCCAATTTCGTTTTCGATACGGTCGACATTGTAGCCGTCCATCTGCGTCAGAAACTGCGAGTTTGAAAGAAGCGAGGTGATGTTGCGGTCGCCGACGCGATAAAGCTTCAGGTCGGCCTTGTCGGCATTGACAGAGACGATTGGAATGCCGCGGCGGGCCGTGCCCGGCAGCACGAAATTCTCGCCGGTGAAGCGCACGCTGGCGGCGCGGTCACGCACATAGATATCGAGATCGACCTGCTTTTCCAGAGGCTCTTCCACCGAAGACGGCAGGCCGGCGCGAAACGCGATCTTGTAACGCTGGCCATGGGTCAGGCCTTCCACGCAAATCTCGCTGCCCTTCGCCTCGATGGCCTTGGGCGCTGCCCCATCCAGCGTGATGAACGAGGAATAGTCTACGCCGTTCTTTACCAGCGGCTCGGAAAACTGCACGCAGGCGCGCGGGCTGACGCTATCCGTATCCACGGTATTGTTGATGACGCGGAAACCCTGACGCGTGCGCAGATCGGCATAGGCCGCCCTGGTCTGTGCATTGTCGGTAAGCGCGAGGCTTTCCTTATAGGCATTGAGTGCCGCGCGATAATTCTGCGTTCTTTCGAAGGCCTTCGCCAGCCGGTTCAGGGCCTCGGTCCGGGCGCTGACCGTGCGGCTCAGCTGGTAAGCGTTGATGGCGGCGGAAGCGGCCTGTCCCGCTATCGAATAATTATCGCTGACCTGCGCGGCCTTTTCCGACAATTCCGCCCAGAGCGCACCATCGTCAGGTGTGATCGCAAGGGCCTGTTTATAGGTCGTGACCGCATCGGGAATATTGCCTGCGGCTGCCTGCTGCCGCGCCGTCTCCACGAGGGCTTCCAGACCCTGTTCGCCCTCACCGTCATTTGCCGCAAGGCCGGATTTCAGCCGGCGCGCTTCCTGCTGCAGGCTGTCGGTCACGAAGGACAGGCGCTGCGGCGCACCGATATCGGCTTCCGCGGCCACTTCCACGATCTTGCCGGCAACCGCGCCGGGGAAGGCGTTCAGCTGGTTGAAATCCGATTTTAGGAAGCACCATTTCACCTTGGGATTGTAGGTAAAGGCCTTGCAGGCGGTATCGCCGACGCAAATCTCGCCACATTGCTCCAGCGAGACATTCTGCTCCGTCCTGAGATCGAAGCCGAAATAATCGCCATTTTGGGTCGTAACGACCTTGCGGGAGGGTTCCGCCGCCATGGCTGGCGGAAAAAACAGGGCGGTTGAGACCGCAACCAGCGAAATCCGGACGAGCGCGCGCAACGACATCAGTTTTCTCCCCGCAACAGACATGTCGGGCGGGACTCTGGTCAAATCCACGCATGGTTGTCAACGCATCTTCGTCAATTGGCGACACGCAATGTGTGAAGGCGGGCAAGCGGGAAGGTCAGTCTTCTATTTTGCGCGCTTCCGAAATCAGCATGATCGGCACGCCATCGCGGATCGGATAAGCAAGCCTGGCGCTCTCGGAGACGAGTTCATTGCGGGCGCGGTCATAGGTAAGGCGCCCTTTCGTCAAAGGGCAGACCAGCAGCTCCAGCAGCTTGGGATCGACATTGCTCATCCTGTCGTCCATGGCGGCGATCCTATTGCAGCACGTTGCCGCCCTCGCCCGATCCCTGGGCAAGAACGATCTCGGTGATGGCGATCAATGTTTCGGCCCGCGTCTTCAGGTCCGGCGCTTCCAGAAGCGCCTGTTTTTCAGCCGGTCCGAAGGGAGACATCATGGAAAGCGAATTGACGAGAACGCGATTGCCCGCCCTTTCCACGCTTTCCCAATCCGCTTCCAGCTGGTTGGCATCCAGAAACGAACGGAATACCCGGAGCAGATTTTCGCGGTCCACCGCATCCTCGTCATATTCGCCGGAAAGATCGGCGATGAAGGGCGCATGCCGGAAGCTGCGGTAGGGTTTGCCCGCCTCCACCTCTTCCAGCAGGCGGAAGCGGCACACGCCGGTGAGCGAGATGATATAACGGCCATCGCCGGTTTCGGAAAAGGACGTGATGCGGCCGAGGCAGCCGACGGCGCTTAGCGGACCGCCCTCAAGCCCCGCCTCGATGACATGCAGGGCGGGCTGCACCATGCCGATGATGCGATGGCCGGCCAATGCCCAGTCGATCATGGCGAGATATCGAGGCTCGAAAATATTGAGTGGAAGATGGCCTTCCGGTAGAAGCAGCGCGCCCGGCAATGGAAAGACCGGCACGGTTTCCGGCAGATCGTCGTTCTTCACATATCTCGCATTTCCGACATGCATGGGAATCAAGCCCCCTGTTCACTGCTGCCCGGCCGGCGGATCAACCGCCGCGGCCGGGATATGCCCGCATTACGAAAACAGTATCGCCGAAAGCTTCCTGCGGCCGGCAACGGTTGCCGGGTCCTTGAAGCCCCAGGCCTCGAAAAACTCCAGAAGCTGGCGGCGCGCGCCGTCATCGTCGAAGGTCCGGTCCTTGCGCATGACGTAAAGCAGATGGTCCGCGGCCTCGTCGCGCCGGCCTTGAGCATTCAGCACCTTGGCAAGCTTCACCCGCGCCTCGTGACGATCGGGATCGAGCGCCAGCTCGCGCTCCAGCGCGACCGGGTCGCCGATCTTGCGGGCTTCCTCATATTGCGCGATCTTTTTCGAAACGAGTTGAATGCCCGCATCTTCGTTGAGTTCCGCAGGCAGCGAAGAGAGCAGTTCGCTTGCCCGCTCATATTGGCCGGCGGCGATCATGCATTCGGCGATACCGGCAATCGCGGCCGGATTTTCCGGATCGGCCTGCATGACGGCGCCGAAAAGCTGCGCCGCGCCGTTGAAATCGCCATCCGCCAGAAGCTGCTTCGCCTCCGTCAGAACAGCCTCGATCTCGGCCTTGGGATCGCCCGCGTCAGGCCCGGCGATCTTCTCGATGAACTGCTTGATCTGGCTTTCCGGCACGGCACCCATGAAGCCATCCACCGGCCGGCCGTCGGCAAAGGCGACGATTGCCGGAATGGACTGGATACCGAGCTGGCCGGGAATCGACGGGTGGTCGTCAATATTCAGCTTCACGAGCTTCACGCGGCCATTCGCCTCGTTGATGACCTTCTCGAGCACCGGCGTCAGCTGCTTGCACGGGCCGCACCAGGGCGCCCAGAAATCCACCAGAACCGGCTGGCGACGCGATTCCTCAAGAACGTCCCTGGAGAAACCCGCCGTCGTGGTGTCCTTGATGTGGCCGGAGGCCGCGCCGTTCAGTTCGCCATTATGATGGGCGCTTGCGGTCATCTGCCCGCTATAGGAACCGCCATAAGGATTATTTTCGCCGCTCATGCCGGTCTCCCGTAACCTTCTGTCATATGTCTTATTTGAAGCAAAGATCGTATCTCACTCGCTGACTTTCAAGACAAGCGGTGCATGTCCGGTTGCCTCGAGAAAGCGAATGAGATCCGTGGACGCGATCGTTGTCGTCTGGTCGTTGGAAAGCGGATGGCCATTGACCAGCTCGTTTTCCAGAAGCCCGCTGTCGAGCACGAAGGTGACCTGCCTGTCGGTGTCGTTTATGGCTCCGAACACCGTTACCGAGCCCGGCACGACGCCGAGATATTCGAGCATCTTTTCCGGTCTGCCAAAGGACACGCGGCTTGCCGCACCGATGGTCTTGTGAACGCTTTTCAGATCGACGACCGCATTTTCCTCAACGGTCAGAACGAAATACTGATCCTTCTTGTCCTTTACAAAGAGGTTCTTTGTATGGCCGCCGGGAATGAGGTCGCGCAGCGACTGGGATTCGGCGACGGTAAACACCGGTTCGTGCTGCTTCGTGGTGTGGGAAATGCCGAGTCCGTCGAGAAACTCGAACAGCTCCGATGCCGTCTTCTGGGAATTTTCCGTCATATCCTGCCGCCTGCCTCTACCGATTCCACTATGCTTGTTTCCTGATTAAGCGGGCAACCGACGCTTGGCAACGCAGGAAAAAACAGCGGGATGAAAAATTCTCAATCATTTCCGCCGCTTGTCGCATTTCTCAAAGAAATTTTCGCGTTTTTGTCATTTCCCTGTTGCATTCCAAAATCGATTGAGCGATATAGCGCCCGTCGCCGCTTGGCGGCCCACGGTTCAGCGAACTACCCCGGACCGGTGGATTTGAGCGGGTGTAGCTCAGGGGTAGAGCACAACCTTGCCAAGGTTGGGGTCGAGGGTTCAAATCCCTTCGCCCGCTCCAAATTTTCCTAAAGATAGAATATTTATCGAAGCATCCCTGTTCGCGAGCGTCGCATCGTTCCGTGTCGTGCGGCTTGAAACTCGGCCTGCCCAGCCCCCCCCCTGTCGGCAAAGCGTGACGGAAATTATTCCGCAAGCGGAACTTATGCGGAAGATGTCCGTTTCAGACCCGAGGCTCCTAACCTCAGTTCCCCTCTGATTGCCCGCCACGAGCGGGCATTTTTTTGCCGGTGCCCCTGGAACAGCTTATGTGCACAGCACGTTCTCCTGCGTTGTTCAACGCGGGGAAGAGCCATGTCCGCACATCCTGGAAGAATTCTCTTGATTGCCGCATTCGCCACCTTGTCAATATCAGGCACATCCTTTGCCGCAGATATGACGGTTTATCGTGAGGAACGGGTTTTGCCGCACAAAACACATCCTCAACCGCAGCGGATCGAAAATACCTATTCCAATCTCGCAGAAATGCGCTGCACCGAAAATATCGTGTCCTATCGCTCCCCTTACGAGCGGCACACGGAACAGGTCACGCTCTGCCATCCTCCACTAAACTGGCGAACAGGGCCATCAACAGCAACAATATGGTCGCCTTGATCTTGCCATAATTCATTCAATGTGCTTTTGTGCAGCCGCCCTTGTGGGAGGGGGTAGAGGTCGAGACCCGCTGGCTGCATTTTGGCAGTAAGCGGGTTTCCCTTTTTTTAGGCATAACTTACCGGCAGGCACCATCGGATCAATGTACTTTGTCACCACTTACTGGAATCTCTGGGAATATCCGATAATATCCGGGAACTGGCGAGAAAGCCTTATAAATCAGGGGCTTTCAAGCGTGCATGCGAGCACCAATCAAAAACAAGTTTGACAGACTGGCGGCGCGATCTGCGATCCGCCGTGGCAGAAACGGCCAAAATTCGAGCGTCCCTCAACAACTCTTCAAAAACCACCCTATCGGTCTTTTAAGACCCCTTAAAGCCCAGAAAACCGGCCTTTAAGAATTCGGCGGTCTCGCGCGGCAATCTCTTAAATAAGCAAGAACGACCGGCCAGAATCCAAATTGAACATGCAACTGCCTTGCACGTTCGAAAAAAATCCGATTTTTGCAATGAAATCAATGACAATAAAGGAAAGCCGCGCTGCGTGAAGATGCAACGCGGCTTTTTGCGTTACCGGACCAGGCCAAACCGCGACGGGCGTTCTGTTAAGCTCGCTCTCCAGTCGCCATCGAAGCCGAATGAAGGTGCGCCGATAGGCTCAGAAAACCAGAAGTCAGTAAATGCCGCGATGTCCGGCTCACAAAACCAGTGCGCTTCACCGTTGGCATCGACGGCCCACCACCGGGCGTTTTTCGGCGCAAGCTTCCAATCCACATTCACCATCTCAGGTCTCCGCTCCGCGAATGGAACAACAACGAACTTATCAGCTAGCGCCATACCCTTTACCTCATCTTCGGCGTTACTAATGTTCCTATTTTGTTCTCATTGCAAAATGAGTCAATGCCACCTCTGAGTGATTCCTAAATTATGCTCGACGAAGAAGAGAGAGCACCTGACCGATGACGGAAAGATCATCGGCTACGTCCTCATCGATAATTTCCTTGGGATAACCATTCTGTTCGTTATCGGAACGTAGTTCTAGCGAGCCGTCCATGCGCCAGTTTGCCCGCTTCACCTTGATACCAGGTCCTACGCGGAACACGAAAACTTGGTCATCGACGATGTCGGTCTTGCTTTGATCGACGATCATAAACGCGCCGTCCGGGATAGTCGGCAGCATGCTTTCGCCTTTGGCTTCCAACATGATGCAATTTTCAGGCTTCGCGCCGATGCTTCGAAGGAAAGCGCGGCTAAAAGCAACGGAATTATGCAGGCCGTCGTCTTTGGGAATAAGGCCGGAACCAGCAGCCGCTTGAACGTCGTACAGCGGAATTTCCACCATATCGACACCTTCGGTTACAGTTGCAGATTCGGAAAACATGTTGCCTTCGCCCGTCAGTATCCAGAGGACATTAGCCCCGAAATTATGGCGATATGAATCCAGCACCGAAGCGGTCGGCTCCGAGTCTCCCTTTTCGTAATTTCCTAGCGTCGTTTTGCTGACGCCGAGCTGGGCCGCAAACACGTCTCTTTCAGGATCGCCGAGCTTTCTTCGCAACTCACGAAGTCGCGTGCCGAGCGCCGTTTTCGACGGAATCTCAGGTCTAGCCAATAAATCACCGCATAAATCCGATTTCCGATTTACAAAATCAGAATTCTGATTTATTCCTTTCTGTGTTCGCAGAATTAATAACCCCAAAAAAGGAGGCCGGTCAGGGCCTCCCTTCTGGAAGGAATCCTTTATGCACCGTGTCTCTGACGGCGGCAAGATGAGCCGTGCCGAACGCCTTCGGCTGGAAGAAATTGCCCGGATTAAAGGCAAGCTCATCGTGGCCAAAATCACGCTTGCCGAGATCGACAAGAAATATTGCCTGCCCACCGGCACAGCCGGCAATGCCGTCCACGAGCCGCACGCGGCAGGTGAACGCGCAATCGCAGCGGCCCTGAAAACCCGGCCGCACCTTCTCTGGTTCTCCCGATACATGCCCGATGGCCGCAGGCTCAGCCCGCAGCCTTCGGAAAATTACCGTAACGGCCGCCGCGCCGCCGAAGCGGAGCAAGCCGCAGCATGAAGCGTGGAACGGTTCGGGATTGCTGCTCTAGCCTACCGCACGAGTGCAAGGCGTTCGTTCGCCCCGGCTGTCAGACCCAATCTCTCGACCGCTCCACACCCCGACAATCGCCGATCAGCAGACACCCCACAATGACGAAACCGCATGCCAATTTCGACAGCCCAATTTTCATTCCGGCCCGCTCCCGAGTGTGCCGGTGGGCCGAAACCCTGCTGATTTTTAGTCCTGCGTTCGCGGGCGTTTCGGCCGCACTCATCACCATCCTCAAACACTATGGAGCAGCTCTATGAGCGTAGCAGTTCGCAATCACGTCGCCGTGCCCTTTTTCGACCGTGTCCCGTCGCGGGTGAAAGACCTTGTGATTACCACCTTCGATAACATCGTCGAGCGTGGGCAGTCCACCAGAGAGGCCTACCACTTCTTCGGAAACGCTGTGAAAAAGCGCAATGTAGAGGGTCCGACATTTGACGAGTTCGCCCACTGGCATGAACGCGTCAAAAACGGCCTGATCGACCGCCCGCATCCGTCCGACGTTCTCGTTTTCAGCCCCGCTCCAACCACGGTCACCAAGCCTTTGCCCCAGGCAACAGAAAAGCCTCTTTCCATGGCCTGTGTCGTCGATCTTGAAACTGTGGATGCCGAGCGACTGCGGAATGCCCGCGCCATTGTCGTTGCAGCCCATGCCCTCAACGAAGCGAAGCTGTTGGCCGGTTACAGCCCGGAATCGATCACGCTCGACGACACAGTCGTGCAGCAGGCTTTGACAGAGCTTTTGACGGCAGAAGCTGACGCCACAGTCATGGACGCCGATGTTCATATGACGGCTGGAAATAAACTCGTCGACCTGCTGCTTGGCGAAGGCGATGCAGATATCGACGATAAGCTTGTCGGTTGCCTCACCATGGACATGCAGCCCGAGCTTTGCCGCCTGCTTGCGCGCTCCGACGCCAACAAATCCCGCTGATTTCCCGAACCGTCGCTCTGTTACCCCCAGGGAGCGACGCCAGATGCCGGGGCGGCCTCAACACCCAGCCCCACCGCCCCGGCATCGAACTGCCGCAATGCCGTCGCCGAGCGACGAACTCCGAGGTTTCGATGGTAAATCCTTATTCCGATGAAGAACGTTTGCAGGCAATGGTAGCGGCCAGCTATCGCGCCAGCCGTTCGCATTTCAACCACCTTCCACTCCGCCACATCATCACCCCCCTGCTGAAATGTTCGATGCGAAGCTCGCACGGCAGATGGCGATCTACGTGCTTCACGTCGATTTCGATGTTCCGCGCCGCCGCCTGGTCGTGCTCCTGGGCGTTGCCCGCTGGACTGTCATGCAGGCTGTCCGCGTCGTCGAGGCGCGGCGCTTCGAACCGCTTTTTGACAAGGCTTACGAGCGCATCGCCGCCCGCGCCAAAGACACCTTTATGGAAATGCTCTACGAGGCGTCGGCCGGACAGGAAGCCTCCTATGGCTGAGTTCATCCGCGCCACCCTATCAAGCATCTTTGTCGGCGAGCGGCTCCGCCCGATCGATATGGATTATGCCGAGGCAATTGCCGCCTCGATGTCTGAACACGGGCAGATCAGCCCGATCATGATCCGCAAAACGCCAGCGAAAAAGGGCACACCTTACACGCTGGTGGCGGGCGGCTATCGCACCACCGCCGCAACGTTGCTCGGCTGGACGGAGATTGACGCCATTGTCGTCAAAGCTGATGCCGTCGAGGCTCAGTTGCTCGAAATCTCCGAGAACCTGTATCGCAACGAGCTGAACCCGCTCGATCGCGCCATCTTCGTCATGAAGTACCGCGAGCTTTGGGAGGAAAAGCACGGCAAAATCACCCGAGGCGGCGACCAGAAATCAAACCGTAATGATTACGGTTTGGTCTTCTCTGGCGGGCGGGAGCTTTCCGAACGTGTAAAGGAGCGCTTCGGCTTCGGTCAAAGCACCTATGAAAAGGTAACCAGCATCGGGAAAAACCTCGATCCGGTGCTGAGACAGGCGGTGCGTGGCACCACGGCCGAAAACGACCAGTCGCAGCTTTTGACCTTGGCCAAGCTTCCTCGTGAAGACCAGATCGCCGTTGCCGCCGCGTTGAAGCACACGCCGGATGTTAAGAAGGTTTTGGCTTTCACCAAGCCCCCGGTTCTGGTCGCCACGCCGCCCGCCGCTTCTCAGTCCATCATCCTCAACAAACTGATCGCCGCCTGGGACGAGGCGAGCGAGGAAACCCGCGATAGCTTCCCTGAGCACATCGGCATGTCTGACGCGCCAGATGCCCTCATGGCTGCGATCCGCGAGGAGGCAGCATGAGCACGAAACGCGACCCCAACCAGATGGACTTCTTCAAGGAGACGGTTTTCCCGGTGCGCTCTGCATCGGAACGCCTCGATATCGACCGCTTCCGTTCGACCCTGAAACGCGAAATGGCCCGTGCCATCCGTGAATGCCAGTACGACCGCGACACGATTGCGGCGCGTATGGCCTATTACCTCGGCCTCGACAAGGTCTCGAAATCGGCTCTCGACAGCTATACCGCCGAAAGCAAGACCGCCCATGACATCAGCATGCCACGCTTCAAGGCCTTCGTTCGCGCCACTAACGCCTTCTGGCTCTGGGATGTCGTTGTTTCCGATGACGGCCTGTTGCTGCTCGAAGGTGACGAAGCCCGCCTCGCGGAAATGTCCCGCATTCGCCAGGAGCAGAGGAAGCTCGCCAAGGAACTGAAAGTTCTTCAGGCGACGCCGGTGCACATTCGTCGGGTGCGCAAATGAAGAAAGAATGGTTCACATCCGCCGAATTGGCCCAGGCAGCTTTGCCGGGTATTCCGAGCACGCGCCAAGGGCTTGAGTTGTTTATCGCTCGCTCTGGCGTGCGTTCCACCGTGAAAGCCCGCCCGAAGGCCGGACAAGGCGGCGGCTTTGAGTACCATTATTCCTTCCTGCCTCCCGTGGCGCAGGCGAAGCTCGCATTTCTCAATGCGGAGCCGACCGATCCGCGCCCGACGAAACTCTCAAAGATGCTTTGGGACCGTTTTGAAGCCCTTTCAGACGCCCATAAGGCAATCTGCAAGACCCGCTTTGCCGTCCTGACTGAGGTCGAGGAACTGCGAGCGTCCGGCATCAGCATGAAACATGCCGTCGCCCACGTCACCCGCAGGGCCGATATCGTGCCCGCGACCTATTACGAGTGGCGCAAGATGGTTGAAGGCCATTCCCGCCAGGACTGGCTTGCCGCCCTCGCCCCATCTTTCTCGGGAAGCGCCAGCGGCGAAGCCGCCGAAGTCACTCCCTGCCACCCCGAGGCGTGGAAAATCCTGAAATCCGACTTCCTGCGTCCGGAACGCCCATCCTTTAGCGCCTGCTATCGTCGCATGATGATGGTGGCTCGCGACCAGAAACTGTCACCGATCCCTTCCGAGCGTTCCTTGCGCCGCCGCTTGGACGCCGAAGTGCCGAAGGCAGCGCAGATCATTGCCCGCGAAGGCAAGGACAAAGCGAAGCAGCTCTTTCCGTCGCAGAAGCGCACCGTGGCTCATCTGCACGCAATGAAAATCGTCAACACCGACGGTCACCAGCTCGACCTGTTTGTGCGGGCACCCTGGTCGGAGACGCCGGTGCGCGTGATCCTGATCGGTATTCAGGATGTCTATTCACGCAAGGTGCTTTCGTGGACGCTCTCAGAAGCCGAAACATGGGAGGCTGTCCGCACCTGCATCGGTTCGATGATCGAGAACCATGACGGCATACTTCCCGAGCACATCTATATGGATAACGGCCGCGCCTTCGCGGGCAAGATGATCTCGGGCGGCGCAAAGACCCGTCATCGCTTCAAGGTCAATGAGGACGATGTTGCCGGCCTCCTGAAAACGCTCGACATCGAGCCGCATTTCGTGAAGCCCCGTTCCGGTCAGTCGAAACCGATCGAACGCGCCTGGCGCGATCTCGCCGAGGAAATTTCCAAGCATCCGTCCATGTCCGGTTGCTATACCGGCAACCGGCCGGACGCGAAGCCGGAAAACTATGGCAATAGCGCCGTGCCGCTCGAAACCCTCCAGCGCCATGTCGCGAAGTGCGTGGACGAACATAACCACCGGCTGAACCGCACCACGGAAACCGCCCACGGCCGCAGTTTCGCGCAGACGTTCGATGCGTCGATCGCCGAGCCGTCCACCATCGTTCGTTATGCCAGCATGGCCCAGCGTTCGCTCTGGATGCTCTCGGCAGTCGCCATAACGGCCCGCAAGCCGGACGGCGCGATCCACATGCACGGTAACCGCTACTGGCACCCCGTGCTTAACGAGTGGATCAGCAAGAAGCTGACGGTTCGGTTCGATCCGGCCGACCTGCACAAGCCGGTCAAGGTCTACGACCCGGAAGGCCGCTTCCTTTGTGACGCCGACTGTCTGGCTAAAACCGGCTTTGCCGATACGGGCGCTGCCCGTCGCCAGGAGAAGGCACGCAAGACGCACGTCAAGAACCTTCAGGCGGTGGCCAAGAGCAATGCGGCGCTCTCACCGATGCAGCTTGGCGAGATCATGGAAAAGGGCCGCAAGGCCGAGGCTGCGAAGCGTCCGCAGACGCCGGTTCGTCCAGTCGTCACGCGCCTTGTCACCGGCAACCTTGCACATGCCCCGGTCGAGGCGGTCAGCGTCGATCATTTCGAAGACAGTTTTGCGCGTGGCCTCGCCCGAGTGGCGGGCGGGGAAAGCGCAATTATCCAATTCCCCACGGGGAATACCGAGGCAGGCGGCAAGCCTGCCCGCAAGAGAAGAGCCGAAAAGTACTGAGTACGGTTCCAGTCCAACAGGGCGAAAAAAATGAGCGACCTAAAGGCCGCCCCACAATTGAACAAAGGAACCTTTATATGAAAAAGACGACCAGCACAAATACCGTCTGGGAACAGTCTCAACCGACGATCGAGTTTACCGCCAAGCATCCGGCTTCCGACGTTGCCGAATGGCGCAAGCTGACAGCGCGCACCGTTGATGTCGCCGTCACGTACGGTTGGACGAAAGCCGAAGTGTCCCGCCGCTCGGGCGTTCCGGACGGCACGTTTTCCCCTTGGTTTAGCGGAAAGTACCTCGGCGTCCTGGCGAACGTAAATCAGCAGTTGGCCAACTGGCTTGATGCTATCGACGCCAGCCAGAACATGGCCGCTATCATGCCCGTGTCACCGCCGTTCCAGCGCACGACGGTCGGCATGGACGTTTACAACGCTCTTCTGTTTGCTCAGGTAACGTCCGGTTTCGTCCGCGTCACCCTGCCCGCAGGCTCTGGCAAAACCGCTGCCGTGCAGCACTTTGCCGCCACTCGGCCTCATGTCTTCAAGGTGACGCTTAGCCCGAGCACCAAGACGGTTCACGGCATGCTGGTCGAATTGTGCGCAGCTCTGGAGGTGCAAGAGCATAATCCCGCAAAGTTCGCCCGCGCCCTCGGGGCGAAGCTGAAGCGCGTCGGCGAAGGGTCACTGCTGATCGTTGATGAGGCACAGAACGCGGTTCCGGACGCGATCAACCAGCTTCGTCACTTCGTGGATAATGACCATTGCGGCGTCGCTTTGATCGGCAATGAGGACACCGCAACCGCCTTTATCAAGGACCAGGGTCGTTCAGTTGCCAGCCGTGCGCAGGTGCTTTCCCGCTTTGACCGGCAGGTTCGCACGGTTCGCAATCCCGTTGCGGACGCGGAAATGCTCATCAAGGCCTGGGGCGTAGAGGATGGCAGCGATTGCGCCACCTTTCTCAAAGGTATTGCCATGAAGCCTGGTGCGCTTCGCCAGATCGACCGCACCATGAAGGCCGCGTCCATGCTCGCCATCGGCGACGGCGAGGAAGGCGTTCGCCTGGAGCACCTTCAGGCCGCCTGGAAGAACCGCGACATGGGAGACAGCCTATGACGCCGGAAAACCCTTCCCTCAAATCTCACCTGGATTATCTCGCGGGCATCTTCGGGGAAGCCAAAAGATGAAGCCGGACGAAAAACTGGAACTGGATGCGCAATCCGCCCAGACCGTCCTGAAAACCCTTCGCGCCCTGTCACAGCAGGCCGGCCATCTTGAGCTGGAGCTTTCCATTCTGCGCGACAGCGAGGCCGGGAAGCTGCTCGCCAAGACCGCCGAGCAGCTCGCAACCGGCGAACTCACCGGCCTTCTGAAAAAGGCCGAAGGCAACATCATCCGCCCGAACTTTGGAGGAAAGAAGAATGACGGCGAAGCCTGACTGCGTTTCCGATCTCCTGCGTGAGCTTTATCGCGGCCTCAACTCGGAACTGGCCGAGAAAGGGCACATCCACCTCGACCGCGCCATGTCGTCGAGGCTGGTGATGAGCGTTGGCAAGATCGCCGATCATGCCCGCAATCTCGAAAACGCCTGGTCGTGCGCGGAATGGAACCGGCGCGCCTTCGAGGATCGGCTGAAGCTGATTTCCGACATGACCGCCGTGACGGCCGAGGTGCTTCAGTTGATGAGGCCTGACATCGAGGATGGCGGCAACGTCGTCCAGTTCCGCCCCAAGCCCTCCAATTCCTCCGCACCTTCCGCGCCGTCCGGTGGCGACGCGGCCTGATCCCCTTTCACATTAATTTATGAGGTTGTACCCATGCAGTCAGTCATTCTCGAAGAAAACGACAAGCCCGGCATCACCATCGTCAACGGCCGGGAGTTCATGCACAACGCCAAGGGCGGTCTCGATCCGATCGGCAACGTCAAGGATCAGTACAAGCTCGAAGATCAGACTGTTCGCAAGTGCATCGCCTTTGCTGAAAATCTCAACGCGCAGCTTTCCCGGTTCCGTGGCCACACGGCTGCTGACCTCTCTTCCCTTGATACGCTTCTGGCGTACGAGTACGGCGTGACGATCGGCGGCAAGAAAGGCAATCGCACCTATCAGACCTATGACGGCCTGATGAAAATTCAGGTGGCCGTCTCCGATCTCATCACCTTCGGCCCCGAGCTTCAGATCGCAAAGCAGCTCATCGACCAGTGCTTGACGGAATGGAGCGCCGACAGCCGCCCTGAAATCCAGTCCATTGTCACCCGCGCCTTCAACACCGAAAAGGAAGGTCAGGTGAACCGTGCCGATGTCTTCATGCTGCTGAAGCTGGAGATTGAGGACAGCCGCTGGAAAACGGCGATGGAAGCTATCCGTGACGCCATCCGTGTCACCGGCTCCAAGGAATATGTTCGCTTTTACAAGCGCGACAGCCTTGAGGCCGATTGGCAGGCCATCACCATCGATCTGGCGAAGGCGTGAGGTGCGATATGAGCGATCTTCACGTCTACGATAACCTTCTCGATGCAGAAGCCCGCGTGGCTGCGATCTACATGATCGAAGCCCTTGGCGATCCTGACAGCCCTCCGGAGTGGCTGCAGGATTTTGCCGATAATACGAAGCTGCCTGATGTAACCGCCATTCTGGAAGGCTTCCCCGAACTCGCCAGCGTCATCGACATGGACCAATTCGAGGACGGCAAGGAACAGGCTGGTGCTTTCATGGAGCGTTGGTGCCTTGCAGGCCGGACCGGGCTTATTGTCAAAGCCGAGATTTGCGTTCGGCGCTACCACTCGGGAACGCAATCGTTTTCTAGCTCTTGGGGACACCTTAGATGGCGCTGGTTCACGGTCGATCGGCTCGACATGGTCGTTCCTACTGTTCTCACGCTTGCCAGCCAGCAGCATCGCAACTCCATGGCGGAAGGCGGTGAGGTATGAGCACGGTCACAATCAGCCCGGAAGAACTGGAAGAGCTTCATCGACTGGCGCATCGTATTCCCGAAGGCTGGCGCATGATACCGAGCGCCGACATCAATGAACTGCTCGTTCTCGTGAAGCTGTTTCGTGACACCCTTCAGTACTACATCCGCCGTGATGAAAAGACCGGCGATAGTGAGGGTGCCGCCTTGAAGCGAAACACCCTCGGCATTGTCATGAACGCCATTGCCAAGGCGGAGGGCATCTCAGAACTCGCCATGCTTGAGACGCATCTGAAAAGCCTCATCAGCGAAAACCCTGAGAAAGCCCGCCTGGCGGCAAGCCGCGAGGATTTGCGCATGTGGTTCCTGTCCGAACTGATTGCCGTCGCCAGCAGCACCATCCCGCTCACAGAGATCGAAGCCATTGTATTCCAGCATCTCGCTCCGGCGGAAGGCGGTGAAGCATGAGCAAGAGCGTCAATGATACCGTCCGCGCCCTCGCTGCCGCCAAAGCCATAATCGACGAACGCGACCCGATCGCAAAGCGGTCCGAGATACTGGTGACGACAGAACACGCGATCGCGGCCATCTTGCTCACGGTCATGGGCGATGCGCGCCTGGCTGCCGGCATGCTCAACAATGGGCTGGTGCCGGGCATCGAGGAAAGGCTCGCCTACTATGCCTCGAAAGGCGGTGCGGCATGACGGAGGTCATGGGCTACGCCACGAAAACCGCCGCCGTCCTGGCCATGCGCGAGCAGGGAAAACGGATCAGCGACATCGCCAAAATACTTGGCATCAGCGAAAACGCCGCCTCCGGTCTGGAAAGCTGCGCAAAACGGGCCAGAAACCGTTCGGCAAAGAAGGTTTCAGCAACCGGCTCCACGGTTGCCGACCTTATCCCGCTCTCTGCTCGTCAGCGCCTTCGCCCTCACGCCGCCAGGCGTGAGATCAGCACCGATCGGCTTATCGCCAATCTCGTCATAGCTATCGCTGACGGCAATCTAGTCGATGCCGTTCTTGATGATGGGGTGAAATGATGGTCTCCGCAGTCACCCGCCGCACCGCCGAAATCGAGCGCGCCTTGCAGGAGTGCCTCGCCACCGCTGAAAGCGATGTCGTTCTCATCGATGGCGATCTCTTTCTTCGCGTCTTCGTACCGCAGGCCCATGACTTGGGCATCACGGTGCCATTCATCCCTCTGCGCTCATTGGCGCGGGAACTCGAAAGGTTCCTGTCGTGAGCTACGATTACATCCGCAATTACTATGGCATCGAGATCACCGTGAACCGGCTCGTCCGGCACACGGTGACCGCCCGCTACGGCAAGATCAAGCCGGAAGGCCGCGAGCATCGACACTACGTCAAGGTGCATTTCCATGGCGACAATCATTACAGCAATTGCCATCCGGCCGAGCTGGAGTTCGTTGCCTATGACGAGTAAGCGCCAAATCCCTGCGGCCTTCTCGAAAGGCTATGTGCTTTGCTCTCCCTCGGGAAAGCTTCAGCCGAAAACTTGGGGCGATACTGCCGCCAGGGCAATCGCATCCAAATACCGCAAACCCGACACCTGGGAGAAGGCGCAGCGCCGGGGCTGGTCCGTCCAGTTCGTCTATGTACGCTTCTTCATCCCGGTTTTCAAAGCCACCTTCACCACCACCGAAATCAGCGAGGCCTACAATGCCGAGGACATTTGAACCCGATCAGTTGCTGACGGCGCTGATCGACGCATTTCTGAAGGACGGCCATTTCGTTCACGCGAAAAACGGCAAGATGTTCGTCCTAGTCGTTACCGAGGAAGGCGGCGAAGACAAATCTTCCGAGTTCTGCCTTACCGACATCGCGGATCATGCGGCACGGAGGATGTCGAAATGAGCCAGCACATCCGCGCCATACATGGCGGTTTCCGCCAACTCGGTATCACCGAAGAGGACGCGCAGCGCGACATCTACGCCCGAGTGACCGGCCAGACCCGGCTTTCCCTGATGACCACACAGCAACGGAAATCCGTTGTCGACGAGTTGCGGCGGCTTGGGTACAGGCCGAAGCCTTCGGCGCCGTCATTGCCGGGTTTTCGCCAGGACGGCCGCGACGGCAAGCGCAAGCTTTCCGGCAAATACCTGCCGAAGATGCGGGCGCTCTGGATCGCCTGCTACAATCTCGGCGTGATCGACGATCGCCGTGACAGCGCAGTTGAAGCTTTCGCCATGGGTCGGCAGTTGCCGAACATTTCCGACATGCGTTTCGTCCACAAGGCTAGCGACGGCGCGAGCGTCATCGAGGCGCTGAAGGGGATGCTTGCGCGGGCGGGTGTCGCCTGGGCCGATCCTGTTCCGTGCCAGCCTTACGAAAAGAGGCACGGCTACAAGATCGCCCGTGCACAGTGGGCGATCCTCTCACCGGGGAGCGGCCGTGACGATTTCTGGCCTTTCGTCACGGAGCTGCTGAAGCAGAAAGCTGCTTATCGGGATGTGACGGACGCCGAGTGGATATCCGTCATGAATTATTTCGGGCCGCAGGTTCGCCAACTGAAGAAGGCTCAAAAGTGATGACCGGGAACATCGCTCCCCTGAATGGCATGCCGCTCTTTGGCTGGCCGGACCAGCGGGAGATCGATGTTCTTCAGAATCGGCGCGACCAACTGGCGGAGAGGATCGCCAAGCTGCCGCGCTTTTCACACCGGCGTATCGAGCTGGAAGCACGCCTGCGGGCGCTGACCGAAGAGCAGCTCAACATTTCGAACAGGATTACCCGTGGCCGAAGACCTCACCCTTGATCTGTTGTCGACACTTGGCGAAGACGGCTTCTTCTCCCTGGTCGAAGCCCATGCCGGCGTCAGGCTTTATGTGCCGTCCGATCCCGAGCGCAGCGAACTTTCTTCCACGATCGGCGTTGATGCTGCATACCGTCTAGCCAAAGCATATCCGGGCGGATATATAAGAGTGCCTCTGGCACGTGAGTTTCGCGCCCGCCGCTACGTCGATGCCGAAATGAGCAACCGCGATATTGCCAAAAGGCTCGGTTTGACCGAAAGCGGTGTCGAAAGACTTTTGCAGCGCGCCCGAAAACGGGAGCCACTCAAGTCCAGGCGGAAGACAGACCCCCGCCAGATGGAAATGTTTTAAAGGCCCGCCCGCAACGGCGGGCCTGATTTGTTTCAGGCCCAAACTCTAATTTGCCCCCAATATCGGCCCGCGCGATCTCCGCCAGTTGCCATCATGACGGGGCTTTTCTTGACCACTCAAACATTTGACGAATGGCTGATCGATCGCCTGCGTGTCGCCGGAGCTTATGGTGGGGTCGCGGACGGCGTCCATGGCCGCGAGGTTATTGCGGCGCTCTTGCGTTTCCAGCATGCGGCGGGCCTGAACGAGACTGGCCGCGCTGATACTGCGACCGTAAACCTCCTTCGCGGCGTAAAGAGCAAAAACCCGAACGGCACACTTGTTGTTCACGACAAGGTCGTGGTTCCAGCCGAGCCGGTGTGGATGCGAGAAGGCCGCCGCTTCATGGGCCTCAAGGAAATCGCTGGCTCGAAATCCAATCCGACGATCATGGGTTGGGCCAAGAAGCTCGGCGGCTGGGTTGCGAGTTTCTTCACCGACGATGACATTCCGTGGTGCGGGCTGTTCGTCGGCAATCTCATCGCCACCACTCTTCCGAAAGAAGCGCTTCCCGCCAATCCGCTCGGCGCTTTGAACTGGAAGAAGTTCGGCGTCGAAAGCCGAATTGCACGCGGTGCGATCCTTGTGTTCAAGCGCAAGGGTGGTCACCACGTCAGCCTCTATGTCGGCGAAGACCGGACGCACTATCACGTCCTAGGTGGCAACCAGAGCAATTCCGTTTCGATCACCCGGATCGAAAAAAGCCGGCTCGTCACTGGTGGCGTCCGCTGGCCTAAGACGGCCGATGCGCCGATCGGCGGCAAGGTCGAGCTTTCCAGCGCTGGCGTCCCTGTCTCGAAAACCGAGGCCTGACGAAAATGCCGTTTCCACCCCCAATCATCAAAAGGACCATCATGTTCAAGTCTGTCTTCGTCGCAGTCGCTGCAACGCTTGCGTTGTCGGCCTGCCAGTCCACCGGATCGATCGACAATGCGATCCAGAAGAATTTGCCGCAGGTCTGCTCGGCCGCTGCGACGGCGCATAGTGCTTTCGTAGTTGTTGCCAGCACCGGCACCATCAAGCCCTCCGTCGTCGCCAAGGAGAAAGCCGCCTGGGATGCGGCGGAAGTGGTTTGCCGTGACCCGTCTTCCGTCACTGCTGCAAACGCCCTCGTGAAGGTTGCCGAGGCCTATGCCGCCATCACGCTCGCCTTGCGCGAAGCCAGAAAGGTCGAGGGGTAATCATGACCAGGCTGTTTTACTACCTTGCTGGACTGGTGGCTTTCGTCTGCATTAGCTGGTTCATTCTGACGCCGGCCTTCGCCCAGGACGCTGCCCCGGTCATCGCACCGTCTTCGATCTGGTATGAGGCTTGGACGATCATGCAGCCGGTTATCGTGCTGCTCGTCTCGACCGTTGGGCCGGTGTTGGTCACATGGATCAGCGCCCGCGTTATTTCGCTCCTGAAGATCACGGACGAAAAGCAGCGCATCGATATCGAAAGCAAACTGCGCGATGCGCTCCATCAGTCGGCGGCCAATGCCGTGCGGTTCGCTCTGGCCAAAGCCGGCGTCATCCACGTCGGCGGGCAGGTCAGCGAAGCGATCATCGCGGATGCGGCCAGATACGTCATTGAGAAGAACCCGGACGCGATCGAGAAACTCGGCGTCAACGCAAAGGCTTTGAACGAGATCATCATGTCGAAGCTGCCGGAACTGGCTCAAGGCGTCAGTCTTCGACAGGTGGTGGAGACCCCCAGATGAACTTTGGTGGAAACGCCGCTCTCGATCTGGCCGCCGAACGGGCCGAACAGGAGCGCGAGGCGGGGATTGCCGCCGCCTCGCGCTCTCTGCGCGGAGCCGGCACGTTCGAGTGTGAAGACTGCGGAAACGACATCGCCCGCGAGCGCCGCATCGCATTGCCATCCGCCACCCGGTGCATCGTCTGCCAGACGAAGTTTGAAAAGGCCCGCCGATGACGCCGACTGAAATCATTCCCTGGCTGACGCTGGTTCTCTCCAGTCTCGCTGTCCTCGGTCACCTCAAGGTCTTTTTCTCCAGCGGCGAAAAAAAGCTTGAGGCCGACATCAAAAGCGGTCGCGAGGAAATCGCGCTCCTGGGCAAAGACGTAGAGGCCCACGAAACCAAGCTTACCAGCCATGACCGCCGCATCCAGGCGATTGAGGGGGAAATGCGCCACCTGCCCGATCGGGAGAGCCAGCACCGCCTGGAGCTTGCCCTGGAGAAGGTGAATGGCCGCCTCGACACGCTGAACGAAACCCTCAAGCCCATCAAAGCCACGAACGAAAGAATGAACCAGCTACTGGTGGAAACGGCAGGCAAACAATGAGCATCGGTATCGACTATATGAAAATCATGCGCGAAGAAGCGCGGCTCATCATCTTGAGAGCCTTGGCGGAACAGGTGAATGAGAGCCTGAGCAGCTCCATGCTTGAACCGGTTCTTGCTAATTTTGGCATCAACCAGGAACGGCCATGGGTGCATCAGCAGATCGAGTATCTGGAAACGATGGGCGCTGTTGTCGTCGTCAGCGCTGGCAGCATCAAGATTGCTTCCTTGACCGATCTCGGCCGTCGCCATGTCGATCGCCAGTCTGCCATTGAGGGCGTGAAGCGTCCGTCGCGCGTGGGTGCCTGACATGGCAAAAGCACGCGGCCGACTTTCAGCAATCGATCTTCTGCCCGAGGAATGCAGCGATGCGATCTCCTGGGCATCGCAGGAACTTGCCGACCGTGATCGCAGCCAGCTCGACATCTATGCCGAGTGGAAAACGAAGCTGATCGCGCTTCAGGGCGAAATCGGTCTCGATTTCGACATCCCGTCATTTTCGGCCTTCAATCGCTTCGCCATCCGACTGTCACAGATGACGCGCCGGCTTGAACAGACCCGCGAAATCGCCGCTACCATTTCCGAGCGCATGGACGCGGCCGGCTCCGACGATCTGACGCTGATCGCGGCCGAGGCGATCAAGACGCTGATTTTCGAGCTGCTGCAATCGGCAGGTGATGCCGGCATTTCGCCAAAAGGTGCCATGGAGCTGGCGAACGCGCTGCGCGCTGCCTCGGCCGCCCAGGTCACGTCTTCGAACCGCCGTCTGAAGCTGGAAGCTGAAGAGAAGGCCCGCCGCATCGAGGCCGACATGAAAGCCAAGGCGGAAAAGGCGCTCGACGTGCTTTCGAACGAACCCGGCATTTCAAAAGAGGCCATCGCACGCGCCCGTCGCGAGTTCCTCGGCGTGCGCCCGAAGGCGAAATCCGTTCCCGAGGTCTCTCCTGACGCCGAGAAGAAGGATGACCAGGAATGAACGTCACCCTTCCGAAAGACCCGTGCACCAGGTGCGATGGCACGGGGCGGGCGATCAAGCGGATTAACCGTCGCCGAGACGGCACCATTTCCAGCACCGTCTATGACCTGAAGAACGATTGCCGGTCCTGCAAAGGGACCGGTCTTGCGTGCATGGAGGAACAGCGTGGCTGAAGCCTTGCCCGGTTTGCCGCAAGGCAAATGGACCGACCCGCCAGTGCTTCCGATCGATCCGGCCAAGTTGCCGGACGAATTGCCTCGTGGTGCCGATATCCCGGCTGATCTCGATCCATTGGCTGAAGGCGTCCTTATGGCGCATCAGGCCGAATGGATTGCCGACGACAGTCTGCTGAAGGGCTGCGCCAAGGGTCGCCGAACCGGCATAACCTTCGCCGAGGCACTTGATGCAACGCTGATAGCGGCGGCCCAGCGATCGGCAGGCGGGCAGAACTATTTCTACATTCCGGACACCAAGCCGAAGGGCCGGGAGTTCATCGGCTATGCCGCGCATTTCGCAAAGACCGTCGCCAAGGAACTGCTGACGATCGAAGACGGCATTTTCTTCGACCAGCGCGACGACGGCACCACAAACGCGATCTCAAGCTACATCATCCGTTTCAAGTCCGGCTTCCGCATCGAGGCGCTTTCCTCCCGGCCGGAAAACATTCGCGGTCTTCAGGGCACGGTCTGCATCGACGAAGCGGCCTTCCATCGTGATGTGCGCGCCGTCATTGATTCTGTCGCGGCTCTCCTGATCTGGGGCGGCAAGGTCCGTGTGATTTCCTCGCACAACGGCGTCAGCAACCCGTTCAATGAACTGATCAAGGAAGCCGAGGCCGGAAAGAACGGCTTCAACTTCCACACCTTCACCTTCGGCGACGCCGTCAAGAACGGCTTGTTCAAACGCGTCTGCCTGATCAAGGGCGAAGAATGGTCGCAGGAGAAGGAGAACGCCTGGGAAGCGAAAATCCGCTCGGCCTATGGCACGCGCACTTCCAAGATGAAACAGGAACTTGACGCGATCCCAGCGGAATCGGAAGGGGCCGCGTTGACGCGCGTGCTGATCGAGCGCTGCATGTCCGCCGATCTGCCGGCCGTGGTGCGATGGGACCGACCGGACGAGTTCAAGAACCTCGACGATTTCGAGCGCACCGAGCAGGCTGAAGAGTTCTGTGAGGGCCTCTTGAAGCCCCTTTTAGACAAGCTCGACAAGGACCGTGAACACTGCTTTGGCGAAGACTTTGCCCGCTCCGGGGACAAAACTGCGATCGTGGTCTTCGAGATCGGAGCCGATCTCATCCGCCGCGCCCGCCTGATTGTCGAGCTGAAGAATATTCCGTTCGACCAGCAGCGCGACATTCTCTTCTACATCGGTGACGCCCTGCCGCGTCTGATCGGGGGCGCGCTCGATGCGCGAGGCAACGGCCAGTACCTTGCCGAAAAGGCCCGCCAGCGCTGGGGGAATGTATCCACGAGGTGATGACATCTGCCAAATGGTACGCAGCCAATATGCCCGGTTACATCGAGGCCTTTGTTGATAAGAGCCTGCTTTTACCGAAAGACGCCGATGTTCTCGCCGACCACCAGGCGCTCGCCTACGTCAACGGCATCATCAAGGTTCCGGACGAACACTCGACGAAGGGCGCTGACGGCTACGATCGTCACGGCGACACCGCGCCGGCCGGGGCGCTCGCGTGGTTTGCTTCCAACCAGGAGGCCATCGCCTACGAGTACGAGACCAACCGCAAACCCAACAATCCGATGCAGGGCCACAATGGTGGCCCGCCGATGCATGACGATGACCGCCGAGGCGGGACCGTCAATGTCTACCTGAGAGGATCGCTCTGATGGCGAAAAAGAAGAAGCAGAAGATTTCTCGTCACCTCGCCAACTCCATGAAGGATCAGGACGGCAAGGCCGTCAGCGCGGCCGAGCTGATGGAAGAAGCTGCCGGCGCACAGGTGGGCGGGGTTCGCCAGTGGATTTCCGGTCACCCGGCCGATGGCATGACGCCGCTCAAACTGGCATCCATTCTCCGTGCTGCCGACCAGGGCGAAGTGGAAGCCTATTTCGAGCTGGCCGAAGACATCGAAGAACGCGATAGCCATTATCTCGCGCAGCTCGCCACGCGCCGCCGATCGGTCTCGCAGCTACCAATCACTGTCACGTCCGCGTCGGATAGCGAGGAACACAAGAAGCACGCCCAGTTCTTGCGGGATTGGATCGAGACAGGCGTGCTGCGTTCCGCTCTCTTCGACATGCTCGATGCAATCGGCAAGGCAATCTCTGTCCTGGAGACAGACTGGCACCACAAGAACGGCAAGGTGCTCCCGCGCGCCCTGGTCTGGCGGACACAGCGCTGGTTCACGTTTGACCGGACAGACGGCGAAACCTTGCTGCTACGCGAGGGCGTTGCCGGTGAGCCGCTCACTCCGCACAAGTTCGTTGTCCATCGTTCCAAGGCGAAGTCCGGTTTAACGATCCGCTCAGGCATCGCCCGCGTTGCCGTCTGGCTTTGGATGTTCAAGAGCTTCACGGTGAAAGACTGGGCGGTCTTCGTACAGAACTACGGCCAGCCGATCCGCATCGGCAAATATGGCCGGGGCGCGACCGAACAGGAAAAGGATGTCTTGTGGCGGGCGGTCTCCGGAATTGCCGGCGACTGCGCGGCCATCATTCCCCGCGAGATGCTGATCGAGTTTCACGAGGTCGGCTCGAAGAGCAGCTCGACGGATATGTTCGAAAAGCGGGCGGACTGGTACAATCGCGAGATTTCCAAGCTGATCCTCGGCCAGACGACAACGACGGACGCTGTTTCCGGTGGCCATGCAGTTGCCAAAGAGCATCGCCTTGTCCAGGAAGACATTGAGCGTTCCGACGCCCTTGACGCGTCCGACACGCTCAATGCGCAGCTCGTCCCGAACATCATCGCTTTCAACTTCGGTCCCCAGGACGAATACCCGAAAATCCACATCGGCCGCCCGGACGAAGTGCCGCTGAAGGAATTTGCAGAGGCTTTCGACAAGCTCGCCAAGCATGGCCTGACGGCCGAGGCCAGCTTCCTTCGTGACCGCCTGGGCATTCCCACGCCTGCGACGGATGCCGAGCTGGTCGGCGGACGTGTCGAGACAGTCATTCCTCCCGAGGACAAGCCACAGCCAAAACCGCTGACCGCAAAGCAAAGCCTCGATCGGCTGTTCGCCTCGGCGCATTCCCGCGAGGAACCGGACCTGCTCGACAAGCTCACCGATCGCCTGGAGAAGGACGCGGCGGCCGCCATGGACGGCATGATCGACGAAGTACGCGAGATCCTGTCTTCCGCCACGGATCTCCGGGACGCCGCCCGCAAACTCGCGGATCTCGATCTGTCGGCCGATGCGCTCGCGGAAGCCATGGCGCGTGGCATGACGATGGCGCACCTGATCGGTCAGGCCGCGCTCATCGATGACCTCAAGAGGCAGTCATGACAGGAGGCCCGCTGACGCGCTTCAGGGGGCTTTTTGCGGCATCCGTAGCTTCAGGCCCGAAAAACGCTTCCACGGCCTTTAAACCACCTTCAATTTTCAAGCCATTGGTCGTCGCTCTGATGGCGACGACGGTGGGCGCGATCAATCTGCCGTTTGATGAGGCGATCGACTTCCTTCGCCAGAAAACCGCAGTCCCGACCGAAAGCCATCGTGATGTCTGGGACGCGGCCCATTCGAAGATGTTCATGGTGGCCGGCGCAAACAAGAAGGCGCTGGTCGAGGATTTTCAGGCGGCGATTATCAAGGCCGCCGAACAGGGCCTGACGCTGGAAGATTTCCGCGCCGACTTCGACGCGATCGTCGCGCGCCATGGCTGGCAATACAATGGTTCACGCGGCTGGCGCTCCCGCCTGATCTTCGAAACCAATCTCAGCACCGCTTACGCGGCCGGCCGCTACGCCCAGATGACGGCCCCGGAGACGCTCGAAGCGTTCCCGTACTGGATGTACAATCATTCCGGCGCACTGCATCCGCGCCTGGAGCACAAGGCATGGGATGGCGACTGCTATGAAGCGACCGATCCTGTCTGGGCGAAAATGTATCCCCGAACGGCTACCGGTGCGGTTGCTTCGTGACGCCGGTGTCTCGTCCTGGTCTTCGTCGCCTCGGCAAATCCAAGCCCGACACCCCGCCGAACCTTGACCAGCTCGGCACGGATCAGCCGCGGGGCATCGATCCGTCCTTTGCCTACAATCCCGGCGCTGCCTGGCTGACGCAAACCGCACCTGGTCCGGTCGCTGTTAGCGCCGACCAGGTGCAGGTCGCGGCCTTCGTTCAATCGGCTCTGAAGGGGAAATGGCCCGATGGTGCCTGGACGCCGGTTGCGACGGCGAACAAGGCGACGGGTGCCGCCCTCGATGTCGCCGCCGGCACGGAAATCCGCCTGACGGCTGACACCATCCGCAGCCAGGCGCAAGTAGCTGAAGCTCTGACGCCCGACACCATCGGCGTCATTCCAGGCCAGCTCGTCCAGTCCGGAAAGCTGCTTCGCGACAATCGCGGCCGAGCTGCCTTCGTCGGCGAACATGATGGCGTCTTCTACCGCGCCGATGTCGATATCGTCATGAAGGTTGATCGAAAGACCGTTTACATGACATCGCTCCAGCGCGTCAGCCGTTCCGATCTGACCGACGCTTTCGGCTCCGGCTGGCAGTGAGGCGTTCGGCATGAGCGGCGCATCGGTCTCGATCACGGCACAGGTTCTCGATTCGGAAGTCCGGCGCGGCTTCCGCCAGCTCGAAGGCCTGATGACGGACACGACGCCTGTCATGCGTGCGATCGGCGTCGGTCTTGTCGGCTCGACCCATATGCGCTTCGTCACCCAGACCGATCCGGACGGCCAGGCGTGGCAGGCGTTGAACACGGGATATGCCGAGGACAAGCGCAATTCCCGCATCCTGACCGAAAGCGGCCGGCTGCGGAACAGCATCAATGCCAGGGCAAGCAATGACGAGGTGCTTGTTGGCACCGATGTCATTTACGCTGCCCCTCACCAGTTCGGCGCGACGATCGTGCCGGTTCGGGCAACGCATCTCCGGTTCCGGATCGGCGGGAACCTTATCAAAGCCGACAGTGTTACCTTGCCCGCACGTCCCTTCCTCGGTATATCGTCGGATGACGAAGCGATGATCGCCGAAACCGTCTTCGGTTTTGTGGACCGCTATTCCCCCGCTGAAATTCTCCTTCCTTCAGGCCCGCCCGCAGGCGCAGGCATGAATTGAATTTTGCCCGCATGGCATATCCGGACCATGCGAAACCTGATCTCGACCACTGTTGTTGCACTTCATTCGGCGTCGGCTGTGCCGGTCTCGACCCATATTGTCGCCCTGCAATCGGCCGCCGTAGTGCCCGAATGGCTGCATGTTCTGCCGACCGGCCGTTTCTCCGGCGTGGATGGTCGCGGGCCTTACGTCCTGGACAATGCCGACGCCCTGATCTCGGCTTTCAATGCCGAGGGTAAGAAATTGCCGGTCGATGAGAACCATTCGACCGACCTTGCGGCAAAGCAGGGTTTTTCCGCGCCTGCCCGTGGCTGGCTCACAGCACTTGAGCGCCGTGACGATGGTGTCTGGGCAAAGGTCGAGTGGACGCCCGACGGTCTCGCCATGATGCAGGGCAAAGCCTACGGCTACATTTCCCCGGTTTTCACCCACAGTGCCAAGGCTCCCTTTGCGGTTCACAAGCTGCTGCGCGTGGCGCTGACCAACGATCCCAACCTCAACCTGAAATCGCTTCACTCTCAAAATTTGGAGACCACCATGGATTTGGAAGCTCTCCGGAAGGCGCTTGGCCTGCCGGAAACCGCAGATGAGGCCGCGATCCTTGCGGCCCTCACTGCGGCTCACTCTGCCCAGACCGCGCATGCGGCCTTGATGTCGAAGCTGGCGGAAGTCGCCGGCGTCGAAGTGACTGTCGGCGCTGACGCGTTGGTGACCGCCCTTCAGGCGAAAACGAAGCCTGCCTCGGGCATCGAGCAGGAAAACGCCACCCTGAAAAACGAGATCAAGGCGCTCAATACCCGTGTCGAAACGCTGATCACCGATTCCGCAAAGGAAAAGGCCACCACCGTCGTCGATGCCGCCATCGCCAAGATGCAGATCGTGCCGTCCCTGCGTGAGCACTTCATCGCCCGCCACATGAAAAACCCGACCGAAGTCGAAGCGGAGCTGAAGGTTATGCCGTCGCTCAACGCCGGCGGCCTCGGCGGCCGTCAGCCGCCCGCCGAGGGTGAAACCGCAACGAATGATGAGCTTACCGTCGCTGCCCTGATGGGCGTCGATCAGGAAGCCTTCAAGAAAGAGCACAAGGCGCTCTTCGGAAAGGATATGTGACATGGCAGCTACCGCTGACATTCGCCGCAAGACCCGCAACGGCGATGCCTATGGTTATCCCGTTCTCGCCGGCGTCCGCATCTTCGGCGGCACCTATATCGGCGTGACCGCCGCGCTCGCGGCCGTCCCTGCCGGTCATGCCTCCTGCGTCGCCCTGATCGGTTTCGCGGAAGAAAACGTCGATAACCGCGACGGCGCGACCGGTGACCGCCTGATCAACGCGAAGAAGGATGTCACTGCCATCACACTGGCCGGTGCCACCGCCGCCGATATCGGCAAGACCGTTTACGCCTCGGCCGATGACACCTTCACGCTCGCTGCTGGCGCGTTGCTGCCGGCCGGCATCCTCCATGCCATTGACGCCGACGGTGTCTGGCTCAAGCCCCTCTAAGGAACCACGATGGATATCACGATCTCCAATTTGCGGGGCATCTACACCTCGCTTTCGACCATCTTTAACCAGGCGATGGCCGCCACGCCCGCGTTTTACGAGACCATCGCCATGACGGTCACGTCTACGACCTTCGCCAATCAGTATCCGCGCCTGGACGACTTGCCCGGGTTCCGCGAATGGATCGGCGATCGTGTTGCCCATGATGTCGGTGCGTCTCTCTATCAGATCGTTAACCGCGACTTCGAGAAAACGATCAAGATCAAGCGCAAACAGATCGAAGACGATCAGGTCGGCATATTCACACCCATGGCCGCACAATTCGGCCAGGACGGCAAATCGTTCCCCGATACTCTCGTTTGGCCTCTGTTCAAGAAGGGCGAGACCGTCACTTGCTATGATGGACAGTATTACTTCGATACCGACCATCCCGGCTACAATGAGCAGGGCAATCAGATTTCGGTGTCGAACTATACCGCGGGTGCGCAGCCGGCCTGGTACCTGATCGACGATACGCAGGTCATCAAGCCGATGATCTGGCAGGACCGTAAGAAGATCAAACTGACCCAGATGTTCGACGAAAAAGACCCGAACGTCTTCTGGCGTGCCGAATATATCTGGGGCGCCGACACACGCGGCAACGCGGGTTTCGGCATGTGGCAGTTCGCCTACAAGTCGAAGGCCGAGCTGACGCAGGAAAACTATGATGCTGCCCGTACCGCCATGCAGTCCATCCGCAGAAAAGATGGACAGATACAGGCGATCCGACCCGTCAAGCTGCTCGTGCCGCCTGTGCTCGAAGCAACGGCCCGCAAGATTGTCGAAGCTGCCCTGATCAATGGTGGTGACACCAACGTCTGGGCGAAGACCGCAAGCGTCGTCGTCATCCCGCATCTCGCGTAACCGGCCGGGCGCTGATCCGCCGCTCGACCGCACCGCCAGCAGTCATCCTCCCGATTGCTGGCGGGTTTCCGGAAAACGGCCGCAACTGCCGCTTTCCCGAAACCCGAAGCCCAAGGAACCACACATGTCGAAAATCCAGATCATCTGCTCGAAACCGGGCATCCGCCGCAACGGTGTCGAGCATCCTGCTCAGGCACTCTATGAACCCGGCAGATGGACCGATACCGAGCTTGAAGCTTTTCGCGCCGACCCCGCCTTCATCGTCCAGGAGGTCGCCGGCAGCACAGTCGCAGTTTCCAGCGCCGACATTGAGCAGGCGGTAAACGCCCGCGTCGAGATCGAGCGCCAGAAGCTTCAGCTCAGCTTTAACCAGGCTGTTTCCGACGCCGTCGCCGAAAAGCTCGCAGACACTAAGGCGGAGCACGACAATGCGATCGACGCTCTCGGCAAGAAATTGAAGAAAGCCGAGGAGCGCGTTGGTGATCTCGAAGCGCACATCAAAAAAGACGGCGAAACGATCAAAGGTCACGTCGCGACGATTGCAGACATGACGAAGACCATCGCCGCCTCGGAGGGCGGCAAAGAGAAGAAGTAATCCCTGACGGGAGCGCCGCGAGGAGCGGGAGGACCGGATCAGCACGCCGGACCGATCGCCCCGAAGCCCTCCGATGGCACGAGGCTCGCAAGAGGCCATCGGCAACAGCGGCAAAACCCTGACGCCAACCCAAGAGGAAACCGCATGACACGACGTTATTTCAGCCTCGCTTTCTTCGCCTGCCTCACGGCCTTTTCGACCTTTGCCAGGGGCACTGTCGTCTTCGCCCTCAACCTCGTGCGCTTCGTGGTGCACGCCGTGGCTCAAGCCAGCCGCTTTCCTCTGGGCGCGTCTCGCCCTGCCGAAGGTCTCCAGTTTCAAGGTAATCGGCAAGCTGAAGGACATTTACCGCGAAAGCTGGCTGACCAGCGGACAGTCTCTGCACTACCGCCGCTGGATTTACTGCTGATCGAACTGACGTTCCGGGGCTGGCCTTCGGGCCGGCCCTTTCCCCAACTGGAGACTTTGCCATGTACGCCGCCGTCACCGACATGATCGCCCGCTTTGGAGAGGTGCAGATCGTGCGCCTGTCCAATCCGGAAGACCGTGAAGCCGAGACGCCGGACGTGGAAAAGGTCAACACCGCGCTGACCGACGCCACCGAGCTGATCAACAGCTACATTCGCGGCCGCTACCTGACGCCGATCGCAAACCCGCCGCAGGATGTGGTGCGCGCGACCTGCATCCTCGCCCGCTACGATCTGGCCGATACCGAACGGTCCAGCCCTTCGGAAGAAATGGCCAAGGGCCGCGCCGAGGTCATCAAGTGGCTGGAGAATGTCGCTAAGGAAATCGTGCACCTGGACATTCAACTGGCATCGCCGACAGGCGGCAACGCGGTCGGTTCCGGCCCGCGCATTTCCGACCGTGACCGCATCGTCACGTTCGACGCGTTGCGGGGCTTCTGATGGACAGCTTTCCCCTGATGCCGATCCGCAACCAGGAGCCGCTTATCATTGAGCGGCTCCGGATTGCCTTTCCGAAGAACCCTTTCACGATCGAGCGCGTGCCGCAGGTTCTCAGCCTCGGTGAGTTCAAGCGCGTCGTCAAACTGTCGCCGTTCATCGGCCTTGCCTGGACGGGCATGAAGCCGGACCCTGACAATGGCCGGATGCTGAAGGGCAACATGCTTTGGCGGCTGATCCTCATAAACAGCGTTTCGAGTGGCCTTGAAGCGCGCTTTAAGGGCGACAAATACGACATCGGCATGGATGCCATGGTCGATGTCGCATCGGTCCTGCTTCAGGGTGTCAGCTTCGAGGATCAGGGGTCACCAATGTGACGCTGATCAACAGCGTCATTGCCGATGGCTGGACTGACGACAATGTCGCGATTGCCCAGCTCGATTTCACCTTCAGCTTCGCAACCCGCGCCGCTGCGACCGGAAAGATGCAGCCCGAGGACTTTGAGGCGCTTGGCGTCACATGGTCCGTGAACGGCTCGCCCGAAACCGTCTCCGACGAAGTTCAACCACCCCAGGAGTAACCCCGGCCATGGCCACCACGAAAACACTCATCGCGGCCGAGGGCCGCACGGTCCACCTTCCGGACGGCTCCGAATGGCCGAAGGAAGGCTTGCCTGACCCGAACACGCATTTCACGCGCCGGCGTATCGCTGACAGCGATCTGATCGAGAAACCCGCAGGTACGGCCGATCTCGAAACGCCCGCACCATCCGATCCGCCGCAGTTCACCCAGATCGAGGAACCGGCCGAAACCGTCACCGAGACCAAAAGGTCCACGGCGAAGAAGTCTGAAGGAGACAAGTAATGGATTTCAACGAAATCCCCGTCGATCGCCTCGAACCCGCGACCCTGATGGAGATCGTGCCGAACTATCGCAATGTCGGCATCCTGCCCTGGCCGGAAAAGGTCTTCATCATCGGTCCCAAGCTTGCCACCGGAACGCTTGCCGCCGGTGTCATTCAGGAAATCACCCGTGCCGATCAGGCCGTCGCTCTCTTCGGTCGGGGTTCGATTGGCGCTGAGCAGGTCGCGTACTTCAAGAAGGCGAACCGCAACACGCCGCTTTTTGTCATCGGCCTTGCCGACGATGAGGACGCCGTGAAGGCAACCGGCACCTTTACCTTCGCCGGTTCCCCGAGCAGCTCCGTCGTGCTGCGCTTCAAGATCGGTGGCCGGCAGGTTCGCATGACCGCACTGTCCGGCGACGCGCCGGCAGCGCTGGCGACAAAACTTGCCGCTGCCATCAATGCCGATCTCGACATGGTCGCGACCGCAGTGGCCGCCGCAGCCGTCGTCACCGTCACGGCCCGCCACGGCGGTGAGGTCGGCAATGAGATCGACCTGCGCGTCGATACGAAAGTGCAGCCGCTTCCGGCCGGTCTCACCTGCGCCGTCGTCGCTATGGCGGGCGGTTCCGGTAATCCGGACGTGCAGCCGGCGCTCGACCTTCTCGCCAGCACCTGGGCAACCAAGATCACGCATCCCTGGGCGGATGCGACCAACCTTGCCAAAACAGCCGAGTGGTTGCGCATCCGGTATATCGCGACCTCGAAGCTCGATTGCCATGGCTTCGTGTTCAAGGGTGGCACCTATGGTCAGTTGACCACCTTCGGCAATCTCACCAACTCGGCTTTCCTGACGAACGCCGGCCTGAAGAGAAGCCCGACGCCGTCCTGGGCGATCGCGGCCTCGGCGCTTGGTATCGCATCGTTCCATCTGACAAACGACCCGGCCCGCCAGTTGCGCTCCCTCGTGCTGCCCGGTGTCGAGGCTCCGGACGAAGCGGATCAGTTCCTTGATGAGGAAAACGATCTGCTGCTGCGCAACGGCATTTCGACCTTCGACTGCCTGTCTGACGGCTCGGTCACGATCTCGCGCATGATCACGACCTACAAGAAGACGACGCTCGACATCGCCGATCGCGCCTGGCTGGATATCATGGTGCCCGTCACCATGAGCCGTATCCGCTACGACTGGTCCGCTTATGTCGGCCTGATGTATCCCCGCTCCAAGCTGGTCGATGACGAAAGCGCCGGCGCATTCGCTTCTCGCCATGACGATGACCAGGACCCCGGCACGGCGGTAGTCACCCCGAAGCGCATGGCGGCCTCCTGGGCGGCCCGGTGCTCGCTCTATGGCGAAAAGGTCTGGATCGAGGACGTGCAGCGCACCGTCAGGGAAAGCGTCTTCGAGCGGTCCACAGATGACCGCAACCGGCTGGAAAGCCGGCAGCAGGTGGAGATCGTCGGCAACCTCATGGTGTTTGCCGGCCGGATCGAGTTTCAGGTTTAACAGGAGCTTTTAAGCGATGACACAAGTATTGGGCATCGTCGATATTGTCTGGCGGGGGCGAAACCTCCCCGTCGAGAAGGGCGCAAAACTGCGCATCGGCGGCATCAAGAACAACGCAGTGACCTACGGCCGCAAGGTCGGTCGCGCCCAGGAGTTTCAGGGTTCGCAGGTCACCGCCACCACCAACCTCGAAAAGGGCCAGCGCTGGGGCAACCTCTGGGACCCCGGCGAAGGTGAACTGCAGGTGCTTTGCGACACCGGCCAGACGTATGTCTTCAATGATGCCTTCCTCGTGGATGATATTCCCGAGATGACCGGCGGCGAAGGCGGCAAGATCGAACTCAAGTGGGCGGCATCCGCGCCCGAGGAAATTCTCTGATGGGCGGCACCAGCAAAAACATCACCATTGACCTGGACGAGGACGAAACGAACGGTATCGGAACCGCTGCTACCACCGACATTGTGGACGAAGGTGTGACCGGACGTTCCGACTTCGTCGATGAAGACGCTGACCCACGGGACAGACTTCCGGAGCGTGCCGTGCAGAACGCGGATGGCTCGGTTACGCTACCACTGCTGTATCCACAGGTCATCGGACGCAAAAAGGAAGGCAAAACGTGGGAGGACAAGTTTGACGCTCTCACTTTTCATCGTTTGCGCGGTGCGGATCAGCAGCGCATCGCCAGTGCGTCCGACGCAAAACAGGTGTCTGTCGCCTTTTCCTGCTCGACACGTTTGTCGCAGATGGTCATGGACAAGCTCTATGAAAAGCTCGACCTCGAAGACATCACCGACGCCGGCCGGGTGCTCAACCATTTTTTGACGAGTGGTCGGACGACTGGCCGATAATGCTCGGCGGCCTCGCTGACGGCTCCGGCTTCAGCGCGGCCGAGATCGGCGACATGACGATCGATCAGGTAAGGATGTGGTGGAACTGCATCCAGGCATACCGAAAACATGTGAACGACCTCGCTCAAGGATAATTCAGGCACCGCCCGTTGAGGCGGGCCTGAATTGGCTCGCGTGCGCGCGATATTTTGCCGCCAGATTGGAGCGGCGCGCGCATGGCCAACCGGAACATGAACCTTGATGTCATTGTCCGCCTCAAGGACCTCTTGAGCGGGCCTTTACGCGGCCTTAGAGGCGCGCTTGACGGCATCTCCAGCGCCGCCCGCAAGATCGGTATTGTCGGCGCAGCGGTTGCCGGCATTTCCTTCCTCGGCCCCATGCAGGAGGCCGCAGCTTTCCAGCAGCAGTTGATCGACATAGCCGGAACGTCAAATCTGACGGGACAGGCGGCGTTTGCGTTCGTCGATCAGTCAAAAGCGAAATTCGAGCAGCTCGCCCTCGATGTCGGTCAGCTTTCCGATACCGTTGCACGAGGCGCGGGGCAGATGATCGCCGCCGGCGTCGATAACGGGCTGGTAGACCGCTCGATCGGATCGATCAGCCGAGCCGCCACCGCCGCCAATGCCGAGATGAACGACATGGCGTCCGTCGCCACGTCGCTTCTGACCACGCTGAAGCTCCCGGCCGACCAACTGGATGATGCCCTCGGGGCGCTGGTGACGGCGGGCAAGCTCGGCTCCTTCGAGCTGAAGGACATGTCGCGTTATTTCCCGACGCTCACCGGGCAGATGGCGAAGTTCGGCGTGACCGGCCGCGAGGCCATCAACTTCCTCGGCACTGCCCTCCAGATCGCCCGCAAGGGAACGTCCGATCCGGCCGAGGCCGCCAACAACCTGAAAAACTTCCTGTCGAAAGTGCTTGCGCCGACCACGGTCAAGAACTTTGCCGACATGGGCGTCGATATCCAGGGCGTGATGCAGGATGCGGTTACGAAAGGCATCAACCCGATCGAAGCCGTGGTGCAGAAGATCACGAAGCTGACCGGCGTCTCCAGCAAGGAAATTCAGGGCCTGATGAGGAAGGCGAAGGATGCCGGCATGTCCGACGCCGACGCACTGGCATCCGTGCGCGAGCAGCTCGAAAAGATTTATGGCGCTGGCAAACTTGGCGAGCTGTTCTCCGACATGCAGGTGATGGACTTCCTGATCCCGATGCTTGGCAACATCGACGAATACAAGTCGATCAAGGATGAGGTGGCCAAGGCCACCGGCAGCGCCATCGATGGCGACTTCGAAACCCAGATGGAGGGCCTCAATCGGCAGCTCACCATCTTCCGCGAAATCGGCACGCAGGCGTCCCGCGAAGTGGGCCTCGCATTCGGCACCTGGATGCCGGCGATCAATGGCTATCTGATGGATGGCCTTAAATGGTTGCGTGAGCTGGACACGGCGACAGGCGGCATGGTCAAGCAGGGCCTCGCCTTTGCTGGCGTGGCTGTCCTGGCGGCGGCCGGTTTGGGTGTCCTCGGCGTGGTCTTGCCCGCGATCGGCGCGGGTCTGTCGGTTCTGGCCGCGCTGTTCAGCCCGGTGGGCATCGCGCTCGCCGGCATCGCGGCCGCTGGCGTCTACGTCTATCGCAACTGGTCAAGCTACGCGCCGCGCCTGTCGCAACTGTGGACCCGCATGGGCAAGGCCTACGCCGACGCCATGACGGTCGGGACAGCGATCGTCAACCGCTTCGGTCCGATCATCCGTTCTGGCCTCGGCAGAGCGCTTCAGGACGTGACGGCGGGCTGGCAGAACCTGAAGACCTTCGTGTCCGGCTTCATGCGCGGCCTCGATCTACAGTTCGATTTCTCCGGCCTGACGATCAGCGATGTTCAGCTCGGCGCGTTCCGCGTCCTCGATACCGCGTTGAATGGCATTGCCACCGCCTGGGGAATGATCCGGGATTTCGGCTCCGGTTTTGCGAACTGGCTGGAGCCGATCGGACAATCGGCCGGTGGAGCGGTCAGGGCGATCGGCGGCATTGCCACCGGCTTTTATCGTCTCGGAACAGCAATCCGTGAGCTTGTCGGCCTCGGCGAAGGCGGCAAGATAACCGGCATGCTTTCCGGCATCATGTCGTTCCTCGGTGATCTGGCCGGCAAGACAGTGCTGGCGGCCGTCATGGTCCTGGAAGACGTTGCGAAAGCCATTGAGTGGGTCGTGAACGGTATCGCCTCGCTGGTGGAAGCGATCAATCGCGGCATCGACTGGAGCGCCCTTGTGCCCCAAGGCATAGCCGAGGCCTGGAACAGCGTCGCGTCGGCGCTAGAGAGAGTGCAGAACGCGCTCAGCATTGAGAGCGTCTCGAATGCGCTCGGTGTTTCGGGCCAGCGCAACATGACGCGCTTTGGTCGAAACAGCGTGCTGCCCGCCAACCAGAATGGTGTCCTGCCGGCACAGGCGTCGCCAACCGCGCCGGCAGCACCACAGCAGCTCAACGTCAACACCGAAGCGAAGGTTGTTGTCGAAGGCCCCGGCAAGGTTGTCGGCCAGACAACGACCGTCACGTCGCCGTCGCCGAACGTCAACACCGGCCGCGCTGTCGGGAGGCCCTGATGCTTCTCGACAGCCTCAATGCCGCTGAAGGATTGCTGCCGGGTGTTTATCGCGGCATTCCGCTCTCCATCGTCGATGTGTCGAGCGACCATGGACGGCGGGTTCTCGAATACCTGTTTCCGGGTGTCGATCCCGCCGCCTATGACGATTTCGGCGTTGGTCCCTCTGGCATCAGTATCGAGGCGCTTTATGTCGGTGACGATTACCGCACCCGTGCGCAGCTCCTCGCCAAAGCCTTCGAGACGCCCGGTCCTGCATTGCTCATTCACCCATGGCTTGGCCCGATGCAGGTCATCATGGAAGAGCCGGCGCAAATCCGCTTCTCGGAACGGGAACTGCGGGTTATCCGGGTTTCGGCCCGGTTCAAGCGCGCGCCGTCGTCTTCCATATCCGGTTTCTCCGGTGGCCTTCTGCCCTCGGCGCTCGTAAGCTTCACCAGCGCCGTGACCTCGCTTGCCGCCTCGATCGCGCTGACGGTCATTTCCAGCGCCAGAACCGCAGCTACCATTCGCAGCCGGCGCGTCACGTCTTCTGTCGCCGATTCCATCACGGCGCGTCCAGACGCACGCTCGGCCGTCAGCCAGATACGCTCGGCGCTGGAAGCGTCGTCACCATCCTCGCCTGTTGGATTCGACACATGGGCCAGCTCGGCCGCGTCTGTCATTGCCCAGACGATCGAAGTTCCGGCTGTGGCACCTGCGACGACAATGGTAGCCGCGACGCCCAGCGCCCAGGCGCTGATGAGCGCCGGCCTTTCCGTCGCATCGGGACTGCTGACGGAAGCGGGCAAGGCACCTTCCGCGATAGACGCCCTGTTGCTGGCCGGTGCGGCCGGACAGTTCCTCGCGGCGACGGCCGAGCAATCCTCCTATGCGGATTTCGTGTCGCGGCAGGAAGCGCTCCGTTACCGCGCCGCCATGACCTCGGCGCTCGCCTCGCTCGTTGACCAGGTCGAGCAGCAGTCGCCCGACACGATGCAGGCCGCCAGTTCGGCGCTCTCGTCTGCTGCGCGATCGCTGACGGCCGCAATCGTCTCCGATCTCAACGAGGTGATCGGCCGCCTGCCGTCCGTGCGCCGCCTGTCGGTCAATCGCGATGCCGACGCATGGCTGGTCGCCCAGCATCTGTCCGGCGATACCCCGGCGCTGCTCGAAACCGTTTATGCCGATATTGTCGCCCGAAATTATCCATCGCATCCGGCGCAATTGCCGGCCGGCGACATCGAGTTCCTGGAGCGCGGTTGATGGCCAAAAGCATCAGGCTTTTTCTCGATGGCACGGCCTATAATCAGTGGACATCGGGCGAAGTCACCCGCGACCTGAAGGACTTTTCCGGCAGCTTCAGCTTCACCTTTCGTGATGGCGAGGCGTCCGAAGGGACGTTCCCTTTCGCCTCGATGCCGAAACTGCCACGTCTTCGAACCCAGATGCAGGCAAAGATCATGATCGGCAAACGCACGGTGTTGCTCGGTCACGTCGAAGAGGTGGCCTATGATGTCAGCGACGGTAATGCATCCGTAACGATCTCCGGCCGGGACAAGACCGGCGATCTAATCGATTGCTCGGCGCTGGCGGAAGGTCCCGCCGAGCTGAAGGGCGTCAAGCTGGAGGCCGCAGCCTCCAAGATTGCCGAGCCGTTCGGCCTGAAGGTCCGGACGGAAGTGGACACCGGCGAGACCTTCGACCGTTATTCGATCGACCTTGGCGAGACCGCCTTTTCCGCGATCGAGAAAGGTTCGAGACAACGAAGCGTCCTGATCCTTTCGGATGGTGTCGGCAACATCGTTATCACCCGAACGGGTAAGACGCGTGCGCCCGATGGGATTACTCTTCCAGGCAACGTGATGGCGGTTCGGGCTACCGAAAGCACGGCGAACCGCTTCAGCAAGACCGTGGTGCGCGGCCAGTCGGAACGGTCCGGCAAAGCCCGCAGCGCCGCCGCCCTCGATGCCACGGCCGAGCCGATCGGCGCGGACAGCCGCGATGACGGCGATGGTTCGGCCCGCGAGCGCGAGCGCAAGGGAACTGTCGCGACCGGCAGGGCGGATGATGACGAAATCAGACGGTATCGCCCGGTTGTCCATCTTGCCCGCAGCAAGGCGGGCGCGGTCAGCGCCCAGGACGAAGCCGACTGGCGCAATCGCACGTCCCGCGCCGAGGGTGACGAGCAGACCTACACGGTCAAGGGCCACGAGGTGAACGGGCAGCTCTGGACGGTTAACCAGGTGGTTCCCGTTTCCGATGCCTTCCTCGGCATCGAGCGCGATCTGCTGATTTCCGCTGTCCGTTATTCCGAGGCAGACGAAATCACCACGGATATTTCCGTTTGCTCGGCCGAGGCCTTCGACAAGGAGCCGGTGGGCAAGCGCCGGACAGACAAGGCCGGAAAGGGCAAGACCGCGAAAAAGAGTTCCGACCCGCTGGACGGCACGGCGGAGGCCCTATGAGCGAGATCGTCAACAAGGTGCGCGGCCTGATCCGTCGCGTCACAGTGAAAGACATCAAGGATGATGGCCAGATGCAGACGGCCTCGGCCGAGGTGGCGGAAGGCGTCTGGCGCGATGATCTCGAAGTCATGCTGCCCTATGGCCTGCTCTCGGTTCCCGACGATGACGGCGCAGTCGGTGTCGCGCTGGCGATCGGCGGCGACGAAGGCGATATGGTCATCCTGCCACTCGCCAATCCATCGCAACGCATCGGTGGCTTGAGCAAGGGCGATGTCGGTATCGGCAACAAGTTCGGCGATCGCATGATCGTCAAGGCGAGCGGCGGTATCGAGGTGCAGGCCGCCAGTTCCATCACCTTCAAGGTGAGCGGCGTGACGATGACGCTGGATGCCACCGGGCTGAACGTCAATGGTGGCAGCATCAAGCACGACGGCGTCGTGATCGACAAGACGCACAAACACACGGGTGTTGTGCCAGGAGGTGGCATTAGTGACGTGCCTGTCGGTGGCTGACCGCCCGCCGTGGCGGGCCTGATCAGGCTTGCGCGCGCGCGATAATTTCGCGCCATGACCGGATTTTTCGACCTTGCCCTGACCTATGACGCCACGCGGCGCTGCTGCGATCTGGTGCTCGATGACGAATTCAACCTGGTCATCGATGAAACGCCGGTGACGCCGATCCTGCTTTCGGTCGGCCTCGATCGCCGCGCCTCTCCGGACGATGAACTGCCGGAAGGCCGGTCGCAGTTTCTGGCCCCGGTTTCCTTCTCCGAACGCCGTGGCGCGCTTCTCGATGGTCTCAACGCTGCCGGCGACATGGCGGGCTGCAAGATGTGGTTGCTGGAGCGCGCCAAGGAAACCGAGACCACGCGCCAGCTCGCCGAATATTACCTCGCCGAAGGCCTCGGCTGGGCCGAGACCGATACCGGAACGCCGGCAGAAATCGAGGTTTGGTGGCTGCGTGATGGCGTACTCGCCTATCGTGTCCTGGTCGAGGATGTCACGCTCGAACTGACGCGGAAGGTGGCGTAATGGTCTGGCCTGTCCCTGCCGCGAAATCGATCTTTTCCCGCCTTGCTGCCGCCTCTGAAGTGATCCTGCTCGGCATTTACCCCGAAGCGGATGTGAAAGCGATTTCCCGCGCCGTCCGTTCGGCGCGCGGCATGTTCGCCGTCATCTGGAGCGCGGTGGCCCCGGAAGTGCGCGAGACGCACGACCATATCGCATGGTGGGCGCGGCAGTGGATGCCGGACAGCGCCGACGACGAAACCATGATCCTTCGCCATGCCTCAATCTGGGGCGTCGAGCCGCGTCCCGCGACAAAGGCAGTCGGTTCCGTCACGATCGAAGGTGTGGCCGGAACCGTTCTGGCCTCGGGCATCGTGCTGACATCGACGGCCACCAACACATACGTGACCACCTCGGGCGGCACGATCGCTGCCGGTGGCACCGTTACCGTCACGGCCCAAGCGGTCACCGCCGGCAGCGCCGGCAACCTGGAGAGCGGTGTCCAGCTTTCGACGCTTGCCGCATATCCGGAGATTTCGAAGGTCACGGTCTCTACCGCCTTCGCGGGCGGCGCTGATGACGAAGAGCCGGAAGAAGTCCAGGTGCGCTATCTTCAGCGCATCCGCGAGCCACCGATGGGCGGCTCCTCTCAGGACTATCAGTCATGGGTGGGCAACGTCGTCAGCGTCTACGCCGTAAAAGTCGTAGAGGACTGGATCGGTCGCGGCTCTGTGGGCCTTGTCATCGCCCTGAAGAATGACGACGGCACGCCCCGCATCCCCACCGAACTGGAGCTGACCGCAATCGGCAACTACATCGGCGCTCAGGGTAGCCAGACAGGCGTCAGGCCCGTCACCGCCCGCGTTATCCCCGTTGCGGCCGAGCTGGTCGAGGTGCCGGTGAGCGTGCGCCTTCGTCCGGATGGCGCTTTGACCAGGGCAGCGGTGCAGCTTGCCTATGATCGCTTCATTGCCACCATCGGCGACGAAGACGACATGGAGAACGAAAGCCCGATCGGCGCGACCATCGAGCCTTCACGTATCTCGGAAGCCATCTCGGCCGCCGATGGTGAATATTCGCACGATCTGACCATCCCTGCCGCCAGATACACGCTCGGCACCAAGGAATGCCCGATCGCCACCGAAATCACCTGGCTGGATTGAGGGGGTTTTAAGACATGTCCAGGACCTCTTCAACGATCCTTCAAAGTCTGTTTTCGAAGTTGCCGATCGGCTGGGCGCTCCGTTATCGCGGCGGCGTCATGGGCGTCATCCTCGGCGCGATCGCCGAGGCCATCGCAGACGCGGAAGCTGCTGCCGAAGCGATGATGAACGAAACGGATCCGCGTCTCGCGGACAAGCTGCTTTCGGACTTCGAGCGGTGCCTTGGTCCAGACCCTTGCGGGCGCGATAAGGACGGATTGACGGTGCAGCAGCGCCGCCAGCTCGCCTTCCAGCGCTGGACGGCACGAGGCGGGCAGTCGATCCCTTATTTCGTATCGGTTGCCGCCGCCCTCGGCGTGACGATTACGATTGAGGAATTCTGGCCGAGCCGAGCCGGCGTCCTGCGTGCGGGCCAAAGGTTGCGGCCCGACGGTTCGCAATTTGTCTGGCGCGTCAACATTCCAGGCGTCGTGACAGTCACGAAGTTTCGGGCAGGTGCAAGCCGTGCCGGCCATCGTCTCGGTTCGTTCGAAGTCTCGGCGATTGAGTGCGTTCTGCGCCGCTACAAGCCCGCCCATACCACCCTTGTTTTCAAGTACGGAGAAGCCTGATGGATCGCATCAATGGCGCTGACACTATCGATATTGGCGGCGGCCGGCGTGGCTTCCGCGACGAAAACCTTGTGACCGGAACGGCAGGCACCGTCGTCACCGCCTTGTGGCTCAACATGGCGCAGGAAGAAATCCTGAAGGTCGTGACCGAAGCTGGCCTCGTCCCGAGCGAAGGCGACTGGACGCAGCTCTGGCAGGCCCTGCAAATCTTTGGGCTTGCGTCCGGCAGTCGCAGCCGGCGATGGCTCACGGTCAATTCCATGACGCTTTCGAGTGCGCCAGGCGCACCGGCAGCGGGCGATGCCTACTTGATCCCGACCGGCGCGACCGGCATCTGGGCGGGCAACGTAGGCAAGATTGCGGAATGGACAGGCTCCGCCTGGACCTACATGACGCCTACGGACGGCCACGGCGTCAGTCTCCCCGATGGTCGCGTATTCGAGCGTGTCGCCGGCACATACGTCGAAAAGCTGGCGCTTGATGCCCAATCCGACAAGTGGCGTTACGCGGTGGCCGGTGGCACCGCCAATGTGTTGACGGCTTTGCTGACGCCAACTCCCCCGCCTACTTGGACGGCATGTCCGTCAATCTCCGGGTAGTAAACAGCAACACAGCTGCGGCTACCCTCAACATCAACGGGCTGGGCGCGATCCCAATCACTCTCGCGGACGGAACCGCGTTGACGGGCGGCGAAATCCCCAAGCTCGCTCGGTTCATCATCTTTAATAATACTGCCATTCTGACCAACCCTAATCCCAGCACCCTGACCGGCGTTGGCGGGTACCAGAACGTCGTTTCATCACTGAACACAGCCTTGACGCTGAACAACGTGGCACAGGCCGTGCCATGGGCAACGTCCGCTTCAGCAAGTCAATTCGGTACGATCGCGGGGTCCGTGTTCACATTCACACAGGCTGGTCGCTACACGATAACGGGACGCATGCAGATCAGCGTGACCGGAACACCGACAGGGCAGTTCGTTTCTTCGCTCGGCTCAATCGTCAAGAATAACGGCACGGGCGGACAGATCACTGTTTGCCAGTTTGGCGACGATAAAACGCTGATCGCTGGCTCACCCGTCACAAGCTACATCACCGGTTCGGGAGCAATCGACGTAGCGGCAGGCGACACTTTGATCCTCACCGGCCTTGAAGCCATTTCCTCTGGAGGCACCTTCACCAGCGGGAACATCGCCGCCGCCTCAATGACTATTCTCCGGACACAGTGAGGGCTACCTATGCTGAAACTCATCTATAAGCGTTATCTGGCGGCGGGCGGTGATCTGGATTTCTGGTCGTTCCAAAAGCCAAACGGTGGACTTGTCGCGCTCGCGATCGTCGATGATGAGCCTGTAATCACCTTTTGGGACGAAGCTCTGGACGCGCTCAACGTGACCCAGCCGACAGTAGCCGAGCTTCTCGACGCGTTAAACGCGGCCCCTGCGCTCGAAGAAGCGCGCGATTACGTGTTGGCCACGCTGCAAGCATGTTGTGGTGCTGCCATCGTCGGCGACTACGACTCTGATGCCCTTGGGTCAGTGCATACCTATCCATCGGACGTGACGGCTCAACTGAACATGATGGGCAGTGTCACGGATGCGCTAATTCCGAGTAACCCAGAAGGATGGACGACGCCGTTCTGGTGCGCAGACGCCTCCGGGGTATGGGCTTTTCGTGCTCACACAGCATCGCAAATCATTGCCGCTGGCCGGGCAGGTAAAGCCCACGTCGTCGCTTGCCAGACGAAACTCGATACGTTGACGCAACAGCTCATGGCGGCGGAGACGCTCGAAGACATCACCGCCATCTCCTGGACAGGAGATGCAGAATGATCCCCGACATGACCGCGATTTTCTACCTAGCCATTTTCGGCCTCATCTGCGGCGTCATCGCCCTCCTTGGCGGGGCGGGGTGGCTCATCTTTTTCATCGTCAATCACGTCCGGATTGTTTGACCACGCGCCGTTGAAGCGGCGCGCGAAATACACTTGCGGTTGACCAACAGCCCGCAATTTGCTGATAACTTTTCAATCTGAGGGAGCACATGAAATGAAGTTTTTTGGCATACTCGCCATCGTAGTCGCCGGAATTTGGGGGAGCGCTGCAACCGCCCAGGAGTTGGAGACGAACGCGACAGGAAAATTCCTGTGCGGTGGCGCACATCCACGCTGTTCAGTGATGGATCAATCGACCTACGGTTACCATCAGTTCGGTGGCCGGCCTGTCGGCCAATACGCAGGTGTTTCCCATCTTTTGGAAGATGGGCCGCCGCTTGAGCATTACCAAACCTTTATTGGCGAGGTCATTTCTAAACGTCCCAACACGAACGCCGTGGGCATCTGGGGTGACGCGTCAGCGGTCGTCAACAACGCGAGGGTTTGGGGCGGTTTCTTCTCGGCCCGCTCCGGCGGTCAATCGCAGGATAGCCAGTTGATCGGCCTTGAAGTCGATGTTCTTAATGCCGGCCTCGATGGCGTCTACCCGAACCATTCAAAAGTCGGCATTCAGGTGGTCGGTTTCGGTGGGCGGAATACGAACGCCCTCGAAGTCCTGACGGAAGGCAACGGCAAAGGTCGCTGGCAAAATGGCCTGACGATTTCTCCGGAGAGCATCTCGGCTGATGGAACCGTTATCGGCGTCGGCCACCAGCAAGCCGCCTTCGGCATAGATTTCCGAGGCTCATCCTTCTCTGATTCTGCAATGATCGTATCGCCTCAAAACAGGATCACGTTCAGGCAGAACGGAAAACATGATGCCGCCATTTACCGCGACCAGTACTTCGACGGTCATCTGGTTGTCCAGGCGGGGCCGAGTGGCATCAGGGTTACGAACGCGCAGAACACCGAAAACCTTGTCATCATCACGCCGGACGGTGACGTGATCTCCAAGTACGGGAGCATGAAAAATCTGGCAGAACGCATTGCTGCGCTTGAAGCCGGCAATTGATTTCAGCCCCTGAAGCGCCACATAGAACTCGTTTGCGGCGTAGGCTGCGAGCGGGTTCTTTTTTGAGCTTCTCAGGAGGAAAGTATGCCCGACAGACCCGAGGATATCGACAAAGCCATCTGCGTAGCGCTGGCGGTTGTCCCGCGCACGTTCAAGAATGGGTTTGGGGGCGCAGGCGTTCGACGCCGCCGAGAAGCCACCGCAACAATGGAGGTCGCGGTTATAGTGGCGCGCTATCTCGGCCATACATATACCTTCTATGAAGAAGCTCAGGCGGTGGAGAAAAACGATGTTGAGACATTCTTAGCGGAAGCACTGACGGCAGTGCCGGACGAACTCGCGAAGACCTACGCCAACAAGCTGACGCTCTACTCCGAACCTGCTCGAAACGAGATTGCAAAACGATTGGCAGGAGCGCTCACCGACAAATGGCGGTGGACCTATCAGCCCGCGGCGGCAGCGACCCTTAAACCGATGTTTGGGTAACTCAGTCTTGCCTTCAAGGCCTCGTCAATGGCCGCTTACGAGCCTCTTTAAAGTCCTTTGACACGGGTTCTGGAATTTGAAGAAATTCCGATTTCTCGTGTCAAAATTCCGAAAACGCGCTACAGGGTACAATCAATCGTTTTTCCGGCTCGGAAAAGCAATGAAACACGGGCGCAGAATGGTGCGATCTGGATTTTTCATATGAAGGAAAGTGGTAGCGGGAGAGGGACTTGAACCCCCGACACGCGGATTATGATTCCGCTGCTCTAACCACCTGAGCTACCCCGCCACAGGGGAAACGTGACAGTCATGTGACCGGCCGTTCCATCAGGATGAGCGGCTTATAAGGTGCCGCTCCCCAAAGTGTCAAGCGCAAGATGCGCAAAAAATTCGCTTTCCGCATCGCTGCAAAAAGCGAATGGTTTCAGGCGGCAACCGGCTTTTCCAGAAGCGCCTTGAGCGACGCCTCGGCTTCGGCCGAGCGTTCCGACCGCTCGATGAAACCGCCGCCGTAAACGCGGGCATCCGCACCCGGCGCGGAATAAAGCACGCAGGCCTGACCGGGAGCGACACCGGCCTCCCCGGTCATCAGGTCCACATAAATACCGTTTTCGTCCGCATGTAGCACCGCTTCCGTCGGCGGGCGGGTGGAGCGCACCTTGGCGAAACAGGCAAAGCCCTGCCCGGCATCGCTCGCCAACTCGCCGTCGCCCAGCCAGTTCATGTCACGCAGATAGACCCGGCGGGTTTCCAGCGCTTCGCGCGGGCCAACGATGACCCGGCGGCCGCGTGCATCGAGATGCACGACATAAAGCGGCTCTCCCGTTGCGACACCAATGCCGCGGCGCTGGCCGATCGTGTAATGCACGATACCATCGTGGCGGCCGAGCACGCGCCCGTCGAGATGGACGATATCACCCGCCAATGCCGCATTCGGCTTCAGCTTGTTGATGATATCGGTATATTTGCCCTGCGGCACGAAACAGATGTCCTGGCTGTCAGCCTTCTTGGCGACGACAAGCCCCATATCTTCCGCCAGAGCGCGCGTCTCGGCCTTGGAGAGGCCGCCGAGCGGAAAGCGCAGATAATCGATCTGTTCCTGTGTCGTGGCGAACAGGAACCAGCTCTGGTCGCGGTCGCTGTCGATCGGCCGATAAAGCGCACGCCGCCCCGGCTGACCGGAAACGGGATTGGGGCGCGAGCGGATGTAATGGCCGGTCGCCAGCGCATCGGCGCCGAGTTCCTGCGCCGTAGCGAGCAGATCGGCGAGTTTTACCGTCTGGTTGCAGGCCACGCAGGGGATCGGCGTTTCACCCATCGCATAGGCTTCGGCAAAGGGGTTGATGACGGTTTCGCGGAACCGCGCTTCGTAATCCAGCACATAGTGGGGAATGCCGAGCGTTTCGCAGACCCGGCGCGCATCGTCGATATCCTGCCCCGCGCAACAGGAGCCCGCGCGGTGCACGGCAGCACCGTGGTCATAGAGCTGGAGGGTAATGCCGAGGACATCATAACCCTCGCGCTTGAGGATACCGGCCACCACCGAAGAATCGACGCCACCGGACATGGCGACAACGATCCGGGTATCTTCCGGCCTCTTGTCAAAATCGAGCGTATTCACGTTTTTTCCCATCGTCAGTCATAACGGGGGTAAAGGCCCCGCCGCCTGTCGGTCATCCGCCGCGAGAAACCTGGCCATCAATGGGGCCGTCCTGTCTCGCTATCCTGCGGATTTAAGGGCTGCATATAGAAAGGAATGGCCGCGCACGCAAGTACGGGGCGGAAAACCGCCCCGCAAAGCCGCCAGATTCAGGTTGGGACCCGGCCGTCAGGCGCCGGCCGTCTTCTGGCCGCTGCTGCCGAACCACTTGTCGCGCTCCCGCCACAGGGCTGGCAGGGCCAGCAATCCGATAGCCGTGAAGGCGATCAGCGTCTTGTTGAGCTGCGACAGCTCCGCCGTGCGGCCATCCAGATAATAGACGCCATAAACGATCGCCACGTGCCAGACATAGACCTGCAGCGAATGGCGGCCGAGCAATTGCAGGAACTTTAGCGACAGCACCCAGATGACGCCCTCCGCGATGGAGCGCACGAGCGGACGGTGGTGTTTCGGACCTGCGATCACCAGCCAGGTCAGGCCGACGCCGACGGCGAGGAAGTTGATGAGATAGACCGGGCCGAAATCGGCGCGGATTTCCATCGTGGAAAATTTGCCCATCATGAATTCCGGCATCAGGCCCCAAGCGGTGGCGATGCGCAGCGGCATGAAGAACAGGCAGATGACGAGTGCCGCCTTCGGCAGCCACGTATGCTCAGGCGAGAAGATCGCCTTCCACGGAATGCGATTCTGCGCCGTCATCGCGCCCATCACCAGCGCCGAATAGAATACGAGCTGCCAGCCGAGCAGGTTGAAGCTGACGCGAATGCCCTGCTCGTCCGCACCCTTCACGAGTTCGTTGAGCGGGGTCGTCACGATCTGCTGCAGGCCAAGCTGGCCGGCCATCCAGACCAGCAGGGAGCCGGCCATAACATAGGCCCACTTGCCGTCGAGGCAGAGCTTCACCAGCACCGGCGCAAAGATCATGTAGACGATATATTGCGGCAGAATATCCATGAAGGTCGGCTGGAACAGGAATGTCGCAATCGCCGCCAGCCGCAGCGGATCGTCGAACGACGTCATGCCAAGCCAGTTGTACCAGATGTAAGGCGCATGTGGGATGACCATGCGGAAGAACAGCACGGCGATGACGAGACCCATCGCGTAACGATAGAGTTCCAGCGCCCGGTTCCAGATCATCTGCTTGCCGGCGTCATAGCCGTATTTCATCATCTTGCGCGCATAGACCATGCCGATCAGCAGGCCGGACAGGAACACGAAGCCCTGGGCGTCCTCGACAAAGGCAAACTGCCGGTGATTGATTTCCACCAGCCAGAAGCCGCCGGCAAACACCAGATGGTTGATCAGCATGAAGACGAGGAAGTAACCACGCATCCCGTCGATCAGGTCAAAGCGTTTCATCTCGATAGCTCTCCGTTCTCGCAGGGCCTGCATTGCCCAGCCACCCAGCCCGGCTTGGGAGGGGCCGGGGATTGGATTGTCAACGCTGTTTTGCGCCTGAGGTTCCCTTTCCAAAGCGGTTTAGAACCGGCGCGAAAAGTCACATTGACGTGTATGCATTCTGGTTAGGATGCAGGGACTGAATGCCGGATGAATAAAAAAAGGCAATTCCGTGAAGCGGATGAGCCATGCGCGGGCAACATGCCGCAACAGGCAGGGCTCAAAGCCTTGCATAGCAGGGCGAAGCGGAATTCACCGCCGATGAGCGGGGGAGATATCACCCGTTAAATTTATCAGTCGTTTTTTGACCGCATCTTGCTGTCCCTCTAGCTGAGCGAGCGTCGGCGCAACCATGCTTTCCGGGAGCGAGACGAGCAAAGGCCCGGCGGTCACCAAACCGCCGGGCCTTTATCTGTTAAACACGCTTCGATTCGTCAGGCAGCGGCCTGAATGGCGGCCACCTGCCAGTTGTCGTTTCCGGGGCGGCGAACGAAGGTCCACATTTCCACCGCTTCAGAAGGCTGGTGCTCATCACCTTCGATCACCTTGCCGGAGGTGCGGTCGCGCATCACGTCGATGGCGGAGTAACGCATCGCCACCGTTGCATAGTCCTGGCCCTCTTCGTGCCATGCTTCGGCAACGTCGCCCTGTAGCAGCGTCACATCGCGCACGTCGTTTTTCACGCCGCTCGTGGCGTTGTCGCTCAGTTCTTCTGCGAGGTAAGACATGGCTTCCGGCGTCGTCAGCTTGCGCAATGTGCCATAATCCTCGGCGGCATAAGCGGCCTGAACGTCTTCCAGCATTTTCTGGAAAGTTTCGAGATCGCCCTGGGTAATGCCGATTTCATCGCCTTCCGACATGGCATTGGCATGAGGCGCGGGGGCATGAGGCGCAGGCTTTGCCGTTGCGGCAGCGGCGGCTGCACCGCCCGCAGTGCCGGCCAGCGCGCCGATCTTCGGAATCTTGAACGAGGAAGCGGCAGAACCCGCCTGCGAAGCGCCATTATAGGAAGAACCGGAATGATCCGTGCGCTGAGACCCGCCGGCCGAGCCATAAGCGGGTTGGCCCTGACGGCGCGAGGCGAAGAAACGCATGGCGAGCATGACCAGAAGACCGATCAACGCCACCTGCAACAGCATGCCGAAGAAACCGGCCATACCGCCAAAACCGCCACCCAGCAGCATGCCGAAAAGACCGCCCATCAGGAGGCCGCCCATCAAACCACCCATCATGCCGCCGAACAGGCCGCGGCTCTGCTGCGGCGCCTGCGCGCCCGGACGGGCCGGCTGAGCAGCGTTCGGCGCTGCCTGATTGGTGTTGGGCGTCATGCTGCGGTTGATCGGCGCGGTCTGGCCGGGCGCGGTGCTGGTCGAAGGCGGAGCGGAATAGGTCCGCGTACCGCGGCTGCCGAAACCGCCGCTGGCGCGACGCGCTTCTGCCATATCAACCGCCACGAAAGACACCGCGATACCAAGCGCGGCGACTGCGAACAAACCCTTGAAGCGCCGAAAGGCAGCAAACATCGTTATCTCCTGTTGGCCGCCCTCCCATGAGCGGCATGTCAGCAGGCGATATAGCAACTCATGATCATCATTTTTAGAGCACTTGGCTTAAATTTTTTGTGATATGCAACCAATGCGATAGTCGCCCGTATTTTGCGACGAAACAGACACTGGAAAAACGAAAAACCCGGCACAGGGTCTCCCCTGCGCCGGGCCTTATTGTCCCCTTGGGAGGAACGATAAGATCAGTCGACGTTGAAGGTCAGCGGCTTCACCTGGCGGATCGCCGGGTTGGCGCGCAGCTTGTCCAGCACGGCTTCGGAAACCGGGCCGTCAACATAAAGCAGCGCGATGGCGTCGCCGCCTTCCTTTTCACGGCCGAGCTGGAAGTTGGCGATGTTGACGCCAGCCTCGCCGAGCGTGGTGCCCATGAAGCCGATCATGCCGGGAACGTCGGTGTTGGTGATGTAGATCATGTGCGATCCGACATCGGCATCCATGTTGATGTTCTTGATCTGGATGAAGCGCGGCTTGCCATCCGAGAACACCGTGCCGGCAACCGAGCGGATCTGGTTTTCCGTCTTGACCGTCAGCTTGATGTAGCCGTCGTAAACGCCGGTCTTGTCGCGCTTGACCTCGGAGAGGATGATGCCCTTTTCCTTGATCATGACCGGGGCCGAAACCATGTTCACATCCGCAACCTGGCTGCGGATAAGGCCGGCCAGCAATGCACTGGTCAATGCCTTCGTGTTCATGCTGGCGGTTGCGCCATCATAGAGGATTTCGATTTCCTTGGTGGCGCTTTCCTGCACCTGGCCGACGAAGGAGCCGAGAACATCCGCCAGACGGATGAAGGGCTTCAGGCGCGGTGCTTCCTCAGCCGTAATCGACGGCATGTTGATGGCGTTGGAAACCGCACCCTTGACCAGATAATCCGACATCTGCTCGGCAACCTGAAGGGCGACGTTTTCCTGCGCTTCCGTGGTCGATGCGCCGAGATGCGGCGTGCAGACGACGTTCGGCAGGCCGAAAAGCGGGCTCTCGGTGGCGGGCTCGACTTCGAACACGTCGAAACCGGCGCCGGCGACATGGCCGGACTTGATGGCTTCGGCAAGGGCCGCTTCATCTACCAGACCGCCACGGGCGCAGTTGACGATACGCACGCCCTTCTTGGTCTTGGCGAGGTTTTCGGCATTGAGGATGCCGCGCGTCTTGTCGGTCATCGGCACGTGCAGGGTGATGAAGTCGGCCTGGGCCAGAAGCTCGTCCAGCTCAACCTTGGTCACGCCCATTTCCTGCGCACGCTCTGGCGACAGGAAGGGGTCGTAGGCCAGAACATGCATCTTCAAGCCCAGCGCCCGCGAGCAGACGATGGAGCCGATGTTGCCCGCACCGATGACGCCAAGCGTCTTGCCGGTGATTTCGACACCCATGAATTTCGACTTTTCCCACTTTCCGGCCTGCGTGGAGCTGTCAGCGGCCGGAAGCTGGCGGGCGACGGCGAACATCAGCGCAATCGCATGTTCGGCTGTGGTGATGGAGTTGCCGAAGGGCGTGTTCATGACGATGATGCCGCGGCGCGATGCGGCCGGAATATCGACATTGTCGACGCCGATGCCGGCGCGGCCGATGACCTTGAGGTTGGTCGCCGCCTCGATCAGCTTTTCGGTCGCCTTGGTGGCGGAGCGGATGGCGAGACCATCGTAGTTACCGATGATTTCAGCAAGCTTGTCCTTGTCCTTGCCGAGCTTCGGCTGGAAATCGACTTCGACGCCACGATCACGGAAGATCTGGACGGCGGTTTCCGACAGTTCGTCGGATACGAGTACGCGAGGTGCCATGGTTCACGGGCTCCTTGAAAAACGGTGCAGTTTTGAAAGCGGGGAATGTGCGGCCCTGCATCAGCGCAGGGCCGGTATCAAAATCAGGCGGCAGCCTTGGAAAGTGCTGCCTTCTGCGTCTGGTAGGCCCAGGCGAGCCAGGGCATGACGGCTTCCATATCCGCCGTCTCGATGGTCGCGCCGGCCCAGATGCGCAGGCCGGACGGTGCGTCACGGTAAGCGCCGATATCGAGGGCGACATTTTCCTTTTCGAGCAGGGGGACAACGCCCTTGGCGAAATCAGCCTGTGCGGCGGCATCCAGCGCCTGCACCTCGGGATCAACGATCTTCAGGCAGACGGAGGTGTTGGAGCGGGTTTCCGGCTTGACGGCCAGGTTGGCGATCCAGTCGTTCTTTTCGATGAAGTCGTAAATGACCTTGGCATTGGCATCGGCACGGCCGATCAGCGCCTTGAGGCCACCGAGATTCTTCGCCCACAGCAGCGCGTCGATGTAATCTTCAACGCAGAGCATGGACGGCGTGTTGATGGTTTCGCCGGTGAAGATGCCTTCGATCAGCTTGCCGCCGGAGACCATGCGGAAGATTTTCGGCAGAGGCCAAGCCGGTGCGTAGCTCAAGAGACGCTCGACAGCGCGTGGCGAAAGGATGATGACGCCATGGCCGCCCTCACCGCCCAGCACCTTCTGCCAGGAGAAGGTGACGACGTCGAGTTTCGTAAAATCCATATCCTGTGCGAAGGCCGCCGAAGTGGCGTCGCAGATGGTCAGACCCTTGCGGTCAGCCGGGATGAAATCGGCATTGGGGACGCGAACGCCGGAGGTGGTGCCGTTCCAGGTGAAAACCACGTCGCGGTCGAAATCGACTTCGGCAAGGTTCGGCAGCAGGCCGTAATCGGCCTCGAATTTGCGGACGTCCTTCAGCTTCAGCTGCTTGACGACGTCGGTGACCCAGCCGGCGCCGAAGCTTTCCCAGGCGAGCATATCGACGCCGCGTTCACCGAGCAGCGACCAGAGCGCCATTTCAACGGCGCCGGTGTCGGATGCGGGAACGATACCGATGCGATAATCGGCAGGAACGTTCAGAACTTCACGGGTGAGATCGATGGCCTGCTTCAGCTTGGCTTTGCCAACCTTGGCGCGATGCGAGCGACCGAGCGGCGCATCGGAGAGAGCATCTAGCGACCAACCGGGGCGCTTCGAGCAGGGACCAGAGGAAAAATGCGTATTGCCCGGACGGACGTCCGGCTTCACGATATCTGTCATTTAACTACCCTTTCAGATAGGCGCCTCTCGTTAGGGAGAGGTGTCCTGACGCCGTTGCTATTCCTCTCGCCGATCCCAGTCAAGCGGAATATGTCGCTACGCAGAAGAATTTTGGTCCATATGCGTCATGCCCCGTGTCAGATGCCGGTAAAACAAAACCGCCCGCACCCGGAGGATGCGGACGATCTGAAACTACCAGCGGGGCGTGACGTTTATTTATAAACGGCAGGCTGCAGCGGAATATCGGCGGGCGGCATGTATTGCGCGGTATCGCAGCCGTTGAAGACATAACGGCCGCCGACGCGCACTTCATGCGAATAAAGGCCCTTGTCACGACCCGGACCGCCGCCATTCTCATAAGCGAACATATCGCCCTTGTTGATATGGCGGAAACGATAGCCGATATCGGCCTTCAGGTTACAGGTGACATCGATGGATGCGCCGGCCATCAGAGCGTAAGCGAAGCGCCACTTGCCCTTGCCGCCATGTTCCGTGGTCGGGTCGCAGCCCAGGCCATTGACGCTGCAGGATGTGTTGCGCAGCTTGTCCCACTTCACGTAGGAACCGCCGATACCGCCACCGACATAAGGCGTGACACGGCCATAGGTGCCCAGATCGACATAGGCATTCGCCATCAGAGTATAGGCGCGAACCGAGCTAAGGTCCTCCGAGACGCAGCGACCGGGAACGGAACCGCAGAAACCGCTCGTGGAGCCGCGGAAATCCGACTTACCCATATAGTCAAAGGTAACGTCACTGCGGAAATAATTGTTGAACTGATAACCGACACCGGCGCCGATGACATAGCTGTCCTTAATCGTCGCGGTATCAAAATCCGCGAGATAGCCGCCGGGGCCGCCCTGATAATAATGGGCGCCGCGCAGCTTGTTGAAGGAATAACCGACGTCGCCGCGCAGATACCAGCCGCTTGCCTGGGTGATCTCGACTTCGGGGGCCTCGACATAGGCCGGTGCGGGCTCGGCTTGATAAAGATCGGCAGCGATGGCGCTGGTACCGGTCAACAGGACGGCCAGAAATCCGGCCAGGGCGTTTTTCATGACTTCCACTCCAGAAGAGGCACGTGCGGTTTCGGCAGCAGATGCCAGTGAACTGTTCAGTCATGGAGATTGACGTAAAATGGTTAAGTCCCGATTAACCACGATCATTCACTATATTTATTAGGAAATACTCAAAGAAAAAGCCGGCTGCAGAGCCGGCTTTTTCAGGCGTTACTGTCGTGGAAGCTCACGCCGCCGAGCGGGCATTGGCGATGACGCCGACGAGATCGTTGACGATCTGCTCCACCTTCGCGCTGTCGTCGCCCTCCGCCATGACGCGGATCAGCGGCTCCGTACCCGAGGGGCGGATGACAAGGCGGCCATTATTGGCCAATGCGCTTTCCGCATCCGCAATCGCCTGCTGCACGACAGGGTTTTCCAGCGGCTTGCCGCCGGAAATACGGACATTCTTCAAAAGCTGCGGCACCGGCTCGAACTTGCGGCAGACTTCGCTGACCGTGAGGCCGGAGCGCTTGACCTTGGCGAGAACCTGCAAGGCCGCAACAAGGCCATCGCCCGTCGTGCCATAATCCGACAGCACGATATGGCCGGACTGCTCGCCGCCAACGTTGAAATTGTGGTTACGCATATGCTCAACGACATAGCGGTCGCCCACCTTGGTGCGGGCAAGGGTAAGGCCCTTGTCGCCCAGGAAGCGTTCCAGCCCGAGATTCGACATGACGGTCGCCACGATACCGCCGCCGCGCAGCGTGTTGTCGGCAGCCCAGCTATCGGCGATGACGGCCATCAGCTGGTCGCCATCGACGATCTCGCCGCGCTCGTCAACGATGATGACGCGGTCCGCATCGCCATCGAGCGCGATGCCGATATCGGCCCGTACTTCATGCACCTTCTTCTGCAGCGCTTCCGGGTGGGTGGAGCCGCATTCCAGATTGATGTTGATGCCGTTCGGCTCATTGCCGATGGTGACGACTTCCGCGCCGAGTTCCCAGAGCGCAGCAGGCGCCACCTTGTACGCCGCGCCATTGGCGCAGTCGATGGCGATCCGCAGTCCGCTCAGCGTCACATCGCGCGGCAGGGTGCGCTTGACGAATTCGATATAACGATAGATGTCGCCATCCACGCGCTTGGCGCGGCCGATCTCGCTCGGCTTGGCCAGCTGCGCATAGATATCCTTGTCGAGAAGGTCCTCGATCTCCAGTTCCAGCTCGTCGGAAAGCTTGTAACCATCCGGTCCGAAAAGCTTGATGCCGTTATCGGAGAAGGGGTTGTGCGAGGCTGAGATCATCACACCGATATCGGCGCGCAGCGAGCGGGTCAGCATGGCGACGGCGGGCGTCGGAATGGGGCCGAGCAGGAAGACATCGAGACCGGCGGCGGTGAAGCCGGCGACCAGCGCGTTTTCCAGCATATAACCGGAAAGACGCGTATCCTTACCAATGACCACGCGATGGCGATGATGGCCACGGCGGAAGATCGTCCCGACCGCAATGCCCACACGCATCGCCAGATCAGGCGTCATGGGAAATACGTTCGATTGTCCGCGGATACCATCGGTTCCGAAATAACGGCGTGCCATTTGAACTCCAAATCTTTTCCAGCATTCCGGCAAAGGTGAAAACAGCCGGAAGCGTTTTTGGCTAGATGCCACAAACCACGATAAACAGCACGTAAATTAGCGCAAAAATGGCTTATATCTTGTTACCAAAATGAAAAGGCCACCCGGAAACCCGGATGGCCTTTTACAATTCTTAGCTTGCGCGAACGATCAATGCGGCTGCGGCTCCATGCCGCCTTCGGCCTCGCCGTCGCCCTTTGCTTCGCGTCACCCTTTACTTCACTGGGGCCGTCCTTCTTGGTGCCTGCCTTCGGCACTGCCGAACCACGGCTGCCCGGAGAATCGTCACCCAGGTCGCGGGCCGGCTTCTCGCCCTTCAGCAGGGCTTTGATCTCGTCGCCCGTCAGGGTTTCGTATTCGAGAAGACCTTCGGCAATCGCAACGAAACCATCGTGGTTTTCCGTCAGGATGCGGCGCGCCTCGCCATAAGCCTCGTCGATCAGGCGGCGAACTTCCGTGTCGATGGTCTGGGCCGTCGCCTCGGAAACATTCTTCGACTGCGAGACGGAATGGCCGAGGAAGACTTCCTGCTGGTTTTCACCATAGGACACCTGGCCGAGAGCATCGGAGAAGCCCCATTGCGTGACCATGGCACGGGCAAGCTTGGTGGCCTGCTCGATATCCGAAGAGGCGCCGGAGGTGATGTTTTCCTTGCCGAAGGTCAGTTCCTCGGCAACGCGGCCACCCATCATGATGACGAGGCGCGACACCATCCACTTGTAGCTCATGGAGTAGCGGTCGCCTTCCGGCAGCTGCATGACCATGCCGAGCGCGCGGCCGCGCGGAATGATCGTCGCCTTGTGCAACGGATCGGCCACGGCAACCTTCAGCGCGGTGATGGCGTGTCCGGCTTCGTGATAGGCGGTCAGCTTCTTTTCGGCCTCGGTCATGGCGGAGGAGCGGCGTTCCGCACCCATCATGATCTTGTCCTTGGCGTCTTCGAATTCCTGCATGGTGACGACGCGCTTGTTGCGGCGGGCAGCCATCAGGGCGGCTTCGTTGACGAGGTTCATCAGGTCCGCACCCGAGAAACCGGGGGTACCACGGGCCAGAACCTTGAGGTCGACATTCGGCGCCAGCGGCACGTTGCGGATATGCACTTTGAGGATGCGCTCGCGGCCGACAATATCCGGGTTCGGCACGACGACCTGACGGTCGAAACGGCCGGGACGCAGAAGTGCAGGGTCGAGAACGTCGGGACGGTTGGTGGCGGCGATGAGGATGATGCCCTCATTCGCCTCGAAACCGTCCATCTCGACCAGCAGCTGGTTCAGCGTCTGCTCGCGCTCGTCGTTACCGCCGCCAAGACCGGCGCCGCGATGGCGGCCGACGGCGTCGATTTCGTCGATGAAGATGATGCAGGGTGCGTTCTTCTTGGCCTGCTCGAACATGTCACGCACACGGCTTGCGCCGACGCCGACGAACATTTCCACGAAATCCGAACCGGAAATCGTGAAGAAGGGTACATTGGCCTCGCCCGCGACGGAACGCGCCAGAAGCGTCTTACCCGTACCGGGCGGGCCGACGAGCAGCACGCCACGCGGAATTTTGCCGCCGAGGCGCTGGAACTTCTGCGGATCGCGCAGGAATTCGACGATTTCCTCGAGGTCCTGCTTGGCTTCGTCCACGCCTGCAACGTCATCGAACGTCACGCGGCCATGGGCTTCCGTCAAAAGCTTGGCCTTGGATTTGCCAAAGCCCATCGCACCACGCGAGCCGCCCTGCATCTGCCGCATGAAGAACAGCCAGACGCCGAGAATGAGGAACATCGGCAGAAGCGTGCCGAGATAACTCAGGAAACCGGAGGAACCGTCGCTTTCGGGACGCGCCACGATGGTGACGTTCTTGCTCTGCAAGCGCTCCATCAGGCTGTCGTCGATGACGGGGGAATAGGTCTGAAAGGCCGTGCCGTTTTCGGTGTAGGTTCCGAGAACCCGGTTACCGGTGACGGTCACGTCGCGAACTCGCCCGGAATCCACGTCGCGAAGAAACTGGGAATACGGAATTTCCCGCGAACCCGTTTGCGTCGGCGACGTCTGGAACATGCTGAACAACGCGATCAGCAAGAGGGCAATCACGGCCCACAAGGCGAAATTTCTGAAATTTGGGTTCATCGAACTCCCCGAACTCACACGGGCATATCTGCTGCCCGCTCTTACGTGCCCCTAACATAAGGACGACATCTGCCGTTGCCAAGGCAAAGCGCATTATCTGATGCGTTTTGGTGTAAAAACTATTCCAAGGCAATTCACGAAAAAGAGGCCGGATTTAAACCGGGGGCTGTGGATATGCCGTCCGCCCGAATAAATTGGCGATTGCATTCGCCAACTCAAGGTCGAAACGCGACAGGAACAGATCGAAAGGTGCGAGCCTCGGCGTGATGGTGACGGCCTCCGCCCTCGAATCCGGCTCATCGGCCGCTGCGGCAATTTGCGGCAGCCCCGCCATCGCCTGTTTCGCCACCCCGGCCGGTACTGACGGAAAAAGCGCGGCCGCTTTCGCAGCATCGCTGGCCCTGCGCGCTTTGACGTGCACTGGAAAAGCCGATCCGTTCTTCACGAGGAAACGATCGTCCCACAGCCCCCGGTCATTTGCGCCAATGTGAAGCTCCGGCAGGTTTCGCTGCTCGCGGAACATATAGAGCCCGTCCCGCCGGCGATCGAGCAGGACGCGACCGACCGTCAGTCGCCCGTTTTCAGCCGCTTTAAGAAACCGCAGAACGCGTTCCATGCTGCTTGCAGCTGGAAAATATGCCCTTCCGCCAAGGGTGGCGATCAGCGCCGCCAGCCCATGCCCGAACTCGGGAAGATCGGGATTGACGCCATCGCCGGCCAATCTGGCGAGCGCAGCATGGAAAACCTGTGTGTGACCGCGCAGGAAAGCCGCCGTTGTTTCGGAAAGCGCCTGTCTTTTGAGAGAGGTTTCCGCATCGATCCGGACGGGAGAGACGGGAAGCGCCTGCCGCACACGCACTCTCTCATATCGGGTGTTTTCATTGCTTGGATCCTCAAACCAGCCGCGGGAGCGGGAGGACACATAGTCACGGATCGCCTGCCTCTCACACGTCAGGAACGGCCGCATGATCCAGTGGCGGCCATCGTATAAGACCGCATCCGCCATGCCGGAGAGACCGAGATTGTCAGAGCCGCCGCTGCGGGCGGCGCGCATCGCCACGGTTTCGCGTTGGTCGCCGACAGTATGTCCCGTCACGACAAGATCGGCGCCGGTCTCACGGGCGACATCGGTAATCAGGCGGTAGCGGGCAAGTCGGGAGGCTTCGGAAAGGCCGGAGGCCGGTTTGACGCCGTCCCATCGGCGGGTAACGTGGGTGATGCCGAGTTCGGCGCAGAGCGCCGCCACCTTGCGCGCCTCATCGGCGGATTCCGCTCTCAGCGCATGGTCCACGGTGACGGCGGAAAGGCGCAAGCCGTCCCGATCCATCTCCGCCATTGCCTCATGCACGGCCAGCAACAGACCGGTGGAATCACTGCCTCCGGAGATTGCGACGAGGATATGGACGGGTGTATGGAGATTTTTGACAAAAGACCTTGCCGCCGCAAGCGGCGCAACAGTCTTTTCGTTCAGAATGCGGGCATCAACCGGCATGGAAATACCCGCGATCGCAGGGAAAAATCAGCAGCTCAGCCGCTTCTGTTCGCTGGCAACCTTGCTCAGCACGGTCTTGGAAGCATTGGGATAACGCTTCGGCACCTCGCGCAGCGTGGCGCAGGCGGTTTCGGTATTGTCGAGAGCGGCAAGCGACATGCCGAGCTTCATCAGCATTTCCGGCGCCTTCGGAGATTTGCCATAGGCCTGATGGCCGTTCAGGAAGGTTTTTGCGGCCTCATTGAACTTGCCCTGGGAATATTGCGCCTCGCCCAGCCAGAAGCTCGCATCCGCGGCCTTCGTGCCCTTGGGATAACCCTGCAGATATTGCTGGAACCCCTGTTCCGCCAGCTTGTAGTCACCGGAAAGAACATGGCCGTAAGCGGCCTGATAAATATCGCCTTCGCTGGTCAGCGCCGCAGTATTGACCGGATCGGTCTTGCGGGTGCCGTTACCGGTGGTGACGCCCGGAAGGCTGCCGGAGGAATTATTAGCGCCCTGATTCAACGTGCCGCCAACCGGCATTCCCTTGGAATCGAGCTCGATGGAGCCGAGCGTCGTCTCTCCCGGTGCGCCTGCCGGGGCGGTGGAGGGAGCAGACGGAGAAACGGAAGCGCCACCCTCGGGTGGCGTTTCGATGATCGTTGCAACGTCGTCGGTCGGCGGTGAGGCCGGATTGACCGGACTGGCTTCCGCCTTCTTTTTCGGCGCAGCGGTCGGGCTTGCACCCTTGCCGCCGGCATTTCCGCTCTCCAGTTCCTGGAAGCGGAACTCATTGTCTTCCTGCGCCTTGCGGATCGTTTCCTGCATCTGCAGAAGCTGGAAGCTCATTTCCTCGATACGGCCGTTGAGCTGCCGGATCTGTTCTTCAAGCTGCTGAACCCGATAGGCTTCATTGGCCTGAACCCGGACGACCGGGGGCTGCTGCTGAGAGTTGATCGTGCCGAAGCTACCCCCCGCACCGAACAGCGGACCCGAAACGGCGATGCCGCTCAAGCCGGTGCAGGCTGCAAGCCCCAGCATTCCCGCCACGACAAGTTTCTTCATCTCATTCGTCCTGCCTTAACTGATTTGCACCGGAATGGCGCAAGCCGGATTTTTTCCATATCAACCGAAAAAGCAACTTAACTTCGGCCAAACTATGAAAAAAACAAAAGGCGGCCCAAAGACCGCCTTTCATTCAAGATCACAATAACGTCAGGCAATCACATGCCCGCGCCACCGAGAACCGTCACGGCGCGGCGGTTCTGCGACCAGCAGGAGATGTCGTCGCAAACGGCGACCGGCTTTTCCTTGCCGTAGGAGATCGTCTTCATGCGGTTTGCCGGAACACCCTGGGAAGCCAGGAAGTCGCGGGTTGCAGCCGCACGACGGGCGCCGAGCGCCAGGTTGTATTCGCGCGTGCCGCGTTCGTCGGCATGGCCTTCAACGGTGATGGCGTAGTTCGGATAACGGGCGAGCCACTGAGCCTGGCGCTGCAGGGTCTGCTGGGCGTCGGCGCGGATCGAGGTGGAGTCGGTGTCGAAGAAGATACGGTCGCCGACATTGACCGTGAAGTCCTGCTGGGAGCCCGGCGTTGCGGAGCCCGCGCCACCAAGGCCAAGTTCACCGGCGCTGTTCGGCATGTTCTTCTTGTTCGCGCAACCTGCGAGGGCGAGCGCGAGCGTCATGGCGATGACAGCCGGGTTACGGGCCAGTTTCTGCATGGGGCTGAGTGCCGAAATGTGTGTACGGCTCATCGCCGGTCTCTCCTTAGGATTTCAATAACGTTGCCGGACACTAACTGATCGCGGTTAATAGCCGGCAAACGCTTATGGTTAACAGAAAGGAAATGTCCCATTTTTTTGCTCCCTCACAACAGTTTGCGGCAAGAAAGAGGCGCACTTCCCCATGGCATCAAGTAAAACATGACGGCGCCGGTTCATGCCGGCGCCGTCATGGCAGTCATATCAGTCCAGAAGCGGCGACCATGCCGGATCCGAAGCGAAAGTCGGCGTCTTGATGAGCTGTTCGTTGTAGCCCGTCAGGTCGATCGAATAGAGCTGCGGACCGCCTGCACCGGCGTTCTGACGGAAGAACATCAGCACGCGGCCGTTCGGCGCCCAGGTCGGGCCTTCATTGTGGAAACCGCTGGTCAGGATGCGCTCGCCCGAACCGTCGGTCTTCATCACGCCGATCGAGAACTTGCCGCCCGACTGCTTGGTAAAGGCGATCAGATCGCCGCGCGGCGACCAGACCGGCGTGGAATAGGAACCATCCCCGAAGGAAACGCGCTGCTGGCCGGAACCATCGGCATTCATGACGTAGATCTGCTGGCGGCCGCCACGGTCGCTTTCGAAGGCGACGCGCTGCCCATCCGGCGAATAGGACGGCGCCGTATCGATCGCCGACGTGTTCGTCAGCCGCGTCGTGGTGCGAGAGCGCAGGTCCATGGTATAGATATTGGCGTTGCCATCCTGCTGCAGACTCATGATGACCTTCTGGCCATCCGGAGAGAAGCGCGGCGAGAACGTCATACCGGGGAAATTACCGACAACTTCGCGCTGCCCGGTTTCCAGCTGCAGCAGATAAACGCGCGGCTGCTGGCCTTCGAAGGACATGTAGGTCACTTCCTGACGGTTCGGCGAGAAACGCGGCGTCAGGACGATGTCGTTCGAGTTGGTGAGGTTACGGACGTTGAAGCCATCCTGGTCCATGATCGACAGCTGGCGCTTGCGGGCCGTCTTCGGGCCGCTTTCAGAGACGAAAACGACGCGGGTGTCGAAGTAGCCCTTTTCACCGGTGATGCGCTCATAGATGGCGTCGGCGATGATGTGGGCGACGCGACGCCAGTTTTCAGGCTGGGTAAAGAACTGCTGGCCAGTCATCTGCTGATTGGCGAACGTATCCCACAGGCGGAATTCGGCGCGCAGGCGGCCATCGCTTTCACGCGTGACACGGCCGGTCACGAGCGCCTGTGCGTTGATGACCTTCCAGTCCTCGAAACGCGGCTGCTGATCCGGATTGCTGATCTTTTCGATAAAGGCGTTCTTGTTGACCGGCGCAAAAAGGCCGGAACGCTGCAGGTCGGCGGCAATGACCGCGGAAACCTGCGCGCCGATGCCGTCGCTCGACATGAAGTCGGTGATGGCGATGGGCAGCGGCTCGACATTGCCCTTGTTGATGTTGATTTCCACCCGCGCAAAAGCCGGTGCGGAGAAAACCGACATGAGGGCCGCGACAGCGAGCACCAGCCGGATCGGCGAAAATATCTTCATGTTGCCAGGCCTTTCAGCATTCATAGCAATTCACTGGGATCGAAGTTCACGACAACTTCGTTCCATGCGTCATATTTGTCGGCAGGAAGGTTGGTGAACGGAGCAGAACGCATGATGGCGCGATAGGCTCCGCCGGAAAGAGCACGGCGCGTCCCTTCGGAACCGCCGGTCGCCTCGATCTCGGGCCGACCGATGATGGTTCCATCACGGTCGAGCTTCATGGTGACCCGGACGCGAACGTCCGAGGCATCCGCCATGCCGGGAATGATCTGCCAGTTCTTCTGGATCGCGCCACGCAGCGCATCCATTTCCGTCTGGCTGAGCGTCGAACCGCCCGTCGTCTTCTTGCCGCCAAGCGAAGCCTGCTGGGTGGAGCGCTTGGCGCCGCCGCCCGAAGGCGCCTGCTTGTTCAAAAGCGCGGCGATATCGTCAGCGTTAAAATCGCTTTCCTTCGAGGAGGCCGATTTCGCAGTCTCCTGCTTCTTCTCGCCGGGCTTCTTGTCGGAAGGCTTGTCGGTGGACTTCGCCTGATCGGGCTTGGTCTCGGCCGGTTTTTCCGCGGGTTTCTGCTCGGCAGGCTTGGTCTCGGCCTGCTTCGGCTCTTCCGGCTTCGGCGGCTCGGGACGGGAATTCGGACGCGGCACGTTCTGCGGCACCGGGATTTCGGCCGGTTCCTGCTGCGCGGGCGGCGGCTCCTCGGCCTTGGTTTCCTGCGGCGGCGGCTCCGTCTTCGGCTGCGGCGCGATCTCGGGCTTGGTCTGCGGCAAGGCCGCCATTTCCTGCGGCTTCGGAGCCGAGGTTTCTTCCTTGACGATTTCCTTTACCTCGTTCGCCTTGGTGTCGACGACGGGTTGCGGCTTTTCCTGCTTTGGCGGGGCAGCAGCGCTGATATTGTCGTTAGGCTTGGTGGTCGGCGTCGGCGGCGCGTCAAGATCGACCGTGTTGTTGCCGACATTCTGGGCGTTCTCGACAATATCCGGACGCGTGGTCGGAACGGGGGCCGACTTCTCTGCTTTCGGCGCGTTCTTGTCGCCCTGCTGGATCTGGCTCAGCTCCTCGATGGGCACCAGTTCCACCGGCAGGGCCTCGGCCTGCGAAACGTCAAGCGGCTCCGGCGAGCCCAGGGATACGAGGGCGAAAGCCAGAAGCGACGCATGCACGATCGCGGATGTGGTAAGGCTGCCCTTCATCGTTTTACGTCAATTGTCCTGTTTCTGCTGGGTCACAAGGCCGATATTCTTGAAGCCCGCCGCCTGAATACGCGCCATCACATCGGCAACGACGCCGTAAGCGGCAACGGAATCCGCGCGCACGAAGATGCGCTCGTTATAACCTGTCGTGGCGATCGCCTGCAGCTTGTCGGCCACTTCGGCCGCCTGAATTTCCGTTTCCTGCAAATGGATCTGGCCATTGGCATTGACGGAAATGGTGATCGGCTGCGTGTCCGAGTTCAGCGCATTGGCGGATGTCTGCGGCAGATCGATCGGAACGCCGACCGTCATCATCGGCGCTGCCACCATGAAGATGATGAGCAGCACGAGCATGACGTCGACCAGCGGCGTCACGTTGATCTCGCTGATCGCGCCGCCCCTGCGTCGTCCGCCGCGCCCCCGGCGTCCACCGGAACCGCCGCCGCTACCACCTGCTGACATACCCATATCATTTACTCCATTTTGCCTTGCGGCAAATTACTGCACAGCATGCGGCCGCTTACTGGGCGGCCTGCCGCGTCTGAAGTTTTTCATCGATCTGGCGCGACAGGATCGCGGAGAACTCGTCGGCGAAACCTTCCATGCGGGCGGAAAGCTTGTGCGCGTCGGCCGTGAACTTGTTGTAGGCGATAACCGCGGGAATAGCCGCGACAAGGCCGATGGCCGTCGCCAGAAGCGCTTCGGCGATACCCGGCGCCACGACCGCAAGGTTGGTCGACTTCGAACCGGCAATCGCTTGGAACGAGGTCATGATACCCACAACCGTACCGAAGAGACCGATGAAGGGACCGGCCGAACCGATGGTGGCGAGCGAACCGAGGCGCGCCTCGTACTGTTCGCTTTCACGCGCCATGGTCACGTCCATCGCCCGGTCGATACGCATCTGCAGCCCGATGGGCGAACGTGCGCCGCGCTCGAAGGATTTCTTCCATTCGCGCATGGCGGAAACGAAAATCGCCGCAAGACCGCCGTTCTGGCGTTCCGCCAGCGTGCGATAAAGCTCTTCGAGCGACTGACCCGACCAGAAGACCTGTTCGAACTGGTCGAACTGGCGTCTTGCCTTGCCGAAGCTCACATATTTGTCAAAGACGATCGCCCACGTCCAGACCGAGGCGGCGATAAGTCCGATCATCACGAGCTTCACGATGAGGCCCGCCTGCATAAACAGTGCCCAGAGACTTACATCGTGCGTCGCCGCTGCCAAACCTGCCTGTTCCATAAATATCCAATCCCCAGATCCAAACGCCCGGTACGGGACCGGGCGATTCAAACGCGTGTTAACGCTCGAAGTCCTGCGGCAACAGCCGCCAACCCCTTAGCCATACCCCGATACTTGCCAGTAAGCCTTACTTGCCAATAAATTTGGTGAAAGGAAGGCGTGCGCCGCACAAATGCCAGTTGCTAAAGTAAGACACCATTATGGTTAAAGGAGTGTTACAGCCGGGCCACGCGGGATGGATTTACTGGATGCGGTCGCCAATTACTTCAGGAATTTTTCCGCCACGGTCTCCGGAAGACGCCTCGGGCGACCATTGGCATTGATGACGGCGATGATGACCTTGGCGGCGACCAGCAGCGTTTCGCCACGCCGGATTTCCTGACTGAGCACCATTTTCGCGCCACCGGCCTTCTCGGTGATGGTGGTGATCGTCAAGACGTCATCCATCCGCGCCGGGCTTTTGAAATCGATCTCCATGCGATGAACGACGAAGACCAGACCTTCTTCGTCAGCGGTCAGAAGCGCGCTCTGTTCGCAGCCGAGGCAACGCAGATAATCGGTGCGTCCGCGCTCGAGAAAATGCAGATAGCGGGCGTGATAAACGAGGCCGGAGAAATCCGTATCCTCGTAGTAGACACGCTGCGTCAGGCGGTGGCCATGTTCGATAAGCTCACCCGAAAGCGAAACCACAAGCTCGCTCATACTATCTCCTTGGGAATTTCGACTGCACCGGGACGTCCTTCGCGGACGATAAGATGCTCATGCCGTTGCGGCAGCGCCTGGATACGCTCCGCGATGAAACGGGGCCTCAGATCGCTCTTCAGAAGTGCTGAAGGCTGCGCGGGCAGCCAGCGGAACTCCACCTCGACGCCATCCAGCACCCGATGCACGATATCGCTTTCATGGAACGGCAGAGGCTGGTGAAGCGAAACGAGATAATAAAATCCCAGCTCATGCGCCGCAAAATCGTCATAGGCGAAAAAACTCTCGGCCGACCAGAGAAGACGCTCGACCGAACAATCCCGGTCAAGCTCCTCGCCGATCTCGCGGATGATGGTTTCCTGCGAGCTTTCGCCGATTTCGGCACGCCCACCGGGCAAGGCCCAGTAGCTGTCCTTCGCGCCGCGCTGGACGAGAACATGACCGTTCTGAAAGATCAGTGCCGCCACGCGCATGCTGAAAAGCTGCGGTTTCCGGTCCAGCCGGATCATGTGGCGTTCGGGGGCAGAGGTCATTTATCGTCCAGATCGCCGTCATGCCAGACGAGGTGTCTGGTGGCCTTCGGCAGGTGCTCTATTTCGTCGGCGATGAAATAGGGCGGAATATCAAGCTCCGTCAATGCCTGACGGGTTGCGGCGACCCAGCGGAACTCTAGTTCGTTGTCGCCGTCCTGAACGCGGTGAATGATATCGGTCGGATGAAAGGCCAGCGTCTCCGGCAGGTCCATCAGGTAATAAAATCCGAGTTCGTGCCAGTCCTTGCCCTCGTAGTGGAAGAAATTTTCGACTGCCCAGAGAAGCCGCCCGATCTTGGCCTCGACGCCAAGCTCTTCCACCATTTCGCGCGCCAGCGTTTCTTCGGAGCGTTCGCCCATTTCGGCGCGGCCGCCCGGAAAGGTCCAGAATTTTTCATGCGACGCCCGATGCACCAGCACGTGGCCATCGCGAAACGCCAGTCCCGCCACCCGCATCTGGAAAATGCGCTTCGGCTTGAACTTCATGCGGATGCGGGTGTCCTGCTTGGTATCGTGTGTCATGGCGCTGACCTGCGGGCTGGAAACATCAAATCGTTTTCCGTCCACCCTAGCGCATCCATCTCTTCTTTTCTCGCCTTTGCGTCATCTCCCACAATGAATTCATCCAGTTGCGGCGGCTTGACAACGGTGCCGGACAACATGGCATGCGCCTGCCCCCGATGATGCGTCTGGTGCTGGAAGAGATGGGACAGAATATCGTCACAGCGATCCTGCTGAATACGGGCACCGCGGTGGATATTGACATTAGCCGCAAGGCCGTCTTCATCGAGACTGTCGACAAATGCGATCAGCACCTCGTCCAATTCCGTCTGGGCGACACGCAGATCCGCCATGGTGGCGAAAGGCTCATCTTCGGCAAAGGCCGCAAGACCGAGCGTGCCGCCCTGCAGGGCATCGATATAAAACCGGTCGACGGTGTAGATGTGGTTCAGCGTCGCGCGCAGCGTTGGAAAAAAACTGACGCGGGAAGCCACAAACGCTTCCTGCGAAAGCTGAAGACAGGCCCGATGCAGCCGAAAATTGGCCAGCCGGTTATTGCGCGCGAGTTTGCGGAAGACCCGCAGCGGATCGTAAGACATGAAGGCTCCTCCATTGCCGCCGAAGGACGGCGTCGTTCAATCGACGCGCTCAAGCTCCGATCTGCTTTTCAGAGCCCTGGCGCCGTCTTCCTGCTCGATCAGATAGACAGGCTCCTGCCTGCTCGCTTTCCGCTTTATTCTGGAGCCGGCGATGGTGCGTTCGACATCATCCGTGAAAGTCTCGACGATTTTACCTTCACCGGTGCCACCGCCCCAGCTCCACCGGACCTTCGTGCCCTTGCGATACACCGGCATGATCATCTCCGTGCCAAAGACGATCAAATGCCGGCACGCCGGGCTTGTTCCCTCAATCCTCCTCCAGCGTCAGCCGGAACTGCGCCGCCTCGAGATCCTTGGGCGGCTGCATGCCCAGATGTTTCCAGGCCGTGCCGGTCAGAATGCGGCCACGTGGCGTGCGCTGGATGAAACCCTGCTGGATCATATAGGGTTCGATAATATCCTCGATGGCGTCGCGCGGCTCCGAAAGGCCGGCGGCGATGGTTTCGATGCCAACCGGGCCTCCGCCGAAATTGACGGCGATCATGGTGAGATACCGCATGTCGAGCTGGTCGAGACCCATTTTGTCGACCAGAAGCCGGGTCAAAGCCTCATCGGCGATCTCGCGGGTAACGGCTTCCGCCCGCGCCACCTCGGCGAAATCGCGCACCCGGCGCAATAGCCGTCCGGCGATACGCGGCGTACCGCGCGCGCGCCTTGCCACCTCGCGTGCCCCCTCGTCGGTCATGTTCAGCCCCATCAGCCGCGCGCCGCGCCGAACGATCAATTCCAGTTCGTCGACAGTGTAGAAAGCCAACCGGACGGGAATGCCGAAACGGTCGCGCAGCGGCGTCGTCAAAAGCCCCAGACGGGTCGTCGCGGCGACAAGGGTGAATTTGGAAAGATCGATCTTCACCGAACGGGCCGCCGGTCCTTCGCCGATGATGAGGTCGAGCTGGAAATCCTCCATTGCCGGATAGAGAATTTCTTCCACCGCCGGGTTGAGACGGTGGATTTCATCGATGAAGAGTACGTCGCGCTCCTCGAGATTGGTCAGAAGCGCTGCAAGATCGCCCGCCTTGGCGATGACGGGGCCGGAGGTGGATTTGAAGTTGACGCCAAGCTCCTTGGCCATGATCTGCGCCAGCGTGGTCTTGCCGAGACCGGGCGGGCCGACGAACAACACGTGATCCAGCGCTTCGCCACGGTTCTTGGCCGCCTCGATAAATACCTTGAGATTGGCGCGGGCCTCCGCCTGGCCGGTAAAATCGTCCAGCGATTGCGGGCGCAGGGTGGTGTCGATGTCCTCACCGCGCTTGTCCGCCGAAATCAGTCTGTCCGCATCGCTCATTCAGGGCATTCCATTGTTCTAAACGAATTCATGAGGTGGTCTTCGCCGCTATATCATGACTGTCACGCCAAGGCGCTTCACGAAATTCAACATCGCGCCCGAACACCATGTGTACCGCGCCCGGCCTACCGCGAAAGCTCTTTCAGCCCGAGCCGGATCAGCTTGGCGCTGTCGCCGCCCTCCCCGCCGTTCTTCAGCGCGGCGGCAACCGCATTGGCGGCCTGGTCACGCGAATAGCCGAGATTGGTGAGCGCGGAAACGGCATCCGCTACCGGCGCGGATGCGACACCTTCGCCAAGCTCCTGCTTGAGGCCGATCGAGGCGGAGGCCTCTCCTGCGAAGGCCGGCGCCTTGTTGCGAAGCTCGGTCACAAGACGCACCGCCACCTTCGGCCCGACGCCCGGCGCGCGTGAGATCATCGTTTTGTCCTGTAACGCAATGGCATTGGCCAGTTCGGAGGGCGACAGCGTGGAAAGAACGGCCAAGGCCACTTTCGAGCCCACGCCCTGCACGCTCTGCAAAAGATTGAACCATTCCCGCTCCAGCGCGGAGAGAAAGCCGAAGAGCTTCAGCTGGTCTTCACGCACATAGGTTTCGATGAACAGCACCACCGCCTCCCCGACGGAGCCGATTTTCGACAGCGTGCGCGCCGAACAATAGGCGACGTAACAGACGCCGTGCACATCCACCAGCACATAGTCCGCGCCGATTTCCTCGATGCTGCCCTTCAGTTTTCCGATCATGATGCCGCCCGCTGCAATGAGACTCTAAATATTCAACCGGCCGCCAGCAGTCGCCGCATCCTGTCACCGCCGCGATTGTGGGCGTGGCAGATTGCGATGGCGAGCGCGTCCGCCGCATCGTTACCCTTGAATTCAGCCTTCGGCATCAGGATTTTCAGCATCATGTGAATTTGCTGCTTTTCGCCGTGCCCTACACCGATCACGGCCTTCTTGACCGCGTTCGGCGCATATTCGAAGACCGGCAATCCCGCGCGTGCCGGAACCAGCATGGCGATGCCGCGTGCCTGACCGAGTTTCAGGGTCGCAACCGCATCCTTGTTCACGAAAGTCTGCTCCACCGCCGCTTCATCGGGCTGATGGCTGTGCACGATATCCGCCAGCCCGTCATGCAGCTGGCAGAGCCGGGAGGCCAGATCCATATCACCGTCCGACGTCACCGTGCCGGAGGCGACAAACCGCAGGCTGTTGCCCAGGGTGTCGATCACCCCCCAGCCGGTGCGCCTTAATCCGGGGTCAATGCCGATGATTCAGATCGTCTTTTGCATGAGGCACCTTATCTTTCCGGCTGCGACCCTGCCAGCGATAAGTGAACAAAACGACAACATTCATCAAATTTGCAATGCAGCATTTACCTCTGCTTAAACCGCGTACCGCATTGTTCCCTCACAAAAACAAAAAAGGGGAGCTGCGGACATGATGATCCACAGCATAATATTTGAGCCATATCAGCTATCCGGTGGCGCCACATGCTTGGCGCGGGAACTGATCCGGCATTGGGGGCTGCATCGGCCATGCTGAACCGTTTTCATTCCATATCCACCAAAGTGCTGGCGATTTTCCTGGCGCTGATGGCGATCTCGACCGGGGCTCTGACGCTTCTCGGCTATCAAAGCAGCAGCGGCGTTCTCGAAGAACAGGCGTCGAAATCCATGGAGAGCATTCTCGTCTTTCGCGGCGACATGCTTCAGGAGCGTCTTGAGCAGCTGAAAACCCAGGCGGATTCCATTGCCAAGATCGAATCCCTGCAAATGGCTGTCGTCTCCATGCGCAGCGGCTGGGCGACCGTGCAGAAGAATTCCGGTGATGCGAAGGCGGAACTGCAGCGCGTCTTCGTCAAGGAAAACCCCTTTGGCGAAAAGGAAAAGCTGATCAAGCCGGAAAGCCCGAGCGGCTTTTATTATTCCACCCACGAAAAGACCCAGACGGATATTGGCGGTTATCTGCAGGGAACGCCGTTCAGCGACGTTCTCTTCATCGATCCCGCAGGCACGGTCTATTACTCTTACCTGAAAGGATCGGCTTTCGGGGAAACCGTCGCAGGCGGCGCCTGGGCGGAAAGCGGCCTCGGCGCGGCCTTCGCACGCGGCGCTGCGAACGCCGAAAAGGCCGTGAACGACGTGGCGCAGACCAGCTTCTCCGGCCTGCGCATCGATGCCGCCACGAAAGAAGCCGGCATTTATTTCGGCGTTCCAGTCGTCAAGTTCGGCGCGTTCAAGGGCATCGTCCTCTTCCGGGTCAAGGAAGAGGTCTTCAGCCAGATCCTCACGAAGGGTGTGACGGCCGGCAGTTCCGAACAGTCGGCAATCGTTTCCGCCGATGGCAAGGTTATCGGCGTGGAGGGCAACAGGCTGGTCGGCCTCGATCCGGCAATCTATGGTTTCCATGGACAAGCGCTGAATACGACGGGCATGACGATTGCCAAGATCGACCGCGCCGATGGCGAGGCCAATGCCTATGCCCGCCCCTTCTCCTTTGCCGGGGAAAAATATCTCGCGGTGGAAAGCATGCTGCGCAGCGAATTGAATGCGGGCTCGGTTTCGATTGCCGGCACGCTTGCCGTGATTGGCCTTTGCGTTCTGGCGGCCATGTGCGCGGCCACGGCCTTTTCGCGCGGCGTCTCTTTGCACCGCTGGAAAAGCTTGCCGGGCTGACCGGCGAAGTGGCCGCAGGCCGTCTCGATGCGGAGATCGGCAATCAGGACCGAAAGGACGAGATCGGCCGCATGGCGCAGGCGCTCGGCAGTTTCCGCGAAAAGCTCATCCTGCAGCGTGACATGGAAGAAACCGCATCGCGCACGCGGGAGGAAGCCGAAACGGCCCGCCGCGCGCATCTTGCGGAACGGGAGGCCGAGGCCGGCACCCTGCAGATGGTCGTGCATTCCCTGGATGAAGGTCTGGACCGGCTGGCGAACGGCAATCTCGCCTATCGTATCGAAACCGTCTTCCCCGACGATCTCGAAAGCCTGCGTCATAACTTCAACACGGCGCTTTCCCGGCTCAGCGAAACCATGCAGGCCATCGGCGGCAACTCCGCCGCAGTTCGTGGCGGTTCCGAGGAAATGCGGGTGGGCGCCGACCAGCTCGCCGAACGCACCGAGCGGCAGGCAGCCTCAATCACCGAAACGGCAAGCGCCATCAAGGCGATCACGGAGGCCGTCCGCGACCAGATCGAACGCGCCGAACAGGCAACGCGGATCGCCCGCGACGCCAGCGCGGAGGCCACGGCATCCAGCCGCGTCATGGAGCAGACCATCGCCGCCATGGAGGCAATCCAGACCTCGTCGCGCCAGATCAACCAGATCATCGGCGTCATCGATGAAATCGCCTTCCAGACCAACCTTCTCGCCCTCAATGCCGGCGTGGAGGCAGCCCGTGCGGGCGAAGCCGGCAAGGGCTTTGCGGTCGTGGCGCAGGAGGTGCGCGAACTGGCGCAGCGTTCGGCAGCGGCCGCAAAGGAGATCACCAGCCTGCTGAAACGTTCCACCGACGAGGTTTCCGCCGGCGTGGCGCTGGTGGAAAAAGCCGGCACGTCGCTCTCCGGCATCGGCAAGCACGTGCAGACCATCAGCGCGCGCATCGAGGAGATCATGGACTCCACCCGCGAGGAAGCGCACACGCTCTCGGAAATCAACAGCACCGTCGCCAGCCTCGACACCATGACCCAGCAGAATGCCGCCATGGTGGAAGAAACGACGGGCGCCATTCACAATCTCGCCTCCGAAGCGGGTGAAATGGATGGCAGGCTTGGACAATTCGCGCTGGCTTCCGACCGGGATGCAGCAGGTCGTCGCGACGCCCGACAAATTCGGCGGGCAGGCTGAGAAAGAAATGGGCCTCTTCGGAGGCCCCAATTTTTTTGAACCATCCTTCAATTCTGCGCGACTTCACTGGTAAATCGGGACACGCGCCTTACATCCGCAGCAAAGATTTAAATTTCGCAGGAGCGTCGGATGATCCCCTTTTCCATTCTCGACCTTTCGCCCATCGGCGAAGGCGAGAGCGTCAGCGAGGCGCTTGAAAATTCCCGCCGAATGGCGATCAAGGCCGAAGAACACGGCTATAACCGCATCTGGCTGGCGGAGCACCACGGCATGCCGGGCATTGCCAGTGCAGCAACATCTCTCGTCATCGCCCATGTGGGCGCGGCCACGAAACATATTCGCGTCGGCTCCGGCGGCATCATGTTGCCCAACCACTCCCCGCTCGTCATCGCCGAGCAGTTCGGCACGCTTGCGGCGCTGCTTCCCGGCCGTGTCGATCTCGGTCTCGGCCGTGCGCCCGGAACCGACATGCGCACGGCACGGGCGCTGCGCCGCAATCTCGATGCCGGCGCGGAAAACTTCCCGCATGATATTGTCGAACTCCAGCGTTACCTCGGCCCGCCGCAGCAGGATCAGGCTATTCTCGCTGTGCCGGGCATGAATTCCAACGTGCCGATCTGGCTGCTCGGCTCCAGCACCTATAGCGCGCATCTCGCCGCAGCCCTCGGCCTGCCCTATTCCTTCGCCTCGCATTTCGCGCCTGACATGCTGATGGAAGCGATCCATATCTATCGCGAGCGCTTCCAGCCCTCAGAAGTGCTGGACAAGCCCTATGTGATGGTGGGTGTGATGGGCGTCGGCGCCGATACGGACGAGGAGGCGCAGCATCTCTTCACCTCCTCGCAGCAGCAATTCGTCAACCTGCGCCGCAACGTGCGCACGCAGTTTCCGAAGCCGGTGCACAGCATGGACGATTACTGGAACGAGATGGAGCGTTTTTCTGTCGAACACACGCTGCGTTTTGCAGCCGTCGGCTCGCCTGAGACGATCCAGCGCCATCTCGACGGTTTCCTGGCGGAAACGCAGGCGGATGAGCTGATCGTTTCCATGCCGATCCATGACATCGAAAAGCGGCTGCGATCCGTGGAGATTTTTGCCGACGTGCGGACCTCCATAAAGAAGGCCGCCTAAACAAAAAGCCCCGGAGCGGATCGCTACCGGGGCTTTTTTTTGAAACATGAGACGTCAGGCGGAAAGCTTGGCGAGAATTTCTTCGGACACTTCGAAGTTGGAATAGACGTTCTGTACGTCGTCATCGTCTTCGAGATTGTCGATGAGCTTCATCAGCGACTGTGCCTTTTCTTCATCCACCGGCACCGTGTTCTGCGGCTTCCAGATGGCCTTGACGCTTTCGGCTTCGCCCAGCACGCCTTCCAGCGCCTTGGAAACCTCGTTCATCGCTTCGAAACCGCAGATGATGGTGTGACCATCTTCGGAAGATTCGACGTCGTCGGCACCGGCCTCGATGGCGGCTTCCATGACCTTGTCGGCATCGCCGACTTCAGCCTTGTAGGAGATTTCGCCAACCCGGTCGAAGGAGAAGGAGACCGAGCCGGTTTCGCCGAGAGCGCCGCCAGCCTTGGTGAAGATGGAGCGAACGTTGGAGGCGGTGCGGTTACGGTTGTCGGTCAGGGCCTCGACGATGACGGCGACGCCGCCCGGGCCGTAACCCTCGTAGCGGACTTCGTCATAGTTTTCGCCATCCGCACCGGAGGCCTTCTTGATCGCGCGCTCGATATTGTCCTTCGGCATGGACTGGGCCTTGGCGTTCTGGATTGCCAGACGCAGGCGCGGGTTCATGTTCGGGTCGGGCATGCCCGTCTTTGCCGCAACGGTGATTTCGCGCGCAAGCTTGGAAAACATTTTGGACCGTACGGAGTCCTGCTTGCCCTTGCGGTGCATGATGTTCTTGAACTGTGAATGACCAGCCATGGAAAACCTGATTATCGTAATTTGGAGATTGCGGGCCTTATAAGTGCGATAGCCGCGCCATTCAACCCCGCAAGCGCTTTCTCTTGCCGCAACAACGGAAGGAACTGATTTATCCGCTCTTCGTTCTGATCATGAACGCGGCGGAACAGGGCATTTTTCCTCCGTCGCAGCATGACACCCGAAGGAGAAAACATATGGTCAGCCTGACTGAAGCACGAGAAGCACCGGCCCGCCAGCTCTGGGACGAGATCAATTCCGTCCATGCCGGCATGCTCGGTCTCGAAGGACTGCACAACCACATGCAGCCCATGGCGCCTCATGCTGACCCCAAGACCAACACCATCTGGTTTTTCTCCAAAAAAGACACCGATCTGGTGAAATCGCTGAAATCCGGCTCCCGGGCGCATTTCTGCGTGGTGGGCAAGGATCACGACTACCACGCCTGCCTTTCAGGCATCCTCGAAGCCCGCGACGACAAAACCAAGATCGACGAATATTGGAACTCCGTCACGGCGGCATGGTACGAGCACGGCAAAAGCGACCCGCAACTGACCATGCTGGCGTTGCATGTCGACGATGCCGATATCTGGGCTTCGACGGACAGCACGCTGAAATTCGGCTGGGAAATCGCCAAGGCGAACATGTCGGATGACAAGACGCCTGACGTCGGCGTCCGCCAGCACCTCACCTTTGCCTGATAAACCACTCCCCCCGGCCTTCTCCGCCCGTCGCCATGCTACATGCCTTTCGGCACCAGTATCTGCGGCTGGCGGGGAAGGTTCCTCATCGAAACCCGGATCACCGGATCGGCCGCATAGGCAATTCGGAAACTTTCGCCGAACATCGTCAGAAACTGCTCCAGCGGCGGGCCGGTGCGGTGCATCGGCAGGATAAGCGCGGAGCGCAGGCGCTTGACCACCCGGCTCATGCTGTCGGCCCCCATGGTCAGACCGCCATCCACCGGCACCATCAGCACATCCAGACGACCAATTTCGGCATAATGTGTATCCGTCAACTCATGATGCAGATGCCCGAGATGGCCGATGCACAGCCCGGCAACCTCGAAGATGAAGATGGAATTGCCGTTCTCCTGGAAGGATTCGTAATCGCCCCAGCGGTTGCGGATGTCGGTTGCGACATTGCGGATATAGACATCGCCCACCAGAACCTTGTGCTCGGCCTTTTCTCCCGGCGTATCGCTCCAGCCGTGCAGCACATATTGAATGGCCGGGTCCGGACTGAGGGTAAAATGCGTCGAATGCGCCCGGTTCATTGTCACGACAGTCGGCGTGACGGGCGGACGATAGACGCCGTTATAATCGGTGGCGATGGTCACACCGCCGGGGCTTTCGATGAGATAGGTGGAATGGCCGATGAAGCTGATCTTCACCTCTTCCTTTGCCGTCGCCTGCGCCAGCTGAACACCCGGCGGACTGAAGCTCGCGAACATGACGCCCGGAATATTGCTGGCGATCGCCTGGCACTGACTGACGGGAGGACGGCTCGCCGTCTGGGAGAAGGCCGCTCCCGAACAGGCGATCAGCCCCGTTATTGCAAGCATTAGCACGCGCAGCATCATGCCACTCCCCTGAACTTGCGAAGCTGAGAGGATGGGACAGGTTTTGGCGAGCGTCCAGTTACAAGAGCAACGGAAGGCTCACACTCTCGTCATTGTGAACGCTTCAGGGGAAGATTAAACCCAGAAGGACGGCAGGGTTTCCGAAAGCCGCGGCCCGATGCGCAGCGGCGCAATCTTTTCCGCAAGTCCGGTTCGGTCGGAAATCTCAACGCCGACACCGCAGATCGTCGCAGGTCCGCTGGCAGCCTCGAAACGGCCCTTCGGCATTTTGGAAATGAAGCGGTTGATCGGCTCTTCCTTCTCCATGCCAAGCGAGCTGTCATAATCGCCGCACATGCCGGCATCCGACATGTAAGCGGTTCCGCCATTCAATATCTGGGCATCGGCGGTCGGAACATGGGTGTGGGTACCGACAACGAAACTAGCGCGCCCATCGACGAAATGGCCGAAACACTGTTTTTCGCTGGTCGCTTCCGCATGGAAATCGAAAATAATGGCGTCGGCCTGTTCCTTCAGCGGGCAGGCGGCAAGAATGTTTTCCGCCGACTTGAAGGGGTCGTCCAGTTCCGGATGCATGAAGACCCGGCCCATGATGTTGGCAACCAATATGCGCGCGCCGTTGCGAGCGTAAAAAATGCCCGAGCCCTTGCCCGGCGTACCATCCGGATAGTTGGCGGGCCGCAGGAACTGGTCGTGGCGCTCACAGAAGGAAACCGCTTCCTTCTGGTCCCAGACATGGTTGCCGGTCGTCACCACATCGGCGCCGGCATTGATGGTCTCAAGATAGATATCCTCGGTGATACCGAAACCGCCGGCAGCGTTTTCACCGTTCACGATGACGAAATCCAGCTTCAGGTCGGAAATCAGCCCCGGCAATCGTTCCCAGACAGCCGTGCGTCCGGTCTTGCCAACCATATCTCCGAGAAAAAGAAGCCTCATTCACCCGCCCCGATCTTGCGCATGTTTCTATATTTCGTCCCCTCTAGTGCATTTCCAGGAAAAGTGGAACCCGGTTTTCCGTCCGGAAATGCGACGAAACAAAGAGTTAGAGGGTCTTCGCCATTCAAAGAAAAATGGAGCCCCTCTAGCGGGTAATCCATCCTTTAAAAAGTGCTAAAGCGCCTTTTGCCCACTATCGGAGATCAACAACGGAGCGGAAAACCAGCGCAGGCCGCTTTCCGTCAGAATGGCGTGAAGCGACACATCATGCGGCTCCGCCGGTACGGACGGCACTTCCTGGCAATCGAAGGCGACGCCGATGAGCACAGGCTGACGGCCCCTGGCGTGCAACCGCGCAATGGCGCGGTCATAATGGCCCGCGCCATAACCGACCCGCTGCCCTTTGCCATCGAAAACGGAGAGAGGCACGAGCAGAATATCCGGATCGAGAACCTCCGCATCCTCACCCGGGCCGGTCGTGCCGAAGCCGGTCTTCACCAGCGGCGTATCCGTTTCAAAGGCGCGGAAGACAATGGTTTCACGATCCAGCACAACGGGCAGGACGAGACGCCCGCCCCTTGTCCGCAACGCTTCCATCAGCGGCCGGGTATCTGCCTCGGAGCGGATCGGCATGAAGCCGGAAACTACGGTGCCCGGTGCAAAGGGGATGCCGGAGGCGCCATGGGCCATGATGGACTGGCTCTTCTGCTGGCGCTCCGCCAGTGTCAGCGCATCGCGCGCGGCGAGCCTTTCGCCGCGCAGCCTTGCTTTTTCGGCAACGTCACCGGGCATCAGGCGGCCCGGCTCACGAGAACCTTGTCGATGCGGTGGCCGTCGAGATCGATGACCTCAAAACGCCAGCCATTGCGAGTGACATGTTCGCCCAGTTCCGGCAGGCGGCGGAACTCGTCCAGAACCAGACCGGCAACGGTTTCGAACTCAGCATCCTCGTCGATCTGGAAACCCATGCGATAAGCGAACTCATCGGCGGGCATCCAGCCGGCGACGAGGAACGAACCGTCCTCGCGCTCGACCATGGCCGGCTCCTCGTCATCATCTTCCTGGAACGCGCCGGTGATGGCTTCCAGCACGTCGCCGGAACTGATGATACCTTCGAAATGACCGTATTCGTCGTAGACCAGCACCATATGCACGGTGGAGCGGCGCAGCGACTGGATGACGTCCACCGCACTCGTCAGATCCGACACGACCGGGACTTCCCGCAGAAGCTCGCGAATGTTGAGTTCCTTGCCGGAAGCCAGCGCATCGAAAGCGTCCTTGGCGAAAAGCACGCCGAGAATTTCATCCGAGGCGCCGTTGCGCACCGGCAGGCGCGAACGCTGCGTCTGGCGAAGCTGCTCACGAATTTCTTCCGCGCTGTCTTCGATATCGACCACTTCCACATCGCGACGCGGTGTCATCAGGCCGCGCGCATTGCGGTCGGCAAGGCGCATGACGCTGGTGATCATCGCCGATTCCTCGGTCTCGATCACACCGGCGCTGTGAGCTTCGGCCAGAACCGTGCGGATTTCATCGTCGGTGACCGAAGCGTTGGATTCACCGCTATGGCCGAGAAGCGCCAGAACGGCCTTGCCCGACCGGTCGAGCAGCCACACCAGCGGCGCGCCGACCTTGGACAGCAGCATCATGGTGGGGGCGACGCGGGCAGCGACCTTTTCGGGATCGCGCAGCGCAATCTGCTTGGGCACCAGTTCGCCGACGATCAGCGACAGATAGGTGATGGCGACGACCACCGAGCCGACGCCGAGCGCATCGGCGGCACGGTCGGGAACACCCTGCTCCAGAAGCCACGCCGTGAAGCGCGCGCCGAGCGTGGCGCCGGAAAAAGCGCCGGAAAGGACGCCGACCAGCGTGATGCCGATCTGCACCGTGGAAAGAAAGCGTCCGGGATTTTCGGAAAGGCTGAGCGCCAGTGTGGCGCCCTTGCTGCCTTGTGTGGCAAGCACCTTGAGCCTCGCCGGTCTGGAGGAGACAACGGCAAGCTCGGACATGGCAAGCACACCGTTCAATACGGTGAGCAGGACCACGATCATAATTTCAGTAAACAAGTTTAGCTCTTTGGGCTGTTGAACGGCACGTCGCGGTTTTGACCGCAGCGCCCTTTTTTAAAGGGCATGACAGACATACCAATCCGGATAATAGGGAATTGTTCCGCCATTGCAATGACGGCAATATAAAAAAGCCGTGTCCGGCAGTTATGAAAAATGACTGTCGAATATATCAAGGGTACAGGGAAGCCCCGGGGGTTGATCCGAAACTTCAAGCGCGATCCACGGCGACCGATGGAGATTTACGATCCTGGGCGCCTACAAAAGTAGGTGGGCACCGTGTGTCCAGCCCCACGGGACTGGCCAGGGACAGCTCCCTTTGGATCGAGTATGGCCCCAGGGATTGTGGTTCCTGTCGGGAAGCGCAGAACGCATCCAAGATATAGGACGGATCGGAGAAAATCGCCAGAGGGCAGCGCGCGAAATTTTGCCGCCTCAGAACCCTTCACGCGGTCAATGCGCGGCGGGCTTCGGCCGCGCCAGCAGTTTTTCGGTAATCCCGTTCAGGCGGTCGGCCAGATCGCCGATGGCGAGCGCCACCATCTCGTCCGATTTCGCCCGGTGCTCGGCCATGCCGTCGCGGTTGCGGGAAAGGGATGCGACCTCCCCTTCCAGCTTCTCGATCTTGCGATTGAGTTCGGAAAGCTCGTCCATCACCATGATGCCCGCCATGACGGTCAGGCGAAGATCGCCGATTTCACCGAACTGGCTCTTGAGGTGCCCGACATACCGGTCGAACCTCGTTGCGAGATCGGTTAGATGGTCTTCCTGCCCCGCCTCGCATGCCATGCGATAGGCCTTGCCGTCGATCATAACTGTGACTTGCGCCATGAGCCCGCTCCTATCGATCCAGCACCGCGCGGATCGTCTCCATCGCCGTCACCAGCCGGCGGGAAACCTCGCGATTGACTTCTTCAAGACGATTGGCGCGAAACTCGGCCTGATCCAGCTCATGCGCGAGCCTTGCGCGGTCGACATGGACCCGCTTGACCTCATTATCGATCTCGCCCGTCTCCCTTTGCCGCTCGATACGCATATCGATGGCATTTTCGAGATTTGTGATGGCAGCATTCAGCTCCGTCAGCGCAGATTGTACGGTCTTGTCAGCCGACATCGTTTTTTCCAACTCGCACGCCACCGGCCGAATCGTCCGGTTTCAGGCCTTTTCAACAATCACGAGGTTATTACCCGATTTACCATCCCGTCAATCAAACCAGTGCATTGAGACGTTTTGCTCTGTGGATGAACGAAGAGGCGGCAGCGCCCATCGCACGGATTTTGTCAGGATGCCCGATTTTCTAAACGATTTTTTCTCCCTCAGCGAACCGCAAACGCCCGTGGATTTATTGACTTGCCGGCCTCACCTGCTATGGATCAACCCGCTTTTTGGATAGTTGCGTAAAACTATCTCCTTTCACCCGGAAACAGACGGAAAAGCCATGATTTCTCGCGACAAACACAACCGGATGGCAAATGCGATCCGATTTCTTGCCATGGATGCAGTGGAGAAGGCCAATTCCGGCCATCCCGGTCTGCCGATGGGCGCCGCCGATGTCGCCACCGTTCTCTTCACCCGTTACCTGAAATTCGATCCCAAGGCTCCGCTCTGGGCGGATCGTGACCGCTTCGTGCTGTCGGCAGGTCATGGCTCGATGCTTCTTTACTCGCTGCTCTATCTGACGGGCTACGAGGACATGACGATCGACGAGATCAAGCGTTTCCGTCAGTTCGGTTCCAAGACCGCCGGCCACCCCGAATATGGCCATGCGACCGGCATCGAAACCACCACCGGCCCGCTCGGCCAGGGCATCGCCAACGCCGTCGGCATGGCGATTGCAGAACGCAAGCTGGAAGAGGAATTCGGCTCCGACCTGCAGAGCCACTTCACCTACGTGCTGTGCGGCGACGGCTGCCTCATGGAAGGCATCAGCCACGAAGCCATCGCGCTTGCCGGCCACCTGAAGCTCAACAAGCTCGTTCTGTTCTGGGATGACAACAACATCACTATCGACGGCGAAGTCGGCCTTTCCGACAGCACCGACCAGATCGCCCGCTTCCAGGCCGTTCACTGGAACACCATCCGCGTCGATGGCCACGATCCGGACGCGATTGCCGCCGCCATCGAAGCCGCGCAGAAATCCGACCGCCCGACCTTCATCGCCTGCAAGACCGTCATCGGCTTCGGCGCGCCCAACAAGCAGGGCACCCACAAGGTTCACGGCAACCCGCTCGGCGCCGAAGAAATCGCCGCCACCCGCAAGCACCTGAACTGGGAAGCGGAAGCCTTCGTTGTTCCGGAAGACGTGCTGGATGCATGGCGTCTTGCCGGCCTGCGCTCCACCAAGACCCGCCAGGACTGGGAAGCCCGCCTTGAAGCCGCTGAAGCCGGCAAGAAAGCCGAATTCAAGCGCCGCTTCGCCGGCGACCTGCCCGGCAACTTCAACAGCGCCATCGATGCCTTCAAGAAGAAGATCATCGAGAACAACCCGACGGTCGCCACCCGCAAGGCCTCGGAAGATTCGCTCGAAGTCATCAACGGCGTCCTGCCGGAGATGGTCGGCGGTTCGGCTGACCTGACGCCATCCAACAACACCAAGACCAGCCAGATGAAGTCCATCACGCCGACGGATTTCTCCGGCCGTTACCTGCATTACGGCATCCGCGAGCACGGCATGGCGGCGGCGATGAACGGCATCGCGCTCCATGGCGGTCTCATCCCGTATGCCGGCGGCTTCCTGATCTTCTCGGATTATTGCCGTCCGTCGATCCGCCTTGCCGCACTCATGGGCATCCGTGTCGTCCACGTTCTGACGCATGATTCCATCGGCGTCGGCGAAGACGGCCCGACCCACCAGCCGGTGGAGCAGATCGCAGCCCTGCGCGCCATTCCGAACCTCCTCGTCTTCCGCCCGGCGGATGAAACCGAGACGGCGGAATGCTGGCAGCTGGCTCTCGAGCAGAAGCATCGTCCTTCCGCGCTGGCACTCACCCGCCAGAACCTTGCGCCCTCGCGCAAGGAATATGAAGAGAAGAACCTGTCTGCTTACGGCGCTTACGAACTCGTCTCCGCCAGCGACGCCAAGGTTTCGATCTTCGCATCCGGTTCGGAAGTCGAAGTGGCGCTGAAGGCCGCCGCAACGTTGAAGGACAACGGCGTTTCCGTCCGTGTCGTTTCCGTTCCCTGCTTCGAGCTTTTCAAGGAACAGCCGGAAACCTATCGCAACGCCATCATCGGCAAGGCTCCGGTCAGAATAGCGGTCGAAGCCGCCATCCGCCAAGGCTGGGATTATTTCATCGGTAACGATGGCGCTTTCGTCGGCATGCACTCCTTTGGAGCGTCCGCGCCGGCGAAAGATCTCTTCAAGCACTTCGGCATCACGGCGGAAGCCGTCGTCGCCGCAGTCGAGGCAAAACTTGCGTGAGGGCTTCCCAGGCCCTCACCATTCAGCAAAGACCACGCCCATTCTTGTTCGGGAGACTGTAAATGACTGTAAAAGTTGCCATTAACGGCTTCGGCCGCATCGGCCGCAACGTCCTGCGCGCCATCGTCGAATCCGGCCGCACCGATATCGAAGTCGTTGCCATCAACGACCTCGGCCCGGTTGAAACCAACGCGCACCTGCTGCGCTACGATTCGATCCACGGCAAGTTCCCGGCCGATGTGAAGGTCGAAGGCGACACGATCATCGTTGGCGGCGGCAAGCCGATCAAGGTTACGGCCGTTCGCGATCCGGCAACGCTGCCGCACAAGGAACTCGGCGTCGACATCGCGCTCGAATGCACGGGCATCTTCACCGCCCGCGACAAGGCTGCCGCTCACCTGACGGCCGGCGCAAAGCGCGTCATCGTTTCGGCTCCGGCTGACGGCGCAGACCTCACGGTCGTTTTCGGCGTCAATGACGACCAGCTGACGAAGGACCATCTGGTCATTTCCAACGCGTCCTGCACCACCAACTGCCTCGTGCCGGTCGTGAAGGTTCTCGATGACGTCGTTGGCATCGACCATGGCTTCATGACCACGATCCACTCCTACACGGGCGACCAGCCGACGCTGGACACCATGCACAAGGATCTGTACCGCGCCCGCGCCGCAGCCCTTTCCATGATCCCGACCTCGACGGGCGCCGCCAAGGCCGTTGGCCTCGTTCTGCCGCACCTCAAGGGCAAGCTGGACGGCACGTCGATCCGCGTTCCGACCCCGAATGTTTCGGTCGTCGACTTCAAGTTCCTCGCCAAGCGCGACACGACGGTTGAGGAAATCAACGAGGCGATCAAGTCTGCCGCGAATGGCAAGCTCAAGGGCATTCTCGGCTATACCGACGAGCCGCTGGTTTCCCGCGACTTCAACCACGACAGCCATTCCTCGATCTTCGCGATCGACCAGACCAAGGTCTTGGAAGGCAAGTTCGTACGCATCCTGTCCTGGTACGACAACGAGTGGGGCTTCTCCAACCGCATGTCGGACACGGCCGTCGCCTTCGCGAAGACCATCTAAGCGGAATTACGCCAATCAAAGAGCCGGCAGGAGCAATCCTGCCGGCTTTTTATTTATAAAAAATGCCGACGGGAACGAGGAAACCCGTCGGCGTCGATCCGGAAGCAAGGCGGGGCGCTTCGGATCGAAAACATCGCTGGGGGCAAGGGGGACCAACCCACTGCCAGCCTGCCGGCCCAACCGTTACCTTCTGTTGTTGATGATGATTGGATCGCGCGAGCCGGCATTGCTCCAGATCGTGTCGAAAGTCTGCTGCCTCAACTCACTTTGCTGCATGGAAAGCTTCATCATGCAGTCGGCGGCATCTCGCGAGCCTTCGGGATAACCGAACGACCGGCAGCGCTCGCGTTGCGCCGCCATGTTTTCAGCTGTCTGTTCCGTGCTGGAGCAGCCAGAAACAATCGCGCCCGCCGCCAATACTATAATAAGTCCAGTAATATTTATCTGTTTCATCCGATCGCTCCGGTAATATTGAAAAGCAATTCGGACGAAAGAACTAACGCAGCTGCATTGTCTCTATGTTACGTTGAAACGCTGAAAAAGGAATTGTTTCTGCGGGAGTATCTGCCGCTCTCCTTGCCATCCGTTTTTTTGCCCGCGAGCCGGAAAAATTCCCATTTCCTGCCTTTGTCTGGTCCACTTTGGGACGGACAAGAAACATAGGGATAACGGTCGTGCGCAATGCACTTCGGCCCTGCCGTATCATTCGATACACCCCGCCTTGCGTCGCCTTTCAACGCCACCCGAAACAGCGCTGACAGACCGCAACCCGTGGCGCATTGACTGCAGACGCGCAGAGCATTCATTGCGCCACGGACTGCGGTCCATCAACGCGGTTTGAATGAGGCGGTGGACGTGGAATCATTTTATCTTCTGTTGCTGGTCGCAACCGTTCTCGTTCTCGTCGCCGCCTTTTCCAGCCTCATCGCCTTCCGCTTCGGCGCGCCACTCCTCCTGCTTTTCCTGATGATCGGCCTTGTGGCTGGTGTGGATGGCCTCGGCATCGAATTCACCAATAATCCGCTGGCCTATATGCTCGGCTCGCTGGTGCTTGCCGTTATCCTCTTCGATTCCGGCTTCGGCACATCCATCCAGTCCTTCCGGCTTTCGGCGGCACCCGCCGTCGCTCTCGCTACAGTCGGCGTCATCCTCACATCCGTCTTTTTTGCAGGCGCGGCGGCTCTGCTACTCGGGCTTTCCTGGCTGGAAGGCCTGCTGCTTGGTGCCATCGTCGCCTCCACGGATGCGGCAGCCGTGTTCTTCCTGCTGCGAATCGGCGGCATCCATATCCGCGATCAGGTGCGTTCGACGCTGGAAGTGGAATCCGGCACCAACGATCCGATGGCGATCTTCCTCACCATCGCCCTGGTCGAAATCATCGCCAAGGGCCAGGGGCTGGCCGGCATCGACAGCGGCTTTCTGCTGCTTTTCATTGAGCAGATGGGGCTTGGCGTGATTTTCGGCCTGCTCGGCGGCGTCATGATTGCCACCGTCGTCAATCGGTTCGCCGCCGACCGCGGGCTTGCGCCTATCTTCGTGCTGGCGCTGGCGCTGCTGGTCTTTTCCTTCACCGGCACAATTGGCGGCAGCGGTTTTCTGGCGGTCTATGTGGCTGGCATCGTCGCCGGCAACCGCCGGATCTTCGCCAAGGAAACCATCCGCCGTTTCCATGAGGGCCTGACCTGGCTTGCCCAGATCATCATGTTCCTGATGCTCGGCCTGCTCGCCACCCCGTCGCAATTTCCGGCAATCGCCATTCCCGCCGTGCTGCTCGCGCTTTTCCTGATCTTCGTCGCCCGCCCGCTTGCCGTGTGGCTCAGCCTGATGCCCTTCAACTATACCCAGCAGGAAACCTCCTTCGTCGCCTGGGTAGGCCTGCGCGGCGCGGTTTCCATCCTGCTCGCCATCATGCCCATTCTCGGCGGGCTTGACGATGCGCAGGTCTATTTCAACGCCGCCTTCATCATCGTGCTGGTGTCACTCCTCGTGCAGGGCTGGACCATCAAGCCGGTGGCGACACGGCTCGGGCTGATCGTGCCGCCGCGCATGGGCGAAGTCGACAAGCTGGAGGTGGACCTTCCCGGCACCGCCAATCATGAGCTGATCTCCTACCGGGTCGCGAAAGGCAGCGCCATCATGCAGGGCGAGCGCATTCCGCGCTGGGCCATGCCTTCGCTGGTGGTGCGCGACGGCAAATCGATCCGCTACCAGTATGCCGGACGGTTGCGGGAGAACGATCTCGTCTACCTCTTCATCGCACCCGGCTATTCCCGCCTGATCGACCGGCTTTTCGCCAGCGCCCTGCCGGTTGCCGATGACGACGCCGATTTCTTCGGCACCTTCGCGATCTCGCCCGCCCGTCCGGCGAAGGAACTGGACGCAGCCTATGGTCCCGGCCTGCTTTCGCCCGCCGAACAGGCGATGAGCGTCGCGGAACTCATCGAAGCGCGCCTTGCCGGAAAGGCCGACTATGCCGACCGCGTGCGCCTCGGCTCCATCGTGCTGATCGTCCGCACATTGGACGAACACGAGGCGATAACGGGTGTGGGCATCTCCCTCGAACCGGTGGAACCGGCGACCAGCCTGCCGATCTTCATCAGCTTTTCGGAAATCCTCAACCGTGTACGCAACCATCTGGCAGAGAAGCGCCAGCCATACTCCGCCAGCGTTGAAGAAAGCGCCCCCGCCGCTCCGAATACAGTGAGAGAAAATGAGGCGTGACCCGCTTGCGTCGTCAATCAGGCATAGTATGGTCCGTGCCGAACTCGCAACAAATCAGGATCGATCTATGCCCGCTTTCAAGACCCTCGACGACCTCAACGACATTGCCGGAAAGCGCGTTCTCGTCCGCGTTGATCTCAACGTGCCGGTCGCGGATGGCAAGGTAACGGACGCAACCCGTATCGAACGCGTTGCGCCGACCATTCTGGTACTGTCCTCCAAGGGCGCGAAAGTCATTCTGCTTGCCCATTTCGGCCGTCCTAAGGGCGAACCGGTGGCCGATATGTCGCTTTCCCAGATCGTGCCTGCCGTCGAGAAAGTATTGGATCATGCCGTTTCCTTCGCAGCCGACTGCATCGGCGCACCTGCGGCGGATGCAGTCGCGAAACTGAACGATGGCGATATCCTGCTTCTGGAAAACACCCGTTTCCACAAAGGCGAGGAAAAGAACGATCCGGCCTTCGTCGAAGCTCTGGCAGCCAATGGCGATATCTATGTGAACGACGCCTTCTCCGCCGCCCACCGCGCCCACGCTTCCACCGAAGGCCTTGCACGCCACCTGCCGGCCTATGCCGGCCGCACCATGCAGGCCGAGCTTGAGGCCCTGGAAAAGGGCCTCGGCCAGCCAGTCCGTCCGGTCGTCGCCATCGTCGGCGGCGCCAAGGTTTCGAGCAAGATCGATCTGCTGATGAACCTCGTCAAGAAGGTCGATGCCCTCGTCATCGGCGGCGGCATGGCCAACACCTTCCTCGCCGCCCGCGGCGCGCAGGTCGGCAAATCGCTTTGCGAGCATGATCTCGCCGAGACCGCAAAGCAGATCATGATCGAGGCCGCAACATCCGGCTGCGCCATCGTGCTGCCGGAGGACGGCGTCGTCGCCCGCGAATTCAAGGCCGGTGCCGCCAATGAAATCGTCGACATCAACGCCATTCCCACGGATGCCATGGTTCTCGATGTCGGTCCAAAATCGGTTGAAAGCATCAAGGCCTGGATTTCCCGCGCCGAAACGCTGGTCTGGAACGGCCCGCTCGGCGCCTTCGAAATCGAACCCTTCGACGCGGCGACCGTGGCTGCCGCAAAACACGCGGCGGAATGCACCAAGGCCGGCAAGCTCGTCTCCGTCGCCGGCGGCGGCGATACCGTTGCCGCCCTCAACCACGCCGGCGTTTCCGAGGATTTCTCCTATGTTTCGACGGCCGGCGGCGCCTTCCTCGAATGGATGGAAGGCAAGGAACTGCCGGGCGTTGCCATCCTGACCGCCGCCAAGTAAACTCACCTTACTTGCCTGACACAAGGCCGGACAAGCCATGCTTGTCCGGCCTTGCTTTTTGGTAAGCGGCACCGGGAGGAAAAGTTTCAAACGATTGAAATCATTTCAATCGTTTCAATGAGTTAGCGTGCCATTTCCCTGCCCTGGAACTTCTGTTATCGGAAATTTATTGTGCCTTGGGAGAATAGCAAATGACCGAACGTCTCGAAGACATCGCAATCAAAATGGTCGCCGACGGCAAGGGCCTGCTCGCCGCCGACGAATCCACGGGAACGATCAAAAAGCGTTTCGACAGCATCAATCTGGAGTCCACCGAGACCGCCCGCCGCGATTATCGCGAGATGCTGTTCCGTTCCGACGACGCCATGAAGAAATACATCTCCGGCGTCATCCTTTATGAAGAGACCCTGTTCCAGAAGGCCGCCGACGGCACGCCTTTCGTGGATATCATCAAGGCGGCCGGCAGCCTGCCGGGCATCAAGGTGGATATCGGCGCCAAGCCGATGGCTTTCCACCCGCATGAATTCATCACCGAAGGCCTCGACGGTCTTTACGAGCGTCTGCGCAAGTACCATGAGGCCGGCGCGCGTTTCGCCAAGTGGCGCGGCGTCATCACCATCGGTGAGCAGCGTCCGAGCTGGGGTTCGATCAAGGCAAACTCCCAGTCGCTCGCCCGTTACGCCGCCCTCTGCCAGCAGGCGGATATCGTGCCGATCGTGGAACCCGAAGTGCTGATGGACGGCGAGCCGGGCACGCATGACATCGACCGCTGTGCGGAAGTCACGCAATGGGTTCTCCAGACCGTCTTCGCGGACCTGTTCGACGCCCGCGTGAACCTTGAAGGCATGATCCTCAAGCCGAACATGATCATCGACGGCAAGAAGGCCCGCAAGGCTTCCGTCGAGGAAGTGGCGGAAAAGACCGTGAAGGTTCTGAAGGCGACCGTGCCTTCCGCCGTTCCGGGCATCGCCTTCCTTTCCGGCGGCCAGTCCTCCGAAGAGGCGACGGCGCATCTCTCCGCCATGAATGCCGGTTACGACCTGCCCTGGTCTCTGACCTATTCCTACGGCCGCGCGCTTCAGGATACGGCCCTCAAGACATGGGGCGGCAAGCAGGAAAATGTCGCCGCCGGCCAGCGCGCCTTCACGCACCGCGCCGCGATGAACAGCCTCGCCGCCAAGGGCAACTGGAAGCAGGAACTCGAAAAGGCAGCCTGAGGCTGACAGAGAACATCCGATAAACAGCAGCCGCCCCAACGGGCGGCTGCTGCGTTTGATAAAGCAAGATCATCCATATTCCGTCACCCGGACCCAATCTTCTTTCATTTTACCTGACTGATAATTCTCAACCGTTTTGATTGTGCATCGCTACCTGCGTGGAAGCATGCCCACCATGGGCAGCCTTATCCGCTCAAGTCATGCGACCTGGCGACTTTATGACCGTCATTGCCGCAATAGACAGCGGATGCCCTCCCCGACTTTCTCCAGCGCATAACGCCAGACCACCCGGATCGCCCGGCATCACAAGCGCTTTCATCTCGACGGGCTCTCGAAAAGCCCCAAGAATTGCTGCGCGCTCGTTACATCACAGATAAATTTCAATCAATTATAGTATGATCCACTATGTGGACCTATAAACATGCGATGAAAACCACGCAATACTGCATTTATACAGTTGATTTCGGCACTTTTCCTGTGTATCCCGAATGCATAGTTTTTTAACGGTCCATATTGTGGAGGCAATATACCGCTAGTTTCAGGCTTTTGGAGGGGTCTGGCCGGTCTGGCAATGACAGATATATCCTGATGCGTCAGTCATGATATTGGCCTGGACGCGGATAATCCTCTTTGTCTGCCGCAGTCCGTTGCGAAGGTTGTTCTGTGGGAGAGGAGGCCCCGATGACCATGACCGCAAACGCGAATGACGACGTATTTGTACTCGACGGAGAGCTGTTGCATACGGGGCCGGTAACAGGCTCGTGGTTCATGCGACCCGTCGAGGCCGTGGCGGCGGTGCTGCTGGCGGTGATGATCGGCCTGCTTCTGCTGGGCGTGACATCGCGTTATGCCCTGCATTTGCCAATCGTCTGGATCGATGAAACGGCGTCGTTGAGCTTCCTGTGGTTTGCCATGCTGGGTGCGGCAATTGCCATCGATCGCAGCGAACACCTGCGACTGACGCTGTTTCTCAACATGTTTCCGCAGCGCATTCTGGGCTATGTCAACTCGCTCGCGCTCGTGCTGGTAGCGACATTTCTTGCGGCGATTATCAAGCCGGCGATAGAATATGCCATCGAGGAATGGGTCGTCACCTCGGCAGCGCTGAATATTCCAATGTCCTTCCGCGCCGCGGCCTTGCCGGTTGGCGCCTGTCTGATGCTGCTGCTGGTCCTCAACAATCTCTTCCGCAGGGAAAATCTGCGGGACATCATCGCAGCCGTTGTCACCGTCGCGGTCGCCTCCGGCCTGTTCTATCTGGCATCGCCGACGCTCGAAACTTTCGGCAATTTCAATCTGGCAATCTTCCTCGGCCTGTTCGTGGCGGTGTTTCTGGTGCTGGGCGTACCGATCGCCTTCTGTTTTGGTCTTGGAACTCTCGCCTACCTGACCTTTACCACCTGGGTTCCGACCATCGTGATGATCGGGCGCATTGACGAGGGCATGTCGGGCATCATTCTGCTGTCGGTTCCGGTTTTCGTGCTGCTGGGCTGTGTGCTCGATGCCACCGGCATGGGCAAGGCGATTGTCGAGCTGCTATCCTCGATGTTCGGCCATATTCGCGCCGGCATGTCCTATGTGCTGCTCGGCTCGCTGTTTCTGGTCTCGGGCATTTCCGGCTCCAAGGTTTCGGATATGGCGACGGTTGCACCGGCGCTGTTTCCGGAAATGAAGCGCCGTGGCCACAAGCCCAAGGAAATGATTGCGCTGCTCGCCACCGGCGCCGCCATGGCCGATACGGTTCCGCCCTCCATCGTGCTGATCGTTCTCGGTTCGGCGGCGGGTGTGTCGATTGCCGGTCTGTTCACGTCCGGCTTCATGATCGCCATGGTGCTGCTTCTGGTACTGGCCGTTCTGGCCCGCTGGAAGGCGCGGCATGAAAACATGGAAGGCGCAAAACGCACCCCGTGGCCGCTGGTCGGCAAGGCGGCCCTGGTTGCAGCACCTGCACTGGTTCTGCCCTTCCTCATCCGCAGTCTGGTCGGCGGCGGCGTGGCGACGGCAACCGAGGTTTCCACCATCGCTGTGCTCTATGCGATGATTATCGGTGCGGTGCTTTATGGCGGCATCAGCCTCAAAAAGCTCTATTCCATGCTGGTGGAGACGGCCGCCCTTTCCGGGGCGATCCTGCTGATCCTCGGCTGCGCCTCGGCCATGGCCTGGGGGCTGACGCAGAGCGGCTTTGCTTTCCAGTTGACCGCGATGATCACCGATCTGCCGGGCGGCTGGATGACCTATATGGTCGTATCGATCCTGATTTTCATGATCCTCGGCTGCGTGCTGGAAGGCCTGCCGGCAATCGTATTGCTCGCACCGATCATGTTCCCCATTGCCCGCACGCTTGGCATCAACGACATCCATTATTCGATGGTGGTCGTGGTCGCCATGAATATCGGCCTGATGGCGCCGCCCATAGGCATCGGTTTCTATATCGCCTGCAAGATAGGCAATGTTTCGCCTGATGAGGCCATGGGCGCCATCTGGCCCTATCTCGCAGCCATGGTCATCGGTCTGCTGCTGATTGCGGCAGTTCCGGGCTTCTCGACAATTCTGCTCTAAGACCGTGGCGGGTCCACCCGCCACGCCGATGAATGACACATGCTTTTATTTTGGGAGGAGAAAGCAATGAATATCAACAGACGTACCGTGTTGGCCGGCGCCGGTTCTGCCGTTCTTGCCACCGCTTTTGTGTCGCGCGCCCGCGCTGCGCAATTCAATTATAAATATGCCAACAACCTGCCTGCCGCGCACCCCATGAACATCCGCGCCAAGGAAGCGGCCGACCGTATCGCGAAGGAAACCGACGGCCAGGTGATGATCAACATCTTCCCCAGCAGCCAGTTGGGTGCCGATACCGATGTGTTGAGCCAGGTACGCTCGGGCGGCGTTGAATTCTTTACGCTTTCGCCACTGATCCTGTCGACGTTGGTGCCGAATGCATCCATCAGCGGCATCGGCTTCGCCTTCCCGAACTACGATTCGGTTTGGGCGGCCATGGACGGCGATCTCGGCAAATATGTCCGCGGCGAAATCGCCAAACAGAACCTCGTTGCCATGGACACCATCTGGGATAACGGTTTCCGCCAGATCACCAGCGCTTCGAAGCCCATCGCCACGCCGGCCGATCTCGAAAGCTTCAAGATCCGCGTGCCGGTAAGCCCGCTCTGGACCTCGATGTTCAAGGCCTTCAAGTCGGCCCCAGCCTCGATCAATTTCGCTGAAGTCTACACCGCCTTGCAGACCGGCGTTGTCGATGGCCAGGAAAACCCGCTGGCGATCATTTCCACCGCCAAGCTGTTCGAAGTGCAGAAATTCTGCTCGGTCACCAACCATATGTGGGACGGCTTCTGGTTCCTGGCGAACAAGCGCGCCTGGGAGCGCCTGCCGGATGACCTGCGCGCCATCGTTGCCAAAAACCTCAATCAGGCCGGCAAGGACGAGCGGGCCGATGTGGCGAAGCTCAATGCCTCGGTGAAGGAAGACCTCATTGCCAAGGGCATGACCTTCAACGACACCGACGCCTCACTCTTCCGCGCAACTCTCAAGGAAGCCGGTTTCTATTCCGAATGGAAGGGCAAATATGGCGACGAAGCCTGGGCCATTCTCGAAAAGGCCGTTGGCGCCAGCCTGACCTGATCGGTCCGCTGAATAGCTGGCCCCGCTTTGAGAGCATTTCCAGGAAAAGTAGAAACACTCTAGCGGGGCCGACCCGACTATTTCTGACGATTGTAATGGAGACTGTTTTGACAGGTCGCCTGACGGGAAAACGCGCCATAGTTTTTGGCGCAGGATCATCTGGTCCGGGTTTTGGCAATGGCAAGGCTGCGGCCGTGCAATTTGCCCGCGAAGGCGCACGCGTGGCCTGTGTCGACCTTTCGGCTGACGCGGCCGAGGAAACCGCGCAGATCATTCGCGGCGAAGGTTTCGAGGCGATTGCGGTTGCTGCCGATGTCACGGAACTCGATTCCGTATCTGCCACGGTCGCGCGGACCTGCGAGGTCTTCGGCGGCATCGATATCCTGCACAACAATGTCGGCGTGACCCATATGGGCGGCCCGGTCGAGCTGGATGAGGAACGTTTTCGAGCCTCGGTCGATCTCAATATAGGCTCCGTTTATCGCACCGCCAAGGCGGTACTGCCGGTGATGCTGGCGCAGGGCGGTGGGGCCATCGTCAACATCTCATCGCTCGCCTCCATTCGCTGGACCGGCTATCCCTATTTTGCCTATTACGCCATGAAAGCCGCCGTAAACCAGGCAACGGTGGCGTTGGCCATGCAATATGCCCGCCAGGGCATTCGCGCCAATTGCGTTCTGCCCGGAATGATAGACACGCCGCTGATCTACAAGCAGATCAGCAATCAATATGCCTCCGTCGAGGATATGGTGGCGGCGCGCAATGCCGCAGTCCCGGTCGGCCGCATGGGCGATGCCTTCGATATCGCCCGCGCGGCAGTCTTTCTGGCATCCGATGAAGCCAAGTTCATCACCGGCATCTGCCTGCCGGTCGATGGCGGGCAAAGCTGTGCGGTGGGAGCGTTTTCCTGATATGGCCACGATGATCCCGATGGAAAACGACCTGACAGGCGCACGCGCGGTAGACCGGGCGCTAGGGCTGCTCTCCATGGTGGGGCGTCATGCCGAACGCGGTGTGGCGCTTTCGGTCATCGTCACCGAAAGCGGGCTGAACAAGCCCACGGCCCGCCGCCTGCTGCTGGCGCTGATCCGCGCAGGCCTGGTGGAGCAGGATGAGGAAACGCGGCGTTATTATCTGGGCGAGGAAGCCTATGTGCTCGGCAGCCTGTCATCGCGCCGTTTCGGCTTGCTGCAGATGGCCCAGGACAGTCTGACGCGCATTTCCCGCCGGACAGAGGATTCGAGCTTCCTTTCCGTGCGTCGCGACACGTTCGCATTATGCCTCTATCGCGAAGAAGGCACCTGGCCGGTGCGCACCCACGCGCTTCAGGCCGGTTTCGAGCACCCGCTGGGCATTGGCGCGGGATCGCTCGCCATGCTGGCGGCGCTGCCCGATGCCGAGGTGGAAAGCGTCATTGCCGCCAATAGCGGGCTGATTGCCGCGAACTATCCCGGCATCACGCTGGACGGACTGCGCCGCGATGTCGAATTGACGCGAACCAATGGTTATTCGCTCAATCCGGGTCTGATCCTCTCCAATTCCTGGGGTATCGGTGTCGCCATCCGAACGCCGGATGGCGCAGTGGCGGGGGCGCTAAGCATTGCCGCCGTCGACAGCCGCATGCGGCCGGAGCGCCAGCCGGAACTGGCGGCCCTGCTGCGCGAGGAAGTGACGCGCATCGAGACACGCATTGCGGAAATGATGGCCAGCCGCGCCCGCACGCGCGGCGAAGGCGACGTGAAACGGCAAACAAGGAGAACGAGCAAATGAGCAAAGCGCAGATCGTTGGCTGGGCGCATTCGCCTTTCGGCAAATCGACCCTTGAAAATACTGAGCAACTGATGGCTTCGGTCGTAACACCGGCTATCGAGCACGCGGGTGTCGATGTCGGCGATATCGACGGCATTTTCGTTGGCGTTATGAATAACGGTTTCTCGAAACAGGATTTTCAGGGCGCGCTGGTGGCCATGGGCGATGAGCGCCTCGCCTATACGCCCGCCGTGCGTTTCGAGAATGCCTGCTCGACGGGATCGGCCGCCCTTTACAGCGCCATGGATTTCATCGAGGCCGGGCGTGGACGCATCGCGCTCGTTGTCGGCGCCGAAAAAATGACGGCGCTGCCAACCGCCGAGGTGGGTGAAATCCTGCTATCCGCCTGCTACCGTGCTGAGGAAGCCGATATTTCCGGCGGCTTTGCCGGCCAGTTCGGACGCATAGCACAGGCCTATTTCCAGCGCTATGGCGATCGCTCGGAAGAACTGGCGATGATCGCCGCCAAGAACCACGCCAATGGCGCGGTCAATCCCTATGCCCATATGCGCAAGGATTTCGGCTTCGATTTCTGCAATACGGTATCGGAGAAGAACCCTTATGTCGCTGGCCCCCTGCGCCGCACCGACTGCTCGTTGATTTCCGATGGCGCTGCCGCCATCGTTCTGGCCGACGAGGAAACCGCGGCGACACTCAACCGGGCCATCGGTTTCAGGGGCCGCAAGCATGTCAATGACATTCTGGCGCTCAGCCGCCGCGATCCGCTGGCCTTCGAGGGCGCGCGCCGCGCCTGGGCAGGTTCGCTGGAACTCGCAGGCGCAACGCTCGACGACCTTTCCTTCGTCGAAACTCATGATTGCTTCACCATTGCCGAACTCATTGAATATGAGGCGATGGGATTGGCGAAGCCCGGTGAAGGCCACCGGGTGGTGCGCGAAGGCACGGCTCTGAAAACCGGTCGCCTGCCGATCAACCCCTCCGGCGGGCTGAAATCCAAGGGGCATCCGGTCGGGGCAACCGGGGTCTCCATGCATGTCATGGCGGCGATGCAATTGATGGGTGAAGCGGGCGACATGCAGATCCCCGACGCCTCGCTCGCCGGTGTTTTCAACATGGGGGGAACTGCGGTTGCCAACTATGTCTCGATCATGGAGCGCGTGAAATGACGATACATCCTCCGGGCGGGGTTGCGCCTTCGACCACGCGGGTCATGAATCTTGCGCATTTCCTGACCCAGGCAGCGCGCCGAAACCCCGCCGACATCGGCTTCGTATGGGGTGACAAGACCTGGACATGGGCTGAAATGGACGCCCGCGTCGATGCCATGGCGCTGGCGCTGGTAACCGAATTCGGTGTCCGGAAAGGTGACCGCATTCTGGTGCAGTCTTCCAACAACAACCAGATGTTCGAATCCATGTTCGCCTGCTTCCGCGTGGGCGCGGTGTGGGTGCCGACCAATTATCGCCAGTCGCCCGATGAGGTGGCCTATCTCGCAAAAGCCAGCGGCGCACGCGGCATGATCTGCGCCAGCGCTTTTCCCGAGCATGCAAGGGCCAGCCGGGAGACAACCGCGATCGATTTCACCATCGCCATTGGCACGGCCGAATTCGGCGAGGACTACGATGCCATCGTGGCCCGTCATCTGGGCCAGAAAGTCAAAAGCCAGGCGGTGGATCGGGACGATCCCTGCTGGTTCTTCTTCACCTCCGGCACCACCGGTCGACCCAAGGCGGCGGTACTGACCCATGGCCAGATGGCCTTCGTCATCACCAACCATCTTTGCGATCTGATGCCCGGCACCGGACCGGGCGACGCTTCCATCGTCGTTGCGCCGCTTTCGCATGGCGCGGGCATTCACCAGCTGGTGCAGGTGGCGCATGGGGCAAAAACGGTGCTTCCGGCTGCGGAAAAACTCGATGTGCCTGCGGTGTGGGCGCTGATCGAGAAATGGCGCATCACCAATGCCTTCACCGTGCCGACCATTCTGAAAATGCTGATCGAAGACCCTTCCGTGGATCGTTTCGATCATTCCTCGCTGCGCTACGTCATCTATGCCGGTGCGCCCATGTATCGCGCCGATCAGAAACGGGCGCTTGCCAAGCTCGGCCCGGTGCTGGTGCAATATTTCGGCCTTGGCGAAGTGACCGGCAACATCACCGTGCTGCCGCCCTCCTTCCACGCCGCCGAGGACGGCCCGGAGGCGCGGATCGGCACCTGCGGCTTCGACCGCACCGGCATGGAAGTGCAAATCCAGAACGATGCGGGCGAGGAGCTTCAGGCCGGTGAAACCGGCGAAATCTGCGTGATCGGCCCGGCGGTTTTCGCGGGTTATTACGATAATTCCGACGCCAATGCCAAAGCCTTCCGCAACGGCTGGTTCCGCACCGGCGATCTTGGTCACCGCGATGAGAACGGTTTTGTCTACATCACCGGCCGCGCCTCCGACATGTATATTTCCGGCGGCTCGAACATCTATCCGCGTGAGATTGAGGAGAAAATCCTCATGCACCCGGATATCAGCGAGACAGCGGTTCTGGGCGTGCCGGATGCGGTTTGGGGCGAGGTGGGCGTCGCCGTCTGCGTGGCGCGGGAGGGCGCGGATATCGCCGGCATCGACCTGAAAGCCTATCTCGACGGCAAGATGGCCCGTTACAAGCTGCCGAAAGCCGTTGTGTTCTGGGATGCGATGCCGAAATCCGCCTATGGCAAGATCACCAAGAAGATGATCCGCGAGGAGCTGGAAAAGCGCGGCCAGATGCCCGTTTTCGAGGAAAAACTGACCGGCTGAAGGCCGTAACGCATAACCGGGAGGAGACGGTATGACACAGGACGAGAGAGATGAAAGGCGCTGTCGCCATCACCGGCGGCGCATCCGGCATCGGCTTTTCCACGGCGCAGCTGTTGATGGCGCGCGGCTGGCAGCCATGGCTACTGGATCTCAAGCGTGAGGCGCTGGATGCCGCCTGCGAAAAACTTGGCATCGATGCTTCGCGCGGCATCGTCTGCAACGTGGCGGATGAAGCGTCGATAGAGGAAGCTTTCGCCGCCTTGACGGCAGGCGGCACCGATCATGCCGTTGATCTGGTGGCCGTCGTCAACAGTGCCGGCATCGGTATCGACAAGCTTTCCGTCGATACCAGCGTGGAAGAGTTCCGTCGTATCGTTGACGTTAATCTCGTCGGCAGTTTCGCCGTGGCCCGCGCCGCCGCGCGTTACTGGCTGGATCGCGCAATTTCCGGTTCGATCGTCAATATCAGCTCGGTTTCCGGCATGTGCGGCAATCGTGGCCGCAGCGCCTATGGCGCTTCAAAGGGCGGCGTCAATCTTCTGACGATGGTTATGGCAAACGAGCTCGGGCAATCTGGCATTCGCGTCAATGCGATTGCGCCCGGCCCCGTCGATACCCCCCTCACCCAGGCGGTTCATACGGAGAATGTTCGCAGCCAGTGGCACAGCCGCGTTCCCATGCATCGCTATGGCAGGACGGACGAGATTGCCTCTGCCGTGGCTTTCCTTGTGTCGGACGACGCGAGCTACATCAACGGACAGGTGCTGGCCGTGGATGGCGGCTTCATTACCGCAGGGCTTGCGGTATGACGACGATGCCCCCGGAGGGGCTTCCGCGCAGCATCGCCCATCCGGGGCCGGCAACACCCGAACGCTTCCGCGTCGTCGGCTGCCACGCCCACCCTGTCACGCTGAATGCCAAACCCGGTGTCTGCGTCAACCAGGCGATTGCCGAGGCCTTTGTCGAACAGGGTTTCGATGGCGGTTATGTCAGACTGAAAAACGTGCCGATGAAGCGGTTGCACTATGTGATGCCCGCAGCCGCACCCGATGACGCCCATGCCGCCTGGTATAGCGAAACATTCTCCATGCCGGGAGGCACGATCATCGATGCCGGCCTGCATATGGGGCGGCGCGACGGTCGGCCGTTCCTGCACTGCCATGGTTCGTGGAAAAGTACCGAAGGCGTTCTATCCATGGGGCACCTGCTGCCTTTGGAGTCCGAATTTGCCGGGGAAACGCCGCTTGTGGCGCTGGCGCTGAATGGCGCAATTCTGGACGTGCAGAAGGATGAGGAAACCAATTTCCCCCTCTTCACGCCCATCGCGCAGCCGCGCAACCGGAAAGATGCGGGGCTCCGGGCGCTGCTATGCACAGTGCGGCCCAATACCGATATCTGCACGGCGCTTGAAGCCGCCTGCAGACAATTCGACCTGCGGGAGGCCGAGGTCAATGGTATCGGCAGCCTGATCGGCGCGGATTATGAAGACGGAACAAGTCTCACCGCCTATGCCAGCGAAATCCTCATCCGCAATGGCCGCATCCACCCCGCCGCCACGGGTGGCGAACGGGCAATGCTGGATATTGCGATGGTCGATCTTACCACGCAGATCAGCGGCGGGCGGCTGGTGCGCGGCAAAAACCCGGTCTGCGTCACTTTCGAACTGCTTCTGACCGAAAGACAGGGGGCGGCCGCATGAGTTGCGCCGTGCAACTCCACCGCCCGCCTTACCGTACCTCACGCCGCTTGCGGCTTTTCCGCAGGCAACCATTCTTCCAGCGTCACCTCGAAGGTCATGCACACCGGGTTGGCGCCGGCGATGAAGGGACCGCCGTAAACCGCGCCATCGGTATCGGCGACAACGCCGGTCAGCGCGGCGCGCAGGGAGCCATCCGGCTGGGCGCGCACCTCACCGGCAATCGAAACGATTTCAACGGCAGGACCGCTTATCTGCAAAAACGCGCCGCTGCGGGTGCCGAGGCACGCATCCACCAGACTGCCCAGCGCGCCGCGCACGAAGGCGTTGCGGAAACCTTCGGCCAGACACAGTTTCTCGACGCCGAGCACGAGGTCTTCATTGGGCGCAATGCGGGCATAGGCCACGCGGCCCATGGAGCCGGATTCGACAGTGTTATGCGTGTTCATCGGCGCGCTCCGTGCGGTTCCTGGGTTGAAGAAGGGGAATATTGGTTTCGGGATCGAAGGACTGCTGCAGCACGAAACTGTCGAGCGAGGTCACAAGTGCGGAAATGCCGCCTTCTCCGACGATACAGGATTCCGTCAGCAAATGGCCGCCTTTGACCACACCCGCCGCAGTCCGCATGGCGGCATGGCAATGCACGATCGGCTCGCCCTTCATGCTCCGCCCCAGCGTGGCGTTGCCGAAAACCAGCCAGGCCGCCCCGGCATCGATGGGTTTCGTATAGGCGATGACCGCCCTGCCGGAAGGATCGGGTGGGGCCACGCAATAGGACAGGATGTCGAAATAACCGCCGAGAATGGTCAAAGAGGCATTTTCAATGCCGTTTTCGGCCAAAGACCGCACGATGCCATCGTAGAGGCTGCACCCCGGCGCGATGAACAGCCGCATATGGCGCGCAGATGGCGAGCGCAGGCTGTTGATACGCACCGGCGAAGAAATACCGGGGTGTATCAGCGTTCTCGGCCTTGGAAAATGCTGTTGCCGTGTGGGTGCCATGCCTGCTCCTCCCTGCTGCCTGTACCTTGCAGTACGGTACTCAAAGACCAGCCAAAGGTGCTTTCGAATGGCGCCGCCAAAGTGCTCTTCGGAAAACACTTCTTTCGCGAGCGGCCCCACGGACGGCAGATTTTTTTGCGATATATTTCAGGGAGGCCGGCATGACGAAGCCGCTGGACAGAATTGACCGCAAAATATTGCGGGCCCTGCTGGAGAACGGCAGGCTGAGCAATACGGAACTATCGGAAAAGGTGGGGCTGTCGCCCAGCCCTTGCTGGCAGCGCGTCAAGCGGCTGGAAGACGAAGGGGTCATTCGCGGCTATACCGCCATTCTCGATCAGGCCCATCTGGGACTGACCGAGACGGTGATCATCGAGGTCATGCTGGAACGTCACGACGATGAGGTTCTGGAACGTTTCGGTAAAGCCATGGCCGCTCTTCCCGAAGTGCTGGAAGCCTATCTGACAACCGGCGAATATGATTATCTCATCAAGGTGGCGGTGGCGGGAACCGCAGGCTACGAGCAATTTCTGCGCCGCAAGCTTTACAAAATCGAGGGTGTGCGCCATTCCCGCTCCTGTTTCGCACTTAAGTGCCTCAAGCACACATTGTCAGTCGTGCCCGATGCCGAGCCTCCATCTGGCTGAATGGGTCTGACCGGGGACAGGAATGGTACGGTGGAGAGGTTTTTGCACTTTGCCAGCCTTTGAAACCATTCCGACGGGCGGCTTTTTCGTTACGGGCGCAGAAGCAGCGTCACCGACCAGATGACAAAGGCGGCAACCGCGATCTTCCAGCAATCGCCTCTTTTTTTCAGGCCCGGCAGACCAAGCGGCCGGATGATCTGGACCACCATGGCCAGCAGTAAAAAAAGGCCGATCGCCTTCGTCATTTATTGAGCCTTTTCTTTATTTCTGCATCGTCACAGGCTGGACATTTTTACCGTTCACCAGAAGAGTGCAACTCATTCGGGTAACGCCCGTCCTATGACCTGTCCGACCGTCCGTCCGAACGCATGAGAGTGTTTTCATGAGCAGAAATCTTCTACCCGTATTCGCTCTTTTATCCAGCACTCTGTTTCTTTTTCTCGGCAACGGCCTTCAGGGCCTCGTGCTGCCGGTGCGTGGTTCGGCGGAAGGTTACTCCAATGAAATTCTTGGCTTTCTGGGCACCTCCTGGGCAGCGGGCTTCGTCGTCGGTTGCTTTGTCGCGCCTGCCATCGTGCGCCGCGCCGGTCATGTGCGGGCATTCGGGTCCTTCGTGGCGCTGGTGTGCCTGACTGTGCTGATGACCGGCCTTATTATCGATGATACCTCATGGATCGCGCTGCGCGCGCTGACCGGTTTCTGCACGGCCGGAACCTCGATGATCATCGAAAGCTGGCTGAACGAGCGCGCCACCAATGAAAGTCGTGGCATGATCTTCTCGCTTTACATCGCCATCACGCTGCTCGGCGTCGTGGCGGGGCAGATGATCGTGCCGATGGGCGATATCAGCAATACCTCGCTGTTCATGATCTGCGGCATCATCTATTGCATCGCCATTCTGCCGGCGACGCTTTCGAAAGCGGCGAGCCCACAGCCGTTGCAGAAAGTGAAGCTGGATCTGCCGGCCCTTTACCGCAACTCACCGGTTTCCTTCATCGGCATTCTGATGATCGGCATTGCCAACGGCGCTTACGGTACGCTCGGCGCCGTATTCGGTGCGCGGGCAGGGCTGGACCCGACCATGATCGCCATCATGGTGTCCGTCACGATTTTCGTCGGTGCGCTGGCGCAATTTCCCGCAGGCCGACTTTCAGACCGGATAGACCGCCGCTACGTGCTGGCCGGGCTGGCCGGGCTTGGCGCTGTCGCCGGCCTGGCTGTCGCGGTGGTCCAGCCGCATGATGTCTATGTGCTGATTTCGATGATCGCCATTTATGGCGCCGCCGCCAATGCGCTCTATCCCATCGCCGTGGCCCATGCCAACGACTTCGCCGCGTCGGAAGACTTCGTCAAGGTTTCCGGTGGTCTGCTACTGCTTTACGGCATCGGCACCATCATCGGCCCGACGCTCGGCGGCGCGATCATGACCCATTTCGGCCCCTATGCGCTGTTCCTGGTGACGGCTGTGGCGCATCTGCTCATCACCGCCTATGCCATCATCAGAAGCCGCCGGCGCGCAGCACTTTCGACCGAGGAAAAAGACAATTTCTCGACGATGATGCCAACGACGCCCTCACCGCTCGTTACGCCGGAAAGTATTGCGCTTGACCCGCGCGCGCCGCAATATCCAGGCGACGATGGCGACTATGTGGAAAAAGGAGCAGGCATATGAGCCTCTTTGACGATGACCGTCCGCAAAAACCGGCAGCGCATGAGATCGGTGGCGATCTCAGCCTTCTTTCCGTGGACGAGCTGAGCAGCCGTATCGATCTTCTGCAAGCCGAAATCACCCGACTCGAAGAGGAGAGGACACGGAAATCCGCCGGAAGGCAGGCGGCGGAAAATCTCTTCCGATCCTGATGCGCACTGCAGAATAGACACACGACTGCACTTCCGCTGCCGTAAGCTACGGCGCAGCCAGCGCCCGAAAATGAATATTACGGGGCAGTCTTTCGTTTACCATTAACCAAAAATTAAGCTTTCTGAGAGATTACTATACATGTCCAGTTCTTCTGGACCTCAGGCATCTTCTCCATACGGCGAATTGGTCTGATTTTTCTCCCTGTTTTACCTTGAGAGCCGCTTTCGCGGCTCTTTTTTTGCCGCTGGCCGGTTTCCGTAAAACTGTGGGTATTAACCCTTCTTTAATAATTGCCTTGCGCATTTCAGGTAAAGATACCATCCTGAAAACACTAAAGGCCGGAACAAAATATCCGGGTCGTCGTTGCCTGACAGTGTGGTGCGTGAGCAGGGATTTAAAGAAAATGTCGGAACAGGTTTTAAATACCATAAGCTTTGCGGGTCGCGCGGCCGCTTCCAACCAGTTCAAGACCCTCTATACCGAAGGCATGACCCTGGTTGAGGAAACGGCAAGTTATCTCGACGGCGCCGGCCGCGCCGCCTCCAAGGTGCTGCCGCGCATGGCCTCGGTGCTTTATGCGGCGGAATCGATGCGCCTCACCACCCGCCTGATGCAGATGGCCTCCTGGCTGCTTCTGCAGCGCGCCGTCAACAACGGCGAAATGACGCGCGATCAGGTTCTGAACGAAAAGAACAAGGTGCGACTCGACAGCTTCAACGTCGACCGCAACGCACCCGGCTGGAACGACCTGCCGGAGTCCTTCCGCGATCTTATCGAGCGCTCGCTGCGTCTCCAGAACCGCATCGCCCTGCTCGACCGCGAAATCTATCGCCCGTCCGAAGCCGCCAAGGTTCCGGACAATGAAAACAGCGTGCAGGCGCAGCTCAACCTTCTGCGCGCGGCTTTCTCGATCAACTGAGAAAAGACGACCTTATCCGGACAATTTGAAAAGCAGGCTCACCGGCCTGCTTTTTTCTTTTGCGTGCTACGCGGGCGCGGGCGCCATCGCCGAAAAATGGCAACAAAAAGCCCGGAAAAACCGGGCTTTTTTAAACGATCCGTCCGCAAGAGGATCAGAGGCCGAGGCCGCCGAAACGCTTGTTGAACTTGGAAACGCGACCACCGCGGTCCATAAGCTGCTGGTTGCCGCCCGTCCATGCCGGATGGGACTTGGGGTCGATTTCAAGGTTCATGACGGCGCCTTCCGAACCCCAGGTAGAGCGGGTTTCGTATTCGGTGCCATCGGTCATGACCACCTTGATCGTGTGATAATCGGGATGGATATCAGCCTTCATGACAATCTTCCTGGTTAAGTGACGTGCGGTCCATTTGCCGCAATTGCGTCAACTGAGCCATTTCAATAAATGAAGCCATAGACCAGATGGGCTATGGCTTCCCAATTCGATGCGGAGCCTATACATGAAGGTCGCCCAGATAACAAGAGCCTGCTATCCCCTTGTGAAAGGAGATGGCCAAAGGGGCGGAAATTTTACCGTACACCGGAAATTCACCCGCAAAAGGCCCAAAACGGCAGGGAATGAGGAGCATAGAGGACGTGGCAGACATTGACGAGCAGAAAGCGGCGAAACAAAGAAGCCTGAAGCCGCTTCTTGGCCTGTTTCCCTATCTCCGGCGTTATCGCGGCCTGATGGCGGCCGCCCTTTTCGCTCTCGTGCTTTCTTCCGCCACGACACTTGCCTTGCCGCTTGCCGTGCGCCGCATCATCGATCACGGATTCCAGACGCCGGATGGCGGCATGATCAACAGCTATTTCGCCATGCTTCTGGCGATTGCCGTTGTCCTCGCTCTCGCCAGCGCCATGCGTTATTATTACGTCATGACAATCGGTGAAAGGGTCGTCGCCGATCTGCGCCGCGATGTCTTTGCCCATCTCACCACCCTGTCGCAGCAGTTTTTCGATAGCAATCGATCGGGCGAACTCACCTCGCGGCTAACCGCCGATACCGTGCAGATTCGCTCGGCTTTTGGCTCGTCCGCCTCGGTGGCGCTGCGCAATATCATCATGTGCTGCGGTGCTGTGGCAATGATGATCTATACCAGCCCCGGCCTTTCCGGCCTTGCGCTGCTTGCCATTCCCTTCATCGTTTTTCCGCTGATCGCCTTCGGGCGCTCGGTTCGCGCCCGCTCCCGCACCACGCAGGACACATTGGCCAATTCCGCGGCCTATGCTTCCGAGACGATTGCGGCGAGCCGCACCGTGCAGTCCTTTAATGCCGAGGTGCTGGCAAATGCCCGTTATGGCGCCTCCGTGGAAGCCGCCTATCAGGGCGCACGCGCCGCCATCGGCGCCCGCTCCATCCTCACCGCCGTCGCCATTGCGCTGGTCTTCGGCAGCGTCGTCGGCATTCTCTGGTATGGCGCGCAAAGCGTGCTGTCGGGCACTATGACGGCCGGTACGCTCGGCCAGTTCGTGCTTTATTCGGTCATCGCGGCAAGCGGTCTCGGTCAGCTCTCGGAAGTCTGGGGTGAACTGGCGCAGGCGGGTGGCGCGGCGGAACGGCTTTCCGAACTGCTGAACGAGCACTCGCCCGTCGCGGAACCCACCTCGCCCGTCGCCATGCCGCAGCCGCCGCGCGGCGAGGCGGAATTCGAGAATGTCGATTTCGTCTATCCGCTCGCGGCAGGACGGCCGATCGTTTCCGGCCTCTCCTTCAAGGTCAGCGCCGGCGAAACCGTCGCCATCGTCGGACCTTCCGGTGCCGGCAAGAGCACGGTCTTTTCGCTGCTGATGCGCTTTTACGATCCGCAGCAGGGCCGCATCACCGTCGATGGCACGGATATTCGCGATGTTACCCTTGCCGATCTGCGCGCACGGCTGTCCATCGTGCCGCAGGATGTGGCGATATTCGCCTCCTCCATCCACGACAATATCGCCTTTGGCCGACCTGACGCGACACGCGAGGAAGTGCGCGCCGCCGCCATCGCCGCACAGGCCGACAGCTTCATCGAACGTCTCACCGAAGGATATGATACGCAGGTGGGTGAACGCGGCGTGACGCTTTCCGGCGGCCAGCGCCAGCGCATCGCCATCGCCCGCGCCATTCTGCGCAATGCGCCAATTCTGCTGCTGGACGAAGCCACCTCGGCGCTGGATGCGGAAAGCGAAACGCTGGTTCAGAAGGCGCTCGATGAGTTGATGAAAACCCGCACCACCATCGTCATCGCTCACCGCCTCGCCACCGTGCTGAAGGCTGACCGTATTCTGGTGATGGATGAGGGCCGTATCATCGAAGAAGGCACGCATCAGAGCCTCATTCGCCAGAACGGCCTTTATGCGCGGCTTGCCCGGCTGCAATTCCAGACCGGGCCGGACGAATTGCGCGCCCAGGCCTAGGTCACGCCAGCACTCTGCGCCCCGCAACGCGGCCCGAAAACAGGCAACCGCCAAGGAATGTGCCCTCCAGCGCATTATAGCCATGCATGCCGCCGCCACCGAAACCCGCCACTTCGCCGGCGGCATAAAGGCCCGGAACCGGCGCGCCGGCAGCATCCAGCACCCTTGCTTCAAGATCGGTGTGAAGGCCGCCAAGCGTCTTGCGCGTCAGCACATGCAGTCGCACCGCAATCAACGGCCCCATTGCCGGATCGAGCAACCGGTGCGGTTTTGCCGTCCGCATCAACCGGTCGCCGAGATAACGGCGCGCGCCATGGATGGCCGTTACCTGCGCATCCTTGCTGAAACCGTTTTGGATTTCGCGGTCGCGCGCTTCTATCTGCCGGCGGATATGGTCTATATGCAGCCGGTCGTCGCCGCTGATGGCATTCATCGCCGTCACGAGTTCTTCGAGCGTATCCCGAACGGCGAAATCTTCGCCGCGTTCCATGAAGGCACGCACCGATCCCGGCGGTTCCTTGCCCAGCCGTTTGAGCAGCAGCCTTATATCCTTGCCGGTCAGATCAGGATTCTGCTCCGAGCCTGAAAGCGCAAATTCCTTTTTGATGATCGCCTTGGTCAGAATGAACCAGCTATGGCCGCTGCCGCGTTCGCCCAGCATTTTTAGCGTGCCGAGCGTATCGAAACCCGGCATGGCGGGGGCGGCGAGGCGGTTTCCATCCGCATCGCACCAGAAGGACGAGGGGCCGGGCAGGATCCGGATACCGTGACCCGGCCAGATCGGATCGTGGTTCTTCACGCCCTCGGTGTAATGCCACATGCGGTCACGGTTGATGACGGCTCCGCCGGCGGTTTCCGTAATGGCGATCATGCGGCCATCCACATGCGCGGGAACACCGCAGACCATGCTGGCAGGAGGCTGGCCCAGCCGTTCCACCGGCCAGTTGCGCCGCACCAGTTCCTGATTGCCGCCGATGCCGCCGGAACTGACGATGACCGCTGCAGCGGCGAAGATAAAATCGCCCTGCTCTTCCCGGCTGCTCTCCTGCCCGCGCTGCACCGGGTCGGACGCTAGAATCGCACCCGAAACGCCGGTCACCCGGCCGTCGGCGATCTCCAGACGATCAACCCGGTGGCGAAAGCGAAAAGTCAGCCGGCCGGTTGCCGCCATGGCCTTCGCCTTTCGGATGAAAGGTGCAAGTACGCCCGGACCCGTGCCCCAGGTTACATGGAAACGCGGAACGGAATTGCCATGGCCATGGGCGAGGCTGCCGCCGCGCTCGGCCCAGCCAACAATGGGAAACCAGCGCACGCCCATGCGGTGCAGCCATTCGCGTTTCTCACCGGCAGCAAAATCGAGATAGGCCTGCGCCCAGTGGCGCGGCCAATAATCCTCCGGACGGTCGAAACCAGCCGAACCGAACCAGTCCTGTCTTGCAAGATCGAGACTGTCTCGCACCCGCATCCGGCGCTGTTCGGGACTATCGACGAAAAACAGACCGCCCAGCGACCAGAAGGCCTGCCCGCCAAGGTTCTGCTCGCCCTCCTGATCCACGACGCAGACGCTGAAACCCCGCTCAGCCGCCTCGGTTGCCGCCACCAGCCCGGCAAGCCCCGCGCCGACAACGATCACATCATAGCCTTCCATCAGCCCCTCCCAGATATGACGGAATTACTTTTACGCGAACGTAAATTTACTTTCATCAGAAGGCAACCGCGATGACGCGGTCCGCAATTTCAGCGCTCGGTAAGCTTGAGTTCGATACGGCGGTTCTGCTGCCGTGCTTCCGGCGTATCGCCTTCGGCAATCGGCTGATATTCGCCGAAACCGGCGGCGACCAGCCGGTTTGCCGGCACGCCCTTGGAGATCAGGAATTTCACCACCGAGGTGGCGCGGGCCGAGGAAAGTTCCCAATTGTCCCGGTAACGGCCGGAACCGGAAAGCTGGACATTATCCGTATGGCCATCCACGCGCAGCACCCAGTTGATCTCCGCCGGAATTTCCTTGGCGAGATCGAGTAGCGCGACAGCCAGCTTCTCCATCTCCGCCTGCCCTTCCGGGTTGAGTTCATTGCCGCCGGAAGGGAAGAGCACTTCGGACTGGAAGACGAACCGGTCACCGACGATGCGGATGTTTTCGCGGTCCGACAGGATTTCGCGCAGCCGCCCGAAGAAGTCGGAGCGATAACGGTTCAGTTCCTGCACCCGCTGCGCCAGCGCAACATTGAGGCGGCGGCCAAGATCGGCGATCTTGACCTGAGAAGAGGCGTCCTTGGCTTCCGATGCCTGAAGCGCGGCTTCCACGGAAGCGATCTGCGCTCTCAGCGCCGCAATCTGCTGGTTGAGCAATTCGATCTGTGCGGAGGCGCGGGAATTGGCCTGCCGCTGCTCGTCCAGCTCACCGGTCAGGCTGCCGATCCGGGCATTGGCATTCGCATTGCTACCAGATCCCGCATCGAGAAGCGCCTGCAGCCGGGAACGCTCGTTTTCGGATGCGGCAAGGGTGGATTGCAGGCTCGCGAGCGCGTCCTCAATATCCTGCTTGTTGCCTTTTTCCATGGCCAGAAGTTCGGTCAGTTCGGCAATCTGGCTGTTGAGGCGTGTCAGCACCTCGTCCTTGCCGGTGATTTCCCGCGACAGAACGAATTGCGCCAGCACGAAGACCGTGAGCAGAAACATGATGGCCATGAGCAGCGTCGACAGCGCATCGACGAAACCCGGCCAATAATCCACACCCCTGTCGCGGCGGCGGTTGCGCGCAAGCGCCATGGCTACTCGCTCCCGTTATCGTGCCGGGTGCGTCCGGAAGATTTCGTGTCGCTGTCGATCCGCGCTGACAGCCGGTCGAGCGTGCGGCGGAGCGATTTCGATTCTTCCTGCTGCGCTTCGATCCAGTCTCGCAACATCTGCTGTTCGCTGCGCATGTTCTTGACCAGGCCCTGAATGCCTTCGGCAAGGCTGGTCATGGCCGCAAGCGAACGCTCGGTGCTGACCACGGCGCCGGGTTCACCCTTGAACTCCCTCGGCCCTTCCGTCGTATCCGTCACCGAGGAAAGCCAGTTTTCAAGCTGGGTATAGAAACGGTTCTGGGCGCGACCGGCCTGAAGATCGAGGAAGCCGAGAATCAGCGAACCCGAAAGACCGAGCAGCGACGAGGAAAAGGCCGTTCCCATGCCCGCCAGCGGCGCGGTCAGGCCGGCCTTGAGGGAGCCGAGAATATCGTTGCTGTCGCCGGCGCTCGGATCGAGCGACTGGATGACATTGCTGATGGCGCCAATGGTGCCGATCAGGCCCCAGAAGGTGCCGAGCAGGCCGAGAAACACCAGCAGACCGACGAGATAACGCGATGTGTCACGCGTCTCATCGAGGCGCGTCGCGATGGAATCGAGGATCGTCCGCTGCGTAACGGCAGAAAGCCGGACTTCGCCGCGCTTGCCGATCAGCGTGCTCATCGGCGCAAGCAGCTTGGGCGCACGGCCGACCTTTTCGACGCTGCCGGCAGCGCGAAAGGCATTGAACCAGCGAACTTCGGAACGCAGGCTCATCGTCTGCGTGAACACCAGAATGATGCCGATGGCCAGCACGCCGAGAATGAAGCCGTTGAGCCCCGGATTGGTCATGAAGGCGGTGTGTGCCTGCCGGTAAAGAATGGCCGCCAGGAAGCCCACGAGGATCAGAAACAGAACCATCGTCCAGAGAAACGGTGTCGGGCTGGACAGCTTGTGGCTGTATTGCCGTGTGGTCACCGGTTTCTCGACGCCAAGATCGAGCAGCTCCGAATCCGCCATAACGTTCGCATTCCCTCTGGTCAGCTATCCAGCGGAAGCTATTTGAAAATTGCGACGATTTGAAGCGAAAAGCCGGTCTTTCGTCACAGGCGTTTCACGAAAACAGCCTTGAACCGGATGACGGAAAGCAAAAACACCCGGCGAATATTCGCCGGGCGTCTAAAACTTGCAGAAAACGGCAGGTTTTCCGCCGAAAACCAATCAGCGGCCCGGAATGGGACGGTTGGCGACCTCAACGAGCGCCTTGTGGATATATTCATTGCCGGCAGCGACGGAGCTGCTGCCGAAGATATCCGTGCCGCCCTTGATGTCTGAGGCGAAACCGCCGGCTTCACGAATCAGCACCAGACCTGCCGCCATGTCCCAGGGCGAAAGATCGGCTTCCCAGAAACCGTCGAGACGGCCAGCGGCGACATAAGCGAGGTCGAGCGAAGCCGCACCCATGCGGCGGATGCCGGCTGCCTCACCCATGACGTGGCGAAGTTCAACCAGGAACTTGCCGTGATTGCCGCGGCCGAGATGCGGCACGCCGCAGCCGATGACGCAATCGGTCAGCGCCTTGCGCGCAGCGACGCGGATGCGGCGATCGTTGAGGAACGCACCGCCGCCGCGCTCGGCAGTGTAGAGTTCGTCGGTGGCCGGATTGAAGATCACGCCTGCGACGACTTCACCGTTACGCTCGAGCGCGATGGAAACCGCGAAATGCGGAATGCCGTGCAGGAAGTTGGTGGTGCCATCCAGCGGATCGACGATCCAGCGATGTGCGCCGTCCGTGCCCTTTTCCTCGCCGCCTTCTTCACCCAGGAAGTCATAGGTCGGGCGGGCCTTCATCAGCTCATCGCGCACGATCTTCTCGGCTTTCAGGTCCGCCTGCGAGACGAAATCGCTCGGTCCCTTGACCGAGACCTGAAGGTTCTGCACTTCACCGAAGTCACGCGACAAAGACTTACCCGCCTTGATGGCGGCCTGAACCATGACATTGAGAAGGGCTGAACGGGCCATCGATGTTGTTTCCTGGAAAGCTTGCGAACCGCCCGGAAGCTCACCGGGCAGGCACGTCATTATTTTCTTGAATTGAAAGTTTGCGGTTCAAGACCACAAAACGCGCGGAAATTCAAGGCAAAAAGCCCATGGGTCAGCGTCAGCGTGGCAAGACCACCCTTCCATCACGTCGGGCGGAAACGATTTGCGGCCTCAATCGCCTTCTTCTGCTGCTCGTCGGTAATGCCGAGATAAAAGTCCTCGAGAGACGGATCCTTCAGCCCGGCGCGGCGGGAAAGCACATACCATTTGGCCGCTTCGACCGGATCCGGCCGGGTGCCGAGCGCCTGAATGTAAAGATGCGCCACCTTGTTCTGCGCCACGACATTGCCGCGCTGTGCCGCGCCGTAGAGCCAGCGGAAGCCTTCATCCAGATTGCGCTCGCCGCCAAAACCATTGACCAGCCAGATGCCGAGATCGACCTGCGCGGTATCGTATCCAGCCTTTGCGGCCCGTGTCAGCCAGTCCCGCGCCTTTGCCTTCTTCTCGGCCGGCACATCCTTGAGCGACCAGTAAATCTGCGACACCGCATATTGCGCATCGGCAATGCCCTGTTCCGCGGATTTCTCATAGAACGGCAAAGCCATCAACAGGCCCTTGGCGCCGGGATTTTCCGAAACCAGTATCTGACCCCAGTTGAACTGGGCAGAGGCGTTGCCGGCTTCCGCCGCACGGCGCATGAAGTCGTCGGCCTTCGCCTTGTCGCGGGTGACGAATTTGCCTTCCATCAGGATCAGGGCGAATTTGAACATGGCCACGGGATCGCCACCCTGAGCCGCCTGCTGGTACCAGAAAGCAGCGGTCTTCTCGTCACGGGCGATGCCCAGACCACGCGACATCATTTCCGCCACCAGCGTCTGGGCGGCTGCGTCACCGTTCTGCGCGCGGTTCAGCGCCTTGTCGAGCGCCTGCACATATTCGCCGCGCTGGAAATGCCCGTAAGCTTCGTCCACCCGGCCCTTGAATTCCTTTTCAGGCGGCAAGGCCGGCAATTCCGCGCCCATACGCTGATAGACATTCACGCCTGCCGACGGCTGCAAGTCCTTCTGCTCTTCGGATTGCACCCGGCCCTGACGGGTCGGTTGAGCCTCATTTTCCAGCTGGCGGGACAGTGCATTGCTTTCGCTCTGCGGCCCGGACTGGGCAAAAGCGACACCTACCGGCGCGCCGAAAGCGAGTGCCAGCAGTGAAACGGAAAGGCAGAGGTGAACCGAGCGCATGATCATCGCCTGTATCAACCGTCAAACCGTGGCGCTTTTTCGTCAAGCAGGGCGTTGATTTCAGAAACGGCCTGGGCAGCGCCAGTAGCATTATCGAAAACGCCGCTGCGCATCGCCACGAACTCCACACCGGTTTCCGCCACGGCAACCACCGAGGAAATATCCGTACCACCCATGACGATGGCCGGGATTTCGATCATCGAGGCCCACCACTCGCCAAGCGCCAGGTTTTTGGGGTGCGCTTCCGGCTTGATGTCGCCTTCGAGCTTTCCGAAAAACACATAATCCGGATTGGCCTCGCCCTGCTCCAGCGCCTTGTGACGGTCATCCGCATTGCCGCCGCCGACGATGAGCTTCGGCGTGAATTTTTCCACGGCCTCGGCAAGCGCCTCGGCATTGCCAGCCACATGCAGACCGTCCGCCTTCACGCGACCGGCAACGCGGCTGTCACCGGCGATGAGCGCTGCCGCACCTGCCTTCTGGACAACCGGCACGATCAGCTCGGCGCGTTTCTGGAAAGCGGCGTCATCCAGACCATATTGCGGAATGATGACGGAAGCGACATCGCCGCCCCGCAATGCGTCTTCCACCTCTGTCGCCTGCTTTTGCGCGTCGTCCGATTGCGGAACGATCAGGACAAGGCGGCAACGATCTTCAACTAGGGTCATCGGTTCGTCCATTTCAGACAGAAGACGCTTACCGCGCAATCTGCACTCGTTTTCATATGACAAATCCGATAAACCGGACCGGCGAAAGGATCAACCGTCCATCCATGCTCACCGATTTTCATTTTTATCTCGTCGCCATCCCCGCAGTCGTGCTCGTCGGCCTTTCCAAGGGCGGGCTGGGCGGTGCTCTCGCCCTTATGGGCGTGCCGTTGATGGCGCTTGCGGTATCGCCGGTGCAGGCGGCGGCCATCTTCCTGCCGATCCTGATCGTCATGGATATCGTGGCGCTTTTTGCCTGGCGGCATCACAACCACCGGGAAACGCTCCTCATCATGCTGCCGGGCGCAATCGCCGGTATCGCGCTCGGCTGGGCGACCTCGAGCCTCATTTCCGCGGACGCCATGCGCCTCGTCGTCGCCTCTGTCACGATCCTGTTCGTGCTGCGTTATTTCCATGAGAGCTTCAAAAGCCGCAAAGGCCAGGAAATTCCGGCCAAGCCGCAAAGACCGGCGGCTGCGACCCTCTGGTCCAGCCTGTCGGGTTATGCCAGTTTCGTGGCACATGCGGGCGGTCCGCCCTTCCAGATCTATGTTCTGCCGCTGAAGCTCGATCCAAAGACCTATACCGGCATGAGCGTGCGCTTCTTCGCCATCATGAATGCGATCAAGCTCATTCCCTATTTCGCGCTCGGCGCGCTGGACGCCACCAACCTCAAGACATCGGCAAGCCTGCTGCCGGTGGCGATGCTGGCGACGCTTGCCGGCGCCAGGGTGGTGAAATATCTGAAACCGGCCGTGTTTTACCCACTCATGTATGCCATGGCGCTGATTGCGGCGCTTAAACTGCTGTGGGACGGACTGCCGTTCTAAATCCGACAATAAAAAAGCTCTGGCAGCAGGTTTTCGCCGCCAGAGCTCGAAAGGCTCAGACCGTCGACCCTTCATTCATCGAGGGTCGACGGTCTGGCATAAATCAATGTCTTGTCGAGGCCTTGAGCCTCTGCAGTTCATCCTTCAGGCGCAGTTTTCGACGTTTAAGGTCCGCGATCTCTCTATCGTCAGACGACGGGGAAGCAAGAATACTTTCGAGCTCCTCCTCCAGAGCACCGTGTTTCTTTTCGAGCGATGCAATATGAGCCTGAATGGTCATGCGGCACGTCCTTCCTTTTTGAACCTACCTCCAGCTCTCCATCGCTGGAGTTTCAGGTTTGCGACGACAATGTGACACGGATCGACCGGCTTGTCGAAGGCGAAATGAAGGCAATAAGTGGGCAATTTGGTCGCAAGGGATAACTTCCCGTTACCGCGATTTGATGATAGAGCCTCCAGAACGATGACATACGCGCCGGACACTCTCCGGCTGGCATAAAATGGGGATGACGAGATGCCCGATCAGGACCAGGCGGACATCAGGCTCACGCTGGCGCGGCTGCGCCAGGAGCATGAGGATTATGACGCGGCGATCAACGCGATGATCCAGACCAGCTGCGATGCGCTGAGAATACAGCGCATGAAAAAGAAGAAGCTGGCCGTCAAGGACAAGATGACCCAGCTCGAAGACCAGGTCATTCCCGATATCATCGCCTGAGCCCGGAGAGATTACGTGACAGCAGAAACGCCCCCCGTCGCCATCATCATGGGCAGCCAGTCCGACTGGGAGACCATGAAGAACGCCGCCGATACGCTGGATGCGCTCGACATCGAATACGAAGCCCGCATCATTTCCGCCCACCGCACCCCGGACCGGCTTTATGACTTCGCCAATGGCGCGAAGGACGAAGGCTTCAAGGTCATCATCGCCGGTGCGGGCGGCGCCGCCCATCTGCCGGGCATGACGGCTGCCATGACGCCGCTTCCGGTGTTTGGCGTTCCGGTGCAATCCAAGACCATGTCCGGTCAGGACAGCCTCTATTCCATCGTGCAGATGCCCGCCGGCATTCCGGTCGGCACGCTCGCCATCGGCAAGGCTGGCGCGATCAATGCGGCCCTTCTTGCCGCCGCGGTGCTGGCGCTGAGCGACGAGGACCTCGCCGACCGGCTGGATGCCTGGCGTGCGCGCCAGTCTGCGGCTGTCGCGGAATATCCCATGGACAGCGCCCAGTGACGACAGAAGTGATGGCAAAGACGACCGACCTGACCATCGGCATCATCGGTGGCGGGCAGCTTGGGCGTATGCTGGCGATGGCCGCAGCCCGTCTCAACCACCGTACCATCGTACTGGAACCGCAGGCCGATTGTCCGGCTGCGCAGGCCTGCAACGAGCAGATCGTGGCGGAATATGACGATGAAAACGCGCTTGCGGAACTCGCGAGCCGTTGCGATGTCGTGACCTACGAATTCGAGAACGTGCCTGTCGCGGCCGCCGAAAAGCTCAGCCTCTCCGTTCCCGTCTATCCGCCTCCGAAAGCGCTCAGCGCCTCGCAGGACCGGTTGACGGAAAAACGCTTCCTCAACGGCTGCGGCATCCCAACTGCCGATTTCCGCGCGGTGGATAGCCAGGAAGAGCTGGAGGCCGCATTAGCCGCCTTCGGCGGTAAGGGCGTGCTGAAAACCCGCCGCATGGGTTATGACGGCAAGGGCCAGCGTCTTTTCCGCGGTGGGGAAGACCTCGCAGGCGCTTTTGCGGCGCTCGGCGGCGTGCCGCTGATTCTCGAGAGCTTCATCTCCTTCGAGCGGGAAATTTCGATCATTGCCGCCCGTTTCCTGGATGGGTCCGTCACCTGTTACGATCCCGCCGAGAATGTCCATCTGAACGGCATTCTGCACACATCAACCGTTCCGGCAGCGCTCTCCAATGCCGCGAAAGCGGTCGCCGTCGAGTCGGCAGAGAAGCTTCTGGCGGCGCTCGATTACGTCGGCGTCATCGGCATCGAATTCTTTGTCCTGCCGGATGGTTCGCTGGTCGCCAATGAAATGGCGCCGCGCGTTCACAATACGGGCCACTGGACGGAGGCGGCCTGCGTGATCTCGCAGTTTGAACAGCATATCCGGGCCGTATCGGGCCTTACCCCCGGCAGCACGGATCGCCATTCGGATTGCGTCATGACCAACCTGATCGGCGACGACATCGATGATGTACCGGCATGGCTGTCGAAAAAAGACTGTCTCGTACATCTCTACGGCAAGACGGAAGCAAGGCCGGGCCGCAAGATGGGCCATGTGACCGAGCTTTTGCGCACAGGAAAAGCCTAGTCTTTTAAGGCAAAGACACGGGCAAGTGTTGACAGGCAGGGCTCAAACGGGTATCTGCCTGCCAACCGAAAAGAGCGCGCCCCGTTGCGCGCTTTTGATTGTTTGAATAAGCACGGCAGAAACCGTGCAAAACTGCGGACCAGTAAAATGAAGATCAAGAATTCGCTTAAAGCGCTTAAGGCCCGTCATCGCGATAACCGCCTGGTTCGCCGCAAGGGCCGCGTCTACATCATCAACAAGCAGAACCCGCGCTTCAAGGCTCGTCAGGGCTGATTGACTGCGACTGCGGTTCGCGATCAAGCTCGCGGATCACTTTGTTGACAGAGTAGAAGTTTGCATTTGATATTGGGCGCAGTCGGGTTAAGCTTTAACCCATGCGCCCAAATCGTTTTTGCACGGCTATCATCCTCGCCCAGGGCTTCCTGTTTTCAAGCCTCCCGCTTCCGGGAATGGCTGCCATTGCCCATGCGGCGGACGGGCAACCGGCTGCTGTTGCGGACGCCGCGCCTTCACCCGCCAAGACGATCGACACGCTTTTCGCATCGCTGAAAAAAGAACGGAATGCGGTCAAGGCGCGCAGCATCGCCAATCAGATCGCCTCGGAATGGAATGATTCCGGCAGCGCGACGGTCAACCTGCTGATGCAATGGGCGGGCGAAGCCGCAGACGAAAAGCGCAACGCCGCCGCTTACGATTTTCTCGACCAGGTCATTTTGCTCGATCCGGACTATGTGCAGGCGCCCTATCGCCGCGCCATGGTGCATTTTGCCGATGGCGACACCCGCAAAGCGATGGCGGATATCAACCTGACGCTGGAAAGGGAACCGCGCTATTTCCCGGCGCTGGCAAGCCTTGCCAACATCCTCGAAGCCTCGGGCCGCGAGGAGCTGGCGCTGAAGGCCTGGGAACGTTATCTGGCGCTTTACCCCGCCGACAAGGACGCCCGCAAGGAGGCCGTCGACCTTTCGGAAAAGTTGGCCGGCACGCGCGGCTGAATTCGCAAGATGCTCAAACAAAAATCGCCGCAAAAGCGGCGATTCTTCATTGAGGCGTTTCCAGCCGATCATTCCATGCCGAGCGCGGCCATATAGGTCTGGAGAATCGTTTCTTCCTCGATGCGCTCATTGGCATCCTTCTTGCGCAGGCGGATGATGGTGCGGATCGCCTTGGTGTCGTAACCACGGCCCTTCGCCTCGCCCATGACATCCTTGATATCACCCTGAATGGCGGCCTTTTCTTCTTCGAGACGCTCGACGCGCTCGATGAACTGACGCAGTTCTGCGGCGGCGACGGTTTCGGTGGTGCTGGTATCGTCCATCATATCATCCTTCATTGGCGGCCCGCATGCGAGCCTTGTTCATTATATCCGGGCGAAGCCTTCGCCGGTCGCTGCCGGCGGGCAGCAGAATTCCGGCCTGTGAACTGCCCACTGAAAGGCGTCGCGTCAAGTCGTTTCCGTCGATCGGGGTTATTCCCTGGGCCTGTTCTGCTCAAAGGCGGCTTTCTGGGCATCACTCGCCTCCGCCTGATATTTTTCCTTCCAGTCATCATAGGGCATGCCGTAGACGACTTCCCGGGACTCTTCCTTGCTGAGCGGAACACCGGCCTCCTCGGCCGCCTCCCGGTACCAGTTGGAAAGGCAGTTGCGGCAAAAGCCGGCGAGATTCATCAGGTCGATGTTCTGCACGTCGTGACGTTCGCTAAGGTGCCGCACGAGACGGCGAAATGCCGCCGCCTCGAATTCGACCTGCCGATTGTCGTTTTCATTCGTCATGGCAAAACTCCAGGCTCAATAGGGGCCGGTGCGGGAGGCGAACAGCTGATATTCATGCAGGACGGGATCGTCGTTCATTGCGGCGAAAATGGGAGCGAGCCGGTCCGACCATTCGGCGATCCCCTCTTCATTCGCGATCAGATCCTGCCGAACCTCGAGAAGCGCATGCGGTATGCCCTTCATCATGCAATGGCGATACATGGTATCTCCCTTGAGCGCCCCGTCATAGGGTTCGTTGTCACCGACGAGGATGTCGCCCGTGGCCCGCAGATGCGCCAGAAGCGGATCGACCGCGCGATGATCCGTATCCCACAGAACCGCCGCATGCCACGGCCGCGGCGTTTCCTTCCAGAACGGCGTATAGGAATGCAGCGACAGAACCAGCGGCGCTTCTTCCGAGGCCTCGGCCACGCCGGTCAGCACACGGTCCACGGCATTGTGATAGGGCCGGTGGAAAATCTCGATCCGCCTCTGCCATTCCTCGTCCGAAATCGGATGGTTGCCGGGGATGATCGCCCCGTCCGAAATCTTCATGATGAGAGTGGGATCATCCTCGCCGCGATTCGGATCGATCAACAGCCGGGAAAACCGCCCGAGCACCGCCGGCACGCCAAGGCGCGCGGCAAGTGAGCGCGTCAGCCCCTCTATACCGATATCAAATGCGATATGGCGATGAAAAGCGGTTTGCGGAAGGCCAAGTTTGCCGTAGTGTGCCGGCAGGAGGTTCATGGCATGGTCCGCCAGAAGAACCATGCCTTTGTCATAATCGCCTTCTATGATTTCATAGGGTATGAAGTCGTTCATCGATGATTTTCTGGGGCAGGATTGAGGAGAGAAGCTTGATGGCATGGCTTGAGGCCGGGCGCAAGTTGCGGCGAAAGAACAGCCATCTACCTTATCGCACTCACGATCCCACGAACAATATAATCGATTAAAATCGCGTTGACTTTCTTGGGCGGCCACGCCAAGAAGTGTGTTCATTATAACCATGGAATCCGGATGGAAGCCGTGACTCAGTCATCTCTCGCTCTTCCTCGCCACTTTCGGCATATCACCCGTCTTTTTTCCGCAGCGGCATTGTTTCTGACCCCGTTCATGATTGCGGCGCCCGCGCATGCGGATTTTCGCGTGTGCAACAGCACGCAGAACCTCGTGGGGGTCGCAATCGGCTACCGGGCACAGGAGGGCTGGGTCAGCGAAGGCTGGTGGCAGGTCCCCTCCTCGACCTGCGCGACGCTGATCGAGGGTGAGCTGCAGTCACGTTATTATTATCTCTATGCCGAAGATGCCGCCCATGGCGGCCGCTGGACCGGTGACGTCAACATGTGCGTGGCGGAAAACGAGTTCAAGATCAACGGCGTGGACGATTGTTTTGCCCGCAGCTTCCAGAGAATGGGTTTCAAGGAATATGACACGGGCAGACAGGGCAGCTGGATGGTCCAGCTCTCCGATACGCCAGGCACACAGGGAAATCAAAACTGATGAAGCGTAACCGCAAAGTCAAAATTCTTGCAACTCTCGGCCCGGCCTCTTCCGAAGAGGCGATGATCGAGAAGCTGCATCTTGCTGGCGCAGATCTTTTCCGGATCAACATGAGCCATGCGAGCCACGACGTGATGCGGACGCTCATTCAGCGTATCCGTTCCGTCGAGAGCCGTACCGGCCGCCCCATCGGCATTCTGGCCGACCTGCAGGGTCCCAAGCTGCGCGTCGGAAAATTCGCCGAAGGCAAGGTCGAACTCGTTCCAGGCCAGACCTTCACGCTGGACAATAACGAGACGCCCGGTGACAACACCCGCGTTTTTCTTCCCCATCCGGAAATTCTCGAAGCGGTCAAGCCCGGGCATCGCCTGCTGATCGACGACGGCAAGCTGCATCTGCGCGCTGAAAAGAGCGACGGCAAAAGCATCGTCACCACCGTCATTTCCGGCACCCGCATTTCCGACCGCAAGGGCATCAGCCTGCCGGATACGCTGCTCGGCGTCGGCGTTCTGACCGACAAGGACCGCGTCGATCTCGACGCCGTTCTCGCCACCGGTGAAGTCGACTGGGTGGCGCTTTCCTTCGTCCAGCGCCCGGAAGACCTTGCGGAAGTTCGCAAGATCGCACGTGGCCGCGTCGGCCTGATGTCCAAGATCGAAAAGCCGCAGGCTGTCGAGCGCATCGAAGAAATCATCGAGCTTTCCGACGCGCTGATGGTCGCCCGTGGCGATCTCGGCGTCGAAATGCCGCTGGAAGCCGTTCCGGGCATCCAGAAGCAGCTGACCCGCGCCTGCCGCCGCGCCGGCAAACCGGTCGTGGTCGCCACGCAGATGCTGGAATCGATGATCACCGCGCCTGTGCCGACCCGCGCCGAAGTCTCCGACGTCGCCACCGCCGTCTTCGAAGGCGCAGACGCCATCATGCTTTCTGCTGAATCCGCCTCCGGCGACTACCCGGTCGAAGCAGTTTCCACCATGGCCTCCATTGCGAGCACCGTGGAGCAGGACCCCTATTATTCCAATATCATCTATGCGCAGCGCGCCCAGCCGGAACCGACCGGCGCCGACGCCATTTCGCTTGCCGCCCGCCAGATCGCCGAAACCCTGAAGCTTGCGGCAATCGTCACCTATACGTCCTCCGGCACGACCGGTCTGCGCGCCGCGCGCGAACGGCCGCAGGTTCCGATCATCGCGCTGTCGCCGATCATCCAGACCGCCCGCCGCCTGTCGGTCGTCTGGGGCCTGCACTGCGTCGTCACCGGCGATGCCAGCGACCTCGACGACATGGTGAACCGCGCTTGTCGCATCGTGGTTTCCGAAGGCTTCGGCAAGCCGGGCGATCGTATCATCATCTCCGCAGGCGTGCCGCTCGGCACCCCCGGCGCAACCAACATGGTACGCATCGCCTATATCGGCTCGGACGGCCAGAGCGGCGTGTAAAGCTTCAATATCCCGCATAAAAAAACCCGCCGGTAACGGCGGGTTTTTTGTTGGCCTCTCGGCCGTCTTATATGAAAACAGGCTCAGTGCATCTTCACCGGTGTGCTGAAGCGGCTGGATTCGATGGCCACTGCACCGGGCTTGAAGCTCGCCGAGGTCGCGGAAGCCGACATGTCGTTGCTGAGCATGCGGTTGGCGACAACACGCGGCGCCTTTACCGAGCGTCCGGTCGTGCCCTTGTTCTGGTTAAGCGCCCAATCCGAAATCAGATCCTGCGTCAGGCGTCCACCACCCACCATGGCCTGCTGGGAAACGGCGGCATCCTGCCTGCTCGGGCGCGAACCCTTGGTCGGCATGCCGGCGCTGAGGCCGCCATTGATGGCCGGCTTCAGGTCGAAAGCATCACCGAAGCCAGCCTGCGGTTCGGCCTTGGCCGTTTCGGCGGGTGCGACGGTAACCTTGTGGTTGACGGCGGCCGGGAATGGCGCGGCTGTCGGCATGGCAGCCGACTGGACCTGCGATCGGGCAGCCTGGCCGCTCTGTTCAAGAGCGGCAACCACCGTCGGCGAAAGCGTATCCTCCTGCGCCTCGGCGAGATCGTCCTCACCTTCTGGATCGGCATTGGCCGCCGCCAGCAGGGCTTCCGCCACGGCCGGCCGATTGGCGGGAACCGGAACAGAGGCAAGTTCACCGCTCGCAGCCGGTGTCGCACCATCTGTGGAAGCCGTCAGGGTCGATCCTTCCGCATCACCTCTCATGCCACGGGGCCCGAGAAGTGTGGGCACCGGCACGGATACTTCAGCCAGATCGGCAAATTGCTGGCGCTCGGCCGGCGCGGAAGCCGGGGTCGGCGTGGTCGCTGCCTGCAGGGCATCCTGTGCGGCATTGCGGGCCGGCGAATAAAGCGCGGTCGCAAGGCCTGTATTGGCCGGAGGCTGGTTACCGAAGGCGGGACGAGCCGTCGGCAGCGGCGCATCGTTCACGCCGGGAAGCGCCTGTGCCGAAGCAACTGCAATGGTGGGTTCAGGCTCGGGAGCCGCCTGCTGCGGCGCCGCCGGACGGGCGACAGCCGGGCGTTCTGCGGGCTCCGGCGCTGCGATGCTATCGGGATCTTCATCCTCGTCGCCGCCACCGCCAAAGAGCGCCTGCAACAGGGTCTTGCGCTTGCCGCCGCCAGATGAGGCAGGGCCGGCACCGGCACTGGAAGCAACCTGAATGGAGGAGGAGCTGACGCGCTTCTTGTAATCGGCAAGCGCCTGCTCATAACCGGGAAGCGGCTTGCCGTCGGAAGGAAGATGCAGCGTATTGCCGTTCGGGAAGATGCGGACGAGTTCCTGGCGGCTCATGCGCGGCCAGGCGCGAACGCCGCCGACATCCATGTGCACGAAGGGAGAGCCCGACGTCGGATAGAAACCGACGCCACCGATCTGCATCTGCATACCGATTTCACGAAGGCGGGCAAGCTTCACACCGGGGATATAAAAATCCATGGCCTTGCCGAGCATGTGCTGGCTTTTTTCCGCGACACCCTTGGTGCGCGTCCGCAGCAGACCGTTGGTCTCCGGCGAGCGGAAGGCCGAAACGACGTTGATATAGTCGGTCGCGCCACTGCGGCGATAAACTTCCCATACAAGATCGAAAAGGCGCGGATCCATGCGTGTCGGCTGGTTGCGACGCCAGTCGCGCAGGAACCGGTTCAGCTCCTGCAGACCTTTCTGGTCATATTTTCCATTGCGCTTGAAGGTGATGACCGCCTTCTCGCGTGTATGGATATAATACAGTTTGAGGCTGCGCGTCTCGGCGGCGGCTTCCGTCGCCGAAACACCTACGAAAGGCATTGCGGCGAGCATCAGGCAGGCAAAGGTGACAGCGCGCGCCGACAGCTTCGTGCATATATCCTTGATCAAGCCGCGCGCGATCTTGGTCGAAAGCGCGTTATTCCGATGCAGATATGGCAATTCGATCCCCGCCTGGAAGACAATTTCTGTCACATTGCCTCAAATGAACGTCAAATACGGTGACACGATGGCAAAATTGCCACACACATACAACCTTCCTCTACATAGTGAATCAGCCACTAACAAGAGGTTTATAGACGGTAAGCGGATATCCTTGCTCAGAAGTTAACGAATTTGCGATCTGCCTTCGAATACGCGGTCTCTGCCTTCAGGCTGCATCTCGAAGGGGATCGTCGGGATCAATGCCATAATCCTTCAGCTTGCGATAAAGCGTCGAGCGGCCGATGCCGAGCTTTCTGGCGACCTGGCTCATCTGCCCGCGATAGAAGCGCAAAGCGAAACGGATGAGTTCTTCCTCGATTTCTGCCAGTTTGCGGATATTGCCCGACTCATCCATGCTGGAGATCAGGTTTCCGCCCCGATAGATGGTGGTGGAAATATCCGACGGCTCCTCGATGACGGCATGGCTTTCGGCAGCCGCCGCGGAGGGCGGTGAATAGGCCGCTAGCTTCAGCGACGCTCCTGAAGGCGCACGGATGAGATCATCCGCATCATCGCCGGTTGAAAATTCCGGCAGCTGCAGCGCGATCTGCGGAAAATCGGAATCTGACAGTTCCTCGCCCTGCGACAACACCACGGCGCGGAAAACGGCGTTTTCAAGCTGGCGGATATTGCCCGGCCAGTCATAGGCCGTCAGCAACGCCAGCGCGCTGGCATTGAGGCCGACGGGATTGGGCAATTTCTGCTCCGCCGAAAAGCGCTCGGCGAAAACCCGCGCCAGATGGGGAATGTCTTCCTTGCGGCGGCGCAGCGCCGGAATGGTGATCGGAAAGACGTTGAGGCGATAATAAAGGTCTTCGCGGAAGCGGCCTTCCTTCACCTCCTCGATGAGGTTCTTGTTGGTGGCGGAGATCAGCCGGACATTCACCTTCTGCACCCGTGCGGAGCCGACGGTTTCGATTTCGCCCTGCTGGACCGCGCGGAGCAGCTTTACCTGCACGTCTAGCGGCAGATCGCCGATTTCATCGAGGAACAGCGTGCCGCCATCCGCCTCCATGAACTTGCCTACATGTTTTTCCGTAGCACCCGTGAAGGCTCCCTTCTCATGGCCGAAGAGAATGCTTTCCACCAGATTATGGGGAATGGCGCCGCAATTGACTGTTATGAAGGGCTTGTTCGCCCTGTCGCCGGCCGACTGGATGGCCCGGGCGACCATTTCCTTGCCCACGCCGGATTCACCTTCCAGCACCACGGGGATGCTCGACTGGGCGGCACGCTGCGCGAGCTCAATGACCCTCAGCATTGCGGGGCTTGCGGAAACGATATCGGTAAAATTCACTGCATTGCTCCGTCCGCGCCTTCCCGTGCGGGCTTTTGCCTCTCTCCTGTCGAGCTTGAGCGCATTGGAGATGGCGGCGCCGATCCTTTCCGGCGAGACCGGCTTCACAACGAAATCGAAGGCGCCGGCGCGCATGGCCTGCACGACGGTATCGATGCCGCCCTGCCCCGTCTGTACAATGACGGGAACATCGGTGCCGAGTTCGCCGACGGCCTTCAGAAAGGTAAGCCCGTCCATTTCCGGCATCATCAGATCAAGGACGACGACATTGATCTCGCCACTATATTGCTTGAGCAGTTCCAGCCCCGCCTTGCCGTTTTCGGCAAGCAAGGCGAGATGCCCATAACGTTCCACCGCATTTTTGAGCAGGCGGCGCTGGACGGGATCATCGTCTATCACGAGAACATGCGCGGTCATTTTTAGCTCCGGTTTCCGGTTTATGGACCTGCTTCATGCGGTCCCTTATTCCGCACTCTGGCATGGGAGACTTGAACATCCAGTTTTGAGAATTGCTTGCATTTTATCCATTGCCGCGGGAAACAAGGTCCCCATATGCTTCGCACGCATAATCAGAAGGACACGTTGGATGACCCTCAACCGCGCTACCCCGCAACCCGTATTCTCCCTTGCCGAAACCTCCGGCCCGGCGCTTGGCGATCTGCCCGGCTGGAAGCTCTCGGATCTCTATCCGTCGGGGGATCTGCCGGAATATAAGGGTGATCTCGAGAAGGCAGCATCGATGGCGGCGGCTTTCGAGGAGAAGTGGAAGGGAAAGCTCGAAGCCGCCGCGAAGGCCACGGGCGAAAAGGGCATCGGGGCCGCGCTGAAGGAATATGAAGCGCTGGACGATCTGATCGGCCGCATCGGCTCCTTTGCCGGGCTCACATATTTTTCCGATACGTCGAACCCGGCAAACGGCAAGCTTTATGGTGACGCCCAGGCAAAGCTGACGGATATTTCCTCCCACCTCCTGTTCTTCACCCTTGAGCTCAACCGCATCGACGACGCCACGATGGACGCCTGCATGGCGAATGACGCCGCGGCGGGTCACTACCGCCCTTGGCTAGTGGATTTGCGCAAGGACAAGCCGCACCAGCTCGACGACCAGCTGGAACAGCTGTTCCTCGAAAAATCGATGACCAGCGCGGCGGCCTTCAACCGCCTGTTCGACGAGACGATGGCCGATCTGCGTTTTGACATTGACGGCGCGAGCCTGCCGCTGGAAGTGACGCTCAACATGCTGCAGGAGCCGGAACCGGAAACCCGAAAGAAAGCGGCTCAGGCGCTGAGCGCCACCTTCAAGGACAATCTGCGCGTCTTTACGCTCATCACCAACACGCTCGCCAAGGATAAGGATATTTCCGACCGCTGGCGCAAATTCGAGGATATTGCCGATAGCCGTCATCTCGCCAACCGCGTCGAGCGCGAGGTGGTCGATGCCTTGGCGGCGGCGGTCAAGAAGGCCTATCCGCGCCTCTCGCATCGTTATTACGCCATGAAGGCGAAATGGCTCGGCATGGAGCAGATGAATTATTGGGACCGCAACGCGCCGCTTCCCGATACGTCGAACACGATCATTCCCTGGGATGAGGCAAAGGACACCGTGCTTTCCGCCTATGGCAATTTCGCCCCCGAGATGGCCGATATTGCCCGCCGTTTCTTCGATGAAGAATGGATCGACGCGCCGGCCCGCCCCGGCAAGGCGCCGGGCGCCTTCGCGCATCCGACCGTGCCCTCGGCCCATCCCTATGTGCTGGTCAACTATCTCGGCAAACCGCGTGACGTGATGACGCTTGCCCACGAACTTGGCCACGGCGTTCATCAGGTTCTGGCTGGCGAACAGGGCGCCTTGATGTGCGCGACGCCGCTGACGCTTGCCGAGACCGCTTCCGTCTTCGGGGAGATGCTGACCTTCCGCAAGCTGCTCGACGACACCAGGGACATCCGGGAACGCAAGGCCATGCTCGCCCGAAAGGTCGAGGACATGATCAACACGGTCGTGCGCCAGATCGCTTTTTATGAATTCGAGCGCAAACTGCACACCGCCCGCAAACAGGGCGAACTGACCTCCGAGCAGATCGGCGAGTTGTGGCTGTCCGTTCAGGCCGAGAGCCTTGGTCCGGCAATCCGGGTTTCCGAAGGCTACGAGACATGGTGGACCTACATCCCCCATTTCATTCACTCGCCCTTTTATGTTTATGCCTATGCCTTCGGCGACTGCCTGGTGAACTCGCTCTATGCGGTCTACCAGAAGGCCGAGACCGGTTTTCAGGAGAAATATTTCGAGCTTCTGAAGGCGGGCGGCACCAAGCATCATTCGGAGCTTCTGAAACCCTTCGGCCTCGACGCGACCGATCCCTCCTTCTGGGACAAGGGGCTTTCGATGATCGAGGGGCTGATCGACGAGCTGGAAGCGCTGGATAACAAACAGGCTTAATCTCTTCCACCGGCAGGGCTATCCTATTTCGGACAAGCTTTGCCGGTTGATATTGCCGGCAGAAGACACCGGCAACAATTCAGGCGACGAGCACAGGCAATGAAACGCAAACCCGCCGATCTGACCTTGAGGGAAACCCTGCGCTGGGAGCCGCAGACCGGCTTTCAGCGCATCGACCAGCATATGCGCCGATTGCTGCGCTCCGCCGACGCGCTCGGTTTTCGCGCGCCGGTCAATGCGGTTCAGGTGCTGGAAAAGAAGGTGGGCGGCGAAAAGCCGCTCTGCGTCAGGCTGGTGATGAACTACAAGGGCGAACTCGACATCGAAACCGCCGACTTCCAGCCCTTGCGGCAGGATGCCGTCTGGCGGGTTCGCATCGCCCGGCAAACCACGCTCGACTCCTCCGATACCTTCTATCGCCACAAGTCCTCACGCCGCGAGCCCTATGATGCCGCCCGGGCCGAATTTTCAGCCGGGGAGGCCGACGAGGTGCTGCTGCTCAACGAGCGCGGCGAGTTGTGCGAGGGATCGTCGACCAGCATTTTCGTCGAAATGCCGGATGGGCAATTGCTGACGCCGCCGCTCGACAGCGGCATTCTGCCGGGTGTGCTGCGCGCCGATCTGATCCGCGAACGCAGGGCACGCGGACAGGCGCTGAAACCGGAAGACATTGCCGGCCGGAAACTCTTCGTCGGCAATTCGCTGCATGGGTTGATTGCGGCGGAACTCGTCTAAACAGTCACCGCCAGAAGCCGGTCGCGGCCTTTTTCCTTGGCCGCATAAAGAGCTTGATCGGCCCGCATGAAAACATCGTCGGCGCTTTCTGGCGCGCGATAGACCGTCAGCCCGGCCGAGCAGCTATAGGAAAAATCCGGGAACTCGGAGAGCGGCCTCGAAAGACGCACCTTCTGCAGCAGTCGTTCGACGATCTCCCGGCCCTCGGCCACCGTGCTGCGCGGCAGGATGAGCATGAATTCCTCGCCGCCAATCCTGCCGAAACAATCCACCCGCCGGATGACGGAATGGGCGATGCCGACGAAATCGCGAAGCACCGCATCCCCGCATTTATGACCGAAACGATCGTTGATCTGCTTGAAGAAATCGATATCGAGCGTGCACAGGCAAAAGGGCGCCTCAAGCTCCCTGGCAACCCGTTCCACCTGCAAAGCCAGCTTGGCGAAGACGAAACGGCGATTTGCCGTTCCCGTCAATTCATCCGTCTGCGAGGCGCGGACTGCCAGATCCCGGTCCTGCCGCAGCGTTCTGTAACCCTGGCGCAATTCGGTGACGTCGCTTGCAACGCACAGCATCCAGCCATCCTGCTGCACCGTTTCCGTCATCCAGAACCAGCGGCCGTCATGCATATCCATCTCAAAGGCGCGGTAAGGCAGCTTGCCGCGCCGGGACTGCGCCGAAAGCAGCCATCCCTCGAAATCATTGTTGCGGACGACGACACCGGTGCGCAACCGGTGGTTCAGCCGCATGATATCCGCCCAGGTCGGGAAATCGCCGGCGGCGAGCTGAAAGCTTTCCCGAAACGACGGATTGGCATGGCGCAACCGGTCCTCGGAATCGTAAAGAGCAATAAGAACGGGGGTGGTACTCTGAAGCGCTGCGACACGCTCGATAAGATTATTCAACAGGCAACTCCCCCGTGATGGCGAAAATTCCCCCGTCGTCATCCGGCCAAAGCCCCCAAGCCTTTGGACATAGAGAGGAAAAGAAGAACTTAATTATAAACGCACTCTCTAAAATGCGAAGAGGCAGAATGCGGTGGAAAGGGTGCGCGCGACCGCCTTGCCGTCGCCATCGTCATATGTCCGTCATCCACCTGCCCTTTATTGTGGCACGCTTTTGTGATCTAGCTTACTTATTGGCTGAAAAAGGAAAATTGACGAATGACGGACGCAAACCACCCGATTTACGGCGATATTGACGGCCCCATCATCATGATCGGCTTCGGCTCCATCGGGCGCGGTACTCTTCCGTTGATCGAACGTCATTTCAATTTCGACAGGACCCGGCTCGTCGTCATCGACCCGCGCGAAGACATCGCCGCCTTTCTGGCCGAGAGGAACATCCGCCATATCCAGACGCATCTGACCAAGGAAAATTACCGGGAGATTCTCAAGCCGCTCCTCAAGGGCGTGCAGGGTCAGGGCTTCTGCGTCAATCTTTCGGTCGATGCGGCCTCCGTCGATCTGATGCGGATCTGTCGCAAGCATGGCATGCTTTACATCGACACCGTCGTCGAACCCTGGCCCGGCTTTTATTTCGACGCCGATGCCGACAATGCGGCCCGAACCAACTATTCGCTGCGCGAGACCATGTTGAAGGAAAGGGCGCGAAAGCCCGGCGGCACGACTGCGGTTTCCACCTGCGGCGCCAATCCGGGCATGGTGTCCTGGTTCGTGAAACAGGCACTCGTCAATCTCGCCAAGGATACCGGCCTCGACATCGAGGAGCCGCAGCCGCATGACCGGGAAGGCTGGGCAAACTTGATGAAGCGGCTTGGCGTCAAGGGCGTGCATGTGGCCGAGCGCGATACCCAACGGGCGAAAGAGCCGAAACCCTTCGGCGCTTTCTGGAACACATGGTCGGTCGAAGGTTTTATCGCGGAAGGTTTTCAGCCTGCCGAACTCGGCTGGGGAACGCATGAAAACTGGATGCCGAAAAACGCGAAAAAGCAGAAAAAGGGAAGCAAGGCGGCGATCTATCTCGACCAGCCCGGCGCCAATACGCGGGTGCGCACCTGGTGCCCGGGGCTTGGGCCGCAATATGGGTTTCTTGTCACCCATAATGAAGCGATTTCGATTTCTGACTATTTCACTGTCCGAAACGATGATGGCGATGTGACCTATCGGCCCACCTGCCATTATGCCTATCACCCCTGCAACGACGCCATCTTGTCCCTGCATGAGCTGTTCGGCAATGGCGGTAACCCCCAGCCGATCCAGCACGTGCTTGGCGAAGACGAACTTGTCGACGGCGCCGACGAGCTGGGTGTCCTGCTCTACGGTCATGACAAGAACGCCTATTGGTATGGTTCGCGGCTCACCCTGCAGGAGGCGCGTTCGCTTGCCCCCAGCCAGAATGCGACCGGATTGCAGGTCAGCTCCGCTGTGCTCGCGGGCATGGTGTGGGCGATTGAGAATCCGCAGGCCGGCATCGTCGAGGCCGATGAAATGGATTACCGCCGTTGCCTCGAGGTGCAGCGCCCCTATCTCGGACCCGTCGAGGGACATTACACCGACTGGAAGCCGACCGATGGTCGCCCCGGCCTTTTTCCCGACAATATCGATACGTCCGATCCCTGGCAGTTTCGCAACATCCTCGTGCGCTGATTGGACGGAGTCTCATATTTGTCACGCCGGGGCTTTCCTGCACGACATCAGGAACCGGGGAGAGCGAACAACGTTGCCTTGAAATAAGCAACGCTTCGCGGCATGGTCGAAGCACAGAAGGTTTCATCGAATCGCAGGAGAACAGGCTCATGAACTTCAAGACAAGCGCTGCTTTGCTTTCAGCCGCCATCGCGGTGTCTTCATGTGTCGCGCCGGGTCCCTCCCAGCAGACCTCGATGGCGCCTTCGCTTGCCCGCGGCCCGGCCGTCGACGGTCGCTGGATCGACCGCAACGGCATCGTATCGACGTTCCAGAACGGCGCCTTCTCCACCCGTTCGACCGACACCAACACGCTTCTGGCCTCCGGCACCTATGTGACGATTTCGCCGACGCTTTACGAAATCAACATGACCTCGCTGGTGCGCAACACGCAGTCGCGCGTCAACTGCGCCCTCGTCTCCCCATCACAATTGAACTGCACGACAGACACGAACAGTCAGTTCTCGCTGACGCGCCAAGGCTGATAACATCACCTTTTCAAGGGGATGATCTTCTGGAACGCACGCCTCGGGCGTGCGTTTTTGTTTATTGTGCGCCTGTCATAATTTCGCTTGCGGCGATTGCCGCTAAATGGAAACATCGCGCTTTGAAAGACTGACATGTTTTCAGATTAGAAAATGAGCACGGCCGGAGGATGATCGACCCGCCCGGGCTTCCGCTTTGAACAGGAGAGAGGGACCATGAAGAAAATTTTGGGACTGGGCATGCTGAGCGTTTCGGCGATAACGCTTTCCGCCGGAGCGGCTCTGGCCGATTACGAGCTCAACATTCTTCACATCAACGATTTTCACTCCCGTATCGAATCGATCAACAAGTTCGACTCGACCTGCTCGGCGGAAGAAGAAGGCAAAAACGAATGCTTCGGCGGCGCCGCCCGCCTTCTGACCGCAATCAATCAGACCCGTGATGCCCTGAAGGCTGAAGGAAAGAACGTTCTGCTGCTCAATGCCGGCGACAATTTCCAGGGATCGCTGTTCTACACCACCTACAAGGGCACGGTGGAAGCGGAAGTGCTGAACGCCATGAAGTTCGACGCCATGACCGTCGGCAATCATGAGTTCGACGACAGCGAGGACGGACTTGCCGGCTTCCTCGACAAGGTGCAGTTCCCCGTCGTGACCGCCAATGTGGTGGCCACCGCCGCCTCGAAAATCGGCGACCGCGTCAAGCCGTCCATCGTGCTCGAAGTCGGCGGACAGAAAATCGGCATCGTCGGCGCGGTCGCCAACGATACGGCGGAACTGGCAACGCCCGGTCCCAATATCACCATCGCCGAAGATGTCGCGAAAATCAGCGAGCAGGTGCAGAAGCTGAAGCAGGACGGCGTCGACAAGATCATCGCCCTCACCCATGTCGGCTATCCGCGCGATCTCGAATTCATCGCCAAAATCCCCGACGTCGACGTCGTGGTCGGCGGCCACACACATACGCTGCTTTCCAACACCGACCAGAAGGCCGAAGGCCCCTATCCGACCCTCGTCGACAATCCCGGCGGCTACAAGGTTCCGGTCGTTCAGGCCGGGCAGTACAGCAAATATCTGGGCGACCTCAAAGTGGTCTTCGACGACAGCGGCGTGGTCAAGGAAAGCAAGGGCGATCCCATCCTGATCGACTCCTCTTTCAAGCCGGATGAAGCCACGCTGAAACGCATCGATGAGCTGAAGGCGCCGATCGAGGCTCTGAAATCGAAGGTCGTCGGCTCGTCGGAAGGCCCGATCGAGGGAGACCGCAAGGTTTGCCGCGTGAAGGAATGCTCCATGGGCAATCTGGTGGCCGATGCGACACTGGCGCGCGTCAAGGATCAGGGCGTGACCATCGCTTTCGCCAATAGCGGCGGCCTGCGTTCCTCCATCGATGCCGGCGATGTCTCAATGGGTGAAGTGCTGACGGTTCTGCCGTTCCAGAACACCGTCGCGACCTTCCAGCTGAAGGGCGAGGATATTCGCGCCGCCCTCGAAAACGGCGTCAGCCAGATCGACGACGGCGCAGGTCGTTTCATGCAGGTCTCCGGCCTGAAATATTCCTTCGACCGCTCGAAGCCGGCCGGCGGCCGTGTCGTTTCGGTCGAGGTCAAGGAAGGCGACGCCTTCGTGCCTGTCGATCCCGCCAAGACCTATATTGTCGCGGCCAATAATTACGTTCGTACCGGCGGCGACGGCTTCAAGGTCTTTGCGACCAAGGCCATCAACGCCTATGACTTCGGCCCCAACCTCGAGGAAGCCGTTGCGGCCTATATCACCGCCAACAGCCCCTATAAGCCCTACACGGATGGCCGCATCAGCGAAGTGACGCCTGCCGGTTATGTCGCTCCTGCAAAGCCTGCGGCACCCGCGCCGGCCGCAACCGCACCTGCGCCGGCCGCCGCACCGGCTCCCGCAGCACCTGCTGCCACAGCACCGGCCGCCACGGCTCCGGCCACGACGACGCCTGCCGCAGCCGCTGCTGCCGCCAGCAAATATGTCGTTGAAAAGGGCGACTCTCTCTGGAAGATCGCAGCAGAGAAATATGGCGACGGCGCTCTCTGGAGCAGGATTGCCAAGGCAAACACGCTGAAGCATCCGAACCACATCGAGATTGGCGAGGAGCTGGAACTGCCGGCTCAATAAGCCGGACGGGAGCAGACAGGGCAATTTGCCGCAGACAGGAAGCCGGCCTTCGGAGATCGGGGCCGGCTTCTTATTTTCCTTTTGAAAACAAATCCTTACAGATCAAATTTTGGCAAAGGGCATCCTGCGGCTCCCTCCGCCCCGGAAATAGCCTCCGCCGGTGGTTTAATCCTGAAAAATTTCGTCTAGAACACGTGAACAAATTGACGGCACGAGCGTATAGCTCGGGCATTGCCGGCCCAACCCCGTCGCGGTTTGCGTTCGGCGCGCATAAACAGAAGATGGAGCGTTTCCGCCCTTGTCCGAAACGGAACCGCTCCTCATCCAACCAGTCCGAGTTTCAGGGTGTCATTCATGGCGACAGAACTATCCGCACTCCCCGCAAACCATCCCCGCACGGCATTTGGCAAGGTCGGCGTCCTGCTCGTCAACCTCGGCACGCCTGACGGTACGGACTATTGGCCGATGCGCCGTTATCTGGCGGAATTCTTGAGCGACAAGCGGGTAATCGAATGGTCGCGTCTCTACTGGTATCCGATCCTTTACGGCATTGTCCTCAACAAGCGCCCGCAGAAAGTCGGCAAGGCCTATGAGGAAATCTGGAACCACGAGCGCAATGAAAGCTATCTGCGCACCTATACTCGCAGCCAGGGAGAACTGCTGGCGGAAGCGCTGAAGGACCTGCCCAATGTCGCGGTCGACTGGGGCATGCGTTACGGCCAGCCCTCCATCGCCTCGAAGATCGACGCGCTGAAGGAACAGGGTTGCGAAAAAATCCTGCTTTTCCCGCTTTACCCGCAATATGCCGCATCGACGACGGCAACCGTGAACGACAAGGCTTTCGAGCATCTGATGAAGCTGCGCTGGCAGCCCGCCATCCGCACCGTACCGCCCTATCACGACGATCCGGCCTATATCGAAGCGCTCGCCGCCTCCGTCAAAAACCATCTGGCGACGCTGGACTGGGAACCGGAGATGCTGATCACCTCTTTCCACGGCATTCCGCAATCCTATTTCAAAAAGGGCGATCCCTATTATTGCCACTGCCAGAAAACCGCCCGTCTGCTGCGCGAGGCGCTGGGACGGACAGGGAAAAATTTCATGATCACCTTCCAGTCCCGTTTCGGGCCGGAAGAATGGTTGCAGCCCTATACCGACAAGACCGTGGAAAAGCTGGCGTCGGAAGGCATCAAGCGCATCGCCGTGATGAATCCCGGCTTCGTCTCGGATTGTCTTGAGACACTGGAAGAAATCGCCGGTGAAGCGGGCGAGATTTTCCTGCATAATGGCGGAGAGAAATTTACCCATATTCCCTGCCTGAACGACAGCGCCGAGGGCATGAATGTTCTCGAAAAGGTTGTGCGGCGGGAGTTGCAAGGATGGGTGTAATCTTGCCATAACGATGCCGGGGTAAAACCCGGACGGTTCTGATCAGGAGGAAAAGTGATGATTGCATTGGGCGGTTTCGACATCGTCGTCATGGCAGCGGTGGTTCTCGTTATTCTGGTGCTGTTTGCCGGCATCAAGACCGTGCCGCAGGGGCATCGCTACACGGTTGAACGGTTCGGGCGCTACACCCGCACGCTCGAGCCGGGCCTGAACCTCATCGTGCCGTTCTTTGAAACCATCGGTTCGAAAATGAACGTGATGGAGCAGGTCCTTCATATACCGACACAGGAAGTCATCACCCGCGACAATGCCAGCGTCTCCGCCGACGCCGTCACCTTCTATCAGGTCCTCAATGCCGCGCAGGCCGCTTACCAGATCGCCAATCTGGAAATGGCCATCGAAAACCTCACCATGACCAATATCCGTTCGGTGATGGGATCGATGGACCTCGACGAATTGCTGTCGAACCGCGACGCCATCAACGATCGACTGCTGCGCGTGGTGGACGAGGCGGTGGGACCATGGGGCATCAAGGTCACCCGCATCGAAATCAAGGACATCGCGCCGCCGAAGGATCTCGTCGATTCCATGGCGCGGCAGATGAAGGCCGAGCGCGAAAAACGCGCGCAGGTGCTGGAAGCCGAAGGCGCCCGCAATGCCCAGATTCTGCGCGCGGAAGGCGCAAAGCAATCCGCCATTCTGGAGGCGGAAGGCCAGCGCGAAGCTGCATTCCGCGATGCCGAGGCGCGTGAGCGTCTGGCCGAGGCCGAGGCCAACGCAACCCGCATGGTCTCGGAAGCCATCGCCGCCGGCAATGTCCACGCCATCAACTATTTCGTCGCCCAGAAATATACCGAGGCTCTGGCGGAGATCGGCACGGCGAAGAATTCCAAGATCGTGCTGATGCCGATGGAGGCTTCGGCGCTGATCGGCTCCCTCGGCGGCATCGGCACGATTGCGAAAGAGGTTTTCGGCGACAGCGGCGATGCGCCGACTGCGCCTGCCGCCTCCACACCGTCCCGCTCCGTGCCGCCGACGCGGCCTTCCGGCCAGAGCATCAACGTCACGATCCCCGGCAATCCCTTCGGTTCCTCGTCGGAGAAGTGATGATGCTGCAACGGCTTGCCACTGAGCTGGGACCATGGAGCTGGTGGATCGTCGCCTTCGTGCTTCTGGCCGCCGAACTCATCGCTCCCGGCGTGTTCCTGATCTGGATCGGCCTCGCCGCGCTGGTTATCGGCGCGGTCTCGCTGCTTTTATGGGATGCGGCATTCTGGGCCTGGCAATTGCAGCTGGTACTGTTTGCCGCGCTCTCGGTCGTCTTTGCCCTGCTCGGCCGCAAGTATTTCGGCAGGAACCGGGCGGCGAGCGACGAGCCCTTCCTCAACCAGCGAGAGGCAAGCCTTGTCGGCCGCACCGCGACCCTTCAGGAACCGATTGTCGAAGGGCGTGGCCGGATCAGGCTGGACGATACCTGGTGGCCGGTCAACGGCGAAGACCTGCCGGCCGGCACCCGGGTGAGGATCGCTTCCGCACGCGGACGAACGCTGACAATCGAGCCGTTAGATCGATAGGTTTTGATCAGCTTTGTCAGGATCGGCGGTGGCTTCAAGCCACGCCAATTCTCAAGAGATCGTGGAAATGCACCAGCCCTATGGGCCGGTTGTCGTCATCGATGACAATCAGCGCGCCAATGTGGAATTTTTCCAGCGTCGCCAGTGCGCTGGTCGCCAGCACCGATTTTTTGACGGTCTTCGGCGTGCGCGTCATGATATCGTCGACCGTCATCTCGGCGAGGTTGCGCGACAGGTTGCGCGCCATATCGCCCTCGGTGACGATGCCGCACAGGCGGCCATCCTCGTCCAGAATGCCGACGCAGCCGAAATGCTTGCGGGAGAGAACCCCTACCGCTTCCGGCATGGCCGTTCCCTTGTTGACCAGCGGCACACGATCGCCGGTATGCATGATATCGCTGACCAGCGTCAGGCTCGCCCCCAGTTTGCCGCCGGGATGAAACACCTTGAAATCGCCCGCGGTGAAATTGCGCGCCTCCAGCAGCGCAACGGCAAGGGCATCGCCCAGCGCAAGCTGCATCAACGTAGAGGTCGTGGGCGCAAGGCCGAGCGGGCAGGCTTCCTGTTCATTGGGAACCAGCAGCACGATATCGGAAGCCTGTGCCAGCGATGAATTTTCCGAACAGGTGAGCGCGATCAGCGGAATGGAGAAACGGCGCGAATAGTTGATGATGCTGCGCAGTTCCGCGCTTTCGCCGCCCTTGGAAATGGCCAGCACCACATCATCGCCGCCGATCATGCCGAGATCGCCGTGATTTGCCTCCGCCGCATGCACAAAAAAGGCAGGCGTCCCGGTGGAGGCGAAGGTGGCGGCAAGCTTCGCGCCTATGTGGCCGCTTTTACCCACCCCGGTAATGATAAGGCGGCCATTCGACTGGCCGATGGTCTCAATCGCCTTGCAGAAGGGGTCGGAAAGACCGTTCCTCAGAGCATCCTCAAGGGCGGCAAGGCCAGCCCGCTCCATCGAAATCGTCCGCACGGCGGATTCGATGGCATTGTCTTCGACCAGTTTGACGGCGCGCGTAATCATGGCCGACTGTTACTCTTTCAGCCGGAATAAGTCCACTCTCGAGCCGACAGGCACCGGGTTTTAGTAGATGTCGCCCGAAAATGCTCAACGGTGTGGGTACAACGGCATGTCATCAATGACGCCGGTCCGGCGGAGAAATCTCCTCCATCGTTCCAAGCCGCTTGAAAGGGATGTTTTCCTCGTCGACCAGATATCGCCCGAGCGTCCTCACCCATGAGACCGAGCCGTCGCTGCGGCGCACGGCATATTCCTGATTATAAAAACTCGCGGCCTTCAGGGTAATCAAAGCCGTTTCGATCACACGGTTTCGGTGATCCAGGTCGACTTTTTCAAGCATCTGAAAAATGCTGATGCCCTGCATCGCCTGCCGCAATGGAATCCCGAAGAGTTCAGCACATACTTCGTCTAGATAGAAACGGTCATTGGTAATATCCCAACAATAAAAACCGACCTGCTTGGCGTTCAAAACGGGATTCATGAAACGACGCTGTCACACAAAATAAAATTCAATACCACTTGCTGAGCAATAGAAGATCAGCCCCTATAAACTATAGGGCGATTCCGTGCCAAATTGAAACGTTTTAATCTTCTCATATTAGAATTTTTTTGCATTTATGACTATTCTTCTCCAGTAATCGAGGTGAGTGAAATCGAGCCGCCCGATTCAGCGATGGATGTCGCGGCTTTTTCCTCGCCTGCCATAACACTGAAATCCCGGCGATCTTTATCAACTGTTAACCATAAAGAACCTATTGTTAAAGCGATGTTAAAACTTGCGTCGCCTGTCTGGTCCCTGGTTTCTTCATGTCATTTCATCAGCCTGCCACTCATCGGGCCTGAGGAGATGTCTTGGTGGTCCTTCGATCCGGCATCGGCCAAACTCGCCGGGTGAAAAGGAATGAATGTGAAGGGCACCGCCACACGTCTGCCGACGTCGCGGAAAGCAGCAACCCTGCTGCTCGCCTGCACGATTTTTTACCCGCAGGGAAACGCCTTCGCGCAGACTGCAACGACAGCCATACCCGTCTTGCCAGGCGCCGCTTCTGCCGCCGACGGAGCAGCTTCCTCCATACCGGCGACGGACAGTAGGGTGAGCACTGGCACTGTCCCGGCCACAGCTACGCCCACGCCCGCACCGCAACTGTGGCGTCCCTCCAACAATCCCGGCGATCCGATTTACGAACAGCAGGACGACGCGGGCCAACCCTATGCCGAGGCCGAAAACCCCTATGAGCCGACAGTGGACGGGGGCGAAAATCCCCGGATAGCGACCGAACCCGGCCAGACGCCCGGCATCCGGCTAGGCACATTCCTGCTACGGCCTTCAATCAGCCAGACGATCAATACGGAAAAGCAGACGAATACCGGCGGTCCTTCCAGGCGCAATTATCTGACGACGGGCATACGCGGTACGCTCACCAGCGACTGGTCCCGTCACGCTTTGACGGTGACCGGCGACGGCGCCTGGGAGAGAAATTTCGGCAGCGACAAGGACGGCGAAGAACCCCGGGCCAGGATAGAGGCCGATCTGCGCCTTGATCTCGGCGAAGAAACGACGGCCAATCTCAAGGCCGGTTACGAATTCAGCCGCGAGGACACGACGGACCCCAATGCTCTCACCGGCGCTGCCGTGCAGGGCGGCGAACACCGCTTCACCAGCAGCGCGTCGATAGAGCGGGATTTCGGCAAGTTGCGCGGTCTGGCGGCGCTCGATCTGTCGCGCACGGTCTATACGGATGCGAAAGGCGTCGACGGCCGGCCGATCAGCCTCAGTGACCGCGATCAGAACGGCGCGAACCTGCGCGGACGCATCGGCTATGAATTGTCGCCGGCGCTCATCCCCTTCCTCGAACTGAATGCCGGCACGACCAAATATGACAGGCGTCTCGACAATTCGGGCTATGCCCGCTCCTCCAATGCCTATGGGGCAAAGGTCGGCGCGGAAGTCGATCTTGGCGAGAAGACACGCGGCGAGGCCGCCATCGGTTATTTGCGCAAGCAATATGACGACGATCGCCTCGCCTCGATCGGCGCATTGACGCTGGATGGCGAACTCAACTGGTCACCCCAGCGCGGCACCAATGTCAATCTCGGCCTGCGCACGACGATAGAGGACTTTGCCGGCGGACCGCAGGGTGGCTGGATTTCCTATCGGCTGGATGCCGGCCTGACCCACGAATTGCGCAGCAACCTCGTTGCCCGCCTGACGGGACAGATCGTGCATCGCACATTCCCCTCTTCCGACATGGAAAATGCCGTGGAATATACCGCAGGTGCTGGCCTGACCTGGGGACTGAACCGCTATCTCGACCTGACGGCGGACGTCAGCTACCAGTGGACACCGGTTTATGACAGCAGTGAGCTGCGCGTCGGCGCAGGACTTGTCCTCAAGCGATAGGTTTCGGCCAAAAAGAAATCCCGGCGCGAAGGCCGGGATCCCGTTTCTGTTCTGATAGATTACTTCAACCCGTCGATCAGCGCCTTGATCGGCTCTTCGATCGCAGGGCGAATATCGCCACGCTCCAGCGCGAAGGCGACGTTGGCAAGGATGAAACCATCCTTGGCGCCGCAGTCGAAGGTCTGGCCGCGGAAATGATAGCCGGAGAACTGCTGCGACCTGGCAAGCGTCAGCATGCCGTCCGTCAGCTGGATTTCGTTGCCGGCGCCACGCTCCTGATTTTCGAGAATGTCGAAAATCTCGGGCTGAAGAATATAACGGCCGTTGATGTAGAAATTCGACGGCGCCGTACCCTTGGCAGGCTTTTCGACCATTTCAGTGATCTTGAAACCTTCACCCACGGCATCACCCACACCGACGATGCCATATTTATGCGTCTGGTCGGGAGCGCATTCCTGCACCGCGATGACGTTGCCCTGGGTCTGGTCGTAAAGTTCGACCATGCCCTTCAGGCAGCTTTTCTGCGAATGCATGATCATATCGGGCAAGAGCACCGCGAAAGGCTCGTCGCCGACGATATCACGGGCGCACCAGACCGCATGGCCAAGACCGAGCGGCACCTGCTGGCGCGTGAAGCTCGCGGTGCCCGCCTTGGGCAGAAGGCCGGCCAGCAATGTCAGCTCGGCATTCTTGTTGCGCTCGCGCAGCATCTGTTCAAGTTCAAATTGAATATCAAAATAATCTTCGATCACCGCCTTGCCGCGGCCGGTGACAAATACAAAATGCTCAATGCCCGCTTCCGCCGCCTCATCGACGACGTATTGAATGACCGGCTTGTCGACGACAGTGAGCATTTCTTTCGGAACCGCCTTGGTTGCGGGCAGGAAACGCGTGCCGAGACCTGCGACCGGAAATACGGCCTTCCGAATTTTCTTCTGTTCTACCACATATCCCTCCTGAGAGATAAAACTTGATCACAATCCCCGCACGCTGTTGTTATTTCAAAAATAACAACGTTTTGTAAAGGGTGACGCTACCATCTATTAATGGTAAAGAATTTGTTGACGTTCTTTTGTTATCCATGATGACGCCCGATGCGTTTTCGCAATCGAAATGACATTCGAGAGAACGAAAGACAGACGATGACAAAGATGATCCTTTCAGATGTCCGCAAATTCGGCTGCATGGTGGTTGCAGGCCTGGCAATCTCGCTGGCGCCCGTTTCAGCCCGCGCCGATCAGGGATTCCGTCAGTGGATCAACCAGTTTTATGCAACAGCCGCGAAAGAAGGCATTAGCAAGGCGACCTATCAGAAGGCCTTTGCCGGTGTCAGCGAGCCTGATCCGGATGCGCTGCGCAAGGCCACCTTCCAGCCGGAATTCACCACGCAGATCTGGGATTATCTCGATTCCCGCGTCAATCCGTATACGGTGCGGATCGGCCGCGAGATGAAGATGAAACACGCGACGACCCTCAACTGGATCGAGCGTAACTTCAACGTCGACAAGCATATCATTCTCGCTATCTGGTCGATGGAATCGAATTACGGCGCGGTTCTCGAAAAACCGGAGCGGCTGCACAACATCCCGCAGGCGCTGGCAACGCTCGCCTATTCCGATCCCAAACGCGCCAAATTCGCGCGCACGCAATTGATCGCCGCTCTGAAGATTCTCCAGGCGGGCGATGTCACGCCGAAACAGCTGACAGGCTCCTGGGCGGGCGCGATGGGTCACACCCAGTTCATTCCCACCAGCTACCTGCTTTATGCGGTGGATGCGGATGGCAACGGCAAGCGCGACATCTGGCACTCCGTTCCGGACGCGCTGGCAACTGCTGCCAATCTTCTTTCCAAGAACGGCTGGGAGCCGGGCCGGACCTGGGGTTATGAAACCGCCGTTCCGCGTGGCGGCGCCCGTTATGAAGGGCAGACGAAGACCATTGCGGAATGGACGAAGCTCGGCTTCGCCCGCCCGAACGGCAAGAACTTCACGCGTGGCTCCGATCGCGCCATGCTGAAATTGCAGGGCGGGGCAAACGGCCCCGGCTTCCTGATGATGAAGAACTTCTTCACCATCAAGAAATACAACGCCTCCGACAGCTATGCGCTCGCCGTCGGCCTGCTTGCGGATGAGATCGCCGGTTATGGCGGCATGCAGCAGAAATGGCCGCGCCCCGATGGGACGCTGGACATTCGTGAAAAATTCGAGCTGCAGACCCGCATGAAAGAACTCGGCTATTATGACGGCGAAGTCGATGGGAACTTCGGTTCCGGCTCGAAAGCCGCCATCAGCGCCATCCAGTCGCGCATGGGTATGGAAACTGACGGCCAGCCGTCGCAGCGGTTGCTGAGAGCCCTTCGCAACTGATAATGTGCCGGCGAATTCGGCGGCTGTTAAGAAACGCCGCCGAAATATCCGGAAGGGTCGATGTCATGAGTAGGAAACCTGCGGAAAAAAACGGAAGAATCGGCTGGCGTTTCTGCGCCGTCCTTCTTTCCGCCGTTCTTGCCGTGCCGCTCGTTCCTTCCGAAAGCTTCGCTCAGGAGCAACGGCGCACCCTGTTTGAAATGCTCTTTGGCAGGCCGGTAGGCCGCGAAGGCGGATCCGGGCGCGAATACCAGCCCCGCAACCGCCGCGACTTTCCGTCTGCTCCCCGTGAAAGATCGGTCACCCGCCCGCAACCCGCCAGAAAAGCGCCCTCGGTGGTGCAGATGCGGACCGCAAAGCCGGAGCCTGCCGCCAAGCTTGAAAATGCGCGGCGCGTTCTGGTTATCGGCGATTTTCTTGCCGGCGGCATGGGGGAAGAACTGGTCAATGCCTTCGCCAGTTCGCCTGCAATCGCCGTCGATGTGCGTGCCAATGGTTCTTCCGGCCTCGTCCGTACCGATTATTATGATTGGTTCACCAACCTGCCGCAATTCATCAACGAGACCAAACCGGCCACCATCGTCATCATGATGGGATCGAACGATCGCCAGCAGATGCAGATCGGCGATATCAGGGAAAAATTCGGCACAGAGGTCTGGTTCAAGGAATATGAGCGGCGGATCGACGAGCTTCTGGCCCTTGCCGGACGCCAAAAGGTGCCGCTCTTGTGGGTTGGCCTGCCCGCCTTCCAGTCGCCGTCGCTTTCGGCTGATCTCGTCGGTTTCAACCGGCTTTATCGCAGCCATGTCGAGAAATATGGCGGCGAATTCGTGGACGTATGGGACGGTTTCGTCGATGAGGCGGGAAAATTCGTCATCACCGGTTACGACATGAACGGCCAGCAGGCGCGCCTGCGTGAGGCTGATGGCATCGGCATGACCCAGGCCGGTAAACGAAAGCTCGCATTCTACGTCGAAAAATTCGTGCGCCGGCACCTCGATAGCGCTGGGCCGGACCTCGTGAAACTGGACGGCAGCAATCTGCCGGCGCTCACCTCCCTGCCTGCACTTGGCATCGATGCCGGGCAGGTGCGCACCCAGCCTATCAGTCTCACCGATCCCAATCTCGATGGCGGCGACAAGCTGCTGGGCGATGCCCCTTTGGCCGCCGGACCGACACGCGTACCCGTGGTGGAATCGCCACGCGAGAGGTTGACCAAGCGGGGCGAGATGGCCGATGCACCGGCAGGCCGCATCGATGACTATCGTGTGGCGCCCGATACCACGCAGGCAAAACAATAAGCGCTTTCGCAGCGGCCTGACCGCCCCGCAGCGGGCGTAATGTTTAGGCAATCCCCACATGACAGGATAGGTACAGCTTTGCAGGAATGCGGGGTTGGCCATCCACCACCCCCGTTCCCCTTTTTGCACGGCGACATCTATTTGACGGCGACGCCTCGCTTGTTCGTAGCGTCAGCGACGCCGTCGTTTTTCGCCTTTCGCCGCGCCCCTTTCCGGAAGGTACGCCGGACAATACCGAGATGAATTCATGCGCCTGCTGCTTGTTGAAGACGAACGCGAAATGGCAGCAGCCCTGTCCGCCGCGCTCCACCGGTTCGATATTATCGTGGATACGGTCGGCACGCTCGATCTTGCCCGTCACGCCATCATGGACGGCGTCCACGACCTTGTCGTGCTCGACCGGCAGTTGCCAGATGGTGACGGCATCCAGCTTATCGAAGATTTGCGGCTCCTGCCCGTCACCCCGCCCGTCATCGTGCTGACGGCGCAGGGCGCGCTTGTGGATCGGGTGAATGGCCTGAACCTCGGTGCGGACGATTATCTGGCCAAGCCATTCGCGGTCGAGGAACTGCTTGCGCGCATCCGCGCCCTGATGCGCCGGCCGGCCGGCGCCGTGACGATGACGGCAAAACTGGGCAGGCTGGAATTCTGCTTCGAAACCCGCGAAGTGCGTATCAAGGGTGAATTCCTTCCGCTGACGAGACGCGAACTGCTGATCCTCGAAGCCCTGTTGCGGCGACAGGGCAGAACGGTGCTGCGCTCATTGCTTGAGGAAGCCGTTTATAATTTCGACGATGAAATCCAGTCCAATGCACTCGATTCCCATATTTCCCGCTTGCGCCGCAAATTGGCGGCCGCGGATGCGGGCCTTGAGGTCCACGGCATTCGCGGCGTCGGTTATCTGCTGAGGGCAACCTCGTGAGGCTGGCCAGAAGAAAATCGCTCAAGCGCCGGCTCACCATTCAACTGCTGCTGTTCCAGATCGGCAGCCTGTTCTTCGTCACCGCCGCCATTGTCACCTATATGTCGAGCGGCGGCGCAGGCAGCGCGCTGCTCAGCCCGGAGGCTGCCCAGATAACCGCCAACGCGATCATAAGGAATGAGGACAATCGGCTGGTTCTCAAAGAAACACCCGAATTCATCAACCTGCGCAGCAATACCTCCGATTTCTGGTTCGTCGCGGTCAGCGAAAAAGGTGAGATCGTGCAGGGCGGGCAGGTGCCCGAGGCATTCAGCAACATGGATCAGCAACTGAGCGACATCAGGGTCTCCGACGTGCGCGACGCGGCGCTGTCCTATTCCTACCTCGCCGTGGTACGCATCGCCGTCGTGCGCCGTGCTTCGGGACCGGCGGGAGAATTCGTCATGATCGGCAAAGGCGGGCCGTTCAGCATGACCTTCCCCGTTCTGATGTTCTCGAACATATTGATCATGCCTGTCCTCATTCTCATGTCCATCGTGACAGTCGTGACCATCCCCTGGATCATCCGCAGGGAATTTCGCGCCCTTTCCACCATCGCTCGCACGGCGGAAACCATCGATATCGACAGACGCGGATACCGATTGCCGGATGGCGATATTCCACGGGAGGTGCAGCCGCTCGTCCATGCCGTCAACGGCGCGTTGAAGCGGCTGGACGATGGCTACGAACGGCACAAGCGCTTCATTCTCGATGCCGCCCATGAATTGCGAACCCCCGTCGCCATTCTCCAGACCCGGGTGGAAACCTTGCTGGACGGCCCGGCCCGCAGCAGAATATTGGCGGATGCCAGCCGTATCGCCGTGCTGGCCGAACAATTGCTCGATTTGCAGCGCCTTGGCGGGCAAAAGGCCCCTCTGGTCCCACTTGATCTTGTCACCCTGTGCAGATCGGTCGTCGCCGATATGGCCCCGCTCGCCATATCACAGGGATATGCGCTGTCCTTCGAACCGGAGGAAGAGCCTATCCTCGCCCTTGCCGACGACGCTTCGTTGCAGCGCGCCCTGATGAACATCGTGCAAAACGCCATCGAACATGGCGGCAATCGCGGCACGATCACGATAAGGGTGGCGGCAAACCGGGTAATTGAGATAGCCGACGAAGGCAATGGCATTCCCGAAGAGGACCGGGAACTGGTTTTCGATGCCTTCCACCGCCTGCGGCCGAAAGATCGCGGCACCGGGCTCGGGCTCAACCTCGTGCAGGAAATCGTCCGCTATCACGGCGGGGAGATTACCATCAGCGATGCTTCCACCGGTGGCGCCTGCTTTCGTATCACCCTTCCCTATTGCTGAAGAAAAAGCCCTCATTTTGCAGCCAAAAGAAAAGGCCTGTTGTGTTTGCAACAGGCCTTTCCGGTTCGTATTATCGTCGGTGCTTAGCGCGGAAGAACGGTCGCACCCATCAGCGCTTCATCGATCGCACGCGCCGCCTGACGGCCTTCGCGGATTGCCCAGACCACCAGCGACTGGCCACGGCGCACGTCGCCCGCCGCCCACAGCTTGTCGACCGAGGTCTTGTAGTCCGTTTCGTTGGCGATCACATTGGTGGAGCCGCGACGGTCAGTGTTGAGCGTCAGCTTGCCGTCCATTTCCTTCAGCACGCTGTCCGTGAAGGGACCGGAAAAGCCGATGGCGATGAAGGCGAGATCGGCCTTGATGATGAATTCCGTGCCGGCAATCGGCTTGCGGCGGTCATCCACCTGACAGCACTTCACGCCAGTCAACACGCCGTCTTCGCCAACGAATTCGAGCGTCGCCACCTGGAACTCGCGGATGGCGCCTTCGGCCTGCGAGGACGAGGTGCGCATCTTGGTCGCCCAGAAGGGCCAGACCGCCAGCTTGTCTTCCTTTTCCGGCGGCATCGGGCGGATGTCGAGCTGTGTGACCTTCACCGCACCCTGACGGAAAGCCGTACCGACGCAGTCAGATGCGGTATCGCCGCCGCCGACAACGACGACATGCTTGCCGCCGGCAAGAATCGGATCGGCCGGCCAGCCGACGCTGTCGATATTTTCGCGACCGACGCGGCGGTTCTGCTGCACGAGATAGGGCATGGCATCGTAGACGCCATGCAGATCGGCGCCACCGATACCGGCCGGGCGCGGGGTTTCCGAACCGCCGCAATAAAGCACGGCATCGTGGGCGGCGAGAAGCGCCTCGACCGTCACATCGACGCCGACATTGACGCCGCAATGGAAGGTGACGCCTTCACCCTTGATCTGCTCGACACGGCGGTCGATGAAGTTCTTCTCCATCTTGAAGTCCGGGATGCCGTAACGCAGCAGGCCGCCGGGCTTGGATTCGCGCTCATAGACATGAACCTCGTGGCGGGCGCGGCGAGCTGCTGCGCAGCCGCCATGCCCGAAGGACCAGAACCGATGATGGCGACTCGTCTGCCGGTGTGGATCGTCGCCGGCTTCGGCACGATGAAGCCCAGCTCATAGGCCTTGTCGGCAATCGCCTGTTCCACGGTCTTGATGGCGACCGGCGCATCCTCGAGGTTCAGCGTGCAAGCCTCCTCACAGGGCGCGGGACAGACGCGACCGGTAAATTCCGGGAAGTTGTTGGTGGAATGGAGGTTGCGGATCGCCTCTTCCCAGTTGTTGTTATAGACCAGATCGTTCCAGTCAGGGATCTGGTTGTGCACGGGACAGCCCGTCGGGCCATGACAGTAGGGAATGCCGCAATCCATGCAGCGCGCCGCCTGCTTCTGCACCTCGGCATCCGACATCGGAATGGTGAATTCGCGGAAATGGCGGATACGATCCGATGCGGGCTGATACTTGCCCACCTGCCGGTCGATCTCCAGAAAACCTGTAACCTTGCCCACGTTTATGTCCTCACGTCAAAGCGGAGCGCCTGTCGGGCCCCAGTACCAGTAAGCGAAACCAAAAGCCGCCCCCAGCACGATGAACTCAAATCCGGTCTCGCCGCTCGTCCAGGTGATCGCCGTGGGAACGGCGACCGCGATCATCAGCGAGACCAGTTGCTGTAGTATCCTCACGCGGCGGATTACTCCGCCGCCACGCCCATGCGCATGCGCTCCATTTCCTCAAGCGCACGACGGTATTCGACCGGCATGACCTTGCGGAACTTCGGACGGAACTCGCTCCAGCGGTCGAGTATATCCTTGGCGCGCGACGAGTTCGTGTAATGGAAGTGGTTCGAGATCAGCTGATAAAGCCGCTCCTCGTCGTGGCGCGTCATGTCCTCGGAAACGTCCACGCGTCCCTTGTGCATGAGGTCGCCGCCGTGATGGTGCAGCTTCTCCAGCATGTCGTCTTCTTCCGGAACCGGCTCCAGCTCGACCATCGCCATGTTGCAGCGTGTGGCGAAATCGCCCTTCTCGTCGAGAACATAAGCAACGCCGCCGGACATGCCGGCCGCGAAGTTGCGGCCCGTTTCACCGAGAACAACGACGATGCCGCCGGTCATATATTCGCAACCGTGGTCGCCGACACCTTCGACAACCGCGACCGCGCCGGAGTTACGCACTGCGAAACGCTCGCCAGCCACACCGCGGAAATAGCACTCGCCGGTAATGGCGCCGTAGAGAACCGTATTGCCGACGATGATCGAGTTTTCCGCAACGATACGGGTGTTTTCCGGCGGACGCACGATGATGCGGCCACCCGACAGACCCTTGCCGACATAATCGTTACCGTCACCCACCAGATCGAAGGTGATGCCGCGTGCGAGGAACGCGCCGAAGGACTGGCCCGCCGTCCCCTTGAGGGTGACGTGGATCGTATCGTCCTTCAGGCCCTTGTGACCCCAGCGCTTGGCAAGCGCACCTGACAGCATGGCGCCGGCGGAACGGTCGACGTTCTTGATCGGCACTTCGAAAACTACGGGTTCGCGGTTTTCGAGCGAGGGCAGGGACTTCTCGATCAGCTTGCGGTCGAGAATATCGTCGATCGGGTGCTTCTGGCGCTCGGTCCAGAAGGTTGCTTCCTTCGGAGCTTCGACCTTGTGGAAGATGCGGCTGAAATCCAGCCCCTTGGCCTTCCAGTGCGCCAGCATCTCGTCCTTCTCGAGCAGCTCGGAAGCGCCGATGATCTCGTCCAGCCTGGTAACGCCAAGCGAAGCGAGGATTTCGCGCACTTCTTCGGCAACGAAGAAGAAGTAGTTGATGACATGTTCCGGCGTGCCCTTGAAGCGCTTGCGCAGAACCGGGTCCTGCGTCGCAACGCCAACGGGACAGGTGTTGAGGTGGCACTTGCGCATCATGATGCAGCCGGCGGCAATCAGCGGCGCGGTGGCAAAGCCGAATTCATCCGCACCGAGCAGCGCGCCGATGATGACGTCTCGGCCGGTCTTCAGACCGCCATCCACCTGCAGGGCAACGCGCGAGCGAAGGCCGTTCAGCACCAGCGTCTGCTGGGTTTCGGCAAGGCCGATTTCCCATGGGGAACCGGCGTGCTTCAGCGAGGTGAGCGGCGAAGCACCCGTGCCGCCATCGAAACCGGCAACGGTGATATGGTCGGCACGCGCCTTGGCGACACCGGCAGCAACCGTGCCGACGCCGACTTCCGACACCAGCTTCACCGAAACATCGGCTTCCGGGTTGACGTTCTTCAGGTCGTAGATCAGCTGCGCCAGATCTTCGATGGAGTAGATATCGTGATGCGGCGGCGGCGAGATGAGCCCGACACCCGGGGTCGAGTGACGGGTTTTGGCAACCGTCGCATCCACCTTATGGCCGGGCAGCTGGCCGCCCTCGCCGGGCTTGGCGCCCTGCGCCACCTTGATCTGCAGCATATCGGCATTGACGAGATATTCGGTCGTTACACCGAAGCGTCCGGAAGCGATCTGCTTGATGGCGGAGCGTTCCGGGTTCGGCTTACCGTTCAACAGCGGCATGTAACGATCGGATTCTTCGCCGCCCTCACCCGTGTTCGACTTGCCGCCGATGCGGTTCATGGCAATCGCAAGCGTGGTATGCGCCTCGCGGCTGATCGAGCCGAAGGACATGGCGCCAGTCGAGAACCGCTTGACGATATCAGCCGCCGGCTCGACATCGTCGATGGAGACCGGCTTGCGGCCAAGCGCTTCCGCCGACTTGACCTTGAACAGGCCGCGAATGGTGTTCATGCGCAGCGCCGTCTCATTCACCATGCCGGCGAATTCGCGGTAGCGATCCTGGCTGTTGCCGCGCACGGCGTGCTGCAGCGAGGCGACCGCATCCGGCGTCCAGGCGTGGCTTTCGCCGCGCATGCGATAGGCATATTCGCCGCCGATATCGAGCGTGTTGGCAAGGATCGGATCCTTGCCGAAGGCAGCCGTGTGGCGTGTTACGGTTTCTTCGGCAATCTCCGTCAGGCCGACACCTTCGATGGAGGTGGCGGTGCCGAAGAAATACTTCTCGACGAATTCCGAGGAAAGACCGATGGCGTCGAATATCTGCGCGCCGCAATAGGACTGGTAGGTGGAAATGCCCATCTTGGACATGACCTTGAGAATGCCCTTACCAACCGCCTTGATGTAGCGATAGACCACTTCATCGTCGGAGACTTCCTTCGGGAAGGCGCCGTGCTTGTGCATGTCAAGCAGCGTGTCGAAGGCGAGATAGGGGTTGATCGCCTCGGCACCGTAACCGGCCAGCAGACAGAAATGGTGGATTTCGCGCGGTTCGCCGGTTTCCACGACGAGACCGACCGAGGTGCGCAGACCCTTGCGGATCAGGTGATGGTGCACGGCGGCCGTCGCCAGAAGGGCGGGGATCGCGATACGGTCCGGGCCAAGCTGGCGGTCGGAGAGAACGATGATGTTGTAACCGCCGCGAACGGCCGATTCCGCACGCTCGCACAGGCGGTCGAGCATTTCAGGCATGCCTTCGGCGCCGCGTTCCACATCATAGGTGAAGTCGAGCGTCTTGGTGTCGAAACGGTCTTCCGTGTGGCCGATGGAACGGATCTTTTCCAGATCGCCATTGGTCAGGATCGGCTGGCGCACTTCCAGACGCTTGGCGCGGGCGGCACCTTCATGGTCGAGAATGTTCGGGCGCGGACCGATGAAGGACACGAGGCTCATGACAAGCTCTTCGCGGATCGGATCGATCGGCGGGTTGGTCACCTGCGCGAAGTTCTGCTTGAAATAGGTGTAAAGCAGCTTCGACTTTTCCGACATGGCCGAGATCGGCGTATCGGTGCCCATGGAGCCGATGGCTTCCTGACCGGTCGTCGCCATGGGCGACATCAGGAGCTTGGTGTCTTCGCTGGTGTAGCCGAAGGCCTGCTGGCGGTCGAGCAGCGACACGTCGCGGCGCAGCGCGCGCGGTTCTACCGGCTTCAGCTCTTCGAGGATGAGCTGCGTGCGGTCGAGCCAGGTGCGGTAAGGGTGCTTGGCGGCAAGCTCGTGCTTCACTTCCTCGTCGGAAACGATGGAGCCCTTTTCCATGTCGATCAGCAGCATCTTGCCGGGCTGCAGACGCCACTTCTTGACGATGCGCTCTTCCGGCACCGGCAGCGTGCCGGCTTCCGACGCCATGATGATGCGGTCGTCATCGGTGACGAGGTAACGCGCCGGACGCAGGCCATTGCGGTCGAGCGTCGCGCCGATCTGCTTGCCATCGGTGAAGGCGACGGCGGCCGGGCCGTCCCACGGCTCCATCAGCGCTGCGTGATATTCGTAGAATGCCTTGCGCTCAGCCGACATGGACTGGTTGCCGGCCCAGGCTTCCGGGATCAGCATCATCACGGCATGGGCCATGGAATAGCCGCCGCGCACGAGGAATTCGAGCGCGTTGTCGAAGCAGGCCGTGTCCGACTGGCCCTCATAGGAGATCGGCCAGAGCTTGGAGATATCGTCGCCGAACAGCACGGAGGAAACCGACGCCTGACGCGCCGCCATCCAGTTGACGTTGCCGCGCAGCGTGTTGATTTCGCCGTTATGGGCGACCATGCGGTAGGGGTGCGCGAGCTTCCAGGACGGGAAGGTGTTGGTCGAAAAACGCTGATGCACGAGGGCGACGGCGGATTCGAAGCGCGGATCGGCCAGATCCTTGTAATAGGCGCCCACCTGATAGGCGAGGAACATGCCCTTGTAGACGATGGTGGAGGAAGAGAGGGAAACGGGATAGAAATCCTGCGTTTCCTTGCCGCCGCCCTCGTCATAGATGCGGTTGGAGAGCACCTTGCGGATCAGGAACAGCTTGCGCTCGAAATCGGCATTGCTCGCGGCATCGCGGCCGGCACCGATGAAGACCTGCACGTGGTGCGGTTCGGTCGCTGCGATATCCGGCGCCTTGGAGAGCGAGGAATTATCGACCGGCACATCGCGGAAGCCGAGGAACTGCTGCCCCTCTTCGCCGATGACGTCGACAATGACCTTCTTGTAATGCTCGATGCGGGAAGGATCGCGCGGCATGAAGATGTGGCCGACGGCATATTCACCGGCCTTCGGCAACGTCACGCCCTGCGCCGCCATTTCCTCGCGGAAGAAGCGGTCGGGGATCTGCACGAGAATGCCCGCGCCATCGCCCATCAGGGGATCGGCGCCGACGGCGCCGCGATGCGTCAGGTTTTCAAGTATGAACAGGCCGTCCTTGACGATCTGGTGCGACTTGGCGCCCTTCATATGGGCAACGAAGCCGACGCCGCAGGCGTCATGTTCATTGGCCGGATCGTAAAGACCCTGCCTTTCCGGCAAACCGCCCGCGAAACGCGCTTTCGCAGAAACGGGTGCGGCCGCAGCCGCGGTGGGACAGTCTGTGGTCAGGGTGGCGGCGGCGATTTCCGCCTGCGGCTTGTGCGTCATTTTTGTCCCTCCTGCAAAATTACTTGCATGGTTTCATGCGAAGATCCGGCTCGACCGCGAATTTTCGCTTCCCGCAAAATCCGCATTCAATCCGGCTCGATCAAATTTAGGACAGCAAAGCTGTCTCAATTCACCAGGATTTTGGCAGAAACAGGCGAATTTAGCAAGGGTGCGAATCCAATTAGTGAAAGCCCCATTTTGCAGCGAAGTTTCGATACTGACCTATTGCGCGAAACTTTCTTATCGCAAGACCAGCAGAGCCATTGCTTTCATTGCCGGATTTGCCAATCGCAATCTTAGGTCATAGAACTTTGCCGTTCATCGCGCCACGCATTCCCAAACCAGAACCCCAGCCATCGGAAAGCCTTCAGAGATGTTTTTTGCTTCAGACAATTGGGCCGGCGCCCACCCTGCCGTCAACGAACGGCTTTCACGGGAATCCACGCGCTTTGCCGCCGCTTACGGCACCAGCGAACTCGATCTCTCCATCGAAAAGCGCTTCAACGAGATTTTCGAGCGCGAGGTCGCGGTGTTTTTCGTCGCCACCGGCACGGCAGCCAATTCGCTTTCGCTGGCCAGCATCGCCCGTGCCGGCGGCCTGACCTTCTGTCATTCCGAAGCGCATGTGATCGAGGACGAATGCGGCGCACCGGATTTCTTTTCCGGCATGCGCATGGTCGCCGTGGAGGGACCGAACGGCAAGATGCTGCCGGAGAACCTCATCGAGCGCATTGCGCGTTATCCGCAGGATGCCGTGCATCACGGCCGCGCCGCAGCCATCACCATGACGCAGGCGACCGAGGCCGGCACGGTCTACACACTCGATGAAATCGACGCCATCGCCAAAATCGCCAAGGATAATGGCCTGCCGCTGCATATGGATGGCGCGCGTTTCGCCAACGCGCTGGCTGCCCTCGACACCACGCCCGCCGAAATGACCTGGAAACGCGGCGTCGACGTCCTGTCTTTCGGCGGCACGAAAAATGGCTGCTGGTGTGCGGAAGCCATCGTCTTCTTCGATCCCTCGCTCGCCCGGGATTTTTCCTTCCTGCGCAAGCGCACCGCCCAGCTTTTTTCCAAGTCGCGCTTCATCGCCGCGCAGTTCGAGGCCTATCTGCAGGACGACCTGTGGCTTGGCCTCGCCAGCCACGCCAACGCCATGGCCAACCGGCTGCGCGCCGGTTTCGCTTCGCTGAACAGCGCCCGCCTTGCCTGGCCGACCCAGGCCAATGAAGTTTTCGCCATTCTGCCAAAGGCCGCTGCAGAAGCCGCCACGGCAAAGGGTGCGAAGTTCTATGACTGGCTGGAGCCGCGCGACATGCCGGAAAAGGTCGGCAAGGACGAAGTGCTGATCCGCATGGTCACCAGCTTTGCGACGACCGAGGCCGATGTGGATGAATTCCTGTCGATCTGCGCCGCCGTTTAAACTATCGGAGGGCGTCGCCTTGCGGCGCCCTCATACCTCCTGCAGCCGGTAACCGACCCCGGTTTCTGTCAGGATATAGCGCGGCTGATCCGGGGTTTTTTCGATCTTCTGGCGAAGCTGGCGCACATAGACCCGCAAATATTGCACATCGGTCAGTTCGTCCCATACATGCTCCAGCAGAAAACGGTGCGTCAGCACCTTGCCGGCATGCTGCACCAGAACCCGCAGGATGTCATATTCCTTGGGCGAGAGCTTCACCTCCCGGTCCTCCACCTTGACGATGCGCCTGACCAGATCGACGGAAAGATCTCCGGTCTGGAACACCGGCCTCTCCCCCTGACTTTGCAGACGATGGCGCAGGGCGACGCGGATGCGGGCAACGAGTTCGTTCATGCCGAAAGGCTTGGTGATATAGTCATCCGCCCCCAGTTCCAGCGCCTTGACGATACCCGCCTCATCCGTGCGGCTGGAGAGGATGATGACCGGCAGCGCCAGCCCTTCGCCGCGCCATTTCGCCAGAAGATCATGCCCCGACATATCTGGCAGGCCGAGATCGAGAACGACGAGATCGGGCTTGTCCTCACTGACCAGTTCCATGGCGACCTTCGCATTCATCGCCTCGCTCACCGCATATTCCTGGGTCGACAGGCCTACGCGCAAAAGCTTGCGGATCGGCGGTTCGTCGTCGACGATCAGAATACGAACGGCGGAATTGGTCATTCCCGATCTCCTTCAGCGGCATAGCGGCTTGTCGCCGGCAATCGCGCCTTAATCATGGTCTATCACCGGCGCATCGGCGGGAACCGGCAGGCTGACGGTAAACTGCGCACCGGCACGGCCCGGCCTGTTTTCCGCGCGGATCGAACCGCCCATGGCCTCGATAAACCCCTTGCAGATGGACAGCCCCAGGCCCGTTCCGGCCTGCACATGATCCGCCTTGCGCACCCGGTAGAAACTGTCAAAGACCCGTTCCGTATCGTCGGGTGGAATACCCGGCCCCGCGTCTGCCACGGAGAGGAGGATATTTTTCCCCTGCCGCCAGCCGCGAATCTCGATGGCGGTATGTTCGGGAGCGTATTTGGCGGCATTGTCGATGAGATTGAACAGGACCTGTTCGAAAAGCACGGGGTCGACCTTCAGCATCGGCAGGTCGGAAGGAATATCCAGAACGATCTCATGCCTGCCGACGATTTTCGCGGCCCGCGAAAGTGCGGTTCCGACCATATCGCCCACGAAATGCAGACCGTAATTCGGCTCCATCGCGCCCGAACCGATCCGCGTCATGTCAAGAAGATTGGAGATGAACCGGTTCAGCCGCTCGGATTCCTCGACGATCGTCGAAAGCAGTTCGGCGCGCGCATCCGGCGGGATGTCCTCGGCGAAATCCTTCAGCGTTCCGGCCGAGCCTAGAATGGCCGCAAGCGGCGTCTTGAGATCATGGGAGATGGATGTCAGAAGCGCGGTGCGCAGCCGGTCGGTTTCCGCCGCAAGCCTCGCCCGGTCGACATCCGAGACGAGCTGGATTCGCTCGATGGCAAGTGCCGCCTGATCGGCCAGGGCATCGAACAGCCGCTGCTGTTCCGGTGTCAGAAGCGGGCCGAGCCGGTCATCGTCCAGCCCCACCACGCCGACGGCGCCGCTGCCGGTGCGCAGGGGCAGGTAAAGACGTTTGGCGCCGGGAAGCGTATCCGCGCCCCTGCCTGCTGCCTTGTTATGTTCCCAGGCCCATTGCGCGGCGGCAATATCGGCATCCACCAGCGTATCGTCCGGCGGATACCCCGCCTTGACCGTGATCGTGTTGTTTTCCGGTAAGAGAAGAACGATCCGCACCTTCAGCATCGAGGCCATCTGGAAAGCGGCCGCCCACAGCACATCGTCCAGCGTTCCTGTCACCGAAAGCTTCTTGGAGAACAGATATAAATCTTCCGTCGTTCGCGCCCTTGCCCGTGCGGCGGCGGCCTGCCGTTGTACGGCCGCCGTGAGATTGGAGGCGACAAGCGCCACGCCGAGATAAAACAGCAGCGCCACGACACTTTCCGGATCGCGAACGGTCAGGGTGTAACGCGGCTCAAGGAAGAAAAAATTGAATGCAAAAGCGCCGAGCAGGGAAGCATAAAGCGCTGGCCCCAGCCCGCCGCGCACGGCGGCGGCCAGAACCGCCATCAGGAACACCAGCGCCAGATTTCTGACATCGAGCGTCTGGTCGAGCACGATGCCGGCCACGATCGCCAGGCCGACGAACAGGGTGCTGTTAAGATAGGGCCGTATGGAACGATACGATTGCGCCGAGGCCGGCTTTGCGGCCTGGCCCGGCTTCTCTTCTTTTTATCGCCGGAAATGACGTGAACGCTGATATCGCCGGCGTGGTCGATCAGATCATGTGTCAGCGAGCGCTGAAAAATCCGCTGCCACCAGGATTTTCGCGGGCGGCCGATGATGATGTGGGTGAAATTATTGGCGTTGGCGTAGGAGATAATCTCCCGCGTCAGGTCTAGCGCCGGCAGGGTCACCGTCTCGCCGCCGAGCTGCTGGGCAAGCCGCATCGTGCCGGCCAGCCGGTCCTTCTCCGCCTCCGACAATTGCTGCGAACGCGGCGTATCGAGATGCAGCGCCGTCCAGGGCGCGCGCAGCCGATCCGCCTGCCGGCGGGCATAACGCACCAGCCCCGGGCCATTGCCGCCGTGGTCCAGGCAAACCAGAACCCTGTCTCCTGCCGCCCAGGGGCCGGAAATGGCATGGGACTGCATGTGGTTGAGCAATTGCTCATCCACCCGTTGCGCGGTGCGCCGCAGCGCAAGCTCTCGCAGCGCCGTCAGATTGCCGCGCGAGAAATAATTCTCGATGGCGCGCCGGGCGGTGCGGGGCAGGTAAACCTTGCCATCCTGCAGCCGCTTGATCAGATCGTCTGGCGTAATATCGATGATTTCGACATCGTCGGCCCGGTCGATAATGCTGTCGGGCACCGTTTCGCGAACGCGGATGCGGGTGATCTGCGCAACGACGTCGTTCAGGCTTTCGACATGCTGGATGTTCAGCGTCGTATAGACGTCGATGCCCTGCGCCAGAATTTCCTGAACGTCCATGTAGCGCTTGGGGTGGCGTGCTGCCGGCGGCATTGGTGTGCGCCAGTTCATCGACCAGAACCAGAGCGGGACGGCGGGCGAGAATGGCATCGAGATCCATCTCTTCCAGCACCTGACCGCGATAGTCGATACGCCGGCGCGCGATGATCTCGAAACCCTGCACCAGCGTTTCGGTTTCCCGGCGGCCATGGGTTTCCACGACGCCGATGACGGCATCCACCCCATCCGCCAGCTTCGCTCGGCCGGACATCAGCATTTCATAGGTCTTGCCGACGCCCGGTGCCGCCCCTAAAAATATCTTCAGCCGGCCACGCGTCTCGCGCCGGGCGTTTTCCAGCAGCGCATCGGGCGACGGTCGGCTCGGCATATCGCGATTGTCGTCAGGCATTTAACCCACCAGTGGTCGAGGCTATGGCTTGCGAACAAGCCATAGCCATTTCAGTTCATGAGCCGGCTGCGTCAAGAGCCATGTTGAGCGCCAGCACATTCACGACCGGCTCTCCCATGAATCCGAGTTCCGGTCCTTCGACATGGCGCTCGACGATGGCACGCAGGGATGCCTCATCCATGCCCCTTGCTTTGGCGACACGGGGAACCTGAAAATAAGCAGCCTCCGGCGAAACATGCGGATCAAGGCCGCTGCCCGAGGCCGTCACCAGATCTGCCGGAACCTCGGCCGCCGGATTTTCGGCTTTTGCGGCCTCGTAATCGTGTTTCACCCGGTCGATGAGCTTGGCGCTCGTCGGACCGAGATTGGATCCGGACGACGAAGCGGCATTGTAACCATCGCCGGCAGCCGATGGCCTGCCATGGAAATATTTCTCACTGGCAAAGGACTGCCCGATCAATTGCGAACCTACAACAGCACCATTCTTTTCGATGAGGCTGCCATTGGCTTGAAAGGGGAAAATCGCCTGAGCGAGACCCGTCATGCCCAGAGGATAGGCAAGGCCGGTGATGGCGGTGGTGGCGAGGATGAGCACCAGTGCGGGACGAAGCTGTTTGAACATTGTCTTTACTCCTCAAGCGAGACCGAGCGCCGTGACGGCGAGGTCGATGACCTTGATGCCGATGAAGGGAACGATGATGCCGCCGAGGCCATAGATGACCAGATTGCGCGACAGCAGCGCACCCGCGCCGATCGGCCGATATTTGACGCCCTTCAGCGAGAGCGGGATGAGCGCGATGATGATGAGCGCGTTGAAGATGATCGCCGACAGGATGGCGCTCTGCGGTGTCGAAAGCCCCATCACGTTCAGAACGCCAAGCTGCGGATAGAGCACCAGGAACATTGCCGGGATGATGGCGAAATATTTGGCGATATCGTTGGCGATGGAGAACGTCGTCAGCGCGCCGCGCGTCATCAGCAATTGCTTGCCGATTTCCACGATCTCTATGAGCTTGGTCGGATCGCTGTCGAGATCGACCATATTGCCCGCCTCGCGTGCCGCAACCGTGCCGGTGTTCATGGCAACACCGACATCGGCCTGCGCCAGCGCCGGCGCGTCGTTGGTTCCATCGCCGCACATGGCGACGAGCTTGCCCTTGGCCTGTTCCTCGCGGATAAGCTCCAGCTTGTTTTCCGGTGTCGCCTGGGCGAGGAAATCATCGACGCCGGCTTCCGCTGCGATGGCGGCGGCCGTCATGGGGTTGTCGCCGGTAATCATCACCGTGCGGATGCCCATGCGGCGAAGCTCTGCGAAACGCTCGCGAATGCCGCCCTTGACGATATCCTTCAGTTGCACGACGCCGAGCAGCTTTCCATCTCGTACGACGGCGAGCGGCGTGCCGCCGGTCTTGGCGATCTCTTCGGCAATTGTCCGGATGCCGCGTGCGGCGTCCGTTTCGGTCTTGACGGCAAGCGCCACATTGCCCTGTTGCGAAGCGCCGCCGTTAACATAGGCAAGAACGGCGTCGACTGCGCCCTTGCGAATGGAGGAACCTTCGAAATCGACACCGCTCATGCGGGTCTGGGCGGTGAAGGGTACGAAATTCGCATGCAGTTTCTGCATGTCGCGGGCGCGGATGCCGTATTTTTCCTTGGCGAGAACCACGATGGAACGGCCTTCCGGCGTTTCGTCAGCAAGGGAGGCAAGCTGCGCCGCATCGGCCAGCTCCTGCTCGGAAACGCCTGCAACGGGACGAAACTCGGTCGCCTGCCGGTTACCCAGGGTGATGGTGCCGGTCTTGTCGAGCAACAACGTATCCACGTCGCCGGCGGCCTCGACGGCGCGGCCGGACATGGCCAGCACGTTGAAACGCACCAGCCTGTCCATGCCGGCAATGCCGATAGCCGACAGAAGCGCGCCGATGGTAGTCGGGATGAGCGTCACGAACAGAGCCACCAGCACGATGATCGGGATCGAACCGCCGGCATAGGATGCAAAGCTCGGAATGGTCGCCGTAGCCAGCACAAAGATCAGCGTCATGCCCGCAAGCAGAATGTTGAGCGCGATCTCGTTCGGCGTCTTCTGGCGTTCAGCGCCTTCGACCAGCGAAATCATCCGGTCGAGGAAGGTGGAGCCGGCAGCGGCGGTGATGCGAACCCTGATCCAGTCCGACAGCACCTGCGTGCCGCCGGTGACGGCAGAGCGGTCGCCGCCGGATTCCCGGATGACGGGGGCGGATTCGCCGGTGATTGCCGCCTCGTTGACGGAGGCGACACCTTCGATGACCTCACCGTCGGAGGGGATGATATCACCCGCCTCGACGAGAACGACATCGTTCACCTTCAGGCTGGTGCCCGCCACCATCTTATACTGGCTACGATCATCGCCGGTGAGCAGTTTCGCCTGGGTTTCGGTGCGGGTCCGACGCAGCGAATCCGCCTGCGCCTTGCCGCGCCCTTCGGCGACGGCTTCCGCGAAATTGGCGAACAATACGGTAAACCAGAGCCAGAGATTGATCTGGAAGGAAAAGCCGAGATTGGCGCCGCCCATGATGAGATCGCGGATGAACAGCACCGTTGTCAGCACCGACACCGTCGCGACCACGAACATGACCGGGTTGCGGGCCAGCGTGCGTGGGTTGAGCTTTTTGAATGCGGCGGCAATCGCCGGCACGAGAATGCGAGAATCGAGGATGCTCGCTTGTTTGGACTGGCTCATGAAGAGGCTCCAGCGTTTGAAACGGGGCGACGGATGAAGGTCGATCAGCCCGTGATAACTTCGAGAGCGACGACGGCGGCGACGAGAGCCGCCATCATCGCGAGAATGAGATTGGAAGCGCACCAGCCCCCGGGCGTGGCGCTCCCTTTGACGGGAGCGCCTTTGCGAGTGGAGACGATGCGGTTACTTCGGGACTTGTCGTTCATGGCATAACCTCAGAAGAGCTGGCCTGCCGCCATCACCAGATGTTCGGCAACAGGGCCCAGCGCCAGCGCAGGCAGGAAGGTAAGGCCGCCGACGATCAGGATCGTGCCGACCAGCAGGCCGACGAAAAGCGGGCCATCCGTCGGGAAGGTGCCAGCCGAGGCCGGAACGGTCTTCTTGGTAACCAGCGAACCGGCAATGGCGAGTGCCGGAATGATGACCAGAAAACGGCCCATCAGCATGCCGAAGCCAAGCGTGATGTTGTACCAGGTGGTGTTGCCGGTGAGGCCGCCGAAAGCCGAGCCGTTATTGGCGGCCGCCGAGGTATAGGCATAGAGGATTTCGGAGAAGCCGTGCGGCCCCGCCGTGCCGATTGACGCGACCGCCGAGGGCAGAACAGTGGCCGTTGCCGTGAAGACCAGCATGGCGAGCGGCAGGCAGAGAATGGCCAGAACCGCCATCTTCATTTCCTTGGCCTCGATCTTCTTGCCCAGATATTCCGGCGTGCGCCCGACCATCAGACCCGCCACGAAGATGGCGATGACGATGAAGAGCAGAATACCGTAAAAACCCGCGCCGACACCACCGACGATCACCTCGCCCAACTGCATGTTGATGAGTGGGATAAGACCGCCCAGCGCCGTGAAGCTGCCATGCATGGCGTTGACCGCGCCGCAGGAGGCGGCAGTGGTGATGACCGCGAAGAGCGATGAGAGCGCCACGCCGAAACGGACTTCCTTGCCCTCCATATTGCCGCCGGCAAGACCGAAGCCGTGCATCAGCGGGTTTCCGGCCGCTTCCGCCCAATAGGTGACGGCGACGCCGGCGATGAACAGCACGCCCATGGCGGCGAGGATCGCCCAGCCCTGGCGCTGGTTGCCAACCATGCGGCCGAAGACATTGGTAAAGGCTGCACCAATGGCGAAGATCGACACCATCTGGAGCATGTTGGAAATGGCATCCGGGTTCTCGAAGGGATGCGCCGAATTGGCGTTGAAGAAGCCGCCGCCATTGGTGCCCAGCATCTTGATCGCCAGCTGCGACGCGACGGGGCCGACGGCAATCGTCTGCTGCGCGCCTTCCAGCGTCTGCGCGTTCACATAAGCGCCGAGTGTCTGCGGCACACCAAGCCAGACGTAAACGAGGGTCAGCACGATGCAGAGGGGTAAAAGCACATAGAGCGTGGAGCGGACCATATCCACCCAGAAATTGCCTATCGCCTTGCCGGAAGCGCGGGAAAACGCGCGGATGAGGCCGATGGCGATCGCCATGCCTGTTGCGGCGGAAACGAAGTTCTGTACCGTGAGGCCGGCCATCTGGGTCAGATAGGACAGGGTGCTTTCGCCGCCATAATTCTGCCAGTTGGTGTTGGTGACGAAGCTGACCGCCGTATTGAAGGACAATTCCGGTCCCACGGCCGCCATTCCTTGCGGATTATAGGGCAGCACCGCCTGAAAGCGCATCAGGGCATAAAGCAGGGCAAAACCGAGCAGGTTGAAGAGAAGCATGGAGAAAGCATAGGTCGTCCAGTGCTGCTCCTCACGCTCGCTTGTCCCGGCAAGGGCATAAAGGCCGCGCTCGACCGGTGCGAGAACCGGCGACAGCAGGGTGCGCTCGCCATTAAAGACACGCGCCATATAGAAGCCGAGCGGCTTCACCAGCGCAAAAATGATCCCGCAGAAAAGCAGGACCTGAAACCATCCATTGAGGGTCATGGTATTGAACTTTCAATAGCCGCCGCTTCCCGATCAGAAACGTTCGGGGCGAATGAGAGCATAGGTGAGATAGGCGGCGATAAAGACCGTGACGGCACCGCTCAAGATATAGTCGAATGTCATCGCAGCCTCCGCCTAAAGCCGGTCGCAGGCGCGCGTGTAGGCAAAGCAGAGGGCGAAAAACACCATCGCTGCGCCGATCAGAACAACATCCATCATCGATGGGACTCCTTTTTATTCGAGGAGCCGGACAGGAAGAAAAGCGCCGTCATGTGGGACGTCGCTTTTCATTCTTTCTGGCTGAGAAGGGAACACCATCCCTTCCCGCACAGAAGAATGCACCCGAACCGCATAAAGGTTCGAGACGGCCACAGAGACAATAAAATAGGAATCCTATAGGAATTTCGATGCCCGCCGGTCGCGGGCATCGCTGCCGCTACTTAGAGTTTTGGCGCATTTCCGGACGGAAAACCGGGGTCCACTTTTCCTGGAAGTGCTCTAAGAGAGCGGGCTGTCACCGAAAGCGGAAACGATGGTTTCCGCCGAACTTTGACCGGCCAGCAGCGCTGCCAGCAAAATGCGGGCCTGGCCCGGGCGAAGCGTGGATGAATGCACGGCGCCCGCCGCGACAAGATCATGCCCGCCGCCGCCGCCGCCATAGGTCGCCACCAGCCGCCCTTCCGGCACACGGCTGGAAACGATGACGGGAACGCCGCGTTCGGCGCAGCGCTTCACGGCTTCAGCGATACGCGGATTGGCGTTGCCGGAACCGAGTGCGGCAAGGACGATGCCTTTCGCGCCCGCCTGCAGGCTTGCATCGATATGGGTCGCGTCACAGCCGGGATGAATGGCGACGATATCGACGCGCTGATCGGTTACCGGGGCGGAAAGCCGCAGCGTTGCGGCGGCAGCCAACGGCCGGGCGGAGCGGAAGGCGTCCGCCTCGTCCGCGCTCAGCTTATAAAGCCCCCAGGCCGGCAGACAGCGGCCGCCGAAGGAGAGGAGCACGCCTTTTGCGGCATTCGCTCGATCAAGCGCTGTTTCTATGGCCCGGGCCAGATTGGCCGGCCCGTCCGCGTCCTTATGGTCTGCGGTAAACTGTGCGCCGGTGAAGACCACCGGCTTTGTGATGGGCCGCTGCAAATGCACGAGCAGCGAGGATTCTTCCATGGCGTCGGTGCCATGCAGAACCACGATGCCGGTAACGGCGGGATCATCGAGCTCAGCACCCACCGCTTCGCTGATGCGCTGCATGTCGGCCAATGTCAGGCTGGAGGAATCCTTCGCCATCAGATCGACCGGCTTCAGCCGGGCGTTGATCTGCGGAACCAGCGCCAGCAGGTCCTCACCCGAAAGGCTGGGCGTGCTCACGCCATCGGCACCACGCCGGCTGGCGATGGTGCCGCCGGTGGCGATGACCGCCACCAGAGGCGTTGCGTCCTGCCCGCTCACTGCGATGCTCCCGCACGCTCGTCCGCAAGGCGGTAGATGCGGTCACGCAAGAGATACCAGCCGATGACGAGCGCCGGGATGATGACCAGCAGGGACGCGATGGTCCAGGAACCGACGGGATAGTCGAAAGCCATTAGCACCAGCACGCCGAACAGGAAGATGAGCGTGAGAATGCCGGTATAGGGCGCGCCGAACATGCGGAAATCGGGACGCACGAGTTCACCACGCTTGGAAAGCTGCCAGAGCTTCAGCTGGCAAAGCACGATAACCGCCCATGCGCAGATGATGCCGAGCGCCGAGAGGTTAAGCGCGATTTCGAAAGCAGCGGAGGGAACGACCGCATTCAGGGCCACGCCGAGAACGGTGACGACGGCCGTGACCGCAATGCCGCCATAAGGCACGCCATTCTTGTTCATCTTCGCCAGCGCCGCCGGAGCAGAGCCGGAAACCGCCATGGAATGCAGGATGCGGCCGGTGGAGTAAAGCCCGGCATTGAGCGAAGACAGCACGGCGGTCAGAACGACGAGGTTCATGATCACGTCAGCGCCCTGCACGCCGATGGAACCGAAGAAGGTGACGAAGGGGCTCTCGCCGGCCTTATAGGCGGTGTAGGGCAGAAGCAGCGCGAACAGCAGCACCGAACCGACATAAAAGACCACGAGACGCAGGACGACGGCGCGGATGGCGCGGGGCATGACCTTGCGCGGGTCTTCCGTCTCGCCTGCCGCCGTGCCGATCAGTTCGATGGAGGCATAAGCGAAGACGACGCCCTGTATGATGACGAAGGCTGGCAAAATACCGTTCGGGAAGAAGCCGCCATTGTCGGTGATGATGCTGAAGCCGGTGACATGACCTTCGATGGGGGTGCCGAAGATGACGAAATAAATGCCGACAACGAGGAAGATCGCAAGCGCCAGCACCTTGATGAGGCTGAACCAGAATTCAAGCTCGCCGAAGACCTTCACCGACAGCATGTTCATCGCCAGCACGACCAGAAGCGCCGTCATCGCGAAGACCCACTGGTCGATACCCGCAAGCCACGGAACATATTGCTTGAAGAAATTCATGTAGAGGGCAACAGCGGTCACATCCGCCACCGAGGTCATGGCCCAGTTCAGCCAATACATCCAGCCGGCCGCAAAGGCCATCTTCTCGCCGTAGAATTCGCGAGCATAGGACACGAAGGAACCGGAGCTCGGGCGATGCATGATCAGTTCGCCGAGCGCGCGCAGCACCAGAAACGCGAAGAAACCGCACAGCGCATAAACGAACACCAGCGCCGGGCCGGCCTGCGCCAGACGCCCGCCCGCACCGAGGAAAAGCCCGGTGCCGATGGCGCCGCCAATGGCGATCATCTGGATCTGACGTGGCTTGAGGGCCTTGTGGTAACCGAGATCTTCTTCGACGAAGACCTCACGGTCGGCGGACGCCGTTTTCCCAGAATGCATGGATATTTATCCTCCCGATAAAGTGCTTGCAGTCGGCGATAAGCCGGAAATGAAAATGAAACTGGCACAGTCCGCGCTGGAATATGGCCAGCATGCATGCTCATGCGCGCTGTAAAGCTGCATGACAGATTTTCGCCCCTCATAATGGCAGATAATGCCGTTCGTCAAGCGTATTCGATATGATTGACCTTCTCCTCCACCCCAATTAAGGTCAAAAAATCTGTAAGACAGCTTTACAGATATAGCAACGCTTAAAAGCCAGTGGAGGAAAAAGTGAGCGTGACGCGCAAGGAGCATGATTTGCTCGGGACGAAGGAAATTCCGGCGGATGTCTATTGGGGCGTGCACACGGCACGCGCTGTGGAAAACTTCAAGATCACCGGGGTGACCATCGGCCACAACCCCTATCTCGTCCGGGGACTGGCCTATGTGAAGGAGGCGGCGGCACGCGCAAACCACGAGCTCGGCCTGCTCGACGCCGAACGCATGGAAGCCATCGCAGAGGCCTGCCGCGAAATCCGCGCCGGCGCGCTGCATGAGCAGTTCGTGGTGGATGAAATTCAGGGCGGAGCCGGCACCTCCACCAACATGAATGCCAACGAGGTCATCGCCAACCGTGCGCTCGAACTGCTCGGACACGAAAAAGGCGACTATGCCCGCCTTCACCCGAATGACCATGTCAATCTCAGCCAGTCGACCAACGACGCCTATCCGACCGCGATCAATGTCGGGCTGATCGAGGCCATCGACGATCTGGCCGCTTCCATGGGTGTGCTGAAGGATGCCTTCGACCGCAAGGCGCAGGAGTTTGCCGGCTTCATCAAGATCGGCCGTACGCAATTGCAGGACGCCGTGCCGATGACGCTCGGCCAGGAATTCCGCACCTTCGTGGTGATGCTGGGAGAAGATCAGGCGCGCCTCATCGAATCCGCCGCACTTCTGCACGAGATCAACCTCGGCGCCACCGCCATCGGCACCGGGCTCAATGCGCCGCGCGGTTATGCCGAGCTTGCCTGCCAGCATCTGGCGGAGCTGACCGGACGCCCGCTGGTGACGGCGGCAGACCTCATCGAAGCCACACAGGACCCCGGCGCCTTCGTGCATCTCTCCGGCGTGCTGAAACGCGTTGCCGTGAAGCTGTCGAAGACCTGCAACGACCTTCGCCTGCTCTCTTCCGGTCCGCGCGCCGGTATCGGCGAGATCACCCTGCCCTCCGTTCAGGCGGGTTCCAGCATCATGCCGGGCAAGATCAACCCGGTCATTCCCGAAGTGGTCAATCAGGTGGCCTATGCGGTGATCGGCAATGACATCACCATCACCATGGCCGCTGAAGCCGGGCAATTGCAGCTGAACGCTTTCGAGCCAATTATCGTGCGCGCACTTTCACAGAGCATCAGCCAGCTCAGCGCCGCCTGCCGCACCTTGGCGGAACGCTGCGTCGACGGCATCGTCGCCAATCCGACGATCATGGCGCAGCGCGTGGAAGAATCCATCGGTCTCGCCACCGCCCTCAACCCGTTGATCGGTTATTATGCGGCGACGGAAGTGGCGAAGGAAGCACTGGCCAGCGGCCGCACCGTGCCGCAGGTGGTTCTGGAACGCGGTTATCTCACCGATGCGCAATTGCAGCAGGCGCTGAGCCCGCGGCACCTTGCCAACCTGCCCGCCGTCACGGCTGGCGAAGCCGATCTTCGCCAATAATCGTCGTCACCACCTGCTTCACCTGCCCAAGGTGAAGCTCCATCGCTTCCCGCGCCTCGGGCGCTGAACCCCGCCGGATCGCCTCGACGATCCGGCGGTGCTCGAAATTCGAGGCGACGCGTCGGCCGGCCATCAGATTGACCATCTCTGACTGTTGGGACAGCGCCTCACGGGCATCGGCCACCACCTTGGCGAACAGCCTGTTGGCCGAAGCTTCCGCAATGGCGCAATGGAATTGCCCATCCAGCAGCACCCAGGGATGCGGCCTTTCTTCGGCTTCCATCCGATCACAGAGCTCAAGCAGGACTTCCAGCTGAGCATTCGTGCGCCGCAACGCCGCCCAACCGGCCGCAGGAACTTCGATGAAGGGGCGGGCTTCGATCAGATCGCGGGCTGAATAGGCGCCGTAATTCAATTCGGAAGGCGGCGTCGGCGTCATCACATAGGTGCCGCTTCCGGTGCGGGTCTGCGTCAGCCCCAGGGTCTGGAGCGACCGCAAAGCTTCGCGAACAATCGGCCGGCTGACGCCATATCGGGCGGCCAGATGGGCTTCGGAAGGCAGCCGGGTGCCAACCGCAAGCTGCCCCGAGGTGATGGCGGAACGGATATCATCGAACACCGCTTCTGCGGCATTCTTGCGATTGATCGGCTGCGCATCCGCTAGCCAATCCGACAACCCGCCCATCTTCAAACCCTCCGCACTCTCAATATGTTCGCAATATCAACGCAAAACCAGACAACCGTCCAAACGCAAAAGGACGGCCGCCGCTCTCGCAGCCAAGCCGACCTTCCTAACATTATCCTGCCAGCCGGAACAACGACGGCGGATATTTTTGTTGAAGCGAGGGCGCTGTATCGCCGCACCCTCGCTCCGCGTCAGATATTACGCCTTGATTTCCGCTGCCTCCGGCTTGTCATCCTCACGCGGAATGCGGAACCACGCGACATAGAGCGCCGGCAGGAAGAGCAGGGTAAGCGCCGTGCCAACCACGATACCGCCCATCATCGCATAGGCCATCGGGCCCCAGAAGATTTCCCGGGAGATGGGGATGAGGGCGAGGGTGGCCGCCGCCGCCGTCAGCATGATCGGCCGCATGCGATGCTCGGTCGCCTCGATGACGGCACGCCATGCCGAGACCCCTTCGCTTCTCAGATGCTCGATCTGCACGACGAGAATGACCGAGTTGCGGATCAGAATGCCGATCAGCGCCAGCACGCCGAGAATGGCGACGAAGCCCATCGGCGCATTGGAGAAAAGCAGCGCCACCACGACACCGATCAGGGCAGTCGGCGCCACGGCAAAGACCAGGAACAGCCGGCTGAAGCTCTGCAACTGGATCATCAGGATCGTCGCCATCGCAAACAGCATCATGGGCACGACAGCGACAATCGGTGCTTGCGAATCCGCGCTGGATTCCACTGAGCCGCCCGTCTCCAGCGTATAGCCGACGGGAAGCGTTTTCTGGAACGCCTCGATCTTCGGCTTCAGCTGTTCCACAATCGTCGCCGGCTGCGTTGGACCGATAATGGCCGCCTTGACGGTGACCGTCGGGATCCTGTCACGACGCCAGATGGTCGGCTGCTCCAGCTCATAGCGGAAATTGGCGATTGCCGAGAGCGGCACGGCCTTGCCGTTGGTCGCTGGCAATTGCAGGTTCTGCAAGGTCTCGATGGAGCCGCGCTCCGAAAGCTGCGCCCGCGCCACCACGTTGACGAGGTAGATATCGTCCCTCACCTGCGTGACGGTGGATCCTTCGACAATGCTGTTCATGGCATTGGCGATATCTTCCGAGGAGACGCCGAGCTGGCGGGCCTTGTCCTGCAGAACATCGACCTTGACGACGCGCGTCGGCTCGTTCCAGTCCATCACCATGTTGGACAGTAGCCGATGTTCGCCGACGATGCCCGACAATTGCTGCCCGAGTTCGCGCACCTTCTGGATATCAGGACCGCTGAGGCGATATTGCACCGGTTTCCCGACTGGCGGACCGATATCGAGCAGTTTCACGAAGGCGTCGGTGCCGATAAAAGTCTTGTTCAGATAGTCCTGCAATTCGGCGCGCACCTTGTCGCGGACATCCAGCCCCTTGGTGACAATGACCGTCTGCCCGAAGGTGACATCCGGCGTCTGCACGTCGAAGGACAGGATGAAACGCGGCGCGCCTTCACCGACATAGGTTGTCCAATGGTCGATATCCGGATTCTTGGCCAGCATTTCCTGCTCGAACTGCGCCATCTGCCGGTTGGTTTCGGCAATGGAACTGTTCTGCGGCAGGTTCCAGTCAACGATCAGCTCCACGCGGTCGGATGACGGGAAGAACTGCTGCTGCACAAGGCTCATGCCGCCAACGGAAAGGCCGAACAGCGCAATGGTGAGGATAATCGTCACCCAGCGCCAGCGCAGCGCCCGGCCGAGAAGCCAGGAAAAGGCGGAGGCAAAGCGGCCCTTCTTTTCATGATGCGATTTCATCGTCTTCGGCAGGATCGTCACGCCGAGCAGCGGCGTGAACAGGACCGCGACGATCCATGACACGATCAGCGAAACGGCGATCACCACAAAAAGCGTGAAGGTGAATTCACCCGCCGCGCTGTTGTTGAGGCCGACGGGAATGAAGCCGGCGACCGTGACCAGCGTACCGGTCAGCATCGGGAAAGCGGTGGAGGTATAAACATAGGTCGCCGCTTTCCTGAGATCGTCTCCCACTTCAAGCCGCGCGACCATCATCTCGACGGCGATCATCGCATCGTCGACAAGCAACCCGAGCGCGATGATGAGGGCGCCCAGAGAGATGCGTTGCAGCGAGATGCCGGTATATTCCATGTAGACGAAGGTGATCGCCAGCACGAGCGGAATGGAAACGGCAACCACCATGCCGGCCCTGAGGCCAAGGCTGATGAAGCTGATGACGAGAACGATGGCGATGGCCTCGAACAGCGCCGAGGTGAAGCCAGAGACCGCCTCATCGACCACGGCCGGCTGATCGGACACACGATGCACATCGACACCGACAGGCAGATCCGCCACCACCCGCTTCATCTGCGCATCCAGCGCCTCGCCGAAGTGCAGCAGGTTCGCGCCGGTTTTCATGCCGATGGCAAGGCCGATGGCCGGCTGGCCGTTGAAGCGGAACAGCGAGGACGGCGGGTCGACATAACCGCGCCGGATCGTCGCCACTTCCGTCAGCGGGAAGAACCGGTTGTTGACCCGCAGATTGATGGACCGCAGGCTGTCCTCCGAGGTGAACTGGCCGCTTACACGCAGCGCCACGCGCTCCGGCCCGGCATTGACGAAACCGGATTGCGTGACGGCGTTCTGGGCTTGCAGCGTCTTGATGATCGACTGCTGGTCGATGCCGAGCGCCGCGATCTGCCGCGTGGAGAACTCCAGATAGATCGTCTCATCCTGTGCGCCGATGACATCGACCTTGCCGATATTGTCGACGGTCAGCACCTTCGCACGGGCATCCTCCACCAGATCGCGCAATTGCCGCTGGCTGAGACCGTCGCTGGTGAAGGCATAGATATTGCCATAGACATCGCCGAAGCGGTCGTTGAAGAAGGGGCCGACGACGCCCGAGGGGAAATCGCCCTTGATGTCGCCGATCATGTTGCGCACCCGCACCCAGGTCGGCTCGACATTGCGCGCCTTGGTTTCCGGCACCAGCTCCACGAAGATCGTCGTGCGGCCGGCGACCGTCTGGCTGCGCAGATGGTCGAGATTGTCGAGTTCCTCGAGCTTCTTCTCGATCCTGTCGGTCACCTGCCGCGCCACCTCTTCGGCGGAAGCGCCGGGCCATTGCGCGCTGATCACCATCGTCTTGATGGTGAAGTTCGGATCTTCCTCGCGGCCGAGGTTGAGATAGGAGAAAACGCCGGCAAGAACAAAAACCAGCATGAAGTACCAGACGAGCGAACGGTGTTCGAGCGCCCAGTCGGAGAGATTGAATTTCTTCACTGACGGACCTCCTGATCGATCCTGATGGCCTGTCCATCCTTGAGCTTGTGAACGCCGGCGCTGGCAACGCGCTCACCGGGCTTGACGCCGCCGGTGATGCGGACGCTGCCGCCTTCGGCAGGCTCGCCCTCTATCGTGACCGGGCGCAGCGTCACCGTTGCCGTCTCGGCATTGACGATCCAGACGCCCCATCCATTGTCGGTTTTCAGCAGGGCCGATGACGGAAGCATGATCTGCGGTTCGGAGGCGGCAAGCACCGAGGCCGTGACGACGGACCCCAGCCGGAATGCCGGCGGCGCATCCTGCAGGCTGATCTTCGTGCGGCGCGTACGCGTCGCCGTTTCGGCTTCCGGAGCGATCTCGCGCACCACGCCGGTGGTGCGAATTTTCGGATCGAGCTGCAGGGCGACCTCGAAGGCGGAGCCGATCTCCAACCGCTGCGCCGCAAATTGCGGAACGTCGACCACCACATCGCGCACTTCCGGGCGGGCAATGGTCACGACCGTTTGCCCGGCCGAGACGACCTGGCCGATTTCGCCTGAGGTTGCCGTCACCACGCCATCAAATTCCGCATGCAGCTGCGCATAACCCAACTGCTCCTCGGCCTTATCCAGATTGGCGCGGGCCTTGGCGACGGCGGCATTGGCGGTGCGGGTGGCCTGCTCGGCCTCTTCCAGTGCCGCTTCCGTGCCGCTGCGGGCTTCCGCCAGCACGCGCTGACGCTGCTCGGTCGTCACTGCATTGGCCAGCTGCGCTTCCGCATTGGAGAGGTCGGATTGCGCGCTCTTCACCGCAAGCTCGAGCGCCAGCGGATCGATCGACGCCACCACGTCGCCCTTCTTCACCAGATCGGCCACATCGACATTGCGGGCGATAATGCGCCCGAGCACGCGAAAGCCGAGATCGGTCTGAATGCGCGATTCCACCGTGCCGGTCAGACGCAGGGCATCGGCCGGCTTCTCTTCCACGACGACGGAAAGCACCGGGCGCGGCGCCTCGGCGGCGGCTTCCTGCTTTTCCTCACAGGAGGAAACCGCAATCGCCGCAGCCACCAAAAACAAGCATTTATATATACTGGACATTATTGTGCCTGCCCCTTTTCATAGGCGACCTTTTCACCGGCGCGGAGAAATTTGGTGCCGACGGTGACGACGAGATCGCCGGGATTAAGCCCCTGCGTGATGACGAATTGACCCGTCTCGTAATCGGCGACCTCGACGCGCCGCATGGCGATTTCCGAAGATTGCGGATCGACCACCCAGACGGCGGGTAAGCCGTCCTGCGACGTCATCGCCGACCACGGAAGCTCAATCGCATCGACCTGTTTGAAGCGGAAATGGCCGGATACGGGCGCGCCGAGCGGCATGGTCATATCGCCGTTCAGACCCACCTTGACCCTGATCGTTCCATTGTCCGGGTCTATCGTCGGAGAAATCTCCCGCACCGGCGCCGCAACGCTGCGGGCGGGGTCCGACAGGAGGCTGACATTGACCAGATTGTCGATATCACGCTCGAGGAAGAGGGATTCGTAAACATCGAAGACCGCATCGCGCGGCCCGTCATGCGCCAGCGTGAAGACGAGCTGGGCGGCCTGCGCCACCTGGCCGACCTCCACATTACGCGCCGTGATAACGCCATCCGCATCCGCCCTGAGTTCGGTATAGGACAGGGCATCGCGGGCCGTATCGAGCTGTGCCTGCGCCGATCTCACCGCCCCTTGCGTCGTGAGCAGGGTCTCCTGGGCCTTGTCGACCGCCGAACGCGAGGTCACCTGCGTCCTGAACAGGCTTTGCTGACGGTCGAACGTCAATTGCGCCTGCGTCTGCTGCGCTTCCGCTGATTGCAGGTTGGCCAGGGCGACATCGAGATCGGCCTTTTGCTCTTCGGGATCCATGCGGGCAAGCAATTGCCCGGTCTTCACCCTTGCGCCCACATCCACCAGCCGCTCGGTGATCTTGCCGCTGACGCGGAAGGACAGATCCGTCTGGACCCGTGCCTTTACTTCGCCCGTGATGACGCTGCCGCGATCGACAGGCTTTTTCTCAGCCGCGACCACATCGACGGTGCGGAGCGGCTTTTCGGCAGGCGGCTCTTCATTGCTGCAGGACGACAGGGCGAAAATACCGCCAAGCGCCGCCGCGATAAGAATAGTTCTCATGGTGACCTCTTGATCTTCGCCTCATCCTATAATATTTGACTGACTGAATAGTCAATGAAATTCTTATGCCGCTGATCGGGGAGCTGTCCGGAACATCGGGCCAGCCTCCCGAATGATCATTCCCTTCTCGTCCGGCACATACCTGCGGGCGCATCGGCAATGTTCCGGCATATTGAAGCATGCGCGCGCCTTCATAAAAGTCGTTCCGGTTTTTGCGCCGGTGCTATAGGCAAACCCATCTCTCATTTCCGCCAATCGCGACGGACAGAAGGGCACGCGTCGAAAATAAAGAAGGATCCGGGGCCATGGCGAAAGCAAAACTGACACGTGCTGAACAGAAGATACAACGTCCGTTGCAAATTCTCGATGCAGCATTCGAGGAATTCACCAAAAGGGGATTTACCGCGACGCGGGTGGAAGACATCGCGGAACGGGTGGGAGTGACGAAAGGAACGGTCTACGTCTATTTCGAAACCAAGGAGGCGCTCTTCGAGGCTATGGTAAAACGTGCCTCCATGCCGTTCCGGGAGGCGTTCAGGGCCTATACGCACAAGTCAGACGATCCCGTCGAGCAGCTTCGTCTGCTGCTCGAATTCCTGTTCGACTCACTCGTCGACAACAGAAAAATGCGGGAACTGTTTCGTCTAATCGTCGCGGAAGGCGCAAAATTCCCGGATCTCATCGACCAGCACCATGACACGATGATGGCGCCGGTCTTTGCACGCATCGATGCGGTCCTCGAGGAAGGCGTCGCGAAAAAAGGTTCAGGGCCAACCCTCCCGAACTCGCCAAAGTGGTGATGTCGCCCATGGTCGGAACGTTGGTGTTTCGACTGATTTTCAACGACCGGCGCATTCTGGACAGACAGGCCGTACTGAAAATTCATCTCGAGCTGATCATGCGCGGGCTGCTGGCATAGACATCACTCTTCGCTGCCCGGCCTTAGCCGACGCCACCGATGCAGACATATTTGAGTTCGGTATATTCCTCGATGCCGTGGCGTGACCCTTCCCGGCCGAGGCCCGACATCTTGACACCACCGAAAGGCGCCTCGGCGGTGGAAATAGCCCCCGTATTGACGCCGACCATGCCATATTCGAGCGCCTCGGCAACCCGGAAGACCCGCGACAGATCGCTCGCATAAAAATAGGAGGCGAGGCCGAAATCGGTATTGTTCGCCTGCGCGATCACATCCGCCTCGTCCTCGAAGCGGAAGAGCGGGGCGAGAGGCCCGAAGGTTTCCTCACGCGCCACCTGCATGCCGGCATCGACATTACGCAGGATCGTCGGCTCGAAGAAGTTGCCGCCCAGCGCATGTCTTCTGCCGCCGGTGGCGACTTCCGCGCCTTTCGAAAGCGCATCGGCAATATGGGCCTCCACTTTGGCAACGGCGTTTGCGTCGATGAGAGGCCCGAGAATGCTTGCCCCCTCCAACCCGTTGCCAACCCTCAACCGAACGACGGCTCGAGCGAATTTTTCAGCGAAAGCATCATAGACGCCGCTCTGCACATAAAGACGGTTGGCGCAAACGCAGGTCTGACCATTGTTGCGGAATTTGGCGAGGATCGCGCCCTCAACAGCGGCATCGAGATCGGCGTCATCGAAGACGATGAAGGGCGCATTGCCGCCGAGTTCCAGCCCCAGTTTCTTGATCGTCGGCGCACATTGCCGGTAAAGATGTTCGCCTGTGCGCGTTGAGCCGGTAAAGGTCAGAAGGCGGATATCCGGGCTTGCCGTCATTTCTGCGCCTATCTCGGCGGCTGGCCCTGTCAAAATGCTGAAAAGCGCAAGCGGCAGGCCGGCGCGCTCGGCAAGGATGGCAAGGGCGATGGCAGAAAACGGCGTTTGCGGTGCCGGTTTCAGCACCACCGCACAGCCGGCGGCCAGCGCCGGGCCGGCCTTGCGGGTGATCATGGCATTGGGGAAATTCCATGGCGTGATGGCCGCAACCACGCCCACGGGCTGGCGGAGAACCAGAATGCGTTTGTCCGGCTGGTGGCCGGGCACTGTCTCGCCATTGATCCGCCGCGCCTCCTCGGCAAACCATTCGATGAAGCTCGCACCATAGGTGATCTCACCCTTTGCTTCCGCCAGCGGCTTTCCCTGTTCCAGCGTCAGTATCATGCCGAGATCGTCACGGTTCTCCATGACGAGCCGGAACCATTCCTTCAGGATATTCGCACGCTCGCCGGCGGTGCGGCGGGCCCACTCCTTCTGGGCGATTACAGCCGCAGCGATCGCTTCTCGCGTTTCCTTCGCGCCGAGTTCTGGAACCCGTCCAACGATCTCTCCGGTTGCGGGATTGCGGATCGCCGCCGTTTCATGGCCATCGCAACCGATCCAGCGACCGGCCACCGGCACTTTCTCGCCGAAGAGTGTGGGATCATTCAGATGCATGGCCCATCCCTCAACAGAAGACCTGAGCCGAGGCCGGATCGAAGGCGAGATGCACGAGGTCGCCACGGCTGAGGCCGGAAATCGCCTCATGGCCGAAAGGCAAGCGCACTGCAAGCGGCTCACCCGAGCCGGTATGGGCCACCACATGGACATTGTTGCCGAGGAAGGTGATATCGCTGACGGTGGCCGGGAAACCGGCGGCGGCGACCGGCCGATTACGGCTGAGCTGCAGCCGCTCCGGGCGCAGCATCAGCGCCGCCTTCGTTCCCGGCGCAGCCTCACCATGCACCGGAATATGATCGAAGACGATATCCCGGCCGAGCGACACCGTCGCCTTGCCGCCCGAGGCGGCGAGGAGATCGCAGGCGATGAAATCGCTGTCGCCGATGAATTCAGCCACGAAACGGGTAGCCGGGTGAGCGTAAAGCTCCGGTCCCGTGCCGATCTGGTCGATAACCCCCTTGGAAAACACGGCGATGCGGTCGGAAAGACGAAGGGCTTCTTCCTGATCGTGGGTAACATAGAGGATCGTCACTTCCGTCTGCTGGTGAATACGACGGATTTCGAACTGGATTTCTTCGCGCAGCTTCTTGTCGAGCGCCGACAGCGGCTCATCCATCAGCAGCACCGGCGGGTCGTAGGCAAGCGCGCGGGCCAGCGCCACGCGCTGCTGCTGGCCGCCCGACATCTGCGCCGGTTTTCTGTCCTCGAAACCTTCGAGACGGACAAGCCGCAACATTTCCTTCACTTTCGCATCGATTTCCGCCTTGCTCTTGCGGCGGACCTTCAGCGGAAAGGCGATATTCTCGCCGACCGACAGATGTGGAAACAGGGTGTAGCGCTGGAAGACCATGCCGATATTGCGCTTGTGCGACGGCGTCGACAGCAGGCTTTCGCCGTTCAGCAGAATATCGCCGGCTGTCGGCTGCTCGAAACCGGCAAGAATATAAAGCGTTGTGCTCTTGCCCGAGCCGGACGGCCCGAGAAATGTCATGAACTCGCCCGGCTGCACGTCGAGATTGACGTCCTGAACGGCGACGACCGGTCCGTATTGCTTGCGGATGCCGCGAATCTGCAGGAGCGGTTTGGTCATGTTTTCAGTCCTTTTCGCACAGCCGCGACAAGCAGCATGAGAATGATGGTCACCGCGATGAGAAGCGTGGAGGCGGCCGCAATCACCGGCGTCAAATCCTGACGCAGGGTCGCCCAGATTTTCACCGGCAGCGTCTGCAATGTCGGGCTTGCCATGAAGATCGCCAGCACCACCTCATCCCACGAGGTTAGGAAGGAGAAGATCGCCGCCGAAAACAGGCCGTGGCTGATTGCGGGAAGCGTGATGCGGATTTTCGCCTGCAACGGGCTTGCGCCGCACAGCACCGCCGCATCCTCAATCGATTTGTCGAAACCCTCGAGCGCGCCGGTCAACGCCAGAATGGAAAAAGGCAGCGCCACGACGAGATGGGCAATGACGAAACCGGCAGTGGTACCGGCAAGGCCAAGTTTCAGAAAAAAGGCGTAAAGCGCCACCGCCAGCACCACGACGGGCAAGATCATCGGCGTCATGAACAGCGCGCGAAGCGTGTTACGCCCGATGAAACGGCCGCGCACCAGCCCGAAGGAGGCGACAAGACCGATCAGCACGGACAGCACCGTGACCATGAGGGCGATGCGCAGGCTCGTCCAGGCGGCCTCCAGCCATCGCGGATCGGCGAAGAAATCCGCATACCATTTCAATGTCCAGCCGGGCGGCGGAAAGATCAGCCATTGCGACGAGCCGAAGGACAGCGCTGCGATGAAAACGATGGGCAGAACGAGAAATGCCGTCGTCAGCACCGTGATCAGGAGGAGTAGCCATTTCCAGAGGCCGAGGCTGTTATAGTTCAAAAGCATGTCAGCGCCCCCCTGCCCCGGCCGCGCCGAAAAATTTGAGCTGGATGGCGTAAAGCGTCAGCGTCACCACCAGCAGCACCAGTGCGGCCGCCCCGCCCATGCCCCAGTTGACCAGCGACTGCACGAATTGCGCGATGAGTTCGGCCAGCATCATGTTCGCCGTGCCGCCGAGCAGTGCGGGGGTGACGAAATAACCGAGCGACATGACGAAGACCATCAGCGCGCCGGAAATCATGCCGGGCGCTGCCAGCGGAATGAGGATGCGGGTCAGCGCCTGAAGGCGTGTCGCCCCGCACAAGGCCGCCGCCTGAAGAATGGCCGGATCGATCTTGCGGATGACGCCATAGAGCGGAATGATGATGAAGGGCAGCATGATATAGGTCATGCCTATCGTTACCCCGGTAAGATTGTTGACCAGCGCTAGAGGCTGATCGATGATGCCGAGCCCCATCAGCGTCTTGTTCACCACGCCCGTGCGCTGCAATAGCACCATCCATGCATAGGTGCGCGCCAGAAGATTGGTCCACATCGACAGGAGCAATATGGCAAAGACGATGGAAGCGAGCCGCGCCGGCATGATGGCGAGCGCCCAGGCGACGGGGAAGCCGATCGCCAGCGACACCACCGTTACCAGCGCCGACACCGCGAAGGTATTGAAGAAAATCTTCAGATAGGTGGAGCTTCCCAGCAGGGCGGCATAGTTGCCGAATCCGAGGACGGGTTCGGTGACGCTGCGCGACAGCAGGATCAGAACCGGAACGATGAAGAACAGGACAAGCAGGACAAGCGCCGGCAGGGTAGCCGTAAAGTTGCCGGGCCGGAAAGGCATCCGCACCTTCGCTTTCGGGCTGACTGTTTCATCGGTAAGCGAGACCATGCCCAAACCTCCCGGACGTGGAAAATCGCGCGGGCGCCTGTCGCGGCCCGCGCCGTTATCTTATTTCGCCTGCCAGGCGTACCAGCGCTCGCCAATCTCATCGCGATGCTGCGCCCAGTAGCTCATATCGGCATTGACCTGGCTTGCCGTCTGCTGGTCCGGCAGTGTCTTGGCGGTTTCCGGATCCATCAGCTTGGCGGATTCGATATTGACCGGCGCATAACCCGTCGCGGTCGCCATATCCGCCTGCGCCTGCGCAGAGGTGGCGAGCGCGATGAACTTCATCGCCGCATCCTTATTCTTCGTTCCCTTGGGAACGACGAGGGAATCCGCCGCGGTGATGTTCTGCTGCCAGGAGGTCTCCACCTTCACGCCGCTTTTTTCAAGCGCCGTCATGCGGCCATTCCAGACGCTGCCGAAGGGCGCTTCCGCAGATGCAATCAACTGCTGTGACTGTGCGCCGCCGGACCACCAGATGATATCGGATTTGATCGTATCGAGCTTCTTGAAAGCGCGGTCGAGATCGAGAGGATAAAGCTTCTCGGCGGCCACGCCATCGGCCAGAAGGGCTGCTTCGATCACGCCCGGCGCAGACCATTTGTAGAAGGTTCGTTTACCGGGAAATTTCGCAGTGTCGAACAGATCCGCCCAGCTCTTCGGGCAGGCGGCCACGGCATCGACATTGCAGCCGATGACGAAGGAATAATAAAAGCTGCCGACTGAGTAGTCCGTCACGAAGCGCGGATCGAGCTTGGTCTTGTCGATAACGGCAAAATCGAGCTTCTCCAACAGGCCTTTCGGGCCGGCCTGCGCGGCATAATCGCCCTCGACATCGACCACATCCCAGGTCACGCCGTTCGCCTCGACCATGGCTTTCAATTTGCCGTAGTCCGTCGGACCGTCCTGCACCACGTTAATGCCGGTCGACACCATGAATTTTTCAGCCCAGGCCGCCTTCTGGGCGTCCTGCGTGGTTCCTCCCCAGCTGGAGAAAACCAGATCATTCGCTTCAGCAGATGCACCAAGGGCAAAAAGAGCGGCGCATGTTGTCAATACCAGTTTCAATTTCATGTTCCCTTACTCCGTTTTAGAGCTTCTTGTTGGTATGCACGTCGCGACCGGCGCATTTCACCCGAGCGGTGAAAATCGCGCCGGTTTCATGATCTTGTTTTCGGCGACTTCGATGAGGTCGCGGATTTTCGGAAGGAAGGACAACCAGCGCGGATCGGCCATCAGCCGTGCGCGCCGTTCTTCGCGGTCATCCAGGCTCGAAAAAGCCCAGATATGGACGATCTCATTGATCGGGCCGATCTCGGAGAAGAAGTAACCCACCAGTTCGCCGAGATGGCTCTTCTGGATTTCGATACCCTCCTCCTCGACCACCTTGAGGTAGGCGGGAATGGCGCCGTTTTTCAGCCGGTAGGTGCGGATTTCGTAAAACATGGGCTCACCGCATCACGAAGGGATCGGGGATCGGATCATCGGAGGTGCGCAACCATATGGTCTTGGTCCGCGTGTAATCGAGCGCCGCCGCAAGCCCGCCCTCGCGTCCATCGCCCGACAGGCCGAATCCGCCGAAAGGCGCAATCGGAGAGACCGCACGATAGGTATTCACCCAGACGATGCCGGCACGGATCGCTTTCATCAGACGGTGGGCGCGCGTCAGGTTCTGCGTGAAGACACCGGAGGCAAGCCCATAGACCGTGTCATTGGCCAGCGCGATGGCTTCCGCTTCGGTTTCAAAGGAAACGACCGAGAGGACGGGACCGAAGAACTCCTTCTCCATCGATGGGGAGCGAATGCCATCGCAATCGAGAATGGTTGGCCGATAGAAATAACCACCGCCGTCTACAGGCGCACCGCCTGTGACAACCTTGGCGCCCGCGTCCACGGAGGCGGAAACCAGAGAAACGATATGCTTTCTTTGACGCTCCGTCGCCAGCGGGCCTACTTCTGTCGCCATATCCAGCGGCGAGCCGATGCGGATCGCCTCAGCCTTCGCCTTCAGAATCTCGAGGAATCGATCTTTGATACTTCTTTCGATGATCAGCCGCGAGCCGGCGACGCAACTCTGGCCGGTCGCGGCAAAAATGCCAGCCACCTGCGCATTGGCAGCGCTTTCGAGATCGGCATCGGCAAAAACGAGGATCGGCGATTTGCCGCCGAGTTCCAGCGAGGTTGAGGCAAGGTTTTCAGCCGAATTACGCACGATATGACGCGCCGTTTCCGGACCGCCGGTAAAGGCGATATGAGCCACCTTCGGATGGGTGGTGAGCGCCGTGCCGCAGGATGCGCCGAAGCCGGAGACGATATTGACGACGCCGGCGGGAAAACCGGCTTCCTGCACCAGCCGGGCAAATTCCAGAAGAGGTGCCGGCCCATCTTCCGAGGCCTTGACGACGATGGTGCAGCCGGCCGCGAGTGCGGGACCGATCTTGACGGCGGCGAGAAACAGCTGGCTGTTCCACGGCACGATGGCCGCCACGACGCCCACGGGTTCGCGCCGCAGCCAGACATCCATATCCGGCTTGTCGATCGGCAGATAGGCGCCCTCGATCTTGTCGGCCAGACCCGCATAATAACGATAATAATCTGCGACATAGGCAATCTGCGCGGAGGTTTCCCGGATGATCTTGCCGGTATCGCGGGTTTCGAGTTCGGCGAGCGCCTTCGCATTCTCAGTGACCAGATCGGCGAGCCGGTAGAGCAGCTTGCCACGCTGTGTCGCCGTCAGTTTCGACCAGCCTGCATCTTCGTAAAGCGCCCGATGCGCGGCTTCGACCGCACGGCCGACATCCGCCTCGCGGCTTTCCGGCATTTCGGCCCATGCCTTGCCGCTTGCGGGATCGAGACTTGCGAAACGCGCCTCGCCATCTTCGAAACGTCCGTCGATATAGCACTGGAAACTGCGCATCGCGTTACTCCCCGAAAGCCGGCATGACATCGGAAAGGAAGCGTTCCAGCGAGGCCTTCTTCCGCTCGAAGCTCATGCCCGTATCGATCCAGAAGGAATATTCGTCATAGCCCATGGCCTCGTAAGCTTTAAGCCGGCTAATCACCTCATCGGCATTGCCGACGACATTGTTCTTTCGCATGACATCGGTGGAAAGCATCGCGTTGGCGGCGATGTCTTCGGGCGCAATACGCTCGATCAGCCCCTGATGGATCGGTTTTTCGTTTTTGAACCAGGCGAAGAAATAATTGTAATAGACGCTCATCTCATGCGCCGCCTGGGCGATATCGGCTTCATCGGAACCGACATAGGTGTGGCGAAGCAGCATGATTTTCGGCCGCTTTTTTTCCGGGTTCTTGGCGCAGGCATCGTTGAAGCGGCCCATCAGGGTTTCCACCTCGTCATCGCCCTGCCAGAGCGGCGTCACCTGCACATTGCAATCATTGGCGACGGCGAATTCATGCGAATTCGGATCGCGCGCCGCCACCCAGATCGGCGGGAAGGGCTGCTGCAATGGCTTGGGAGCAGAGGTGGTGGCCGGAAATTTGTAGAACTCGCCGTCATGGGCATAGTCGCCCGCCCACACACCTTTGATGGCCGGGATCAGCTCGCGCATGCGCTGGCCGGCGCCCCAGGCATCGAGGCCCGGAAGCAGCCGCTCATATTCAAACGAGTAAGCACCGCGCGCAATGCCGATATCGAGACGGCCATCGCAGATGAGGTCGGTCATCGCGGCTTCGCCGGCAAGCTTGATCGGATGCCAGAAGGGCGCGATTACCGTTCCCGTACCGAGACGCGCCGTCCTGGTGCGCCGCGCCAGATCGGCGATCGTGACGAAGGGGTTCGGGGCAATGGTGAAGTCCATGCCGTGATGTTCACCGGTCCAGATGGCATGCATGCCGCCGCGATCGGCGATTTCGCAAAGCGTTACGAACTCCTCGTAGAGCGTCTTGTGATCCTGCGAGGCGTCCAGCCGTTCCATATGGACGAAGAGGGAGAATTTCATGGGTTTGCCGCCTTCATCGAGATGGGGTGGACCCTGCCGGCAGTCTCGTTACCGACATAGACACCGAAGTTGCCGATTGAACTTTCCAGCGCGAACCGGTTGACAATGTCCGCCGTCGCGCCGGAGTCGAACTTTGCCGAAGCCAGCGCGCCGGGCAACAGAAAACGGCCATGGCGCGGCGCATCGTCCCCATCTGCCAGTGCGTGGTAGACGATGTGCTGACGCCCATCCGCCTTGTTTTCATAAACCGAGTAAAGAAAGCCCGTCCTGACCGGCAGCCCGGTGAGCTCTTCCAGCCGCGCCGTCAGCGCCGCGACCGGATCGCCGCCCGCCACGACGCAGCCGGGCAGCGACAGCACATCCTCGCCGACGAGGTAAATCTCGCCACGACGCTCGAGAACCGCGCCGACAGCGATTTCACCCTCTGCCGCAGCCGAAAGCGCCTTGGCGGCCAGCATCGGCGTGAAGTAACCGCCGCGCGCATAACCGAGGCCGTTCAGGCCGCTATTCTCGAACGCCTCGATGCGACCGAGCAGAATGACGTGGTCTCCGGCCTCGATAACCTCCTGCATCGAACATTCGAACCAGGCCGCAACATCGGCAAAGACCGGTGAGCCTGCCGGCGCATCCGACCAGATGGCGGCGGCAAAACGATCTTCCACCGGCCGGGCGAACGTATTGGACAGGTCCTTCTGGCCTTCCGACAGAATATTGACGGCGAAATTTTTCGCACCCGTCATCGTCGCGAAATTGCGCGAGGTACGGGCAAGGCAGATCAGCAGCAGCGGCGGATCGAGCGAGACCGAGGTGAAGGAATTTGCGGTGAAACCCACCGGCTTTCCGGCTTCGTCGCGGGTGGTAACGATCGTCACCCCAGTCACGAAGGCGCCGAATGCGTCGCGCAGGGCGCGCGGGTCAAGGGTTGCAACGGTCATTGCGGCTCCTCCTCTAAAGCCAGCCATTCGGCCATCAGTGCATTGACGGTTTCGGGTGCGGTCAGATTGACCATATGCCGGTGCGCCTCGACGATACGGGCATAACCGCGCGGCGTGATCGCCGCCATCTGCTCCGCCATCAGGGGCGTGGAGTTCGGATCGTCCGAACCGGTCAGAAAAAGCGCCGGGCAGGTGACAGAAGGCCAGCGGTCGGCATAGGTCTCATCCCCACCCGCAAAAGCGGTATAGGCGACCGCGTAACCTTCCGGATCGACCATTTCCAGCCAGCCTCTCGTCAATTCCCGGGCGTGCTGGCTTTTCAGATCATCGCCGAACCAGCGCAGCAAGGGGCCTTCCTTGTCCACGCCCGTGGTGCGGATCGCCGCCGCGCGCGCAAGCACCGCCGCCTTCGCAACGGGGTCGCGGCGATAAACACCGTTCAGATACCCGACACGCGCTATGCGATCTCCAAGCATCGCGGCTGCCCCGCCGGAAATCAGCGCCCCCATGGAATGCCCGGAGACATTGGCGCGCTCTATCCGCATGTCGTCGAGAAACCGGCCGAACCAGCCGACGAAATCCTCAAGAGTACTGCCGGCCGCAAGACGTTCGCTGCCGCCGTGGCCGGGCATGTCGACCGCGATGACGCGGTGCGTCCTCGAAAACACCTCGATCTGCGGCGTCCAGGCTTCGAGCCGCATTCCAACACCGTGGATGAGGATCAGATTCTCGCCCGCGCCGGCTTCGAAATAGGCGGCCCCGCCTCCGGTCGTTTTCCGGGGAAGCGTGGCGGCGCCTGCCTTTGCACCATTGACCCGTGACGTGTCGGCGACCCTTTGCATTGGCGTCCGCCTCAAACGCCGGCCGGATTGGCGACATCCTGACCGAGATCCTTCAGATCCTGATAACGGTCACCAATGCGGTGGTGCGGCCGGCCGCCAACGGAAGCACCGAGTGCGACCACGATCTCGTCGGCGGCCGGAGCATCGGGAATGGCCGTCTGGATCGTCAGATAATGCGAACGGCGGCCCTCATCATTCTTGTCCATCAGCGGGATCATGATCGGCGCATTGCCTGGGCCGCGCGTGTTGCAGAAAGCGAGATAGGATTTGGCGCCGACCGCCTGACGATAGTGATTGCCGAAGCGCAGCGTATGGATGAGCGCGGAGGCATGTTCGATCTCACCATCCAGCCCCACGACGGCCGCCTTGCCATAGGCCTCGACCGCCTCACCGGACCCGACGGCGTCAAGGATCATCTTCGTCAGCAATTCGCCAAGCACCGGCGCACCTGCGTGAATTTCCGGCTTCAGATCGGCTACGAAACCTTTGCCCGCCCACGGATTTTTAACGACCGCAATGGCGGCGAACAGCCTCAACGGCGCTGCGGCAGCCTTGCCCCCCTCAATCAACGTCGTTTCGACCTGCAGCAGGGTCTTGCGGATCTGGATGGACATCAGCGCTCTCTCCGTAAATATGATGGCTTATGGTATGCCATAATATATGACTGTCAAGTACCGTAATCCCGTAAGGGTGAGCAATGGAATTCTTGGGGTTGTCGTCGCCCATAAGCCGAGCGCTATGGCCAACCGATTGCACTTGGCAAGCAACGATTGGAGGCGGGAAAATGGGGCAGATTTGACCGGGGCGTCATCAGCCGCACTGGATGCGCAAGTGGCCGCCCGATACGGCGGCAATGTTCCGGAAGATCAGGGCAGCCGAGGCCAGTGGCCTCTATTCCTGACTTTCAAGCCGATATCGGGAACCGGGATAGAGCAGCCGTACGGACGTGACGGCGCGGCTCGATGACCAGGTTCTGCGGCGCACGAGAAGGCAGGGCTCGTTTCGGCTGATGGCCATCAATTTGCATTCCCAGGGCTGGGGCGATGCGGCCTCGATGAATTGCTCGGTGCGCGAAATCGGTGCCGCCGCCGTCAGATAGGCATTCGGGGTGAGCGTATTGAAATCCTGCATCAGATAATCCGGAGCGATCTCCGCATTGACGAAGCGATCTTCGAGTTGGATCGGCACATCGTCTTCGTGGTGGACGATGATGGAGTGAAAAACCTTCGCTCCCACGGCGATCTCCAGCGCCGTTGCAAGATCGGGACCGCAAACTTCCGTCTGGGCGAGAATCAGGCTCGGCCGATGCGTCGAACCGCGCTCCTTGATCTCGTCGGCAATGTTGCGCACGCCCATCATGCCGGCGCTTCGCTTTTTCGGGGCGACAAAGGACCCGCGCCCCTGCACGCGAACGATCACCCCCTCGGTTGCCAGCTCCCGCAGCGCGCGGTTTGCCGTCATGCGACTGACACCCAGCATGTCGACGATCTCGTTTTCGGAGGGTATCCTGTGGTTGGTCAACCACTCTCCGCTGGCGATCTTTTCCTTGATCTGTTCTTTCACCCGCTCATACAGCGGCAGGGAGGAGCGATCGCCCGAGACAGGAAACTCGTTTTCGGTGACGGGCAGCATTGAAACTCCTAAAAATCGGGCGACTGCACAAAACGCAGCCAGAATCCGCGCAAGCACAAAATTATCACATCCTATCTTGCTTGTCTTTCGCAAATGTGTGAAGTTACATATACAACTTGAGGGGAAAATAATGGCAAGCGAAGACCCGATCTCCAGCGGCCGCAAGTCTCCCGCCGATAGTCGGGGCGATATTCGAATGCCCGCCCAGCGCAACGGCAGGAGCTGCCATACCGATGCCGAAGCCATGTTTGATGGTTCGGCCGGGCAATATGCGCTGAAAGACCGTCCTTGCCGGAACCCGCCAACCACATGCGTCTTCGACCCGGCGTGGCCAATGCGCGCGAGCCATATGAATTTCTCAAAGTTGTATAGTGAACTTCCGACACGCCGCTCCAGGGTGAACATCGAATTCCATATTGATTCGACGAGCGCCCGGCCGCCGATTTCGACGGGATATGAAATGCACAGATAACTGCCGGGTTAAGGGCAAAGGCCTGCCCGGAGCGCCCGGCTGAAACCACAAAACGCATGCCAGCAACTTGCCAATCATCAAACCAAAAGGGGAATGCAATGCTGAATTCAAAGCTGAAAATCGCGCTGGCCACCACCGCGCTCATCATGGGAGCCTATGCCGGGTCCGCGAAAGCGGAAGGCTATTGCGCCGCTGGAAAGACCATCACCTTCGCGGGCATCGACTGGGAAAGCGGTGCTTTCATCACCGAAGTCATGAAGGAAATCCTCTCCAAGGGCTATGATTGCAAGGTCGATTCCATTCCGGGCAACTCCGTGACGCTGGAACAGGCGACCGCCAATAACGACGTGCAGATCTTCGCTGAAGAATGGATCGGCCGCTCCGACGTCTGGAACAAGGCTGCGGAAGCAGGCCAGGTAACATCGGTCGGCAAGACCTTCGTTGGCGCCGCCGAAGGCTGGTTCGTGCCGGAATATCTGGTCAAGGGCGACCCGGCAAAAGGCATCGAAGCCAAGGCTCCGGACCTGAAGAGCGTCGACCAGCTTTCCGACCCGAAGATCGTCGAACTGTTCAAGGATCCGGAAGAGCCGACCAAGGGCCGCTTCCTCAATTGCCCCTCGGGCTGGACCTGCGAAGGCGTCAATACCGCCAAGCTGCAGGCCTACAAGCTGGAAGCAAACTATGTGAATTTCCGCCCCGGCACCGGCACCGCTCTCGACGCCGCCATTGCCGCCGCCTATCTCCAGGGCGAGCCGATGCTGTTCTATTACTGGAGCCCGACGGCAATCATGGGCAAATACAAGCTCATCCAGCTGCAGGAGCCGGCCTATAGCGACGCCTGCTGGAAGGAACTGACGAGCGCCGATGGAAAGCGCGACGCCGGTTGCGCCTTCCCCTCCGTCGAGGTGGCCTATGGCGTGAACAGCATCTTTGCGAAGGAAGCGCCGGAAATCATCGCGATCCTTGAAAAGGCGACATTCCCGCTGGCGGAGATCAACTCCAGCCTCGCCTACATGACTGACAAGCAGGTCGATGCGACAGCCGCCGCCAAGACCTTCCTTCAGACCAAGGCCGATATCTGGGGCAGCTGGGTTTCTGCGGACGCCAAGGCGCGGATCGAAGCCGCCGTCAAGTAAACATCGCAGGCGCGCCGGGCTTCCGGCGCGCATTTTCCCGTCAGGACAGGGGCCGGCTCCTAGATGTGGGGTCGGCAGGCGCGAGGACGACACCAATGTTTCCTGAAGTTTTCCATATTTCCATCCGAGGCCCGATCAATGAGATCGTGCGTTCGCTGGTGGTGAATTACGGCTCCGTTTTCAAGGCGATCTCGCAGACGATCCTGCAGGCGATCCTCTTCGTGGAATGGGTGCTGCGCGGTCTGCCGTGGTGGGTCATTTTTCTGGTCTTCCTGGTGCTCGCCTGGTTCGCGGCGAAGAAGATTTCGCTCGTCATCATGGTGGCGGTGATGCTTTTCATCGTCGGCGCGCTCGGTCTCTGGGACCTGACGATGCAGACGCTGGCGCTGATGCTGATTGCCAGCCTCATCTCCATCGTCATCGGCGTGCCCATGGGCATCCTGCTTGCCAAAAGCGAGTGGGCGCGGCGCATCACCCTGCCGGTGCTCGACGTCATGCAGACCATGCCGAGCTTCGTCTATCTCATTCCCGCCATCATGCTTTTCGGCCTCGGCAAGGTTCCGGCCGTGCTGGCCACCATCGTTTATGCCGTGCCGCCGCTGATCCGCCTGACCGATCTCGGCATCCGGCAGGTGGACCGGGAAGTGGTGGAGGCGGCGACCGCCTTTGGCGGCAGCCCGAGACAAATCCTATTCGGCGTCGAATTGCCGCTCGCCACGCCCACGATCATGGCCGGCCTCAACCAGACGATCATGATGGCGCTCTCCATGGTCGTCGTCGCCTCGATGATCGGCGCGCGCGGCCTTGGCGAGCAGGTGCTGAACGGCATCCAGACGCTCGATGTCGGCAAGGGCCTCGAAGCAGGCCTCGGCATCGTTATTCTCGCAATCGTGCTCGATCGTATCACCCAGGGTTTTGGCCGATCCAGCCGGAAGGAAATGGGCAATGACTGATATCCATATCCGCAACGTGTCCAAGATCTTCGGCGGCAACTGGAAGGCTGCGCTCGCCATGGCGCAGCAGGGCGCGGAAAAGAGCGACATCCTGGCAAAGACGGGGTGCAGCGTCGGCCTCGACAATGTCAGCCTCGATATAGCGGGCGGCCGCATTTTCGTGATCATGGGCCTCTCCGGTTCCGGCAAGTCGACGCTGGTGCGCCACATCAACCGCCTTATCGAACCGACAAGCGGCGAGATTCTCGTCGGCGACGACAATGTTCTTGCGCTGAAGCCGAAAGACCTGCGCGACTTCCGCAACCGGCGCGTCAGCATGGTGTTCCAGAATTTCGGCCTGATGCCGCACCGCACCGTGTTGCAGAACGTCGTTTATGGCCAGCGCGTGCGCGGGTTGACCAAGGCCGACGCACGGCCCATCGGCATGAAGTGGATCGAGACCGTCGGCCTTTCAGGCTATGAGGACAAGTTTCCGCACCAGCTTTCCGGGGGCATGAAGCAACGCGTCGGTCTCGCCCGCGCGCTGGCCGCCGATACCGACGTCATCCTGATGGACGAGGCCTTTTCGGCGCTCGACCCGCTGATCCGCGCCGACATGCAGGACCAGTTGCTGCAGCTCGAAAAGAACCTGCACAAGACCATCGTTTTCATCACCCACGATCTCGACGAGGCGCTCCGCATCGGCGCGCAGATCGCGATCCTGAAGGACGGCAAACTGGTGCAGGTGGGAACGCCGGACCAGATCCTCAACAGCCCCGCAAACGACTATGTCGCCCGTTTCGTGGAGCGCCGCACGGGTGCGGGAGAAGGCCAGCATGGCTGATACGATCACCATCGATCGTCCCCTCAACTGGCAAGAGATCGCCGCCGTTGCAAAGGTGCGACGCTTTCCCTGTCGGATAAAGCGTGGCGGCGCATTGCCGAAGCCCGCGCCATCGTCGATGCGCTGGTCGAAAAACGGGTTCGCGGTTACGGCATCAACACAGGTGTCGGCGCGCTCTGCGATGTGATCGTCGACATCCCGCAGCAGCAGGCCCTCTCCCGCAACATCCTGCTCAGCCACTCCTGCGGCGTCGGAGAACCGCTCGGACGCGAAGAAACGCGCGCCATCATGGCCGCCCAGATCAACAACTTCGCGCATGGTTATTCCGGTGTGCAGGTCAAAACGGTCGAAGCGCTGCTGGCCCTGCTGAATGGCGATATTCTTCCCGTCATTCCGTCAAAGGGCTCGGTGGGTTACCTCACCCATGCCGCGGCCATAGGTCTGGTGCTGATCGGCGAAGGCTGGGCCCGCCACGGCGGCGAACTCATCAGCGGCAGACAGGGGCTCGAAAAGCTTAACCTCGAACCCATGGTTCTGCAGGCAAAGGAGGGGCTCAGCCTCGTTAACGGCACACCCTGCGCCACCGGCCTCGCCAGCCTCGCGCTTGCCCGCACGACTTCGCTCCTTGACTGGGCCGATGCGGCAGCGGCGATGAGTTATGAAAACCTTGGTGCGCAGGCCGATCCCTTCGCCGCAGGGCCGCTGGCACTGCGCAGCTCGCCCGGCATCCAAACCGTCGGCGCAAATCTGCGCCAGCTTCTGGCGGCAAGCCCGCTTCTTGCCCGGTCGGCCGGATCGCGCACGCAGGATCCGCTCAGCCTGCGCGCCGTGCCGCAGGTGCATGGCGCCGTTCGCGACAGCGTCGCGCAGATCGCCGATGTCGTAGACCGCGAGCTCGCGAGTGTCACGGACAACCCGGTCGTCGGCGGCACGCCGCAGGCGCCCGAGGTCCACTCCCAGGCCCACGCCGTCGGTGCGGCGCTCGGGCTTGCCATGGATGGGCTGGCGACGGCCGCAGCCGAACTTGCGGGGATTTCCGAGCGGCGTATCGACCGGCTCGTCAACCCGCTTGTCAGCGGGCTGCCCGCCTTTCTGGCGGAAAGTGACGGTGTCTGTTCCGGTTTCATGATCATCCAGTACACGGCCGCAGCGCTTGCCGCAGAAAATCGCCGCCTCGCCGCCCCCGCCAGCCTCGATGGCGGCATCACCTCCGCCTTGCAGGAGGATATATTGACTCACGCCACCGCCGCTGCCGACAAGACGCTTTCGATTATCGGCAATCTGGAAACCATTCTGGCAATCGAGATCATGAGCGCCGCGCAGGCTTACGACATGCAGCCAGGCGAAGCCGGCCGCGCACCCGGCACCGATAGGCTTTATCAGCACGTCCGGGCGGCGGCGCCATTTTACCGTGACGACCAGCCGCTCAACAATCTGGTAGCTGCCGTTCGGGAAATGCTGCAAACCACGCTTGCGGGAATAGGTGCCGACGCAGGCTAGATACTGCGCCGGAAATTTTAGCCGCACACGAGGCGGAAGAGGTTACTCTTTGCCGGTCTTCTGGGCGATGAGAACAGCTTCCGCAATCGCGCTTGCGCTCGCGACATGGTCCAGAGCCGCCTTGTAAGCGGCGTCTCCGTCCCCCTGCCGGATGGCTTCGACGATCTTTTCCATTTGCGCCGGACCTTCGGTATCGCGGCTTTTCGTCTTGATCGTCATCGAACGAAGATGGTTGATCCGCACCGTCAGCAGGTTGACGACGCCCCAGGCGACATGCCGGTCGATCTTGCTGAACAGCGTCTGATAAAAGGACGAGGTATGCGCCAGAACGCCCGGCATATCCCTTTCGACATAGCTTTCGCGGATATGCCTGAGCGACACTTCAAGCGCTTCCACGATGGCTGGATCGCGGCGCTCCGCACAAAGGCGTGCCGCCATTCCCTCCAGCGCACCGCGAATTTCATAAATCTGCTTCGCCTCATCGAGATCGAGCATCGCGACCATCGGGCCCTTGTTCGGCAAATTCGCCACCAGCCCCTCGGACTCCAGATGCCGCAGGACCTCACGAACGATGGTGCGGGAAACGCCGAGCTGGGCGCAGAGATCGCGCTCGACCAGACGGTCGCCCGGGCGGAAATAACCGTTCACGATGGCGTCACGGACCTTGTCGAGAGCGAGTTCCCTCAGCGTCTTTGTCGGGCGCTCAACGCGAATGGCAGTTCCGTGCGAAGCATCTGTCATGGTATCACCTCGTTTGACACCTCCCGTTTCGTTGCAACGCAGTTACGAACAAAGCGGGAAATGGCTTTTGTATTATGGCGTACCAGCTTATTTAGCGCCGTGCTCTGCTTAAGGCAACATCAGCGCGGCTCACGCAGAATGCTCATCCCATTCTTTCCGAAGCGTAAGAGCCAGGACCGGGGGGAAACACCACGGTTCGGCTGCCATTCAGGAATACGCGCCGGTGAATATGGGCGTGGATGGCACGCGCCAGCACCTGCGCTTCCACGTCGCGGCCGAGCGACACATAGTCCTCGGCCGACTGGGCATGGGTGATGCGCACGGTATCCTGCTCAATGATCGGCCCCTCATCCAGATCGGCGGTCACATAATGCGCCGTCGCGCCAATCAGCTTCACACCGCGCTGATAGGCCTGCTTGTAAGGGTTGGCGCCCTTGAAGGACGGCAGGAAGGAATGGTGAATATTGATGATCCTGCCCGACATCGCCTCGCACATCCTGTCGGAAAGCACCTGCATGTAACGCGCCAGCACGACGAGTTCCGTACCTGAGCTTTCCACGATCTCCATGATCCGGGCTTCGGCCTGCGGTTTGTTCTCTTTCGTCACCGGAATGTGGTGGAACGGAATGTCGTGATTGACGACGACCTTCTGATAATCGAAATGGTTGGAGACGACGCCGACAATATCGATCGGCAGCGCCCCGATGCGCCAGCGGTAAAGCAGGTCATTGAGGCAATGGCCGAAGCGCGACACCATCAAAAGAACCTTCATCCGCTCTGCCTGGTCGTGCAGCGCCACCTCCATGCCGAATTTTTCCGAGATCGGAGCAAGCCCGGCCATCAACGCGTCGCGCGTCGCACCCTCCTCGGAGATGAAACCCACGCGTATGAAAAAACGGCCGGTGCCGAGATCGTCGAATTGCGAACTGTCGACGATGTTGCACCCCTTCTCAGCGAGAAAGCCTGAAAGGGCGGCGACAATGCCGCGGGTGGATTTGCATGTCACGGTCAGGACGAAGTTCGTCATCTGGCACTCTTTCTGTCATCGATAAAGCATGTCTCCCAAAAGTGTTCAGCGGTTTTGGGACCAGACATGCTTAAAAACAAAGATCTAAAGCGCGTGGCATGAACCAGATTGGACGCGACGCGCTTTAGTGAAAAACCCCGCGCTTTTGATCAGCGCGGGGAAAAGCCGCAAGGGCGGCGGGGAAACCCGGGCTCAGACGTCGAGGGTGGTCTGATGCTCCCATGCGGTGAATTGCGAGCAATAGCTGTTCCACTCACCCTGCTTGAGCTTCAGATAGGCCTTGGAGAATTCAGTGCCGAGCGCCTGCTGCAATTCCGCATCCTTCTCATATTCGCGCAGCGCATCGAGAAGGTTGAGCGGCAGCTTCGGTGCATCCGTAACCTTGTGGCCCTCGCGATACATGTCGATATCGTAGTGCGGACCGGGATCGGCCTTGGAGCGGACACCGGAAAGGCCGGCGGCGATGATGATGGCCTGCAGCAGATAGGGGTTCACGGCTCCATCCGGCAGGCGCAGTTCGAACCGTCCCGGTCCCGGAACGCGCACCATATGGGTGCGGTTATTGCCGGTCCAGGTCACCGTATTCGGCGCCCAGGTCGCGCCGGAAATCGTTCGCGGCGCGTTGATGCGCTTGTAGGAATTGACCGTCGGATTGGTGACGGCCGCAAGCGCCGAGGCATGTTTCATGATGCCGCCGAGGAACGTCTTGCCCTTGGCCGACAGACCGAAAGGCATTTCCCTGTCGGCAAAGGCGTTGACCTTGCCGTCGATGTCCCAGACCGAAATATGGGCATGGCAGCCATTGCCGGTCAGGCCCTTGAAAGGCTTCGGCATGAAGGTGGCGCGCAGCCCGTGTTTTTCGGCGACGGATTTGACCATGAATTTGAAGAAGGAATGTTTGTCTGCGGTCTGCAGCGCGTCGTCATATTCCCAGTTCATCTCGAACTGGCCGTTCGCGTCCTCATGGTCGTTCTGGTATGGCTTCCAGCCCAACTCCAGCATGTAGTCGCAAATCTCGGCGATCACATCGTAACGGCGCATCACCGCCTGCTGGTCGTAGCAGGGCTTCTCCGCCGTATCGTATTCGTCGGAGATTTTCGCACCATCCGGCGAAATCAGGAAAAATTCCGGCTCCACGCCGGTCTTGACCCTGAGCCCTTCGCTTGCCGCCTCAGCGATGAGCTTTTTCAGCACCACGCGCGGCGCCTGCTCCACCGGCTGGTCTTCCATCACGCAATCGGCGGCGACCCAGGCGACATCCTTTTTCCATGGAAGCTGGATGACCGAGGAGGCGTCGGGCACGGCGAATAGATCGGGATGGGCGGGTGTCAGATCGAACCAGGTGGCGAAGCCTGCAAAACCCGCGCCATCCTTCTGCATATCGGCAATGGCTTCTGCGGGAACCAGCTTGGCGCGCTGGCCGCCGAAGAGATCGGTATAACTGATCATGAAATATTTGATGCCCTTTTCGGCAGCAAATTTGGAGAGGTCCAGTGTCACGTCATTCCCCTTTTTTTGAATATCAGACACTTCATCGAAAAAAGACGGGCACATCCTCCCAAATGCGCCCGTCCGTTCTTATGGCTTAAAAGCTGCCTTTGCCCGGGAACCAGTTGGTTCCCGCCAGCGGAACCTGCGCCATGGCGGCAGCCTCCATCGTCAGCGCCACCAGATCTTCCGGCTCCAGATTGTGGAGATGGTTCTTGCCGCAGGCACGCGCGATGGTCTGCGCCTCGAGCGTCATGACCTTCAGATAATTGGCGAGGCGGCGGCCGGCGGCGACGGGATCGAGGCGTGCTGCCAATTCCGGGTCCTGCGTGGTGATGCCGGCGGGGTCTTTGCCCTCGTGCCAGTCATCGTAAGCGCCGGCCGTGGTGCCGAGTTTCTGATATTCGTCTTCCCACTTGGGATCATTGTCGCCGAGCGCAACCAGTGCCGCAGTGCCTATAGCGACTGCATCGGCACCCAGCGCCAGTGCCTTGGCGACATCCGCACCCGAACGGATACCGCCGGAGACGATGAGCTGCACCTTGCGGTGCATGCCGAGATCCTGAAGCGCCTGCACGGCGGGGCGAATGCAGGCAAGCGTTGGCATGCCGACATTTTCGATGAAGACATCCTGCGTGGCCGCCGTGCCGCCCTGCATGCCATCCAGCACCACCACATCGGCACCGGCCTTCACCGCCAGCGCCGTATCGTAATAGGGCCGTGCACCGCCAACCTTGATATAGATCGGTTTTTCCCAGTCGGTAATTTCACGCAGTTCGAGGATCTTGATTTCCAGATCGTCCGGTCCGGTCCAATCGGGATGACGGCAGGCGGAGCGCTGGTCGATACCCTTCGGCAGGTTGCGCATGTTGGCGACGCGATCGGAAATCTTCTGGCCGAGCAACATGCCGCCGCCGCCCGGTTTCGCGCCCTGACCGACGACGACCTCGATGGCGTCCGCACGGCGCAAATCCTTCGGGTTCATGCCGTAACGCGAGGGCAGATACTGGTAAACCAGCGTCTGGCTGTGGCCGCGCTCCTCATCCGTCATGCCGCCGTCGCCGGTCGTGGTGGAGGTGCCGGCGATTGTTGCGCCCCGGCCAAGCGCTTCCTTGGCGTTGCCTGAGAGAGCGCCAAAGCTCATGCCGGCAATGGTGATCGGCGTTTTCAGCGTGATCGGCTTCTTGGCGAAGCGCGTGCCAAGCGTCACGGTCGTATCGCATTTCTCGCGATAACCTTCGAGCGGATAACGCGAGATGGACGCGCCGAGAAACAGGAGATCGTCGAAATGCGGCACCTTGCGTTTGGTGCCCGCGCCGCGAATATCATAGATGCCGGTTGCCGCCGCGCGGCGGATTTCCGCCAGCGTGTGGTCATCGAAAGTTGCGGATTTGCGCGGCGGGGTGAAGGGGTTGTGATAGCTCATAGGAAAATCCCTCGCCTCAATACGCGTCGGCGTTGTCGATGTTGAAATTGTAGAGTGTGCGGGCCGAGCCGTAGCGCTTGAACTCGTCAGGGCTGACATCCGTGACGCCGGCCCTTTGCAGAAGTTCTGCGAGCTTTTCGAGATGTTCGGGGCGCATCTCCTTCTCGATGCAATCGGCCCCGAGGCTCTTCACCGAACCGCGCACAAAGAGCTTCGCCTCATAAAGGGAATCGCCCAGCGCATCGCCCGCGTCGCCGCAGACGACGAGGTGGCCGGACTGGCCCATGAAGGCCGACATGTGGCCGATATTGCCCTTCACGACGATATCGATGCCCTTCATGGAAATGCCGCAGCGCGAGGCGGCATTGCCCTTGATGACCAGAAGCCCGCCGCGGCCTGTCGCGCCGGCATATTGCGAAGCGTCGCCCTCGATGACGACCGTGCCGGACATCATGTTTTCCGCAACACCCGGCCCGGCCGAGCCGTGCACGGTGACGTTGCCGCCATCATTCATGCCGGCGCAATAATAACCGACCGAACCGTGCACATCGACGGTGACGGGGCTGTCGATGCCGACCGCCACGGCATGGTGGCCGCGGGGATTGACGACCTCGAATTCGGTGTCGTTCGCGCCCGAGGAAAGACCGTGGAGCGCCTTGTTGAGTTCACGCAGCGGCGTGTGGGAGAGATCGAAAACTGGCATGGATTATGACTTTCAAAACAGGCGCCGATGACGGGGCTCAGGCGGCCTTTTCATGGTCCCAGAAATAGACGGTCGCCGGTTCCGGCTCCCAGACGCGGGCATTTTCAATGCCGGGCAGATTGACCAGAGCGCGATACTCAGAGCCGAAAGCGACATATTGGTCGGTCTCGGCCATGACAGCAGGCTTGCAGGCGATGGGATCACGCACCACGCCAAAACCGGATTTAGTGCCGACGACGAAGGTGAAGAAACCATCGAGATCATCGAGCGCACCGGTCAGCGCCTCGCCCAGATCCTTGCCCTTGGCCATTTCCGCGGTGAGATAGGCGGCGGCGACTTCAGAGTCATTCTGGGTCTCGAAGACCATGCCTTCACGCACCAGTTCGCGACGCAGATTATTGTGGTTGGAAAGCGAGCCATTATGCACCAGGCACTGGTCGGCACCGGTGGAGAAGGGATGCGCGCCAAGCGTCGTCACCGCCGATTCCGTCGCCATGCGGGTGTGGCCGATGCCATGGGTGCCGGCCATGGAGCGCACGTCGAAACGGGTGACGACATCCTTCGGAAGACCGGTTTCCTTGTAGATTTCGACGCTGTCGCCGGAACCCATGACACGCACGTTCGGGCGGATTGCGGAAAGAACCGCGCGGATGCCATCCAGCTTTTCGGACGGAATATCCAGAACCGCATGAGTGCTTTTCACCGTGACAACGGCATCGACGCCGCTTTCCTTCAGCGTTTCGGCGAGGCCGGAAAAATCGGCGGTAGGATCGGCCGACTGGATCGTCACTTTCGCCCGGCCATTGGCAGCGCTTCCGTAGATCGCGATGCCGGCCGAATCCGGGCCGCGATCGGTCATGGTGACGAGCATGTCCGAAAGCAGCTGACCCAGCTGCGGTTCAAGGCTTTTGTCTTTCAGGAATAGTCCAACAATGCCGCACATCGACAGGCACCTCCATTCGTTTCTGAATGAAGGGCTAACATATGGAATTCCATCCCGTCAACTATCAGGAATATTTTTTTCTTCTAAGGCAAATTATCAATCGTTGCCTAGTCGCCTTTGCGGGTAGGAAATGATCGACAGATAACGCGCGGGAAGCTTCACCAATTCCTCCGGCCCATGCGGCGCATCGGCGTCGAAAAACAGGCTATCGCCGGCCTGCATGGTGAAAAGCTGCTCGCCGTGGCGGTAAACCACCTCGCCTTCCAGCATGTAGAGAAACTCCATGCCCTCATGCTGGAAGGTCGGGAACACGTCTGAATCCTTGGTCAGCGTGATGAGATAGGGCTCGACGGTGACGCCGCTGGTATTGTTGTCGATATGGCCGAGCAGGCTGTATTGGTGGCCGGCCCGGGTGCCCCTGCGCTCAATATTCACGCCTTGCCCCGCCTTGACGAAGGTGGCGCTGCGCGGTTCCTCGAAACCGCGAAAGAAGGCCGTGATCGGCACACCCAGAGCCTTTGAAAGCGTCTGCAGCGTGGTGAGCGACGGCGAGATATTGCCGTTTTCGATCTTGGAAAGCATGCCCACCGAAACGCCGGTGGCCGATGCAAGATCGGTGACCGTGATGCCGAGTTTCTTGCGATAGGCGCGCACCTCATGGCCAATCGCCATTTCCAGATTATTGACCCTTGGCTCGCGGACGGCATGGGGATCCTGCGACAGGAAATGCGCAGTTTCGGTCTTGGTGGTATCCTTCGCCATGGTGTCCTCCGGCATTATCGTGTTTTCCCTTCCTTACAGGAAAACTATTTTAATTCGGAGGAAATCTTTGCCGCAGTGCATTTGGAGTATGGCCGAACCGGGCCTTGAAGCTTCCCGAAAAATGCCCGGCGCTCGAGAAGCCGGTGGCGAAGGCCACTTCGGCAATGGAGAGCGGGCTTTGCTCCAGCAGTCGCCGGGCGTGATCGAGGCGGATCGCGCGGTATGTTTCCAGAAACGTCGTTTTCAGATGGGTTGCGAAAAGCCGGTCGAGATGACGCGCGCTGGTTCCCGCCAGTTTCGCCATGGTCTGCCGGTCGAGCGGGCTTTCAATGGTCGTTTCCATTTTTTCCAGCACGGTCAGCAACGCCGGATGGTTGGTACCATGGCGCTCGGCGGCGGAACCCCTTTGCGGCGCGCCAGGTTCGGCCACGGCCGTGTGCAGATACCAGTCGCTGGCACGCCGTGCGAAATGCGCGCCCATTCTCTGCGAAATCATCGCGTGCATCATGTCGAGGGGTGCGACGCCGCCGGCGCAGGTGATGCGGTCTCCATCGAAAACGAACCGCGCCTGCCGGGGCGTCAGATGGCCGAAGGCCTCTTTCAGCACCGGCGCATGCTCCCAGTGAATGGTGAAATCCCGGTTTTCCAGCAATCCCGCCGCCGCCAGCACATAAGCGCCGCTGGAAATGCCCCCGATCCGGACACCCTGCCGCGCCAGCCGCCTTAACGTCCCATAGGAATTTTCCGCAACGGTCCAATCCTGCGGCCCGCCCCCGCGCAGACGAAGATCGTGTGGCATCTCTCGCCTGCGGTGGCGAGTGTCTCGCAGCTGACAATGATGCCGGAAGAACTCCTGACGGCCTCGCCATCGAAAGACAGGGGAACCACATCGTAAAGATCGGTTCCGGCGATCAGATTGGCGGCCCGCAATGGCTCCGCGGCCGAGGCGTAGGACATCAGCGCGAAATTCGGAACCAGAATGAAACCAATGCGCTGGACATTCTTCTGCTCAATGATCGTCATGTCTCTTTTTTAAATCATTATGTCCTTTATTTGCAATTCCCTTTTGAACGACGCCGGTAAGCTTGCGCGATATCGTTCGAGGTACGCAGATGCGCTATTCCGCCTTTTCCATTTTCAAGAACGGCCTTTTCGGCAACAAAGCGTGGAAACCCGCCTGGCGGGACGTGTCTCCGAAACCGCATTATGACGTCATCATCGTTGGCGGCGGCGGGCATGGGCTGGCGACGGCCTATTATCTGGCGAAAGAATTCGGCGTCACCAATGTCGCGGTGCTGGAGAAAAACTATATCGGCTCCGGCAATGTCGGTCGCAACACCACGATCATTCGCTCCAATTATCTGCTGCCGGGTAACAATCCCTTCTACGAGCTTTCGATGAAGCTGTGGGAAGGGCTGGAGCAGGATTTCAACTTCAACGCCATGGTTTCCCAGCGCGGCGTGCTGAACCTCTATCATTCGGATGCACAGCGCGACGCCTATACAAGGCGCGGAAACGCCATGCGACTGCACGGCGTCGATGCCGAATTGCTGGACCGCGCCGCAGTCAAGGCCATGCTGCCGTTTCTCGATTTCGAAAATGCCCGCTTTCCGGTGCAGGGCGGCCTGCTGCAAAGACGCGGCGGCACCGTGCGTCACGATGCCGTCGCCTGGGGTTATGCGCGCGGCGCAGACTGCCGCGGCGTCGATATCATCCAGGGCTGCGAGGTAACCGGCATTCGCCGCGAAAACGGCAGGGTCGTGGGTGTGGAGACCGCCAAGGGCTTCATCGGCTGCGGCAAGTTGGCGCTGGCCGCAGCCGGTAATTCCTCGCAGGTGGCCGCCATGGCCGGGCTGAAACTGCCAATCGAAAGCCATGTGCTGCAGGCTTTCGTGTCTGAAGGGCTCAAACCCTTCATCGATGGCGTCGTCACCTTCGGGGCCGGCCATTTTTACGTCTCGCAATCGGACAAGGGCGGCCTCGTCTTCGGCGGCGATATAGACGGCTACAACTCCTATGCCCAGCGCGGCAATCTGGCGACGGTCGAACATGTCGCGGAGGCAGGCAAGGCGATGATACCGGCGCTCTCGCGCGTCCGGCTGCTACGCTCCTGGGGCGGCATCATGGATATGTCGATGGACGGCTCACCGATTATCGACCAGACCCCGATCGACAATCTCTACCTGAATGCCGGCTGGTGTTATGGCGGCTTCAAGGCGACGCCCGCTTCCGGTTTCTGCTTCGCCCATCTTCTGGCGCGCGGTGCACCGCAGGAAACGGCAACGGCCTTCCGGCTGGACCGCTTCCGGCGCGGTTATCTCATCGATGAAAAGGGCCAGGGAGCCCAGCCCAACCTTCACTAAATTTGTAGCGGGATGGCGGATCAAGGACATCTGAAATGGCAAGTCTCGTGCCCTGCCCGCATTGCGGGCCAAGACCCAGGGAAGAATTCACCATCAAGGGCGCAGCCCTTCAAAGGCCCGCCGCCGATGCCGGTGCGGAGGAATGGTTCGATTATATCTATCTGCGCGATAATCCGCGCGGCGCCTATGAGGAATATTGGCACCATACCTCCGGCTGCCGCCGCTGGCTGGTCGTCACCCGCGATACCGCCACCCATGAGATATCCGCCTGCCGCGACGCCGCCGACAAGACGAAAGTGACAAACGCATGAGCGCCAACCGCCTGAAGACCGGCGGTCTGATCGACCGCTCCAAACCGCTTTCCTTCACCTTCGACGACAAGCCGATGTCGGGTTTTGAGGGCGATAGCCTCGCTTCCGCCCTGCTCGCCAACGGCCAGAAACTCGTCGGTCGCAGCTTCAAATACCACCGCCCGCGCGGCATATTGACGGCGGGTTCAGCCGAGCCGAACGCGCTGATGACTATCGGCCGCGGCGGGCGCACGGAGCCGAACACCCGCGCCACCATGCAGGAGCTTTATGCCGGGCTGGAAGCCAACAGCCAGAACCGCTGGCCCTCTCTCGATTTCGATATCGGCGCCTTGACCGGCCTTCTGTCTCCCTTCCTCGGTGCGGGGTTCTACTACAAGACCTTCATGTGGCCTGCCGCCTTCTGGGAAAAGGTTTATGAGCCCTTCATCCGCAAAGCCGCCGGTCTCGGCAAAGCAAGCTACGAGGCGGATCCGGATGCCTATGACAAATGCTGGGCGCATTGCGACCTGCTGGTGATCGGCTCCGGCGCGGCGGGTCTGGCGGCAGCGCTTGCCGCAGGACGCGCCCGCGCGCGCGTAATCATTGTCGAGGAACATTCCCTCGCAGGCGGCGGCCTTCTTTCCGAAACGGCAGCTATCGGCGGCAAGAGCGCTCCGCATTTCGCAGCGCAATGCGTTGCCGAGCTCGAAACCCTGCCGAATGTGACGGTGCTGACGCGAACCACGGCTTTCGGCTGGTACGACGGCAATGTCTTCGGCGCGGTGGAGCGGGTGCAGAAACATCTGTCCGATCCGAAAGCCCATGTGCCCGTGGAGCGCCTGTGGCGCATCGCCGCCAAGCGGGCGCTGCTGGCAACCGGCGCGGAAGAACGGCCGCTGGTCTTCGGCGGCAACGATGTTCCCGGCGTGATGATGGCCGGCGCCATGCGCAGCTATCTCAATCGCTATGCCGTCAGCCCCGGCACGGCGACGGCAATTTTCACCACCAACGACAGCGGTTATGCGCTTGCCCGCGATCTGGAGGCGCAGGGTGTCGCTCTTGCCGCCATCATCGACAGCCGTGAGCAGGGCAATCCGGGCTACGAAGGCAAGGCGCGCGTCATCAAGGGTGGCGTCGTCTCCAATGCCAAGGGCGGCAAGGCGCTTTCCGCCATTGAGATTTATGCGAATGGCCGGGCGGAGAAGCTGAATGTCGATGCGCTGGCCATGTCGGGCGGCTTCAGCCCCATCATCCATCTCGCCTGCCATCGCGGCGGCAAGCCGGTCTGGTCGGAAGACGATGCCGCTTTCCTGGCGCCCGGCAATCTCAAGGGGCTGGAACTCGCCGGCGCGGTTTCCGCAATAAACGGTATCGCCGCCTGCCTTCAGGATGGCGCGCGGAAGGGCGCAGCGCTGGTACAAGAGCTCGGCTTTGCATCAGCTGCACCGACATTCGGCACGGTGGAAAACGATATCGTAGCCCCGCCTGCAAAGCCGCTCTGGTCCATCCCCGGCATTAAGGCGAAAGCCTTTGTCGATTATCAGAACGACGTTCACCGCAAGGATCTAGGCCTCGCCATCCGTGAAGGTTATGGCCATGTCGAGCTCGCCAAACGCTACACCACGAACGGCATGGCGACGGATCAGGGCAAGCTTTCGAATGTCAATGCCATCGGGCTGCTGGCCGAAGCGCGCGGCGTCTCCCCGGCGGATATCGGCACCACGACGTTCCGGCCGTTTTATACGCCCGTCTCCTTCGGCGCGCTTACGGGCGCCTATCACGGCCAGCATTTCCAGCCGGTACGCAAATCGCCGCTGCATGGCTGGGCCGAGAAAAACGGGGCCGTGTTCGTCGAAACCGGGCTCTGGTATCGCTCCTCCTGGTTTCCGCGCGAAGGCGAAAGCGACTGGCGGGAAAGCGTCGACCGTGAGGTTCTGAATGTGCGCAAGAATGCCGGGCTCTGCGATGTATCGATGCTCGGCAAGATCGAAATCTGTGGCAGGGACGCCGCCGAATTCCTGAACCGGGTCTATTGCAACGCTTTCCTGAAATTGCCGGTCGGCAAGGCGCGTTATGGCCTGATGCTGCGTGAGGACGGAATGATCTATGACGACGGCACTACCAGCCGGCTGGAGGAAAACCGCTTCTTCATGACGACCACCACCGCCTATGCGGCGGGCGTCATGAACCATCTGGAATTCTGTGCGCAGGCGCTCTGGCCTGATCTCGACGTACGGCTTGCCTCCGTCACCGATCAATGGGCGCAGATGGCGATTGCCGGACCGAAGGCACGCGCGATTCTGCAAAGAATTGTCGATGAAGATATTTCCGATGAAGCCTTTCCCTTTCTTGCGGCCCGGGAAGTTTCCCTGTTTGGCGGGCAACTGCATGGACGCCTGTTCCGGATTTCCTTCTCCGGCGAACTGGCCTACGAGCTTGCCGTCCCGGCCGGTTACGGCGAAAGCGTCGCCGACGCGCTGATGGAAGCCGGCGAGCCGGAGAATATCATGCCCTATGGCGTCGAGGCGCTTGGCGTGCTGCGCATCGAAAAGGGACATGTCACCCACAATGAAATCAACGGCACGGTGGTGCCCGCCGATCTCGGCTTCGGCAAAATGGTTTCCACCGCAAAGGCCGATTTCATTGGCCGACGTATGCTGGAGCGCGAGGGGCTTTTCGCCGCCGACCGTCCGAGCCTCGTCGGCGTCGTGCCGCTCGATCCAAAACAGTCCTTCCGCACCGGCTCGCATATTCTTGCGAAGGATGCCGCGGCAATGCTGGAGAACGATCAAGGTTATGTGACCTCCAGTGCGTTCTCACCGCATCTGGGTTCGACCATCGGTCTCGCCCTGGTCAAGAATGGCCCTGCGCGGCATGGCGAGGAAATCACGGTCTGGAACGGCCTGCGCAACGAATTTACCCAAGCCCGCCTTTGCAACCCGGTTTTTGTCGATCCTCAAAACGAGAAACTCCATGTCTGATTTCAAGCCTGACTTCAAATCCGGCTTCCGTCCGACGCTCCGCCCGGTGCTGGGCGCGAAGCGAGCGATTGCCTCCACCGCCATCAAGCTCTCCCCTTTGCCGGAAGGCGCGATCATCCACGTTCTGGCCGCACCCGACGCAACGGATCTGGACGCCCGCCTTCGCGACCTTGCCAAAGGCGATATACGTGCGGTCTCACCGGGCCAATGGTTCATCGTCGGTGAACACCCTCTGTCACACGCTGATATGAAGGCGCTTCTTGCGGCGCTCGAACCTCAGGCGACGGGTGTCGACCAGAGCCAGGGACGCGTTCGCATCCGCATCGAAGGCAAGATGGCCGAGCGGGTTCTGGCCAAAGGCACGGCGGTCGACCTGTCTCTCGCGGCCTTCCCGGTAGGACATTCCGCCACGACGCTGATCGGCCACATCGCCGCCCACCTCACCCGCGTCGACGCACAGGTCTTCGAAGTCATCGTGCTGCGCGGTTTTGCCGAAAGCCTGTGGGACGACCTTGCCCGGATGAGCCTCGAATTCCAGTGATCGTGTCGGTCAGGTCCAGATGCTTTCGGGCGTCAGGATTTCGAAGGGCACGATCCGCTGTTCAACGGAAGACGAATCTCCGTTCTCGATGCGCCGCAACATCACGTCGATCAATTGCTGCGGCATCCTGTCGAGGGGAAGCGGCAGAGAGGCGGTAATCAGCCCTTCGTTGAGGCCTTTTCGTGTTTCCGGTCCGATATCGTTACAGATGATTTTTATGTCGCGCTGCCGCTCGGCAGGCAGTTCCCTGAGTGCGCGCAGAACACCCGATATGCCGCCGCCATTGACATAAATCCCCGTGAGTCCCGGTTCGGCAGCAATCATATCCCGCACGATGACATAGGCGTTTTCCGGCTCCTCGTGGGTCAGCAGCGTTTCCGCGACCTGAAGTTCAGGTGTGTTTTCGCGCATATAGGAGCGGAAACTGGCGTCCGAAACATCCTGGCACTGATACCGATTGCTGCCGATCAGCGGCACGACCACGCCGTCGCCCTTTACCGTCTGGCTGAGGAACCATGCCGCCGTGCGGCCGCGTTTCCAGCTGTCGGTGCCGACAAAGCCCGCGCGGCTTGCCGCCGACAGATCGGATACGTAAGTCACCACCGGAACGCCCCTGCCCCGCAGCTCGTCGATCGCCTGGCTGACGAGCGGATGATCGGCCGTCACCACCGCGATTGCGCCGCAGGATTGTCCCATCTTCAGGAGATTGGCGGAAACGGCCTCCGGTGAAAGATCGTCCTCGAAAACGACATCCGGCTCGATGATGCTATCCGGCCGCTGACGTGCGGCGGCGACGATCCCTTCCGCCCAAAGCCGGTAAAGCGGCCGGTGGGATTGCTGCAACAGAAAGCCGAGCCGGTGATGGGGCATGGCCTCGCGGCGACGGTCCTTGATGGTGCCGAGACCGTAAAAACCGATCTCCTCCGCCGCCTTGAGTATCTGGTCGATCGTATCCTGGCGCACGGAAGTCGAACCGTGCAGCAGCCGGTTGACCGTGGAGATGCTGACACCGGCGGCTTTCGCAAGATCGGTAATGGTCGGTCGGTTCATGACGCCTCACAATCGTATCATTCATGAATGACATTAAATGATATTAAATGCAACATTAAATGAAATATAAATTCCATTCCCATGAAAATGAAAGATATAAATCATCCTGTCATTAGGGCCCGTCGGGAGAATGGGCAGGGAGGAAGCAATGGCGTTTTTCAGGAAATTTCTCGCAACGGGCGCTGTCTCGCTCGTGATGGCATCCGGCGCGTTCGCGGCCAATATCGCCGTTGTCGGCGGCAAGAATGACGATGCGTTCTGGAACCTCATAAAAAAGGGTGTCGACGACGCACGCCTCGTGGTGGAGGCGAATGGCGGCAAGGTCAATTACCTGCGTTTGCAGACCTATGACAATTTCGCGCCCGATGTGGTGCAGCTGATCCAGACCGCCATCAGTCAGAAGGTCGACGGTCTCGTCATTCCGAACTGGGTTCCGGAAGGCGAGGACCCGGCGATCCGGGAAGCCATCAATGCCGGTATCAAGGTCATTCTCATGAATGCCGGTGGGCACGAAAAGGCGAAGGAACTCGGCGCGATCAATTATGTCGGCTCCGACGAATATATTGCCGGCGTCGCCGGCGGCGAATATTTTGCGAAACAGGGCAAAAAGAGCGTCATCTGCGTCAACACCGTTCCGGGGGCCGCCAATCAGGAGGCGCGCTGCAAGGGCGTCATCGACGGCATCACCAAGGCCGGCGGCGCCGGCAAGCAACTGCCGCTTCCCGCCACCAGCTTCGGCGATGCCACCGCCGTCGCCGAGGCGATCAAGGCGACGTTGCTACAGGACGGCAAGATCGACGGCGTCCTGACCATTTCGGCGGGCGATGCGGATTCCGCCGCCATCGGCATCATGCAGGCCGGCAAGACCGAAACCGCCCTGCTTGGCACTTTCGATCTCAACCAGTCCGGCCTCGACCGGATCAAGGACGGGACGCAGGGTTTCGCAATCGACCAGCAGCCCTACCTGCAATCATTGCTGGCGGTAACGCTTCTGGCCTCGGCCATCGATTTCGGAACCGATCTGCCGACCGCCCCGCTGCTGACGGGACCGAACATCGTCGACAAATCCAACATCCAGACCACGCTTGCCGGCGTCGCCAAGGGAGCGCGCTGAGCGGTTATCCATACCCGCTCCCGATCTCCGGCGAAACCGGGGATCGGGCTTTGACGGGAAGAGGATATCCCCTCGGCACCTAGGGCCAATATTGGAGTGAACGACGTGAAAAATCTCTCTTTGGGCGACCTTCTGCGCCGCCCGGAATCAGGCGCCTTTCTCGGCCTTGTTTTCGTTCTTGCCTTCTTCGTCATCTTCGGCAGCATCGATTTCCTGAAACCCGCCGGCGCCGCAAGCTGGCTGAATGTCGCGGCCAATCTCGGCATCGTCGCCATTCCCGTCGGGCTGCTGATGATTTCCGGCGAGCTCGATATTTCCATCGGCGCGATGATCCCGGCCGGCGCGCTGACGGTCGCCATCATCACCGGTTATTACGGCATGCCGATCTGGCTCGGGATCATCGGCGCGCTTGGCCTTGGGGTGCTTGTCGGGCTGATCAACGGCTTTCTGGTAATACGGACCGTGGTGCCCTCACTGATCGTCACGCTCGGCACGCTGTTTGCGGTGCAGGGGCTGATCCTCGGCTTTTCGGTGCTTCTGACCGGCACGACCAGCGTGGCGCTGAGCCCTGCCCAATCCGGCCCCGTCGCCAAATTCCTGTTCGGACAGTTCATCGGCGGCAGCTTTCAGGTCAGCATCGTCTGGTGGCTGCTGCTGACGGCGATCTATATCTTCTATGTCCATTATTCGCCCTTCGGAAACTGGATTTTCGCCATGGGCGGCGACCGGGTGAGTGCCCGCAATGCCGGCATTCCCACCGACAAGCTGACGGTGACGCTTTTCGTCCTTTCCTCCGTCAGCGCCTCCTTCGTCGGGGTCTGTCAGGCAATCCTCTTCAATGTAGCCCAGGTTTCGGCCGGCATGACCTTCATCTTCAACTCCATCATCGCGGTTGTCGTGGGCGGGGTGCTGCTGACCGGCGGCTTCGGTTCGGTGATCGGCATATTTCTTGGCACCATCACCTTCGCCATCGTCAATCAGGGCATTTATTTCACCGCCTTTGACCGCAACTGGTCGAGCCTCATCATCGGCGTCATGCTGCTGCTCGCGGTGCTGATGAACAACACCTTCCGCGTCATGGCGCTCACCTATTCACCGAAGAAGAAGTGAGGCACGACGATGACCACACCCATTCTCGAACTCAGAAACGTCAACAAGTCCTTCGGCCCGATCGATGTTCTGCACGATATCTCGCTGAAGGTGCGCGCCGGCGAGGTGCTCTGCCTGCTGGGCGACAATGGCGCGGGAAAATCCACACTGATCAAGACACTGGCCGGGGTTTATCAGCCCAGTTCCGGCGAGTTGCTGATGGATGGCACGCCGGTCGATTTCGACGGGCCGCGCGATGCGCAGCGCATGGGCATTTCCACCGTGCACCAGTTCGGCGGAACCTTTCCGTTGATGAGCATCGGCCGCTCCTTCTTCATCGGCGCAGAGCCGACCAAAGGTTTCTGGCCCTTCCGGATTTACGACCGCAAGAAGGCAAACGAAATCGCCGTCAAGGCGGTGCAGGAATTCGGCATCACCCGCATCGATGATGGCGACCGCCTGATCGGCGGGCTCTCCGGCGGCGAGCGGCAATCGCTCGCCATCGCCCGCGCGGTGCATTTTGGCGCGCGCGTTCTGATCCTCGACGAGCCGACGGCGGCGCTGGGCGTGAAACAGGCGTCCCACGTTCTGCGCATCGTGCTGGAAGCCCGCAAGCGGGGGATAGCGGTGATCTTCATCACCCATCAGGTCACCCACGCTATCGCCGTCGGCGACCATTTTGCCGTGCTCATCCGCGGCGCAGTCGCCGCCAATTTCCGCAAGGGCGAAAAATCCCGCGAGGAGATCACCGACCTGATGGCCGGCGGTGAGGCGCTCGCCGATCTCGGTGCCGAGGTGGAAAATTACATGGCCAGCCATGACGGCCATCCGCCGCAGCCGCCATCCAGTTAAGACATAGAGAAGGATCAAGACCGATGAAAATCGCCATCGACCCCCACATGCACCGTTTCACCAGCCTCGATGAGCTGCCCGCCAAGGTGAAGGAGCTTGGCTTCGACTGGATCGAACTCAGCCCCCGCGCTGATTTCCTCGAATGGTTCAAGGCGCCGCGTGTCTTTCCCGAGCGCATCAGGTCCTTCAAAACGGCGCTGAAAGACGCCGATGTCGGCATCGCTGCGCTGCTGCCGATGTATCGCTGGGCCTCCAATGACGAGACCGAACGGCAGGCGGCGGTGAAACACTGGAAGCGGGCCATCGAGATCGCCATCGAACTGGAGGTCGACACGATGAACTCCGAATTCGGCCGCGGCCCGCATCCCGACAAGGGTTCATGTTATTGCTGCCATACCGGCTCGATGATCGAGGCCTGCGAGGATGCCTGGTGGCGCTCGATGGAAGAACTGGTGCCGATCTTCGAGCGCGAAAACATCAACCTGCATGTCGAGCCGCATCCGGAAGACTGGTGCGAAACGCTGCAGCCGGCGTTGGACATCATCCGCACTGTCAATTCGAAGAACGTCAAATTCCTCTATTGCGCGCCGCACACCTTCTATTTCGGTGACGACACCAAGGCGATGCTGCGCGAAGCCAAGGATGTGCTCGCCCATGTCCATGTCGGCGATACCTTCAACCACAAGGCCAGCTCCGGGCTTCGTTATATCCTCAACCCGCCGGGCACGCAGGCGAGGGTGCACCAGCATCTCAATATCGGCCAGGGCGAAGTGCCATGGGACGATTTCTTCAGCACGCTTTCCGAAATCGGCTTCGACGGCATCATGACCTCCTGCGTCTTCGCCTGGGAGGACAGGGCCGATGAATCGAGCCGGTTCATGCGCAGCAAGATGCAGGACTATATCGACCTCTATTTCAAGAAATAACGCGGCAAACCGGCGCTGAGGCCGAGGCGGACCCCGCCTCCGGCCACGGCCATTGGCAACATCAAATGGAAAGACGACCGACATGATCAACGGAGAAAGACTGATTTCACGCCCGCTGCGCTGGGCCATGGTGGGCGGCGGACGGACGGGACAGGTGGGTTACAAGCACCGCACCGGTGCGCTTCGCGACGGCAACTACCAGCTCGTCGCCGGCGCATTCGACCTCGATGCCGAAAGAGGCCGAGACTTCGGCGTCAATCTCGGCGTTGCAGCGGAACGCTGCTATGCGGATTACAAGGCGCTGATTGCCGGCGAAACGGCACGCGAAGACGGTGTTGACATCGTCTCCATCGCCACCCCCAATTTCACCCATTACGAGATTACCAAGGCCTGCCTTGAGGCCGGGCTGCATGTCATCTGCGAAAAACCGTTGTTCTTCACCGTGGCCGAATGCGACGAGGTGGCGCGGCTGGCCGAACGGAAGGGCCTGATCGTCGGCGTTACCTATGGCTTTACCGGGCATCCGCTCGTCCACCAGATGGCGGCCATGGTCAAAAAAGGAATGCTGGGCGACATCCGTATCGTCGACCTGCAATATACCCACGGCTTCAATGCCGGTGACGATGTGGGCGCGGGCGAGGCCGTCAAATGGCGCACCAATCCCCGCACCGCCGGCCCGACCTTCGTGCTGGGCGATATCGGCACGCATCTTTATTATCTCTCGGAAGTCGTACTGCCGCATATGAAGGTGGAACGCCTGCTCTGCGACCGCAAGGCCTTCATCCCCACGCGCGCACCGCTGGAGGACCACGCCACCGTCCTAATGCATTACGACAATGGCGCACGCGGCCGTCTCTGGGTTTCCTCCGTCAATGCCGGCAATATGGGATCGCAGCGTTACCGCTTCGTCGGCTCCAAGGCGTCGCTCGAATGGTCAGATTCCCATCCCGACCAGCTGATCTACGAGGTTCAGGGCGAACCCGGCCGCATCCTGCACCACGGCATGCCATATCTGGAACAGGAAAGCCTCGCCATCGACCGCATGGGCGCATTGCATACCGAAGGTCTCGGTGACAGCTGGTCGAATATCTATCTCTGGATCGCCCAGGCCATCGACGCGGCAAATCGCGGTGACAGGGCCTTTCTGAAGACCCACCATTATCCCGGCATCACGGCCGGCACCGAAGGCGTTCGCTGGCTGGAAAACTGCGTCCGTTCGGCCGATGCCGGCGCCGCCTGGGTCGATTTCGCTTAACCAGCTTGGGGGCGCGCCGGACAACTCTCCCGTCCTCCTCTTCAGGCGCGTCCCCATACCTCCCCGGAAAGATGAACGATGAAACTCGCAATTTGTACTGACGTCATGGCAAGCCTGCCCTTCACTGATATGCTCGACAAATGCGTCGCGCTCGGTGTCGAGGGCATCGAGATGACCGGCGGCGGCTGGTCCAGCGGCCCGCATTTCAGGGCCGACGAACTGTTGGCGGATAAGGGGCTTCTCAAATCCAGGCTCAAGGAAATCGAGGCCCGTGGCCTCGAAATCGCTGCGCTGAATTGCTCCGCCAATCCGCTCGATCCCGGCGATATGGGCAAGCGCCACCTGAAGGAGATGCAAGACACCGTCCGGCTGGCCGGCGAAATCGGCGTGACGAAGATCGTCACCATGTCCGGCCTGCCGGAAGCAGCACCGGGTGACACCGTGCCGAATTGGCTCGTCTACACGAAGAGCTGGCCGAACGAGATGCCGGAGCGCGACCGTTACCAATGGGAAGATCGCGCCTTTCCGCTCTGGCACGGGCTTGTGAAGCTCGCCAGGGAAGCGGGCGTCGAAAAATATGCGCTCGAGAATTTCTCGGCCATGCTCGTCTGGAACCCGGAAACCCTGTTTCGCCTGCGCAATGAGGTTGGCCCGACGGTGGGCATGAATCTCGATCCGTCGCACCTGATGTGGATGGGGGCCGATCCCATCGCCTCTGCCCGTGCACTCGGCAGCGCGATCCACCATTGCCACGGCAAGGACACCCGCATCGAACGCGGACTGGCCGATGTGAACGGGCTGCTGGAACTCAAAGAGGTGACTGACGTCGCCAACCGCAGCTGGAACTATGTGGCGGTGGGCGCCGGCCATGACCTGCAATGGTGGAAGGAATTTTTCTCCGTGGTGCGCATGGCCGGTTACGATGGCTGGGTCAGTCTGGAAATGGAGGATTTCACCATGTCCACCGAGGCGGGCATCCAGTCTTCCATCGACGCCCTTAAAGCCACCATCAGCCGCTGAAACCCGCTCCGGGCCGCAGAAGGCGGCCCGGCCTCAATTGCGCCACGAGGATGCCATGACCAACCGGATCACCATCACCACCGCTCCCTGCTGCTGGGGCGTCGACGACGTCAAAAATCCCCATCTGCCCCATTGGGAAAAGGTGCTGGACGAGGCGAAGGCCGCCGGCTTCGGCGGCCTGGAACTCGGCCCCTACGGTTATCTGCCGCTCGACCTCGAGCGTGTTTCGCAGGCGCTCAATGAGCGCGATCTGAAAATCGTCGCCGGCACGATTTTCGACGATCTGGTCTCACCGGAGAACCGCAACAATCTGCTGCGCCAGACCGACGAGATCTGCGCGCTGATCACCCGCCTGCCGAAACCGGAAACCCATGCCGGCCAACGCTTTTCCGCCCCCTATCTGACTGTGATGGACTGGGGACATGACGAGCGGGACTATGCCGCCGGCCACTCCGACCGCGCGCCGCGCCTCGATGGGGGTGCATGGAACGGCATGGTCGAAAACATCCGCGCCATCGCAACGCTTGCCCGCGACAAATATGGCGTGCGCGCCACTATCCACCCCCATGCTGGCGGCTACATCGAATTTGCCGATGAGTTGCAGCAGATCGTCGAGGACATTCCCGCCGATCTGGCGGGCCTTTGCCTCGATACCGGCCATATGGCCTATTCCGGCATGGACCCCGTCATCACGCTTCGCCGCTATTGGGACCGTGTCGACTATATTCATTTCAAGGATATTGACGCCACGGTTTTCGAGGAGGTGATGGCAGAACGCATCCGCTTCTTCGACGCCTGCGCCAAAGGCGTCATGTGCCCCATCGGTCGCGGCTCAATCGACTATCCAGCCATCCGCAGCTTTCTGACGGAACTTGGCTATGGCGGCTATATCACCATCGAGCAGGAGCGCGACCCGCGCAATGCCGGCGGCATTCTGGATGATCTGGCGGCCAGCAGGGCGTTTCTTGCTGAGTGTGGGTTCTAATATCAAACCCTAAACAGCCTTCTACGCCCATTCTTTCTTCCGGAAAACGCGATCCCCACAAGATGCTAAGATTTTTACTCACTCCCGACATTTACAACCCTCGCGATAAAATCATATGCTGCATAAATCTAGATTGAATCGCCGCGGAATGAGGGAACTGCACTATGCATTTGGTAACAAAATCATACTTCAACACCTTTTGTCAGAACTTCGGTGCACCATACTCAGACAGCAAGAATTTCGAAGCATTTGCAAATTATTGCATTTTTTCAAAATATACTGGCGATAGTGTTGAAATTTCTGACCTTGTCTACGACGGCGCCGATCCGGGCATTGACGGAGCTTTTCTTTACCTTGACGACCGTGCCGTAATGTCTCTCGACGAATTAAGCGAGATATTTGAAGGTTCAAGGCGTGAGTATTCTGTGTCGGTTGTGTTTACACAGGTAAAATCATCAACCTCTTGGAGCAAGATGGAGGTGGACTCCTTTATAGCCGCCGTCGTGGATCTTCTCTCGGATGAACCTGCACAGCCACATGCACCGCATCTTGCAGAATTTCGATCGATGTTCAAAACTGTCTTCGATAACATAGGCCGAATAAAAAATGGACTCCCTGATCTACACGTCTATTTTTTTGACAGCGGCACCGGATACGGATGCTCCTGAGATAAATGCTGCATTTTCGATAGGAGAAAACTCACTAAAGAAGCTGGGCTATGCCCATGACACGCGATATGTCAAAGGTCACAGAGACTTTATTCACGATCTTTGGCTCTCTGCTGATGGACCAGTGGAAGCGCGGCTCCCAACTATCGGATACGCACCCTTTCCTGCTGCACCAAATATAAACAACGCCTATGTTGCGACAGTTCAGGCCCGAAACTTCATAGACACCGTCTTAAAAAGCGCCGACGGAACACCGAGAAAAAAACTCTTCGAAGAGAATGTTAGAGACTTCCTTGGGGTTGATGCAGACGTCAATTCTGAAATTGCCAGTACCCTTGATGAAGCAGACAAAAAGTCGCGGTTTGGCTTGATGAATAACGGAATAACGATCGTCGCGTCCAGCGTACGACCAGCAGGCCAAGAAATCTTCATACGCGATTTTCAAATCGTCAATGGCTGCCAGACTTCTAACGTTTTGATCTCGCTAGATGAAAAGGTCGACGCTAGTGTTAGCCTCATGGTGAAGCTTATTGAAGCAGATGAACCCTCTGTAATCGATGACATAGTAAGAGCAACAAACAGACAGTCAAAAGTCGAAGATGCGCAATTTATATCAACCCTTGATGTACTGAGAAAACTTGAGCAATATTTTAACGCTCGAGGTGCTTCTGAAACGAACCGCTTATATTTTGAGCGCAGAAAGGGGCAATACGCACCGGAAAATGTTGTGCCTGTTAGGGTATTTGACGTGCGAGAGACGGCGAGGTGCTACGCTGCGATCACAATGATGCGTCCGGATTTGGCAAGCCGTTATCCAAATCGATTGACGGGCGAACTGTTAAACGACGTCTTCAAGCCAGGATCACCAGAAGAAACCTACTACACTGCTTGCTTTGCTCACTATCGCCTAAAGATGCTTATTTCCAATAAGAAATTTGATGGCAGGTACTCTAAGTTGCGTTGGCATTTGATGTGTGCCGCTTCAAAATATTGCTCTGAGAACTATAAAAATCTTGGTTGCAAAACAAAGAACGAGGCCATTTATAGCTTATTTTCCGCGAACGAAGGTGTCTGGTTCGATCGACTAAACGCTTTGGTCACAGCAGCCATTCCTGATCCGGACATCTCGCGGGATCTACTGAAATCACCGCCGCTAACCGCTACTATTCTTTCAAATGTAGATGCATTGCAGGAAAATGCGTCATTCGCTTAGCAGGAGGCCTCGGCGCAAAAAAACGCGGGCATTGCCGCCCCCGACAGCCGCCTCCTCGAAGACTTTCTAATTGAGACGATATGGGAATCATTTGTAAATGGCGGAGAGGGTGGGATTCGAACCCACGATACCCTTGCAGGTATGCCGCATTTCGAGTGCGGTGCATTCGACCACTCTGCCACCTCTCCGCATGCGCGAACGCTTGCGTTGCGCGCTCCTCTTAAACATCAATGGTCGGGCTGACGGACATAGGCTCGCGGAACCTTAACCATCTGTGAGCCGCATGTGCCGGCGTCGTGGCTAGTCACGGACGATCTGCAAAAGCGGTTCGAAGCTATATAGTGCTGGTCGTCTACCAGCAGCCGGCTCCACTGTTCGGATGAGGCCACGTTCTGACAGGATGCGCGTAAATCGGTGCGCCGAAGTCTCCGGAATGCCGGATTTCTTCGTGAAGACGTTGTTCCTGAAAACCGGACGCGAAAATAGAAAGTCCAAAGCAGCTGTGCTCCACTGCGATGTGAGAATTTGAGGAAACTCTCGTTTCAGCTCCTCATAGAGATCGCGAATTCGCTCGGCCGTTGCCAAGTTTTTTTGCGCCTGCGCTTCCAGTGCCTCCAGGAAGAAAATGATCCAATCGGTCCAGGCGCCTGATTTAGACACCTCACGCATCCGATCAATATATTCGTCGCGGCGGTCTTCGAAATAGCTACTAATATAGAAATGTGGAGCAGAGATCGCTCCAGCTTTCCAAAGCATCAGAGTGATCAGCATTCGGCCAATTCGACCGTTGCCATCCTTGAATGGATGCAACGCTTCGAACTCGAGGTGAGCAACTGCTGTTTTGATCAGAATCTGCCAATCCTCCGACTCGATAAAAGCGAAGAGGCGGTCCATCCCATCTTGAAGTTGCTCCGGCCGCATAGGCACAAAATGAACCTTGCGCCGCATCCGATCGGCCAGATAATTCTGCTCTGTTTTGAATTCGCCGGGAGATAGGTGAGCACCACGCCCAAAACCGAGCAGAACCCGATGCGCACTCTTGATGAGAAAGCTCGATAAAGGAGCCCCTTGTTCAATGCTGCGCTGCGCCGCCGTCAACGCGCGGCTATATAGGAAGACCTCGATCGCTTCGTTACGATAGTGGCCACCAGCCTCGTCACCACTTTCCTCCTGATCGGCTTCATATCTTAAAACTTCATCCAGCGTGCTTACCGTGCCTTCCATACGCGAAGACACGACAGCTTCCTGGTTTCTTAGTGGTGCGAGCAGAATCTCGCTGTTATGCATGCTCTTGAGCATTTGATCGTAACGCGCCAAGGCGGCCGATGCCGACGCCACCGTCATGATAAGGCGGCCAGCATCGATTTGGCGGGGCGGAAATTGGTCGTAGTGATATTCAACTGCTTCGGAGAGATCCAAGCCGGGGCGCAACGTCATTTTGATTTCCAAATTCCAATATTTCTGACGCACAAAGGGTGTTGTCTTCGTAATGCAGGAGACAAGTCGGCTTGTCTACCAAAAACTGCTATTTTTAGAACTCAAGGGCTTTTGATTTGCTCGGGTAGCAGTCAATACGCCTTGACTACCGAAAAAATAGATTTTTGAAAGTCAATCAATTTTGTTTTCTATCCATGCAATACAAACGCCTTTGTCTTCCAAAATGGAAACAATTTGGAACTCAATCGAGGAGATAAGGCCACTAAGGTGCAACCTGATTCGGATGATGACGGGAACCACGCATGCTCACAGGTGAAATTCGCTCGAAGACGGATCAGGTCCGAGATGCTCTCTGGGCGGGCGGCATCGCCAACCCGCTCAAGGTGAGCAATACAGATTAACCCCGATGCTTTTGGATTGTCAGTCTGGACCGGGTCGAGTTCGACTTCATCCTGCTTCGTAGGCCTGACGCAGCAGAGCCTGCGCTTTCTCGAAATCTGCCATCGATCTCAGTGTCACCTGTAGATCACCGCTACCGAAATGCCCAATGTTTCGGACATCGCGGGTAAATCCCTCTTCCAGATCCAGCTCTCCAGGGTTCAACTTGAGGAAAAGCATCACGGTGCGAGCTTGCGGATAGATTTCCATGCATACGAAATTCTTCAGTCGCTTAAATGCTGTGTAGAGCTTGAGTTCCTTAACCTGGACATCGTCACCGAGCCCGACAAGGAATTGGTAGACGGCATCGTAGATGTCACGCAGATCTGATGATGACTGAGAAAGGCGGTAACTCATTCGTTGGCTGAGATAGGGATCGGTGGCCTGTCCTACCTCCATTGATTGATCCGCAGCTTTCGGTTCGGCCGATGCCTTTGTCACGCTCAATCGTGCGGACTTGGGCGCATGCACGAGTTCGATCATCAGCAGGTCGTCACCAAACTTACGGTAACGGATAAGTTCGATGTTTCGGGCAATCTGCTTGACTGCGTGTTCGTCATATCGCGTAAAGTCGCCCGCGATACAAAGCAGACGCGGCGCAGTCCAATCTACGGCTTTGGCTACCTCCGGCCCCAGACGCTCCATCACCAGCCATTGAAACTCCTTACGATGGTCGAGCAACCAATCGAGATAAAAGAGCCCTTGATTGATGACGTTCTCATTGACCGAACGCTTATATTCGATGATGACAGGTGAATTGTCCTCATCCACACCCAGCGTATCAATCCTGCCACCGTGAACTGCACCGGTTGAATGTTCGCTGGCAAGAAAGCGTATTCCGAGAAGAGCTTCCAGATTTGCCTCGAATACCTTCTGAAGAGATTTTTCGACCTGGACGGCAGCACCCACAAGCTCCGTCACTTGGGCACCACTGAAATGAAACAGCTTGATATCGCTCAAAATTTACTCCGATGAGGATCATAAATTGCACACAAAGTTCTATTCGCCTTCGCGCCGTTGTCCAGATAAATTGCCACGCTGCTCCGATTTGCTATTGTGAGCGCTGAGCATGACGGGGAATATATAACGTGACGACTTTGAGCCTTTCGCAGCTGGAAAACCATCTCTGGCGGGCAGCGGATATCCTGCGGGGATCGATCGATTCCGGCGATTACAAGCACTACATTTTCGGTCTTCTGTTCTTCAAACGCCTCTCGGATGTCTGGGAGGAAGAGTATGAAGCCGCGATGTCTTTGTATGCCAACCAGGAGATCGCTGAGCTTCCTGATCAACACCGCTTCGATATCCCCAAGGCCCATTTCTGGAGGGATGTGCGCAAGCACACCACCGATATTGGAACGCACCTGAACCGTGCGTTTCACATCATTGAAGACGCGAACATGAAGCTGCGCGGCGTCTTCCAGGATGTCGATTTTAACAACAAGGAGCGCTTTCCGGATGCCATGCTGGAAAAGCTGCTACAGCATTTCGAGACCTATCGCCTGCGTAATTCCGATGTCGAGTCGGATGTGCTGGGCCAGGCCTATGAATATCTGATAGCGCAGTTTGCCGATGATGCCGGCAAGAAGGGTGGCGAGTTCTATACGCCGAAGATGGTCGTGCGGCTGATTGTCGAATGCCTGAAGCCAGAAGAAGGCATGTCGATCTATGACCCCACCTGCGGCTCGGGTGGCATGCTGTTGCAGGCGGTGCATCATCTGGAGCGGCAGGGCAAGAATCCAAAAAGCCTGTCGCTGTTCGGCCAGGAGAGGAACCTCAATACCTGGGCCATCTGCCAGATGAACCTGTTCCTGCATGATATCGATGACGCAGCTGTGGCGCGCGGCGATACGTTGCTGGAGCCGAAACATCTGACAGGTGACAGCGTGAAGGCCATCCGCACCTTTGACCGGGTGCTGGCCAACCCGCCCTTTTCGCTGAAAAGCTGGGGGCATGATGTCTGGTCGAAGGGCGACGCCTATGGCCGCGACCGTTATGGTTGCCCGCCGAAATCCTATGGCGATCTCGCCTTCGTGCAGCATATGGTGGCAAGTTTGAAGGAGGACGGCGTATGCGGCGTGGTGCTGCCGCATGGTGTGCTGTTTCGCGGCGGCGCGGAAGGCAAGATCCGCGAGGGGTTGATCCGGGATGATCTGATCGAAGCCGTTATCGGCCTTGCGCCGAACCTGTTTTATGGCGCGGGCATTCCGGCCTGCATCCTCATCCTGCGCAAACAAAAGCCCGCGGCGCGAAAGGGCAAGATCCTGATCGTCAACGGCGCCGAGCAGTTCGTCGAAGGCAAGGCGCAGAACCATCTGTCGGAGGCCAATGTCGCCGCGCTCGCACAGGCCTACGGCGATTTTGTCGATGTCGGTCGGCTGGCACGTGTGGTGCCGGTGAGCGAGATCGAGGCGAACGACTCAACCTCAATATCAGCCGCTATGTGCATCTGGCTGAAGAGGCGGAGGAGGTTGATGTCGCCGCCGAAGCGGAAAAGCTGATCGAGCTGCAGGCCGAGCGGGATGCGGCGGAAGCACGAATGATGGGCTTTTTGCGGGAGCTTGGTTATGTCGCGTGAGGTGCCTGAGGGGTGGGCTTCAACAACTTTAGGCGAGTTGGCGCAGATTTCTGGCGGAACGACGCCGTCAAAAGAGGTTGGCGAATTCTGGGAACGGGGGCGACATTTCTGGGCAACGCCAACTGACATCACCGCTTTGCCGCCTGGTAAAGTGAAGCTTTCCTCGACAAAGACGATGGTAAGCGACGCTGCATTGCAGAAGACGTCGCTGAAAATGTTGCCGGTAGGCAGCGTCCTCATGACGAGCCGCGCCACGATAGGTTATCCGGCCATCAACGCCGTCCCTGTCGCGACAAATCAGGGTTTTGCTAACTTCCATCCGTCGGCCAAATATGATGCCGCATTTCTCGCCTATTGGATTGTTTTCAGCAGGAAAATTTTGGAGCGCTCGGCGGGTGGCAGCACGTTCCCAGAAATAAGCAAATCGGCACTCAGATCAATACACATTGCGCTACCCCCTCTCCACGAACAGTGGCGCATCGCCGAAATCCTGTCCAGCGTCGATGAGGCCATTGCGGCAACGCGGGCGGTGATCGAGCAGACCAGAAAGGTCAAGCAGGGTGTGCTGGAACGCCTGCTCACCAAAGGCATCGGCCACACGCGTTTCAAGCAAACGGAGATCGGGGAAATTCCGGAGGGGTGGTCATTGACCAACGCCGACGACGTCTGCACCCAGATAAGTGTCGGGATCGTTATTAAGCCGTCTCAATATTATGTCGAGAGCGGGGTTCGCTGCTTCCGTTCTGCCAATGTCCGTGAAGGCTTCGTGGAGGATGCTGACTGGGTTTACATCAGTGAAGAGGGCAATCGCGTAAACCAGAAATCAGTCCTTCGGTCCGGAGACGTTCTTGTTGTTCGAACCGGTTACCCAGGAACCTCTTGTGTGGTGCCACTGAGATATGACGGAGCCAACTGTATTGACATCATCTTCGCGCGACCAAAGATCGAACTGGTAGATCCCTACTTCCTCTCAACGTTCATCAACAGCGCACGTGGAAAGACCCAGGTTTTGAAGGCAGAGGGAGGCTTGGCTCAGAAGCATTTTAATGTGGGGGCAATGAAGCAGATGAAATTGCCGCTGCCGCCGCTGCATGAGCAACACGAGATCGTGGCGCATATCCAAGAATTTGCGAGCACGGAGACTGCTCTCGTGCGGATCTTGGAACAGAGGTTGCGGTTAAAATCCGCCCTGATGTCTGACCTCCTCACTGGCCGCAAGCGCGTGATCGACGCCCTGCCCGTGGCAGCGGAGTAGACACCCATGAGCAGCGCCCCCGAATGGCATTTTGCCGAGCGCCCGACGATCGAGCATCTCAAGGGCATGGGCTATGGCTTCGTTCCACCGGCGGAGCATGCAAGTTTGCGCGAGGGCGAGAACCAGGTTCTTTTTCGCCGCCACCTGATCGAGGCGCTCACGCGCATCAATGGGATCGATCGCGTGTCTGCCGAGGCTGCCTATGGCGAGCTTGCCGCGATCAGCGACAACGAGGCCTGGCTGAAAGTGCTGCGCGGTGACTATGCCCGCAAGGTAACCGGCCAGGAGACGCGGCAGACGCTGCGGGTGATCGATTTCCTCGACCCCGGCAACAACCAGTTCTCCGTGACGCATCAGCTGCGGGTGAAGGCGGAGAACACGCGCAAGCCCGATGTCGTGGTCTACGTGAACGGCATCCCGCTGGTCGTGATCGAGGCCAAGAGCCCGCTAAACGTAAAGGACAAGACCGGCGAGGCCTTCGAGCAGATCAAGCAATATGAACAGGACATTCCGCGCCTGTTCTTCGCCAATGTCTTCAACATCGTCACCGATGGTGCGCTGGTTCTTTATGGCTCGACCGGGTCCGGCTCCAAATATTTCGCCGAATGGCGCGATCCCTGGCCGAAGACTGATGCCGATTTTCCCAACACGCTCGCCAAGGGTCTCTGGTGCCTGCTGGAGCCAGGCCGTTTGCTGGACCTGATCGCCCATTACATCGTCTTTGAAAAGACCGAGACCGGCACGATCAAGAAGATCTGCCGCTACCAGCAGTTCCGCGCCGTCAACCGCATCGTCGATCGCGTCATCGAGGGCAAGCATCGCCAGGGGCTGATCTGGCACACGCAGGGCAGCGGCAAATCGCTGACCATGGTCTTCGCCGCGCTGAAACTGAAAACGCACCGGACGATCCAGTCCGAGCGGCTCACCAACCCGAACATTCTGGTCCTGACCGACCGGGTGGACCTGCACTCACAGATCAGCGGCACCTTTGTCGCCTGCGGCCTACCGAATCCGACAGCAATCGAAAGCATTCGGGATCTGCACGCGCTGATCCGCAGCGGCAAGGATGGGCATACCGCGCTATCAACCATCTTCAAGTTCCAGGGCTCGAAGGAGGCGATTGCCAATTCGGAAAACTGGATCGTGATGGTGGACGAGGCGCACCGCACCCAGGAAAAGGATCTCGGCGCATATTTGCGTGCTACGCTGCCGAACGCCCGCTTCTTCGGCTTTACCGGCACACCGGTGAAGAAGGACGACAAGAACACCTACGAGAACTTTGGTGTGCCGGGAGAAGGCTATCTTGACAAATACGGCATTGATGATGCTGTGGCCGATGGTGCGACGGTGCCGATCTACTATACCGGCCGCAAGACGAACTGGCACATCGACGAGGCGAAGATCGACATTCTGTTCGACACCTGGTTTGCTGAACTGGACGATGACAAGCTGAACGAGATCAAGAAGCGCGGTGTGCAGATCGAGGATCTGGTCAAGCATCCGCGCCGCATCGAACTAATCGCCTACGACATCTGGACGCATTTCAAGCAATATGCCCGGCCTGACGGTTTCAAGGCGCAGATCGTCGCCATCGATCGCGAGGCAGTGATCCTCTACAAGCAGGCGCTGACCAAGGTCATTGCCGAGGATCTCAGGGCCGAGGGCATGGAGCCTGCCGAGGCGCTCGCCCGCGCCGATGCCATGTCGGCCTGTGTCTATTCGATCAACCAGGAAGACAGCAAGCCGAGCGAGGATGCCCACAAGCAGGCGATCCGCAAAGATCTGAAGGCGCATTATCTTGATGCCGAGGCGGAAAAGCTGGCAAAAAAGGCGTTCGGTCGCAAGGGCGATGATCTGCAGTTCCTGATTGTCTGTGACAAGCTCTTGACCGGCTTCGACTGCCCGATCGAGAGCGTGATGTATCTTGATAAGCCGCTGAAGGAGCATGGGCTGCTGCAGGCGATCGCCCGCACCAATCGCGTTTCTGACGCCCGGAAGCGCAACGGGCTGATCGTCGACTATATCGGCGTTTCCGGTCATCTGGAAGCAGCGCTTTCCTCATACCGCGCCGATGACGTGAAGAACGCCATGCGCGACCTGAATGATCTGCGCAACCAGCTGCGCGCCGCCCACTCTGCCGTCGCGGCATTGATGAAGCCGCTCAAGCGAAAGGCGAGCGACAAGGACGAGCTGAAGGCGGAGTATGATGCCTTCGTGAGGCTGCTCGGCACCGAGGACAAGTGGTTCGACTTCAAGGCCAAGGCCCGCAGCTTCATCGCACTCTATGAAACGCTGAGCCCGGACCCGAGCGTCTTGGAGTTCACCGGCGACCTAAAGTGGGTCGCGAACTTCCTGCTCTATGGCACCCAGCATTTCGAGAAGCGCCAGGCCTTCGACCAGATGAACTACAGCGAGAAGATCCGCGAGATGCTGGAGAAGCATCTGGAGGCAACGGGTCTGAGCGTCACCGTCAAGCTGCGCCACATCACCGATCCGGAATTCTGGGAGGATTTCGATCGTGAAGGTAAGACCGAGGAAGACCTCATGACGGCGGCGATCCGCAAGACGACGGAGTTGCGCAAGACCGTCACCGAGCGGATCGACGACAGCCCGCATCAATACGGCAAGTTCTCCGAGCGCCTGCGCCAGCTACTGGAAAAGCTCGAAAGCGCGCAACTCAGCTGGTCGGAGAAGCTGAAGGCAGCGGAAGAACTGGCGAAGGACATCACCGCCGAGGACGCCGCCCATGTAGAAGCGGGTCTTTCTCCCGGCGCCTATGGCATCCTGCAGATCCTGAACGGCTTCACCTCCGGACCGGAGGGCGAGGCTCTTGCGGTTCGTCTTGAGGGGCTCTACACCGACCCTGTGACAGCTCCATCAGGCTGGTGGGCGAAGGATGGTCTTCGCAAGGGCCTGCGCCAGCAGGTGCGTTCCATGGCACATCTCGCCGGTCTGACGCAGCTCAGGGAAATCCCCGAAGAAGTCGAGGCCTACGCGCTCAAGCATTTCGCGGGGCAGTGATATGGCCGTCTATCGCATCGGCAGCCAAGAGATCGAATACACCCTGCGGCGCTCGCCCAGGGCCAGCAAGGCGAGTCTCAGCGTTACGCCAAAGTCCTTCGAGCTGCTGGTGCCGGAAGGAGCGACCGACGAACAGATCTGCGCAGTGCTGGATCGCAGGCGCGCCTGGATCATCGAGACCGTGCAGCACATGGCCGAGCGCGCCAAGGCCCAGACACGCGTCTACCAGTTCGTCACCGGTGCCAAGATTCCCTACCGTGGGCGGATCGCCAAGCTCACCATCGAACCCTTCGACGGCTCGCTGGTCGAGGTCAGCTTCCGCAACGGCTTCCATATACGTATGCCCTCTGGTCTGCCCCCTGAATCCTCCGACGCCGTCATCGAGAGCTCGCTGAGGCTGTGGCTGAAACACCGTGTGCGCGACGACGCCCGCGACTTCGTCCGCAGGCATGGTGAGCGCAACGGGCTCAAACCTCGCGGCGTGCAGATCAAAGACCAGAAGCACATGTGGGGCAGCTGTGGACAGAACCGCCAGATCAATCTTAACTGGCACCTCATCTTCGCGCCGAAGCCGGTGCTCGAATACGCCGTGGTCCACGAGATGTGTCACCTCAAACACCGCAACCACGAACCGGAATTCTGGGAATTAGTGGGGCGCGTGTTGCCGGATTGGGAAAATCGCAAGACCTGGCTCGACAAGAACGAACATATGCTGGGGTGGGAGAAGGTAGAGCCGTCGGTCTAACGAGCAGCACGCATTCTTTGACTCGAGGATGGTCACTGGCTGGCTCGACGTGCTTTGGCGCTGCGTCGCAGCTTTCGACATGCCAAACGCACCAGTAAATCTCCCTGACTCAGTGGCCGCGAACAGGCTAGTGTGCTAGAACTTTACATCCGCGGATGAGCGCGGCAGCTTGGGCACGAAAAGCGGAACTATTCACCTCTGGGAAGATGACGAGGTCAAGATCCTTCAGCTCCCCTCCAGGTGAGGCGGTAATCTTGATCGGAAACCCTTGAAGCCAGGAACGAGCGACGTCTTCAGCTCGACCGGTGATGTCTAGCGTAATCTGCAAAAGATGGTTCACGCGCGACGCGTTCATCTGAGTGGTCAGATCTTTGAAGGAACCTGTCTGGGACTTCAACACCGTGCTGACCTTGACATCATTATTGTCCGAAACGGACGGCCAGGGATCGAGATCGTCGGCGGTATCGATGCTGAAGATTTGCCGACCATTGTCGGAACATATAATCCATACTCGCGGCGTGCGCGTGAACTCACGTTCCTTCTTATCTTCATCGGTAAGCTCGGCTCGCAGCCTGACGTTCATTCCGTCGATTTTCGTTTCCGCAGAGTCTTCGTTGAGGAAAAGATGTATTGGAGCTTCGCCACCGCAGGCCGAAGTCCAGGGAGACGAGACAGCAGCAACGACGGTTAGCATTTGGAAGATTTTCACGTGGCGATCCGAGGATTTTCGTCCGACAAAAGGGAACCTTTTTGTCCGACGATGGGTTTCTTGTGCACCCTGAACGCGAGCCAAATAGAAACAACGGCTTACGGTGAGGAAGATTGTGGTCCTCGAGCTATGGGATAAAGGTTCCTTTTAGTCAATGGGTTACCGGGTATAGTGTCGCCTACAAAAGAGCGAAATTGAAGGTTGTTGTGCTAAAAATTGGATATGCCCGGGTCTCGACAAATGAGCAGCATCTGGACCTACAGCTCAAGGCACTGGAAGCAAATGGCTGTCATCACACGTTCACGGATAAGGGTATCTCAGGATCCACGTTTGATCGACCGGGACTTGCGGAAGCGTTGAATGCAGTTCATGCAGGGGACATGTTGGTCGTATGGAGACTCGACAGACTTGGTCGATCATTGATCGACCTTATCGGAGCGATCAACGATCTTGGAACGCGAGAGGTCGAGTTCCGTTCGCTTAACGAGGCTATCGATACGTCTACCTCGGGCGGGCGGCTGACGTTCCATATCATGGCGGCGATGGCTGAATTTGAGCGCGCCATCATCAGCGAACGGACGAACGCAGGGATGTCGGCTGCACGCTCAAGGGGGAGTTTCATCGGCCGACCGAAATCACTCACCGCAAAGCAGATTATGGAAGCTCGATACGCTATGAGGATCGACAAGGTATCTCTCGACGATCTTGCCGAGCGATACCAGGTGCATCCCCGCACTCTCCTGCGGGGAATGAAGCAGGGACTATTGCCACCTTGCGATGCCGGTCTCTGAAGTATCGACAATCGACCACCGATATGATGGGGCAATCACACGAATCCTGGGCTTGGGGTGCTGGATCTTGCGGCTATCGATTCTCCCGAGCATCTCGAGGAAGTCCAGTTCATGCTGACGATACTTTTCCGCCATTGCGGACACTCGCTTTCTAAGCTCAGCGCTCAACATTGTTTCGCTCCCAATTGAAACTCTCTACGCTACGCATATGGATGATGGGACTGTCGCAATGGAGAACCTTACTGACCCAAAAGCCAGTAGGGCGAGTATTTCCGTTGCTGCCCGCTTCCAGCAAACAAATTACAAGCCGGGCGACATCGCCGTAGCTGCGCTCTTCGCGAAACCAGATAGAAGCCTCGTGACCGCAAAATCGTCGAAGATCATGGTCGTAGTTTCGCGGGAAACTCTCGTCATCATTGGCTAAGAGTTCGCACACCTCAGCCAATCCGATGGCGGAGCCGTCACCAGTGCCGGAGCCGTCCGCGTCATTATGGTCGATCAGACGCTCGAACCGATTCCGAAAAAACCGGCGGAGGTTCAACATTTCGTTCTTCATCGTGAATTCCTTTTGTTTGCAAGCCATGGTCCACGACGCCGGAAGGCGGCGTGGTATTATCTGTTCGACGGTTGGGGATAAGGATTCTCCGTTTCCCGGAGGAGGAAGGAGATGTAACGCTCAACCTAAGTTTATATCTCTCTTTAAAAGAAACCCTATTTGGCTGAGCGTTACGTCGGGATGCCCTCCGGCTGCTGAGAGCAGTCTGAAGCAAGCGTCTGCTTCGCCGCACGGAACTTTCGGACCCGCAACTTCGTCTTCTGCCTCGTGTTTATCTTCCGGTTCTGCTGGACCGGGGAAAGAGCGCCATAGCTGCCGTGCATGTGGTCGGACGCCGCAAGCACTGCGTTAGAGCAGAGATCGGCCAGAGGACATGCCATACATTCCGGTGACGTCACGTGCGTGGCAAAGGGGAGACCGAAGCATGCTGGGGCAACGGCGATGTCGGGCAACCGCTCAACTTCACCATTCTCTTCGATGGCAAGCTCAAGCTCCCCGCGAATGTGGCGGAGGGCAATCGCGCGCGCTCCCCTGGGCACAAGCTTGATTGCCTTTCTGATGGGAAGATGATGACGACTCACGCAATGGTGGGCCAACTTTGGGCCCCAGGCCCCTACCCTCTCCTCAATGCTCGCCAGAATGTATTCGTGAAACTCTCTCTGAACAGGAAAGAACCGATAGTTCTCATGCCGATACTGCGGCATACTGAGGCGCTGAACCTCAAGATGCAACGGATCCACAATCCACTTTTCAAGTTCAAGCGCCCATGCGATGCCACCCGCTCCACTATCGAAAAGCTGGCCAGGCCGCGGTGCGCGCTTCCTCGTGCGCCGGCCAGCGAAATGGAAGCTAAACTCGATGAGCAGGTTGTAAGGCAAGCCGAGTTCGTCGGCGCGCTGTCTCGCGTTCCAGACCTCGGTAAGTGAGCTGTTCGGACGACCAAAAATCCTGGTTCCGAGGCCATTGGCGGCGTCGGCGTCACCAACATCACGGTGGGTGCGCACATACCGCTTAAATGCGGTTCGATACAAATCCGCGAAAAGCTTAGTCGCCTCGAGCGGCGACATGAAGCGGTATGCATACCACTTCGTATGAGCGCGCTCACGTTCCCGCATCAGGACCTCCGGCATGACAAGCCTAAGAGCAGTGATATTGTCGCGAATACGATCTTCGAATGAAAGGTGATTCCCGGTCACAGGTTCTCCTTTGGATGCTGAGGAATCCATTGTGAAGTTTGGTTTGGCAGCGCTGCTGTTTTTCTTATAGCGCTGTGCTGTGCGAGATGACGCAAGTCGTGAGCGGGCGAGCATCGGCTAGCAGTGATGCCGGTCATCGCATCCTCCCCTTACTTACTTTATAGCCAGAACCTTATGAGATGCAGGAGATTGCGCGCGGCGGCTGCGCTTTGACTCAAGGTTGATCACCTGGCGCGACCGGATAGTTTTTCCGGCAAGCACTTGTTCTGAAGCCCGGAGCGCGCCTGGGAGCTTCTGCGCCAATATTCGCGGCAAGGGAGGATCCGACCTCGGACCTCGGTGGACGCAGAAGCCATCCCCATGGAGCGCCTTGAAACCCTCTAGGACTTCGTGTCCTGGCAGCAGTAATGCGTCATGGAAGATAAATGGCAGAATCTCACGGCGCAGGAGGGTCACGGCAAAAGAAGGCTGCCCACAAAAGAGCGGTGCGCAAATCCACAACGTCCATATCGGATCGAACGAGGAACGCACGGGGAGGCGGCAGCTCTTTGGACAGGATATCTGTGGGTTTCAGTGCTCAGTGACAATCCGTGGACGATCGTCTCCACACCCATCTCGGCAAGCTGCCGAATATGTTTTCAGCACTGTGGGGTAAGGCTTCCGCGTTCACGTTTCAACCGCAAGCAGCGCAGAGAACTATCCCTGCGACAGTGATTTTGAAGCGCTGCTGAGTGCCTGAACCCGATGTCACGCACCGGCAATGTTTTAGAAGTCTATTAAGTTTACACCTCCGGAAAAACCGGAATTCCGTTCAAAAGTGTCAATCAAACGTAAACTTAGCGCAACCTAAAGCGTGATTTTGACCGGATAAACGGCTCAAAACCGAACATTTTATCGGTAAAATGACTCCTAAAGTTGTCTTATGATAACAACCATAAAGCGAATGTAAACTTTATGTAACCTACCAATGGGTGATATATCTACTCGGAACCACCTTAGCCGAGGCGACCTACAAGATCGTCGGCATTCAAATGAGTGTATCGCTTTAACATTCGTAATTCGCTGTGACCTGATATGGTGCTCACCTCAATCACGTTCAGCCCACGCTCGAACAAACGGCTCACACCCTCGTGACGAAGATCATGGAAACGCAGCCCTTTGATCTGGCCGCGTATCAACAGCCGACGCCAAACCTGCTCAAGCGAACCAGCGCTCAGCGGAAATACCAGAGGCTGATCGGCATCAGCGCGAGACTTCCATTCGGTCAGCGCTTCGAATGCGCGCTGTGACAGAGGCACATCACGACCGGAGCCGTTCTTCGTCATGGTCAAGTTGATCACGCGCCGGTTATGAGAGACGTGAGACCAATGCATTCCCAAGATTTCACCACGGCGCATCCCTGTCTCGATAGCGAGAATCAGGAGCGTCTTAAGAAAAGGGATCTTGCCGCTGTCGCATGCGTCTAACAGATGCTGCTCTTCGTTGCCGGTCAGACGTCGGCTGCGTTCGTTACGTATCACCGGACGACGCACCAGCTTCACTACGTTCTTCGCTAGCGGTAGCCCCCAATCGCGGATAGCGACTTCAACCACATGGCTGAGGATCGCAAGTTCGCGGACAGCAGTCGACGGAGCTACACTCTGAAGCCGCTCGTCACGGAACGACGCTATGTCCTGTTGGCTCAGGCCGATCATCGTCCGGTAGGCGAGATCATGGCGGCGCAACACATCAATGCGCTGTATCTCTTGGACGGAGCCGCGCTTCAAAGGCGAGACTTCGCGCTGGTATCGTTCGAGAAGCTGTCCGAGCGTTGTGCTTTCTAGGATTTTCGTGTCCGGCGCAGCACCGAACCTGTCAACCTGTGCTTCGAGATCGCGCGCCCACTTTTCCGCTTCGAGCTTCGTGTCGAAGCTCTTGCATCGGGGCTTCATGCCACGACGGCGCACCTGTGCTTGCCAGCGTCCTCTGAGCTTCCGGACTGTCGCCATGTGATCTCCAATTTGTATCGAAGCTCACGAGTAGGATGCCCCATAAGGGGTGCCAAGGATTATCCCGGCACTGAGGCTTTCGTTAACTCAATAATATTACAGCAGCAACCTACGCAGCCAACCGTCCCAATTTTTCACTCAGGTAAAATAAAATGAAAGATATTCGAAAAAAAATAGAACTATTTTTTGATTTGTTGATGTATTCAACAATAGACAAACGCTTCAACGCAGCAAAGTGGATTTCAGACTATATAAATATGATCATGCGCACTGCACTTGTGCTATTCTTAGCTCAGTGGCTTAGAAATGAACTGAAAGGTTATCAATTTCAGTCATGCCAAGAATTCGTCGGCTACTACGCAATTCTCTCTGTTCTTTATATTTTTGCGTCTATTATGACGATTGGTTTCCTTAGCATTCCCGGAAAGCTTTTGGTTCGACTCTTCATTGAAGATGCCGACACGAGTGGCAAGGGATACCTATGGCACGCAGTCGGCGTTTTCATCGTCAGCCTGCTTCTAATTTGGGGTATGTCTGCCCTGGTTGGCATAGTGTTAATCGCGACTGCACAATCAGCGAAACCGTAAGTGATTAGTAACTCCGCTCCTGGAATCATTTGCGAGTATCTGAGAGGCTACGTCCACAGTGCCTCGAGTGTGGCCCGGCCACCCTCGTCGCAGGCATCAAAGATCGCGAGATATCAGCTGATCGTGTGAAAACCTTGCACACCCAAGGAAAATTATGGCGGAGAGGGTGGGATTCGAACCCACGATACCCTTGCAGGTATGCCGCATTTCGAGTGCGGTGCATTCGACCACTCTGCCACCTCTCCGCGCGCTGTGGTAAGCGGACCGTTCATACCGGTGAGGATTGATGCTTGCAATTCGCATTTTGTGCGCCGGCAGTGTGGCCTTACCCCGCCGTTAGACCACCTCTCTGATAGCGGCCGCAATACCGAGCACGGCGCCAAGCGGCACACCATCTGTCATCCTCAACCAGTCCTGATAGCCTGTAGAGCTTCGGCCCTTGACAAGAGCGGAGGCTGGTGAAGGTTTTGAGAATGGAATGTCTTTGGTGAGCTCCATGTGATCACCAACCTCGACAAGGCCGCCATCTTCAATCAACTGCTCACGTAGCTTTCGCACATTCGATGGCAAACTTTCTGTGATACGCGCGTTGATTTTAGAGCCAGATTTCAAAACGTAGGCGCCATCCTCGTAGCGAAGAAAGGCCCGATCATCGACCCGCTTTGGCAGTGTGGCATAGAGGTCGAAAACCAAGTTCTGCGCCTCGTCGTCGCGCTCTTCCCTATGTCCGGCTGGCGCCGTAGAGGTTCTCTCCCGGACAGAGAAGAGATCATATCCGAGCGCTTCCAGAACATAGATCATGTTTCCAAGATAGGTTTGCATCGTCGCAACATCGGCACGCGGCAAATTTGAGCTCGTCGGCTTGTTCGCATTGGCGACAACCACCTTGCCACTATTGCCTTTCAAAATGGACCATAGTTTCTCTTCGAGCCATTTGACGTGCGCCCGCGTCAGGTTATCGTCCTTGTTCGTGAAGATTAGGAAGGTGTCGAATTCGATCGGAAATTTGGCGTTCGTATAACGCTGAGAGAAGTCATCGCTTTCGCCCACATAGATCGCTGGTAGGTCGTCGTCCGCACCACTCTTGATCAACAGGTAAACGCAGGATCGCGCCAAAACTTCCGCTTCAAGCGCCTTCTTGAAGAACTCTGGCTGCCCGGTGATCGCAACACCCGTCCAGTTGTCTAGCTCGACAGTGCGAAGGCTGCGGGGGTCCTGCCCCGTAATAAAGATCTTTACAACCCGACCGACGGTTTCCCCGTAGCTCATGAACGGCAGCGCTCCCTTACCCGTGATTGAACGCTAGTAACATGAAACATCGACTAAAAGTCAAAGCCCAGCCTAAAACTTCTCATCCTCAGCGTGCAATTTGGCTTCCCTATTCCGTTCTCTATTCGTAATGTCGCGAGCATGAACGAAGCAGCTTTTCATCCTGAGGATCGAGCCCGGTCGCTTATTGACCGGCAGCTGATGGCGTGTGGCTGGATCGTTCAATCGAGATCAGAAATAAATCTGGGCGCCGGGGTAGGCGTTGCCGTCCGCGAATTTCAAACAGCCTCGGGGCCTGTTGACTATGCTCTGTTCGTCGGGCGGCGGTTGTCCGGTGTCGTCGAAGCGAAAGCAGAGGGCACAACACTTTCGGGCTTCTCGGATCAAGCCGAGCGCTACATTCACGACATGCCCGGTCATCTAATTCGAGAAGATGGCCAGGTGCGATTTGAGTATGTCGCTTCCGGAAGCGAGACCTTGTTCCGCGATCATTCGGATCCTCGGCCAACATCACGCCGCGTCTTTGCTTTTCATCGACCCGAGACCATGGCGCGTTGGCTGCGCGAACCGTTGACACTGCGAGCGCGATTGCAGCACATGCCGCCTCTCATCGAGGACGGATTGCGAAACTGCCAGATCGATGCGGTCACCAATATCGAGCAGTCACTTGGCGAGAACCGGCCACGGGCCTTGGTTCAGATGGCGACAGGTGCTGGCAAGACATTCACGGCAGCCACACTCAGCCACCGGCTGCTGGCCCATGCCGGTTTCAAGCGCATTCTATTCCTCGCCGATCGGGCAAACCTCGTTCGCCAGACGCGAGATGAGTATCTCGCCTATCGTCCACCCGGCACCGGACGCTCGTTTTCTGAGATTTACAACGTCCAGAAGCTCGGCAGCGCCGGGATCGATAAGGATGCTCAGATCGTCGTGTCGACGATCCAGCGCGTTTACTCCGTGCTTACCGGCAAGGAACTGGCGGAAGACGACGAAGAGGCCTCAGCCTTCGAGGGCATCGCAGGCGGCCAAGAGCGGTTCGTCAGCTACAACTCGTCCATTCCGATCGAAAGCTTCGACCTCGTCATCACGGACGAATGTCATAGATCAATCTACGGAACCTGGCGGCAAGTTCTGGACTACTTCGACGCCTTCATCGTGGGACTGACCGCAACGCCCTCGCTTCACACGCTGGGCTTCTTCGGGCGCAACCTCGTCGCGCAATATCCTTACGAGCGGTCAGTGGTCGATGGTGTCAATGTCGGCTTCGAGATCTACCGTATCAGAACTGAGATCGGCGAACGCGGATCGACCGTAAGGGCCGGCTATGATCTCCCGGTTCGAGACAAGCGCACCCGTGCGGAGCGCTATGAGACACTCAACGAGGACTTTGCCTACACCGCTGACCAGCTTGACCGGACGGTGGTTGTTCCGAACCAGATCCGCACGGTGCTCGAAACCTATCGAGACTCCCTGTTCACTGAGCTGTTTCCGGGCCGAACAGAAGTGCCAAAGACCTTGATCTTCGCCAAGGATGATCACCACGCCGAGGAGATTGTCACAATCGTCCGCGACGTGTTCGGCGAGGGCAACGACTTCGCCAAGAAGATCACCTACAAGGTTGACGATGCTGATCCAGAACAGCTCATTCGCGCCTTCCGCAACGACTACAATCCCCGCATTGCCGTCACCGTGGACATGATTGCCACCGGCACCGACGTGAAGCCGTTGGAAGCCCTGATCTTCCTACGCGACGTAAAGTCAGAGCTCTATTTCGAACAGATGAAGGGGCGCGGCGCGCGAACCATCACACCGGAAAAGCTGCGGGAGGTGACGCCGGACGCAGACGCCAAGACACGCTTCGTCCTGGTCGATGCGGTGGGTGTTTCCGAAAGCCTCAAGAGCATTTCGCAGCCGTTGGAGCGAAACCGCGCCATTTCCTTCGACAAGCTGATTGATGAGATCGCCGCTGGTCGCAGGGATGACGATGCTTTCGCGACCCTGGCTGCACGCCTCTCAGCGCTCGACCGCCGCATCAGTGACAAGGACCGCGCCGCCGTAGCAAAGGCGACGGGTGGGCTGGACCTCAAGGCGATGGCTTCGCAGCTTCTGGATGCAATAGACCCGGATGCCCTAGCAGCCCATGTGCCCAAATCGGCACCGGAGCCGGAACAGCAGCGCGCCAAAGATGCCGTAAAAGAACAGGCGGCAATGCTCTTTGACGATCCCAAGCTGCGCACGCTGTTGAAGGACGTGAAAGCAGCCGCTGATATCCGTATTGATACGATCTCGGTCGACGCCGTCGTTTCCTCCGGCTGGGATGAGGCCAAGGCGGGCGACACGGTCAACCGGTTCAAGAGTTTCCTCGAGGAAAAGCAGGATGAGCTCGTCGCTCTCCAGATTCTTTATCACCGGCCCTATGCGCAAAAGCGGCTGACTTATGAGGCGGTTGATGAGTTGCGCGAGGCTCTGAAGCGACCACCATGGTTGCTAGAACCAGTCGATATCTGGCGCGCCTACAAGCGCATTGCTTCGGAGAAGGTGCGTGGCAACCCCGCAGGCACGCTGGCCGATATCGTCATGTTGGTTCGTTATGCTATGGGAGAGGCCGAATCGCTGGAGCCGCTGTCGTCCCTGGTCGCCGGTCGTTTCAATCTCTGGCTCGGCCGCGAAGAAAAAGCGGGGCGAATCTATAGCGACGAGCAGCGCGCCTGGCTCCTAGCCATCCGTGATCATCTGGCGGTGAACATCGAAATCCGCCCGGAAGACATTATGGATGCGCCAGAATTTGCCAGCCGCGGCGGCACGATCAAGGCGCGCGGCCTGTTTGGGCAACGGCTACGGTCGCTCTTAGATGAACTGACGGAAGTCTTGGTGGCATAATGGATATGAGAGTGGCGGCAGACACAAGCGGATCACAGGATCAACCTTGGACGCTGCCGGAGGGTTGGTGTTGGGTGCCGCTCAAGGCCATCACTTCATTTATTGGACGTGGACGCGGTCCTAGTTATGTCGAGAAGAACGGCGTCCCAGTCGTTAATCAGAAGTGCGTCAGATGGCATCGGCTCGACGTGCAGCATCTTCGATTGACTGCACGTGATGCATTCGACCGTCTTTCTCCAGAGCTGAGACTTCGCCGAGGGGACCTCCTGTGGAATTCGACCGGGACAGGCACCATAGGTCGAGCGACAGTATACGACGGCTCCATCGAGGAGCTAACTGCCGACTCTCATGTGACCATCGTCCGACCTGTCGAAATCGATCCCCGATATCTTGGCTATTTTGTTGAAACCGGTCGCGTTCAGCATCTCGTTGACGAAGGGCATGTAGGCTCCACCAATCAGCGAGAACTTCCACGTGCGTTCGTTGAAGAGCTATTGCTTCCCATTGCCCCGTTCGCAGAACAACGTCGCATCGTGGAACGTATCGACACACTCTTCGCTGAGATCGCGAACGGCGAGGCAGCCCTTGAGGACGCACGAAAGGGGCTAGAGACGTTTCGTCGCGCCGTGCTGAAAAGCGCCGTCACCGGAGAGCTTACCCGCGACTGGCGGGAGAACAATCAGCCCAATGAGACCGGTCACGATCTTCTCGCTCGCATCAAGGCCGAGCGTGACGCGACCCCAAATCGGGACGCGGCAAAAGGCTGCGGCAAGCCCGCCGCTCGACACATCGGACTTGCCGGAACTACCGGAGGGCTGGGCTTGGGCAACCCTAGACGAAGTCGCTTCATCCGTAAGAAATGGGACTTCTGCGGCGCCACGAGCAAGCAAGAACGGACATGAGATTCTACGCATCTCAGCCGTGAGACCGTTGAGAATAGACGAGAGTCAGATTCGATATCTATCTGACGATCAGATTGGAAGCGCGCGGGAAGCAATGGTCGCTGCAGGTGATCTGTTGTTTACCAGATACAATGGTTCCGCCGATCTCGTGGGCGTAGGAGCCCTATATACTAGCATTCCCCGCTACTATCCTGACAAAATAATCAGGGTGAGGCTTCGCAAAGAACTGCACCCCCATGCCAATTTTGTCGAAATAGCAGTCAACACGGGTGCCAGCAGGAAGCACATTGCGTCCAACATCAAAACTACAGCAGGCCAGCAAGGTCTGTCCGGGGAGTCGTTAAAGGGAACGCCCATTCCCATCCCTCCATCGACCGAGGCATTAGAAATCTCCAAACGGGTGGCACAAGCCCTCACTAGTTTCTCCGATTGTTACACTCTTCTTGAGGCAGGAGAAGCGGACGCGACCCGGCTCCGCCAAGCCATCTTGAAATCGGCCTTCGAAGGGACCCTCGTGCCGCAAGATGCGGCTGACGAGCCGGCTTCCCAATTATTGAGCCGCCTCAAGACGCAAGAGAGTGCCAATTTCAAGCAGATGAACCGCCGCAAAAAGGTATAATCATGTTGTTCGAACCAATGGAACTGGAGCCAATAAAGGCTGGCCAAGAGCGACTGAGTCGGGTTTTCAGCGACGAGTTTGCCTTCTCGATTCCCACCTATCAGCGGCCCTATGCTTGGGAACAAGAGCAGACGCAGGCACTGCTCGATGACATTATGTCCGCCCTGCATGACGCCATCGATACCAAGGAGCCGATCACATACTTCCTCGGCAGCATTGTCTTGATCAAGCAGCCTGGATCGCCGGAGGCCAAGGTGGTCGATGGCCAGCAGCGCTTAACAACTTTGACCATTCTCTTGTCAGTCTTGCGTGACCTCTCATCTCACGACGTTAGCATGAAACGACATAGCTACATCTGCGAAGAGGGCGACCCGGACAAGGGGACGAGGAGCCGTTATCGGCTGACACTCCGCAAGCGCGACGATGAGTTCTTCAGGGAAACAATCCAGATCAGAGGGCAGACGGACAAACTGCCTGACTCCAAGGGGCTGACCGATAGTCGTCTACTCATCGTTGAGAACGCCCGCTACCTCCGGAGACGACTTGAGACACTCTCTGCGGAACAGCGTGACGGCTTGATGGCATTTCTGCTGCAGCGCTGTTACCTCGTCGTGATCGCGGTGTCGAACGTGGACGTCGCGCATAAGGTCTTCACCGTCCTCAACGCACGCGGTCTAGACCTCACCCCAGCAGACATCTTGAAGGCCGATCTCTTGGATCGCGTGCCAGAAGCTGAGGAAAAAAACTATTCCGATACCTGGGAAGCGCTTGAAGAGCAGTTAGGAAGAGAGAGGTTTGCAGAGCTATTCCAACATATTCGCATGATTTACCAGCGCGACAAACCGCGTGAACGCCTTGAAGTCGGCTTTAAACGGTTTGTCACCGACTTCGGAAACTATCAGCACTTCATGAAAAACGTGCTGCAACCGTTCGGCTCTACCTATGCGCTGTTGATGTCGCCGGTCCTTTTCGCTCAGAGATTCGGAGATCCAGCAACAAAACGGCTTAAGTATCTAACGAAGCTCGACAACAATGACTGGCTGCCGGTCGCGCTCAAGTTCTTCGCCCATAACAAACCGGACCCTGCGGAAGCAGGCGACTTCATGCGACGGCTCGAAACGCTCGCCTATTTCCTCTTTGTCACGAGGGCAGACATCAACGAACGCATAAAGCGCTTCGCACTCGTGTTGACGGATCTGCACGAAGGGGCGTGGCGGGATCGATCGATCGTCTTGAGCGAGACCGACAAGGCGTTCTTCAGGCGACAACTCGATGGCCCGATTTATCTCGCAACGAGGGTTCGCCTACCCTTGCTCCTAAGGCTGGATGCTGAGTTATCGTCCGGCGGCGCTACCTACGATCACAGCACGGTATCGGTGGAACACGTGCTCCCACAGAACCCTCAGGCGGACAGCAATTGGTTTTGGGACTTTAGCGACGATGCTATCCGCGAACACTGGACGCACCGCCTTGGAAATTTGATGCTCCTGACCATCCGGAAAAACGCACAGGCGAGCAACTGGGACTTCACCACCAAGAAACAGCGCTATTTTATGGAACATGGCGGGGTGTCCCCATTTGTCATCACGACTCAGGTGCTCGACAAGTCTGAATGGGCGCCGAGTATTCTTGAGGAAAGACAACAATTGCTTCTCAACAAACTCTTCAGCACCTGGGACATTGCCCCGGAGAAAACAGCATGAATTCTCAAACGCTCGTCGCCAAGGTCTGGAATTTCGCGAATGTGCTTCGCGACCAGGGCGTCTCCTATCAAGCCTATATCAGCCAGATATCTTATCTCCTCTTCCTGAAGATGGATGACGAGCGCGTCACGCAGATCGGCGAAGCCTCTATGCTGCCTGAGGGAGCAGCTTGGTCAGATATTCGGGATCTCTCTGGAGAGTCACTGAGTGCGGCCTATAGCAAACTGCTGGAGACCCTGTCGAAACAGGGCGGCATCATCGGTGCGATCTTCCTCAAGGCGCAGAACGAGATCCAGGATCCGGCGAAACTGAAGCGTCTGGTAGGGCTGATCGACAGCGAAACCTGGCTTGGCCTGCCCGTGGACGTCAAAGGCGACATTTACGAGGGCTTGCTTGCCCGCAACGCTGAAGACGTGAAATCAGGCGCCGGCCAATACTTCACACCACGCCCGGTAATCGACGCCATGGTGGAAGTTGTAGACCCAAAGCCGCATCAGACTGTGCATGATCCTGCCTGTGGCACTGCCGGCTTTTTGTTGGCTGCCTGGGAGCATATGAAGAAGCACCCGAAGGCACGCGATCGGGCCGTCTATTCGGCATTGAAGAACAAGTTCTCCGGCGCAGATATCGTGCCCGAAGTGGTTCGGCTTGCTGCCATGAACCTCTATCTGCATGGCATCACTGGCGTGGAGTCGATCGTTGAGGCCAAAGATGCGTTGCTGGGCGCGGGTGGCAAGACCTATGATGTCGTGCTGGCAAACCCACCCTTCGGCAAGAAGCAGAGCTACCGCGTCATCCGCGATGATGGCGAAGTTGACACCGAACGCGAGGATTACGATCGCCAGGATTTCTTTGTCACTACGTCCAACAAGCAGCTGAACTTCCTGCAGCACATCATGACTGTGCTAGCCCCCAACGGCGAGGCCGGCGTTGTGTTGCCCGACAACGTGCTGTTCGAAGGCGGGGCCGGTGAAACCATTCGTCGACGCCTCCTGCAGAATTTCGATTTCCACACGCTGCTGCGCCTGCCGACCGGCATCTTCTACAAGCAGGGGGTCAAGGCCAATGTTCTCTTCTTCGACAAGAAGCCGCCCTCGGAAGAGGCATCGACCAAGGAACTCTGGATCTATGACCTGAGAACCAACAAGCGCTTCACCTTGAAGGAGCGCCCGATGGTTCGCGCCGATCTCGACGACTTCGTGACCAACTACAAAGCCGGACGGCGTCACGAGCGTGCGGAGAGCGAACGGTTCAAGCGTTACCCGCTCGAAGCCTTGCTGGTCCGCGACAAGGTCAATCTCGATATCTTCTGGCTAAAGGACGACAGCCTGGAAGACCCTGCGCTCCTCCCGCCACCAGACGAAGTTGCTGCTGAAGTCGTTGAAAGCCTGGAGCTTGCTCTGGATAAGTTCCGCAACGTGGCGAAGGCGCTCGGAGGACTGAGTGTCTAACTGTCCTGTTGCGGAACGTGTCTGGTTGACTCAGGGGCGCTCACCGGCTGGCTCTGAGCTGTTGGTCGATTCGGACGGCGGAAAGCGAGCGACGCGCGCCGGCGAGTCGTTCTGGCGCTTTTGTGTCTGCGCGCTTAGATCGACCACATTTTGATCCGGATGAATTTTGAGATGCCGAAGAAGCAGAAACGGGATAGCGCATATTACGAAGAGCGACTGAGGGGCGAGTTCCCGGCGATCTACGCAGACCTACAGGCGGGAAAGCACAGGACGATCACCGAGGCCGCAATCGCTGCCGGCTTGAAGAAGTCCCGGACTCGGCTCCACGAATTGAAGAACGCTTGGCAGAAAGCCAGCACACAAGAAAGAGATGAATTCGAAAAGTGGCTGCTGGCTCAATCCGGCGTAAACATGCCGCACCTCAGCCCCGCCGGTGCGACTCTACCCGTTGCAGTTGATCTTCGCCTCCAATCGTGGGCGAAGTCGCGTATCAAAGCGATAATAGCCAGACGTAATTTGCGGATGGGCGATGTCATGGCTGAGTTGGGCGAAAAACGCCTCAACCCCTCCTTAGGGCAAGCTCTTCACAATGGCAGCCGTTTGCGACCGACACTGTTGGCCGCATTGGAAGGATGGCTTGAAAAGAACAAGCATATCTAGAACAGTAGATCGATCTACTAGTTTACGGATATGCACGAACCTGCTCAGCGAGATATTGAAGCGCCCTCTCCGCGTCTGAGGCGAGAGTGTTCTGATACCGCTGAAGAAGGGTATCTGAGCATTCCGTGTAACTCGTCCTAGGTGCTTCTCGCTCGAATGCCCGTTCGATTTCTCTGTCGGCTGTAATCAAATCGATACTTGGAACACGACCGAGGATACCAAGGAGCCGCGTCTTATAGGAAATATGCTCCCCTGCGGGCTTGCCACATTCGATAGAGCCGCGTTTCAGCACGACGTAAGGGACCATCGCATTCGCGTAAGCGGTGTCCAGCGGGCCCGCAACCACCGGAGTGCTCAGTAAGCCGATCAACATGGTGAGCGTCACTCCGGTTCGAGTGAGCATTTTAGCCATTTTTTTGCTGAGCATATGACCCTCCGGAAAATTCGTGATGGAAGTGCCGCACTAAAGGGAAGGGTTCCGTCATAACGAACCGACGATATGGCGCACGAAGATAACGTATTGAAAACCTTCGGAGACGCTTTCTCGGTCAACAGAAATGCCATGCTGCACGAAAAGGTTCCTTTTAATCAAGGGCTTGCCGGGTATCATGCACGGATTAATTGCACCAAAAATTTAGGCGGCAGGCGGAATGAACACCTTGGGATATGCTCGCGTCAGCACCGTGGAACAAAGCCTCGACTTACAAATGTCGGCGCTGAGGGCAGCGGGATGCACCGATGTCCTTACCGATGAAGGATATTCCGGCGCGGACTTTACAAGACCCGGTCTGACGCGCCTGCTTCGAAAGCTTCGGCGCGGAGATAGCATCGTTGTCTGGCGTCTCGACCGTCTGGGGCGCTCTCTATTCGAATTGCTCAAACTCATTCGTGACCTCAATGAGCGCGGGGTGGAATTCCGGTCGTTGAGCGAAAGCTTGGACACTGGCACGCCAGCCGGTCGGCTCTTGCTGCACGTTCTCGCGTCGATGGCCGAGTTCGAGCGGTCGCTGATTAGCGAACGGACGCGGGCTGGTATGGCTGCCGCTCGTGCTCGTGGGAGCCGCATCGGTCGTCGCCCTGCAATGACAGACGATCAGCGCCGGGACGCTCGACAGGCTCTAGCCAGCGGTTCAGCCACCGCCGAGGCCATCGCGAAACAGCATGGAATTCACCCACGGACATTGCTTCGAACTCTCAAGGTCGACGCGCAGCGTCTGGATGCTTCTCATTGACTCAGGGAAGCTCGCTGGCTGGCTACAGCGCACCGGGCAAGGAAATGTTCGTCTCAAAACCGGTGCTCGCTGGTGAGTCTCTATGAAGGTTTTCTGTTCCTGCCGATCTCCTCTAAACCACCGGAAGTCTTGCCATCTGTCAGACGTCAGCTCTTTGTTTACAGGCCGGAGAGTGCTGGAATGTCACGCTACCAATTCTCTCTTATCTTAGAATTAGAAGAATATTTGGTAGCGTGACACGTTTTTGTTTCCAAAATCTGCTCCGGTTAGGAAAAAACCTGCACATCATTGTGTGGGCGCGTACCTGAACCGCTGTCATCTGTTTGAGCGCGCTTTTTGGCTCTACACCGTTGTTGGCGCTTCCGGTCCATCCGTTTGTTGTAATCTCCTGCCGGGTCATCCACTCCGCACTGTTTAGAAGCTTCGCTCAGAACGACATCGCCAAGCTTTTTGCAGCCCTGTCTCTGCGGGCAGGATGAGCACTCCTTCGAGGAAGGGTCATGGGTGTAGTGCATCCCGAAGCAAGTCGGCCAACGCTCCGTAGAATTCGATGAAGTGGTAGTAATCTCTGCTACTGGACCATCACGGAGATCGCTATCAGCGATCGCCAGCGCTCGTTCGAAGACCTCCTCGGTCACAACAGACCTGAAGATTTCAGCCGGAACCTGCTTTCTATCATAGCTGAAAATCTGGATTGCACGGTGAAGCGGCATGCTGACCTCTTGCACGTGTTCAAGGATGAAGCGCCGGAAGTCATCTTGAGCCGGGATTTTTCGATAGTTTTCGATGAGGTAGGAGGGATGTTCGACGCGGGCCAGACCAGCGATCACATGTTCTCTCCACCTGCCAGTTACATATTCCACAAAAAGGTCTGCGGATGCGTCATTGCCATGAAGCTGATTTGGGCGCGGAAATTTCTTTCGCTTATTGCCTCGGCGCAGTGCGAAGTCAAAAGCCGCCTCGATATAGACCGGATAAGTAATCCCAAATTCATCTGCCCTCTGGCGGGCGGCAACAAGATGACTTCTCTCGCGGGCATTAGTTGCAATCGTGCAGAGATGAATGCCGCTGACGTTTTCGACAGATTGGGAATCAACCTCTGCCGCGAATTTCCGACGGAAGATTTCTTGATAGGTTCGAGCAAAGAGCATGTTGGCATCATGCGGGGACATGAACCGGTAATCAAACCACTTCATGCCATAGAGCTGCCGCTCGGCCTGGAGCACCTTGGTCGGATGTTGCTGGATCGTCTCGATGAGGGAGCCGACCCGCAATTGTTCGGGAGATTTCGGTGTTTTAGTCATAGCTCATCCTTCACGCCACTATGGCGAGTTAAGCGGGTTTCTTTTTTTGATGAGCAGCCGGCAGCTCGTTTCAGCATATAGCGGAATCGTCGGCGGACTCTCAAAAAATGTTCAAAAAAATCAGAGGTGGCCAGGCGGAGCTTTTTCGCCGGACAAGCAAATCAAAAAAAGCGTTCTCATCCACCGCTCGATAGTTTGGGGTAACTAAGGATGCCGAAAACGAGCAAAAAACACGAAATCGGGCGTTTCGCGTCAACTTAGCGTAAAGGTAGCGGAAACGAGTATCTTATTGTCCCTAAGAAACCCGTTGCCAGCCGTGCCTGCTATTCCGGTCGATCTCTGGCGGTTCCGCCGCGTCTGAAGCCGCGTATTTGTCAAAAGGTAAATCTCCGGCTACTCGGAGGAGAGGTGGTTTGGGACCCCGAGATACGGTGGCGACCCAAACCATCCCATTCAGTCGAGACGATTTCTCCTAGGACTTCACATCCTCCGGCGCACTATACGCAGAGCAACGGCTCAAATGCAGATTGTAGATCAATCTACCCGAGACGCGCTACGAGATCGTCAGCGGCGAGGTGCGTGTATCTTCTCAGCATCCGCAGCTCTTTGTGCCCGCTCACGCTGCTGACCTCGATCACGTTCAGCCCACGCTCGAACAAGCGGCTGACGCCCTCGTGACGGAGATCATGGAAGCGCAACCCGCTTATTCCAGCGCGCACCAGCAACCTGCGCCATGCCTGCTCCAACGTCCCAGCGCGCATTGGAAACACCATAGATTTATCTGCGCTTGGATGCTCCTTCCAAGCTGTCAGCGTATCGAATGCTCGCTGCGACAAAGGAACGTCACGACCGGAACCGTTCTTGGTCATAGCCAGAGAGAGCACACGGCGATTGTGTGAGAAATAACTCCACTTCAGTCCGAGAAGCTCGCCACGGCGCATCCCGGTCTCGACTGCTACTATCAACAACGTGCGCAGAAAAGGTATTTTTCCGACATCGCAACCTTCAAGCAGCCGCCGTTCTTCGTCGGGAGCAAGACGACGGCTGCGCTCATTGCGGATCACCGGACGACGAACCAGCTTCACAACATTCTTTGCGAGCGGCAGCCCCCAATCGCGGATGGCGACCTCAAGGACGTGGCTTAGGATCGCTAATTCGCGGACAGCGGTAGATGGAGCTACCGACTGAAGCCGCTCGTCACGAAAGGACGCAATATCCTGTTGGCTCAGGCCGATCATCGTCCGATAGGCGAGATCATGGCGGCGAAGCACGTCGATCCGCTGTATCTCTTGGACAGCACCACGCTTCAGAGGCGAGACTTCGCGCTGGTATCGTTCAAGAAGCTGTCCGAGCGTGGTGGATTCAAGGATTTTCGTGTCAGGAGCAGCTCCGAACCTGTCGACCTGCGCTTCGAGCTCGCGTGCCCACTTTTCAGCTTCGAGCTTAGTGTCGAAGCTCTTGCAGCGAGACTTCATACCGCGCCGTCGCACCTGTGCTTGCCAGCGTCCTCTCAGTTTTCTGATTGTTGCCATCATGATCTCCAAACGATTTCGAAAATCAAGCGTAGGATGCCCCGACGAGCGGGCCAAGGGCGCTATGAGGCACACTCTGTAAGGGCGTGTTATATCGAATTTCTGGGGAGGATTTGAAATTTAGAGATTTCTAAGACGTCTACTGGTTGCAGTAGATTACGGGCGTGGTAGATGTAGATCTATAGTTGTCAGAAGACGTCTATCTACCATCCGAATAATTGATAACGAAGAGTTAGAAAATAATGCTTTCTAGGGATATGTCCAATTGGGTGAATATAGAAGAAACTCGAGGTCTTCTGTTTTTTGTTCAAAGATTAGAAGAGTTAACATTTCCATATTCTCTCGATAGCTACAAATCTCCTACAATGTCTATACAAGGGCTTCTCCGGGAGTGTCTATCTATAATCAAAGAATCCAAAGCGGTCGACGATCAACACATTGATAAATCTATGAGCTCGCTCGCGCACATTGTGGAAGAGATAAGATTTCGCTTGAAAGGCAACTTCATAGCGAAATCCATCTCTTCGTTAGATCTCGATAATTTGATATCGCCACGGCATGAAAAAGAAAGAATAGACGACGTCGCGCGTCGCTTTGAAATAGCATACGCCGAATTGAACAACCAAGAATATTTTCATGAACTCGTTGCCTCGATAATTGTTGTTACTGTTGACGCCAAGAAGAAAGAAAAGATGGACTTCCTAGCGCGTGAATATGTTTCTTTTCTACAATGGAGAGGAGTATCGAGGGATCATATACAAAAAACATTGGTCGATTTTTTTCTGGGAAGGTGGTGAAATATCTTCAGTCGCGCAGTTTAAGGATTTTTGCAAGGAAGTTTACCCTCATAATCATACATTTAAAGTTATTTTTGGAATTAATAAAGTAATAGCGTCTATTGATGAAAGAACGTTGCAAAGATCTTCTGCGTTTGTCCTCGATGAAGATCATATGCCGGAATATGAAGGCTTCTCTGAAGAATTTATCGAAGAAGTTAAAAGATTTAAATCGAAGGTTGGCCTATCTAATCTTTGCATGGTGTTGGTGACTGCGACGGATTATAATTCTGCTGTAGTTAGCGCTAAGTCGTCTCTCGAGGGAGTCTATAATTTCTTTCGGGTTTTTAGTCATAAAGACGAGATGCAGATTTCGAACATCGCTCTGGTGGAACAAAATTGCTGCGAGGGTGATTTCAAGACTATTCCTTCTGTAAGCAACACGATGCACTACATCCGAGATATGCGCAAAGGCGAGGCTAAAAGCGTTATGTCTCGATATTCCGAGAATATATCATTAGACGTTGGTCCGGATTCCAATAAGTTCCAAAATATAGTCAATATTCATGGGATGAGTCTTAGCGTATCAAGCTACGACATCCAGCTCGTCAATATGTGGACATGCTTGGAAACGATAACGCCATCAGATAACAGTGGATCTAAAATTAGCAACGTTGTCGGTAAAGTTGTCCCCGTGCTTTTGCTTGGATATTTAAACAGGATAACAACACATTTGTTCTTCGATATAATTCGATGGAATAGGAGAGTGTTAACAAATATTATAAAAAATATGCCTGATCAGGGTTCTGAACTGGACATAAAATCAAAGTTTATCCATTTACTTTCTGGCGATCTGAATGCCGATTCTCGGTTGGAGCTTTTCGCAAAATGTGATGATTTTGAACTTCTTAAGAACCGCATTTCCTCGGTTTCAAACATACTTTCAAATAAAAATGCTGCCATTGAGAAGATTTCATCACATGAAAAGCTCGTCCAGTGGCAAATATATAGAATTTATCGTTCTAGAAATAGTATTGTCCACTCTGGAGAGAGTCCAGAATACACGCGATATCTCGTGGAGAACGCTCATGATTTTTTCGACCAAGCACTTTTGTTTTGTCTAGAGCTCTCTGCGTGGAAGCCAGGTTTCCGCACATTTCTTTCTTGTTTTGACTACGCCGAAGCGCAATACCGAGCCTACCTGAAATCGCTTAAACAAGACGACCATCCTAAGATTGTTTGGCAACTGCCGCGATATCGTGACAACTCAATTGTGTTCGGCGATGATTGAAGACATTCGTTTCGCCACGGGAATCTGTAAAGTTTTCCGGTATGTTGAAGGCTGAGTCTCTTTTGCAGATTCGTCGTGCCGACGGTGTGGCGCTTGTCACATCGATTGATACACGCTGAGAATTAGTAGAGCTAGCTTGGATGTAGGGGGGATATGGAAATAACTTTGCAGCCCCAACGATTACAACGTGGCGGAGAGGGTGGGATTCGAACCCACGATACCCTTGCAGGTATGCCGCATTTCGAGTGCGGTGCATTCGACCACTCTGCCACCTCTCCGCATGCGCGAACGCTTGCGTTGCGCGCTCCTCTTAAACATCAATGGCGTGACTGACAAGGGGAATTTCGTGTTTGTGTCACAAATTATTCGTCATGAGTGAGGCTGGGGAAATGCATCGGCTTCTGGCCGTTTTCGCAGATATTTTTAAGTGACGCGCACGATCCGCAGCGGTGCGCGCCACATTCGGTACCAGCGTCAGATCCGTTGATAACGCCGCAAGATTTCCAGGATTTTTTCATCCTGCGCGTTATCCGGCAGAAGGGCCGGTTGGCGGCTGGCGCCGACGGATGGGTCCTGGAGATAAAGCGAACGTTTGACCATGGCCGGCGCGAAACCGAGGGCGTAGAGATCGGTGCGGAAGTCGGCGTAGATCGCCTGCTGACGTTCGGCCTCGGTGATGTCGCCGGCGTTGAAAGCATTGAGAATGCCGGCCAGCACATCCGGCAGCGCGTTGCCGAGGCCGGAAATGCAGCCTGCCGCGCCGTTCTGCAACGACCAGAGAACCAGGTGATCCGGACCGGAATAAACCTCGAAGCCGGGCATCTCCTTTGCCACCTGAAGATAGGCTTCGAGCGTCTGCTGCGCGCCGCCGGAATCCTTGATGCCGGCGATATTGCCATGGGTGGCGAGTTTGCGGGCGGTTTCCGGCTCTATGTGGTTCTGGGTGCGGGCGGGAATATCATAGAGATAGACTGGCGTTTCGACGGCGTCAGCCACTGTCGAGAAATGGCGGATCAACCCATCCTGCGTGCAGGCGATGAAGAAGGGCGTGATGACGGCGATGCCATCGACGCCGATGCGGTCGAAGGCTTTGGCAAGTTGCAGGGTTTCGAATGTGGCGGGCATGCCCGCATTCACGATCACCTTGGCACGGCCTGCAACTTCGTCCACCACCTCTTCCGTCAGCCGGATTTTTTCCTCATGCGTCAGCGCGGTAAAATCGCCATTGGTGCCGGCGCACATGATGTTGTTGCCGGCCGCCACCTGGCGGCGCACCTGTGCGCGGGTTGCCTCATAGTTGATGGTTTCGTCCTCGTTGAAACAGGTAACGAGCGCGACGAAAGCTTGTTTGCTCATGAAAGAACTCCGCTTGAATTTCCGAGGGCGTCGCCGGCGACGGCCGGATGACGCTGAGATTGCATATCGGGGTCGGGATCGAGGCTCGCGGATAGAAGGGCACGGGTATAGGCCTCGCGCGGCGCTTCGAACACCTGCCGGACCGTGCCGAATTCCACGACCTCTCCCCGCTGCATGACCATGACGTGATCAGCAAAATCCCGAACCACCGGCAAATCATGCGCGATGAAGATGAAGGAGAGGCCCATTTCGCGGCGCAGCTTGTCCAGCAGCGCAATAACCTGCGCCTGAACCGAAACATCGAGCGCCGAGACCGCCTCGTCGCAGATGATGAGCTTCGGCTCCAGCGCCAATGCGCGGGCAATGGCGATCCGCTGCCGCTGACCGCCGGAGAACTGGTGCGGATAACGGCGCATATGTTCCGGCGAGAGACCCACCTGATGCAGCAATTCCGCAACCCGCTCACGCCATCTTGCCTTGGGCAATATCTCCGGATGGATGACCCAGGCCTCGGAAATCAGCTGGAACACCGTCATGCGCGGATTGAGCGACTGGGTGGGGTCCTGAAACACCATCTGCAGATCACGCCGGAGCGCGAAGAGTTCGGCAGGCGAAAGCTTGAAGAGATCACGGCCCTTCCACAAGGCGCTGCCCGCATCCGGCTCGTCCAGCCGCAAGAGAATACGCGCCAGCGTCGATTTGCCGGAACCGCTTTCGCCGACGACCGCGATGGTTTCGCCTTCCATGAGGTCGAAGGAAACGCCCTTCAGCGCCTCGAAGGCGCCGTAACGCTTGCGCACATCACGCACGCTGAGCAGCGCTTCGCCCACCGCGTGCGGCTCGTGCATGTCGCCCCTGCCAGGTGCTGCGCTGATGAGCTTGCGGGTATAGGGGTGCTGCGGATTGCGATAGACCTCGCGAACCGTGCCAGCCTCGACCAGAACGCCCTTTTCCATCACCACCACCCGGTCGGCGATTTCGGCGACGACGCCGAGATCGTGGGTGATGATGAGCACGGCCATGCCGGTTTCCCGCTGCAATTCCTTGAGCAGCGAAAGCACCTCGGCCTGCACCGTCACGTCAAGCGCGGTGGTCGGCTCATCGGCGATCAGGAGATCGGGCCGAAGAGCCAGCGCCATGGCGATCATCACGCGCTGGCGCTGGCCGCCGGAAAATTCATGCGGATATTTCTTCAAGGCCCCGTCCGGGTCGGGAATGCCGACGCGGGCGATCAGCCGCCTCGCCTCCGCTTCGGCCCTTGCCTTGTCCATGCCGTGGGTGGTCATCGCCTCACGGATCTGCCAACCGACGGTATAGACGGGATTGAGGTGGCTGAGCGGGTCCTGAAAAATCATGGCGATGCGTCGGCCGTTGATCTCGCGGCGCGCCTCGGCCGGCATGGTCAGAAGGTCCTGGCCATCGAGCAATATCTGGCCGCTGCTGATATGTCCGGGCGGCATGTCGATGAGGTTCATGATGGCCGAGGACGATACCGACTTGCCCGAGCCGCTTTCGCCAAGGATGGCCAGCGTTTCGCCACGGTCGATATGGTAGGAGACATCCTTCACCGCATGGACGATACCGCTTGCGGTGTGGAACTCCACGGAAAGGTTGCGCACGTCGAGAAGATGGTCAGCCATGCTTGCGGCCTTTCATTTCCAGCCGCCAGCGCTGCACGGGATCGAGCGCGATGCGCAGCCAGTTGGAAAGCAGGTTGAGCGACAGGGTGGTGAGAATGATGGCAAGTCCCGGCCAGAAGGACAGCCACCAGGCATTGGTGAGATATTGCCGTCCCTGCGAAATCATCAGGCCCCAGGTGATTTCCGGCGGCTGAATGCCGATGCCGAGGAAGGACAGCGCGCTTTCCGCCAGCATCACATAGGCGAAATCGAGCGTGGCGAGCGTCGTCAGCGTCGGCAACACCACAGGCAGGATGTGGCGGAACAGGATGCGCTTGCCGGAGGCGCCCATCACGCGCGCCGCCTGCACGAACATGCGTTCGCGCACCTCCAGCACCTCCGCCCTCGTGGTGCGGATGTAAACGGGAATGCGGGTGATGGCGAGAACCAGCATCAGGTTGAGGATGGAGGAGCCGAGCAGATAAAGCACGATGACCGCGATCAAGAGCGACGGGAACGACATGATCACATCCGCAAGCCGCATGATGATCTGGCCGACACGGTTGGAGGAAAAACCGGCGATCAGCCCGAGCACGGTGCCGGTGATGGCGGAAAGAAGCACCGCGCCGGCGGCGATCATCATCGTATTTTGCGTGGCGGCGACAATGCGCGCGAGAAGCGAACGGCCGAGCGCATCCGCCCCCAGCCAGAAATACCACTCGCGCTGCCAGTCGAACGGGGCGAGGTTGCGCCCGCGCAGGTTCTGTTTCGTCGCCAGATCGCCAAGCCAGGCCGGGCCGACAAAAGCGAGGATAACGACAATGACGAGGAAGATCGCGGCGCAGAGCGCGAATTTATCCGCCCACAACATGCGCAGCATGCGTGTGGCGAAGGATGGCTCGGCGATGATCTCGGTGTCGGCGCTGGAAAGGCTCATGGCTGAACGGCCTCCTCAGTGCCGGATACGCGGATCGAGGAGCGCATAGGCGATATCGATCAGAAGATTCATCAGGAAGATCGCCAGCGCGGTGACGAGAATGGCGGCGAGCACGACATTGAAATCGCGCTGAAGAATGGAATCGATCATCAGCTTGCCGACACCGGGAAAACCGAAAATGGTTTCGACGATGACAGCACCATTGAGAAGGCTTGCCGCCTGGTCGCCAATGACGGTGATGACCGGCAGCATGGCGTTTCGCAAGGCGTGGATGAAAATGATCGGACCTGACTTCACGCCCTTGGCGCGCGCCGTCTTCACATAGGCAGAGGACAAAGCGCCGATCATCGAACCGCGCACCACCTGCACGATAATGCCGAAGGGGCGCACGAACAGGACCGCGATCGGCAATATCCAGTGCAGCACGGAGCCCGTGCCCGACGTGGGCAGCCAGGCGAGATTGACGGAGAAGACGACGATAGCGACGATAGCCAGCCAGAAATCGGGAACGGATGCACCGATGAGCGAGATGCTTGAGGCCATGCGGTCGAAGAAGCCGCCGGAGCGGAAAGCCGCAAGCGAACCGATGACGATGGCGGCGGTGGTGACGAGCGACATGGTGATGACCGCAAGCCAGAGAGTCCAGACGAAAGCCTCCAGCACCACATCCAGCGCCGGGCGGGCTTTTCTGAGCGATTCTCCGAGATCACCCGTCATCACATCGCCCGCGTAACGCAGGAACTGCACCATCAGCGGATCGTTCAGCCCATGCAACGCCCGGAACTGCTGCTTCAACTCTTCCGAAGCCTCCACCGGCAGAAACAGCGCGGCCGGGTCCCCCGTCAGGCGCGACAGGAAGAAAACCATGACGATGAGGCCGATCAGGGAAATCAGGCTTGCAACGGAACGTTTTCGGATGAAGCTCAGCATGGTTGCCTCCGGTTTTTCAATGCGGCGGCGAAGCTTTCGCCGCGCCGCCGCTTCTTAGTTGACAAGACGCAGGGTCTTATTTGATGCCGATTTCCGAAAGCTGCAGCATCGAGTTGGTGGCGATGGTGGGCTTGAAGTCCAGCCGTTCCGAGACGCGGGAGAAGCCAACCATGTGGAACAGCAGCACATCTGCCACCACATCGTCATGCAGATAAGCGATGAGTTCCGACCAGAGCTTGGCGCGTTCGTCACCCACGGCTGCGGACGCACGTTCGATCAGATCGTCCACCTTCTTGTCCGAGAAGCCGGACTGCGTGCCCTTGGTGGCATATTTGAAAAACATGGTGAAGGACGGGTCGCCCTTGGAATTATCGTGCATGGCAGCGACGATCTGCGGTCCGCGGCCTTCCTTGAAGGGCTTGGAGTAATAGCTTTCGTGTTCGGCCACTTCGACGAATTTCAGGTCGATCTTGAAGCCGACTTCCTGCAATTGCTGCTGGATCGCCTCCATGATCTCGGTGACGTTGGGGAAATTCGCGGTGCGTGCGATGATGGTGATCGGCGTATCCACCTTCACACCGGCAGCCTTTGCTTCCTCGAGCAGCTTTTTTGCGCCCTCGGGGTCATAGGGGAAGACTTTGACGTCGGGGCTCCAGCCAAGCGTGGTCGGCGGAACGAGCGCGGTGGCCAGCACGGCACCTTCCGGAACCAGCGTGCCAAGGAAGGCCTGCCGGTCGATGGCGAGGTTGAGCGCACGGCGTACCCGGACATCGTTCAGCGGCGCGATGTTATGGTCGAGACGCATATAGACCGTCTCGCTGTCGAGATAGGAAAAGTCGGTCTTGGCGTTGGTGGCGTCTAGCTGGGAAATGGAAGGCGACAGATCGGCTTCGCCGGTCTGCACCATGGCGGCGCGGACCGAGGGATCGGCGCGGAAAAGATAGGTCGCTTCCGTCACCTGCGGCTTGGCGCCCCAATAGTCGTCGCGTGCGGTGAGCACAATCTGTTGGCCCGGCGTCCAGTTGGTCAGCTTGTAAGGCCCGGTGCCGACAGGCTCGCGGATGAATTCCATCTTGGTTTCTTCGGGAACGATGGTGACGAGCGACATCAAGAGCGGCAAAATCGGCTGCGCCGGTTCAGTCTTGAAGTCTATCGTGTGATCATCCACGATCGACGGGGTCACCGTCATGCCGCCGAAATAACGGCGGGACTCGCAGGCGTTCTTGTCGCTCATGATGCGTTCGAAGCTGTGCTTCACGTCCTTGGCATCGAATGCCGTACCGTCGGAGAACTTCACGCCTTCACGCAGGTGGAAACGCCAGCTTCCGTCGGCATTCTGCTCCCACTTCTCGGCAAGGCGCGGCTGAACGCCCTTCTTGCCGCGCACATCGAGCTCGGTCAGCGTCTCGCTGACATTTTCCATGATGATGCGCCCGATATTGGAGCGGGTTGCCATGCAAGGTTCCAGCAGGTCCGCCTCTTCCGCCAGCACGATCTTGATCGGCCCCGATGCCGCAAGCGCCGGCGAAACCGCGGCGCTGAGGGAACCCAAGACAAGGGCGCCCGCAATCAATGACTTCTTCATTCCGTTCTCCTCCCAGATTCAGAAATTCAGCAACATGGCGGCGCACCGCAAGGGGCATCTTAAAAATCCCCACCTCCTGCATTGAGGAGCATGGCGTGCGGATGATTGTCTCCTCCACCCGTAAGCAGAGCATCGGCGTTATCGCATTTTTTGTCAATTTATTTTTATATGCCAAATTTTATTCGAGCCAAGTCTCTTAATTTTATTTTTTAAAACAAATGTTTAGCTAAAATAATCAAAAACAATAGATCCCATTTTTTTATCAAATAAACTTGACAACTTTTTGAATATGTCATTTTCATCAGGACAAGAGGAGACCACGATGACCCCTGATGACATCGCTCACGCCATGACCGGAGCCATGCATGCCGTTTCGCAAAACCGGCAGGAAGCTTTCCTGCCGTCGCCCATGATCCAGAACCATGCGAGCTTCCTGCACCTTCTGGATGACGGCACCCTGCTCTGCGCATGGTTCGGCGGCACGCTGGAAGGAAAATCGGATATTTCGATTTTCGCATCCGTGCTGACAGCGGGTGCAACCCGCTGGGGACCGCCGCAGCGCCTGAGCCACGACCCCGCCCATTCCGAACAGAACCCGGTTCTCTTCACCGCGCCGGATGGCGTTCTCTGGCTGTTTCACACAGCCCAACCCTCCGGCAATCAGGATGAATGCCGCATTCGCATGGCGCGAATCCACCGCGACCCGACTGCACCGGAAAAGCTTGTTTCCGAAGAAGGACGTTTTCTCGATCTCCCGCGGGGCTGCTTCATCCGCGCGCCGCTGCGCATCCGCGATGATGGCGTCTGGCTGCTGCCGATCTTCCGCTGCGTCCAGCGACCCGGCCAGAAATGGAACGGCAGCCATGATACGGCAGCGCTCGGCATATCCACGGACAATGGTGCGACTTGGCAATTGCAGGAGCTGGAGGAATCGACCGGCTGCGTGCATATGAGCCCGGTTGCGGTGACGAATGGGGGCTACGCCGCCTTCTTCCGCCGCCGTCAGGCCGATTTCGTCTATCGCACGGAAAGCGCCGATGGCGGCCGCTCATGGTCAAAGCCGCAGCCGACCGATGTGCCCAACAATAATTCCTCCATTGCGGTCATCAGGCTGAACGATGGCAGGCTGGCTATGATCTGCAACCCCGTCAACGCCGCGCAGTCGAGCGATCGCCGCGCCTCGCTTTATGACGAGTTGGGAGAGGAAGACGACAGGCCCGATGCCGATCCAAGCGGCGGCTGTGTGCCGATCTGGGGTGTGCCGCGCGCGCCGGTTTCGATCTGCCTGTCCGATGATGACGGGCGCAGTTTTACCACCCGGATCCTGATCGAAGAAGGGCCGGGCACCTGCCTTTCGAACGATTCGACCGATGGGCGTAATCTGGAAATGTCCTATCCGTGGCTTCTGGAAGCGCCGGACGGTACGCTGCATGCGAGCTACACCTATCATCGCCGCGCAATCAAATATGTCCGGCTGGCGCCCGGCTGGGCTGACGAGAACGACGGGAGACAAAGATGAGCAACATCATTGGCATCACCATGGGCGACCCCTGCGGCGTCGGCCCCGAGATCACGGTGCGGGCGCTCGCAGAAATGTCCGCCCCGGATCGTGCGGCGACGCGGATTTACGGCAACCTCGCCACGCTGGAAGCGGCGCGGGATGCGCTCGGCGTTGATATCGATCTTTCTCAGCACGTGGTCGACCTGCCCGTGGAGGGCGCGCCGCTGCCCTGGGGTAAATTGTCGCCAGTGGCCGGAGACGCCGCTTTCCGCTTTATCGAAAAGGCCGTTCGCGATGCCGAAGCGGGTGCAATCGGCTGCATCGTCACCGCGCCGATCAACAAGGAAGCCTTGAACCTCGCCGGTCACCATTATGACGGGCACACCGGCATGTTGCGCAGCCTCACCGGCTCCTCGGCCGCCTATATGCTGCTTGCTTCCGAACGGCTGAAGGTCATTCACGTTTCCACCCATGTCTCCCTGCAGGAGGCCATTCGCCGGGCGACGACGGAGCGGGTGCTGGCGACCATCCGCGCCGGCAACGCGCATCTGAAACGCATCGGTTATGTTCAACCGCGCATCGCGGTTGCCGGCATCAACCCGCATTGCGGTGAAAACGGCCTGTTCGGCACCGAGGATGACGACCAGATCGCACCGGCGGTCGCAGCCGCCCGCGCCGAAGGCATCGAGGTGCAGGGACCGATTTCCGCCGATACCGTGTTCCACCGGGCTTATTCCGGTGCTTTCGATCTCGTCGTCGCGCAATATCACGATCAGGGCCATATCCCGATCAAACTTGTCGCCTTCGACACCGCCGTCAACGTCTCGGTCGATTTGCCGATAGATCGCACCTCCGTCGATCACGGCACGGCTTTCGATATCGCCGGCAAGGGCATCGCCAATCACGGCAACATGAATGCGGCCATCGCATATGCGCGCAAGCTGGTGGCGGGCAAGGAGCGGAAGGAATGAGCATCATGTCGACAGCTCCCATTCTCATCCACCAGCCACGACGGCTCGCCGTTGGTGCCGGCACCATTTCACAGGTCGGCGCCTGGGCGGAAAAAACCGCATCGACCCTGATTATCGCCACACCGTTGACGGCAAAATTTGCCGAACGGCTGCGATTGCAGGGCCCTTTCACGATCTTCGACGCCATTCCCGGCGAACCGGACACCGCAACGCTCGAAGCCGCCCTTGCCGCAGCACGCGCCGCCAAACCGGATCTCGTCATCGGCCTCGGCGGCGGTTCGGTAATGGATGTGGCAAAGCTGGTCGCTGCCCTCTGGAATTCCAGCCAGTCGCTTGAAGACGTGGCGGGGCCGAACAGGGTTGCCGGGCGCGACACACGGCTGGTGCAGATCGCCACCACCGCCGGCACTGGCTCTGAAGCCGGCATCCGCTCGCTCATCACAGACCCGGTGAAAGGCAACAAGATCGCGGTCGAAAGCCCTCATCTGATCGCGGATTTCGCCGTGCTCGATCCGGAACTCACCTATTCCGTCCCATCAGCCGTTACGGCGGCAACCGGGGTGGATGCCATGGCCCATTGCGTCGAAGCCTTCACCAACCGCAAGGCCCGTCCGATGATCGACGGTTTCGCGCGCATGGGCTTTGCGCTGGTCGGCAAATATCTGGCGCGCGCCGTCCGCGACGGTGCGGATACTGAAGCACGGGAAGGCATGATGCTTGCCTCCTATTATGGCGGCATCTGCCTCGGCCCGGTCAATACGGCGGCGGGCCACGCCATCGCCTATCCGCTCGGCACGCTTCTCAACCTGCCGCATGGGCTGGCGAACGCCATCGTCTTTCCGCATGTTCTGGCATTCAATCAGCCTGCGGTTTCGGCGAAGACGGCGGAAGTGGCGGGAGCGCTCGGGCTTCGCGAACACCTTTCGCCTGATGATCTGCGCAAGGCGGCAACGGATTTCTGTGCCGGGCTCGGCATCGAAATGTCGCTCGCACGGCATGGCGCGACTGAGGCCGATCTTTCCCGCTACGCTGAGGATGCGCATGCCATCCGCCGGCTGATGGACAATAATCCCGTCGACATGAGCGTCGAGGACGTGCTCGGCATTTACCGCCACGCCTTCTGAGCAAAAATCCGGTGCGCGGACGCGCATCGGTCTTCGGTCACCCGCCTAATCCGTGTGCGAAGACTCGAACAGGCGGTCGCGCGATCCGGTCAGGTGCTGGAGCATCAACTGGCGCGCCGCCTCTGCGTCCCCATCGGCAATCGCCTTTGCGATTGCCTCATGCTCGGCGAAAACACGCGTCAGGCCGGATGCCTCCCGCTTCACCGACATGCCGTGGAACTTCATTCCCACTGCAATATGGTCCTTCAGCGCTTCCATCGCGGTGGAGAAATAGCTGTTTCGCGCCGCCCGCGCGATGGCGAGGTGGAACTGATAGTCGGCATCCTCGCGGTGGGACTGGCGATTGGTCGCATCCCGCATCAGTTCGAGCGCCTTCCGGATCGCCGCAAGCCTCTCGCCATCGTGCCGCAAGGCTGCCGCGGCCGCCGCTGCCGGCTCCAGCGTCAGCCTGAATTCGTAACAGTTGAGAAGATCAGCGACGTTTTCGAGCTGTCCGAAGCCGAGCGGCTCGCGCAGGCCGAAGGCTCTGACATAGCTGCCGGAGCCTCTGCGGGAATAAATGAACCCCTGCTCGCGCAGCCGGCGCAACGCCTCGCGCACGACGGGTCGCGACACTTCGAATTCCATGGCGAGTTCATGCTCGGTCGGCAGCCGCTCATCCGGCTTGTAGGCGCCGGATTTGATCGCCCGGTGCATTCTCTCGAAAATAATGTCCGGAAGTGCCTTGCGCGCCGTTTCTTTCATCAGCCCCATCTGGTCAGCTCTCTCCAGCGTCATTGTCGCCAAGCATCATTTTCGCGATCCGTTTCAACGTGTCAGCTTGCCCAAAACCGCCGGATTTCGCAATGATGCATTGATCTCCGGACCAGCCGACCCCGAGACCCGGCAGGCATTCGCCAGCAAGACGCAGACGCGAAATACCCATGGCCCGTAGCACGGCTTCTGCCGTGGCTCCGCCAGACAACAGCAGCCTGCCCGCCCTGGCGGTCAAATGCGGCACGACGCCTTGCGCCAACCGGTCTGAAACCGCAAGCGGCGACAGATTTTCCTTACCCTGCGTCGCTTGAACCAACGTCAGACCGGCACCGTCATCGATGTGTCGCGGCATAACGCCATTCGGCGCCTCAATGATCGAGACAGGCCCAGCGCTTTTGAGAACGTCAATCTGCTCCACGGTGATCGGATCGCGAGACCCGACGACAAAAAGCCCCCTGCCGGGTGGAACGAACGCCGCTTCAGGAACAGCCTGCGCCGTCATCGCTTCGGCCAGCGCCTCGGCAAGCCCACGCGCGCCCACCAGAAGATCGGCCCCTTCCACCTGCGCGGCCGCGAGAGCTTCCCTGATATCGCCCTTTGATCGCGTATCGGGTATCGTGCAGCGGCCGGCATGTCCGCCCAGCCTTTCATGAACCGGAATGGCAGCTTCGACGCCAAAGCCGGAAACGGCTCCGCCCATAACAAAGCGCCCGAAATCCGGAATGGCGGGCGCGACAAGCGCGTGCCGATAGGAAATCGCATCCATTTCCGCCGCAATATGCCCTTTCAGGCGGGAATCGATCTTCTTGAAAAGGATGGTATCGGCCGGAACCAGCCCCAACAGTTCCTGCGTGCGAAGCCGGGCTTCATCCGCCTCGCCATCGCGGCAGCCGAGATTGACGCTGAGGACGGCAGGCGCATCTGCGAGCGCCGCACGCACACCGTCAAGCACGATCGCGACCTCGGTCGCCAGCCCACGCCCGGCAAAGGGGGCGGCGGCGTCGAGCGCTCCGGTCAGATCATCGGCAAAAATCAGCAGCACGGGCGAGGCCTTCATAAAAGTTGTAATGTTTTACGTCGATAAATTTATTTATAATCAATAGATAAATGGATGTGAATAACAAAAATTATGGCGCAGTTTTTCGGACTGGCCAATCAGCCGCAAAGAGACCCAGAGAACAAGGGAAGAAATCGGAAACGGCAAAAAGAACGCCAAACGCGGGCCGCAACCATATATGGCGAGACGGCCGGGAGATGGCGAACGAACAACGTGGCTAGATGAACCGGAAGGGCAGGCCCGAGATGAGCGCCTTGACGAAGCGCTTTTTCTGAAAGCGTCCATTCAACGATACACGCGGCAACTGCGTCGGCTTTTCAAGGCTGTGGGAACCGATAACGCCAGCCTGCGTGGTCACGGCCGCGGAAAATCCTGCATCGTGAACTGCTTTCGCTTCACGTTCTCCCACGGCCTTCACCCAGCCATAGGGATAGGAAAAGGACCGTGGCCGGTTGCCGGCATAGGCTTCCACCCGGCGCGCCGATTCCGCAATCTCATAAGCCAGACGCGCCGCATCGATCTTGCGCATATTCACATGCGTCATGGTATGCGCGCCGAAATGCACCAGAGGGTCCTTCGCCAGCACCCTGAGCTCATCTTCATCCATGACAAGTTCGTCCACGATCGCGATGGGATCGACGCCGTGCTGCCTCGCGATACGATCGATCCTTTCCACCGCCTCGTCTTCCGAAAAGTTCTGGACAAAATCTTCAAGCCGCGTGAATGCCTCCACTTTCTGCGAAGGGCTGGCGCATGCCACCTGCTCCGGCCCCGCCCCGAAATCGAATTCGAAAGACGCGGCTTTCTGCGTCAGGAGAGCAGCGGTTTCCCACCACAGGCTGCGTGTTCGCTTCACAAAACCCGGCGTGATGAAAATCGTGTAGGGGACGGCATATTTACGGAAGATCGGCGCGGCATAGTCGGCATTGTTTCGATAGCCGTCATCAAGCGTGAAGGCGCAGAACGACCGGCCTTCGTGATTATCGGCAAGCAGAGCCGGCAGATCGTGCAGATGCACGGGAACGAGACCGCATTCGAGTGCGGCCTGTATCGCCTCTTCCAGAAATTGCGGCGTGACGGACAATTGCACATTGGGTGCGAAAGCCGAAACAGCCCTTCCGGGGCGCACGTGATGAAGCGTGAAGATCACACCACGACCGGCAAAAGACGGAAATGCCGAGCGGACGGCCGGGAGAGAACTCACCTCCAGCCCCGCCCTTATGGCCCCATATTTCACAAGGCGTTTTATCGGCTGAAAAAACATCCTCCCCGATTGTCCTGATGTCAGGCCGGGAAGAAGGCGTTTTCTCACGACTCTCGAGATCGTCAGCGGCAGGTCGATCAGACCCGGCAAGGGATCATTCGGCGCAAAGGCGGCCCAACTGCGGATCCTGCCCAGAGACGCGAAATAGTCGCCGATTTTCGCCTGCCCTCTCCGGGCCAATGTGAAGGCGGCAACGGCATCGCGGACAAGATAGGACCAGGAGACGCCCTGCCGCGCATTGCCGGGCTGGCCGACCGGCTCGCCATTGGCGACCCGCCATAGCAGGGCGCCAAGGTCGATGCCCGCCGCAGAGCAAAGGCCAAACCATGACCATGGGCGCGGATTGACATCGAGAAGCTTCAGTTTCCCGTCCCGGCCGTCGAGCTTGAATTCCGCCTCGACCAGCCCGCTATGGCCGGCCGATTTCAGTATTTTTCGGGCCGCATCCACCGCTTGCCCGTTGTCGACGACCTCGACGCGGGTGCTGGTATAGCCGAAATCGACAGGATATTGCCGGGCGCGCCGGGCAGTGAATTCCGCTACCGGCTCTCCATTCAGCCAGAGCGCGGCGTAGGAGAACTGGCTTTCTCCCCCACCCGGAATGAGTTCCTGCACAACGACATTGCCGGCGCCGATCTCTCCGCTCGCATCGGCAAAAGCCGTTTTCAGAGCATGTCGGTCATCGGCGCGAATGACTTTCGCCCGGGCGATGGTGGTATCGCCACCCCCCATATTCGGCTTGAGAATGACGGGAAACAATATGTCCAGCGTATCGATGTCAGCGGCCGATGCCAGCGCATAGGTTCGCGGAATACTGACGCCAAGTTCTGCGGCGCGCTGGTAAAGCAACGGTTTTTCGCAGAGCCATTGCAGGGCCGTCCAATCCGGCAGGATGATTTTGTAGAGCGAGGACAGTTCCTCACGATGTTGCGCAACGAGCTGGACCTCTCCGTCGCCGGACGGCACGAGCAGACAGCCCTTCAAACCATGCTTGTCCGCCATTTGACGCAGGAACGGCAGTGCCCCGGCATCATGCGGGCCGGCCCAGCGGATCGTTTCCCGCACGAAACGCGACCAACCCGGCAAAGGGGAATCGTGAGTGAGGTAATAAACAGGCACATTCAGGGCGCCGAGGCTTCGGGCAAGGGCGAGTGTGCCGTGAGCGCCGCCGACAATAACAACACCTGGAATGGTCAAAGCCTGATCCCCGTCCTATTCCATATCTTGATCGCAAAAATTGATAAATAAATTGGATATTTCTAAAGTATTGGGCGGACGGATATCGAATTGCGAAAAATCCGAAACGCCTGATCTTTTGCAGGCGCTTCGGAATTGCTTTGAAAAAAAAGGAGAGGCCGCCTCACGCCTCCTTGCGGACGGGGCGTGGATCGCCGTTGTCATCCACCGCGACCATGATGAAGACGGCCTCCGTCACCTTTTCGCGTGAATCCTGATAGTGTCTGCGGGTCCAGGCTTCGATCTTCAGCGTGACGGAGGTGCGGCCGATCTTTTCGATTTTGGTGTAGACACACAAAGTATCGCCGATCTTGACCGGCTTCTTGAAGACGATCTCATTGACTGCGACGGTAACGGTGCGGCCGCCGGCCACATCATTGGCGCGGACGAAAGCGGCAAGGTCCATCTGCGACATGACCCAGCCGCCGAAAATATCGCCGGCCGGGTTGGCATCGGCGGGCATCGCAAGCGTTCTGAGCGTGAGTTCCATATCGGCGGGCGGTTGCTGGTCCATGTCTCAAAGTCCTTTCACAAGCCTCCCGCTGCCGGACTTAAACAACCGCACCTCATCCGCCAATAGCCGATTTGTCGCGGCAGCCCTTCCAAAACAGCAAGGAATCACAGAGCTATCGTAAGCTTCGGTTAACCATGATGAGGCACGATTCCAAAAAACGCGAGGGCGTGCGAATGGCCTATGACTGGAGCGGAAACAACACAATACAGCAGCGCTACGACCGTATCGTCCTGGTGGTCGCCAGCGTCGTCGCCATCAGCCTGGCGACCGGCACCCTTGCCCTTCGCTCGCAGATGGAGCCGGACACCACCATAAGCCTTGCCAAACAACAGCGGCTCGATTCGGACAAATGGCATTTGCGGCTCTAGTCCGCCCCGAATGGCCCGATAATGACCTATTCCGGAGCGCTCCCGGCCCTGGAGATATTTTCCTTCTGCGCGGTATGGTCGAGATGCGCCACAGCCGGGGCGAGAACCGACAGAAATGTTTCCGACCGGCCGATATAGATGATCGCCGCGCCGTCGATCCCGTTCAGAACTTCCGCCAGCGTATCCTGCGTCTGTTTTTCCAGCCCTTCGAGCAAATCGTCGATAACGACGAATTTCGGCTTCAGCAGCAGGGCATTGGCCACCCGGATACTGGCCTGCTCGTCTGAATCCAGTTTTTTGTCCCAGCGAATGTTTTCCTCGAGACGGGATGCCATCTCGCCAAGCCCGCAGGCAGTGAGCGCCGAGACATAATCCGCATCGGCAAAACGCTGGGGCGCGCGCGGATAGGCGAGGATTTCACGCAGCGATCCCGCCGGCAGATAACCGTGCTGAGCGATGAAAAGCGTGTCGGACTGTTCCGGCATCTCGATCCTGCCCTGTCCCCAGGGCCACAGGCCTGCCATCGCCGCAAACAGCAGCCTTCGGTTCACGCCCTGCTCGCCATTGATCATCAGCCGTTCGCCCGGCCCGATCTCGACTTCGCTCTCGCGCAGCTGGAAGCCGCGATCCAGATCCTGCCCACCCGCATCGCGGCAGATCACCACTGCCTGGAGGCGGATTTTTTCGTTCTCCGCACTACGTTGCAAATCGATCGTCAGGCCGTGCTGTTCGACGCTGTCCATCTGGATAAGCGCGTTACGGAACACCGAAACGCGCTGCAACGTCGCCTTCCAGCTGGCGATCGGCCCGAAATTGTCGATGTACCAGCGCAGCGCCGTGTTGACCTGGTTGAACGCACCGACGGCCATCATCAATCCGCCGAAGGTGAGGTTGCCGGAGAAATAAACCGGAGCCGCGATCAGGATCGGCGCCACCACCGCCAGCCAGCCATATCCTGCCGAAACCCATGTCAGATGGGTTAGCGCCATGGCGAGCCCACGAATGACGCCGAGCACCGCATCAATATCGATGCCGATCCGCCGCCTTTCGTTCTTTTCGCCGCGCGCAAGGGCAATGGCGGCAAGATTTTCGCTGGCCCGCATCAGTGAGAAGCGAAGCTCCGCCTCTTTGGAATAACGCTCGGCATTCAGCCCCACCAGCCGATAACCGACGAGATTGCTGAGCAGGGAAGCCGAACCGGCATAAAGGATCGCCGCCCAGACCATATAGCCGGGGATCGCATAGGTATCGCCGCTGATGGTGATGGTAAAACCAGCCGAGAGCGACCAGAGGACGCCGATAAAGCTGACGAGCAGGATCGTCGCATTGACGAGACCGATAGAAAGCGCCGTGCTGCTTTCAGCAAGGTTGCGGACATCGTCATGCAGGCGCTGGTCGGGGTTGATCGCAATCGTGCCGAAACCGGCAAGACGGGCGGCCCGCCCCGGTTTCAGCCATTGATCCACCATATCCTTGGCAAGACCCTCGCGCATGTTCAGCGCCGTCATCTGGTTCAGCCAGGTCTGGATGACGTTGAGGAGAAGCAACAGCCCCGCGATGATGGCGAAGACCTCCAGCTGGTGAATGAAGGCGGCAAGATCGCGCCGCTCCAGCGCGTTGTAAAACGGCGCGTTCCATTCATTGAGCCTGATCTGCCCATAGGCGGTGAGCAATATCACCGTGAGCAGCGCTATCGACAGCAAGATCAGCCGGGTGCGCACCGGCGAGGTCCAGAAGGCACGCCCCATCATGCGCAGCTGCGCCGGGAAATCGAGATCGAAACCCGAAAGATTAGCCGCGCTTTTGCGCTGATCGTCGGTCACCGTTGTTGCCATTCATTCCATTCCGAAACGTCAGTCGGCAAAGAAAGCGGGTCGCGATTCTGCGCCTTTCGTTGCCAAGCAATAACACGCCGTTCGACCTTGTCCACAATCCCGGCGAAATCTCAGCGGCGATGATTGAAAAGCCCGGACAATTCTTACCGCGGGCAAATATCGCGGCCTCGACCAACAATGCGGTTGCCCCCGGAAATGATCCTTGCTTTCTTTTCCTGCATTGCACAAAATCCGAATAATTTCAGAGGGGCGGACAAACCGCATAAGCCGGAAAACCGGGCAAGGCAGATTAATGGCGATCAAAGCGAGCATCTATCATCTGACGCATTATAAATACGATAATCCGGTTCGCCTTGGACCACAGATCATAAGATTAAAGCCCGCCTCGCATTCCAGAACCCGCGTTATCAGCCATTCGCTCAAGGTTTCGCCCTCCAATCACTTCGTAAACCTTCAGCAGGATCCCTACGGCAATTACCTCGCCCGCTTCGTTTTTCCCGAGCCGGCGACGGAATTTAAGATCGAGGTCGATCTTGTCGCCGATATGACGGTTTACAATCCGTTCGATTTCTTTGTGGAGGAAGAGGCGACAAAGTGGCCCTTCGACTATCCGCAGGAATTGCGTGACGATCTCTCCATCTACACGAAGCCGGAGCCGACAGGCCCGCTGCTCGCCGCCTTCATGGCCACCGTCGACCGCACACCGGGGCAACAGACGGTGGACATGGTCGTTGGCCTCAATGCCCGCCTGCAACAGGAGATCGGTTACGTCATCCGCATGGAACCGGGCGTCCAGACGCCGGAGGAAACGCTTGCTTCCGGCAAGGGGTCCTGCCGCGATACCAGCTGGCTGCTCGTGCAGGTTCTGCGCCATCTTGGCCTCGCCGCCCGTTTCGTGTCGGGATATCTCATTCAGCTCACCCCCGATCTGAAGGCGCTGGATGGCCCATCCGGCACAGAAGTGGACTTCACCGATCTGCACGCCTGGGCCGAAGTCTATATGCCCGGCGCCGGCTGGATCGGCCTCGACCCCACCTCGGGACTTCTGACGGGCGAGAGCCATATTCCGCTGGCGGCAACCCCGCATTACCGCAATGCGGCACCGATTTCCGGCGGTTATTACGGCCATGCCAATACGGAATTCGCCTTCGACATGCAGGTCCGGCGGGTTGCCGAAACGCCGCGCATCACCAAACCTTTTTCGGATGAAAGCTGGGAGGAACTCAATGCGCTCGGCCAGGAGGTCGATGACGTTCTGAACAGCCATGACGTCCGGCTGACCATGGGCGGCGAACCGACCTTCGTTTCCATCGACGATTTCGAATCCGACGAATGGAACACCGGCGCGGTGGGGCCGACAAAGCGTGAAAAGGCCGATGCCCTGATCCGCCGCCTGCGTGAGCGTTTCGCACCGGGCGGCTTTCTGCATTACGGGCAGGGAAAATGGTATCCGGGCGAAAGCCTGCCGCGCTGGACCTTTTCGCTCTATTGGCGCAAGGACGGCCTGCCGATCTGGCAGAATCCGGCGCTGATCGCCGAGGAGGGCGCAAATACAGGCGTCAAGGCGGAAGATGCGCAGAAACTGCTGGGTGGCATAGCCTCCCATCTCGGCATCGAGCCGGAACTGGTACTGCCGGCCTATGAGGATCCGGCCGAATGGATCATCAAGGAAGGCAGCCTTCCCGACAACGTCGACCCGTCCAATTCCAAGCTGAAAGACCCGGAAGAGCGAAACCGCATGGCCCGCGTCTTCGAGCGGGGGCTGACGACACCGACCGGCTATATTCTTCCCGTTCAGGCGTGGAATGCGCGCGCCACGGGCAAACGCTGGATCAGCGAAAAATGGAAGACGCGGCGCGGTAAAATATTCCTCGTTCCGGGTGACAGCCCGGTGGGTTACCGCCTGCCGCTCGGCACCCTGCCCTATGTGCCGCCATCCGCCTATCCCTATATTCATGAAGCTGATCCTTCGATCCCCCGCGGTCCGCTTCCCGACGTCCTGACGCCATCGGGCCGCGCCATGCCCGAAGCCTCCTTCCATGCCAGCGAGGCCCCGGGGCAGGAGCGCATAGAACAGACGCTCGGCGAAATCGGCGGCGCGGTGCGCACCGCCATGTCGGTGGAACCGCGTGACGGTCGGCTCTGCGTCTTCATGCCGCCGGTGGAGCGTATCGAGGACTATCTGGAACTGATTGCGGCAGCGGAAGCGGCAGCCGCCGATCTTGGCTTGCCCGTCCATATCGAGGGTTATGCGCCGCCGCATGACGAGCGCGTCAATGTGATCCGCGTCGCACCCGATCCCGGCGTCATCGAGGTCAACATCCACCCCGCCGCGGGCTGGAAGGATTGCGTCGACATCACCACGGCTGTTTATGAGGAGGCGCGCCAGTCGCGTCTCGGCGCCGACAAGTTCATGATCGACGGCCGCCACACCGGCACCGGCGGTGGCAACCATGTGGTCGTGGGCGGCGCCAACCCCAATGACAGCCCCTTCCTGCGCCGGCCCGATCTTCTCAAAAGCCTCGTTCTGCACTGGCAGCGGCATCCCTCGCTCTCCTATCTCTTCTCAGGTCTCTTCATCGGCCCGACGAGCCAGGCGCCGCGTATCGACGAAGCCCGCCACGACAGTCTCTACGAGCTGGAGATCGCGCTTGCGCAGGTGCCTGCCCCCGGAGAAGGCGTGCCGCCGCTGCCATGGCTGGTCGACCGGCTGTTCCGCAATCTTCTGACGGATGTGACGGGCAATACCCATCGCGCGGAAATCTGCATCGACAAGCTGTTTTCGCCTGACGGGCCGACCGGCCGCCTCGGCCTTGTGGAATTCCGCGGTTTCGAAATGCCGCCCAACGCGCGCATGTCGCTCGCCCAGCAATTGCTGGTGCGCGCCCTCATCGCCCGCTTCTGGAAAAAGCCGGCCGCCGGCAAATTCGTGCGCTGGGGTACGGCGCTCGCCGACCGCTTCATGCTGCCGCATTATATCTGGGCGGATTTCCTCGACGTGCTTGCCGACCTCAGGGAAAACGGTTTCGACCTCAAGCCGGAATGGTTCACCGCCCAGCAGGAATTCCGTTTCCCCTTCTTCGGCGAGGTGGAATATGAGGGCGCGAAGCTGGAACTGCGCCAGGCGCTGGAGCCCTGGCATGTGATGGGCGAACAGGGCGCCATCGGCGGAACGGTGCGTTATGTCGACAGCTCCGTCGAGCGCCTGCAGGTGCGGCTGGAAACCTCCAATCCCGCCCGTTACGCGGTGGCCTGCAACGGCCGCGCCGTGCCGCTGACCCCGACGGAAAACCGCAGTGTCGCGGTCGCCGGCGTTCGCTTCAAGGCATGGCAGCCGGCTTCCGGCCTGCATCCTGTTCTGCCCGTCAATTCACCCTTGACCTTTGACATTTATGATACATGGTCGAGGCGATCGATCGGCGGATGCATCTACCATGTTGCTCATCCGGGCGGGCGCAATTACGAGACGTTTCCCGTCAACGGCAATGAGGCCGAGGCACGCCGCCTCGCCCGTTTCGAACCATGGGGGCATACGGCAGGGCAATATCCGCTACAGGCGGAAACCATGTCGCCAGAATTTCCGCTGACGCTCGATCTGCGTCGGCCTTACGGAGTGTAAATTGTCCAAAGCCCCGGCAACGGAACGCAAGACGGAAACGAGCGCGCAACCGCGTGGGCTTGAATATTCCCCCTTGCCGGGCGTTGCCGACGAAATGCTCGATACCAACGGCAAGGTCAGGCCGGTCTGGAAGACCCTGCTCGACGCCCTGTCGCGCATGTCGGAACGGGAATTGCACGAGCGCTTTGCCCGCACCGACCGCTATCTGCGCGATGCCGGTGTGTTCTATCGCGATTACGGCAAGGGCAGCAGCGAAAGAAACTGGCCGATCTCCCATATTCCGGTCCTGATCGACGACAGGGAGTGGGCGGTTCTTTCCGAGGGGCTGAAACAGCGCGCCAATCTTCTGGAAGCCATGGTCGCCGATTTTTACGGCGAAAACCGGCTGGTCAAGGAAGGTTTCGTGCCGCCGGCCCTGATCGCCTCCAATCCGGAATATCTGCGGCCCATGGTCGGCGTAAAACCGGCAAGCGGCCATTATCTGCATTTCTGTTCCTTCGAGATCGGGCGCGGACCTGACGGCAACTGGTGGGTGCTGGCCGACCGGACGCAGGCGCCTTCCGGTGCGGGTTTCGCGCTCGAAAACCGGGTGGCAACCACCCGCGCGCTCTCCGATATCTATGCCGAAACCCATGTGCATCGTCTGGCCTCGTTCTTCGGCGCTTTCCGCGACACGCTGCAGGCGCAAAGAAAGCACCCCGACGACCGGATCGCCGTGCTGACGCCCGGCCCCGCCAACGAAACCTATTTCGAACACGCCTATATCGCCCGTTATCTCGGCTTCATGCTGCTGGAAGGCGAAGACCTCACCGTTGTCAACGGCCGCGTCATGGTCAGAACCGTAGCGGGACTGAAACCGGTTGGCGTTCTCTGGCGGCGTCTCGACGCCTCCTATTCCGATCCGCTGGAACTGAACCAGCAATCCCATATCGGCACGCCGGGCATGGTGCAGGCGCTGCGCAATGAGGCGCTCACCGTCGTCAATGCGCTCGGCAGCGGCATTCTCGAGACGCGGGCGCTGCTCGCCTTCATGCCGCGCATCTGCCGCCACATTCTGGGCGAGGAGCTGAAACTGCCATCGATTGCCACTTGGTGGTGCGGGCAGGAATCGGAACGCCGCCATGTCGCCGGCAATATCGAAGGCATGGTCATCGGCCCGGCTTATTCCCGGCTTCCCTTCTTTGACGACAACGGTCAGTCCGTGCTCGGCTCGTCGCTGCGCGAAACGGCGAAGGAATCGATCAGCGACTGGCTCGCCTCCGACGGCCACAGGCTGGTGGGACAGGAAGTGGTGACGCTTTCGACAACCCCGGCCTATATCGACAACAAGCTCGTGCCGCGCCCGATGAGCCTTCGCGTTTTTGCCGCGCGCACCCAGGATGGCTGGCAGATCATGCCCGGCGGCTTCGCCCGTATCGGCAGCAGCAACGATGTCTCCGCCATCGCCATGCAATCGGGCGGAAGCGCTGCGGATGTCTGGATCGTCAGCGACAAGCCGGTGGAACGCACCACGCTTTTGCCGGCGGAAGAAAGCTTTACCCGCAATATGCCGGGCAGCCTACCGAGCCGTGCAGCCGACAATCTCTTCTGGCTCGGCCGCTACATCGAACGCTCCGAAGGCGCCCTGCGCATCCTGCGCGCCTGGCATGGGCGTTATGCCGAATCCGCCGATCCGCGCCAGCCTCTGCTCGCGCATGTGACACGCTATCTCGAAGCGCTCGATGTGGAGATGAGCGATGCCGTGCCGGAAAGCCTGCTGAACAACATCAACAGCGCGCTTTATTCCGCCAGCAATATCCGCGACCGCTTTTCGCCTGACGGGTGGCTGGCGCTGAACGACCTTGCCAAGACCGCCCGCCGTTTCCACGCGAAAGTCGCCCCCGGCGACGACGCTACCCATGCCATGACGATCCTGCTGCGCAAGCTTGCGGGCTTTGCCGGTCTCGTGCACGAAAACATGTATCGCTTCACCGGCTGGCGTTTCCTGTCGATCGGCCGTTACCTGGAGCGCGGCCTGCATATGACGCGTCTTCTCGGCCATATGACCGGCCCGGATGCGCCCGACGGCTCCTGTGACATGCTGCTCGAAATCGGCGACAGCGTCATGACCCATCGCCGCCGCTACAACGTCAATACGGCCGGCCTGACCGTAACCGATCTTCTGGCGCTCGACCCGCTCAATCCCCGCTCTATCCTGTTCCAGCTGAACGAGATCCGCACCGAGGTGGAACAGCTTCCGAACGCCTTCGTGAACGGTCAGATGTCGCCCTTCTACCGCGAGGCGATGCGTCTGCATTCCGGGCTTGCGGTGATGACGCCGGAAAACATGAACGGCGCGATCTATCGCCAGCTCGAAACCGACATGGAACATCTCTCCGATGTTCTGGCCCGGACCTATCTCGGATAATCCTATGCTTTACGATCTTTCCCTGCATATGGGTTACACCTACGACACGCTGGCCCACGGCGCGCGCCACATCATCCGTGTCCTGCCGCTCTCCATCCCCGGCCGGCAGCGGCTTGTCGCCGGCTCCATCGATGTTTCGCCGGTGCCGGAAGAACGTGCCACCTTCGAGGATTTCTTTCATCAATCGGCCACGTCAGTGCATCTGCGCGCGCCGCATGAAAAGCTGGATATCCGCATGCAGGCCCGCGTGATGGTGGAAGCGCCGGCGCTAACGGCGGATTTCTCTCCGGAACTCTCCCGCCTGCCGCAGGACCTGGCCGATGTCTGGTCGCTCGATTTCCAGTCGCCGCACCACTTCATCGGCGCAAGCCCAAGGATCGGAATGGATGCGGCAATATCCGCCTATGCCCGGGAATTGCTGAAACCCGGAATGACCATTCGCGAAATCGCGCTCTCTTTGTGCAAGCGCATCCATAAGGACTTTACCTATGACGGCGAGGCGACGACCGTCGATACGACGCCATCGGAAGCCTTCAGGCTGAAGCGCGGCGTGTGCCAGGATTTTTCGCATATCATGATCATGGCGCTGCGCAGCCTCGGCATTCCCGCCGGTTATGTCAGCGGTTTCCTGCGCACCATTCCACCACCGGGCAAGGAACGGCTTGAAGGCGCCGATGCAATGCATGCCTGGGTTCGCGTCTGGTGCGGAGAAGCCGCCGGTTATCTGGAACTCGATCCCACCAATGATATCGTCGCCGGAAGCGACCATATCGTCGTCGGTTACGGCCGGGATTATTCCGATGTCGCCCCTGTGATCGGCGTCTTGAAGAGCTATGGCAACCAGCAGATAAAGCAGGCCGTCGACGTCGTCCCCGTCCAATAATGACACGATGTGTATTATTGCGGCCATCGCGCCAAACAATTCTTGAAAATACTTCGAAAACTGCTCCAATTTGAACGCTTCTTAAAATTGAACCGATCGCGTTAGCGGATTTTACATCGTTTGCGGCTTTTCTGCGCTCAGTCGAATATTCTAATCCGTGAGCCCGTCATGACCGCCTCTGCAAATCAAAAACCGAAGCGCCGTTTTTTTGCCGATACCAGCGGTAATTTCGGCATGATGACGGCCATTCTGCTGCCGGTGTTGCTGGGTTTTGCCGGCGCCGGCATGGAGTTGGCGAATGTGATGCAGGTGAAAGCGGATATGCAGAATACCGCGGATTCTGCAGCCCTTGCGGCAGCGACCGAGGCCCGTTTGAAAATGGGCGACCTGACGGACGAGCAGATCAAGGCAATCGCCAGGAACTTCATCGCGGCCCAGATGGAAAAGAACCTGACCGCAGAAGAGAAAAAGGAACTGGAGCAGAATTCTCCGACCAATATCACGACAAGCGAAAATGCCCGCGGCAAGACCTACACCGTTGAGACCACGATCAACCACCGAGTACAGCTCAATCCGCTGCTGGGGTTCATTGGCGCAAAAACACTCGATCTTTCGGTAACCGGCACCGCAAAGAGCACCGTCAACAAGGGCGCACCGATCTCCATGTATCTGGCGCTTGATCGTTCCGGTTCGATGTCATTCAAGACGGACACCATCAATACCGCGAAAAAATCGTGCCCGAACTACACTTCCAACAATTGGGGCAAGAGCGAAGCGCAGGTCACGTCCAGTCCCTGCTATGTCAACAAGGCTACCTCGCTCAAAACCGCCGTCGGGTTCCTTGTCGCAACATTGAACAAAGCTGACCCGACCTATACCGCAAGCGGCGGTTCCGAGCTCGTTCGCACAGGCGCCTCGGTCTATACACATGAGACCTATCCGGCCCAGCCCATCAGCTGGGGTACGAGCAGCGTTGTCAGCTACGTCGACAAGCAAATCCCGGAATTCCCTACCGGCGGCACCGATGCCCGCAGCAGCCTGACCGCCGCCTATAACGCCCTTAAAAAAGCCAACACCGATGAAGCGAAAGCGCATAAAGCGCAGGGGAACGAATCCTTCGAGCGCTATATTGTTCTCATGACCGACGGTGAAATGACGGGCAACAGCGCCTCGTGGAATTCCAGCATCGACCAGTCCGTGCGCACCACCTGCGAGACCGCCAAGAAAGACGGGATCAAGATTTTCAGCGTCGCCTTCATGGCGCCGGACAAGGGCAAGTCGTTGTTGCAATATTGCGCATCCAGCCTCGACAATTATTACGCGCCGGAAAACATGGAGCAGATCGTCACAGCCTTTGGCGAAATCGCCCGCAAGGCTGCCGGCAGCATAGCCACGCTCACCAACTGATCTGTTTCCGCACCGTCTTGTCGGCTGCATGGCTGACAAGACGTGTGCGGCAGGTGACAGCGGCGGCGGCCCGTGGCATAGGAGGGCCGCTCCCATTCACAGGCCCTGTCATGATCCGCATCGAAAACATCAGCAAGTCGAACAGTCACCGTATTCTCTATATCGAGGCCTCCGCCGCGCTCAATCGCGGCGAGAAGATCGGCCTTGTCGGCCCGAATGGCGCCGGCAAGACCACGCTGTTTCGGATGATCACCGGCGAAGAGCAACCCGACGAGGGCCAGGTCGTCGTCGAAAAGGGTATGACGGTCGGTTATTTTGATCAGGATGTCGGTGAAATGTCCGGCCGCTCGGCCGTCGCGGAAGTCATGGAAGGGGCAGGCCCCGTCAGCGAAGTGGCAGCCGAACTTCGGGAACTGGAAGCCGCCATGTCCGATCTCGACCGGATGGACGAGATGGACACCATCATCGAACGTTACGGCGAAGTGCAGGCGCGTTATGAGGAACTGGATGGCTACGCGCTGGAAGGCCGTGCGCGCGAAGTGCTGGACGGGTTGAGCTTCAGCCAGGAGATGATGGACGGCGATGTTTCCAAGCTTTCCGGCGGCTGGAAGATGCGCGTGGCGCTTGCGCGTATCCTCTTGATGCGCCCGGACGTGATGCTCCTCGACGAACCGTCGAACCATCTCGATCTCGAAAGCCTGATCTGGCTCGAAGATTTCCTGAAAAACTACGACGGCGCTTTGCTGATGACGTCGCACGACCGCGAATTCATGAACCGCATCGTCACCAAGATCATCGAAATCGATGCCGGCAATCTCACCACCTATTCCGGTGACTACGGTTTTTACGAACAGCAGCGCGCGCAGAACGAAAAGCAGCAGCAGGCGCAGTTCGAACGCCAGCAGGCCATGCTTGCCAAGGAAATCAAGTTCATCGAACGCTTCAAGGCCCGCGCTTCGCACGCCTCGCAGGTGCAGAGCCGCGTGAAGAAACTCGAGAAGATCGACCGCGTCGAGCCGCCAAAACGGCGTCAGACGGTGGCTTTCGAATTTGCCCCCGCTCCTCGCTCAGGCGAGGATGTCGTGGCGCTAAAGAAGGTCAATAAGGCCTATGGCAGCCGCACGATCTATGGCGAGCTCGATTTCATGGTGCGGCGCAAGGAACGCTGGTGCATCATGGGCGTCAACGGCGCTGGAAAATCGACGCTGCTGAAGCTGGTGACCGGCACAACGGAACCGGATTCCGGCAATGTCACGCTCGGCGCCAGCGTCAAGCTCGGCTATTTCGCCCAGCACGCCATGGATGTGCTGGATGGCGACAGCACCATTCTTGAATGGCTGGAGGAACGTTTTCCGAAGGCGGGGCAGGCGCCGTTGCGCGCCCTTGCCGGCTGTTTCGGCTTTTCCGGCGACGACGTGGAAAAACGCTGCCGTGTTCTTTCCGGCGGCGAAAAGGCCCGTCTCGTCATGGCCGCCATGCTGTTCGATCCGCCGAACTTCCTCGTGCTGGACGAGCCGACCAACCATCTCGATCTCGACACCAAGGAAATGCTGATCAAGGCCCTGTCGGATTATGAAGGCACGATGCTGTTCGTTTCGCACGACCGCCATTTCCTGGCCGCGCTTTCGAACCGGGTGCTGGAACTGACGCCCGATGGCATCCACCAATATGGCGGCGGCTATACCGAATATGTCGAAAGCACGGGACAGGAAGCACCGGGCCTTCGCAGCTAAGCCACCTGCCGGACGCGTCGCACTGTAACGGCAGCTTTCGTTTGGAGACTGGAGAAACAGATGCGGTTCGTGGTCTACAGCGCCAAGCCCTATGACAGGCAGTTCCTTGACGCTGCCGCCCATGCTGGTATGCGGATGCAATATTGCGAAGCACGCCTGTCTCTCGAGACAGTGGCGCTGGCGGAGGGAGCGGCGGCGATCTGCGCCTTCGTTAACGACGACCTGTCGCGGCCGGTGCTTGAAAAGCTTGCTGAAATGGGTGTTCGGCTCATCGCCCTGCGCTGCGCCGGTTTCAATCAGGTCGATCTCGCCGCCGCCGAAAAGCTCGGCCTGACCGTTGCGCGCGTGCCGGCCTATTCGCCCTATGCGGTCGCCGAACACACCATGGCGCTCATCCTGTCGCTCAACCGCAAGATTCATCGCGCCTATAACCGTGTCCGCGAAGGAAACTTCGCCCTAGATGGCCTTCTCGGCTTCGATCTTCACGGCAAGACGGTCGGCATTGTCGGCACGGGCAAGATCGGGGCGATTTTCGCGCGCATTGCGGCCGGCTTCGGCTGCCGTCTCGTCGGCCATGACGTACGGCCAAATCCAGATTGTGAAGCACTGGGCATGGTCTACGTCACGCGCGAGGAACTGTTTCGAACATCGGACATTCTGGCGCTGATGTGCCCGCTCACACCGGAGACCCGTCACCTCATTCGCCGGGAGACGCTGCCGCTGCTGAAAAAGGGCGTGATGCTCGTCAATACCAGCCGCGGCGCCATCATCGATACGCAGGCCGCGATTGCGGGCCTGAAAGACGGCACGATCGGCAGTCTCGGCATCGATGTCTATGAAGAAGAGGCCGATCTCTTTTTCGAGGATCTTTCCAACGACGTGCTGCGCGACGATGTTTTTGCGCGGCTGCTGACCTTCCCCAATGTTCTGGTCACCGGCCATCAGGGCTTCTTCACGCAGGAGGCCCTCAGGAACATCGCGGACACCACGATCGGCAATATCGAAAGCTTTTTCAGGACCGGCAGGGCGCTACATGCGGTTTCCACGGAGCAGCTAGCAAGCCCCTAAAAGTCGCGAACAATAAGGTCCGATATGTCACAATCGGGCCACGCGCAGATTGTTCGTCGTACCGGACTGGCCGAACGGAATACCGCTGACGATGACGAGATTATCACCGGCGCGGGCCAGACCGACATGTTTCGCAAGCCATGCCGCCTGTTCGAACCTGTCGTCAACGCCAAGATCTTCATCACAAAGACTGATTGCACCCCATAAAAGGCAAAGCCTGCGTGCCACCGCCATATCCGCCGTGATCGCCACGATTGGCAAAGACGGGCGCTCCCGTGCTATGCGAGCCGCCGTCACGCCGCTCGATGTGAAGGCTACAATGGCCGGCGCACCGACCGCGGTGGCGACATCGGCCGCCGCACCGGCCACCGCATGGGCGGGTGTAGGCTGCAGCGCCGGTTCCGTCGCCCGCAGGATCGAATTATAGAGCTTGTGACCTTCTGTACTGCGAATGATACGGTCCATCATCTCAACGGTTTCGACGGGATATCTGCCGGTCGCCGTTTCAGCGGAGAGCATTACCGCATCCGCGCCGTCATAGATCGCCATGGCAACATCCGACGCTTCGGCGCGTGTGGGTGATGCGGACGAAACCATCGAGTCCAGCATCTGGGTGGCGACAATGACGGGCTTCACCGCCTGACGGCAGGCGCGCACAAGCTCTTTCTGACGCCCAGGAACCTCCTCGGCAGGAATTTCGACACCGAGATCGCCGCGCGCCACCATCAGGACATCGGACAGGCTGATGATATCGTCGATCTTTTCGAGAGCGGACGGTTTCTCGATTTTTGCCACCAGCCCCGCACGTTCGCCGATCAGGCCGCGCGCCTCGATGAGATCGCCGGGTTTCTGCACGAAAGAAAGCGCGACCCAGTCGACACCGAGATCGAGACCGAAGGCGAGATCGTTGCGGTCCTTCGTCGTGAGCGGCGAGATATCCAATACTGTTCCCGGAATATTGACGCCCTTGCGGTCGGAAATCGTGCCGCCGAAGATCACCTCGGTCTCCAGCTCATCCGCCCCGACGCGCAAAAGACGGACACGTATGCGACCGTCATCGATCAGAAGATCGTCGCCGGGCTTTACGGCGGCGAATATTTCGGGGTGAGGCAGGGGATCGCCGACGTTTCCCCACTTTCTGAACGGAGAACGAAACGAACGACATCCCCCGCCGACACACTGGCCAACCCGCCCGCGATGCGCCCGAGCCTTATCTTGGGACCCTGCAAATCCTGCAATATGCCGATCGGCATCGCGATTTCCCGCTCGATCGTCCGGATCGCGTGGAAAACCCGGGCATGATCCTCATGCGAGCCATGGCTGAAATTCAGGCGAAACGTATCGACGCCCGTCAGGAACAGGGCTTTCAGCATTTCAGGCGACGCGCTGGCAGGCCCGACCGTCGCGACAATTTTTGCTTGGCGTTTACGATGCATGATCAATCAATCGGCTTTCGCCGCCCTTCAAAATACGAGAATTGCGCGGAAATCATTCACATTGGTCAGGGTGGGGCCTGTTTTCACCAGGTCACCGAGGTGCTCAAAAAAACGATAGCTGTCATGAGAGGCGAGATAGGCCTTCGCGTCGAGGTTCAGGGCCGCCGCTCTTACAAGCGTGTCCGGCGTAACGATCGCACCCGCCGCATCTTCCGTCCCATCGATACCGTCCGTATCGCAGGCGATGGCCCATAGTCCCGGGCGACCGTTCAAGGTGGCCGCAAGGGCGAGAAGAAACTCCGTGTTGCGCCCGCCGCGACCGGCACCGCCCGAACCGATGGTGACAGTCGCCTCACCGCCGGAGAGGATAACCGCGGGGCCTTTCAGCGGATGACCCCTGGTAGCGGCGGAAAGTGCGACGCCGCCCGATACGGTGCCGAGTTCCCGCGCCTCACCCTCCAGCGCATCGCCCAGTATCAGCGTTCGCAGCCCGGCCGCCGCCGCCACCTCCGCCGCCGCCTCAAGAGCAAGCGAGGGCGTCGCGATCATCCGCACATCGCTTGCCATGTCGTGAGATTTGGGCGTCTCATGGCCGCTTTCGAGGACGGCCAGTGCCGATGGCGGCAAGGCGATGCCGCGCCGGGCGAACGATCTCCCGGACCTCCGCGATGGTGCTGTCATCGGCGACGGTCGGGCCCGACGCAATGTCGGAAGGATCATCGCCCGGCACATCGGAAATCACCATGGTCACGAGGCGGGCAGGTTCCGCAGCCTTTGCAAGCTGCCCGCCCTTGATCACGGACAGATGCTTGCGGATGGCGTTCATCTCCCGGATGGTCGCCCCGCTTGCCAGCAGCGCCCTGTTTACCGCCTGCTTGTCCGCAAGCGACATATCGCCAGCGGGCGCAACGAGAAGGGCGGAACCGCCGCCGGAGATCATCGCTATGACCAGATCGCGTTTCGACAGTCCGGAAACCGCATCCAGCACGGCGCGCCCGGCCTCCAGGCTGCTCTCGTCGGGAACCGGATGAGACGCCTCGATGATGCGGATGCGGCCAGCCGGGACGGCGTGACCGTATCGCGTGACGACAACGCCGGAAACGTCGACGTCGGGCCATGCCGCCTCGAGTGCCGCCGCCATCGCCGCCGAGGCTTTTCCGGCGCCGACCACGATACACCGCCCTTGGGGCTTCGGCGGCAGGTGCCGCATCACCGCTTCCTGCGGATTGGCGCTTGCCACTGCTGCGTCGAACATCCGGCGCAGCAGCTCTCTTGCGGTCTCATCCGTCCAGCGCATGGTCGATCCGGTCACACGTTGGAGGAATAAATGGCGTCGACAACGGCGTCGGTCACGTCGTTTGTCGTTGCCGTGCCGCCGACATCCGGGGTCAGGATGCCCGAGCCCGTCACCCGTTCCACCGCCCGCATCAGCCGGGCGGATGCGTCGGCTTCGCCGAGATGATCCAGCATCTGCGCCGCCGTCCAGAACGTGGCGACCGGATTGGCGATGCCCTTGCCGGTAATATCAAAGGCGGAACCGTGGATCGGTTCGAACATGGACGGGAACCGCCGCTCGGGATCGATATTGCCGGTTGGCGCCACGCCAAGGCTGCCGGCCAGCGCGCCCGCAAGGTCGGACAGGATATCGGCATGAAGATTGGTGGCGACGATGGTGTCGAGGCTCTTCGGATTGAGCGTCATGCGAACCGTCATGGCGTCCACCAGCATCTTGTCCCAGGTCACATCGGGAAACTCTTCGGCGACTTCCGCCGCGATCTCATCCCACATGACCATGCCGTGACGCTGCGCATTGGATTTGGTCACGACCGTCAGCAGCTTGCGCGGGCGCGACTGCGCCAGTTTGAACGCGTAACGCATGATGCGGGTGACGCCGACACGGGTAAAGATCGCAACCTCGGTGCCGACCTCTTCGGGCAGACCGCGATGCGCGCGGCCGCCATGTCCGGAATATTCACCTTCCGAATTTTCACGGACGATGACCCAGTCAAGGTCGCCGGGACCGCAATTGCGCAGCGGCGGCGTGATGCCCGGCAGGATCTTCGTGGGCCGGACATTGGCATATTGGTCGAAGCCCTGGCAGATGGGCAGGCGAAGGCCCCACAGCGTGATGTGATCCGGCACATCCGGCGCGCCGACGGCGCCGAAATAGATCGCATCGAACTTCTTCAGCTTCGACAGGCCGTCGGACGGCATCATCACACCGTTCTTCTTATAATAATCGGAACCCCAATCGAAATTCTCTAAATTGAACTTGATGCCGCCGTCCCGCTTTTCGATGGCCGCAAGCACCCGGGTGCCGGCGGCGATGACTTCAGGGCCGATGCCGTCGGCCGGAATGGTAGCTATGGAATATTCGCGCATGTCTGGTCTCCGTTACGATATTGCTGGTTAAGGGCGCTGGCTTGCCGCACTGGCGGCTTCGGCGCTTTTTTGGCTTGTCTTCGACAGGACGAGGGTAAGAGCGGCCGAGAGAAGCAGGAGGCCGGCAACGAAATAGAGGCCGCCGCTGAAACCTCCGGTCTGGTCCTTGACCCAGCCGATGACGGAGGGGCCGACGAAACCGCCGAGATTACCGATGGAATTGATGGTGGCGATGCCGGCGGCCGCAGCCGGCCCGGACAGGAACAGCGTGGGCATGCTCCAGAGAGGCGGCTTCGAGCAGCTGATGCCGATATTGACCAGCGTCAGCGCGATGAGGACGGCAAAGACCGAGGCGGCGCCGGTTGCAAAAGCGAGACCCACCGCCGCCAACAGGCATGCACTGACGACATGCCATGTGCGTTCGCCTGTCCTGTCAGAATGGCGCGCCCAGAGAACCATGGCCACGACGGCGAAAATAGCGGGAACGGCATTGATGAAGCCGACCTGAAGCGACGAAAGCCCGAATTGCTTGATGATCTGCGGCGCCCAGATGCCGAGAGTATAAAGCCCGGCGGACGTGCCGAAATAAACGAGCGAAAGCGCAAGGACGCGCATGTCCGCAAGACCGGCCCAGATGCTATGGCTCGACTTCGCGGCCTTCGATGCCTGTTCCTCGTTCATGGTCTTGACGAGCCAGTCCCGCTCCTCCGTCGTCAGCCAATTGGCTTTTTCCGGGCGGTCCGTCAGATAAAACAGGACGACAACACCGAGAATAACGGCGGGTGCGGCTTCGATCAGGAACATCCATTGCCAGCCGGCGAGACCCATCAACCCGTGCATTTCCATCAGCGCACCGGAAATCGGCGAACCGAGCACCGTCGATAGCGGCGCAGCCGCCATGAAGATTGCGGTCACGGCGGCGCGGCGGCGGGCAGGAAACCAGAAACTCAGATACAGAATGATGCCGGGGAAAAAGCCGGCTTCAGCAATTCCGAGCAGGAACCGCAGCGCATAAAAACTCGGAATGCCCTGGACGAAGGCCATGCCGCCCGAAATGAACCCCCAGGTGATCATTACCCGCGCAATCCAGATGCGGGCGCCGACCTTGTTCAGAATCAGGTTGGAGGGAACCTCGAACAGAAAATAGCCAAGGAAAAGATGCCGGCGCCGATGCCGAACACCGTGGATGAGAAACCAAGATCCTGATTCATCGTCAAGGCCGCAAAACCTATGTTCACGCGGTCGAGGAACGCGATGAAATAGAGCAGCATGATAAAGGGTACGATGCGGAATGTAATTTTGCGCAAGACGCGCGTTTCCAGCTCGCTGGCCACGGCATTTTCCTCCCAGTTTGAAATCGATGAGCGCACCTCCTGCGCTGATCAACTCTTTTCCTCCTGGACGCCGTTGACCTCAATCGACAGAGAATTATATAATTTTTTGATATAATCGGGAGAAAGCCATGGAACTCGGCCAGTTGCGATGCTTCGTATGCGTTGCGGAAGAATTGCATTTCGGACGGGCCGCACAAAAGCTGGATATGTTGCCGGCCTCTCTCGGCCGGCACATCAGGCTGCTTGAGGAGTTCCTCGGCGCCAAGCTCGTCCTGCGCACCACGCGCAATGTTGGCTTGACCACGGATGGCGCGATGCTTTTGCCGGAGGCGCGGCAACTCGTGGAAAAGGCCGATGCACTGGTGGCGCGCTTTCGGGCCTCCGGCGGTGATGGTGAAAAAGTCGTCCGGATCGGAGCTATCGACAGTGCCGCCGCCGGGCTTCTGCCCATGCTGCTGCACGATCTTCGCGTTCTCCATCCCTCAATCGCCACCCAGCTGATTGAGGACAAGACGATACGCCTCATTCCGCGCCTGCTTTCCGGCAGGATAGACCTTGCCTTCATCCGCCCGCCCGATATCATCGACAGCCATATCAAAACGCAGAGGCTATTTCACGAAACGGCAGTTGTCGCCGTTTCCGTCAATCATCGGCTGGCGAAACGGGAAAGCCTGCGCATCAGGGAACTTGCGGACGAACCGCTGATTGTCCCGGAACGCCGGTCGAGGCCGCACAGCCATGATCTGACGATCAAGCTTTTCACCGAAGCGGGGCTTCAGGCGCGTATCGCCCAGCTGGCGGATGAGAAACAGACCATCGTCAATCTGGTGGCGGCGGAAATAGGCATCGCGATCGTTCCACAATGGACCTCGCGGCTGGCAGTGAGCGGCGTCTGCTTCATTCCCCTGACGGTCGAACCCGGAACCATGATCAGCAAATTGCCGCTTTCGGTCGCCTGGTTGAAGAATGCGCGCGATCCGGCACGAGACGCCATCATGGAGGTGCTCAACGCCAATCTTGCAAGATATGAAACATTTGCATGAAGGTGGGCAAAATTGGTATGATCATTGAGTTTTACTGAAATTCATCATACATATTTGACAGGCTTTACGCCTGCCTCGATTTCAATGCATGGTGACCGACGTGCCTGAACAGCAAAAACAGCGCAGCAAATCCTCCGGTTCTCTGGTCAGCAGAGTTAGCCTCAGCCTGAGAAACGCGATTGCCTCCGGGCAATATGGACCCGGCGACCGCCTGCCCAGCGAAATCGAGATGACGGAAACCCATGGCGTCAGCCGCACCGTGGTGCGCGAGGCGGTGACGGCGCTACGCTGCGACGGGCTGGTGGAGGTGCGTCAGGGGGCGGGCATTTTCGTGCTGAAGCGTGAAAAGGACGCATCGCCCACACCCGGTATCGACCGCGCCCGGCTCTCTTCCGATCTGGAGGTGCTGGAAATCAGGACGCCGCTCGAAATCGAAGCGGCGGGGCTCGCCGCCCTCCGTCGTTCGCCTTCGCAGGAAGAGGCGATTTTCGACTGTCACGCCCGGCTTCTGCGATGTATCGAGGAGAACCGCTCCATTCGCGAAGCGGATCTGGCGCTGCATCTGGCCATTGCGGCCGCCACCAACAATCCGCTTTTCACACAGTTCCTCGAGCTGCACGGTCAAGCCGTGATTCCACAATCGCGCGTGGTTTCCGAAACCGGCGAGAACGACCAGACAGCTTACCGGCGATTGATCCACAAGGAACATGAAGCCATCGTCATCGCCATATCGGACCGGAACGAACAGGCCGCGAAGCTGGCGATGCAGGCGCATCTGCGCGGCAGCCAGCACCGCTACCGCGACATGATGCGCGACCTGCGCGGCATCGCGCACAGCTAAAGGATTTCCAGTAAAACCGGGTTGTAGCTCTGTGCTCCGAAAGGGGCGATCAGGAGCTACGGCGCTTCCCGCAGATCCGACCCCCAGACCTCGATTTGCGTCAGCGCGGGAAAGGGCGAAGGGTCGTCCGCCTTTTTAAGATCATGCAGACGAATCCATTCCACCTGGCGCGGTGCGACCGGGAAGGTTTGGGCCGCGCCGGTTTTTTGCAGGGAAAAGCTCGCGCTTTCGCCGTCGGAAAAAGTGACGCTCGCTTTTTCCCACCAGGCATCGTGGGGGAAGTCCGCCCGCAGGTAAAAAGTCAGCTGATCGATGAGGACCGCGCGACCGAATACAAGCGTCAGCGAAGCTTCGGGATCGCGGTTGATGCCCCAGCTTGTATAGGGCCAGAAGCCATGGCCCGCGCTCGCCTTTTCGCCATCGATGACATTGCGGGCTGCGAAGGCCGCCTCCCCGCGCGTTTCCGTGCTCGCATAAACATGCGGAAACAGCGAGGTGTTTTCATGATCATCAAACGGGTTGAGCGCCAGATTCCTGCGAACCCCGATTTCACCGGCAAGTGTGCGGCGCGCGGCGATCCGGTGAAGGTTACCGCTGAAAGCCAGCGGCGGATAGGATTTGCGTTTCGCCGCCGAAGGAACGGGCAGGATGAATTGGTTTCCGTGCAGGAAAACCAGCGTCGGCGGCATGCCGGCATCGAGCGTAAGCCAGATATGACCGGGCTGCGAAACTTCGACGACAAGCCTGTCACCCTCGCAATATTCTGAGCGATAGACGAGCAAAGCTTCGTCCTCCGCTCCGGCCTCCGCCAGAACATCACCCGCCGCATTAACGACCTTGAGTGTAAGTTTCATCGGCACTTCCTTAGCTGATCGTCAGGCACAGACGCTGGGCTGCGATGGGGATGAGAATGCGATAGATCACCGGCGGCCAGGACTGGCGAAGGCGGGCATCGTTGATTGTTATGGCTTCGATGGCGGGTTCTCCTGCCCCTTCGCAGGCTATCTCTCCCAGCCCCGCAAAGATCAGCCGACCCGACACGACAGCGGGCTTCTCGGCGACCATTAGCGACAGAACCGCCTCCTGCCCGCCCTGATAGTCGTCAAGGACTTGCACGTGGCTGCCACGCAGCAGTCGGACGCGGCGGCGATAGTGCTCAACACGCGCCACGGCGGGATAGGCCCCGGCTATATCGAAAGAGACTTCCGCCTGATCTTCAGAGAATTCGGTCACAAGATCTCTCGCCGCAAACTCTGCCCCGGCTGCCTGCATGACGCCGCCGAAAGTCGGCAGATTGTGGAAGGCCGATTGCATCGTCCAGATGTCGTAGCGTTGCGGCGAGAAGGTTTTTGCGGTGTAGGTTTCCACCCCGACATCGATGATGAACGGCCGGCCGTTCTTATAAAGCGTGAAACTGCCGACATCGTTGTGGTTGTGGCTCTCGCCATTATTGCCCGCCTTCACGGCAAGATCGAAGACCCCGTCGCGGGCAATCGCAAGACCGATACCGGGATAGGCGATATCGGTCTTTGCCGGTTCCGCTGGAATAAGCGCGGAAAATTCCGGGACGGCAAGCACCGCCTGGACCCGATACCAGAGGTTCCACTCCTTGCACATCAGCCGGTCCGGTGAGCGGTTCCAGCAGGCGGCAGCGAAAGCCTGCAGCGGCGGAGAAGAAACGGCCTTGCCGAAAAGATATTCCCGCACGCCGGATGTCTCGACCTTCGCCGGCGCATCGGCGAAGTTGAAGAACCGGTCCTCCGCCACGTGCATGTTGAGAATGAATTCGGCCATGCTGCGCAGCTTCGCCGCATGAAAGAGCGGCGCCATGGAGCCGGGCGCAGAGACTTCGAGAATGCTCATCGCCCCGAACAGGCAAAGTGCCGCATGGCCATAATAAAGAACGCCCTCTTCGCAGGCGCCGTCTTCCGCATAATCCTTCTGAAACGCATCGAGACTCTTGAGCGCCTTTTCCACGACCGAACGCCTTGTCGACTGTTCGGTGGGCAATAGCAGGCTCGAGAGAAGGACGTTCTGGGTGATCCAGGCCGTCCAGTTGTTCATCCGCTCGTCGCCATTCCCCATCCACCAGAAATGCCGGGCGAGATAGGGCTTTGTAATGCGCCGGTCGATCTCGGCGCGGACGCGGGAAACGAGGTTTACATTTGCCCTTTCCAGTTCCGGTGCCAGCAAATGCAGGCACAAAGCGAGATTGGCGCCCGTTTCGGCGGCGAACAGGTCGATCACCGGGTTCTGCGGATCGGGCAGAGGATCTCGCGGACCGCCGCGAATATGGGAATTATGGGCGGGCAATTGCCAGCCGCTCTCCTCGCATATCAGCCAAAGACCATCGATGATGGCATCGAGAAAGCGGCCCTGCCCCTCGGCGCATTCTCCAAGAACCAGCGCGTTCAGCTTCAGTCGTCGGGAAAAATAAAGCGCCTCGAAACGATCGCGATTGCCGGTGCGGCTATATTCCCGGTAGTCGCCCGCCAGAATGACGGACCAGGGCTCGTCAAGGGTCTGCTCCGCCGCCTCGATGAGACTACGGGAAACCGCGCCCGGTGCTGAAGACCGTATTTTCTGCGCCGTCAGTTCCGCGCCGAAATCGGCGAACCGTTCTGGCAGAAACCGCATCATTTCGACAAACACGCCCTCAAACCTCCCGCGCGTTCCGCAATCCGATATGGGCCTCCTATCATACGTATTTTTGAAAAACCAGAAAATTTGTCTGACTTTATGCAAAGTTGTTTGACCAATATCGATATTGTGTTATCCAGAGCGCGGGAGGCGGCAGGGCGAAGACCCGGACCGCAATGGAAAATGCAGGCAGCCGACACAGATGAAACAGTGAAACGGCGGCAATGGGAGATATGCTGTGGCAATCGCAACCGCGACCATGTCCGACAAGCAGGCGACTCCGTATCGCAGGAAAAAACTCCGCATCGTCTCTAAACGGCGGCGCAGAATAGAAAATGCGTTCGTCGCCTATTCCTTCATTGCGCCCAATTTTCTCGGCTTTGCGATTTTCACGCTCGGACCGATCCTCTTTGCCTTTGCGCTGGCCTTCATGCATTGGGATGGCTCCAATGCGATGCGTTTTGCCGGTCTCGATAATTTCTGGCGACTTTTCGAGGACAGGGCCTTCATCGCGGCCTTCTGGAACACGGTCATCTACACCGTCGCGTCGGTGCCGGCCACGCTCGCCTGCGCACTCGGCCTTGCGATCCTGCTCAACCAGAAAATCCTCGGCCGCAATTTCTTCCGCACGGCCATGTTCTTTCCCTATGTCGCATCGCTGGTCGCCGTGGCCGTCGTCTGGAACATGATTTTCAATCCGGAGATGGGTCCGGTCAACATGCTGCTCTATACGCTCGGCCTCGATCCCGCCGACATGCCGGGATGGGCGGCGGACCGTCACTGGGCCATGGTTACGGTCATTCTCTTCGGCGTGTGGAAGAGCATGGGTTATTACATGGTCATCTATCTCGCCGGGCTGCAGGGCATCAATTCGGAGCTTTATGAAGCCGCGGGGCTGGATGGCGCCAATGCCTGGCAGAAATTCATCCACGTCACCCTGCCACAGCTTGCGCCGACGACCTTTTTCGTGACCGTCATGCTGACGATCCAGTCCTTCAAGGTTTTCGATCAGGTCTACATGATCACACAGGGCGGTCCCGGCACCTCAACGCTGGTTCTCGTCTATCACATCTACAATGAGGCCTTCATCTCGTGGGATCTCGGCTATTCCAGCATGATCGCCCTCGTCCTGTTCTTCCTCGTCCTGCTGGTCACCATCGTCCAGTTCAAACGGCAGCGGGAGGATTGATCCATGCGCATCATGGGCCGCAAAATCCCCGCCGCCACGGTTGGCTTCTATCTGACGGTGATCGTCGTCACCATCGTCATGCTTCTGCCCTTCGCATGGATGCTGTCGGCGTCGCTGAAGCTCAGCCGTGACGTCTTCGCATTCCCGATCGAATGGATCCCCTCGCAGCCGCGGTGGGAAAACTATGTGGAAATCTGGACGAAAATCCCGCTGGCGCTGTTCATCTACAACACGTCGAAGCTGACGATCATCGTCACATTGCTGCAATTGCTGACTTCAAGCTTCGCAGCCTACGCCTTCGCCAAGCTGCATTTTCCCTACAAGAACACGCTGTTTCTCGGCTATATCGCCACCATCGCCATGCCCTGGCAGGTTTATATGGTGCCGCAGTTTCTGTTGATGCGCGAATTCGGGCTCAACAACACCCATCTCGCCCTGATTTTCCTGCAGGCCTTTACCGCCTTCGGCGTTTTCCTGATGCGGCAGTTTTACATGTCGATCCCGAACGAACTCTGCGAGGCGGCGCGCATCGACGGCATGAACGAATACCAGATCTGGGCGAAGATCATGCTGCCGCTTTCCAAACCTGCGCTTTCCACCTTGACGATCTTCACCTTCGTCACGACCTGGAACGACTTCATGGGTCCGATGATCTATCTCACCAAGACCGAGCTGAAGACCATCCAGATCGGCCTGCGCATGTTCATTTCGCAATATTCGGCGGAATACGGATTGATCATGGCCGCCTCGGTCGTGGCGCTTGTCCCGGTTCTCATCGTTTTCCTGGCGTTGCAGCGCTTCTTCGTCGAAGGCGTCGCCTCCACCGGCCTCAAGGGTTGATTTCATGCTCGATTTGACCACGTCCCTCCCAACCCCGATCACCGCCGCCGAAATCGATGCGGCGCTGGCCGTGGCCGTCGCGCAGGTCAGGCGCAACCTGCCGCAATTTACCTATGCGGCGCAGAACCATTCGAGCGTGAAGAATTTTTACCCGGCAGTCGCCAACGACCAATGGACCGCCGGTTTCTGGCCGGGCCAGATATGGCTCGCCTTCGAGCATACCGGCGACAGGACCTTCCAACACGCGGCGCAAATTCAGGTGCAGAGTTTCCTGCACCGTATCGAAAACCGCATCGAGACTGATCATCACGATATGGGCTTCCTCTATTCGCCCTCCTGCATCGCCGCATGGAAACTGGTGGGCGATGAGGATGGAAGACGCGCAGCGCTGATGGCGGCGGACCAGTTGATGGAGCGGTTCCAGCCGGTCGGGCAATTCATCCAAGCCTGGGGCCGCAGGGACAATCCCAACGAATATCGCTACATCATCGACTGCCTTTTGAACCTGCCGCTGCTTTATTGGGCAAGCCGCGAAACCGGCCGGGAAGACTACCGCACCGTGGCGCTTGCCCATGCCCGCACCACGCTTGCCCATTCCGTCCGGCCGGACGATTCCACCTATCATACATTTTACATGGACCCGGAGACCGGCGCGCCGGTGCGCGGTGTCACAAAACAGGGTTACAGCGATGAGAGCTACTGGGCCCGCGGACAGGCCTGGGGCATTGCCGGCATGGCAATTTCTTATCGATACGAGCGCCTGCCTGCCTATCGCGACACCTTCGAGCGGCTTCTCGCCTTCTATCTCAAACGCCTGCCCGACGACCTCGTACCCTATTGGGATCTGATTTTTGCGGATGGCGATGGCGAACCGCGCGACAGCTCGGCGGCGGCCATCGTCGCCTGCGGCCTCCTGGAAATGGCGGAGCTGGAGACACCGGAGAAGGCGGCGGAATATCGCGATCTGGCAAGGCGCATGGTGAAAAGCCTCGCCGATATCTATTCGGTGCGCGATCCCGCGATCTCCAACGGGCAGCTTCTGCACGGCACCTATTCCAAGAAGACGCCCCATAATACCTGCCGGGGCGAAGGCGTCGACGAGTGCGTCTCCTGGGGCGATTATTATTATCTGGAAGCGCTGATCCGGCTTTCGCGCAACTGGTCTTCCTATTGGTGAGCGCGAGGAACAGATGGCTAGCATTTCCCTGAAAAAACTCAACAAGACCTTCGGCGCGCTCAAGGTCGTTCACGATATCGATCTGGATATTGCCGACAAGGAATTCATCATCCTGGTCGGCCCTTCCGGCTGCGGCAAATCCACGACGCTCAGGATGATCGCCGGGCTGGAGGAAATCTCCGGCGGCGAGTTGCGCATCGGCGAGGACGTGATGAACGATGTCCCCTCGAAGGATCGCGACATCGCCATGGTGTTCCAGAACTATGCGCTTTACCCGCACATGACGGTCTACAAGAACATGGCCTTCGGTCTGGAACTCCGAAAGGCGCCGCGCGATCTCATCGACACCAAGGTCAAGGATGCGGCGAAAATTCTCGACATCACCCATCTCTTGAACCGCAAGCCGAAAGCGCTCTCCGGCGGCCAGCGCCAGCGTGTCGCGCTCGGCCGGGCCATGGTGCGCAATCCGGAAGTCTTCCTGCTCGATGAGCCGCTTTCCAATCTCGACGCCAAGCTGCGCGGCACCATGCGTTCAGAAATCTCCAAGCTGCACAAGCGGCTGGACGCCACCTTCATTTACGTCACCCACGATCAGGTGGAAGCCATGACCATGGCGGACCGCATCGTGGTGATGAAGGACGGGCATATCCAGCAGGTGGATACGCCGCAAAACCTTTACGACCGGCCGATCAACATGTTCGTCGCGGGTTTCATCGGCGCGCCGCAGATGAACATGCTGCCAGTCACGCTGCGCCGCGACGGCGACCGCTTCGTCGCCCTGTTCGACGGCAATCCGCTGCCTCTGCCGGTTGATATCGATGCCGGGCGGCTGCGATCTTACGAGGGAAAGGACATCATCCTCGGCATCCGCCCGGAAAATTTCCACGAATTCGCCCCGGCGGATATCGATGCCGCCAATGTCGCACCCTTCCGGGCGACGGTGGAACTGGCGGAGCCGATGGGATCGGAAGTGCATCTCAACCTTGTCTCGGGCGGCAGAAACCTCGTCGCACGCGTCTCACCGCGTTTCCGGGCGAAGATCGGCGATCCCGTCGAACTGGTGGCCGATCTGACGAATGCACAGCTTTTCGATCCCGCCACCGAGCGATCGATCCTTTATTGAGGCGACGGGGAGAAACGCGATGCAATGGCTGGAAGGGTTATGGACGAAGGAAGGGGCCGGGATCGACAAGAACGCCCCGCCGCTGACCGGCCTTGCCCTGTTCCTCGATATCATCAAGCGCGAATGGTGGGAGATGGTGAAGCTCAATCTCCTCTTCATCATCGCCAGCCTGCCGGTGGTGACGATGCCAGCGGCGATGCTGGCCATGGCCCGCATCTCTGTTTCCTTCGCAAATGACGAGAATACCTATCTGCTGCGCGACTTTCTCGAGGCCTTGCGGAAATTCGCCCTGCGCGGCACCGCGCTTGTGGTTTTAAGCGCGCTGCTGGTGAGCGCCGGTGCTTATGCGACTGTCAGCTATGCCGGGGCCGCCCGGCTTCAGCTCGCCTATAGCCTGCCTTTTGCGATCAGCCTGGCGGTCACGCTGTTTCTCATCCTCCTCAGCGCCTATGCCAGTGTTGTTCTGGCCAAGCGGGACCTGCCGCTTTCGGAAACCCTGCGGCAGGCGGCGTTTCTGGCGCTCACCAGGCCATTGCCGATGCTTGCGGCGCTGGGTTTCGTCGCAGCGCTCTGGCTCGCGCATGTCCTCTTTTATCCGGTGTCGGTGTTCATGCCGGCCACCATCAATTTTTCGCTCGGCATGTTTGCCCTCTGTTTCGCAGCGAAAAACGCTGCTGCGAAAACACGCGCGCGGATACCCGAACCGGCGGGGAGCGGCACTTAAAGCAGACCAAAATCAAAACGACATCAGTCAGGGAAGGAGAAACGGGCTATGGAGTTTAAGACAACCAGACGTGCATTCGCTCTCGCAACCGCCGGTCTCGGCATTGCCATGGGCATGGGAGGAACGGCGTTCGCTGCGGGCGATGCGCCCGTTACGCTAAAATGGGCGCTGTGGGATCTGGACAAGGGCGCTTATTTCAAGCCCTTGATGGAGGCCTACAAGCAGAAGCATCCGAATGTGACGTTCGAAGTGGTGGACCTCGGCTCGCAGGACTATACGCAGATGATATCCACGCAGCTCACCGGCGGCTCCAAGGATATCGACGTCGTCACCATCAAGGATGTTCCCGGCTACGCCAATCTGGTGCGCGCCGGCAACATCACCGATCTCAGCGACTTCATCAAGGACCAGAAAATCGAGACGGCCCCCTATGGCGGCCTGATCGAGGAGCTGACCATCGACGGCAAGATTTACGCCCTGCCGTTCCGCTCGGATTTCTGGGTGGTCTATTACAACAAGGATATTTTCGACAAGGCCGGCGTGCCTTACCCCACCAACGACATGAGCTGGGCGCAGTTCGATGAAATCGCCGGCAAGCTGAAAGGCGGCATGGGCGCCAACCGCACCTATGGCGCGCTGCTGCACACCTGGCGTTCGACGGTGCAGCTGCCCGGCATTCAGGATGGCAAGCACACGCTGGTGGACGGCGATTATGAATTCCTGAAACCCTGGTATGAGCGTGCGCTTGCTCTGCAGAAGAGCGGCGCGATACCGTCCTATGCCTCGCTGAAAACCTCGAACACCCATTATTCCGCTCTGTTCTTCAACGGAACGATCGGCATGCTGCCCATGGGCACATGGTTTGTCGGCACCCAGATCGCCAAGGTGAAATCCGGCGAGTCGAAAAGCGTAAACTGGGGTATCGTGAAATTCCCCCATCCGGATGGTGTGGCGGCCGGCGCGACAGCCGCGCAGATTGCCGGATTGTCGGTCAATGCCAATTCCGGCCACAAGGAAGCGGCGCTGGACTTCATCCACTTCGTGACCGGGCCTGAGGGTGCGGCGATCATCGCCTCCACCGGCACTTTCCCTGCGCTCAGAACCGATGATGTGGCCGAGAAGATCGCGGCGCTGCCGGGCTTCCCGCAGGACCAGAACAGCAAGGATGCGCTGCAGGCGGGCAAGGCCTATCTGGAAATGGCGGTCAACCCGAATGCAGCCAAGATCGAAGTCGTCCTGAACCGCGTGCATGATGCGCTGATGACCGACAATATCTCCATCGATGACGGCATCAGGGACATGAACGACGGCGTCAAGGCCATCAAATAATTGCCACAGGGCCGCGGGCGATGAGCCTGCGGCCCTTTCCTTTGATCATGAATTCCGGACATTCGTAACCGTGCCTCACGAGACCGCCACAGCCAATCCGCTCTTTCACAATCCGCTTCTCGGCAGGGACGATCTCGCAAAGGCGGTGATCGATCTCTTCAACCCGCTGCTTGCCTGTTTTTCACCGGGCGGCGCGCGCGTCCGGCTCGGAGCAACGGGGGCGATTTTCGATTTTCCTGCGGCGGAACTGGAGGGTTTTGCCCGGCCATTATGGGGCATCGTTCCACTTGCCGCCGGCGGTTATGACTTTCCCCACTGGGATCTCTACAGGCGTGGACTGGCCAATGGCGCCAATCCGGCCCACCCGGAATATTGGGGCGATACGGCTGATCGGCACCAGCGGCTGGTCGAACTGGCGGCGATAGGATTTGCGCTCGCCATGGTTCCCGAACATATCTGGGAGCCGCTTGCCGAAACGGACAGGCAGGCTGTCGCCGCCTATCTTCTCGCCGCCCGCGAGCGGGAATTCGTCGACAATAACTGGAAATTCTTCCGTGTTCTGATCGATCTCGGGCTGGAGCGGGTCGGCGTGGAATTCGACCGGACCAAAACCCAAACCTATCTCGATGAACTCGAGGCTTTCGATATCGGCAACGGCTGGTATCGCGACGGGCCGGTGCGCCGGGTCGACCATTATATTCCCTTCGCAATGCATTTTTACGGCCTGATCTATACGGTGCTGGCGAAAGGTGACGACACGCGAAAAACACGCTTGCTCGAACGCTCGCGCATTTTCACCCGTGACATACGCCACTGGTTCGGGCCCGACGGGGCGTCGCTCGCCTTCGGGCGCAGCCAGACCTACCGATTTGCGGCGGGCGGTTTCTGGGGCGCTCTTGCCTTTTCCGGTCTGGAGGCGCTGCCGTGGCCGGAGATCAAGGGCTACTACATGCGTCACATCCGCTGGTGGTCGAAGCGGCCGATCGCGGACCGCGACGGCGTCCTGTCGGTCGGATACGCTTATCCAAACCTTCTGATGAGCGAGAGCTACAATTCTCCCTGCTCGCCCTATTGGGCGCTCAAATTTTTCCTGCCGCTGGCGCTGCCCGCCGATCACCCGTTCTGGACTGCGGAAGAGGCCGAACCGCAGGAATTTGCCGAACCGGTTCCCTTGGCGGAGCCCGGCATGGTGGCCTTTCATACGCCGGGCAATATCGTTGTCCTTTCCTCCGGGCAGCAACACGACAGGATGCGCGGCGCGCAGGAAAAATATTCGAAATTCGTCTATTCCACCCGTTACGCCTTCAATGTCGAGGCGGATGACCGGCATTTCGCCGCCGCGAGTTTCGACGGCATGCTCGGCCTTTCCGACGATGGCGTGCACTTCCGCACCCGCGAGACAATGGAAGAGGCGTTGATCGCCAAAGATTGCCTCTATTCCCGCTGGCGGCCATGGGCGGATGTCGAGATCGAGACCTGGCTCGTGCCGCAAAACCCCTGGCACATAAGGCTGCACCGCATCCGCACTCCGCGCCCGCTGCAGACAGCAGAAGGCGGATTTGCCATAGAACGCGCCGATTTCAACCGCGACCGCACCGAGGCGAGTGAAGGTCGCGCCGTCTGTTACGGACGGACTGACACCAGCCTCATCGCCGATCTTTCGGCTGACATTCAGCGCGAAGGCGTGTGCCATCAGGCAATCGCCAATACCAACCTCATTCACGCCAGGACCCTCGTTCCGCAATTGCGCGGCGCCATCGCCTCCGGCGAAACGCTGCTGGTGACGGCGGCCATGGCACTGCCGGCAGGTAAAGAAGCAGGGGCCGCATTGGGTGTCTTCCCCGAAAGTCCCGATCTCCCGAGGCTGGAAGAAATGTTCAGGCGGGAGGGGCGACGCGTTCCCGCCTATGCTCTCGATGAAAACCGCGCAGGCTGACGGAGATGACCGGCGACACACCGGGTGTTTCCCAGAGACCTGATCGACTGAACATCCTGACCTGGGAGCGGAAGCAGGAGGATATCGCCAGCCTCAACCATCAGACACGGCTGCGTGGCCTCGAGCGCTCTGCCAACGCCGTTTTCGGGCAGGGCGTGTACATTGCCGACAAGGCGGAGGTGCATACCGACAGGCTATTGATGGGTGCGCAGTCGTGGATCGCCGGTTACGCAATCGTGCGCGGTGATATCGAACTCGGCGAGAATGTCTCGATCAACCCCTATGCCTGTCTTTCCGGTAAGGTGACAATCGGCAATGGCGTACGCATCGCCTCACATGTCAGCATCGTCGGCTTCAACCATGGCTTCGACGACATTGAAACTCCGATCCATCGCCAGCCGCTGACCTCGCTCGGGATAAAGATCGGCGACGACGTCTGGATCGGCGCCAATGCGGTTGTGCTGGATGGCGTGAAGATAGGGCGCGGCGCAATTATTGCCGCAGGCGCGGTGGTGGCGAAGGACATTCCCGCCATGGCCATTGCAGGCGGCGTTCCCGCCCGGGTTCTGCGATATCGCGGAGAAAAAGCGGCCGCGCCGACGCTGATGGCACCCGATGGCCTGCTGCAAGAACTCGGCAAGGAGATTACCGACGACTGGCTTGCCGCCATCCGCTCCTATGGCAAGGATGGCATCTATCGTTCCGCCGATGCATCCGGACGTGAGGTCGAAAGCGTCAGGCATCTGTGCGATGCCATCGAGATCGCAGCAGCCTTCGGACAGGAAAAGATCGCTTTCGATGCCGGAAAAACCGTCGCCAATCTTCAGGCCCTGCAGGATCAGGAAACGGGGCTGTTTCTTAACCGTCACCACCGCCCCTCGACGCCTCCCGAGAAGGACCCTGCCGTCCTCTATAATATTCTGGCTGTCGGATACGCGCTTGAATGTTTCGGTGCTGCGCCGAAACAGCCGATCGCTTTCGTGGAGCGTCTGCGCACCGACGAACTCATCCTCCTGCTGGAAGAATTGCCGTGGCAAAGCCGGGCATGGCATTGCGGCGCCACCATAGACGCCATTGCCACCGCACTTTATTTCAACAGGCGCTATTTCACATCCGGCGACAACCTCACCGTTCTCTTCGGCTGGCTGGCGATGAATGTGGATAAAACCTCCGGGTTTTGGGGTAGACCGACTTCCGCACAGGGCCTGCTGCAACCGGTCAACGGTTTTTACCGGCTTACCCGCGGCTCTTACGCACAGTTCGGCCTGCCCCTTCCCTATCCGGAAGCAGCAATTGACTCCGTTATCGCCAATTATCGTGCCTATGGCGGTTTCCATGGCGCGGATTTTAATGCCTGCAACCTGCTCGATACGATCCATCCGCTTCTTCTGTGCCTGAAACAGACGGATCACCGGCAGGACGAGGCCAAGGAAATCGCCCGCGAAATTCTGCACCGAAATGAGGGACGCTGGCAAAGGAGCAGGGGATTTGCCTTCGCGGAGGGACATCCGGCCGGGCTGCAGGGCACGGAAATGTGGATGTCGGTTCTCTGGCTTTCAGCGAAGCTTCTCGATGCGGAACATCTCCTGCCTTTCCGACCTCGCGGCATCCATCGCTTCGAGCCTGCGGAAATCGTCCGTGGCCTGATTGCCCGCTCTCAATCTCCGGTATAGGTTTCCGACACTCTTTTGAAAGCTTTCAAACCGGACCGGTCGAGTAAAAGATGCAACTCAAAGACTGCTATAATTTCCACGATTTTCGCCGCATGGCCAAACAGCGTCTCCCCGGACCGATCTTCAATTATATAGACGGCGCAGCCGATGACGAGGTGACGTATCGGCGAAACACGGCCGCCTTCGAAAAATGCGATCTCGTTCCCGATGTGCTGCGGGGCGTGGCCGATGTGGATATGTCGGTTACCGTGATGGGGCAGAAGCTGTCCATGCCGGTCTATTGTTCGCCGACGGCGCTGCAACGCCTCTTCCACCATCAGGGGGAGCGGGCGGTTGCGGCAGCGGCGGGGAAATACGGCACGATGTTTGGCGTCTCCTCGCTCGGCACCACGAGCCTTGAAGAAGCGCGCCGGATCAGCGGCGGCCCGCAGGTCTATCAGTTTTATTTCCACAAGGACCGCGGCCTCAACCGCGATATGATGGCGCGCGCCAAGAGCGCCGGTGTCGAGACGATGATGCTGACGGTGGACAGTATTACCGGCGGCAACCGCGAGCGCGACAAGCGCACCGGCTTTGCCATTCCGTTCAAGCTCAATCTTTCCGGCATCGCGCAATTCGCCATCAAGCCGGCCTGGGGCATCAATTACCTGACGCATGAGCGCTTCAGCCTGCCGCAGCTCGACGATCACATTAAAATGGACGGCGGCGCTCTTTCCATCAGCCGCTATTTCACCGACATGCTCGACCCTTCGATGAACTGGGACGACGTGGCGCAGATGGTGCGCGAATGGGGCGGGCCGTTCTGCCTAAAAGGCATCATGTCAGTGGATGACGCCAGACGCGCCGTGGAGATCGGCTGCAGCGGCATCGTACTTTCCAATCACGGCGGGCGCCAGCTGGATGGCTCCCGCAGCGCCTTCGATCAACTGGCCGAGATCGTCGATGCGGTCGGCGACCGGATCGATGTGATGATGGATGGCGGCGTGCAGCGCGGCACCCATGTTCTGAAAGCACTGTCCCTCGGTGCAAAAGCCGTGGGGCTCGGCCGCTATTACCTTTTCCCCTTGGCTGCTGCCGGGCAACCGGGCGTCGAACGGGCGCTCGAGCTGATGCGCATCGAAATCGAGCGCGGCATGAAGCTGATGGGCTGCACCTCCGTCGATCAGCTCACACGCCGAAACCTTCGGTTCCGTTGAACAAGCGCGACGATTGCGGAAGAACTTGGACGGAGCGCGGTCACAACCGACTACTGAAACCGCATGCCGTTTCAGCCGCGTTTCGCCGCTGTTCCTGAAGCGCCATGCCGATGTTCCAGACGAGCGCCAGACAAACAAGTCCGCAAAAACAGGCTGAAATCAGCGAGCGATGGCGCTTGGCTCCGGAGAGAAACATCCAGCCGATAATTGCATAGACCGCAAGCGCCGGCACCGCCGCAATCAGAACGGATATGGGGCCATCGCAATCGACGGCCTCGACGCCGATGGCGCGATACTCATTCGGAATTGCTACCAGACCGAGGACGGCCACGGGAAACATGGCGGCTAAAACCGCGTAGCGGAAAAATCGGGGCGTGTCGGGCATGCCTGCTCCATAGCCGGATAATCAACAGCCGCAAACGGCGCAGGTAAAGTCCCGCCGCACGGTCTCAGCGAATATCCATCCTGCCGATGATATCGGTTTAGCCGCCATTGTTGGCGACCGGAAGAGCAGATTGCCCGCTTTTGCAGAGAAAGCCAGCCTTTTACGTCGGGAGCAATCTTGGCAAGTCAGGCGGAATGTGGTTATGGTTGCATGATGCAACCATAATGGATTGAACGTGCCCCAACAGCCCTTCCCCATAAACGACATCCGTTCCACCTCCCGCCGGCTCGTCCGCGAACTCGGCTTCATGGGGGGAGACTTTGCCGGCACCGATCTGCCGCCCTCCGCCGTGCATGCCCTGATCGAGATCGAAGCATGCCCCGACATCACGGCGCGGGATCTGGGAAAACTTCTGCGACTTGAAAAATCGAGTGTCAGCCGCATGCTGCGCAAGCTCGTCTTGTCGGGCGATGTTCGCGAAGAAACGGATGAAGGGGACAGTCGCATCAAGCGGCTGCGTCTGACGGGTCAGGGACAAGAACAGGTGGGCGCCATTCATGGCTTCGCGAACCGGCAGGTCTCCTGCGCCCTGACGCAGCTTACGTCGGCGGATGCTCACACGATCCTCCAGGGGCTTCGTCTTTACGCCGATGCGCTGGGAGACAGGACCGATACCGTTGCTCCCGCCATAGAGGTCCTGGAGGGATACAGGCCCGGCATCATTGCCCGGATCACGCAGATGCATGCGCTGTACTACGCCCGGACATCCGGCTTCGGCCAGCGTTTCGAATCCGTCGTGGCCGAAGGCCTCGCCGCTTTTTGCAATCGGCTCGAGAGCCCGAAGAATGCGATCTGGGTCGCGATGCGCGGACAGGAGATCATCGGCTCCGTTGCTATCGATGGCGAAGATCTCGGAGGTGATATCGCGCATCTGCGCTGGTTCATCGTTGATGACGGGGTGCGCGGTGGCGGTGTCGGGCGCAGACTGCTGGCGACCGCGCTGGCATTCGTCGATGAAAAAGGTTTTGCCGAAACCCATCTCTGGACATTCAACGGCCTCTTGGCCGCACGACACCTTTACGAAGCCGATGGCTTCGCATGCGTCGAGGAACATCCGGGCAGCCAGTGGGGAAGCGAGGTTCTGGAACAGCGCTTTGTCCGGTCACGACCCGAATGACCTTTCAACCGCGCATAAACGGCCGCAATCGGAATCTTCCTGCGGCCGTTTCGAAATCAGGTACCGGCACCCGTTAAAAGGCGAGTTGAACCTTCATCGACCTGCTTCTATCGCCGGCGGCTTCGAATGCCGCAACTGCCTCTTCCAGCGGAAAGGTTCCAGTCAGCAGGGGCTTCAGGTCGACGCGGCGCTGGTTGATGAAATCGACGGCAAGTCCGAATTCCTCATGGAACCGGAACGTGCCCTTCATCTCGATTTCCTTGGCGACCACCATATTCTGCGGAATGGACACATCGCCGCCAAGACCGAGCTGAACCACGGTGGAACGCGGTTTCAGCGCTTCGAGACCCGAACGGACGGCTCTCTCATTTCCGGATGCCTCGAACTGAACGTCGAAATAACCCTTGTTTGCCGAATAGGCGGAGAGCGCATCCGGATCACTGGCGACATTGATGACACAGTCGGCGCCAACGGCGAGCGCCTTTTGCAGAACCGCATCCATGACATCGGTTGCAACGATTTCCCGGGCGCCATGGGCGCGGGCGGCGATGATGGCGAGTGCGCCGATCGGCCCACAGCCGGTGACCAGAACGCGTTTGTCGGTCAATGCGCCGGCGCGGTTGACGCCATGCAGCGTTACCGCAAAAGGTTCGGCCATGGCCGCTTCATGAATGGAGATGCCATCCCGCACCTTGTGGCACTGATATGCCTCGGCGACGAGACGCTGACGGAATGCGCCCTGAATATGCGGCATGGGCATGGCGGAGCCATAAAAGCGCATGTTCAGGCATTGGTTCTGCTGGCCTTTCAGGCAGAATTCGCAATGGTTGCAGGGCCGGCTCGGCGATACGGCAACGCGGTCGCCGACGGCGAGACCGGAAACACCCTCTCCCAAAGCCTTGATGGTGCCGGCCACCTCATGGCCGAGGATCATCGGCTCCCGCACGCGCACGGTGCCGAAACCGCCGTGATTGTAATAATGCAGGTCGGAACCGCAGATGCCACCCGCTTCGATAGCGACCTCGACCTGCCCCGGACTGGGCTGCTCGGTCTCCCGTTCTTCGATCCGCAGATCTTTCGCCGCGTGGATGACAACCGCTTTCATAGTCTCTCCTCCCATAAGGCTCACACGGCGGCAGTCGCCGCCGCTGCCCATTGTCCGGACCTGTCTCAGATATCGACCACGAGGCCCTTGGCTTTCAGCACAGCCTCGAGCTTGCTGACCTCGATCACCGACTTGCCCTGCTTGTAAGCTTCGATGTAACCAGCCTCGGCATCTTCGCGGGCCTGCGAAAGCTTGGCCGCTTCCTGCGCTTCCTCGCGCCTGACGACGACGAGACCATCGGCGTCGCCGACGATGATATCGCCCGGATTGATGATTTCGCCGCCGACGATCACCTGATCGTTGACCGCGGCAATGGTCTCCTTGACCGTGCCCTTGATGCAGACGCTGAGCGAAAAGACGGGAAAGCCGAGGTCCCGCAGCTGCAACGTGTCGCGCACGCCGGTATCGGTCACCAAACCGCCGATGCCTTTTGCGAGGCAGGCATTGGCGAGCACGTCGCCGAAGGAACCCGCTTCTTCATATTCGCCGGCGGAAACGACGATGATGTCACCCGGCTTGGCATAGTTGATGGCAAGCTGCAGCATGATGTTGTCGCGCGGCGCGCATTTGACCGTGAAGGCCGGGCCGCAGAGCTTCATGCGATAATCGACCGGCTTCAGCCGCGAGGACAATGCACCGCGACGTCCCTGCGCCTCATGGATCGTGGCGGGAGAGAATTTGGCAAGGGCGTCGACATCCGCCTTGGCCGGACGCTGCGCGATATCTTTAATGTGGATCATGAAAACCTCCCACGTTGAAGCTGTCGGCGAGAGCGTCTCGCCGACCGATAGTGTTGAAGAGTTGGAAATTGGCCGAGGCTGAGCCGAAGCTCAGGGGATCGGGTCGAACTTCAGTTCGGACAGAGGCACGACCTTGTCGGTGCGCGTCATCTTGTATTCGGTGTTCGGGCCAAGCCACTTGTCCCAGATGCGATTGATCTCGCCATCCGCATCGAGCTTGCGGAGAATTTCGTTGATCTTGGCGGTCAGCGCCGGATTGTCCTTGGCCATGCCAATGCCGATAGGCTGGAAGAGCATCGGCTCTTCGATCATCCGCATCTGCTTGCCCTTGGTCTTGGATTCATTGACGAACTTGGTCATCGTCATGGTGTTGCCGACGATGCCGCGCGCCTTGCCCTGCTGAACGGCAAGATAGGCGGACGCCGTATCCTGGAACGTCAGCGGCTCGGACTTGTTGAGCTTGACGGAGAGTTCCGATGTCGAGCCCTTGCTGGACGCGATGCGCTGGCCGACAAAATCGGACTTCTTGGTGCCGGGGTCATCGACCGGAACGATCAGCATTTCCTTAGCCAGGTAATAAGGGTCACTGAACTGGATCTGTTCTGCACGGCTCTGGGTATAGGCAAGGTTGGCGACCGAGAGGTCGACGCGGCCGAGCTTGACTTCGGGGACGCGCGCTTCAACCGACACCGGCTTGACCTCGGCCTTGACGCCGAGTTCCTTGGCGATGGCGCCGCAAAGATCAACGTCGAAGCCCGCCATTTCGCGCGTCTTCGGATCCGGCGAGGCGAAAGGCGGCACGTCGGCGAAAGTGGCACAACGCAACGTCTTGTTCGCCATGATCGTGTCGAGCTGGTCGGCCTTGGCCGGAATGACTGCTGCAGACGTGGCAAGCGCAGCGGTAAGCGTAATTGTCTTCCAGTTCATTTCAGTTCTCCCTGTTATTATAGAGGTTGGGTTGGTAATTCAGTCCGGAGCGTTTTTTGCGAAACCGCTCATATTTGTCGCCAGCTCCGCCCTAGTGCCTGAGATCAGCGAGAAAACGCTGGGCACGCGGGTGTTGCGGATTTTTGAAAAACTCGTCTGGTTTGGCGGTTTCGAGAATGCGCCCGGCGTCGATGAACCAGATGCGGTCGGCCACTTCACGGGCAAAGCCCATTTCATGGGTGACGCAGAGCATCGTCATGCCTTCGGCAGCGAGGCTCTTCATGACAGCGAGCACTTCGCCGACCATTTCCGGGTCGAGCGCAGACGTCGGTTCGTCGAACAACATGACCGGCGGTTCCATGGCAAGCGCCCGCGCGATGGCGACGCGCTGCTGCTGGCCGCCGGAGAGCTGGGCCGGGTAGGAGCTGGCCTTGTCGGCCAGGCCAACGCGATCGAGAAGTTTCAGCGCCTTGTCATGGGCGACCGCGGGAGCAACGCCCTTCACCCGGATCGGCGACATGGAGACATTTTCCACCACCGAAAGATGCGGGAAGAGGTTGAAGCTCTGGAAGACGAACCCGACCCGGCTGCGCAGCGCATTCAGCTCCTTTGCGCGCATCTGGGCATGGATGTTCCTGCCGTCCAGCATGATCGACCCGCTGCTGATCTCTTCCAGACGGTTGATCGTGCGGATGAGGGTGGACTTGCCGGAGCCCGACGGCCCGCAGATGACAACGACCTCGCCACGGGTGACGTTTTCGTTGACATCCTTGAGCACCTGATAATCGCCATAGCTTTTGCAGACCTGCGAAAGCGTGATGGTATAGTCCTGAGTGGCGGAAACTGGCGCGGTCATAGCTGCTCCGTAGCGATATTGGCGGGGGCCGGTGCCGTGTCTGCGGCGAGCTTGCCGCGCGGGCCGGCCCGGCGGCGGGCGATACGCCGCTCGAGAAGATTGGCGACATGGGTGAGCGACCAGCAGATGATGTAATAAACCAGCGCCAGAATGAGGAAGACCTGGAAGGGCTGGGTCAGAAGCTGGTTGTTCACCTGGTTTGCCGCAAAGGTCAGATCAGGCACATTGATGACGTAACCGAGCGTCGTATCCTTGATGGTGGATACGAAAGTCGAGATCAGGCTCGGGATCATGTTGTAGAGCGCCTGCGGCAGGATGACATAACGCATTGCACCGAAATAACCGTGGCCGAGCGCGCGTGCCGCATCCATCTGCCCCGTGCCCAGCGACACGATGCCGGCGCGGACGACTTCGCTCATGAAGGCGCCCTGATAGATGACGAGCGTGGTCAGCATCGTCACGAAGCTCGGCACATCGGCGCCGGTCCAGAGCGGAACGAGAAAATAGCTCCAGAGAATGAGCATCAGCAGCGGCACGCCACGGGTGAAATAGACCACCGCGGTCACCGGCCAGCGCAGGGCCCGCCATTTCGACAGCCGCGCCAGCGCCATCAGGATGCTGACGGGAAAGGCGAGCGCGATGCTGAGCGCCGACAGGATGAGCGTGTTGGCAAGGCCTCCGAGCGGACCGTTGGGATATTGGCCGATCAGGAGCAGCAGCCAGTAATCCTGGATGATTGCGATCATGTCGTGAATCATGCCCGCGCCCTCCGCAGAGGATCGGCACGCATGGAGATATAGGCTCCGAGACCCATGATCAGCAGCGAGAAGAAAAGATAAAGCACGGTGGCGACCAGATAGACCTCAAACGTCCGGAAACTCAGATTTTCGACTTCCTTGACCGCATGGGTCAGTTCCGGTGCGCCGATCAGAACGCCGAGACTGCTGTTCTTGAAAAGCGAGGTGCTGTGGTTGATGAGCGGCGGCAGTGCGTTGCGAACGCCCTGCGGCATGATGACGAACCGCATGGCCGAGACATAGCTATGCCCGAGCGCACGCGCCGCCTCCATCTGGCCGGGATTGATGGAGCGAACGCCCGAACGCAGATCCTCGCTGAAATAGGCCGCCTGACAGAGGCCAAGGCCGATAATGGCGAAGATCGCTTCCGCATTGTGGCTGGAAAGCCAGCTGGCCAGCCCGCTCGGCAGCAGCGTGAACACGCCGAAATACCAGAGCATCAGCTGCACCAGCGTCGGCACGTTGCGGTGATAGGACACATAGGCCGCCACCAGCGGATCGCCGAAGCGGAAGGGCGAGAGGCGGATGGCGAGAAGCACGATGGCGAGCGACATGGCGAGCAGCCACGAGCCGGCATAGATGATGAACGTCATCTGGATGCCATGCAGAAGCATCGAGACATAGTCCGCATTGTTCAAGATTGCGCCGAGGTCAAAACCGCTCACGCGACTTTTCCTCCGGCTCCGCCCGCCGCGACCTTTTCAGAGGTCTGGGGCTTGGCCGTCTGCAGCCCGCCCATGACCTGAAGCGTCGGGGTAATTTCCATGTGGCCGATATTCATGGCAACGGGTGCGGCGATGGCAAACGCAATCGCATCGGCGATATCGGATGCTTGCGGCAGTTCGAAACCATCGATGAAACGTTCGCGAATGCTCGGGTCATCGCCATGCACATGGTTGAAAATATCGGTCGCGACACGGCCGGGGCAGATTTCCGTCACCCGCACGCGTTTGCCGAAAGCATCGATGCGCAGCTGGTTGGACAGCATCGCCACGCCGGCCTTGCTGGCATGATAGGTGGAATTGCCGCCGAAATTATAATTTCCGGCAATGGAGGAAATGTTGATGACATGGCCGCGATCGCGCGCCACCATGCCCGGCACCACCATGCGGCAAAGATGCAGCACGGCGCGCAGGTTCACATCGATCAGGAGGTCGATATCACTCTCATCCGCTTCCAGAAACTTCTTCGGGCGGTCGACGCCGGCATTGTTCACGAGAACATCGAACGCAACTTCGCTCGTCAGCTTTGCAAGCGCCGACCGGTCCGTCACATCGATGGCATGGGCGAAGCAGCCCGTGCGCTTCGCCAGCTTGTTGAGAGCATCCGCGCTTCTGGCAACCGCATGCACTTCCAGCCCTTCGCGGCAAAGGCGCTCAACGACCGCGGCGCCAATGCCGGAAGATGCGCCGGTTACGAGTGCGGTCTTGTAGTCTGAGAATGGCATGTTTGTCCCCTATCGTTGAGCAAACATTAGTGAAGCTTTCATCGCTTGCCTAAGACCGATTTTTTTTGGAGTAATAAGCAACTTGTATGGATGGGGATTGCACCACTTTCAGCGATGCGGCAATCCGGCCGGCGGGGCATGCATCCCCCATACCGGCCACCGGCACATTCTAGACCACGGCCGTCGGCAGGTCCTGTCCTGCGAAATGCGCATCCAGATTGGCGAGAACCAGAGCGCCCATCTGAAGCCGCGTCTCATGGGTCGCAGCGCCGATATGCGGGGCGAGAACGACATTGCGCATGCCGATCAGCGCTTCGGGAACATGCGGCTCGTTCTCGAAGACATCGAGCGCCGCACCCTTCAGCCCGCCTGCCATCAGAATATCGACCAGCGCCTTTTCATCCACCAGCGATCCTCTGGCGACATTGACGAGCACGCCGTCCGGCCCCAGCGCCACCAGCACCTCGCGGTTGATCGCGTGTCTGGTCTCCGACGTCGCCGCCGCCGCGACGATCAGGACATCGCAGGCGCTTGCGAGCGACACAGCCGTTGAATGATAGCCATAGGCAACGTCCTGTTTCCGCCGGCTGAAATAGGAAATCTCCGCGTCGAAGGCTTCCAGCCGCGCCGCGATGGCGCGGCCTATGCGGCCAAGCCCGTAAATCCCGTAACGCCGCCGCGAGACCTTGTTGCCAAGCGGCATCTCGGCTTTTTTCCACTCTCCCGAGCGGACATGGTGATCTGCGCTGACGAGCTGACGCAGCAGCATGATGGAGAGGCCGATGGCGAGATCGGCGACGTCCTCGGTCAGCACGTCCGGTGTGTTCGTCACCCTGAAGCCGCGCGCGCGGGCCTGATCGAGATCGACCTTGTCAAAACCGACGCCGTTGATGGCGACGATTTCGAGAGCGGGCAGGCAGGCGGCGAGATCAGGGGCAAGGCCGATATGACCGCCGGTGACGACAGCCTTTATCGAAGCCGCCTCCGCCTGCAGAAACGCCTGTTTGTCAGATATTTCGTGCCAGCGATGGACCCGGAAGCGCTTTTGCAGTTCGGCTTCTATCTGTGGCTGAAGCGGGTAGGTTTGCAGAAGATCGGGCTTCATGCGCACTCCTTACCCACGACCGACAAAAGGCATGCCGCTCGCCATCACGGTCATGGTCAGCACATTCGCCTCAAGTGGCAGCGAGGCCATGTGCACCACGGCCTTGGCGACGATGCCGGCGTCGATGGTCGGCTCAATGGCGGTGCTGCCATCCGCCTGCAACACGCCGGTCGCCATGGCGCGGGTCATCTCGGTGCTGGCATTACCGATATCGATCTGCCCGCAGGCAATGTTGAATGCCCTGCCATCCAGCGCGGCCGACTTGGTAAGGCCGGTGATCGCGTGTTTGGTCGCGGTATAGGGCGCCGAACGCGGACGCGGCGTGGTGGCCGAAATCGAGCCATTATTGATGATGCGCCCGCCTTGTGGTGACTGCGCTTTCATCTGGCGAAACGCCGCCTGCGTGCAGAGGAAAGCGCCAGTGAGGTTGGCCCCGACCACCGTGTTCCAGGTTTCGAACGGCACGTCTTCGATATGGACCGCCGGTGCCGACATGCCGGCGTTGTTGACCAGAAGATCGAGACGGCCGAAACGGTCGGTGACCTCCGCAAACAGCCGTTCGACATTGGCCGGAACGGAAATATCTGCCGCGACGGCCAGAACGCGGTCTCGATGTTCGCGCCATTCGCCGACAGCGGCGTCCAGAACCTCACGCCGCCGCCCTGTGATCGCAACGCTGTAACCATCTTCCAGAAGCGCCTCGGCAATCGCCTTGCCGACTCCTGTTCCTCCGCCCGTAACGAGCGCGATCTTTCCATTGCTCATGCTGCTTTCCCCTCCAGCTCATCTTCCACATGCGCCTGAATGATTTCGGCGAAGGATGTTTCCGCCCGGAAGCCGAGCGACAGAGCGAGCTGCGGATCGTAATCCTCGGCCCAGCCGTCGACGATCCGGATGATCCGCTCGTCGGGAACACGCTTGATAAGCGCCACCGCTTTTTCGCCGGCGAAGGCGCGCAGGGCCTCGATTTCATCGGCCACCGTGGCCGAAAGCCCCGGCATGATGAGATTGCGGCGAACGCCAAGCCCGGAAAGATCGACGGTCGCGGCGCGCAGCAGGAAGGCGACGGCCGAACGCGGGCTGGCGAACCAGTGGCGTACGGTATCGGCAACGGGCAGCACCGCTTGCTGGCCGACCAGCGGTTCGCGCAGAATATTGGAGAAGAAGCCGGAGGCGGCCGCATTCGGCTTGCCGGGGCGGATGCAGATGGTGGGCAGGCGGATGCTGACGCCATCGAAGAAACCGCGACGGCTATAATCCGCGAGCAAAAGCTCCACGATCGCCTTCTGCGTACCGTAGCTGGTCAGCGGAGCCGTCAGGAACTCATCGCCGATCACCTTCGGGAATGGCGAGCCGAACACGGCGAGCGACGAGCAGAACACCACGCGCGGCCGGTATCCGTCCTTCTGATGCTCCAGACGAATGGCTTCGAACAGCGAACGTCCGCCATCGAGATTGATGCGATAGCCCTTCTCGAAATCGGCCTCCGCCTCGCCCGAAACCACGGCGGCGAGATTGAAGATCACATCCGGCCGTTTTGCGATCAGCTTTTCGGCGACGCCGGCGTTCGACAGATCGCTACGCTCGAGGGTCACCGTGCCGCCAAAACCTTTTGGCGCAACCGGCTCGAAAACATCCGTCAGCGTCATTTGGCTGATCTTCACACCGCCAAGCGTTCCGTCCGCGGTAAGGCGTTGCGTCAATTTACGGCCGATCATTCCGGCCGCGCCGATTATCAGAATATGCATGTTTCACCTTTGTTTGGCGGCGGCGCCGGCTCGATTGATCGTCAGTCGTCGTCACCCTGAAACACCACTTCGCGGCGGCGCATGATCGCCGGCATCGCCATCATGATGACGACGATGGCAGACAAAGCGAGCAGGGTGGCGCTGATCGGATGGGTGACGAATGTCGAAAAACTACCCTGCGAGATCAGCAGCCCGAGGCGCATGTTCTGTTCCAGAAGCGGACCGAGCACGAAGCCCAGCACCAGCGGCGCTGGCTCACAGCCGATCTTGCGCAGGAAGAAGCCGACGATGCCGAAGACCGCGCAGAACAGAACATCGACGACGCTGTAGGACAGGCCATAGGCGCCGATGGCGCAGAACATCAAAATGGCAGGGCACAAAAACCGGTAGGGAATGCCGAGAAGGCGAACCCAGATGCCGATCAACGGCAGGTTCAGCACTAGGAGTAAAAGATTGCCCACCCACATGCTGGCGATCAGCCCCCAGAAAAGGTCTGGCCGCGACTGCATGACTTCAGGTCCCGGTGTAATGCCCTGGATCATCATCGCGCCTACCATCAGCGCCATCAGTCCATTGGCGGGAATGCCGAGCGTCAGAAGCGGAATGAAGGAAGTCTGCGCACCGGCATTATTGGCGCTTTCCGGCCCCGCCAGCCCTTCGATTGCGCCCTTGCCAAACCGGGACGGGTCCTTGGCGATCTTGCGTTCCAGCGCATAACTCGCGAACGAACTCATGATCGCACCACCACCGGGCAGCACGCCGAGGAAGGAGCCGAGCGCGGTGCCGCGCAACACAGCGGGAAAGGCCTGCTTGAAATCCTGCCGGGTCGGCATCAGCGATCCGGTCTTTGCCGCCCCTGCATCCCGCTCCACGCCCTGCTGCAGGTTGAAGAGAATTTCGCTGACGCCGAGCAACCCGATGGCCAGCACGACGAAGTCGATACCGTCGAACAGTTCCGCCATGCCGAAGGTAAATCTTTGCTCCCCGGAAGTCGGATCTATGCCGACGAGGCTGAGGGCGACACCGAAGGCGACCATGCCGACGGCCTTGACCGGTGATCCGCTCGACAGGAACACGGCAAACAGCAACCCGAAGATCACGAGACTGAAATAATCGGCCGGCCCGAAGGCGAGCGCAACGGCAGAAAGCGGCTTTGCGACAACGACGATCAAGACCGTCGCCACCGTGCCGGCAAAAAACGACCCGAGCGCCGCCGTGGCCAGCGCCACACCCGCCCTTCCCTGGCGGGCCATTGCATAACCATCGATGCAGGTGACGACGGACGAGGATTCGCCCGGCAGGTTGACGAGGATCGCCGTTGTCGAGCCGCCATATTGCGCGCCATAAAAAATGCCCGCGAGCATGATCAGCGCCGCCGTATCCGGCATCGTATAGGTGATGGGCAGAAGCAGCGCGACGGTGGCGGAAGGGCCGATGCCCGGCAGGATGCCGATCATCGTGCCGAGCGTGACGCCAAGCAGGCAGTAGAAAAGGTTTACCGGCGTGACGGCCACACCGAAACCGAGGATGATATTGGAAAGAAGATCGGTCATGGCAGCAGCGGTATCCTCTGTCCGAGGCCGACAACGAAAATGAGGATGCAGGCAAGGATGAGCACTGCCGAAAGCAGCAAAACTTCAACCGGCCGGATCTTGCCATAGGCGATGCAGGCGAGCACGATCAGCACGAAAGCGGCGGCGATGAAGCCCAATGGCTCGATCAGCAGCGCAAAACCGACAATGCCGGCGACCGCCAGAAACGGACGCATTTTCGGCGCCACCCAGGCTTCGGACGGTGTCTTTCCCAGTAAATCCTGCAAAAGCAGCGCGATGCCGAGTGAGAACATCAAAGCCGCGATGACCGTCGGCATATAGCCAGGTCCGGGCTGGAAATTAGTGCCCATGCTCAGCGGCCGCGCGCCGTAATAAAGCCCGGCGGCAGCCACCAGAAAGAAAGCCCCGGACAGAATATTCGCCGTCAGTTTCGAGCCGTGTTCGGCCATGATTATCTCCCCTCCACATTGAGAATACGCCGCGCCTCCCGACACGGCGTATTCAGATATCGAAACACTCGCTCAGTCGGCCCAGACACATCCCTTCGAGCGCATCATTTCGTAGCGATCCTCGATATCCATCTTGCCCTGACGGTGCAGTTCCATCATGTGGTTCTCGTGATCGTCGCGCTCCCGGCAGGCATTGACGAGTTTCGGGATATCGCTCTCGCGAACGACGACAACGCCGTCATCATCACCGCAGACGATATCGCCGGGGCTGATCAATTCGCCGCCAACCACCACCGGATGGTTGATGGTGCCGAGCGTGTCCTTGGAGGTGCCCTTCATGCAAAGGCCGAGCGAAAACACGGGGAAGCCGATCTCGCGCAGCCCCTTGCCATCACGCACGGCGGCGCTGACCACGAAGCCGACAATGCCCTTGCCGATGCAGGCGGCAGCCAGCACATCGCCAAAGCCGCCCTGATTGGGATTGTCACCGCCATCGATGACCAGCACATCACCGGGCTTTGCCAGATTGATGGCTTCGAAAATCATCAGATTGTCGCCGATATGGCATTTCGCGGTGATCGCCGGGCCGCAGATTTTCAGGCCGGGCTTGATCGGCTTGATACGATAATCGAGAGCGCCGAGCTTGCCCTGCGCCTCATGAATGGTGGCGGGGCTGAATTTGCTGATCGCCTCGATATCGGCTTTGGAAGGGCGCTGGAAATTGCGGATGACATGGGCCATTGGCCGGATTCCTTTCAACAGTGGGTCATGCCTGGGCCAAAAGCGGCCCAAGCGTCATTTTCATTGGAGATGAGAGAAGCGGTCGGTGCCGGCCGCTTATTTTGTCCAGGGCTTGCTTTTCCAGAGCTCGGCCAGATTGGCGTTGCCCTTCTTGAGCGCGTCGGCAAATTCGGCCTGGGTCAGCGGCAGCGTGGTCAGTTCGCGCTTCTTGGCGTCGGCAAGATAATCCGGATCCTTCAGCGCCTTCTGGAAGGCATCGACCAACTTTGCCTCCACATCCGCCGGCAGACCTTTCGGCGCACCGAAACCGGCAAGCAGGCTGAACTGAACATCGTAGCCGGCTTCCTTGAAGGTCGGCACGTCAGGCGACAGCGGCGAGCGCTCGGTACCTGATGTGGCCAGTACACGAAGTGCGCCGGAACGATTGTCGGCAAAAACCTCGTTGAGGTTCATGAAACCGAGCGTGACGTGGTTGCCAAGCATGGCGAGCCTTGCCGGGCCGCCGCCATTGAAGGGCACGAAATTGAGCTTCACGCCCGCCGCCTCTTCGAACAGCAAAGCAGTGATCTGGCTCGGATGGCCGATGCCCGTCACGCCGACGACGACCGGATTAGCCTTGGCCGCCTCGACGAATTCCCTGGCGGTCTTGATCGGCGACACCTTGTTGACGGTCAGCGCCAGATCGCCGCCGATCTGGTTTGCGAGCGGCGTGAAGGCATCCTCCTTGTAGCTGGCATTGCCCTGCACGATCGGCGAATACATGGACGGAAAATTCAGAGCGCCGATGGTGTAGCCATCAGGCTTGGCATTGGCGATATAGGTTGCGCCGATCAGCCCGCCGGCACCTTCGCGGTTTTCCACCACGACCGATGTGCCGAGATATTTTTCAAGATAAGGCACCAGCGCCCGCGACTGGATATCGGTGCCGCCGCCGGCCGGATAACCGATGACCAGCGTCACCGGCCGCTCCGGATATTCCGCAGCCGCCCCTCCCGCAGCAAGGATTCCCGCAGCCGCCAGCATGCCAAACAGAGATGTCTTCAAACGCATATCTTTTCCTCCCCGATACGCTTTCACCGGGGAGGCTAGGAACAAGCCATCAACAACACAAATACCGAGTTTTCAAACTACCCATACAAATCTTTTATGGGTTGAAAGAGGGTTCGCGCCTTGCGACCGACCGCAGCAGGTCCCGAAACAGCCTGAAGGTGCGCTCATCCACCTCCCTGCCCTTCAGCAGATGGATGGAGCGATAAATAACCGGATCGGTTATATGCGCGGCCTGAAGCTGGCCGGCCTCCTGCTCCTGCTGAACCGAATTCCATGACAGGATCGTCGCACCGATGCCCGCGCCGACGGCACGTTTGATCGTATCCTGCCCGTCTATCTCCATCGTCACATTCAGGCCAATACCGGCGCGGGTGGCGGCCTCGTCTATCGACGCGCGCAGCGGATTATCCCTCGGCGGCAGGATCAGATTGAGCTTAGCCGCAGCCTCAAGCGGCATCGACCGGCCGAGTGGCCTTGAGGAGACTGCAAACAAGCTCTCCTTGACGATGAGATCGTCGGCCTTCTCTTCCGCACCGACAAGCGCAACCGCCATATCCACCTTGCCAAGACGAATGAGGCGCAGCGATTCATCATTGCGCGCCTCTATCAGCCGAAGCGAAACCTTGGGCATCGAAGCGGCAACCTCGCTGATGATGCTTGGTGCAAAGGCCGTCGCCCAGGAGGGGATGAGGCTCAGCCGGATCACCCGCTCATCCAGATAGGCCATGGCGCGAATTTCCGCCTCCGCCTGCCGAACTTTCTCGGTGATCTCGCGTGCATGGGCGAGAAGCACTTCACCCCTCTCCGTCGCCTTCACGCCACGCGCCAGCCGGTGCAGCACGGGAAAACCCACTAGCCGTTCGAGTTCCGTGATGTGGTGGCTGAGCGCCGGCTGGGCTATCCCCAACTGCCGCGCCGCAGCCGACATTGAGCCGCAATCGGCAATCGCGACCAGATATCGCAGCCTGCGCAAATCCAACATGCCCGCTTCCACCTCCCGCCAGTTCAAGAGGTGATCATGACACCAAATCGCCGCCATGACCTAGGGCAAAAGCCCTTTTCCGCGGAAGGAGGGCAATGGGGCAAGTGATGGGGTAAGACAAGATTCTTATGGCAGCCGGCTAAGGCTTTTCTCCGCTTCTTCCCCATGACACGGTCCTGGCTGTGATGGGGAGCGGGATGGATCCTAAGACCGGTATTTTGCTCAAGCTGACGGCCATGCTGGCATTCACAGTCATGTCCGCCTGTGTGAAGGGCCTGGACGGGGCGATCCCGGTGGGCGAAGTTGTCTTCTGCCGGGGATTTTTTGCCCTTATTCCCCTCTGTCTCTGGTTCATCGCCTCGTCCGAGCGGATAACCGTGCCGGCCGCGAAAAACATCGGCAGCCTGCTCGCGGGCAGTTCGGCCGGGCTTGGCGGCATGTTCTTCGGCTTTCTGGCGCTCGCCTATCTGCCACTGGTGAATGTCACAGTGTTGAGCTACACCACGCCGCTTTTCACCATCATGCTGGCAGCCCTGCTCTTGGGCGAAAAGGTGCGGATTTACCGATGGTCCGCCGTGCTCACCGGCTTCATCGGCGTCTTTATCACCTTATCACCCAATCTGGTCTTTGATGCCGCATCAGGGCCCGCCCGGATCGACGGCGTTGCAATGATCGGAACCGCACTGGCGCTGACCGGTGCGCTTTGCGCCGCCTTTTCGTCCATCGCCGTTCGCCATCTGAACAGTATCGAAAAACCGTCGCGCATCGTGCTCATCTATACGCTGACGGGTGTGGTGGCCGGTCTCGCCACGCTCGGATTCGGATGGAAGATGCCGGATTTTCACCAGTTCCTGCTGCTCGCTGGCGGCGGCCTTGCCGGCGGCATCGGCCAGATCGCCATGACGCTCAGCCTGCGCCACGCCCAGGCCTCGCTGCTGGCGCCGTTCGATTACACCACCATGATATGGGCAATCGCCCTCGGTTATCTCTTCATGGCCGAAGTGCCGACGGGTGCGACCATCATTGGCGCCTTGACGGTCATCGCCGCCGGGCTTTTTGCGATGTGGCGCGAGAACCGGCTGGCGAAACAGGCCGTCAGGGAGCCGACAGCGTCAGCTGTTCCGTGACGCGCTTTCTGTGCAGCCGCCTTTCCCGCCACAGCGTGAACAAACCGGCGGCAACCACGATAGAAGCCCCCAGAATGGTCGTCAGGGCCGGAACCTGATCCATGAAGGTGTAACCGATCAACAGCGCCCAGATCATCGTGGTGTAATCGAACGGCGCCAGCAGCGAGGCCTCGGCATAACGCAGGCTGAGCGTCACCAGTATCTGCGCGGTTCCGCCTATAAGACCGGTGCCGATCAGCAGTGCCCATTGCCACGCGGTCGGCATTTTCCAGCCCATGCCGATGCTCGCGAAACCAATGACGGTTGTGAGCAGGGTGAAATAGAAGATGATCGCGCCGGTATTTTCCGTCTGCGTCAAATGCCGGATCTGGATCATCGATATGGCGGAGAAAAAAGCCGCCGCCAGGCCGAACAGACCGCCGAGCATGGCAACGCCGGAACCGGAAGCGACATCCGAAACATCGAAGGAAAAATGCGGCGACAGGATCAGCACGATGCCGCAGAGCCCGACGACCACCGCCGTCCAGCGGTAAATCCTGACGACTTCCTTGAGAAGCAGCACCGCCAGAATGACGGTGAAGAGCGGTGTCGCATAACTGATAGCCGTCGCGTCGGCCAGCGGAATATAGGCCAGCGCCAGATAGCTGAAGACCATGCCGCCGGTGCCGGAAAAACTCCGCACCAGATGGCCGCCAATGTGGCTGGTTGCCACCTGCCTTCGAAAACCGCCCTGCACCGCCATCCACAGACAGAGCGGCAGCATGGCCACCGCCGATCTGAAGAAGACCACCTGCCCGATGGGTATCTCGCCCCTGAGGCTGCTGATGCAGGCGCCCATCAGCACCAGAGCGAGCGCTGCGGAGATTTTGAGGAGAATGCCTTTGCGGGAATCCATGGTTCGTTCCTTCGGAGTCTTTGAACCGTTTCACCACGCGGCGGCGGGATATCAAACCGCAAAGCAATGTCCATAGGAACTTCGTCTGACCCCATCAATCCCGCCCCCATGGTAGCTATTGCTGATGGACAGGGTGCGGATTCCGCTCCGCTCGCCTGCCGCCGTGGGGACAAAAAAGACGTTGGAAACCAATATGGATCTGGAAAAGATCAAGAAACTGATCGAGTTCGTCGGCTCTTCGCGAGTGTCCGAATTGACCGTGAGCCAGGAGGGAACCACGGTCCGGATCATTCGTGAAAACAGCGCCGTTTCACTGAGGGCGCCATCATCGCAGCCCCGGCCCGTTGCGGTGGCGGAAACGGCATCCGAGACACCCCGCGCCGAAGAACAGGCGCCCGCATCCGCCGCAGCCGCACCGGCCTCATCCGGCATCGTCGCAGCACCCTCATTCGGCCTTTTCCATCGCGCCCCGAGCCCGGGCGCGGCGCCTTTCGCCGAAGCCGGCGACGAGGTGAAGGAAGGACAGGAACTCTTCATCATCGAGGCGATGAAAGTATTCAACACCGTGAGGGCCGAACGAAGCGGAAGGATCGCCAGATTTATCGCCAATGACGGCGAAGACGTCGAACTCGGACAGCCGGTGCTGGAGTTCGAATGATGGATGCGACACTCCCAAAGGTGGCTGAGCCAAGAGCATTCGACAGCGTGCTGATCGCCAATCGCGGCGAGATTGCCTTGCGGGTGCAGCGCGCCTGCCGTGAACTCGGCCTGAAGACCGTCATGATCTATTCGGAAGCCGATAAGGATGCCGACTATCTGAAGACGGCCGATACCGCCATCTGCATCGGCCCGGCCTCGCCCAGCCAGAGCTATCTCAACGCGCCGGCCATACTGCTTGCGATGGAGCTGACCGGCGCTGGCGCGGTTCACCCCGGTTATGGTTTTCTGTCCGAAAGAGCATCTTTTTCAGAAGCCGTGGAGGCGGCGGGGGCGGTCTTCATCGGCCCGCGCGCCGACGCCATCCGCACCATGGGTGACAAGATCGCGGCGAAGCGGGCGATGGTGGAGGCGGGCGTGCCCTGCGTTCCCGGCCCCGATTCCGCCCTGCCGGATGACATGGCCGAAGTCTCGAAAATCGCCGCCGAAATCGGTTATCCCGTCATCGTCAAGGCGGCCGGCGGTGGTGGTGGGCGCGGCATGCGCGTTGTGCGCGATGCCTCCGCCCTTCAGGATGCCGTTCTCGTCACGCGTGAGGAGGCGAGCCGGGCCTTCGGGACGCCGGAACTGTACATCGAGAAATTCCTCGAACATCCGCGCCATGTTGAAATTCAGGTTCTCTGCGATGGTCAGGGCAACGGGGTCTGGGTGGGCCTGCGCGATTGTTCCATGCAGCGCCGCCACCAGAAGGTCGTCGAAGAAGGCCCGGCCATCGGCATCCCGCCGGATGTCGCGGCATTCGTCGGCAATCGCTGTGTCGAAGCCTGCAGCCAGATCGGTTATCGCGGGGTCGGCACCTTCGAGTTTCTTTACGAGAATGGCGAATTCTATTTCATCGAGATGAATACCCGCCTGCAGGTCGAACATCCGGTCACGGAAATGACCTCGGGCGTGGATCTGGTGCGCCAGCAGCTTCTCGTCGCGCTCGGCCATCCGCTTGAGATTTCGCAGGAGGATATCGTCTGCGAAGGCCACTCGATCGAATGCCGCATCAATGCCGAAGACCCCTATAGTTTCATTCCCTGCCCCGGCCTTATCACGGCGCTTCACCTGCCGGGCGGCCCCGGCGTCCGGGTCGATACCCATGTGACGGCAGGTTACAGGGTTTCCGCCCATTACGATTCGCTGATTGCCAAGCTCATCGTCCATGCGCCGACCCGCGAGCAGGCGATCCTGCGCATGCGGCGCGCACTTGGCGAAATGCGCATCGAAGGCGTTTCCACCAACCTGCCGCTTCATCGGGAAATATTGCAGGACCCGGCCTTTTCCGAAGGCGGCACGGATATTCATTACCTCGAGCATTGGCTTGCAGCGCGGAGTGCAAAGTGAAGCGACAGCCTGTTTCCATATCCCGCTACAGCGAGACCGGCGCGATTGCCGATCTTGCCGCTCACCTCGAACGCAACAACGTCTCCGCCATCGAGATAGAGACACCGGATGGATCATTGAAGATCGTCGCCATGGCAGGCGGTCAGGCCCCTGCCGCACAGCGGCCCATTGAAGCGGCCAAAGCGCCGGTAAAGGCGGATATTCTTGCCCGTGCACCGATGGCCGGCATCTTCACAGCAGCCCATCCGCAACGCCCCGACCGGGCGGTTCGGGCAGGACAATCCGTAGCGAAAGGCGAGATCGTCGCATTCGTGGCAGCAGGCCCCGTGCTTGTTCCGGTCATCGCCGAGAAAGCCGGCACCGTCAGCGAAACCGTGACGGAAACCGGCGCGCTTGTCGGCTATGGCTCCACCCTTCTCAAGACCGAAACATGATGGTGACGTCGATGAGCAACCTCCCGCTGAAAACGCCCCACCTCACCCCCGCTCATCTGGGCCTGCCGAAAATCTCGATGATCGGCAACAAGACGTTTCTGATCGAAGCGCCCGGCGAGCTGGACCTGCCCGCCCAGCGGCGCATCTGGGCGCTGACGCGCGCATTGAAGGACCGCCCCGACGTGCTGGAACTCATACCCGGCATGACCAACCTCTTGATCGTGCTGCGCGGCACGCCTGAAGATGCCGGGCGTTTGCAGGATGAGCTTCTCGACCTCTGGCAAAGGACTGCGGAACTCGATCTTCTCGGCAAGACCATCGAGGTGCCGACGACCTATGGCGGCGAGCACGCCATCGACCTTGCGGCGATCTGCGATTATTCCGGTCTGCCGGACAAGGAGGTCGTGCGCCTGCATTTCGAGCGGACCTATACGGTTTTTGCCGTCGGCAGCGCGCCGGGCTTCGGTTATCTCGGCGGTCTCGATCCGCGCATTTTCATGCCACGCAAGAAAGTCCCGTCGCTGCGTATGCTCAAAGGCATGGTGACCATCGGCGGCATGCAATCCGGCATCTCGGTTCTGACCGGACCGAATGGCTGGAATTCCCTGGGCTTCACCGAAATCACCATGTTCGACGCCACCGCCGAACAGCCTGCGGTGCTGGCGCCCGGCGACCGTGTTCGTTTCCTTCCCGAAAGGATCGAACTATGATCCATATTCTTGCCTGCGGACCGCTGAACACCGTCCAGGATCTCGGCCGCGCGGGTTACCGCAATATCGGCATCACCGCCACGGGCGCGATGGACCCCATCGCGCTCAGGGTCGGCAATATTCTCGTCGGCAATGGTGAGGATGCCGCCGCGATTGAAATCCAGACCTTTCCTTTCCGCATCGAATTCGAAGAAGCATTGACCTTCGCGGTAACCGGTGCGGACTGCGCCGCACTGCTCGATGGTGCGGATCTGCCGCCCTACTGGTGTGTGCGGGCAGAAAAGGGTCAGATTCTCGAATTTTCGACACCGCTTAAAAATGCGCGCGCCTATCTCTGCCTTCAGGGCGGCGTCGACGTGCCGCTGGTCATGGGATCACGAAGCACCTCGCTTCGCGGCTCCTTCGGCGGCCATGAGGGACGCCATCTCACCACCGGCGACAGGCTGTCCGTTCTGCCGTGCGAGCCACCGGCGCTGCCGGCAGGCGGCCTCGGCGTCGTGCCGCTTGCCGAGGCGATGCCGGCCATGTTTCCGGTATCTGACAAGGGCGAATTGCTGCTGAGAGCCATTCCTGCGGCCGAACACGATCTTTTCGGCGAAGGTGCGGAACGTTTCTGGTCCGAAGCCTGGAAAATCACCTCGCAGAGCGACCGCACCGGCTACCGGCTTGCCGGCACGCCGCTAACGCTTTCGGCTCCCGTCGAGTTGCGCTCCTATGGCGTCATTCCGGGTGTTGTTCAGGTGCCGCCGGGCGGCGAGCCGATCATCCAGATGAGCGACGCCAACACGGCCGGCGGTTATCCGAAGATGGCCGGTATCATCGACAGCGATCTGTGGCGGCTTGGACAGGCGCGCATCGGCAGCCGCATCCGTTTCGTGCAGGCAACGGTGCGCGAGGCGCTGGAAGTCGAGCAGGCGATCGACGCCTATTTCGCCAATATCCGCAAAACCCTGCCGCTGGTCACCGCCGCACTCGGCACGCTCACAAAACGATAATACTGAAGAACAAGGAGAGGGAACCATGAAGATCGATGTTAATTCCGATATGGGCGAAGGTTTCGGCGTCTATAAGGTCTGCGACGACGAGAAGCTTATGGAAGTCGTCTCTTCGGCGAATATCGCCTGCGGCTTCCATGCCGGCGATCCGGAAATGATGGCGCGCATGGTGCGTCTGGCCAAACAGAACGGCGTTGGTGTGGGCGCCCATCCGGGCCTTGCCGACCGTCTCGGCTTTGGCCGCCGCGAAATTCCCGTCGATGCTGAAGAAATGGAACAGCAGGTTCTCTACCAGCTCGGCGCGCTCTCGGCGATTGCCCGGGCGCAGGAGGTTGCGCTCTCCCATATCAGCTTCCATGCCGCCATGGGCAACATGATCAACCGCGATGCGGCGCTTGCGGATCGGATCATGAAAAAAATCAGGGCGGTCGATCCCAATCTCATCGTCTTTTCGATGCCGGACATGCTGATCGAAAAGGCGGCTCTGGATTGCGGGCTGAAGGTGCTCAACCTCTTTCTCGCCGACCGCGCTTATGATGTGAAGGGCCAGCTCGTGCCACGCAAGCTGCCCAATTCGGTCATCAAGGAAGAGGGAAAAGTTCGCGCACGGGTGCGCCAGTTTCTGGAAAAAGGCACGGTCACGACCATCGAGGGCGAGACCATCCCCGTTCGCGCCAGATCGATCCTCGTTCATAGCGACACACCCGGTTCACTTGAGCTTGCGCGCACGGTGCGCAGCGAAGTGGAAGCCTGCGGCGGCAGCGTCGTGCCGGCTCGCGAAGTGGTCGCCTGAAGCGGCATACGCCTCATATTCTGAAGCACAAAAAGCACGGCACCGCATTCCATCTCAGGAGCGCGGTGCCGTAATTTTGTCGGCTATGGATACGGCACGGATTTCGATCCGTCGCCAGCCGGGCAGCCTGAGCGGCCCGGCCGCGACATCATCAATTCAGCTGGATCACGTGATTGCTGTCGCTCGTCCAGCTCAGTCTCACCCGGTCACCGGCAGCGCTGACGGCATTGGTGAAGCCTTCCGTCTGGGTCTGCCGGTAGGCGATCATCGGCTCGCCATTGTCCAGACGCAGATAGTAATGCAGCATGAAACCGCGATAAACGACCTGCTCCACCCGCGCCGTGGTGGAATTGCTGGCGTTTTCACCTGCGTCCACCGCAAGCGGTGAGACCGAAATCGCTTCGGGGCGAACGGTGACGACGACCTTGTCGCCCTGAACCGCCCCCATATCCTCGACATCGAGCCGCACGCCAGAACCGGTGACCAGCCTTGCGGAACGACCATTGCGCTCCGCCACGCTCGCCTCGAAGAAGTTCGAGGCGCCGATGAAACCGGCGACGAAGCGTGTCAGCGGCTTCTGGTAGATTTCGCCGGCTGGTGCGATCTGCTCGAGATTGCCGTCACGCATCACGGCAATCTGGTCCGCCATGGTCAGGGCCTCGTCCTGATCGTGGGTCACCATGATGGTGGTGAGACCAAGCCGCTGCTGCAGGCTGCGGATCTCGACCTGCATACTTTCCCTCAGGCCCTTGTCGAGCGCACCGAGCGGTTCGTCCAGAAGCAACATCGAAGGCTCGATCACCAGCGCACGCGCCAGCGCCACACGCTGTTGCTGGCCGCCGGAAAGCTGCACCGGCAGCCGATCACCGAAGGCGTGCAGCTGAACGAGATCGAGCGCCTGTTTAACGCGCCCTTCCCGGTCGGCCTTGGAGATACCCCGCATCTCGAGACCGAAGGCAACGTTTTCGGCAACGGTCATGTGGGGAAACAGGGCGTAGTTCTGGAAAAGCATGCCAACATTGCGGCGGTGAACCGGGGTGCGCGTGGTCGGCTTGCCGCCGACCACGATTTCACCCGAGGTGGGATCGACAAGCCCCGCAATCATGCGCAGGCAAGTCGTTTTCCCACATCCGCTCGGACCGAGAAGCGCCAGGATTTCCCCTGCCTTGACGGTAAGCGAAACATCATCGACGGCAACGACCTGACCGCTGTAATGCTTGGTCAGTCTTTCCAGGCGGACTTCTACGGATTTCATCAGCGTTCCTCAGCCGTTAAAGGTCTGGTTGTATTTTTCGAGCCATTGGGCGCGGCGCGGGATGATGTATTTCCAGTCCGGCGTGAAGAGGTTGAGCGATTCCATCTTCGCTTCCGGATAAGCGAGGAACTTTGCCGTATCTGCGCCGAACTCGATGCCCTTGACGGAGGGAGCGCTCAGTGTCGCTTCCGAAAGCATCTTCTGCACGCCCGGATCGAGGATGCGGTTGATATAGGCAAGCGCGAGATCGCGGTGCGGTCCGCCCTTTACCAGCGCGATGGAGTTGATGCCGGTGAATGCGCCTTCCTTCGGAAAGGTCATGTCCAGCGGCACGCCCTTCTTGGTGTGCGGATAAACCGCCTTGGAATATTCGATGCCGCCGAAATCCGCCTGGCCCTGCGCCACCATCATCGTCTGCGCTTCCGCGTCATAGATCGAGAGCACATTCGGCTTCAGCTCGGCGAGTTTCGCCCAGCCGGCATCCGTATCATATTGCGCCTCTTTCAGCGGCTTGCCGGTCGCAAGGGCGGCCGCCACCATCAGCATCAGCACGCTCTGGGTGTTCTTCGGTGTGTTGAGAAGCATGCGGCGGGCATATTTCTTGTCGAACATCTGTTCGTAGCTTTCGAACGGCTTGCCCGTCGTCGGATTATAGAACAGGCCGGCGATAGAGATCGCAAAACCGACGCCGAAATTGTCTTCGAAAAGATAACGCGAATAGACATTCTTGAGGTTGGGGATTTCGTCCATCGGCAATTGCTCGATCAGGCCTTCCTCCTTGGCCTGCGGAACGCCGACATCGTCCATCGACATCACGCTATATTGCGGATTTTCGCGGGTGGCGCGCAGCGTGGCGATATTGGCAAGCGTCGCGCCTTCGGTCGTCAGCACCCGGCATTTATATTCCTTTTCGAAAGCCGGGATGACTTCCTTCTTGATCAGCCCGCCCTGCGCCGAATTATAGACGCCGACATACATGGTGCGGTCCTGCGCGGAAGCCGCGGTATAAAAATAGGGTGTGGCGAGCGCGCCTGCGGTGACTGTCAGGAAACTGCGCCGTTTCATGATGATGGTCTTGTCTGTCATTTCCGGTACCCCTCTTGTTGTTGATTTACATAGCCATTGCCCGGCGCAGACCCACCAGCCTGTCGAGGACGAGCACAACGGTCACCGCCAGAAGGATGATGATGGTGGACATGGTCGCGACCGAAGGATCAAAGACCGTGCCGATCTGGCGATAGAGAACGATGGGCACGGGCAGGTTCGCGGAATCCGCCAGCCACATCGAAACGGGATAATTGTCGAAAGAAACCATGAAGCAGAAGATCGAGCCCGAGGCGACGCCGGGCGCGATCTGCGGAAAGATCACCCGCGTGAAAGTTTTCCAGCGGGTGGCGCCAAGCGTGCGCGCCGCCTCCTCAAGGCTGACATTGACGAGCTGAAGGCTGGTCAGCACCGTGCGGATCACATAGGGCGAGGTGACAACGGTATGGGCGATCAGAAGCTTCAGCTTGGTATCCATCCAGCCATAGCCGGAAAAGAGCTGCAGCAATGCCAGGCCGGTCACCAGCACGGGAAAGATCAGCGGCGAAAGCAGCAGCCCCTTCATCAGCGAACGGCCGATGAACTTTCCTCGTGAGAGCGCAAAGGCTGCGGGAACACCGAGCGCCAGTGAAAGGATGGTGGTCGCCACCGCCAGCGCCGCACTGAAGGTGAGGCCAGCGGTAAATTCCTCGTTCTGCATTACCGCCGCATACCAGCGGAAGGTGAAACCCTGCGGCGGGAAGGTGACGAAATAGCTGTCGGAAAACGAGATGGCGACGACGAGGATGATAGGAGCCAGGATGAAGACCATCATGGCGGCGGTGATCGCGTAAAGGACGATGGCGGAAGTGCCGGTCAGCTTGTTGTTCATGACGCGCTTGCCTTGATACGACGCCCACCGAGCAGCCGCATCGAGACGGCGTTGATCAGAATGACGATGAAGACGAGGATGGTGGCGATGGTGGCGCCGAACGGCCAGTCATAGACCGCGAGAACCTGCTGTTCGACCATGTTGCCGAGCATCTGCGAACCGGGACCGCCGATCAGAGCGGGAATGACGTAGGATGCCGAGGCCAGAGAGAAAACCAGCGTGAAACCCGCGACCAGACCGGGAAGACTGAGCGGGAAGGTGATCCGCAGGAACACTTTCCATGTCGGCGCGCCCAAAGTTCTGGCGGCCTGCTGCAGATTCGGATCGATCTTTCCGAGAGCCGAGGACAGCGGCAGCACCATCATCGGGAAGAAAATGTGCAGGGAGCCGATAATGACGGCGGCATCCGAAAACAGCAGCGTCATGGGACTGTCTATGATGCCCAGATTCATCAGCACGTAGTTCAGAAGGCCGGTCGGACCGTTGCCGAGAATGAGCTGCCAGCCATAGGCGCGCACCACGACGCTGACGGCCAGCGGCGCAATCACGATCAGTGTAATGATACGGGTCGTGACGATATTGCCGCGCACGAGAACGGTCGCGACCGGATAGGCCAGTATCGCCGCAAGAACCGAGGTGATCAGGCTGATGCGGATCGTCGCCCAGAGCACCTTCTGGTAAAGATCGACCTCGAAAAACCTGACATAATGGGCAAGCGTGAAGGGGGAGCCGATCAGCCCTTGTGAATTCTGGGTCATGACGCTGAAGCTCATCAGCCGAACCGCAGGCCAGAAGAAAAAGATCAGCAGAAAGATCAGCAGCGGCAGGATGAGAATGCCGGGCGAAAACAGCCGACGCTCGAGGGCTTTCCAGCCGGAAACTCCACGACGTGGCGGGGCATGTGGTTCCATGATCGCAATATCCGACATCTATACTCCCGTCGCGTTGAATACGGCACGAGGCATCGCTTTGAGCCGAACGAGATCGTCCAGGCCCTATGACTAGAATTTGCTGGGTGTGCTCCCTGTCGAGGCATCCGGTCTTTTGCTGGCGCCTGTCGCATATTTCTGCATTTTCGCGCCGGTTACCTCTCTGGGTAACATTGCCCGACGCGTCGTTCCCTTGTTGTTGCGCCAAGCTTAGGGGCTAAGCCGACGGGCTGCATAATATTTTATTCCTCTGAGGTCATCGCATACGCATATGGACTGCCCACCCCATTTTGGCGGCGATGCATCAAAATCCCGTATGACCTCACATCGAAGTCGTATTGGGGAAACGGCGGAAAATTCCCGTAACCTCTTTGTCATGCACTGGCATCGCGACGATGCCTGTCTTCACCGTTACAATCGGAAATAATCCATGCCCACCATCGCCCAACGCCTTAACAACGTCACCGTGTCAGCTTCGCTCGCCATGACCCAGAAAGCGCGCGATCTCGCCGCTCAGGGCATCAAGGTCATCAGCCTGTCATCCGGCGAACCGGATTTCCCGACGCCTGCCCACGCGGTAGAAGCAGCGCATGCGGCGGCCCTTGCCGGCGACACGAAATATCCGCCCGCCGACGGAACGCCGGCGCTACGGGCCGCGATCCAGCGGAAGTTCAAGCGCGACAATAATCTCGATTACGATCCGAGCCAGATTCTGGTGGCGGGCGGCGGCAAGCAGATCATCTTCAACGCCATCATGGCCACCTGCGACCCGGGCGATGAAGTCGTCATTCCCGCGCCGTCGTGGATCAGCTATGCCGATATCGTGAAGTTCGCGGGCGCCGTGCCGGTGCCGGTGGTTTGCCCGGAGAATAACGGTTTCCGCCTGCGCGCCGAAGATCTCGAAGCCGCCATTACCCCAAAGACCAAGTGGCTGCTTTTCAACTTCCCCAACAACCCCACGGGCGCCGCCTGCTCCCGCGCGGAAATGAAGGAAATCGCCGAGGTCATGCTGCGGCATCCGCATGTCTGGATCATGACCGACGACATGTATGAGCACCTGATCTATGACGACTTCGAATTCTGCACCATCGCCGAAGTCGAGCCGCGCCTCTACGATCGGGTCCTGACCGTCAACGGCGCATCGAAAGCCTATGCCATGACCGGCTGGCGTCTCGGTTTCTGCGGCGGCCCGAAAGATCTCATCAAGGCCATCAGCAATGTCAATACCCAGAACAGCGGCGGTGTCGCGACCATCGTGCAGGCTGCCGCCGTCGCGGTTCTCGACGGCCCGCAGGATCTGCTGAAGGAGCGCGCCGATATCTACAAGACGCGCCGCGATTTCGTGCTCGGCAAGCTTTCGGAAATCGAGGGGCTTCGCTGCCACAAGCCCGAAGGTGCATTCTATATCTTCCCGAACATTGCCGCGCTGATCGGCAAGACGACGAAGGGCGGCACGAAGATCGAGAACGATACCGATTTCGTCATGGCGCTTCTCGCCGAACATCATGTTGCGACAGTGCAGGGCGCGGCCTATGGCCTCAGCCCCTTCTTCCGGCTTTCCTATGCCACCAGCATGGAAAACCTTGCCGAAGGCTGCGCCCGCATCGCCGAATTCTGCAATGGAATGAAATAGGGAGAACAGCATGTTGGGAGGAAGTGGCCGTGTCATCATGGTTTCCGGCGCATCGCGGGGCCTTGGCCTTGCGATCGCCAAAAGGCTTCACGAAGCCGGTTTCACCGTCGCGGCGGGAGCGCGAAATCCGGCCGCCGTTGCGGTGAAGGACCGGCTTTCGGCCGATCGCTACGATGCGGAAGAGGCTGGTTCGGCGGAGGCCTGGGTCGAGGCCGTTGCCGCCAGATATGGCCGGATCGACGGGCTGGTGAATTGCGCCGGCATCAACCCCAAAGTCCGGGTCATGGATGCGGGTGAAGAAAGCCTCGACCAGATGTGGCGCATCAACGTCAAGGGTCCGCTGAGGGTCACGCGCGCCGCCATTCCTCACCTCGTAAAAACCGGACAGGGCAGGGTCATCAATGTCGCTTCGCTGGCGGGACGCCGTGTGGGGTCGAATGTGGGTTATGCCATGACGAAATTCGCCGTTGTCGCCCTCACCCACGGCATCCGGCAGGAGTTGTGGGACAGCGGCGTGCGCGCCACCGCGCTTTGCCCTGGCTATATCGCAACCGATATGACCGTCGGCGAAACGGAAGTCAGCCGCGAGGACATGACCCAGCCGGAAGATCTTGCCGAAATGGTGGAAACCCTGCTTCGCCTGCCCAACAACCTTTCGGTGGCCGAATTGCTGGTGAACTGCCGCAAGGAAGCCATGCTTTGATCTTTTCTGCGCGCGGTACAGAAGGACTGTGCCGCGCGTGGCTTTAGAACCGGTCTGAGCCTTTTATTTCAGGGTCTCGGCCAGTTGCAGCAATATCTCCTTCACGGCAAGCGCGGGCTCGGAGAGCGGCGTATTGTCCGATACGCAGAAGGACAGCGTTTCCTCGATCATCGGGCTGGCGATCTGCCGGACGACGATGTCCTCATTGGATTCCGCCACGATGCGGTCGGCGATGGCCTTGGGCGTTATGGTCGCGCCAAGCCCGGCATCCACGCCGCGCGCGATGGTCCTTACCGATTCCAGCTCCGCCATCACGATCAGATCCTTGCGGCTGCGGGTGAAGGCGAGATTGATGGCGCGGCGCACGAAATTATAGGTCGGCGGCAGAAGAAAGGGTAAAAACGCCAGATCGGCGACCGTGATCGGCGCATCGCCCGGTTCCACGCCGAAGCTGCGATGCACGACCAGAACGAATTCCTCACGCAACAGCGGTGTGAACTTGACACCCCGGATCGGCCCTACGCCATGGATCAAACCCATTTCCAGACGACCATTCATGATCATCTGGCTATAGGGCTGGCTGACGCTTTCCGTGATGTGCAGCAGAATGCCGGGATGAAGCCGCTTGGTTTCCTCCATCAGACGCAGCGAAAGCGTGGCGGCGCTGCTGAAGGGCGCAAGGCCCACGGATACCTTGCCGGAAAGCACAGCACCCGCTTCCAGCGCCTCCGCCTGCGCCTGCTCCATCTGCCGCAAAATCACCTGGGCATGCCTGTAGACGACCTTGCCGGCATCGGTCATGACGACGCCCTGCTGGCTTCGGGTCAGCAGTTTCTGGCGGAAATGCTCCTCGATGCTTGCCAGCTGCTGGCTGAGCGCCGGCTGGGCAATATGCAGCACATCGGCCGCTCTGGTTATGCTACCCATGTCGACAATCGTGATAAACGATTTCAGGCGCCTGATATCCATCTGCTGTTGATCATCCCATTACTTGCTTGCAGGAAATAAGATGCTCAATTTGCAGACAAAGTCCATCTTCCATTTCCCCGCCGTGCCCACTAGCGCAGATGGGCACGGCCGCTCAGGCCGCCTTCAGAGACTCCCGATGGACACCTGTTCCCTGACCGAGTTCGAACTGGCCGAGCAGCCGGTTCAGCGCATCGACCTCCGTTGCCAGCGTGTGGCTAGCGGCCGTCATCTCCTCAACCATCGCGGCATTTTTCTGCGTGTCCTGATCCATCTGGTTTACGGCGACGTTGATCTGCTGGAGGCCGGACGATTGTTCCTGCGCCGATTCCACGATCGCGGCGACGTGCTGGTTGATCTCCTGCACTTCGGCAACGATGACATCGAGCGCCTTGCCGGTATCGCCCACCAGATGCACGCCCTCTTCGACCTGCTGGTTCGACTTGGTGATCAGCGACTTGATTTCCTTTGCCGCAGCGGCGGAGCGTTGGGCAAGCTCCCGCACTTCCTGCGCCACCACGGCAAAACCCTTGCCCGCCTCCCCGGCACGTGCCGCTTCCACCCCCGCATTCAGCGCCAGCAAATTCGTCTGGAATGCGATCTCATCGATCACGCCGATGATGCTGGAAATCTCGTTCGACGATTTCTCGATCCGCTCCATCGCCATCACGGCCTGGCGCACGACCTCACCCGACCGTTCCGCACCGATGCGTGTGCGGGAAACCAGCCGGCCCGCCTCATGCGCACGGTTCGCGGCGTCTTTTACCGTTGTCGTAATCTCTTCAAGGGCCGCAGCGGTTTCTTCAACGGCCGCAGCCTGCTGCTCCGTCCGCCGCGCCAGATCATCGGACGCCGCCTTGATTTCATTGGCGCCGGCGTCGATGCCGGAAGCGTTTTCCGATACCCGCAGAAGCGCGTCCTGCAATTTCCCGGCCGAGCCGTTGAAATCGCCACGCACCGCGTCGAGCTGCTCGACAAAGGGATTGTCGATACGGCAGGACAGGTCGCCGTCAGCGAGCTTCGCCAGTGCATAAGCCAGGCTGTCGACGGCAAAGCGGATGCTGCCCGCCTCATCGGCGGCCCTGCGTTCCCGGGCCGCACGCTCCTCTTCACCAAGCGTGCGGTTGGTCTCGGCCTGCTGTTCCAGCGAGGCCTTCTGCCGATTGTTTTCGCGCAGAACATCGAGAGAGCGGGCAAGATCGCCGATTTCGTCCCTTGTCCCGATATCCTTCAATGTCAGATGAAGATTTCCCTGTGCAATCTTGGCGGTCTCATCGATGATGTTTGCGATACGCCCGATGAAACGCCGCGCGATGAACCATCCCGCCAGCGCCAGCAGTACGGTGGCCGTCACGATGGTCAAAGCGGCGTCACGCATCATGGCATGCAGCTGCGCAAACACCGTTTCTTCCGGCACCGAGATGATTGCGTACCATTTCATGTCCTGGGTAAGCATGACGGGCAAGGCGATGGCGAAGGATGCCGTTCCATCCTGTGCGGTGATCTCGCGCTCAGCACCGGGATTTGCAATCAGCTGGTCCCAGCCAGCGGTCTGCGCACCGCCATCCGCGAGGCTTTTTCCCATGATCGCCGCATCCGGATGACTGATGATCTTGCCGCCGCCACTGACGAGACTGACGAAACCCGTTCCCATAGGCCTCACCGCCGAAAGCGCCTTGCTTGTTTCATCGAGCGACAGGTCGAGGCCGGCAACCCCCTGAGGTTTGCCATCAACCATAACCGGCTTGGCGATCGAGGTAATCAGCACTTCCTTGCCGTCGATTGCATAGGAATAGGGCTCGACGACGACCGTTTTCTTCAGGGTGAAGGGCAATTGATAATAATCGCCCGGGCCTGCGGTGGCATAATCGGTCAAAGCGGTATTGCTTATTTTGCCGCCGCTGCGCACCCAATAGGGTATGTACCGGCCGGTCGCGTCATGCCCCTCCCTGTTGGCGAAATCCGCATCCTTGCCGTCAAACGCATTTGGCTCCCATCCGGTCCAGAGACCGAGCACATCGGGGTTGTTTGCCAGCATGTGATGAATGATCTGATCGGCCTTACCCCGGTCGGCATCGCCTGACTGCTTCATCGATTCCAGAACCGAGGCGAGGCTGTTGACGATATGGATCGTGCCGCCGATATTCTTTTCGGTCGCCAGGGCTTCGCTATGGGCGATCTGCCGCATACGCTCGAGACTGTTGGCCCTGGTATCCTCAATGGACCGATAAAACAGCACGGCCGAGGCCGCGATCGTCGCAAAGACGCCGCATGCGGCAACCGCAAAAATATTCCGACCCGTTGTCGATTTAAAAAGCATGTCCCATCCCCCAAAACTATGCTGCGACGGTGGCGCGAGTTACGGGTGCGTGCGCAACTGTTGGCGACCGGGCTGGAGGGTGAGCTTAAGAGGTTATGTTTAAAATTTACTTTCAATTCTGTTTTCCAAGCGCCATAAACAAACATCAATACTTTATAAAGTTGCAATATTGAAGTATATACAAACTATTGCGCGATATCCTCACTCCCTGCACAGATACTTTCGCTCTGCGCAGGGATGAGGCGAGCGATTGCGCTCTACCGACGCCGGAGACTATTGCGGTAACCGCAAAGCGCTCCAGAAGCCACGCAACTGCGCGGTCAATTCTGCATAGAGACCATAGCGCCGCCCATAATGCGAGACTTGCGCAGCATCCGGCCGGTAAGCATTCGCAACCCGTGTCATCGCCGCAACCGCCTCCTCATAATCAGGATAAAGCCCAATCGCCACGGCCGCGCCAATGGCCGCGCCGAGCGCGCCCGTCTCGCGGGCCTCCGCGACACGCAGCGGAATTTCCAGAACATCCGCCATGATCTGCGGCCAATGCTGGCTGCGGGAACCGCCGCCGGACATCACGGCGCTTTCCACCGGCAGCCCAGCTTCGCGCAGGACGCCGATATGGCGGCGATGTTCGAAACACACCCCTTCGAACAGGGCCCGCAACATGTGACCTTCGCCGTGCCATCCCGCTAGGCCGTAAAAGCCGCCGCGAAATTCCGCACCCAGCCGCGAGCCGAAAATGAACGGATGGAAGAACGGATCGTCGGCGCGCGGTGAGACGGAGCCAACCAATTCGTTGCAGCGCTCGAAGGCATGGTCGCCATGGTCGCCGCGAACACGGTGCACGTACCATTCGAGGTTGGCGGCGGAGGTGGCGCTGGATTCGATATTGACATAGCGGTCACGGCCGAAGGTGGTGACCATGAAGACATCGGGACTGATGACCGGCCTGTCCGCGAAAACCTGATTGATGCTCCAGGTGCCGGCGATGATGGACGCTTCCCCGGCATTGATGACCCCCGACCCCATGGCGCTGGAAACCACATCGAAGAAACCACCGATGACGGGCGTGCCTTCGGACAGCCCCGTCATCGCCGCAGCCTCGCCCGTCACATGGCCGACGATGTCAGCCGATTCCACGCGACGGGGGAAAAACGCGAACGCGTCCTCAAGATCGTAAAGTGACAGAAGCTCGCGGTCGAGCCGCGCTTCCGGCAAGGCAAGCAGCCCCGCGCCGCTGAGATCGGAAATATCATTGGCAAGGCACCCCGTCAGGCGAAAATTGACGAAATCCTTGCAGAACAGGACCGTACCGGTCCGGGCATAAAGATCAGGTGCATGTCGCTTCACCCAGGCCAGAAGGCTGGGTGTTTGCGCAGGCCATGGCCGTTGCAGGCAACGGGCCTGCAATTGCGTTCCGCTTTTCCGGTCAAGCTCGGCCGCCACATCGGCGGCACGGCTGTCGAGCGACTGGATGCCGATCAGAGGCTGCCGGTCCCTGTCCAGAAGGTAAAGACCATTGCCATGGCCGGCGCAGCCCACGGCCAGGATGCTGCGGGGATCGACGGACGATTTCACCAGAAGCTGGCGGATCGCCTCGCAGCCGTTCCGCCACAACTCCTCGAGATCGCGCTCGACATAGCCGGGCTGGGGGAATGTCGACTGTCCGTCGATAGCATGTTGCGCAACCTGCCGGCCTTCCGTGTCGAACAGCACGGCCTTGATGACCGTGTTCCCGACGTCGAGACCCAATATGTAATTTTTGTCAGCCACGATTATAGATATCCCATGCTTCCTCACCGCCCGCACCCTGATGGATGATGGCCATCAAAGCCGCAACGACGGCCTTGGGATTGTCGTGCTGGTAAATATTGCGCCCATAAACCATCCCGTTCGCACCTTCGGCCATAAGAGCCGCCGATTTCGTAAGCACGTTACGCAAGTCCTCACGCCCCCCGCCCCGCACCAGCACCGGGCACCGCGCGGCTTCGATCACCTTGTGAAAATCATGCGGATCGCTGGTCGGATCGGCCTTGATGATATCGGCTCCCATTTCCGAGGCAAGACGCACCAGCGTGACGATCTTTTCGGCGTCGCCATCCACCTGATAACCGCCGCGCACATCATTCGGCAGCATCACCAGCGGCTCGATCATCAGCGGCATGCCGAAACGATGGCAATCTGCCCGCACGCGGCTGATGTTTTCGACGCATTGACGAAACAGCTCCGGCTCATCCGGCAGCATGAACAGGTTCACGACGACGCAGGCGGCGTCCATTTCCAGCGCACCGATGATCGGGTCCTGATGGTTCTGGAGCTGCGACCACATGGTTCTGTGGCGCGTGGAATTGTAAGGGTTACCCATGTCGATACGCATGACGAGGGCCGGCTTGTCGCGCTCCGGCCTCTGCTGCAGCAGATCCGCCTGCCCATAGGCCATCTGGATGGCGTCGGGACGGGCCTCGACCAGCCTGTTCACGGTCTGCGCCATATCCTCCAGCCCGACGAGGAAGCTCGGCTCGTTGCAAACCCCGTGATCGATGGCCACATCCAGGCAACCGCCATTACGGAACAGCCGGTTCATGCGCGCCTTTTTCGAAATCCGCATCATCATACATTCTCCTTGCATCTGTGTTGAAGCATTGCCGGCGTGACCCCGTAAAAAGTCTCCAGCTCATGGATAAGCCGCTGCCGTTCCGCCGCCGCCTGGGTGGCCGGCCAGCCTAGCTCGCGGGCCGCAACGGCGAGGATCGCGTCGATCAGATCGGCATCGATGACGCCGGTGATGGCGAGCGTCGTGCGCCGCAGGACGAGATCGGTCAGGTGGCGCACGTGTTCGAAGCGGATCAGCCAGACCACCTCCGCGGCCGTGATCGGCGATTTTTCTGAAAGCCGCACATCATCCGCACGGTCCCGGCAAAAACCCATCAGATCGAAGGCACGGGAGCCGTAAGCCAGAGCCAGATGCTCCGCCCGGTCTCCGGCAATCGAAAACTCCTCCGACAGCAAGGCGGGCAGGCTGCTGGCGCCGGTGGGAAAATTCCTGCCGCCGCCGATCGGGCGGTCCATGGTGCCGGTCAGCCGTCTGCGGCCAAGAAAGGCCAGAACCTCGTCGGTCACCTGTTCGCCGAAAGCCCTGAAAGTGGTCCACTTGCCGCCGATCATGCAGAGCTGCGGCGGATCGCCCGCGACGCGGTGGATGAAATGGCTGCGGGAAATTCTTCCGGTAAAGGCGGCATCGCTGCGCGGCAGCGGACGTATGCCGCTGAAACTGAAAACAATGTCGGAATGGGTAATGGCAATCTGCGGAAAGACCTGCCGGATCGCGTCCAGAATATAATCCCGCTCCTCGGGCTCGCAGCGCACCCGCTCGGGGCGATCCACCTTGATATCGGTCGAGCCTGCGAGAACCCGGCCGAGATAGGGAAAGAGGATACAGACGCGATTATCGTCATTCTCGAAGAAGATCATATGGCCGTTCAGGGCCTTCAAAAGCGCCTCGTTGGCGATGATCAGATGCGATCCCTTGGTTCCGGAGACCGTCGGTTTTGCTGTCTCCGCCGCCGGGGGTGCAGCCAGTGCGCCAATCGTCTCGTCGATCCATGCGCCGGTCGCATTAACAATGATCCTTGGGCGGATGGGCAGGGCTTCATCCACGCCCTCCAGTCGAATACGATACTCGCCGCCGAGACGGACAAGCTCCGCATAGTTGAGCGCAATGCTTTGCGGCGCATCGGCACGGGTGTCGATCAGAAGCTCCAGAGCCAGCCGTTCGGGCTGGCTGATCCACGCATCGTAATAGGTGGCCGAATATCTGATCTCCGGCGCCAAATCCGGCCAATGCTGCAAAGTCCCGGGCGCACCGCGAAAGGCGTGACGGGGCAGGATACGGTTTTTGCGGGTGACGAAATCATAGAGCAACAGACCCGCCTTGATGGCGAGCGCGCCCCGGCTTGCGGGTTTTCCGCCGGAACCGGCAAAAGTTGCCGCCGCATTGAACAGGCCGCTGAAAGTCGAAAAGATCGGGATCGTGGTCGGCAGCGGATGAACCATATGCGGCGCGAGCCTGAGAAGCGCATCCCGCTCCCGCAAAGATTCTGCCACGAGGCCGAATTCACCGTTTTCGAGATAACGCAGGCCGCCATGGATCATGCGTGAGGGTGCTGCGCTGCAGCCTGAGGAGAAATCGTTGCGCTCCACCAGCAGCACACGCAGCCCCTGCAAGGCGAGATCGCGATAGGCGGCAATTCCGTTGATGCCGCCGCCGATAACGACGGCATCGAAATCACCATCGAGCCGGATACGGCGCAGAGCGTCCTCGCGAAAACTGGGCATAGAAGTACCGTTCGCTGGCGGATGACCAGCGTCCCAATGTTGTTGACCGTTTAAAGCGACGTGAGAGACGGGACGAAAATGATGCGCTGTTCGCCTGAAGTCCCGTCTCAGCCTACATAATCAGCTATCGAGCCCCACAAGATGCTCCGCGACACCGGCGCTGATGAGTGCCAGCTCATTCTGCGTGAGGCGGAGACGTGCCGCTGCGGCGTTTTCAACCGCCTGAGCCGGATCGCGCGCGCCGCACAGCGAGAATGTTATGCCCGGCTGGGCAATCGTCCAGGCGATCACCACCTGCGCGACCGACGCCCCGTGGGCGGCCGCCACCGGTTCCAGCACACCCATCAACCGCGCGATTTTCTGACGGTTCGCCTGGCTGAAGCGCGGATTGCCGTGGCGCTGGTCATCCTCCGCAAAGACCCGCTCAGGCCCGACCTTGCCCGAGAGGAGACCGAGCGCCAGCGACGAATAGCTGAGGACCGAGACATCATTCTTTCGGCAAAGCGGCAGCAGCGTCGTCCCGATGTCGCGCTTCACCATGGAATATTCTTCCTGAATGGCATCCAGCGCGCCGGTGGCGATATAGGCTTCGAGATCGCCGGGCGAGACGTTGCTTGCCCCGATGGAGCGGATCTTCCCCTCCTCTTTCAGCCGCACCAAAGCCCCGACCGTCTCGGCAACCGGCGTCGTGGCGTCCTGCCAATGGGTCACGTAATGATCGATATAGTCGGTTCCGAGCCGTTTCAGGCTCTCTTCGACCTCGTGCCGGATGGAAGCGGCGCCGAGGTAACGGTGAACGGGCTTGCCATCCTGATGGAAGAAATAGGCACCCTCATTCACATGCCAGACCAGCCCGCATTTGGTGACCAGCACTACCTTGTCGCGCCTGCCGGCAATTGCCTTGCCGACGATGGTTTCCGCAAGCCCCATGCCATAGGCCGGTGCGGTGTCGATGAGGGAAATGCCGGCATCGATGGAGGCCTGGATGGCGGCAATGGATTGCCGCTCGTCGGTGCCGCCCCACATCCAGCCGCCGATGGCCCAGGTGCCAAGCCCCACGGCGGATGCGTTAATGCCGCTTCTGCCAATCGTCCGGGTCAATATTGCATTGTCCGTCACGAGGTCTCCCCTCCTTCATGATCCAATAAATAGCCGGCTATCGCCTCGTCCACGACGAGCGAGGTCAGATAGCGGCCGGCAAGCGTGGCCGCCACCGGTCCGGCCTTGATGGCGCCTGCCGCCACACCGATGATATTCGGGCACCGGGCAAGCTGCCCGGGGTCCAGCGCCACCACGCGCGAGTTGAGATCGATGCGCGCCAGCTGTCCGTCCGCCATGGTGAGATGGGCGAGAAACTCGCCGGCAATGCCCGCATCCACCAGCGCCTGCCCGCCGCGGGCCGCATCCGGCAGAAGATCGTAATAGCCGGAGCCCGGAGCCTCCACGGAGCCGATGCCGACCAGCGCCACCTGCGCCTGCCGGGCCAGATCGAAGACCTCGCGTATCGATGCGACATTCATCAGCAGATCGCGCTGTTCCTCATCCTCGGCAAATAGCGGTGCATGAACGAGCGACGCGCTGCCGCCGAGTTTCTCCGCCAGTTGCGTGGCGAGATGATTGACATCCGTATAGTGCTTGCCCTGCACACCGCCGGTCAGCGGCACCACCCGCACATCGAAACGACGCTCCGCCTCCAGATTGTCGACAACGGCACTCACCGCCTTGCCGCCGGTAATCGCAATCACGTCACCGTCACGAATGGTCTCCAGCAAGTGGTTGGCGGCCACCCGACCCACCATCTGCAAGGCGGTTTCCGGATTATCGGAGACCGTCGGCGTCACTACCGACTGCCTGAGGCCGAAACGGCGGGTGATCTCGTTTTCGAGGTCCACCAGCCTCTGATAGGGGCTGGCGATGGTGATCTTCACCATGCCCGCCTTGCGGCCGGCCGCAATCATGCGGTTTACCTTGGTATGGGAAAGATTGAGCCGCTCGGCGATTTCCGACTGCTTCACACCCTCGATGAAATGCAGCACCAGGACGGAATACATCTGTCTCTGTTGATCGAAATCGTCCTTGATATCCAGCATGGTCGTCTTTCTCCAGTTACCCTCGGGCGAGCGAAGGGCGTTCAACGGCGGCGCCTGACCAGATAGTGGTCGAACAGGACCGCAGTCAGCAATATGCTGCCCCTGATGATGTCCTGCCAGTAGACAGACACATTGAGCAAGGCAAGCGAACTGGAAACCACCGAAAGAAGGATCGCCCCAAGGATCGCGCCGAGAATGGTGCCCGAGCCGCCCGAAAGGCTCGCGCCGCCGATGACCGCCGCCGCAATCACATTAAGTTCCATGCCGACGCCGAAGCTGGGCTGGGCAGAGCCGAAGCGGGCCATGTAGATAACGCCTGCAACACCGCACAACATCGAACAAAGCGTGGTGGTGGCAAACACCACCCGGCCGACGCGGATGCCGGAATAGGCCGCGGCCTTGGGATTGCTGCCGGTATAGAACACCTTGCGGAAGGCGGTCGTGCGCCGCAGCAGCAGATCGAAAGCAACAACCACCACCGCGAAGATGATCAGCACCAGCGGAATGCCGCCAAGCGCGCCCTGACCGATGAACTTGAATTCCGGCGGCAGGGAATAGAGGCCGAGCGGGCGCCCACCCGTCGCCAGCAGGCACACACCGCGCGCAATTACCATGACGCCCAGCGACACGATGAAATGATGCAGGCCGATCACCGTCGTCAGGAATCCCATGGCCATGCCGATCAAGGTCGTAAGGCAGATCGCCAGCCCCGCCGCCACCCATGGGTCGACGCCATTGAGGAATAGCCAGCCAGCCGCCACCATCGCAAGTGCGGTGACGGAGCCGACCGAAAGGTCGATACCGCCAGAGATCAGCAGGATCGTCATGCCCACCACGACGATGCTTTCGATGGCGAAGACCATGGCCATGGCCCGCAGATTGTCCACGGTCAGGAAATACGGAGATATGAAGGACATCACCGCAAAAAGCGCGAGGATGATGACGATCAGCCCGGTTTCCCGCGCCTTGAGCGCCGGCTCCCACCAGGCGGTGCGGCGAACCGCCGTCTCAGCTATGCCCGAAGGTGTTTCCGATGTTGCCATTTTCCCGCTCCCTCAGGCCCTTTCCGGGCTATGCACAATATTGATCGATGCGAGCTGCATAATCTTTTCCTCCGTCATGTCGTCGCCCTCGACCTCACCCGTAATCCGACCCTCGCGCACGACCAGCACGCGGTCGCTGACGCCGATAAGTTCCGGCAGTTCCGAAGATATGACGACCACACCGACCCCCTCACGCGCCAGTTCCCTGATCTGGCGATGGATTTCCGCCTTCGCCCCCACATCCACCCCGCGTGTCGGCTCGTCCAGAAAGATGACCTCCGGCTCCACCGACAGCATTTTCGCCAGCGCCACCTTCTGCTGGTTGCCGCCGCTCAGCGTCGATACCGCATCGCCGACGCTGTTCGCCCGAAGTTTCAGGCGGCGTCCCAGCTCATCGGCACGCTTCGTTTCCTTGCGCCGTTCGATGAAGCCCATGCCGTTCGATACCCTGCCGATATCGAGCGCGGAGACATTCGAGGCGATGGACATATTGAGGAAAAGCCCGTCCCCCTTGCGATCCTCGGACAGATAGACCAGCCCCTCGCGGATGCTGTCGCGATAATCCTTGAGTCTCAGCGGCCGGCCGCGCAGCGTAACCTCGCCTCTCGGCTTACCCTCCAGCCGGCAAACGGCGCGGGCGATCTCGCTTCTTCCCGCACCGATCAGCCCGGCAAGCCCCAGGATTTCGCCGCGGCGCAGATCGAAATTGACATCGAAAACCCGCTTTCCTTCATTCAGGCCCCGAACCGAGAGAATGACGTCCTCCGATTTTTCATCGTCCGAAAGTTTTGGCGGATAGAGCTTGTCGAGCACCCGTCCCACCATGCTGTTGACGACCTCCTCCGGGGAAATATCGGCAATATTCTCCGTCCTGATATGACAGCCGTCGCGCATGACCGTTATGCGGTCGCAATGTTCGAAAATCTCCGCCATACGATGCGAGATATAAACGATGGCAATGCCCCGTTCCGCCAGCCGGTGCATGATCCTGAAAAGGGTCTGGGCCTCGGTCTCGGTCAAAGCCGCCGTCGGCTCGTCGAGGATAAGGATGCGGCAATCGAGTGTCAGCGCCTTGGCGATTTCGACGATCTGCTGCTGCGAGATCGACAGGTCGCCGGCCCGGCGGGCGGGATCGATATCACCGATTTCCCGCAGCACAATTGCCGCCCGCTTTTCGAGATCGCGATAGTTCATGAACCATGATCGGCTTTGGCCCGTCTGCGACATAAACATGTTCTCGGCGACCGAAATCTCCGGGCAGAGGGCGATCTCCTGATGCACGAAACCGATGCCGAGCCGGTTCGCCGCATTGGGCGAGGATATCTTGACCGATTTGCCATCCAGCACGATTTCCCCGCCATCCGGCTGCAGAATACCGTCGATGATATGCATCAGTGTCGACTTGCCGGCGCCGTTTTCACCCGCCAGCGCATGGATTTCGCCGCGCCGCAACTCAAGCGCCGCATTGCGCAGCGCCCGCACGGGGCCGAACGCCTTGTGAATATTCGTCATGCTGAGGATGACCTCACCCATAACGCCCTCCCGAACCTGCTTCCCCTTGTGGCCGGCGAGGCGCAAACCTCGCCGGGTCCAGTGCGGCGCGTCAGCGCCCCTTCATATAATCGTTGAGATCGAAGGAAGCGGCGTTCGCCTTGGTGATGACCGCGAAACCATTGTCCATCGAAGGAACCTGCATCGGGTTGAAGCCGGAAACCTTGTAGTCGTTGAACGGGTCGATCAGGTCCGAATGGGCGCCCAGAAACGTGTTCATGAAACCCATGAAGCCCTGCACGCCCTGATTGGGATTGATGGACATGTAGATATTGCCCTGCTTGATATGTTCCAGCGTCGCGGGTGTGATATCCGCATGCAGGATCAGGACCTTCTTTTTGCCTCAAGAACGGCGGTGGTCGCGCCTTCAGCCGAACCGGCCTCGGGTATCCACAATGCTCCGAGATTTGGATTGGCCTGCAGCAGGGCGCCAACCGCCTGATAGGCGACATTCGCATCCTGATTGGTCGCCTGGCGGCCGACGAGCTTCATCTGCGGATAGGTGCGCCCCATATAGTCGATGAGGGCGGTGACGCGCAGATCGTGGTTGCTCTGTCCGGGATTTTCCAGAACGGCATATTCGCCTTTTTCGCCGAGTTTCTTGACGATTTCATCGGCCGCGAATTTCGCCTCGGCGACATTGTCCGAGGTGATGTAGGCGGTGCGCTTCGACTTCGGAGAATCCGCCGCAAAAGTCGTCACCGAAACGCCGGAGCCGATCGCCTTGTTGATCGGTTCAATAAATGGATCGGCCTGCATCGGGTGCAGCAGGATGCCCTTCGGCTTCTTCACCAGCTCCTGCTCGAAAGATGCGATCTGCTTGGTGATGTCGTATTCCGGGGTGCCGGTGAAAACGGCCTCGCAGCCGAGCGCCTTTGCGGCCTGCTTAAACCCCTCGAAGACCGGCACCCAATAGGGGTGGCTGGAAACCATGACGTTCATCACATAGGTCTCACCCGGCTCGCAGGCAAATTTGCCGGCAGCCGCGGTGGCCTGCGAACCGGCACCAGCGGCAATCGCCACGGCTAAAACACCCGCGGCAGCGGTCGATTTCAGAAAAGCCAACATATTCCCCTCCCAAGGACAATGACTTAGTCCGCAATAAATTTTATTCGATGTAATTTATTGCATGTGAATTGGGATAGCCGGAAACCGAGCAGCCGTCAATGCTGTTTGAATTTTATTTTATAGTGTGAAATTTATTTCGGTTGGTATGGTGAAGGAGCCTTCTGATTGGGGAGCTTGAACACAAACCGGGGCCGAAAGGCGCGGACGCGGTGACCGGCGCCTAATCGGCGCCGAGCAAATAGAGGATGAATTTATAGAGGACATAGGTGCCGACGACGGCGGGAAGAAAGTATATGAAGGGATGGATTATCGCCATATCGAACGCGCCCTTTCCGGATCGACTAAGTCGTTGCCAGCTGAATGAAGCGAATGGCATCACCGACAGTGGAAAGACTGTCTGCGGCAGCATCGGGAATTTCGATGCCAAATTCCTCTTCGATCTCCATGACGATCTGAACGACCTCAAGCGAATCAGCATTCAGATCTTCGGAAAAATCAGCTGTATCGACTATTTTATCATCAGCTATCCCGAGCTGTTCGCCGATGATTTTTGCCACCCGTTTTCTTATCTCGGATACTGCGGTGTCTGTCGGGACCGAAAAACTCACCATCTCGATTCCGACTTCCTGTTTTCCGTGCCGATGCCATCCGTCATCCATCGATAGAAGGCGAAAATGCCTGTCGCGAAGACAAAAAGGGATGTGAGGCTACCCAGGTTCGACATTGCTCTCTCATTTCTCCCCCCGATAAAATCTAAGCTCCGGAATGAGTGACCTGCAATGAAGATTTTGTAATTTATTGTTGCCCGTAACCGGCTTTTAGACCGCTCTCTGTCTCGGAACTTTTCCGGTTTTCATGAATTGTATCCGGCTCGCAGGCGCACTCCGGTGACATGGATGGCCATGTTTCATCCTGCCCTAAGCGAAATATCTGGGAAAGACTGTCTGCTGGTGAGGGCCCCCGCGGACGCTGGATTGCATGTGCCGGAACCAACACATCATCGTGGAGCACCTCACTCTTGACATCCCCTCGCAAACCTTGTTTATACGCATAAGCAGCTAATACGAATTAGCAGCCGCAGAAAACGAGGTTTCGATGGTTAGGCGTGTGACGCAACGGGACATTGCGATCTTCGCTGGGGTCAGCCAGGCAACGGTTTCGCTCGTGCTCAACGAAGCGAAATCCGCTGAAGGTCGCATTCCGCCTGAAACGCGGGAGCGTGTGCTGAAGGCCATTCGCGACACCGGTTATGTGGCGGACCCCATCGCGCGCAGCATGGTCAAGGGCGCCAACCGGATTCTGGGTGTTTTCACCTATCAGCCGGCTTTCCCGATTGCGCAGGCGGATTTCTACACGCCTTTCCTGATGGGGATAGAGGAGGAAGCGGAAAGGTTGAGCTACGATCTTCTGCTGATGACGGCTGCGGCGCGCGACGATAACGGCCGCAAGCGCATCTTCGGGGAAACAGGTCGGCTTCGACTGGCCGACGGATGCCTCATTCTGGGCAGCCAGTTCGATCGTGATGAGCTGGCCCAGCTGGTTGCCGGTGACTACCCTTACGTCGCAGTCGGCCGTCGTGACGATGCCGGCGGGCCCGTGCGTTATGTTGGCGCGGATTACGTGACAGCCACGCATGCTCTTGTCCGAGAAGCACTTACAGCTGGCCATCGCCGTTTCGCCTTTATCGGTGCGACGGGTCCGGCGGAATCCATCAGCGATCGCTGGCGTGGTTTTCTCGCCGCAATAGAGGGCGCGGCGGAGCTGGTCTATTCCCACGAAAGTGAAAATGGCGATCCGGCCGAGCAACTGGCTGCCGTTCGCGCCAGCGGAGCAAGCGTCGTTTTTTTTGCCGAGGTGGCAGAAGCGGTGGTCTTCGACAATCATGCCCGTGCCCAGGGGGTGAGCGTCCCCGCCGATCTTTCCATCGTGGTGCTGGGCAGCGGCACCCGCACGCATACGCTTCGGTTACAGCGCGTCTTCACCTCCTATGCCATCCCCCGCGAAGAAATGGGCAGGCAGGCGACTTCCATGCTGGTCGAGACCCTCACCAGCCCCCCGGCCCCATAAAGCAGATATTGCTGGGCTGCGACATCGTGGCGGGCGAAACGCTTGCCTCCCCAACTCGAGGCCCAACTCAAGGAAAGAGAACCTGACGTGAGAGAATACAATGCAGATATTCTTGTGGTTGGCGGCGGACTTGGCGGCGTGGCGGCGGCGCTGGGGGCCTTGCGCAACGGCCGCAGCGTTATCCTGACCGAAGCCTTCGAATGGATTGGCGGCCAGCTGACCAGCCAGGCCGTGCCGCCCGACGAACACAGCTGGGTGGAACAGTTCGGGATCACCGCCAGCTATCGCGCCCTGCGCACGGGTGTGCGGCAATATTACCGCGACCACTATCCGCTGACGGACGCCGCCCGGGCCGATCTGACGCTCAACCCCGGAGACGGTAATGTATCTCGCCTGTGCCACGAACCGCGCGTTTCGTTGGCAGTGATGGAAGCAATGCTTGCGCCTTACGCGGCGGGCGGCAAGCTGACCATCCTCAAGCCCTATGAGCCGATATCAGCGGAGGTCGACGGCGACACCGTGCGAGCCGTGACGCTGCGCCATTGCAATACCGGTGATCTCGTTTCCTGCTCGGCCCGCTACATCATCGACGCCACCGAACTGGGCGATCTGCTGCCACTGACAGCTACTGAATACGTCACGGGTTTCGAAGCCCAATCCGAAACCGGCGAACCGAGCGCGCCGGCGGAGGCGCAGCCGCACAATCAGCAGGCCGTCTCGATCTGCTTCGCCGTCGATCAGGTAGACGGCAATCATGTCATCGACAAACCCGCCCGGTACGATCACTGGCGTCAGGTTGCCCCCGAATTCTGGGGCGGCCCGCTATTGAGCTGGGACTCGCCCAATCCGCGGACACTGGAACGCAGCCGCCGGTTCTTCGATCCCAACCCGGTCGACAACGCAACACGCGACGTTGCCGACCAGCGCCACAGCGCAGGCGATATGAGCCTGTGGATATTCCGCCGCATTGCCGCCCGCCACACATTTCGGCCCGGCGCCTATGCCAGCGATATCTGCCTCGTGAACTGGCCGATGATCGATTATTTCGAGGCACCGATCATCGACGTTACCCCCGAACAATATGCCGAGCGGCTGGCCGATGCGGCAAGCCTTTCCTATTCCATGTTCTACTGGATGCAGACCGAGGCGCCCCGCCCGAATGGTGGTCAGGGTTTTCCGGGCCTGCGCCTGCGCGGCGACATTACCGGCACAGAGCATGGCCTGGCCATGGCGCCCTATATCCGTGAAAGCCGTCGCATTCGCGCCCTGACCACGGTGGTCGAACAGGATCTGTCGCTTGCCGTGCGCGGCGATCGCGGCGCGGTGCATTACCCTGACAGTATCGGTATCGGTATGTACCGCATCGATCTGCACCCCTCGACGGGCGGCGATAACTATATCGATGTCGGCGCCTGCCCTTTCGAAATCCCGCTCGGTGCCCTTATTCCCCGCCACAAAACGAACCTGCTGGCGGCATCCAAGAATATCGGCACGACGCATATCACCAATGGTTGTTACAGGCTGCATCCGGTCGAATGGAACATCGGCGAAGTGGCCGGCATGCTGGCCGCCTATTGCCTTGACAGGGGCGAGACCCCGCATGGCGTGCATGCCGATGAAAAGCGGCTGGCGGAGTTTCACACCCACATCGAACGCCAAGGGGTGGAGCGCCATTGGCCTGATATTCGCGGCTACTAGCCAAAACGTATAATCTGGGAGGATTATTCATGCGCAGGAGTATAGTAAAAATTGCATTGACCGGTTTTCTGGTCACATCCGGGCTGGTTTCGCCGGCTTTGTCGCAGGAATTGCGGATGGCCATCTGGAGCGCCAACGAAGCTCATCTGGCTCTGTTCAACGAGATCGCCGATGAGTTCGAGGCGAGCCACCCCGGCGTCAAGATTACGTACGATTCGCTTGCCTACGAAGGTTATGCCACCACCCTGACCACCCAGATCGCCGGCGGCAACCCTCCCGATCTGGCCTGGCTGTTCGACACCACTGCTCCTGACTTCATGGCGGCCGGGGCGCTTTATCCCCTCACCGAAACCTTTGCCAATACCGAAGGTTACGACATGGGCGACTTCCCCCGGCAACACTCACCGCCTGGTCTTACGAAGGTGTACAATATCTCTATCCCTTCTCGACATCGCCCTTCGGCGTTTTCGTCAACAACGACATGATCCGGGCTGCAGGCGCAAAGACACCCGCCGAGATGATCGCTGCCGGCGAATGGAACTGGGACAATGCCATTGCGACGGCGGCGAAAGTCGCGGCCACCGGCAAACAGGGATTGATCATCCGTGATTTCGAATACAAGGCCTGGGAAAACCTTGCCGAAGTCTATACCGGCTGGAATGCCTATCCCTGGTCGAAAGACACCAAGTCCTGCGCTTTTGCCAGCCCGGAGATGGTTGATGCGATGCGCTTCATCCACGATGCGATCTTCGTGAAGAAAGCCATGCCGGGACCTGGCGTTTCGGCCGATTTCTTTGCCGGAGATGCGGCAATGACGACCACCCAGATCAGCCGCGCAGCGCTGCTGCCGAAAGGCGACAAGGCCTTCGACTGGGATCTCGTGCCGTTGCCTACAGGACCTGCAGGTGACTATGCCGTAACAGGCCGGGCCGGCATTGGCGTCATGGCCAGCGGCAAAAACCCGAAGCTTGCGGCGGAATTCCTGGCGTTTTTCTCCTCCAAGCCTAATGTGGCCAAGCTCGCGCGGTTTTTTCCGCCGGCACGGCAGAGCCTGCTCACCGCCGATGTCCTCGCAGCCGCCAACCCATTGCTGTCGCGTAAACAGATAGAGGCCGTGGTCATTCGTGGCGTCGCCACCGGTCAATCAACGCAGCAGGTCCTCAATTTTGCCCGGCTGCAACAGACCGTTCGCGCTGGCCTTGACGGTCTCTGGCGTCCCGATGCCGACGTCACGGCTGTCCTGCAAGCGCTTTGCGGCCGTCTCGATCCGTTGCTGGCGGCCAATTGAGGCTTGGTAGTCATCCGATTTTTCGTGGATGTGAAAAGCAGAAGGAAGAAAAGCCATGACGCTTGCCCTCCAGACAGCGCAGACACAGGCCCGGCGCGGTTTCTGGACCATGGCGCGCCGTGACGCCGCCACCGGTTATCTGTTCATAGCGCCGCAACTCATCGGTATCGTTGTCTTCGTGCTCGTGCCGCTGGTGCTGGTCTTCTGGTATTCACTGCATGAATGGAACGTGCTGGCGGGATCGTTCCGGTTCACCGGCGTCACCAACTACCAGAAGCTGCTCAGCGACCCGGCCATGGGCGAAGTGCTGGTGGTGACCGCCGTGTTCTCCGCCGGGCTTGCCCTGCTCAATATGAGCCTGGCGCTGGGGCTTGCGTTGCTCCTGAACCAGAAGCTGGCCTTCATGACCGTGTTCCGTACACTGTTCTTTTCGCCTGTCGTGGTGTCACTGGTCGCCTGGACAATCGTCTGGAGTTTCCTTCTGCAGAACAATGGCGGCATCAACGGCCTCCTGCAAATGTTCGGCGTCGAGGGGCCCAACTGGCTGCGCCACCCAACAACCGCGATGATCTCGGTCATCGTGGTGCAGGCGCTCAAGAACCTTGGTCTCAACATGATCCTGTTTCTTGCCGCACTACAGGGCGTGCCGCGGGAACTGTTTGAAGCCGCGCGCGTCGACGGTGTGCCGCGCTTCAAGCAATTTTATCGCATCACCCTGCCGATGATCAGCCCGACGATCCTGCTCGCCTCCATCGTCACCATCGTCGGCGCGTTGCAGGTCTTTGCGCAGATCATGATCCTCACGCAGGGCGGGCCGGGCTTTTCCACGACGGTTCTCGTTTATTACCTCTATCAGCAGGCCTTCCAGTTCTACCTCTTCGGTTATGGCTCGACGCTCTCCATCATCCTGCTGGTCATTGTCGGCGCGCTCACCTTCATCCAATGGCACCTGCGCAGAAAGTTCGTATTCTATGAAAACTGAACTCAGCCCACGCGCGCAGACGCTGATCTATTTCATACTCTGCGTGCTGCTTGTCCCCTTCGTTTTTCCGACCTGGTGGATGGTCACGTCGTCGGTCAAACCCGTCAGCCAGATATTTGCCTTTCCACCGGATATCTGGCCGCGCGCCTTTGATTTTTCCTCCTATTCCGACGTTTTCAGAATACAGCCCTTCGCGCTGCAATACTGGAACTCGGCCTATATCGCGGCAATCGTCACCATCGGCACCATGGCAGTGGCGTCGATGGCCGGATATGCCTTTGCGCGTATCAGGTTCCCATTTGCCAACGCCATTTTCATGGTGGTGCTGGTGGGGTTGCTCATCCCATCGGAAGTGACGCTCGTTCCGCTGTTCCGGATGTTTCTCAAATGGGGCATGATCAACACACACTGGCCGCTGATCCTGGTACCGATCTTCGGTGCGCCGGCGGTCTTCGCCACCTTCATCATGCGCCAGTTCTTCATTTCCCTGCCGGTGGAACTGGAGGAAGCCGCGCGGGTCGATGGCCTCGGCCGGTTCAAGATATTCTGGACCATCGCCCTGCCGCTTGCCCGTCCAGCGCTGGCCGCCGTTGCGATCTTCACATTTCTCGGCAGCTGGAACCTCTATCTCGAACCCATCGTCTTTCTTTCCAGCCCCGATAAGTTCACCCTGCCGCAGGCACTGACACAATTTACCGACGCCTATGGTGGACCGATGTGGAACATCCAGCTTGCCGCCGCAACGATGACCGCCATTCCCGTACTCATCGTCTTCATCGTTGCGCAGAAACAATTCGTCGAAGGCCTCGCCCATACCGGGCTTAAAGGCTAATCGAAAGGCTGACCCATGGCACCCGTTACCCTTAGATCCGTCAAGAAAAGCTATGGCGCATTCGCCACCATCCATGGTGTCGATATCGATATTGCCGATGGCGAATTCGTTGTCCTCGTCGGCCCTTCGGGCTGCGGAAAATCCACCCTGCTGCGGATGATCGCAGGCCTTGAAACCGTGACCAGCGGCGATATCTCGATCAGCAGCCGTGTCGTCAACGAGATCGAGCCGAAAGACCGCGACATCGCCATGGTCTTTCAGAACTACGCGCTTTATCCGCACATGAGCGTCGCCAGGAACATGGCCTTCTCGCTCGAGCATCGCGGCGGCAGCAAGACCGAGATCGCCGAGCGGGTGAGCTGGGCAGCTGACATATTGGGGCTGACGCCATTGCTCGAACGGTTCCCCCGCCAGCTTTCCGGCGGCCAACGGCAGCGTGTCGCCATGGGCCGCGCAATCGTCCGCAATCCTCAGGTTTTTCTGTTCGACGAACCGCTCAGCAATCTCGATGCCAAACTGCGCGTGGTGATGCGCGGTGAAATCAAGGGGCTGCACCAGCGTCTGGGGGTCACGACCGTTTATGTCACGCATGACCAGGTGGAAGCCATGACCATGGCCGACAAGATCGTGGTGATGAATGCCGGGCGGGTCGAGCAATGCGGGGCGCCGCTCGAGCTTTATGACCGGCCCGCCAATCCCTTCGTCGCCGGCTTCATCGGTTCCCCGGCGATGAATTTCATCAAGGGACGGCTTACCGCCAGTGGCTTCGAGGCTGACGGCGTCGTCTTGCCCCTCCCGCCAGGCCCCGCCACAGGTGAAGCGATATACGGCATCCGCCCGGAACATTTCGAACTGGTCAACCATGGCCTCACCGCAAACGTTTTGCTGGTGGAACCAATGGGGTCGGAAACGCAGGTTACGATGATGCTCGGCAATCACCAGGTCGTCGGTGTCTTCCGCGAGCGTGTGCAGGCGCAGCCGGGCGCGACCATCCAGGTTCAGCCGGATCTGGCATCGATCCACCTGTTCGATGCCACGACCAGTCAACGCCTCTAGCGGACCGCTCGCCATGACACGCCATCGCAAACCGGGCCTGAAGAGGCACCGCTCCGACACCCCACCTCCCGGCATATTTTCACCATCCGAAATTGCATCCGATCCCTCTTGGGTTCCGGATATGGCTGCTTTGGGCGAACCGGCAATGACTGCGGAAACCTATATTGCCGCATATATTGCCGACGTCGATGCATGGTGGTGGTCAACGAACCAGCATCACGAGCCAGCAGATCTGGCGTTAAAACGCACCCTCGCCATTATCGCGAGAGCAAAGATGCCCGATCACGAACGGGCTCTCGGCCAATTGGGCGTCGACCCGTTGGAGAACATGATGTCCGATGAGCTGCTCGATCTTTTGAGAGCCTGGATGCCGTTCACGCCCGCAATGTGCTACGCGCTTGGCTGCGTGCGGATGGAATTCGAACCGCCCGAGCTGCAACACCGCCTGAATGCAATGGTAGCGGAATCGCGACGCAATACAGAATTCAATGATTAAAAATCACTGCCCACAGAAGCCATGTGGCGTTGAACTTGGGATAGACAGTACAAAATCGGCATGTCAGGTGTTGAATACGCCGTAACCGGAGGGCATTCAAATTCACACGAACGTAACGCGCCGCAATATCGGTCCGGTCCCTCTCCTCTTTCTCGCTGCCGGGCTGATATTCCAGGCAACGATGGCAACCGGCCCGGCTCAGGCGGCGGAGAGCGTGACCGTTCCCCCTTATGAACCCGCCATCGGGGCTGAGAGCCATTATCGCGTTCAAAAGACGACCGAGACCGACATGTCGCTCTGGCTCGACAAACCGGAAGCATCGTCCGTTGTCATGCGTGGCGATTTCCGTCAATCGGCAACGGTGCTGTCGCGAAACGACGAGGGGATGCGGGTGAAATGGAGGCTTTCCGCCGACCTTCCCCGGACGCAACAGGCACTGCGGATTCCTATGCGATGAACGCCATGTTTCGCAATTCGCTCGCCGCTTATGGTGTTGAGGAGCTGGAATTCGAGGCGGATCCTAGCGGTACTCCGACGACGCTTGTCGGCGCCGATCAGATCATCGCCAATATGGAAATGCTCCTGTCCACGTCCGCGTCGGATAACACGGCCTCCCGCATGCTCCAGGCCGTTAAAGGTAATCCTCTTGTCGTCATCAACGTGCTCGCGCCGGAAAGCATGATCCTTGCACTCGGGCAATCCTCCGAAGCTTTCACGACAGATATCGGACAGGAATGGACGGTTGCGGGGAGCGAAGAACTGAAAGGGGTGCTCGTTCCGACAAGCACCGTCTGGAAACTCGAAGCCGCCGACAAGGCCCGGCAAACAGCCACGTTCAGCGCGAAGGTCACCTACGATCCGGCTGCCCTGCTGCAATCCCAGCAATCTTCGATCGATGGCATGATCGCAAGCTTCGCAGATCGGGCGAAGCAACTGACCGATGCGCAGCTGGCGCAGGCCAGAAGCGCCGGCAAGTCGCGGACCGTGACCTACGTGAATTCGACACGCGACGGCTCGACAATCGAAGTGCTGGAAAACACGGTCGCAAGTGTTGGCGGCATGAAGGTCACCGTGGCTACGCATATCTGGCGAGAGGACCAGCCACCGGTCCTGCCCGCGCCGCATGCATGGACTGCCGAGACCCTGTCTGGCCAACGCGTTGAGCCGCTACCCGAAAACAATAGGCAGGCTTCAATCGATCTGAACCAGTACCGCGCGAAGACCAATGCCGATACCGCTTCCTCTCCCGACCAGAATGAGGGTGGCAAAACTGCTGCCGACAGCAGCGGGAACATTGCACCGATTTCACTCAAGGTCGCAAAGGTGAAAACCTCGGTCGATCCCGCTGCCGGACCTGCGGTGGAAATTGCGTTGACACCGGAAAGCGCCAAGGTCTTCGAGGATTTCACCCGCACGGCTCTCGGGAAGAAGACCCAGTTGCTGGTTGATGGCGACGTGGTCTTCGAGCCGGTCGTGAGAGAGCCGATTATGGGGGGCAGCGTCACCATCAGTGGCCTTGATTCTGCGCAAGCTCTGGCCGTCGAACGGAAATTGTCGTCTTCCGAGGCCACGATCATTGTGCGGTTGGCGCCATAATCCCGCAAAGAGGGGAATCGCGATCGCTGCTGGTCGCCAAGGGACGCGAACAAAGAAATAACCCGGGAACGATCCGTATCCCTTCAAGACTCTCGTAATGCTAGGTACGAACCAAGGTCTCCGGCGGTGCTCATCATTTGGCGGATGCGCTCAATCAATTCATCAAGAACAGCAATTCTCTGCGCACCGATTGGCCGTATCGCGTAGTAGGACACTTCGATCTTCGGTTCGAATGGTATCGCCACCACTTCGGCACCGGCAGAGCGCAGGCTGGTATGATTCCCTATACCCGCGCGCTGTTGTCGGCAGTACCACAGCTTGGCTCGATGACCGGCAAGGATCGTCCGTTGCGGTTCCCGCAGGTGGACATGGCAACCGGGGAAATCCAGCCAGTCAAGCCGACCGAGAATACGGTCAAGCGCGATCACCCACCGATCCTCAAGGTCGACAACCTGATTACGCGCTTTCCGATAAGGAAGGGCTTCTTGCGCAAGACCATCGGCTGCATCCACGCGGTCGAAGGCGTATCGCTGGAACTGCGTCAGGGGAAACCCTGTCGCTGGTCGGCGAATCCGGTTGCGGTCGAGATCAAAAGCCCGTTCCGCGCCGCCGATTATGTGCCGCCGAAGCGGACTTACGAAGAAGCCGGCGAAGGTCACTTCGTTCAGATCGCTTAAGGAAACCGCGTCATGATCATCACCTTCGTCGACGTACAGGACACAACGGCAGCCGGCAATTGTTTCGTCGGCGTGCTGCCTCAGGATTGGACTGCGGCTTGCCGCTGGAAGGCGGCGATGCGGCGGGCGTCGATCGCTGCGGCGCTGACATGCTCACGAAAAGGCAGTCAGAGCAGTATTCCCGAGCGGCGGGCTACGGATTCGGTCGAAAACAGGTGCAACTAGCCCGGCCGCATGACATTGCCGCTCTTTTTCAAGTGGTTCAGGGCCAGAGAAGGCCTGCCGCGGCCGTGCGATAATCTATGGTGCCGCTTCCACCGAAAAAGCAGATTTGATGAGTGTTTCAGTATATTCAGCCGTCGGACTGCTGAATATGGTATCCGTTTCTCCTTCCTCCACAATCTTCCCGTTTCTCATGACGATGACGTAGTCCGAAATCGCCTTGATGACAGAAAGGTCGTGACTAATGAAGATGTAAGAAAGGCCATGCGTCTTCTGCAAATCACGCAGCAGGTCGATAACCTGTCCCTGAACGGATCGGTCCAGTGCGGATGTCGGTTCGTCGAGAATGACGACATCCGGTTTGAGGATGATCGCGCGGGCGATTGCGATACGCTGACGTTGTCCGCCCGAGAACTCGTGAGGGTAACGGTTGCGAGCGGCGGGATCGAGACCGACTTCTTTCAGCGCTTCTATTGCCCGCTTGTCCCGTTCCGCTCGGCTCAGTCGTTGCTCATGCACAAACAGGCCTTCCGTGATGATCTCTCCGACCGTCTGTCTTGGCGAAAGCGAGCCATAGGGGTCCTGGAACACAAGCTGCAGACGCCGCCGCAATGGCCGCATTGCCTTCCGATCAAGTCCGGTAATTTCCCTCCCGTCGAAGAAAATGCGGCCATCTGCCACAATTAGACGCAGAAGCGCACGACCGAGCGTGGACTTGCCTGATCCGGATTCACCGACGATGCCTATGGTCTGTCCCTGGTGAAGGTTGACATTGACGCCGTCGACGGCTCGAAACCTGCGAGACTTCGACAAAAAGCCACCAGGAATTGTATAATCGATCGTCACGCCCTGGCCGGAGAGGACGACCGGCGCCTCTGCACTAATGGCCGGCTTGTGCCCGCTGGGTTCGGCATCGAGAAGCATCCTGGTGTAATCCGCCTGCGGGCGATCGAAGATATCTTCCGTCGTGCCGGACTCGACAATCTCCCCACGGCGCATGACGGCCACACGATTGGCAAAATGGCGGACCACGCCGAGATCATGCGTGATCAGGACGATGGCCATGCCGAAGCGTTGTTGCAACGACTTCAGAAGGTCGAGGATCTGCGCCTGGATCGTCACGTCAAGCGCAGTGGTCGGCTCATCCGCAATCAGAATATCCGGTTCATTCGCGAGAGCCATGGCGATCATGACGCGCTGGCGCTGGCCACCGGAAAGTTCGTGGGGATAGCTGTCTATGCGCCGCTCCGGATCGGGAATTCCCACAAGCTTCAGCAGTTCGAGAACGCGGGCGCGCGCCTCTTTTCTGCTGCCACCCCTGTGGTGGAGGATCGGTTCGGCGATTTGCGCGCCGATCCTGTAGAGAGGATCGAGCGAGGTCATCGGCTCCTGGAAAATCATGGTGATTTTCGCACCCCGGATATTGTTCAGCTCGCCGACCGGCAGACCGATCAGCTCGCGTCCGCGATATTTTGCCGAGCCCTCAACAACGCCGTTGGATGCAAGCAGCCCCATGATGCCCATCATGGTCTGGCTTTTGCCGGAACCGGATTCTCCAACGACGGCAAGCGTTTCGCCCTGCTTGACGTCAAGATCGATACCCTTGACGGCTTTCACCGTGCCGTCCGGCGTTGTGAAATCAACCTTGAGATTACGGACGGTGAGGATGGTTTCAGATGTCGTATTCATGTCAACGATCCTTGGGATCGAGTGCATCACGCAACCCGTCACCCACAAAATTGAGCGAAAACAGGGTCAGTACGAAGAAGATCGCCGGAAATATCAGTAGCCAGGGGGCCGATTGGATATTGTTGGCACCTTCGGAAATCAGCGCGCCCCAGCTCGTAAGTGGCGCCTGCACGCCAAGACCGAGGAAGGAGAGGAAGCTTTCCAGAAGAATGACCTTGGGCACGACGACCGTGACGAACACGACGACGGGCCCGATCGTATTCGGGATGATGTGACGGCGGATGATCTGCCAGTCGCTCAAACCCAAAGCCTGTGCGGCGCCCACAAATTCCCGCCGTTTCAGGGCAAGCGTCTGGCCGCGGACGATACGCGCCATATCCAGCCATTCCACCGCACCGATGACCAGAAAGATCAGGATGAAGCTGCGGCCGAAAAAGACCACCAGAACGACCACCAGAAAGACAAAGGGCAGCGAATAGAGGATTTCGACGAAACGCATCATCACATTGTCGACACGCCCCCGATATATCCCGCAGTTGCGCCGTAAAGAACGCCGATTCCGAGCGAAACGAGGCTGGCGAGAACGCCAACGGCGATCGAGATTTGTCCACCCAGCATCACGCGAGCCAGCATGTCGCGACCGTTCGAATCCGTGCCGAAGAGGAAGTATTCGCGGTTTACGTCGCCTTCCAGCTTCAGTGTTCGCCCCTCATCTTCGGTGGCGACGACCTTCGTGTTTTCGAATTCGTTGGCGCGGTCGAAATAGCGTGTCGTGCGCGGGTCAATCGGGCTGCTGGAGGTGACGGTTGCCGTGAAGGTCTGCCCTTCGACGGAGAATTCCTTCAGCTCCACGCGCGCCCGGCTGGCAACGCCCTCCATCACGCTCTGAAGGTTGTTCACATCCGGGCGCGGCTCAAGGCTTGGAGCGACGGAGACATAGGACGAAAACACCTGATCGTAGGTGTGTGTGAGGAAATGCGGACCGATGAATGAGAAAAGCGTAATCAGCAGGAGCATGATGGAGCCCGCCGTGGCGGCTTTGTTTCGTCGGAAACGCAGCGCAGCCAGTTGGAACAGGCTTCGGCTTTTCACCAATGATTGATGGGCGGTATTCCCGGGGATATCAGTCATGTCTGACCCTCGGATCGAGCAGGCCGTAAAGAATATCGACCACGAGATTGAACACGATGACGAAAATGGCGACGAGAACAACGGTTCCCATGACCAGGGTGTAGTCACGATTGATCGCGCCAAGAACGAAGTAGCGACCGACACCCGGAATAGTGAAGATCGTCTCGATGACTGCCGAACCCGTCAGCAGAGCCGCGGCACAGGGAGCCAGATAGGAAACGACCGGAAGCATCGCCGCACGCATAGCGTGGAACACCACCACGCTGCGCGCCGGAAGGCCGTAAGCCTTGGCAGTACGGATATGGTCCATCCGCAAAGCCTCGATCATTGCACCGCGTGTCAGACGCGCGATAACCGCAAGCTGCGGTAAAGCGAGCGCGATCATTGGAAGGATGAGATACCTAAGCGATCCGTCGCCCCAGCTGCCTGCTGGCAGAAGCCCGAGCATAACGGCAAAGATAAGCGTGAGAACAGGTGCTACAACGAAGTTCGGCACGGTAACGCCGACCGTCGAAATGGACATGATCGAAAAATCGAAGGCACTGTTCTGCCTGAGCGCGGCCAGGGTGCCAGCGAGAACGCCGCCCACCAGCGCCAGCAAAAGCGCATAGCTGCCGAGTTCCAGCGAATAGGGCAGACCTTTGCCGATCAACTGCGCGACGGTATTGTCCTTGTAGATGTAGCTCGGACCGAAATCGCCGGTGACGGCATTGCCGAGATAGATGAGATACTGGCGCCACAATGGTTCGTCCAGATGATAGGTTCTCATCAGGTTTTCCATTGTCTGCGGCGGCAGGGGACGTTCAAGATTGAACGGACCGCCCGGTGCAAAACGCATCAGGAAAAACGAAATCGTGACGACGATAAACAAGGTCGGCACGGCGCTCGCCAAACGGCGCAGGATAAACGAGATCATGGTTTTTCGAGCTCCGGCATGGCACGGCGGTGTTGGCCACCGTGCCAATGCTGCTTATTCGGAAACGCTCAGGAAGCGGCTGAGGTGTTCGTTGGCAGCATTGTCTACCCAACCCTTGACGCGATTGGAAACCAGCCAAAGGTCGGCCTGCGTCAGAAGCGGGGCAACCGGCTGCTCCTTCATAAGAATGGTCTCCGCTTCATGAAGCAGCTTGGAACGTGCTGCAGGATCCTTTTCGTCGTAGGATTTTTGCAGCAGCGCATCATATTCCGCGTTGTTGAACTTGGAATAGTTGAAGGTCTTGTTGGAGGAAACTGAAAGCGCAAGGAAGTTTTCAGCATCCGCATAGTCGGCAACCCACCCGGCACGCGCGACGTTGAATTTGCCGCCTTCCTGCAGGTATCCATAGTGTGAGGCGACGTCGAGGTTCACCAGCGACACATTTGCGCCGAAGGTGTTTTTCCACATGTCCGCAATGGCTGTCGCGACGCGTTCATGGTTCGGGTTTGTGTTGTAACGGATTTCGATGGAAAGCGGCTTGCCGCCCTCACCATAACCCGCTTCCTTCATAAGTTTGAGGGCTTCGTCCTCACGATCAAGCTGCGACAGCGTGGCAAAATCAGCCTTCGCCGGCTCTCCGTAAGATTCCATACCCGGGGAACCATGGAGTAGGCTGGGATCTGAGAACCGCTATAGATTTCCTTGGCGAGGAAATCGCGGTCCACCGCCATGGACAGGGCTTGGCGAACACGGACGTCGTTATATGGGGCTTCGCGGGTATCGAAGGTGTAGTAGTAGGTCGCAAGCGTCGGCGAAACGTGAACCTGCTCGCCATAGGACGTGCGCAGACGGTCGATCTGGTCTGCAGAAAAGTTGTACGCGAGGTCCATTTCCTTTGCTTCGAAACGACGAACGGATGCAGCCTGATCGTCGATCGGGTAAAAGATAACCTTGTCGATTTTGGTGTTCGGTGCGTCCCAGAAACTGGTGTTCTTGACGACCGTAAGGCTGTCATTGGGTACATGCGTTTCGAGCTTATAGGCGCCGTTCGAGACCATGACGCCCGGTTTTACAAAGTTGGCGCCATTCTTTTCGTAGCTCGCCTTCGAGATTGGCAGAGCCGTCTGGTGAGCAAGGAGCTCAAGGAAGAAAGGGGTCGGGCGCTCGAGTGTGATTTCAAGGGTCTTGTCATCCACTGCCTTCACGCCAAGCTGGTCAACCGCAATTTCGCCCTTGTTGATCTTTTCGGCGTTCTTGATCGGGTAAAGGATATTTGCATATTTTGCTGCGGTCTTTGGGTCTTCGACGCGCTGGTAGGAGAACACAAAATCTCCGGCCGTTACCGGAGTGTCATCCGACCACTTCGCATCCGCCCGCAGTTTGAACGTGTAGACGGTACCATCGTCAGACAATGTCCAGCTTTCCGCCGTACCGGGGACGATCTTGCCGGCGGCGTCGTAAATGGTGAGACCTTCATAAAGGTCTTTCAGGATAAATTCTTCGATGTTGATCGAGGTCTGTGCCTGATCGAGCGTTTGCGGTTCGCCGGCATTGCCGCGGTGTAGAACTGTTTCTGCAAGTGCAGAACTCGCCCCAATCAGAAGCGATCCTACCAGCAGAGTGGCGCGAGTTGTTGTTTTTATGGACATCGTTTTCTCTCCCCGTGAAGATTTTGAGTCTACAAACAAGGCGATATTGCTCCGAAGCGCAACAACAATAAATTGTGAGTTGATGGGAAGCCATGACTTCAGCAGACAAAGAAAACCGCCCAGGCAGGACCTGTGACACTACAGATCGCGATAAGCCACCCCATGTGTTGATGACCTACAGCCGGTTCGAACGCCTTATTGTAAAGCGCCGTAACCTCATCGATGCTCTTTCAATGTCCGGACTGTCGACGCCTGACCTGAATACCCCCAGAGCAGAAATCGGAACCGGGGTCGATCTCTCGTGAAATACCTGCGGGATACTAATTTTATCTCCGAACGCGTGGCGTCGAAAACGGTAAGGCAGATGCAAGTGTCACTCGCTGGGCCACTATGCAAAAAGGCCCTGCGATCTCTCGCAAGGCCTTGATACTCAAGAATTCGGATGGTGGGCGTGACAGGGATTGAACCTGTGACCCCTACGATGTCAACGTAGTGCTCTCCCGCTGAGCTACACGCCCTCCGTGGCGGCGGATAGACCACAAAACCGGTTCATGCGTCAACTGCTTTTTTTCGGTTTTGTGAAGGTTTTTTGAGAGGCCTTACGCCACAAGGAGTTTGTTGACCTCATCCACCAGATCGCGCAGATGGAACGGCTTGGAAAGCACCTTGGCGTCCTTCGGAGCCTTCGAATCGGCATTCAGCGCAACGGCTGCAAAGCCGGTAATGAACATGACTTTGAGGTCCGGGTCGAGTTCGGTCGCGCGCCGCGCAAGCTCGATGCCGTCCATTTCGGGCATGACGATATCGGTCAGCAGAAGCGAAAAGGGCTCTTCGCGAAGCCGGTCATAGGCGCTGGCGCCATTGTCGAAGGAAGAAACCTTGTAACCGGCTTTTTCCAGCGCCTTGACGAGGAAGCGGCGCATATCGTTGTCGTCTTCAGCGAGAAGAATTTTCTGATTCATCATAAGTGACCGTAACTACTCAATGTTTGGAATACCCTAGCCCGATTATAGGATTTTCACGGTAAATATCCTGTGAACACGTGAATCGGTATAGCGCTGATTGGGCGATAGTATGGACTTGCCGCGCCGTAACTGGCAACATGAACGTCCTGATAGTTTTGCGACATGGTAAATGACCCTGAATGGACTGGATAACGGGTGAATATGAGCTGTTCGAAGTAACGGAACCTGCCGTTCAAACCCTGCCATTCGTCTATAATTCCCCCCATAGCGGCCGCTGCTACCCGATTTCCTTCCTGGAATCGGCAAGGCTCGATTCGCATGAGATCCGCCGCTCCGAAGATCACTTCGTCGACGAGCTGTTTGCGGCAGCACCGGAGATCGGCGCGCCGCTTCTCAAAGCGAATTTCCCGCGCGCCTATCTGGACGTCAATCGCGAGCCCTACGAACTCGATCCCCGCATGTTCGAAGGCACGCTTCCGCCTTATGCCAATATCGGCTCCATGCGGGTCGCCGGCGGTCTGGGAACAGTGCCGCGCATTGTCGCCGAGAATATGGATATCTATGCCCACCGCCTGCCGGTCGACGAGGCGCTTTCGCGGATCGAGACGATCTACAAGCCCTATCATGCCTGCCTGCGCCGCCTGCTGTCTCGCACCCACGCCAATTTCGGAATGGCGGTGCTGATCGACTGCCATTCCATGCCGGGCAATATCCGCGTCGCCGGCTCGAATCTGAGGCCCGATGTAATCATCGGCGATCGCTACGGCACCAGCGCATCCCAGGAAGTCTCCCGCGCCGCGCTGCATTTTCTTGAGGAACTGGGTTTCGTCGCGGTCTGCAACAAACCCTATGCCGGCGGCTTCATCACCGAACATTATGGCCGGCCCATCCGCTCTCTTCATGCGCTGCAGATCGAGGTCAACCGGGCGCTTTACGTGGACGAAAAGACGCTTTTGAAAAGAGCCGATTTTCCCGCCATTCAGGCGTCGCTTGAAATCTTCATGCGTCAGCTTGGCGCCTTCGTTTCCGAATACGCGATAGAAACGTCGCTCGCTGCCGAATAGCAGCGCGAATCATCCGCTATTTCAATCTTTTATCCCGGATCGTCTGGCGGCCCGCCGGACAAAAAAAACCGCGCCTTGGCGCGGTCAAGTCTAGGGAGGAAACACCCAAGGAGGGTATTTACAGTCAAAGACTGTAGGATCACGCTACGCAGTAATTGCACAATTGTCAATCATTTTATTTTATGCATATTTTTTAGGCTTATGCTGAAAATATGGAAACACCGGCACCTTCATTCGTATGAGTGGACGGCGGATGCGATTCCGGTCTATGCATTGCCCCAATAGAATTCAGACCCAATATTCAGGCAATGAGGTTTCGCATGCTGCCCGACCGGGATTTCTTCTTCAAACTTGCCGACGCCGCCAGCGCAGAAACGCTTCCCCGCTTCCGGACGGGCATTGCCGTCGCCAACAAGCAGGATGGCGGCTACGATCCGGTGACGGAAGGCGATCAGGCAGCAGAAACAGCCATTCGCGCCCTGATCGAGGCCCGCTTTCCGCAGCATGGCATTCTGGGCGAAGAACATGGCAATGTCGGTCTCGACCGCGAGCATATCTGGGTCATCGACCCGATTGACGGCACCCGCGCCTTCATTTCCGGCGTGCCGGTCTGGGGCACCCTGATCGGTTTCCAGTCGGCCGGCCGCGCCGCCATGGGCATCATGGACCAGCCCTTCACCAAAGAGCGTTATTTCGCCGATGGCGAGGCGGCATGGTATTTCGGGCCGGATGGCGAGCGGAAAATCCGCACGCGCGACTGTGCTTCGCTGTCAGACGCAGTGCTGTTCACCACAAGCCCCCACATCTTCACCGCGGAAGAAAAGCCCTTCTACGAAAAGGTGCAGGATCAGGTCCGTCTTTTCCGATACGGCGTGGATTGTTACGCCTATTGCCTGCTTGCGGCCGGGCATATCGACCTGGTGATCGAATCCGGCCTGAAGCCCTATGATGTCGGCGCGTTGATCCCTGTGATCGAGCAGGCCGGCGGCATCATGACGACCTGGGATGGCGGACGTCCGGAAAATGGCGGCCGCATTCTCGCAGCCGGCTCGAAGGCGGTGCATGAACAGGCGCTTGCCATTCTCTCAAAACTCTAAGGTAGCCCGCTTAAGCGGCCATCACTCCGGCGCGAAAAACGCGTCGATGGCCGCCAGCGCCTGCTTGCGGAAAACATCGCGCTCATGCAGCAATTCGTGGCGCGCACCGGTGATCGGAAGAAGCTGCGCTGCCCGGAAATTGCGTGAGAGTTCCTCCTGCGCCTTATAGGGCGTGATTGTATCCAGCATCGGCGCCAGAATAAGGGTCGGAATGGTGATATTCGTCAGATGGTCCTGACGGACCACCCGTCCCATGGTCTTCAGCGCCTCATAGACCCAGCGCGCCGTCGGCGCGCCGATGAAAAGTTCCGGAAACTGCCTGTGCAGCGAGAGATTTCTTGCAAAACGTCTGGGGTCGGAGGTGAGCGGATTGCCGTCGAAATCCCGCTCCCGCTGATCCTTGCCGAGCTGCACCCGTCCAAGGCCAACGAGACTTAGAGCCGTCGCCACCGCCCGAATGACGGATGAGGGGACGGATTGCTGGCTGTCCAGCTCGATGAAGGGCGAACAAAGCGCGAGACGGTCGAGCCGGTTCGACAGGCCGGGTGCGGCGGCAAGCGCTGCAAGCGCGCCGGTGGAATGCGCGATCATGAAGAATGGCAGCCGCGTATCCGGCAACACCACCTGTTCGAGAAAAAGGCTGATATCACGCTGGTAGTCGGAGAACCGCCGCACGTGCCCGGCACCCGGTTTTTTCAGCAATCTTTCGGAACCGCCCTGCCCGCGCGTATCGAAGGTCGCAACCCAGAAACCCATGGCGGTGAGATCGCCAACCGTTTCGAAATATTTCTCGATACATTCGTTCCTGCCATGCAGCAGAACCACGGTTCCGCGGGCCACCTGGCGGCTGGCGCGAAAGATCGCGTAGCGAAGCTGTTTGCCGCGATCGCCAGTAAAATATCCGACGGTATGGTTGCCGGGAACCGGGTTGTCTTCGCTCTCGCGCAATGTAGCTTCGATCATCGGTCTTTTCCGGCTTTTGTGCCTTTTCGGGATAGGTCGGCGGCGCGGGAAGGTCAAAGAAAAAATTGCCGGAACCGTCGGTTAAAGCAGTCGCGGTTCCGGCGAATAAGACAGAAGAAGAAGGGACGTTATTGCTTCTGTCCACGGAGAATGTCTCCGATGACCGATGTTTTAGGGCTCTCAAACTGAACGATGCCGGAACCTGACGTTCAGCCATGGTTCATGTTGCTTTCGCCTTTTCGCGCCCCCTTGACGCAGCGGCAGGCCATTCCCATCTCATTCATGCGGTCGCCAGAACGGGACCGCGCCACATGTCCGGCCGTCGCCAGAACGGGACGCCGGGCTTAACCGCAAACAGTCGCTTCTTAAGGAGGACACCATGCGTCACGTTGATTTTTCCCCTCTCTATCGTTCCACCGTCGGCTTCGACCGTCTTTTTTCGATGCTTGACGGCCTTGGCCAGCCGGAACAGGCCCAGTCCTATCCGCCCTACAATATCGAGCGGACCGGCGAAAATACCTATCGCATCACCATGGCCGTTGCCGGTTTCGATGAGAACGAACTCAGCATCGAATCCCGCGCCAATGCGCTGACCGTGAAAGCCGAGAAATCCGCGGACGAGAAATCCACGGAAGGCGAGTTTCTCTATCGCGGTATCGCCACGCGCGCTTTCGAACGCCGCTTCCAGCTTGCCGACCATGTCGAGGTCCAGACCGCTTCCCTGAAGAACGGCCTGCTCCACATCGATCTCGTCCGCAATATTCCGGAAGCCATGAAGCCGCGCCGCATTGCGATCTCATCCGACAGCGCCGATGCGCCGAAGACCATCGAAGCCCAGATTTCGCCGGCTCAGGTCAACTAAGCTTTTCTTGCATGCAAAACGAACGGCCCCTTCTTGGGGCCGTTTATTTGCGGAGAACCCTCGCATCAGCGGGTGGATACCGCCGCGCCTTCCGTACTGGTCGGTTCCGGCATCGCCGCTTTTTCATGGGCCTTGCGCGCGTAACGCTGAGCCAGAACAGCGCAGACCATTAGCTGAATCTGGTGGAAAAGCATGATCGGCAGGACAATTGCACCGATGCTCTGACCGGCGAAGATGGCGCCTGCCATCGGCACGCCGCTGGCGAGGCTCTTTTTCGAGCCGCAGAAGGTGATGGTGATTTCATCGGCCTTGTCGAAACCCAGCAAACGGCTGCCGAACATCGTCACGCACAGGACAAGCGCCAGCAGCAGGATATTGATGACGATGACCACGCCGATATCCCTGAGCGAAAATGTGTGCCAGATGCCTTCGATGACCGCATCGGAAAAAGCCAGATAAACGACCATCAGGATAGAGCCGCGATCGACCGGAGCCAGCAATTTCTTGCGCGCCCTGATCCAGTCGCCGATCCACGGCTGCAGCACCTGACCGACGATGAAAGGCAGAAGCAGCTGCAGGAAGATTTGCAGGAACGCATCCAGCGAAAATCCACCGCCATGGCCGCCCACCGTAAACAGCAGGCCGACCAGCAGCGGGGTCAGGAACATGCCGAAAATATTCGAAGCCGAGGCGGAACAGATCGCAGCCGGTACGTTTCCGCCCGCCATGGAGGTGAAGGCGATGGAGGACTGCACGGTGGATGGCAGGACGCAGAGGAACAACACACCCATATAAAGCGGCGCAGGCAGAATATTCTCGGGAATGAAGCCGATTGCCACGCCGAGCAGCGGGAACAGGCCGAAGGTGACGAGAAGGATCGCCAGATGCAGGCGCCAGTGCAAGATACCGGCAATCACCACATCCCGGGAAAGCCGCGCGCCGTGGAGGAAGAACAGCAAAGCGATCGCGAGTTTTGTCGCCAGCCCGAAATATTCCGCCGGCTCACCGCTGATCGGCAAAATGGAGGCCAAAATCACGGTGGCGACCAGCATCATGGTGAAGCGATCAGGTAGGAAGCGGGTCATGGGAGGTCTTTCCGGCATCGGTTTTGCTTGAAATGCGCGATACTATCGCTCATCATGAATTCCGATGCAAAGATTAACAGTTATCGCGATTCAGGATAATGCTGAACCTTCAACATCTTGCGAGCTTCGTGATGCTTCAGCAGACCGGCAGCTTCACGCTGGCGGCCGAACGGCTGGGGATTGGCCAGTCCACTGTCAGCCAGCATATTCAAAGGCTTGAGGTCGCACTTGGCCGCCGGCTGATCGCGCGCAGCACCCATCAGGTAAAACTGACGGGTGAAGGTGAGGCGCTGCTCGGTTATGCCCGCAATATGCTGGAAATCGACAGCAAGGTGTCGTCGCTGTTCAGCGAGAACCGTCTGCGCGGGCGGTTGAGGCTTGGCGTTTCGGAAGATTTCGTCGCCAGTCGGCTGACCGCCATTCTGGAAGAGTTCATCCGTCTTTATCCCCTCGTGGATCTGGAACTGACGGTTTCGCTGAGCGGCGTGCTTTACCAGATGCAGGACAATGGCGAACTGGATGTGGTGCTCGCCAAACGCCGTCTCGGCGACAAGCTCGGTCACTTTCTCTACCGCGAACCGCTCGTGTGGCTGGCGCGCGACCCGGAGCGGATGCTAAACCAGCCGGATGCCCTGCCGCTGATTGCCTTTCCGCCGCCGAGCATCACCCGAAAGGCGGCGCAGGAGGCGCTCGACCGGGCCGGTCTCGCCTGGCGGATCGTCTGTACCTGCGGCAGCCTCAGCGGGCTGACCGCCGCAGCAAGGGCGGGCATGGGAATTCTGGTGCAGCCGCGCAGCATGGCACCGGCAGGCCTGAAGGAGATTGCCGCAGGCGTGCTACCGCCGCTGGAGGACGTGGAATTCGTGCTTCAGCCGAGCAAGGGCGCGGATGCAAAGCTGGTGCGCGCCCTTTCCGATCTCGTTTCCAGCAAGAGCATCGCACCCGGCAGTTTCGTATAGCCTGTTCAATTCTCCCGTCGCGACAGGCAGCGGCCGACGCTGTCGCGCCAGCCGGCAATGGCATCTTTCCGTTCGGCCTCTTCCATTGCGGGGCTGAAACGGCGGTCACGCCGCCAATGTTCAGCAAAGGCCTTGCGGTCCGGCCAGATGCCGGCGCGCGAGGCGGCAAGCCAGGCCGCCCCGAGAATGGTCGTTTCCAGGAAGACCGGCCGGTCGACGGGTGCCGCAAGAATATCCGCCAGCCGCTGCATGGTCCAATCGGAAGCGACCATGCCGCCATCGACCCTCAACACCGTCTTGCCATTGTCACCCGCCCAATCCTTGCGCATGGCGTCCAGCAGGTCGAAGGTCTGATAGGCGACGCTTTCCAGCGCCGCGCGGGCAAATTCCGCCGGACCGGTGCCACGCGTCAGCCCGAAAATCGCGCCACGCGCCTCCGCGTCCCAATATGGTGCGCCAAGGCCGGTGAAGGCCGGAACCAGATAGACACGCTGATTGGCGTCGGCCTTTTCCGCAAGCGCGCTGACCTCGGAAGCGACCGAGATGAAACCGAGCTCATCGCGCAGCCATTGCACGGCGGCACCGGCAATGAAGATCGAGCCTTCCAGCGCATAGGTGGTTACGCCGTCGAGGCGGTAAGCGATGGTCGTCAGCAGCCGGTTGGTGGAAGCGACGCGATCCGTGCCGGTGTTGAGCAGCGCAAAGCAGCCCGTGCCGTAGGTGGATTTCATCATGCCCGGCTCGAAGCAGGCATTGCCGATCACGGCTGCCTGCTGATCGCCGGCGACGCCAAGGATCGGAATCTCCGCCCCCAGCAGCGACTTGTCGGTCACACCGAAATCGGCGGCGCAATCCAGCACCTCCGGCAGCATGGCGCGGGGAATGTCGAGGATCGACAGGAGTTCATCGTCCCATGTATTTTCCTCGATATTGTAGATCAGCGTTCGCGATGCATTGGTGGCGTCGGTCACATGGCGGCGGCCGCCGGTGAGACGGTAGATCAGGAAACTATCGACCGTGCCGAAGCAGATTTCTCCCTTCACAGCTTTTTCGCGAAGGCCGCTGACACTATCGAGAAGCCATTTCAGCTTCGTGCCGGAAAAATAAGGATCGAGCAGCAGACCGGTCTTTTTCGAAAAAAGCGGCTCCAGCCCCCTTCGTTTCAAATCCTCGCAGACGGGAGCGGCACGACGATCCTGCCAGACCACCGCCCGATGCACGGCCTCGCCCGTGTTCCGGTCCCACAGTACCGTCGTTTCGCGCTGGTTGGTAATGCCGATCGCCTCGATATCGGAGGCGGCGATGCCGGCATCGGCAAGCGCCAGCCGGATGGTTTCAAGCACGCTTTTCCAGATATCCTCTGCATCGTGTTCGACCCAGCCGGAGGCCGGAAAATGCTGCGGAAATTCTCGCTGTCCGACACCGATGACCCGCATGTCGCGATCAAAGACCATCGACCGTGTCGATGTCGTTCCCTGATCGATCGCCAGAATATAACCGCCCATCATGCCACTCCCTTTCAGACGCAATGACCGGGGCGGCAAGCCGCCCCGGTTTCATATTTTACGCAGACATTACTTCTGCCAGCTTTTGACCAGTTCGTCGTAATTGACGGTGACCGGCTTTTCCTTTTCGTTGGCAATCTTCAGCTGCGGCGCCAGATTGCCCTTCGAAACGGCATCCTTGTTCCAGTATTCGATATCGTGCTCTTCCGCCAGTTTCGGGCCGATATCGCCCTGCACGCCGGCGCGTTCCAGACGGCTCATGACCTTTTCCTGCTCGGCGCAGAGAGAGTCCATCGCGGCTTGCGCGGTTTTCGCGCCCGACGAAGCATCGCCGATCGCCTGCCACCACAGCTGCGCCAGCTTCGGATAATCCGGAACGTTGGTGCCGGTCGGCGACCATTGCACGCGGGCCGGCGAACGATAGAACTCGATGAGACCGCCGAGTTTGGACGCGCGATCCGTGAAGCTCTTGTGGTGGATGGTGGTGTCGCGAATGAAGGTCAGGCCCACGTGGCTCTTCTTCACATCCACGGTCTTGGAGGTCACGAACTGCGCATAAAGCCAGGCGGCCTTGGCGCGGTCGTCGGGGGTGGATTTCATCAGCGTCCACGAACCCACATCCTGATAACCGAGCTTCATGCCGTCCTTCCAGTAGACACCATGAGGCGAAGGTGCGACACGCCATTTCGGCGAACCGTCCTCGTTCACGACAGGCAGGCCGGGCTTGGCCATATCTGCGGTAAACGCCGTGTACCAGAAGATCTGCTGGGCGATATTGCCCTGCGCCGGCACCGGGCCGGATTCGGAGAAGGTCATGCCCTGCGCTTCCGGCGGCGCATATTTCTTCAGCCATTCGAGATATTTCTCGATGGAATAGACCGAAGCCGGACCGTTGGTATCGCCGCCGCGCGCCACGCAGGAGCCGACCGGCTGCGACTTGTCGTTGACCTTGATGCCCCATTCGTCGACCGGCAGACCGTTCGGCAGGCCCTTGTCGCCGTTGCCGGCCATGGAGAGCCAGGCATCGGTGAAGCGCCAGCCGAGCGACGGATCCTTCTTGCCGTAATCCATATGGCCGAAGACCTTCTTGCCGTCGACATCGCGGCCGGTGAAGAATTCGGCAATATCCTCATAGGCCGACCAGTTGACCGGCACGCCGAGGTCATAACCGTATTTGGCCTTGAAATCGGCCTTGTTCTTTTCGTTGTTGAACCAGTCGTAACGGAACCAGTAGAGGTTCGCGAATTGCTGGTCGGGAAGCTGGTAGAGCTTCTTGTCCGGCGCCGTCGTAAAGGCGCTGCCGATGAAGTCCTTGAGGTCGAGGCCGGGATTGGTGACGTCCTTGCCTTCATTGGCCATGAAGTCGGTCAGGTTGCGCACCTGCTGGTAGCGCCAATGCGTTCCGATGAGGTCGCTATCGTTGACCCAGCCGTCATAAAGGTTCTGGCCGGTCTGCATCTGGGTCTGGATTTTTTCGACGACGTCGCCTTCCTGGATCAGGTCGTGCGTGACCTTGATGCCGGTAATGGCGGTGAAGGCCGGAGCCAGAACCTTGGATTCATATTCATGGGTCGTCAGAGATTCGGAAACGACCTTGATTTCCATGCCCGCGAAGGGTTTCGCGGCATCGACAAACCATTGCAGCTCCTTTTCCTGATCGCCACGCGAAAGCGACGAAAGATCGCCGATTTCCTTGTCCAGAAACTGCTTTGCTTCCTCCATTCCGGCGAAAGCGGAACCCGTCATTGCCAGCAGCATGGCCGCCGTCGTCGTCATCAGATGCCGTCGCATATCAGTCCTCCCAGGGGTTTGCGATTGCATGAAGTCTGCGGGTGCGGTTTTCCTCCGCCGCACCGTTTTCCTGCTCTAGACAAAACGGAAAACGCCGATGGCGTAAACCAAGGATAGAGCGAGAGCCCACCACAGGTTCGGGCCGACCAGCCCGAGCCATGCGAGATGAATGAAGGCGCTGCCGAGCAGCGAGATGAACAGCCTGTCACCGCGCGTGGTCTCGAAGCGCAAAAGGCCGAAGCGGGGATTGCCGCCGGGCGAAAGATATTCCCAGAACCACATGCCGACGAGCAGCAGCGCGATGGCGCCGAAAAAGGCCGCCGTCTGCCAAGTCCACGCCATCCAGGTAAAATCGGGCATCTTCGTCATGGTCAAACCCTCCCGAGCGCGAAGCCCTTGGCGATGTAATTGCGCACGAACCAGATCACCAGCGCGCCGGGGATCAGTGTCAGCACGCCGGCGGCGGCAAGCAGGCCCCAGTCCATGCCGGCGGCGGAAACGGTGCGCGTCATGGTCGCGGCAATCGGCTTGGCGTCCGTCGTCGTCAGCGTGCGGGCGATCAGAAGCTCGACCCACGAGAACATGAAGCTGAAGAAGCAGGCGACGCCGATGCCGGAAGCGATGAGCGGCATGAAAATCTTCACGAAGAATTTCGGGAAGGAGTAGCCGTCAATATAGGCGGTCTCGTCGATTTCCTTCGGCACGCCGGACATGAAGCCTTCGAGAATCCACACCGCCAGCGGCACGTTGAACAGGCAATGCGCCAGCGCCACGGCGATATGCGTGTCGATCAGCCCGAAAGCCGAATAAAGCTGGAAGAAGGGCAGCGCGAAAACGGCGGGCGGCGCCATGCGGTTGGTCAAAAGCCAGAAGAACAGATGCTTGTCACCCAGAAAACGATAGCGCGAGAAAGCGTAGGCCGCCGGCAGCGCCGCTGCAACCGAAATCACCATGTTCATCACGACATAGATGATCGAATTGATATAGCCCGAATACCAGGATGAATCGGTGAAGATCGTCCGGTAGTTCTGCAACGTCGGCTGATGCGGATAAAGCGTCATGGAGGAGACGATTTCCGTGTTCGTCTTGAAGCTCATATTGACGAGCCAGTAGATCGGAACAAGCAGCAGCAGGATGTAGATCGTCGGCACCAGCCAGGAAAAACGCGACGGCCCATGGTGGCGACGCCGCGCATTGACGGCAAGCCCGGATCGTCCCGTCGCAGTGGCTCTCACCGGCGAACTGCCGATGCCGTTGCGCTCCACGCTTGTGGTGACATTCGAGGCGCTCATGTCTCAAGTCTCCGCGTCGTGGCTGGTCATGACGGTGTAGAACACCCAGGACAGCAGCAGGATGATGAGGAAGTAGATCAGCGACATGGCCGCAGCCGGCCCGAGATCGAACTGGCCGAGCGCCATCTTCACGAGATCGATGGACAGGAAGGTGGTGGAATTGCCCGGGCCGCCGCCGGTGACGACGAAAGGCTCGGTATAGATCATGAAACTGTCCATGAAGCGCAGCAAGAAAGCGATCAGCAGCACCCGCTTCATCTTCGGGAGCTGGATGTAACGGAACACCGCAAAACGCGACGCGCCATCGATCCTGGCTGCCTGATAATAGGCATCGGGAATGGAAACGAGGCTGGCATAGCACAGAAGCACGACAAGGCTCGTCCAGTGCCAGACATCCATGATGACGACGGTGATCCACGCATCGACCGGATCGTTGACATAGTTATAATCGAGCCCGAGCTGATTGGCGTAATAACCGAGCAGGCCGATATCGCTGCGGCCGAAAACCTGCCAGATGGTGCCCACGACATTCCACGGCACCAGCAGCGGCAACGCCATGGTGACGAGGCAGATCGGCACGCCGATGCCGGATTTCGGCATCTTGAGCGCGATGAAGATACCAAGCGGAATTTCTATCGCCAGAATGATGCCGGAGAACAGCAGGTTGCGCCCCAGCGCATCCCAGAAACGGTCCGAGGCCAGAATTTCCTCGAACCATTGTGTTCCCGCCCAGAAGAACTGGTTATTGCCGAACGTATCCTGCACGGAATAGTTCACGACGGTCATCAGCGGAATGACGGCGGAAAAGGCGACCAGCACCAGCACCGGCAGCACCATGAACCACGCCTTGTTGTTCCAGCTCTTTTCCATGGTCAGGCCCCCATCTTTACACGCCACGAGTCGGCGAAGACGCCGATGGCGGCCGGATCGAAGCGAACACCCGCTTCCGCCGGGATTTCCTCGTCTTCGGCAACGACGATCGCGAGTTTCTGGCCGGCGAACCGGGCGCGCACGATCTTCTGCCGGCCGATATCCTCGACCTTGTCGACAGTGATGGGCATGCCGCCCCGTTCCAGCCGGACGAATTCCGGGCGGATGCCGATCTCGATGCGTTGCGCTCCGTCAACCTTTGGCGCACCGGCCAGCGGCACACCAAGCCCGCCGACCATTGCGGTCGCGCCGTCGATACTGGCGGGCAGCACGTTCATGCCGGGCGAGCCGATGAAATAACCGACAAAGGTATGTCCCGGCCGTTCGAAAAGCTCAGCCGGCGTGCCGATCTGGACGATCTGCCCGTCATACATGACCACAACCTTGTCGGCGAAGGTCAGCGCTTCGGTCTGGTCATGGGTGACATAAACCATGGTGAAACCGGACTGCCGGTGCAGCCGTTTCAGCTGCGAGCGCAGCACCCATTTCATATGCGGGTCGATCACCGTCAGCGGCTCGTCGAAGAGGATGGCGTTGACATCGGACCGCACCAGCCCGCGCGCCAGCGAAATCTTCTGTTTCTGATCCGCCGTCAGACCACGCGCATGGCGTTTGGCCATGCCGGAAAGATCGGTCATTTCGAGGATTTCCCGCACCCGACGGTCCACCTCGGCTTCCGGCACATGCCGGTTGCGCAGCGGAAAGGCCAGATTGTCATAGACCGTCATCGTGTCGTAGACGACCGGGAACTGGAATACCTGCGCAATATTGCGGTCTTCAGTGGCGAAATCCGTGACGTCCGTTCCGTCAAAGGCGATGCGGCCTTCGGAGGGGCGCAGCAGCCCGGAAATGATGTTGAGCAGCGTGGTCTTGCCACAGCCTGAAGGGCCGAGCAGCGCATAGGCGCCGCCGTCCTCCCATTCATGATGGACTTCCTTCAGCGCATAGTCGCCGGCAGCCTGCGCCTTTGCGTTATAGGCGTGGCGGATGTGATCGAGCGTGATGCGTGCCATGACCGATCTCCCTCAAGCCGCTTCGCCGATGGCGCGGCCATTCGCGTCAAAGGCCATCAGGTGTTTAGTATCGAGAAACAGCTCTATGTCCCTGTCCGGCTCGATGTCATGAATGCCATGCGCCAGCATGACCCAGCGCCGGCCCGAAAACTCCACATGCACGAAGCTTTCCGATCCGGCGATTTCCGAAATCAGCGTCCGCGCCCGGATCGACTGGCGGGCCTCGCCCTTCGCCTGCGGGAAAAGATGATGCGGCTGGAAAGCTATGGTCAAAGGTCCATCCGGCACGGCGGCAAGATGCGCCGGCACCGCAATCACCGCCTGGTCGGCACGGGTGAATGCACCGCCCGTCTTGACGACCTCGATGGTGTTGAGCGGCGGGTCCGCAAAAATTTCCGCGGTGACGATATCCACCGGACGCCGGTAAACCTCGATGGTACGGCTGAACTGCGTTACCCTGCCCTCATTGAGCGTTGCGGTATTGCCGCCCAAAAGCAGCGCCTCGGAAGGTTCGGTGGTGGCATAAACGAAGATGGCACCGGATTCGGCGAAAATGCGCGGCAGTTCCTCGCGCAGCTCTTCGCGCAGCTTGTAATCGAGATTGGCCAGCGGCTCATCGAGCAGCACCAGATTGGCGTTCTTGACGATGGCGCGGGCGAGTGCCGTGCGCTGCTGCTGACCGCCGGAAAGATTGAGCGGCGTACGGTCGAGATAGGGCGTCAGCTTCAAAAGCTCAGCGGCTTTCCTCACTTCCCTGTCGATGGTCGCCTGGTCCTTGCCGGCAACACGCATGGGCGAGGCGATGTTTTCGTAAACGCTGAGCGCCGGATAGTTGATGAACTGCTGATAGACCATGGCGACGTTGCGCTTCTGCACCGGCCATCCCGTCACATCTTCGCCATTGAAAAAGATCGAGCCGGCGCTCGGCTTGTCCAGCCCGGCCATCAGCCGCATCAGCGTCGTCTTGCCCGAAAGTGTCGGTCCAAGCAGGACGTTCAGGCTTCCGCGCTGCAACGTCAGATCGGTCGGGTGAATATGATATTCACCGCCCACCATCTTAGAGACGTTTCGCAATTCAAGCATGGTGATCCAAAGCCTCCTCCGCTTTTATCCGGATCGTCAGATTGCCCTTAAGCGCCCACCTGCAATGTCTTCGACATAATCCTCCAGCCCACGCACCTCTTCCGGGGTAAAAAAGAGTCCCTGCTTGGTGCGGCGCCACAGAATATCCTCCGCCGTCAGCGCCCACTCCCGCGCCATCAGCCAGCGAACCTCAGCCTCGTAGAGCGTACCGCCGAAATACCGCCCCAGCGCCGCCGCCTCTGTCGCATTGCCGATCAGCACCGCCGCATCCGTTCCGTAGCAGCGCACAAGCCGCTCCGCATAACGCTCTTCAAGAAAGGGGTAACGCGACCGCAGCGCCGAAACTTCCGCGGTGTAGGCCTCGGCACCGAAATTTCCACCCGGCAAATGTGAGCCCGCCGTCCATGGCGCGCCCTTTTCACCCAGCGCATCGCCGATTTTTTCAAGAGCGTGTTCGGCAAGCCGCCGATAGGTGGTGAGCTTGCCGCCGAAAATATTGAGAAGCGGCGCTTCGCCTTCCGCCCCTTCGGTTTTCAGCACATAATCGCGGGTCGCTTCCTGCGCCTTCGATGCCCCGTCATCGAACAGCGGGCGCACGCCGGAGTAGGTCCAGACGATATCCGCCGGCTCCACCGGTTCAGCGAAATATTCGCTCGCCGCACTGCAAAGATAGCTGATCTCCTCGTCGCTGATCTTAACAGCCCGGGGGTCGGCGGTATAGTCGCGATCCGTCGTGCCGATCAGCGTAAAGTCCTGTTCATAGGGAATGGCGAAGATGATCCGCCCGTCCGGATTCTGGAAAAAATAAGCACGCGGATCGGAAAATTTCCTGCGTACGATGATGTGGCTGCCCTGCACCAGGCGGACATTATGGACATTGTTTTTGCCGAATGCCGAGGACAGCACCTTGTCCACCCAGGGACCCGCAGCATTCACCAGCATGCGCGCCCGATAAGTCTTGGCCTCTCCGGCGGCATTTTTCGTTTCGACCCGCCAGAAGGCGCCTTCGCGCCGGGCTGAAACCACCTGCGTGCGGTTGAGGATGAGCGCGCCACGATTGGCGGCGTCGCGGGCATTCAGCACCACCAGGCGGGCATCGTCCACCCAGCCATCCGAATACTCGAAGGCACGGGCAAAAATCGGTTTCAAAGGTTTCCCGGCGGGATCGCGGCGCAGATCGAGCGAGCGGGTCGCGGGCAGAAGCTTGCGGCCGCCGAGATGGTCGTAAAGAAATAGCCCGAGACGCACGAGCCAGGCCGGGCGAACCCCGCCCTTCTGGAACGGCAATACGAAGCGCATGGGCCAGATGATGTGCGGCGCCATGGCCCACAGCACCTCACGTTCCATCAGCGCTTCGCGCACCAGACGAAACTCGTAATGTTCGAGATAACGCAAACCGCCATGGATAAGCTTGGTGGCGGCGGACGAGGTGCCGGAAGCGAAATCGTTCATTTCCGCAAGTGCGACGGAATAGCCCCTGCCGACGGCGTCACGCGCGATGCCGCAGCCATTGATACCGCCGCCGATCACGAAAATATCGTGGATTGCCTCGTCAGACATGGATCCTCCCGCGCTTTCATCGACGCTCTCCTCATCGATATACTGAAAGCACGGACATCTAATTCGAAGACAAAACGAATGTCAAACGAAATTCATGGGCCGTCCCGATCAGGACTAGACCATCTCGGTTTCGATCAACCGGACGTCATGATCGGCACAGATGGACCGGATAGAATCCACCGGACAATGATCGGTGATGAAAGTATGCACCTGGGAAAGATGGCCGATACGAACCGGAGCCGTGCGCTCGAATTTGAGCGAATCCGACACCAGAATGACATGGCGCGCATTGGAGATGATTGCCTGCGCGACCTTGACCTCACGAAAGTCGAAATCCAGCAAAGCACCATCCTCATCGATGGCCGAAACGCCGATGACGGCAAAATCCACCTTGAACTGGCGGATGAAATCCACCGCCGCCTCGCCGACGATACCGCCATCGGAACCGCGCACGACACCGCCGGCAATCACCACCTCGATACCGGGAAAGACCCTCAACCTGTTGGCAACATTGATGTTGTTGGTAATGACCATCAACTCGTGATGATCCGCCAGCGCTTCGCCCACGGCTTCGGTCGTCGTGCCGATATTGATGAAGAGTGACGAGTTGTTGGGGATGAGGGCGGCAGCGGCGGCGCCGATCGCCTGCTTTTCGGAAGAGGCGATCGCCCGACGCGCCTCGTATTTGACGTTTTCATTGCCGCTTGGAAAAAGCGCGCCGCCGTGGATGCGGGTCAGAACCCGCGTATCGCAGAGATCGTTCAGGTCCTTGCGGATCGTCTGGGGAGTGACTGAGAACCGCGCCGCCAGCTCGTCGACCAGCACCCGCCCGTTCGCTTTCGCCAGCGCAACGATTTCATCCTGACGCGGTGTGAGCAGCATTTCACCCTCCCTCCTCTTTCAATTTTTTCGTTTTATTGAAGAGCGAACGAAAAACCAATGTCAAGGGAGGGTGTAGGGCGGGAAGGATCGCCGGTTAGCGGAAACTGTCAAAAATCTTGTTAGCCCGCTTTTTGTACAGAGACAGAATTGGCTTTCTCACTCCCGGTAACCGAAAATGCCACGGAAGCGGAATGGAACGTATCCCCGATGCCGATCAACACAGGTTCGTTCACACCCAGTCTCTCGACCGCGACAGCCAGTTGTGCAAGCGAACCGCACCATCGTTGTTCATTGGCACGGCTGACGGAAATCATCACGACCACGGGCGTCGAAGCGGGCATTCCGTGGGCGAGCAGGCAGGACTGGATATCCCCGGCGGTTCGCCCGCCCATATAGAAAACGGTTGTCACGGAGGGGTTCGACAGGGATTGCCAGTCGATATTCTCCGGCAGCTTTCCCTGCCGGGAATGGCCGGTGACGAAGCGAACCGACTGGGCATGGTCGCGATGGGTCAGGGAAACACCCAGGCGCGAGGCCATGGCGCTTGCGGCGGTGATGCCGGGCACAATCTCGACCGGGATATTTTCAGCCTCCAGCGCGGCGATTTCCTCACCTGCGCGCCCGAAAATCATTGGATCGCCGGATTTCAACCGCACCACCCGTTTGCCGGCCTTGGCGAGGCGGATCATCATGTCATTGATATCTTCCTGCCTGCAGCTTTCCCGGCCGCCGCGCTTGCCCACCAGCATGCGCTTCGCCTCCCGCCGCGCCAGTTCCAGCACCTCGGCTGAAACGAGATCGTCGAACAGGATGACATCGGCCGCCTGCAAAGCGCGCACCGCTTTCAGCGTCAGTAGTTCGGCATCGCCCGGTCCGGCGCCCACAAGCGTCACAAGGCCGCGCCCCGATCCTGCCCGCGCAGCCTGCATTCCGATATCCACAAGCAGCCGTTCCTCGCTGCTCTCATCCAGCCTTTCGGTAAAGGCCCGATCGACGAATTTTTCCCAGAAAGAGCGCCGCGACGCACCGGGAGCGAGCCGCAGATTGACGCGCTCGCGGATTGTCTGGGCAAGCGCGCCCCAGTCCTTCAGCGAAAGCGGCAGCAATGTCTCGATGCGCCGGCGGATGGCCTGCGCCAGAATGGGTGCTGCGCCATCGGTGGAGATAGACACCACCACCGGCGAGCGATTGACGATGGAGCCGAACTGGAACTGGCAGAACTCTGGTTTGTCGATGATATTGACGGGAACGCCGGCCGCCCGCGCGGCATCGCAGAAGCTCCCGGCCTCCGCATCGGTCTCGCAATCCGCCAGCGCCAGTTCCGCACCCTCGAAAATATCCGGACCCCACGGACGGTCATGCCATCTCAGTATCTGGCCTTTTGCGACAAGCGCTGCAAAGCTCTCCGACAGCTCGCTTGCCTCGCAATAAAGATGAAGCTCCGCCCCGCAGGCCAGCAGCAGCTCCGCCTTCCAGGCGGCCCCATCCGATCCGCCCGCCAGCACCACGCGCTTCCCCTCAAGCCCCCAGAAGACCGGCAACTTGGCTAATCTTTCCATGCGAGCCGGTTCATTCCGCTGCGGTTTTAAGGCATCCATCGATGATCCCCCTGATTTCGGCGCGGCAGGAGCCGCAATTGGTTCCGGCATTCAACGCCTTGCCGATGGCTTCGACGCTATGGCAGCCGTCGCGGATCGCAGCCGTTATCTGGTTCACCCCCACATTAAAGCAGGAACAGACAGTGGCGCCCGGATCGGCGCGGCCGGCACCGGGGCGACCGGCAACCAGCGCAAAACGCATGCGCAGATCCTCATGACGTTCGGTCAATTGTGAGATCGCCCAGTTGCGGGCAACGGCCACCGGCTCCCTGGCGATGAACAGGGCCGCCAGCAGGATATCGCCGTCGAAGAAGGCAAGGCGCAGGTCGCCCGTCTGCCGGTCGCTATAACCCAGCGGCTCGATCCTGGCCTCTATGCCGAAGACCTGCCTCGCCCAGAGTGTCCAGTCCTGCGGCTCCTCGACAAAGGCAAGCTCCATGCGATAGCCGCCATCGGCTTTGGCCGTGGCCCAATAGGCACAATCCGGCGCACCCGGCCGGATGCGGGAGATGGCGAAACCATAGGCTTTCGCTTCGAAGCGCCGTGCCTTCACCGCCACGTTTTTCGAGGCGGGCTGGCCGGAATGCGGGTCCGTCACCGGGGCAACCACGACATCGATGCGCGCCTGCGACGCGAACTGGTCGTTCCAGTGCATCGGCGCAAATACCGAGCCGCGCGCCTGCCTCTCGCTGACCAGCGCCCGCAGCAGAACCTTGCCATGGGGGCTTTCCAGCTCCACCAGATCGGCGCTTTCTATTCCCAGCGTCTGCGCATCGCGCGGATGAAGCTCGGCGAAGGGTTCGGCGATATGTGCAGTAAGGCGCGCACTTTTGCCTGTGCGGGTCATGGTGTGCCATTGATCGCGGATGCGGCCGGTATTCAGCGTCAGCGGATAATCCGCCGATGTTCTGCCGGTCTCCGGCAGGGTGGTGACAATAAACCGCGCCTTGCCATCGGCATGGTAAAACCGGCCATCGGCGAAAAAGCGGGTAACGACGGCGTCGCCCGGCCCGGCTTTCGGCCATTGAAACGGCGTCATCGCATCATAGGAATTCCGTTCGACACCGCTGATATCGAAATCGCGACTGCCCGCGTTCTCAAAGCCGGAAAGAGCGGCATGTTCCGCAAAAATCTCCGAGGGCTGGCCATAGGCGAAGGCCGTGCCGAAACCCATGCGCCGGCCCACTTCCGCCATTTGCCACCAGTCCGCTTTCGCTTCGCCGGGTGCCGCGAGAAAACCGCGCTGGCGGGAAATGCACCGCTCGGAATTGGTGACGGTGCCGTCCTTTTCCCCCAACCAAGCGATGGCAGAAGCACATGGGCATGGCGGGCCGTATCGGTACTGGCCATGACATCGGACACCACGACGAAAGGACAGGCCCTGATGGCCGCCTCGACGGCACCGGCATCCGGCATGGAAACGACAGGGTTGGTCGCCATGATCCACAGCGCCTTGATGCGGCCTTCGGCCACCGCCCGGAACATATCCACCGCCTTCAGGCCGGGTCTTTGTGCAATGGCGGGTGAGGACCAGAAACGCTGCACGCGGTCGCGGTCTTCGGCACTTTCGATGGCCATATGGGCGGCCAGCATATTTGCCAGCCCGCCGACCTCGCGCCCGCCCATGGCGTTCGGCTGGCCGGTCAGCGAAAACGGGCCCATGCCCGGCCTGCCGATGCGGCCGGTGGCAAGGTGGCAATTGATGATCGCGTTGACCTTGTCCGTGCCGCTCTGCGACTGGTTGACGCCCTGACTGTAACAGGTGACGGTTTTTTCGGTGCGTTCGAACAATTCGTAAAAGGAAATCAGTTCGGCGACTGTCAGGCCGGTGGCCTCGGCGATCTCCGGCAGGCTGTGTGCAGTTGCTGCCTGCGTCGCTGCATCAAAGCCGACCGTGTGATTTTCCACATAACCGCGATCGATTGCGCTGCTGTCGGAAAGATGCGCCAGCAGGCCGGTAAACAGCGCCACGTCTCCATCCGGGCGGATGGCGAGGTGCATGTCGGCAATATCGGCGCTCATCGTCCGGCGCGGATCGATAACGACGACCTTCATTTCCGGCCGTGCCGCCTTTGCCGCCGCAAGCCTTTGGTAAAGCACCGGATGGCACCAGGCGAGATTGGAACCGGTGAGGATCACCAGATCGGCAAGCTCCATATCCTCATAGGTGCCCGGCACCGTATCGGCCCCGAAGGCACGGCGATGGCCGGCGACGGAAGACGACATGCAGAGCCTTGAATTCGTATCGATATTGGCCGAGCCGATGAAACCCTTCATCAGCTTGTTGGCGAGGTAATAATCCTCGGTCAGCAATTGGCCGGAGACGTAAAAGGCAACCGAATCCGGGCCGTGTTCGGCGATGGCTTGAGAGAACCGGGAAGCGACGAGATCAAGCGCTTCGTTCCATGCCACCCGCCTGCCGCTGATTTCGGGGTGGAGCAGGCGACCGTCGAGGTCGATGGTTTCAGCCAGAGCCGAACCTTTGGAGCACAGCCGGCCGAAATTGGCGGGGTGGTCCTGATCGCCTCTGACGGAGACCGCGCCATCGTCTTTGACAGTGGCGATGACGCCGCAGCCGACGCCGCAATAGGGACAGGTGGTTTTTGTTTCAACGGGCATGGGTTTGCCCTCTCAGTGTGCGGCGGTTACCCCTCTCTGTCCTGCCGGACATCTCCCCCTCAAGGGGGGAGATCAATCGCGGCACAAACTTCCATTCACAACTGGCGTCGTCGCCGGTGGAGAGGGAACGAGGAGCCCTCCGCTTGTCGATCTCCCCCTCTGAGGGGGAGATGTCCGGCAGGACAGAGGGGGGTAAAGCCACCGCCATCGCAATTCACTCCGCCGCAATCATCAGGGTTTCGAGCGCTATCGAAAGCCTTCCATCCAGATTACGCACCGGAATGGTCCGCACCTCGCCCTCATCCGCCCCCAGCGCCTTGCCGGTTTCCAGCGAAATGACCCAGTTGTGCAGCGGACATGTCACCGAAGCGCCATGCACGATGCCCTGGCTCAGCGGCCCGCCCTTGTGCGGGCAATGGTCCTCGATGGCGAAGACCTGATTTTCCGCCGTGCGGAACACGGCGATCTTGCCCATCGGCGTTTTGACGCAACGCGCGCCGCGCAGGGGAATGTCGGAGATATCGCCGATATCGATCCAGTTGCTGTCCATCGTTCTCACTCCGCCGCCTCACTGAAACCGATTGCCGCCATGGGCCTGAATTCGTGCTTGTCGTGGCCGGATACGCGTTCCGACCAAGGATCGACCTGCGCGAATTTCTGGCTGAAGACGAAGCGATCGAAATAGGCCTTGCGCTTTTCCGCATCGTCCATGATCTGGCGGCGGATTTCGTCGTAACCGATGCGCTTGGCCCATTTGTAGATGCGCTCGAGATAGCGCGCCTGTTCGCGATACATCTGCGTCAGCGCCACGATATGCTCCAGCGCCTCATCTTCGGTTTTGACAAGACCCAGAACTTCCGTGCCCTTGATATCGAGACCGGCGGCGCCGGCGAAATGGATCTCGAAACCGGAATCGACGCAGATGACGCCGATATCCTTGCAGGTCGCCTCCGCGCAGTTGCGTGGACAGCCGGAAACGGCAAGTTTCAGCTTGGCGGGCGTCCACGAGCCCCACATGAATTTTTCGATGCGGATGCCAAGCCCAGTGGAATCCTGCGTGCCGAAGCGGCACCATTGCTGGCCGACGCAGGTTTTGACCGTGCGCAAACCTTTGGCGTAGGCCTGGCCGGAAATGAAGCCGGCCTTGCCGAGATCGGCCCAGACCGCCGGTAAATCCTCCTTCTCGATGCCGAGAAGATCGATGCGCTGGCCGCCCGTCACCTTCACCATCGGGATTTCGAACTTGTCGACCACATCCGCGATCGCCCGGAGTTCGGTGGAAGATGTGACCCCGCCCCACATGCGCGGCACGACGGAATAAGTGCCGTCCTTCTGGATATTGGCGTGAACACGCTCGTTGATATAACGCGACTGGTAATCGTCGGCATATTCATCCGGAAAATCGCAGACGAGGTAATAATTGAGCGCCGGCCGGCATTTGGCGCAGCCGCAGGAGGTCTTCCATTCCAGCTCCTGCATCACGGCTGGAATGGTTTTCAGACCCTTGGCCTTGATCAGACGGCGCACATCGTCATGGCCGAGATCGGTGCATTTGCACATGGGCTGCACGGCAGCGGGATTATAGCTGTCGCCGAGCGTTATCGTCATCAGCTGCTCGACAAGGCCGGTGCAATTGCCGCAGGAGGCGGATGCCTTCGTGTGGGCGCGCACGTCGTCCAGCGAGGTCAGCCCCTTGGAAGTGATGGCCGAGGTGATCTTGCCCTTGCAGACGCCGTTGCAGCCGCAGATTTCCGCATCATCCGGCAAGGCTGCAACGGCCGCCATAGGGTCCAGCGGCGACCCTCCCTGATAGGCCTGGCCGAAAATCAGGGTTTCGCGCATCGCGGAAATATCGGTCGATTTCTTCATCAGATCGAAGAACCACGACCCGTCCGCCGTCTCGCCGTAAAGCACCGCGCCGATGATGCGGTTTTCCTTGAGGATCAGGCGCTTGTAGACACCGGCCGTGGCATCGCGCAGCACGATTTCCTCGCGGTCGTCGCCTTCCGCGAAATCGCCGGCGGAAAACAGGTTGATGCCGGTGACCTTCAGCTTGGTATTGGTAACGGAGCCATGATATTCGGCCGAACCGCCGCACAGCCGGTCTGCCAGCACCCGCGCCGATTCATAAAGCGGCGCAACGAGGCCATAACACATGCCGCGATGCTCGGCGCATTCGCCAAGCGCATAGATCGAGGCGTCCGACGTCATCATGCCGTCATCCACCACGATGCCGCGATTGACGGCGATGCCAGCCTCCTTGGCAAGACCCGAGGCAGGACGGATGCCGACCGCCATCACCACCATGTCGCCCTTGATGACCCGGCCGTCTTCCAGCTCGATGCCTTCGACCTTCTCCTCACCCAGAATGCATTTGGTATTGGCCTTGGTGATGATGTCGATACCGCGCTCATTGAGCGCTTTTTCGAGAAGATAGGCCGCTGCCGGGTCGAGCTGACGCTCCATGATCGTCGGCATCAGGTGGATGACGGTGACATCCATGCCCTGACGCTTGAGGCCATAGGCGGCTTCCAGCCCGAGAAGACCGGCGCCGATGACGATGGCGCGGCCCTTGCCCTCGGCGATCGCCAGCATCTTCGTCACATCGTCGAGATCGCGGTAGGCGAGCACGCCCGGTAATTGATGGCCGGGGACGGGAATGATGAAGGGCAGCGATCCGGTGGCGATCACCAGCTTGTCGTAGGAAACCGTGATGCCGTTTTCGCTGGTCACGGTCTTCCTGTCGCGGTCGATGCCCGTGACTCTCGCGCCCTTGTGCAGGGTAACGTTATTGGCGGCGTACCATTCGTCATTATGAATGACGATGTCTTCATAGCTCTTTTCGCCTGAGAGCACCGGCGAGAGCAGGATGCGGTCGTAATTGACGCGCGGCTCGGCGTTGAAAATGGTGACGTCGTAAAGGCCGGGTGCGGTTTCGAACAGGTTCTCCAGCATGCGCCCCGGCGCCATGCCATTGCCGATGATGACGAGTTTTTGCGTCATGGTCGTTACTCCGCAGCTTCGACGAAGCGGTGACGTTCGTAAAGGAACTTCAGCACGGCCTCGCGGCATTTGAGGTAGGTCTTGTCGGATGCGAGTTCGATGCGGTTGCGCGGGCGTGCCAGCGGCACCTCCAGCACTTCGCCGATATGGGCGGCCGGACCGTTGGTCATCATCACGATACGGTCGGAGAGCAGCACCGCCTCGTCGACATCATGGGTAATCATGACCATGGTGTTGCCGAGCCGGGCGTGGATTTCCATCACCGCATCCTGGAGATGGGCACGGGTCAGCGCGTCCAGCGCACCGAAGGGCTCGTCCAGCAGCAGGATCTTCGGCTCCATGGCGAGCGCGCGGGCAATGCCGACGCGCTGTTTCATACCGCCAGAAATTTCCGAAGGCTTTTTGTCCTTGGCATGGGCCATCTGCACGAGATCGAGATTGCGCATGACCCAGTCATGCCGCTCGGCCCGGGTCTTGGTATTGCGGAAGACCTTCTCGACAGCGAGGTTGACGTTTTCATAAACCGAAAGCCAGGGCAGCAGGCTGTGGTTCTGGAACACCACGGCGCGCTCCGGACCCGGCTCGTTGACTTCGCGGTTTTCGAGCAGAACGGCGCCGGCAGACACTTTCGTCAGCCCGGCAATGAGGTTGAGCATGGTGGACTTGCCGCAGCCGGAATGGCCGATGACGGAGACGAATTCGCCTTTTTCGATGGTGAGATTGATGCCTTTCAGCACCTCGGCGCGCGAGCCGCCCTTGTCGAAATATTTGTCGATGTGATCGAGCTTCAGATAAGCGTTCATGATTGATTTCTCCTCTGGCGCAATTCCGGACGGAAAACCGGTTCCCACTTTTCCTGGAATTGCCTGTGTCTTAATTGGCCGCAGCGCCGCGGGTGATGACCTTGCCGAGCGCCGCCACCAGCTTGTCGAGCACGAAGCCGACGACGCCGATGTAGACGAGCGCCACGATGATGTCGGGCAAGCGCGAGGAGTTCCACGCATCCCAAATGAAGAAGCCGATGCCGACGCCGCCGGTCAGCATTTCCGCCGCGACGATCGCGAGCCACGAAAGGCCGACACCGATGCGCAGGCCGGTGAAGATGTAGGGTGCCGCCGAAGGCAGCATGATCTTGAAGAAGAATTCCAGCTGGTTGAGCCGCAGCACCTGCGCCACGTTACGGTAGTCCTGCGGAATATTGCGCACGCCGACTGCGGTATTGATGATGACCGGCCAGATGGAGGTGATGAAGATCACGAAAATGGCCGATGGGTTGCTGTCCTGAAAGGCGGCCAGCGAAAGCGGCAGCCAGGCAAGCGGCGGCACGGTGCGCAGCACCTGAAAGATCGGGTCGAGACCGCGCATGGCCCAGACCGACTGGCCGATCACCGCGCCGAGGATGATGCCGGCGATGGCGGCGAGGCCGAAACCGTAAGCCACACGCTCCAGCGAGACAAGCACGCGCCAGCCAAGGCCGATATCCTGCGAACCGTTATGGAAGAACGGCGATACGATGAGATCGTAGCTCTCCTCGAAAACCTGGCTCGGCGGCGGCAGCGATGAGCCGGGGGCGGAACAGAGCAATTGCCAGACGCCTAGCAGAATGGCGAGGACGATGAACGGCGGTACGATGTTGCGGGCCGCCGCAGCACCCCATTTGCGCAGATCGATCCGCGAGGCGGATTTCGGCGCAAGTGCCACGACGTTTGCCTTCTGCGCTACCGGCTGCTGCGGCTCTTCGTTGAATTTTCGGGCCAATGCGGACATGGGCATTTCCTCTTGATTTCGGTTGCGGTCTGGGGCTCGCCCCTCATCCGGTCTTCAGTCGCGCCGGTTGGGCAGCGCACCTGGCGGATGAGGGGCGATACCCCGGGTCTCCTCCTCAGGAGGCCGCCTTGATGGACAGGCTTTCGAGATATGCCGACGGATTTTCCGGGTCGAAGACCTTGCCGTCGAAGAAGGTTTCCTTGCCGCGCGAGGTGGAGGCGGGAAGATCGGCGACGCCGAGATCCTTGGCCGCCGCGCGCCAGATATCCTCACGGTTCACCTTCTCCACCAGCGCCTTCACATCCGTGTCGGGTGCGAATTTGCCCCAGCGGATGTTTTCCGCGATGAACCAGCTGTCATGGCTGCGGAAGGGATAGGAGGCATGGTCCTGCCAGAACTTCATCTGCAGGCCGGTGTTTTCGAGAACACGGCCGTTGCCGTAATTGATATTGCCCTTCAGGCGTCCAAGCACATCCTTCGGCGGCACGTTGAACCATTGGCGTTTGCCGAGGATGGTGGACATTTCCTCCTTGTTCGCCATTTCATCGCACCATTGCTGCGCCTCCATCACGGCCATCAGCAGCGCCTTGGTGGCGTTGGGGTTCTTTTCCACCCAGTCGGCGCGCATGCCGAGCGCTTTTTCCGGATGGCCCTTCCAGAGTTCGCCGGTGGTACAGGCCGTAAAACCGATGCCCTGATTGACGAGCTGCTCGTTCCAGGGTTCGCCCACACAGAAGACGTCCATGTTGCCGACCTTCATATTGGCGACCATCTGCGGCGGCGGAACGACGATGGTGGAGACATCCTTGTCCGGGTCGATGCCGCCGGCGGCAAGCCAGTAGCGGATCCAGAGATCATGCGTGCCGCCGGGGAAGGTCATGGCGGCCTTGATTTCCTTGCCTTCGGCCTTCTTCTTCTCGAAAGCCGCCTTCAACTTGGAAGCATCGAGCTGAACGCCGGTCTCTGCATATTCCTTGGCGACGGAAATGCCCTGGCTGTCGAGGTTGAGGCGGGCGAGGATGGTCATCGGCACCGGCACATTGTTCTGGGTCACCTTGCCGGTATGCATGAGATAGGGCATCGGTGTCAGAATATGCGCGCCATCGATGCCGTTCGAGGCGCCGCCGAGCACGAGATTGTCGCGCGTCGCACCCCAGGAGGCCTGTTTCAGAACCTCGACATCCGGCATGCCATGTTTGGCGAACAGGCCCTTTTCCGCCGCAATGATGAGCGGGGCGGCATCGGTGAGCGCGATAAAACCGATTTTCGCGCCTTTCACTTCGGGCTCGGCGGTGGCTGCGAAAGCACCGGACGGAAAGGCCACGCGCACGGCGCTGACAAGGGCCGCGGCGGCTGTCGTCTTCAGTATCGTGCGGCGGCTGACATCGCCGGAGAATATCTTTTTCATTCGCATGTTCCCCTTATTGGGCCACCTCTGCGGGTGACGTTTTCGCTTGCGAAAAAACCTGAAAATAAAAAAACGCCGCTCGGTGTTTGCGCCTGCGGAACGGGAGGGGTTCCGGGCAGCAAAACCTTGCGACGTCTGTGTCTTCTGAAAGCGCCTATGCCGCGCCTTGCTTGCCCCGATCGCCGTTGACCGGTGCAAAAAACAAAAAGCAAAAGGCGTGCCAGTTTATAAAAACAAGATTATATTATTGAAAATAAAAGAGTATTTTTGCAAATCGATCTACTGATTAAATTTTAATCATCATGTTTTTTGTCTTCCATTTGTGCAAAGAGAAGAATCCTGCGCTTGAAATTTGCGCAGCCCCAAAGGCACGACGCCGCTTACGTCTCGCCTGAAGTCGGAGAAAACGGCGCGGCGGTGCGCACGGAAAAGGCGTTCACGTAGCCGGTAATGTCGGCGGGATCGAATATGAGGCCATCCACGAAACGGTCCTGCTCTTCCTGCCCTTCGATGCGGATATCGGCATCGTCAGGTGCGTTGGCGTCGCCCAGCGCCGCCCGATAAATATCCGGCCGGTAGGCAGACAGGGCCGCCTCCACACCGGCCTGTGAAAATTCGGCCTGCCCCCAGCGGATCATCTGGCTGTAGATCCACAATGCCTGGCTCTGGCGCGGATAATTGGCGTGACCGCCGTGGAAGATGAAATAATTGTCGATCACCCGGCGGTTGCCCTGGCTGTCGATGCTGAATTCACCGGCAAGCACACGACGGATGATGCCTTCCGGTGCGCCGATATAGCGGGGATCGGCAAGGGCTGCGCTCAGATCATCGTGATTTTCGGCAAGGTCGCACCAGCGCGCGGCGGCATCGAGCGCCGTCAGCAGCCGTCCGACCGTTTCCTGCTGGTTTTCCGCCCATTCGGGTCGCATGCCGATGACCTTTTCCGGTGCGGAAGGCCACAAATCCTGTTTGGCCGCAACGATGCGACCGACACCGCGCTCGGCGGCGACGATGTTCCACGGCGCTCCGACGCAGAAACCGTCAATGGCCCCTGCGGCAAGCGCATCCGAGGTCAATGGCGGCGGCACCACCACAAGCTTGACATCGTGATCGGGGTGAATGCCGCCGGCGGCAAGCCAGTAGCGAAACTCGTAATTATGCGATGAAAACGGATAGGTCATGCCGAGCGTTGGCGGCGGCTCGCCGCGGGTGCGCATATCATCGAGCACCCGCTTCAACGCCTCGGCGTTTTCAAGCGCTCCTGCCGTTTCGGAAAGCCCGGTCAAAACCTTCATCCGCGCAAACAGCCGCGTCGAAAGCGTGATCGCATTGCCGCCGCGTCCGAGTGAAAAGGGCGTGATGGTCGGCGACGGGTTGGAGCCGAGCCCAAGCATGGAAGCGACGGGCATCGGCGACAGCATGTGGGCGATATCGAATTGCCGAAACGCCAGCCGGTCGCGCACATTCGCCCAGGAAACATCCTTGACGAGATCGAGCGAAAGGCCTTCGCGTTCCGCGAAACCGAATTCGGCCGCAGCAATCAGGACGGATGCGTCGACAAGCGGAATAAAGCCGGCGCGCAGGATTTTCTGCCGGTCGCTGCCGACGATTGCCGGTGCTTGCGTTACTCCGCTGTCTGATCCGGCCGTTTTTTCCGGTGCCGCCATATCATGCACTCCTTACTGTCCGACCGGCGGTTCGTCACATCAACAGACCGGCCGCGGTGACCACGCTTTGCGCGATCTCGGAAATCTTCTTCTTCTCATTCATCGCGGTTTGCCGCAAAAGCGCAAAGGCCTCCTCTTCGGAAAGGCCGCGCATCTTCATCAAAATGCCCTTGGCGCGCTCGATGACCTTGCGTTCCTCAAGCGCCGATTTCGCTTCGGCAAGTTCCCGCTGCAGACGGCTGAAGGCATTGAAACGGCTGACCGCCATATCGAGAATGGGTTTGACCCGCTCCTTCTTCAGCCCGTCCACCACATAGGCGGAAACGCCCGCCTCGACGGCCGCCTCGATGGACGCCGTGTCGGAACGATCGACAAACATGGCGATCGGCCGGCCGACCGTTCGGGTGAGCTGGAATAGATGCTCCATCATGTCACGATTGGGATTTTCAAGATCGATGAAGATGACATCGGGCTGCAGCGTCTCGATGGTGCGCGCCACCCCGTTCACTTCGTGGATGACCGTGACGCGATGATAGCCGGCCTCGCGCAGCCCCTCCTCGATGATGGAGGCGCGGATCGCGTTTTCGTCGATAACGAGAATGGTCAGGTCGCGAAGCGTCATGTCAGCATTGATGACGCAGCGCAGCAAACTTGGCAATCGCCTGCGGATGCAAAAAATGGCGGGAGCGGCAAGGGTCGTTTCCTCCCCTGCCGCGCATCATGTCAGGAAGCGTGTTCGACGGCGCGTTCAAGCGCCTTCAGAACCGTCCGCTCGGACAGATTGAGATAGATTTCCATCTCGTCGCCGGCCTCTTGCGCCTTGCCTTCTTCCATCAGCGACAGAATCTTGCTGTTCATGTCCACGAAGGGGGAATGAAGCTGTTCGGGATCTTTCAGCAAGCCGAAACAAAGCCTGAGTTCAGCGGCGATACGCTCGTAAAAATCGCTGAGGCGGGCGCTGTCGAGAAGATCGACGACGGCGGCGTGAAACTTCATGTTGGCGCTGCCCACACCCAGCCAGTCGGCATCTTCGCGCTTGACCTTGGCATCCTCTACCGCTGCCCGCATCGTCTTGATTGCGGTATGCTTGTGCCAGGCCTGGCGAAGCGCGCCGCATTCCACCATGCGCCGCACCCGATAAATATCGATGACCGAGGACATGGTGGGAACGGCGACGAACACGCCGCGATTTGCCTCATGGCGCAGAAGCCCGTCCTTGGTCAGCAGCCGAAAGGCTTCGCGCAGCGAATTGCGCGAGACGTCGAAACGTTCACTGAAGGCTGCCTCTGAAAGGCGCTGTCCCGGCATCAACTCGCCGGAGATCAGCAGGGTGCGAATGCCCTTGGCCAATCGATCCGCAAGCGGCAGACCCTCTATCGTTTCGGTCATGGCGCTCCTTTCCTTAAGAGCAATGCAGCATCGGGAATTCCGTGACAGGCATGTTCGGACACGGCATGATTGCCCTTAAAGCGTGTCGCGGAGCTTTCAGACCAGCTCCTTACGCTTTAAGCCATTGTTGGCGCATGTCGTTATCGCAAACCGCTGCACACTTTGCGCGACATGCTTTAGCACAAAGCATTAGCAAAGCACGAAAAAAACGTGATGAATTCCCGCGCATAACGTCCAACAAATAGACAGAATAAGAGAACGATTATTATTTATTGTTGAACAATATTGACAATTTCACGGAACAGGACAAGATCGTCCGCATAAAGCATCCGCGAGGGGCGGATTGCGACAGGAGCGGAGAAAATCCATGGAGCAGAACAAGCTCTCGCCCGCCGACCCGAATGAGGTTGCGCGCAAGGCGAAAAATCAACGTTATGCCTTGCTTTCGGCAATGTTCCTGATGTCGATGTCGGCCGTCGGGCCGGGCTTCATCACGCAGACTGCGAATTTCACGGTGAAACTGGGCGCCGCCTTCGCATTCGCCATCATTATTTCCATCCTGATCGACTTCGTCGTACAGGCCAATATCTGGCGCATCGTTACCATCACCCGCATGCGGGCACCGGCGATTGCCAATGCCGCCATTCCGGGCTCGGGTTATCTACTCGCCATTCTTGTCATCATCGGCGGCCTGTTCTTCAACATCGGCAATATCGGCGGCGCCGGTCTGGGCTTCAACGCCATGATCGATCTCGATCCGAAGATCGGCGGCGCGATCGGCGCACTGGCAGCCATCGGCATCTTCCTGTCCCGTCGCGCAGGCATCGCGATGGACCGCGTGGTTTTCGTCGCGGCCTTCGTCAAACTGGCGCTGATCCTTTATGCGGCATATGTCTCCGGACCGCCGGTAGCGGAAGCCTTTCGCCAGACCTTCCTGCCCGACACGATCGATTTCGTTACCATCACCACCATCGTCGGCGGCACGGTCGGCGGCTATATCACTTATGCCGGCGCGCATCGCCTGCTGGACAAGGGAATGGTGGGCGTTGAAAATATCAGCGCGGTCAATCGCGCGGCGTTGAGCGGCATCGCCATCACCGGCGTATTGCGCTATATCCTGTTCCTTGCCATCCTCGGTGTGGTCGCCAGCGGCGTGGTCATCGATCTGTCCGGCAAGGCGGCAAACCCTGCAGGCCAGGCCTTCCATGCCGCTGCCGGGCGATATCGGCTTCCGCCTCTTCGGCGCGGTTTTCCTCGCCTCAGCCATGACCAGCATCATCGGTGCGGCCTATACCTCCGTGTCGTTCCTGACCGCTTTCAAGCCTGACATAACGGAGCGCCAGCGTAATCTGGCAACGGTTGGCTTCATTGCCATCTCGCTGATCGCCTATATCATCATCACCACACCGCCTGCAGCCATGCTCGTCTTCGTCGGCGGCCTCAACGGTCTCGTTCTACCGATCGGCCTTTCGATCTTCATGTATGCCGCGTGGAAACGCGCGGATCTGATGCATGGATATCATTATCCGCGCTGGCTGCTGGTGCTTGGCGTGCTGACCTGCGCACTCACCTGGTATATGGCCTACAAGTCGGCGGGCGCGATCTTTGCACTGCTCGGCTACTGATAGAATTAGAGGGAGGCAAACATGGCCGCTATCGATCTCAACAGCGATCTTGGCGAAAGTTACGGCGCATGGCGCATGGGAGACGATGAGGCGATGCTCGCCATCGTTTCCAGCGCCAACATCGCCTGCGGATTTCATGCCGGCGATCCGGCCGGTATCTACCGCACCGTCAAGGCCGCCGCCGAAAAGGGCGTGGTCGTCGGCGCCCATGTTTCCTATCCGGACCGCGTCGGCTTCGGCCGCCGCGATCTGGACGCGACCTCGGAAGAACTGATTGCCGACGTCATCTACCAGATCGGCGCGCTGAAAGGCGTTGCCGCCGCTGCCGGTACCACGGTGCGTTACGTCAAGCCGCATGGCGCGCTTTACAACCGCATCGCCAACGACGCGAAACAAGGGCAGGCCGTGATCGACGGCATCAGAGCCATCGATCCTTCGCTGGTGCTGATGGGTCTCGCGAATGCACCTATCCTCGATCTTGCCCGCAAGGCAGGTCTTGCCGTTGTCGCCGAAGCTTTCGCGGATCGCGCCTATACGCCTCAGGGCCAGCTCGTCTCCCGCCGCGAGGCCGGTGCCGTGCTGCATGACGCGGCGAAAATCGCCGACCGCATGGTACAGCTTGCCCGCGAAGGCACGCTGGAGGCGATCGATGGCAGCATCATAAAGATCGAGGCGCAATCCATCTGCGTGCACGGCGACAGCCCCGGTGCCGTCGCCATTGCCCAGGAAATCCGCCGCCGTTTCGAGGCTGATGGCATCGACATCCGCTCCTTCGCATCCAATCGCTGAAAGGATAGCCGATGACGATACCGACATCCTATCTCAATCACACGGACGCCGACGCCGCACGAAAGGCCCGCGCGACCTATCGCGGTGGCCTCGTCGCCCCGACCTCCGGCATTGCACCCGGCTTCACGCAGGCGAACATGATCGTGCTGCCGCGCGACTGGGCCTTCGATTTCCTGCTTTATGCACAGCGCAATCCGAAACCCTGCCCGGTGCTGGATGTTTCCGATCCCGGTTCGCCCACCACGCTTCTGGCGCCCGGTGCCGATCTGAGAACCGACCTGCCACTCTACCGCATCTGGCGGGACGGCAAGCTCGTCGAGGAAACGGCTGACGCCACCGCCGCCTGGGCGGAGCGCGACGATCTCGTCGCCTTCCTGATCGGCTGCAGCTTCACCTTCGAAACGCCGATGGTGGAAGCGGGCATCGAAATCCGCCACATGACCGACAAGAGCAATGTGCCGATGTATCTCACCAACCGGCCCTGCCGCCCGGCCGGTCGGCTGAAGGGCAATATGGTCGTTTCCATGCGGCCGATCCCGGCCTCACGCGTCGCCGATGCTGCGACCATTTCAGGACGTTTTCCGGCCGTGCACGGGTCACCCGTGCATGTCGGCGCACCGGAAGAGATCGGCATTACCGATCTTGCAAAGCCTGATTTCGGCGATGCGGTGCGGATAGAGCCGGGTGAAATCCCGGTGTTCTGGGCCTGCGGCGTGACCCCGCAGGCGGCCGTGATGGCGTCGGGCGTACCCTTTGCGATCACCCATGCGCCGGGGCACATGTTCATCACCGATATTCCCGATTCCGCCTATCACGCGTGAGGATATGATGCGTTTTCTCCCCGTCAGCCTCACAACCATTCTTGTCGAACTGGCCGATCTCGATGAAACGCTGGCGCTTTTCGCCTCGCTTCAGAACGATCCGGTCGAGGGCATCGAAGAGACGGTGCCGGCTGCCCGCACCCTGATGATCCGCTTTCGTCCTGAAAAGATCGGTGCCGAAGCGCTGGCCGCGCGGCTGGCAAGCCGCGATCTCTCGGCAAAAATCGCGCCTTCGGACAATCTCGTTGAAATCCCCGTCCACTATAATGGTGAGGATCTTGCCGATGTTGCCGAATTGACCAGCATAAGCATCGAAGAAGTGATACGCCGCCACACCGAAAGCGAATTCACCGTGGCCTTTTGCGGCTTCGCTCCCGGCTTCGGGTATCTGGTCGGCGGCGATCCGGCGCTGCATGTGCCGCGCCGGCAAAGCCCGCGCACCCGCATTCCGGCTGGTTCAGTGGCGCTGGCCGGCGCCTTCAGCGGCGTCTATCCGCAAAACAGCCCCGGCGGCTGGCAGATCATCGGCACCACGCCGGTCAAGATGTGGGATATAGACCGCGATCCCGGCGCGCTTTTCCAGCCGGGTTACCGGGTGCGTTTCTTCGACATGGACAAGGCCGACAGAACGGTCGATATACCCCTCTCCGTACCGCGCGCCTCCCAGCCTGAGACGAGAAAAGAAGGCCCGCATTTCGAGGTGCTCGCCGCCCCCATGCCCGCCATCTTCCAGGATCTCGGTCGCTTCGGCCAGACCGGACAGGGCGTTTCGGCCTCCGGCGCGCTGGATCGCGGTGCGTTCAATGCCGCAAACCGCATCGTCGGCAACCCCGTCAACACGCCTTGTCTCGAACTGACGCTCGGCGGATTTTCCTTTAAAAGCACGAGCCGCGCCGTCATTGGCATTGCAGGCGCCCCCTGCCCTGTCACGATCACCACGGCAGATCGCAGTTTCGTGGCCAAGACCCATGGCCCGGTGTCGCTCGAACCCGGTGATGTGGTGACCTTCGGCCAGCCGCGGAAGGGTATGCGATGTTATCTTGCGGTGCGCGGCGGTTTCGATGTCGAGCCGGTGCTGGGGAGTTTTGCAACGGATACGCTGGCGGTCGTCGGTCCCGAGCCGGTTGGCGCAGGCACGATCCTTTCGCTCAAGGGTAAGAAGAACGGTCTTTCCAGCGTGTCGATCGAGGAGGTTCCAGCCTTCGAGCCGCCGGCGACTGGCGAGGTCGTGACACTCGACGTCGTGCTCGGCCCGCGTACCGACTGGTTCACGCCGAAGGGCATCGAGACCCTGACCGGCCAGCTCTGGCAGGTCACCCCGCAATCGAACCGTGTCGGCATCCGCCTTGCGGGCGAGGTGCCGGTGGAACGCAAGGATAGCGCCGAATTGCCGAGCGAAGGCACGGCGACCGGTGCGATCCAGATTCCCCATAGCGGCCAGCCGGTTCTCTTCCTTGCCGATCACCCGCTGACCGGCGGTTATCCCGTCATCGGCGCAGTCGCCGAATATCATCTCGATCTTGCGGGACAAATCCCCGTCAACGCCAAAATCAAATTCCGCCCGATCGGCCCCTTCGCCGAAATCGCGGCCAAGAACACAGAATTCGGAGGAGAAGAGCGATGAAAAAAGTGCTGATTGCCAATCGCGGCGAGATCGCGGTGCGCATCATCCGCGCATGTCGCGATTACGGCCTGCAATCGGTCGCCGTTTATGCCGATCCCGATCAGGATGCGCTTTTCGTCCGGTTGGCGGATGAGGCCTATGCGCTGGAGGGCGTGCGTCCCGCCGAGACCTATCTCGATATCGCCAAGCTGATTGCGATTGCCAAACGCGCCGGTGCGGATGCCGTGCATCCCGGTTACGGTTTCCTGTCCGAGCGCGCCGAATTTGCGCGTGCCGTTCTCGATGCCGGTCTCATCTGGATCGGCCCCGATCCGCATGTCATCGAGGCACTGGGCGACAAGGTAGAGGCGCGGCGCATTGCCACCGGCGTCGGCGCACCGCTGGTCGCCGGCAGTGACGGCCCCGTCGCTTCCGCCGCCGAAGTCACCGCCTTTGCGGAACAACACGGCCTGCCCGTCGCCATCAAGGCGGCCCATGGCGGCGGTGGTCGTGGCCTGAAGGTTGCGTGGAAGATGGAAGAGATCGCCGATCTCTACGAATCCGCCGTGCGCGAGGCAACGGCCGCCTTCGGCCGTGGCGAATGTTTCCTTGAGCGTTTCCTCGACCGGCCACGCCATATCGAGGCGCAGGTTCTGGCCGACAAGCATGGCAATGTGCTCGTCCTCGGCACCCGCGACTGCTCGCTGCAGCGCCGGAACCAGAAGCTGATCGAGGAGGCTCCTGCTCCGTTCCTCTCCGACGAACAGCGGCAGAAAATCCATGCGGCTGCCAAGGCTATCTGCGCCGCTGCCGGTTATTCCGGCGCCGGCACCGTGGAATTCCTGCTCGGCGTCGATGGCACGATTTCCTTCCTTGAGGTCAATACGCGCCTGCAGGTGGAACATCCCGTTACCGAAGAAACCACCGGTATCGATCTCGTTATCGAACAGTTCCGCATCGCCGAAGGCCATAAGCTGCGGGTCCTCGAAACGCCGGAACCGCGTGGCCATTCGATGGAATTCCGCATCAATGCCGAAGATCCCGGTCGAGGCTTCCTGCCGACCCCCGGCTCGATCTCGCTTTTCGACGCACCCTCCGGTCCCGGCATTCGCGTGGACAGCGGCGTCGTCAGCGGCTCCAGCGTGCCGGGCGTATTCGACTCGCTGATGGCGAAGCTCATCGTCACGGGTGCCGACCGCGATCAGGTCCTGCGCCGCGCCCGCCGCGCGCTGAAGGAATTCCGCATCGAAGGCATCGCCACGGTGCTGCCCTTCCATAGGGCGGCGATTGAAACCGAAGACTTCATCGGTACGGACGGTTTCAAGGTTCACACCCGCTGGATCGAGACCGATTTCGCCGCCATGCCGGATGCGATGGAGCGCCCGACACCGGCCGAAGACCCTTCCGTCACCCGCACTTTCCTGGAAATCGACGGCAAGCGTGTATCGGTCGGTCTGCCCAGCCTGCTGCTCTCCAGCCTCGGTGCGGTTAGCGGCAGCAGCGCGGCGGTTCCCGGCGCCGCCACGCCCAAGGAAAAGGAAGGCGAAATCACCGCCCCGGTTTCCGGCACGCTTCAATCCTTCAAGGTGAAAGACGGGGACACGGTTTCGCAAGGCGATCTTCTGGCCGTTATGGAGGCCATGAAGATGGAGACGCAAATTGTCGCCACCAAGGCCGGCAAAGTTCGCCTGATCGTCAAGGAAGGCGACTATCTGCAGGCGGGCGCTGCCCTCCTCGACATAGCCGGCTAATATACGAACGGCCAGCCGGCCTCACAATTGCAGATCGCGTATGGCCGGCGGCGGAACCCTTTCGCCGCCGGGCCGTTTATGGCGCGACCTGTTAACGACCGTGAGGGAAATATGGCCGGACGCACCTTGCTTCAATTCTTCCATTGGTATTATCCGGACGGAGGGAAATTATGGAGCGAGGTGGCCGAAAAGGCGACAAGCCTTGCCAAAATGGGCATCACCGACGTCTGGCTGCCACCGGCCTATAAGGGTGCTGCCGGCGGCTATTCGGTCGGTTACGATACCTACGATCTCTTCGACCTCGGTGAATTCGACCAGAAGGGCACCGTCGCCACCAAATATGGCGATCGCGCCGCCCTCGAACATGCCGGAAGAACGCTGAAGGAAAACGGTATCCGCGTCATTCATGACGTGGTTCTCAACCACAAGATGGGTGCGGATGAAAAGGAGAAGGTGCGGGCTCGCCGTGTCAATCCCGAAGACCGCACCGAGATCGACGATGAAGACTTTCAGGCGCTGGCCTTTACCCGCTTCACCTTTCCCGGCCGCAACGGAAAACACTCCAAATTCATCTGGGATCTGAAGTGCTTCAGCGGTGTCGACCACATCGAAGAGCCGACCGAAGACGGCATTTTCCGCCTCGTCAATGAGTATGGCGATGGGGAATGGAATGAGGAAGTCGATCAGGAAAACGGCAACTTCGATTATCTGATGGGTGCCGATGTCGAATTCAGGAACCGGGCGGTTTATGAGGAACTCAAATATTGGGGCCGCTGGCTCTCCGAGCAGGTGCAGGTCGATGGCTTCCGTCTCGATGCCGCCAAACATATTCCGGCCTGGTTCTTCCGCGACTGGGTCGGCCATATGCGCGAAAAGGTCGATCCCGATCTCTTCGTCGTGGCGGAATATTGGCACCCCGATCTCGAGGCGCTGAAAAGCTATCTAGAACTCGTCGACAAGCAGCTGATGCTCTTCGATGTCGCCCTTCACCACAGCTTCCATGACGCCTCGAAACAGGGCGGCGAGTTCGATATGCGCAGCATCTTCGATGGTTCGCTTGTCTCCGCCGTTCCAGACCATGCCGTCACGCTGGTCGACAATCACGACACGCAGCCGCTGCAATCGCTGGAAGCGCCGGTGGAACCATGGTTCAAACCTCTTGCCTATGCGATCATCCTGCTGCGCGAAGAGGGTGTGCCCTGCATCTTTTATCCCGATCTGTTCGGCACGAGCTATACCGACACCGGCAATGACGGCAACGAATATAAAATCGATATGCCCGCCATTGAATGCCTGCCGAAGCTCATCGAAGCCCGCAGCCGTTTCGCCAACGGAGCCCAGACGGATATTCTCGACGATGCAAGCTGCATCGCCTTTATTCGCCACGGCACCGCCGATGCGCCGGGCTGCGTGGTGGTGATGTCGAATGGCGAGCCGGCGGAAAAGCAGATCGATCTCGGTCCCGATCACGCCGGGGCGGTCTGGCGCGACTTTCTCGGGCACCGTGAAGAACGGATTACCCTCGATGAGAGCGGCAAGGGCGTCTTTCCCACCAATGGCGGCAGCGTCAGCGTCTGGGTTGCAGCCGATTCCGAGTGAGGAACAACCGTTCCGGTTCGGAAATCCCGTTCATTCCGCAGAAACGAGGCGGCGCGGACCTGCGCCGTCATCGGCCAGAACATCGTTCGGATTGCGCAACGGACAATCATCCAGCGAAAGACACCCGCAACCGATACAGCCTGTAAGCTGATCGCGCAGCATGATCAGGCTATTGATGCGAAGCTGCAGCATTTCCCGCCAGGATTGGGAAAACCTGCGCCAATCGGCCGTCGTCGCCACCCGATCCTGCGGCAGGTCGGCCATCGCATCCCTGATGATGCTGAGCTGTATACCCGCTCGCTGCGCGATGCGGATGATGGCGATACGCCGCAGAACGGCGCGATGATAACGACGCTGGTTACCGGCGGTTCGCCAACCTTCAATCAGCCCCTTCGCCTCGTAAAAATGGATGGTGGACACGGCGATGCCGCTGCGGCGGGCAACCTCCCCAACCGTCAGGCTGTGCTTGAATACGGTATTTTCCATTCTGGCTCCTGCTTCCGTAACGATTTCCGCTCGGAAAACGCGGAAACATAGTGAAGAGCAGCCGGTATAATTCCTCAACCATAGTTGAGGTCAATAGGCAATGGCCCAAAAAAAGAGGCGCCCAAAGGCGCCTCCAAATTTCGTGAATGTGGCCACGGATCAGAATTTCGCTGTCATGCTGATCCAGAAACGGCGGCCTTCCATGACGGTGTTGAAATCGTCGGTGCCGACATCCTTGTCGAAGACATTGTAAATGGCGGCATTCAGATCGACATTTTCGGCAACCGCATATTTCGCCCCGATATCCAGCGTGGTGTAGGCGTCATATTTACGCCCCGCCTTGCCGTTGATCGTCACAGGCGTGCCGTTGGTACCGATGCGCGGGCCGGCGTTGATTTCCGATCCGTGGTAATTCAGCGAGGCCCAGGCCTCCAGACCGTCGATTGGGGTTACCCAGTCGCCGCGCAGATTGGCCATATGCTCCGGTGTACGCGCCAGCGGGAAGCCTTCATAGTCGCCGGTTTTCTGTTCGGAATGCGTATAGGTATAGTTGCCGCGCAGCGTCAGGTCCGGCGTCGCATACCATGTCGCCGTCAGTTCCACACCCTGAATGACCGCATCGTCGATGTTGTAATTGTACCAGAGACGATAGTTGCGGTCTTCGCTCCAGCGGGCCGGCGTTCCATCCGGATTGAGCACCAGCGCGTTGGAAATCTTGTCCTTGAAATCGGTGTAGAAATAGGTGGCGCCGAGAGCGACGTCGCCATTGTCCCAAAGCGCGGCCACTTCATAGCTCGTGCTCTTTTCCGCTTCGAGATTGGGATCGCCGATAATCACGCCGCAGGTGCCGCTCGGGCCATAGGTGCAACCGCCGCCGCCCGTCGTATAGGCATAACCCGGTGCGATCTGGCGGATTTCCGGGGCGCGGAAACCGGTAGAGATACCGCCCTTGATCGTCAGTTCCTCGGTCGCGCTCCAGACGCCGTAAAGGCGCGGGCTGAAATGATTGCCGTATTTCTCGTGATTATCGAGACGAAGGCCGCCCGTCAGCGCGAAATTATCGACAATGCGCCATTCATCCTCAAGGAAGAGCGCCCATTGCGTCGCCGAAAATGTCTCGTCGCGGCCGGTGCGGCGTCCCGGGTTCTGGTCGGTCAGCCGCGCCTCGAAATATTGTCCGCCCGTGACCAGCGTGTGGTTGCCGAACAATTCGAACGGCGTGGTGAACTTGCCATCGAGAACGGTGTTGCGCACTTCCGGCGAGCGCGGGTTTTCTGTCACGCGGCCGGTGCGGATATTTCTGGTGAAGTTGGTGCGCTCCGCCCATTCCTGCTGGAACGAAAATTCGGATGTGGTCGGCCCCCAGCGGCCGGTATGCGACAATGACCAATGGTCGCGCGTATTGGTATTGTAGGTGCCGTTGGCGTCGGTCGCCGCCAGCGTGTCGCCGGGCTCGGCGCTGCGGCGCAGCCGCGTCTTGCCGCCTTCGAGATAGATGTCGTGATCTTCGTTCGGCGTAAACGTCAGACGACCGTTGAAATCATATTCCTTGGCGCCCGTGGTGCCGCTCAGAATACGGTCTTCGCCGCGTGTGAAACCCCTGCCCCAGAGCTGCAGACCGAGCTGGTCCTTCAGGATCGGTCCGTTGGCGTACCAGGAGACCTGGCCGCTATTGCCGAATTTGGAATGCTGCTGAACCGTGCCTTCGGTGGTGACGGAACCTGACCAGACATCGCCGACCTTGCGGGTGATGATGTTGATGACACCGCCCATGGCATCCGAACCATAAAGCGAGGACATCGGCCCGCGCACCACTTCGATACGCTCGATCGCCGAAACCGGCGGCACGAAACTCTGTTCGAAGCCGGAATTGCCGTTGGTGCGGGCATCACGCGTGCTCTGCCGCTTGCCGTCAACCAGAACCAGCGTGTAAGCGCCGGGCAGACCGCGAATGAAAATATCCTTTTCATTGGCAATGCCGGTGACGGATACGCCCTGAACTTCCCGCAGGGCATCGGTCAGATCGCGATAGGATCCCTTTTCCAGATCTTCCCGCGTCACAACCGTGATGCTGGCCGGAGCGTCCTTCACATTCTGCTCGAAACCGGATGCTGTGACGACGATCTGCTGAAGAACCGTGTTCCCCTCAGACGCCTGCTGCGCAAAAACGGGCAGAGCAATGCTAAGCGCCGTTCCCGCCATTGCTGCCACAAGACCGGCCTTTATTATCGTCGCGGACTTTTCGCGGCCGCGGTACTTCAATTCCATGTTATGCCCCCGCATTTAACTTGAGAATTTAACCCCACTTATTTAGGAGGGAGTGCGGGCGCAACGCGTTTGTTTTCGAACAGTTCTAAATTCCAGAAATTGCAAAAAGGGCTCCCCGGACAAGAGGCGGAGTAAAAAAATCGCAAGATGACAACCGGCAAGAGAAAAGATGAACCAGCCTCCACGACAAAACCCGACAGGCTTGGGCAGCTGAAACTACTTGTCGCTTTCGATGCGTTGTTGCGGGAAGGCAGCGTCAGCCGCGCGGCGGCGGGCATGGGACTGCCGACATCTTCCATGAGCCGGATATTGCAGCAGCTGCGCGAAAGATACGGCGACCAGCTTTTTCTGCGCACCGGTCAGGGCCTGCGTCCCACCCCCTTTGCCGAAAACATGCGGCTGCGCATTCGTTCGCTGGCGGCGGAGGCCGAGAACCTGATCGACTATTCGCAGGAAAAACCCCTCGTCCCTGCCAACGCCAGTGCAAGCGGCTGGGAGCGGCCGGTGCTGATGAAGGCGCCGCCGCTTTCGCTTCGCCCCAGCGTTCTTCTGGAAGGTCAGCCGACACCGGAAAACATCGCCGACCGTCTCGCGCGTATCGGCCACAATGCCGATCCGCAGCAGAGGCTTGCCAAATATATCGCAACCTCGGCGATGGGCATCGGCAACAGCCGCCCGCTCAGCCAGGTGGAAGCGATGGATGCGCTCTCGATCATTCTCGATGGCGATGCCGACCCGATACAGATCGGGGCCTTGCTCGCCACCATGCATTATCGCGGCGTGACCGCGGCGGAGCTTGCCGGTTTCATCGAAGCCATGTGGAGACATATAGAGAGGGACCAGCAAGGACCTGCATCGGTGGATCTCGACTGGCCCGCTTATATGTCGCCGAAACATCGCGATGCGCCGTGGTTCCTCCATTCCGCGCGTCTTGTCGCCATGGCGGGATACAGCGTCCTGCTGCACGGGCATGTGGGGCAGGGAGAAAACGGCGGCAAGCTTGAACTTGCAGCACAGGCCTGCGGCATTCCCCTTTGCCACTCGCTTTCGCAGGCGGCGAAAGCCACAGCCTCGGAACGCATCGCCTACCTGCCGATCGGTGGTCTGTCCCTGCAGTTTCAAAGCCTGCTCGGCCTGTACGGCATTCTGGAGATGCGCCTGCCGCTCAATACGGTCGTGCATCTTCTCAATCCGCTTCGCGCCAGAAGCACGATCATCGGCGTCGCCCGCCCGTCCTATCAGGAACTTCATCGGGACACGGCACGACTGCTTTCGGTGGAAAACCTCGCCATTCTCGGCAATACGCGGGATTTCGCGCAATTCACGCCGTTTCGCAGCACCCGGATTTTCGGTCTTTCGAAGGGCGGGGATGTGGAATTCATCGTTCCCGCACGCGAAACGCCGCCCGCCGAAATGCCGACCATGTTCACAACCTTCGAATATTGGCGAGCGGTCTGGACGGGTGCAGCAAGGGACGAAAGGGCAGAAACCATTATCATCTCGACGACCGCCATCGCGCTGATGCTGGTCAACGATATGGCTCTGCCCTTCGAGGAAGCCTATGCCCGCAGTCTTCGGCTCTGGAACGACAGGGCGCGAAATCTCGTCAACGCCTGATCAGCGATCAGGCATTGGCGACCGCCCTTTTCAGCGCCAGATATTCCCAAAGGGCGACAAGCAGAAGAATTGCCGTGCTCGCCAGTTGCAGCACGAAAAGCGGAATACCCGGCACCGGCAAAAGCAGGCAGAGCGCCGCCACGCCGGCAAAATGCGACACCGGTCGCTGATAGGCGACGGCGATCTTGACGCCGATATTGCCGGCCAGAAACAGGACCGGACCGCCGAGAATGGCGAGCGCCTCCCGCATCGTTGCGCCATCCCGCGCATGGGAGAGGCTGAAATCCTCACCCACCGCCGTAAGGATGATACCGGCTACGATGGGCAAATGCCCGTAGTTAAAAAGATTATGGGCGATCTTCGCCTTTTCTTCGGCATTCTCGGCCTTTCTCGAAGCCTCTTCCTGCCCGTGATGGAAATAAATCCACCACATCGCCACGGTACTGACGAAAGCGGAGCAGAAGACGATGAATGTCAGGCCCGAATTCATATATTCGGTGGCCGTGCGTCCCGTGGTCAGGATCGTTTCGCCAAGGCAGATGATGACGAAAAGCGCGCATCGCTCCGCCAGATGCTCGCCGGAAAGATGCAGCCTGTCCTCGTCGCTCGAGGCCACACCCGGCACGACATAACGGCAGGCGGGGCCGGCATATTCAATTGCAAGTGCGATGCCCCACAGGAGAATGCGATCCGCCAGATCGACGAACCCACCGGCAAGCCAGAACAGGCTCGATATCGCAAGCCAGATCGTCACGCGCACGAAGACCAGAAAGGACTGCCGGTCTTCACCCCTGAACGCATAGAGGGCGAACAGGCTTCGACCGACCTGCATCACGCTGTAGATCAGGGCGAAGACAAGACCCTGTTCCGCAAAAGCCTCCGGCAGCGCGATGGCCAGCAGAACACCGCCGAACATCAGCACGAATAGCAGGATCCTGACCGGCTCCTTTTCCGTGTTCAGCAGGTTTGTGATCCAGGTGGTGTGTATCCATAGCCACCAGAGCGACAATATCAGGATGCCGGCCTCAAGCGCCGCCGTTGGCCCAAAATCCTTGGCCAGTGCATGGGAGAGCTGGATCAGCGCGAAAACAAAGACCAGATCGAAGAACAATTCGGGGAAACTCGCCTTGCCGGCGTCCTGTCCCTCTTGCCTTATCCAGCTTTCCGTACCCGCTTTGCGTCCTTGAAGCTCACCCCCGGTTCTCATTCTACCTCCGCCGCAATATTTCGACCGGTCTTCTCACCACGCCCCCTCACCGTTGCGACAAAGCCTCTTCGCTGCCCGATGCAACCGGGTTCGACCTTCGGCCGGGAAACTCCAGCGCCCGCGCACTGTCGGGATAAAAGCGCGGCCCAACCAGACGGACTTTCTTCCCGGACACGTCGGTAATGTAGTTGGGGGTCGCGGCCTCTGGTGAATGTGGAATGCCGCCGGCGCTGGAAACCGCAAGCGTGCTGACCTCAAGAGGCTGGGCAATTGCCGGCAGGCTCGTCATCGCGGCGAGTGCGGCTGAGATAAAAAATGATCTGGGAAACATGGGACGCATATCCTGGCACAATTATCTGCGCCATAAACAGCCCTCGCCCGCTTTGGTTCCGCCGCTCGTCAGCTATCCGCATCGAGGTAGGAGCTATATTGAACATAGTCCGCGCTCGGTTGCCCATCGACGATCTCCGGCGGCCGACCTTCGCCACCGGGCAGATGGCCCGTGTTTTCGAGCTCCGCTCTCAGGAGCTTTTCGATAGCCCTTTCCCGGGGCAGGGCGTTGTCCGCCATGTAGAGGGCGACGGCCAGTTCCATGTCATCCGGAAAATTCATCAGCTCAGCCATCCGTTCAAGCAATCAAGCGCAAACGCAGGACCTTGCAGAAAGTTCAACCTCGCTGTTTTGGCGCGAGGCTTTGTCTGTCGACCGTGCATTTACTTCCGATGGGCCATATCCCGGTTTTGCGGCACCCGGGCATGCGCTTCTATTCAGTATCGCACGCCTGTTTTGCCAGGTGCTCCGCGCATACAGATTACGCATTTCCGCTCTTCTCGTCGCAATTTCGACGAAAAATACCCTCGACTCAAGCGATTGAAACCAATCATGGAAAAACGCAAACGAAAGCTAAACAGAACTTAGTTTTCATTACCTTGCATTAACCATAGAAATCCACCGGCTGCACTGTTGCTGCAGCAGCCTCATGCGAATCTCTTTCTACTTGCGGAAACGGCGTTAATGTAACTTCCGTCTGCTTTTTCCGCAAGCGATGACCATTTCCCACGGCCCGTGTGAACTCACGAAAGCATGTTCGCCTCCATGGCGTCCTTACGCCCTCGCAACTGCGCCAGAAGCATTGTCTGCACATCGAAGCCGCCTTCCTGCGCCTTACGGGTCAGATTACGCAGATATCCGCCGAGCGAGCTTATCTGGTCTGCTTTCTGCAAAAGGCATGCGAGAATGGCTGCCGTTCCCTGTCGGCCGAATGTGACAAGCGCATCCTGATACGCCGACTGGCTGATGTTGAACATGGTTTTGATGACGGATGTCGCCACTTCGAGATCGCGCCATCCGGTAACCGCTCCGCCTGGGGCATAGAGCGAGATATCCGGGCAAGCCTTCAAAACCAAAACAATATCAGGAACAAAAAATTGCTTATGAAGAACAGGCTTTGCTAATTGCGGCGAAGCTTTTGCACTGACGGGTGCCACATATGCCGGCTGGGTGCATGCCGTGCTGGCAGGTGCAACGGTTGCCGGTTCGCGCAAATCTTGCCGTTCAGATATGGATTCGGATTCTGAATTCTTTATGAGGCGCTCATTTTGGCAGTCATTGCCGCCCGTTTTTTCCGATTTTTCAATATTTTCCAGATAGTTGGTCACTTCCGCGCGCAAAGAGGCCAAAAATCCGGCGATTTCCCGAAGTTCCGCAGGCTTGGAATTGCGGCCGAGAGAGCCGGCAATGGCGTTGTAGCGGGTCTGAAACCCTTCGAAGGTCTCGACTTCACCGCTCGCGGCAATCATCTCGCAGAGTTTCTGAATATCGCGGCGGCAAAGGCTGATGTTTTCACGAAGCCGCTGAAGATCGAGCCGTTCGCTGACAATGCGTTCGGCCAGTTCCTCGATTTCCGCTTTGCGGGCGAGAAGCGGCGCCAGCGAAAAACCATAAGCCTCGCTGATTTCCCCTCCCCTGTGCTTGCGGGCGTATCGTTTTCCGTTCGGGCTGTCCTTGCGAATGATGAGACCGGCCTCGACAAGAGCCGAAAGGTGCCGGCGCAATGTCTGCTCGGCCATGCCATGGGCCCTGAGCGACAATTGCGTGTTCGACGGGAAGACGACCAATCCGGCTTCGCTGGAAAGCTCGTTTTTCGGATAAAAACTCAAAAGCGCGTTCAGGACCGCAAGCGAGCGATCAGTCACGCCGAGCAATGGCCTGGCTTCGCAGACCGAACGATAGAGTTTCCATTTATCGACCGCTTCGATTTTCTTGCTTTTCTGCGCGGCGAACTGGGTTGCGAGGACGCCAAACGACATCGCTCGCCGCCCAAAGGGCGTCGTTACACATGTGCTGTCCATGTCTTTCACCTTTCACAAGGCAAAAGAAAATCGCTCACCGAAAAATTCGATGCCAAGACTCTTGACTATGATTCGCAGAAATGAGATTCTTCGGGTGCTTAAATCAAAGAAAGGCTTCCGCGCGGCAACGTTCGGGGGCTTTTTTCTTTTGTGATGCGTCTCCTGTTAGTCGTTCGAGTTAAAAATCACTGCTTGGACCGATATTCGGCAAACAGCGTCTGAAGATGTTCGAGAACGAACTCGGCAAATTCCGGGGCTTCGTTCTTGTCGATGGAGATATCCAGCTTGCGGTCGCTCTCGACCACCTTCGCCAGCCGGCCGCCGGTTTGCGATGACCAGACGCCGGTTTTTTTCGCCTGCGCCTTGGGCTTCAGGAAATCCAGGAGCGACTTGAAACGTTCTTCCGATGGCAAGGCGGCAACCGATGCATCCTTGACATAGGCACGGGCTGCTTCCTTGACCTGCGAGGAGGAAAGCTGATCGGCAAGATCCATCCAGTTACGACGGCCGACAGTCGGGGCCGGGCCAATCAGATCGACCAGATCCTCGGGAATGCGGCCGACAACCGAAAGCATGTTGGAGAGATCGCCCTTGTGCAGCGACATGGCGGCCATGATCGTATCCCGAGGAAACCGCATCTGCAGTTTCTGGGCAAAACGCGCCTTTTCGATATAGGTGAGGTCGCGACGCTCGTTGTTTTCCTGTCCCTGGGCGACCACCAGCTGCTCGTCGCTGAGATCACGAACGACCGCCTTGACCGGAATACCGAGGCTGGAAACGGCGCGCAGGCGACGATGGCCGAAGGCGACCTGATAACGGCCGGGGAATTCGGGATGCGGGCGCACCAGAATGGGAACCTGCTGGCCCTGTTCACGAATGGCCTCTACCAGACCTGCATCCGCCTCTTCAGAGGCTGGCATGCGATCCGGTATGAAAGAGGGGTCGATATCGGCAGGGCTGAGCGAAACGATCGTAAGACCTTCCGCGAGCTGCTTTTCGATCTCTTCTGCGCGCTTGGCGCGTTCCGATACTTCATTGAGCGACTGGCCGATCATGCCGACCGGGGAATTCAGAACATCCGTCACGAGTTCCGGAGAACCGAGGATGGGCCGGATACGCGGACGCGACCGCTCGGTGGCAGTCTCGTTGCTGTCGGTGCCCGGCGTGCCGAGATTGGCGAAGATCTGTTTTCTGCTCATGCTGCCCTACCCCACGCTTTTTTAATCAGTCCTTCGATTTCAGCGTTTACGTTGTTCATGGCTTCCAGCGCACGGTCATAGGTGGACCGGGTGAACTGGGTTCTTTCCACTTCGAAAAGTGTCTGGTTGGTCAGTCCGGCATCCGATACGGCCGTGCTCTTCAGCATCGGGTGGATGAGGACGTTTTCACCGAAAATCGAGCGCAGGAAGGCGACCATCTGGTTCTGCGGCCCATCGCTCGGTTCAAAGCGGGTGATCAGGTAACGCATCCAGTTATAGTCGGACCGCGCTCCCGCCCTGCCGATTTCGGCAAGAAGATCGCCGGTCATGGCAAGGAACTGGTTCATCGACATCACATCAAGCATTTGCGGATGAACGGTGACGAGAACCGATGTGGCAGCCGTCAACGCTGAAAGCGTCAGGTAACCAAGCTGCGGCGGGCAATCGATGACGACAACGTCATAGAAGTTCTGCGCCTGGGCTATCGCCTGGCCGATGCGGGCAAAAAACAACGTATCGCCTGGCGCGCGACGCATCAGCGCGCGGGGCGTGTCGTGTTCGAATTCCATAAGCTCCAGATTGCCCGGGACGATATGGAGATTGGGGATATAGGTGCCACGAACGATCTCGGCGATCGGCCGGCGTTCGTCGTCGTAACGGATCGCGCCATAAAGCGTTTCATTCGGACCGACATCGATCTCCGGCTGATGACCGAAGAGAGCGGACAGACTGGCCTGCGGATCGAGATCGATGGCAAGCACCCGGTACCCGCGCAGCGCCAGATATTGCGCCAGATGCGCCGATGTCGTGGTTTTTCCTGAACCGCCCTTGAAGTTCATGACCGCGATGACCTGCAACTCTTCGCCGTCACGGCGATGCGGCAGATAACGGCGTGCGCCACGGGCGCCCTGATCGAGGAATTTTCTGATCTCGTCCATATCCTCGACGGAATAGGAACGACGACCGGAAGCCTGCGCCGCATCGAGCTCCGGACGCTCGGCGGCGATCTGGCGAAGATAGGCTTCGCCGATGCCGATCAACCGTGCGGTTTCCGCCGGTGAAAAATGGCGCATGCTCTTTTCGGTGTGCGGGGAAAATGTATTTGCATTATGAGCCTGCAATTGGGCTGACAACGCAGCCGAATGCTGTTGTATAAGACTCGTCAGGTCGGGTGCTCCTGCGGCACGTCTTAAATCGGCACTCTGTGTCATCGGTCTTCTTTCGCTCGAAATTGCAGTAGCGGTTTTTTTCGAAAAAGGCGGTTTTTTCCGCAACTGAGATATAAGCGCCGATTCTCTTTTTGGCGCAATAGGCTTTTTTCTCAGGTTGGAAAGTGCCGCTAAAGCATTGTGGAAGAATCACATTTGCTTTTTGTGACAGTTTGACGGTTAGCCGCGGCTAACTTCTCGTTGTCGATCATCCTGAAGGGCGTTGTCGCGTCTTTTGGTGCGCGGAATATCTGCCCTGTTCCGAAGTTTGCCGCGGCTAACTTTTGGGTTTGACCCTCTACGCCTCAGATAATCCCGGCGCCAGAAAGTGAAGGGTAGACATTCGCATCTGTTTAATCTCTACTCGTTGACTAGAGTATCGTTGGGTTCGACACCCGTCGTCTGGCTGTTCAAGCTGTCGCAGGTTGGAGGAATGAATGTCCTATGATGTCGCTCTCGTCGGGTCGGGTTTTTCGGCCATCTGTACTGCCGCCCATCTTCTATCGTCCTTGCCGGCGGGAGCCTCTATCGCTATCGTCGGCGATGAGTCGGATTTCGGGCGCGGCACCGCCTATCGCACGGAACTCCCCTATCATCGTCTGAATGTGCCAGCCGGGCGAATGAGCGTCTTCCCTGACAAGCCGGATGACTTTGTCGACTGGTTGGCGGAAAACGGGATCGCGGACAATCCCCTGCTGTTCGCCTCGCGCGGTGACTATGGTCTTTATCTTCGCGACAGACTGGCTGGCCTGCTTAGAAGCAGGGAGCAACGGGCCCGGGTAGACTTCGTTCGGGCCAAGGCTTCGGCCTGTCGACCGGATGGCACGGGCGAATTTTCTTTTACGCTGGAAAATGGTGAGCGTCTGCGCGCGCAGAATGTCGTTCTGTGTCTGGGGGTCGGCGCTGCGAGTTTGCCGGTGCAAACTCTCGCAAAGGAAGAAGAGGGCCCGCAACGTATCATCGGCCACTGCTGGCAGCCGGGATGGTTGTCCAAAATCAAAGCCGGGGATCGCATCTGTATTCTGGGTTCGGGCCTGACGATGATCGATCAGGTTTTGACTCTGCGGGGAAAGGGACATCAAGGGCCAATCCATGTTCTGTCCCGTCGTGGCCTGGTGCCGCATCCGCATGTCAGCCCGCCATCACCGCCCGTGGGGCCGAATCTACCTGAAGGCTCGACGGAGATCAGCTGGTTGCTGCACTCTCTGCGCAAGCAGGTGCGCGATGGCGCGCCGTGGCGCACCGTCATGGATGGCTTGCGGCCGCAAACTCAATCGCTTTGGCAACGTCTTACACCTTCCCAGCGGAGCCGGTTCCTTCGGCATGCCTTGCCCTGGTGGAACATCCACCGGCACCGTATCGCACCCGAAGTGTCTGGCGCTTTCGGGACGTTACTTTCAGATGGTGTTCTTGAAATTCATGCGGGTTACCTTCGCTCCATAGAAGAAGGAGAGGAGGGGATCGCCGTGCGTTACCGCCGCAGGCATACCCAGATATTGAAGGAACTGCAGGTCGATTGGGTCATCAATTGCACGGGAATGGAGCGGGCCGGCATCGGCCATTCGCGGCTTCTTGAAACGATGCGCGGCGATGGCGTTATTTTGCTCGATCCCTTCGGGCTCGGGGTGGAAGTCGATGGCCAGTCCCGTTTGTTGCGGACGGACGGACGAAGCTGGCCCGGTCTTTTCGCCGCCGGTGCGCTGACGGCGGGCCGCTTCTGGGAAATTACCGCCGTTCCGGATATTCGTGTGCAGGCGCAGAAGATCGCGCAGGAGATCACGGATAGAGTTATGGCGAACGATCGGCTTTCCGCACGGGGGTGAGCTGGTTGAAGGACCGGCCGAAGCGAGACGGGTCCAGTACCTCTGCTAAGAGGTTAGCCGCGGCAAACTCGTTCTCCGAATAATGTGCTGGAAACTCCATGGATGCCGAATTTGGCGAGTGTAACGCAGCGCGAATGCCCACCGGGAGCCGCATTATAGGCATGCAGTTCCCCATGAATCACACCATATATCGACCCTGAGCCATATATTTCGCAATAATCATGGGCGGCAAGCACGGCAGCGGATTTCGCGCGTAATGTGCGCGATTGCTAAATAATTTACATTGCTTATGGAAATGCGTCATAAAATCGGCTACAAATCGCGAAAATTTCTGAAATTATGAAAATAATTTGCGAGGATTTATGCAAAAGCCGAAACTGATACGATACGAGGCAGCGGACAATCAGGCTGGTGGACAGCGGCGACCATTTGCCAAGGCCGTCCGGGCCGGCGATTTCGTGTATGTTTCCGGGCAGGTGCCGACCGTCGATGGTGAGGTGGTGACCGGCGGGATCGTGGCGCAGACCGAGCAGGTGGTTGCCAATATCAAGGATGTTCTGGCGCTTGCCGATTGTACGCTTGCGGATGTGGTCAAGGTCAATGTCTGGCTGGACGATGCCCGGGATTTTTCGAGCTTCAACGCCGTCTTCCAGAAATATTTCATCGATCATCCGCCGGCACGCTCCACCGTGCAATCGCCGCTGATGGTCGATGCCAAGGTGGAAATGGACGTTATCGCCTATAAGCCGCTGGCCTGAAGCCCAAGTTTTCGATGTTTGAGAGTAGATGATGACCTATCCCTGGCCTGATGCGGGCACACCCCTCAATGCGATTTCGACGCCGATGCCTGTCATCGACGAGGACAGGCTCGCTGCCAATATCCTCAGGGCGCAATCCTATCTGGATGACCACGGCAAGGCCTTTCGGCCGCATATCAAGACGCACAAGATACCCGCCGTCGCCAAACAGCAGCTTCAGGCCGGCGCCATCGGCATTAATTGCCAGAAAGTCAGTGAGGCGGAGGTTTTTGCGGATGCCGGTTTCGATGACATTGTGATCACCTACAATATTCTCGGTGCAGCAAAGCTGTCGCGGCTGAAGGCGCTGAATGCGCGCATCGGCCGGCTGAGCGTGGTTGCCGATAGTGCGGTCACGATTGCAGGTCTTGCCGATACATTCGACGCGGCAAGGCCGCTTGCCGTACTGGTCGAGTGCGACACGGGCGGCAAGCGCTGCGGTGTGCAGACGCCGGAAGCGGCACTGGCGCTTGCGGAAAAGATCGCTGCGGCACCGGGCCTCACATTCAAGGGTATTTTGACCTATCCGGCACCGGGCGGAGCCGCGACGGTGGAGAACTTCCTTCGCGAGACCATGGCGTTGCTGGCTGCAAAGGGCATGGATTGCCCGGTGCGGTCCAGCGGTGGTTCTCCAGATTTTTACGCCGCCCATCTCGTTCCTTCCGCCACCGAACATCGGGCCGGCACCTATGTCTATAATGATCGCGCCATGCTGCGCGCCGGACATTGCACGGCGGGCGATCTCGCCATGCATGTTCTTGCCACCGTCGTATCGCGACCGACAGCCGATCGGGCCGTGCTGGATTGCGGTTCCAAGGCCCTGACCTCGGATCTTCTGGGTTTCAGCGATTACGGGCTGCTCGAAGGCTACGAAGGCGCGAAAATCATCTCGCTTTCGGAGGAACATGCGGTTGTCGATCTATCCGGCTGCGCCTCGGGCCAGCCTGAAATCGGCGACGTGGTCAAGGTCGTTCCGAACCACACCTGTGTCGTCAGCAATCTTTTCGACAGGATGGTTTTTCATCGAAACGGCGTTGTAACGAGGGTTGAGCAGGTGGCGGCGCGCGGCACGGTCTGGTAAGATTACCCGGCTAATTAAATTCTGAAATAAAGCTGCCGAAGGGCAGATTGCGGTAACGAGAATCTAGAGACATGCGCATCTTCACGGCGTCACTCGCCACCGAAACCAACACGTTTTCACCAGTCCCGACGGATATGGACGCCTTTCGTGCGGCTTTTTATGCCGGGCCGGGGGAGCATCCCGAAACGCCGACGCTCTGCTCGTCGCCAGTGCCGATCTTGCGCCGTCGTGGTAAGGCGGAAGGGTTCACGGTAATAGAGGGAACTTCCTGCTGGGCGGAACCGGCGGGCCTTATCCAGCGCCAGACCTATGAAACGCTGCGGGATACGATTCTCGCCGAACTCGGTGCGGCCCTGCCGGTCGATGCCGTGGTGCTCGGTCTGCACGGCGCCATGGTGGCGCAGGGTTATGACGATCCGGAAGGGGATTTCCTGTCACGCGTCCGCGCATTGGTCGGACCGGATGTACTGGTCGCGGCGGAATTCGATCCGCACAGCCATCTGACGGCGCTTCGGGTCAAAAATCTCGACATCATGGCAACGTTTCTGGAATTTCCGCATACGGATTTCGAAGAGCGTGGCGAGCATGTGGTGGAGATGGCGTTGCGCACGCTTCGGGGGGAGATCAGGCCGGTCATCTCCACCTTCGATTGCCGCATGATCACCATTTATCCCACCAGCCGTGAGCCGATGCGCTCCTATGTCGACCGGCTGAAGGCGATGGAAGGCAAGGATGGCATCCTTTCGATTTCCGTTATTCACGGTTTCATGGCGGGTGACGTGCCGGATATGGGAACGCGCATCGTTGTCGTGACCGATAATGACAGGGCAAAGGGCGATGCACTGGCTGAAAAGCTCGGCCATGAGCTTTATGCCATGCGCAAACTGACCGCCATGCCGATGCTGGATACGGAATCAGGTCTCGACCAGGTTCTTGCCATTCGCCGCAACAATCCGGACAGGCCGGTCGTCGTATCGGATATCTGGGACAATCCGGGCGGCGGTGTCGCCGGTGACGCCACCCATATTCTGCGGCGCATGGTGGAGCGCGGCATGGACAACATCGCCGTCGCGACGATCTGGGACCCGATTGCGGTTTCCTTCTGTCACGCGGCGGGCGAGGGCGCGGAGATCGATCTGCGCATCGGCGGCAAATCCAGCCCGGAAGGCGGCGAGCCGCTCGATTTCCGCATAAAGGTGATGCGCACGGCCGAGGCCGGCTGGCAGAGTTTTCGCAACAGCCGCGTCACGCTAGGTCGTGCCGCCGTCGTCCGGCCGCTCGGTACGCAGATCGATATCATCCTCATCACTAGCCGCACGCAAACTTATGAGCCGGATATCTTTTCCAATCTCGGAGTCGATTTCGCGAAAAAAGACGTGCTGCTGGTCAAGTCCACCAACCATTTCCATGCGGGGTTTGCGCCGGTCGCCTCCGAGATCGTTTATATCGCGGCCCCGACATCCTATCCAACCGATCCGGCAAAAACGCCCTATCGCAAGGCGAGCCTTGAGCTTTGGCCACGGGTGGCCGATCCGCTGGGCCTGGACTGAGGCGGCAGCGGTTTGAGCATTATCTGGACGAAATTTGTGAAGCCTTTTCCGGAAGGCTTCAGAGACGCTCGAGAGTGATCAGGAAAAACGCGCTTTCGCTTCGATCTCCTTCGACGGTGAACGGTAAACCGCCCTCGATCAGCAGACCATCCAGCCTCCCCAATCGGTCCTTGCCTTCACCGGCTAAAACCGCCAGCGGGTCGAGCGCCAGAACAAGCGTCGTGTTTCCGGCGGCTTTTCCCGAAAATCGGCCGGAATGCTTTTTAACGACATGACGAAAGCGCGAGCGGCGGGTCATGACGTTCAGATCGGTGATCGCGCCATCGGATAGGGTCGCATTCACGGGAACATCGGCCGGAAAGGGCAGGGGCGGGCTTTCCATTGTCAGCGGCAGCGGATCGCCGGCCGCAATTGCCAGCGCCATGCCGTTTCCCTCAAGAATGGAGAGGGTGCGGTCTATGCCGGGGAAGATCGAAAACGGCCCGTCGCTCGCCACCGTCGCCATGCTGATACGCCAGTCGAAATTCTCGACGGAAGACGCGGGCGGAAAGATGGCGATTTCCACCGTTTCGCCGCCGCCGTTTTTCCAGGGCATTCGCTTGTAGTCGCTTGCGCGCAGCAGGGTCATGGTTTTCCACTTTTGAGAAATATCGGCCGGAAAAAGGTGTTTCTCTTTCCGGCCGAAAGAGGATCAATTGCCGAGAATGCCAGGCAGGCGCAGGCCCTGTTCCTTTGCGCATTCCACGGCGATGTCGTAACCGGCATCGGCATGGCGCATGACGCCGGTTGCCGGGTCATTCCACAGCACGCGCTCCAGCCGGCGAGCGGCATCGTCGGTGCCATCGGCGCAGATGACCATGCCGGAATGCTGCGAGAAGCCCATGCCGACGCCGCCGCCGTGGTGTAACGACACCCAGGTCGCGCCGGATGCGGTGTTGAGCAGCGCATTGAGAAGCGGCCAGTCGGAAACGGCGTCCGAGCCGTCCTTCATGGCCTCCGTCTCGCGGTTGGGCGAGGCGACGGAGCCGGAATCCAGATGGTCGCGTCCGATGACGATCGGCGCCTTCAGCTCACCGTTCCTGACCATTTCGTTGAAGGCGAGGCCGAGACGGTGACGGTCGCCAAGTCCGACCCAGCAAATGCGCGCGGGCAGGCCCTGAAAAGCGATGCGCTCGCGCGCCATGTCCAGCCAGTTGTGCAGGTGCTTGTTGTCTGGCAGCAGTTCCTTCACCTTGGCGTCGGTCTTGTAGATGTCTTCCGGATCGCCGGAAAGGGCTGCCCAGCGGAACGGGCCGATGCCGCGGCAAAACAGCGGGCGGATATAGGCCGGCACGAAGCCCGGGAAGGCGAAGGCGTTCTCCAGGCCCTCATCCTTGGCGACCTGGCGGATATTGTTGCCATAATCGAGCGTCGGAACGCCGGCGTTCCAGAAATCGACCATGGCCTGCACATGCACCTTCATCGAGGCGCGAGCGGCAGCCGCAACGGCCTTCGGGTCGCTTTCCTGCTTGGCGCGCCATTCGGCAACGGTCCATCCGGCCGGAAGGTAACCATGGACGGGATCGTGCGCCGAGGTCTGGTCGGTAACGATATCGGGACGAACGCCGCGACGGACGAGTTCCGGGAAGATTTCCGCCGCATTGCCGATCAGGCCGACGGATTTCGCCTCGCCCGCCTTGGTCCATTGGTCGATCAGCGCCAGCGCCTCATCGAGCGTATGCGCCTTCGCGTCGACATAACGGGTGCGCAGGCGGAAATCGACGCGGGTTTCATCGCATTCGACGGCAAGGCAGCAGGCGCCGGCCATGACGGCGGCGAGCGGCTGTGCGCCACCCATGCCGCCGAGACCGCCGGTTAGAATCCACTTGCCCTTCAGGTTGCCGTCATAATGCTGGCGGCCGGCCTCGACAAAGGTTTCATAGGTGCCCTGCACGATGCCCTGCGTGCCGATATAGATCCACGAACCGGCCGTCATCTGGCCGTACATGGCAAGGCCCTTCTTATCCAGCTCGTTGAAATGATCCCAGTTCGCCCAGTGCGGCACGAGGTTGGAATTGGCGATCAGTACGCGCGGCGCATCCTTATGGGTGCGGAACACGCCGACCGGCTTGCCGGACTGCACGACGAGGGTTTCATCCTCGTTCAGATCCTTCAGCGTCGCGACGATACGGTCGAAATCGTCCCAGGTGCGGGCGGCACGGCCGATGCCGCCATAAACCACCAGCTCATGCGGGCGCTCGGCCACATCAGGGTCGAGATTGTTCATCAGCATGCGCAGCGGCGCTTCCGTCATCCAGCTTTTGGCATTGAGGTCAGTGCCCTGCGGCGAGCGGACATCGCGAATATTGTGGCGTGGATTGTTCATGTGTTTTCCCCTTATCGTTTCGTGTCGAGCGCAAATTTTTCCATGCGCGTGAGAATGGTTTTGAGATGGGAGCGAAGCCGTTCGGCCTTGCCCGTGTCATAGGCAAAAGGCGGCGTCTCGCTTTGAAGATGGGTGGATTGCGCCAGCTCCATCTGAATGGCGTGCACGCCGCTCTGCGGTTTTCCGTAATGGCGCGTCGTCCAGCCGCCCTTGAAACGACCGTTCAGGATGCTGTCGCAGCCCTCCGCTGCGGCGGTCACCTCGACGGCGATTTTTTCGATGGCCGGATCGCAGGTCTTGCCCATATCCGTGCCGATGTTGAAATCCGGCAGCTTGCCTTCGAACAGGAAGGGAATATGCGAACGGATCGAATGGCAATCATAGAGAATGGCGATGCCGTGGATGGATTTGACCCGCTCGATTTCCGCCGCAAGAGCCGCGTGATAGGGCGCGTGGAAGTTTTCCAGACGATAGGCGATATCGTCCGCCGCGGGTTCCTGTCCTTCATTCCAGATCGGCTCACCGTCGAAATCGGTCTCCGGAACAAGCCCTGTCGTGTTCTGGCCCGGATAAAGGCTTACCCCGGCCGGGTCGCGGTTGGCATCGATCACATAACGATGGAAGTTCGCCCTTACGGTTGTCGCATTCTCGAGAAGGCCGGCATAGAGCTCATGGATATGCCAGTCCGTATCGGCGAGAATCTTGCCGTTATCGTTCAGGCGTTGCCAGATATCCGCCGGCACATCCGTGCCGGTGTGAGGTAGTCCGAGGATGATGGGCGAGGCGCCCTGGTGAAGCGTGAAGGGTCTGTTCATCGATCGACCTCTTCTGCCGTGGGGTTACCCCCTCTGCCCTGCCGGGCATCTCCCCCTCAAGGGGGAGATCGGCAAGCGGCGAATACCTTGCGCCACAATATCTGGGAACGAACGGGTGCGGCATCTGATCTCCCCCTTGAGGGGGAGATGCCCGGCAGGGCAGAGGGGGTAACCCCAAGGCAGTGGAGGATAGAGTACTCATCATCTCAAACCTCCAGCTTCGGCAGAATGCCGTCCGAAATTACCGCCACCAGCGCGCCGGAGGCAATCAATTCCGCCGCAGCCTTCAGGTCCGGCGCCATATAGCGGTCTTCCTCCAGCGAAGGGACCGCCGCCCGCAATGCCGCAATCACCTTTTGCAGTTCGGGGCTCGTTTTCAGCGGCCCACGCAGTTCCACGCCCTGTACGGCCGAAAGCGCCTCGATGCCGAGAATGGCGAAGAGATTGTCCGTCATCGGCAGCAGGCGGCGCGCGCCATGGCAGGCCATGGACACATGGTCTTCCTGGTTGGCGGAAGTCGGCGTCGAATCGACCGAGGCCGGATGCGCCATCTGCTTGTTCTCGCTCATCAGCGCGGCGGAGGTGACTTCGGCGATCATCAGACCGGAATTCAGACCCGGCTTCTTCGAAAGAAAGGCCGGAAGGCCATAAGAAAGTGCGGGATCGACCAGCAGTGCGACGCGGCGCTGGGCGATCGCGCCGATCTCGCAAATGGCAAGCGCCGTCTGGTCGGCGGCAAAGGCCACCGGTTCGGCGTGGAAATTGCCGCCGGAGACGACGGAATTGTCTGAAAGCACCAGCGGATTATCAGTCACGGCATTGGCTTCGATTTCCAGCGTGCGGGCCACCTGCCGCAGAAGATCGAGGCAGGCGCCATCCACCTGCGGCTGGCAGCGAATGCAATAGGGATCCTGCACCCGCTCATCGCCCTCGATATGGCTGACACGGATTTCCGAACCTTCCAGCAACCGGCGAAGGGCGGCTCCAGCGTCGATCTGGCCCTTATGACCACGCAGGCTGTGAATATCGGGATGGAAAGGTGCGGAAGACCCCATGGCGGCATCGGTGGAAAGCGCACCGGTAATCAGCGCCGCCTGCGCCGCGCGGTGGGCGCGGAAAAGACCGGCGAGCGCCAGCGCCGTCGAGGTCTGTGTGCCGTTGATCAGCGCCAGCCCTTCCTTGGCGGCAAGCACCACCGGGGTCAGTCCGGCTTTCGCAAGCGCTTCGCCGGCTGGCAGAAGCGCGCCCGCATAAAAGGCTTCGCCTTCGCCCATCATCACCGCCGCCATATGGGCAAGCGGCGCGAGATCGCCGGAAGCCCCAACCGAACCCTTTTCAGGAATGACGGGGATGACGCCCTTCTCCAGCATGGCTTCGATCAGCCGCACAAGCTGCAGCCGCACGCCGGATGCGCCGCGACCGAGCGAAACCAGCTTCAGCGCCATGATCAGCCGCACGACATTTTCAGGAAGCGGCGCGCCGACCCCGCAGCAATGCGACAGGATGAGATTGCGCTGCAGCGTCGCCACATCGGCCGCGTCGATCTTGATGGAAGCGAGCTTGCCGAAACCGGTATTGATGCCATAGACCGGCGCATTGCCGGCAGCGATCTCCGCAATGCGGGCCGCCGCCTTTTCAATGCCTTTATCGAAGCTGCGGTCGAGTTTGGCGCTGCCATTCTCCCAGTATATCGCGGCGAGATCGGCTAAGCTCACATCGCCGGGGTGAAGCGTGATGGTCTTCATGGTCATGGGCAAACCTTCTCTCCCTTGAAAATGCGGGCGTGGAGCGGATTGAAGCCGATGCGGTAGACGAGTTCTGCCGGACGCTCGATATCCCAGATGGCGAAATCAGCGGATTTTCCAGCCTCCAGCGTGCCGGTTTCCGTAAGCAGGCCGAGCGCCTTTGCCGCGTTGCGTGTCGTCGCCGTCAGGCACTCTTCCACGGTCATGCGGAAAAGCGTTGCGCCCATATTCATGGTCAGCAGCAGGGAGGTGAGCGGCGAAGTGCCGGGGTTGCAGTCCGTTGCCAGCGCAATGTCGGCCCCGGCATCGCGCAGGGCCTGCACCGGCGGCAATTGTTTTTCCCTGAGCGCATAGAAAGCGCCGGGAAGAAGCACGGCCACGGTTCCCGCTTTCGCCAGCGCCTTCGCACCGGCCTCATCAAGATATTCCAGATGATCGGCCGAAAGCGCGTTATAGGATGCCGCAAGCTCGGAACCGCCAAGGTTGGAAAGCTGCTCGGCATGCAGTTTGACCGGAAGGCCGCGTTGTTTCGCGGCCTTGAAAACCCGGTCGATCTCCTCGACGGAAAAGGCGATGCCTTCGCAAAAACCGTCAACCGCATCCGCCAGGCCTTCCGCACGGGCTTTTTCCAGCCCCGGCAGAACGACATCGCCAATATAGTCGGCGTTGCGCCCCTTATAGTCTGCAGGTGTGGCATGTGCGGCGAGATAGCTGGTGACAATGCGCACCGGCCGCAACGTCTCGAGCCTGCGGGCGACGCGCAGCATTTTCAGCTCGGTTTCAATGTCGAGACCGTAACCGGATTTGATTTCGACCGTGGAAACGCCTTCGGAAAGAAGCGTGTCGAGGCGCGGCAAAGCCTGCGCCACCAGAGCATCTTCCGAAAGCGCGCGCGTGTCGCGCACCGAAGAAACAATGCCGCCGCCCGCCTTGGCGATCTCTTCATAGGTCGCCCCATTCAGCCGCATCTCGAATTCCATGGCGCGGTTGCCGCCGAAGACAAGATGGGTGTGGCAGTCGATCAGGGCAGGGGTGATCCAGCGGCCGCCGCAATCGTTGGTCTCGTCGGCTGTCGCCAGATCGGTGGGCAGATCGCTTTCAGGGCCGGCAAAGGCGATGCGGCCGTTACGCACGGCAATGACGGCGTTTTCGACGGCGCCGATGCCTTCCATGGCGGGATCGAAGGTTGCCAGCCGGGCGTTGCGCCACAAAGCCGTGGCGTTCCCCGTCGCAGTTCCGTTTGCAGATTTGTTCCCTGGCATTTGCTTTTCGCCTTTCCTTTGTGAGTTAAATGTATATACATAATAATCGGCTTGGCAAGCCGCAATTTCGTGTTTGAAATGGCCTTGCCGGACAGAACCAAAGGAGAGGGTGGCATGACGGCAATTCACGCGGGCGCAGCGCTTCTGGCGGATGGATGGGCGAAGGATGTTCGCATCGTCTGCCATGAAGGCGCTATTTTATCCGTGGAAACCGGCGTTTCCCCGCAGCCGCAGGATGAGCGACATGCCGTCATTGTCCCGGCCATGCCCAATCTTCACAGCCACGCCTTTCAGCGCGCCATGGCGGGGCTTGCCGAAATCCGTGGTCCCGGCGATGACAGTTTCTGGAGCTGGCGCACCGTCATGTATAAATTCGCGCTCTCCATGACGCCTGACCATGTCGAGGCCGTTGCCGCCCAGCTTTATATGGAAATGCTCGAGGCCGGTTTCGGGCGGGTTGGAGAATTTCACTATCTGCATAATGACAGGGATGGCTCGCATTACGGCAATATCGCCGAAATGGCTGAACGTATCGGCGCGGCCGCCTCGCAGACGGGCATCGGCCTCACATTGCTGCCGGTCTTTTACGCCCATTCCGGTTTCGGCGGCCAAGTGCCAATCGACGGGCAGAAGCGCTTCATCCATTCGCTCGACAGCTACGGAAAGCTGATGCAGGGGGCGCAGGCCGTGGTGGACAGGCTGCCGGGCGCCACCCTCGGCATAGCGCCGCACAGCCTGCGTGCGGTGACCGGCGACGAGCTGGCAGCCATCGAGCCGCTGGCAAAAGGCGGGCCGATCCATATTCATGTGGCGGAACAGACGAAAGAAGTGGAAGATT